>NZ_CP016895.1:2494065-3741098 GCF_001704115.1 Acinetobacter larvae
CTCCCTTTGCTCAATTCGCCTGCAGTGAGTGCTTCACCTCCCAGTACCACCTGCCCCCCTTCAGCCTTGGCCAACTCGACATATTGGTGCACCGACTGCAAATGTTTGGCATTGATCAACGGTCCCATATGTACATTGGGCTGTTCTGGATGCCCCACCCTTAAGGCAGCACTGATTTCCACAATACGCTTTAACAGACGGTCATAAATTGAACGGTGAATAAACAGCCTTGATCCTGCAATACAAGCCTGCCCGGCCGAACTAAATATGCCATAAACAATCCCTTTGGCTGCCAACTCGATATCGGCATCGGCAAGTACGATGGTTGGTGACTTCCCGCCCAATTCCAACGCAGTGGTAATCAGTTTATCGGCAGCAATATGTGCCAAATGCCGTCCTGTAGTGGTTCCGCCAGTAAATGAAATCTTGCGCACCAAGGGATGCTGCGCGATGGCATCACCAATCACTGCGCCACGCCCAACCAGCACGCTCAATAGACCTTTGGGCAACCCAGCTTCTGCAAAAATTTTCGCCAGTTCCAACGCAATCAATGAAGTCGCTTCGGCAGGCTTTAAAACCACCGCATTGCCTGCAGCCAAAGCCGGTGCCAGTTTTTGTACTTCGCTGGCAATCGGTGAATTCCACGGTGTAATCGCAGCAACCACCCCCACTGGCTCATGCACACTCATGGTCATAAAATCTGCGGCACGCTGTGTGGTGAGCTCTTCATTTAAAGTCTCACATGCAGCAGCATTGAAACGTGCTGTCGCCGCCGCACTCATCACCAAGGCACGGGTTTCAGCCAAAGGCTTACCATTATCACGGGTTTGTAATTGCGCCAATTGCTCAGCACGTGCCTCAATCAAATCAGCTACACGATATAAAATTTTAGCCCGTTCATGTGGCAATGAATGACGCCATGCGGACTGACGCCAGGCTTGGTCGGCTTTCACGATTGCCTCATGCACATCATCAAGCGATGCGCTCGCAATCTCGGCATTGAGCGACTGATCCGCAGGAAAGTTACTTTGGATCACAGGACCACGCCCTAAACGCCATTCTCCAGCGATATAAATTTCTTTTACCATGGCAACAATCCTTTTAAATTTGAATGGCATCAACACTATTGCGGCATGCACGGATCACGCTCAGTGCAGCTAAGGTTGAGGTTTTGGGATTGCTTGCTAAGGGCACACCAGACATTTCGATATGCATTTGTCCAAAACGCCCTGTCGCAACAATGCTATGTTTATTTTGTTGAATATGTGGATCAACACTCAGCTCCACACGGGTTTGATCCATACCTATTCCAGCCAAAGCAATGGTGGCAGCAACATTGGCATTGGCTGGAAAATCCAAAGCAGCCTCACGCGCTGTACCGGTATAAAACACAGTGCTTTCTGTGACCTGATCTAAATCAATCAACTGTTCGGCATAGCTTCCTCGCCAGCTCTTGGGGCTTTTACAACCTTTATAGGTCACCTGTTCTAAGCCACCTTCTTTGGCTGCAGCTAAGCCATCAATACCTGCGATTGCACCAGCAAGCACATGTAAATGACCGCCAGAATTTTGCGCAATGTGAAGTAACTGTTGTAAAAAATCGGCATCTGCCAAAGTGCCCACTGAGATCAAGCCGAGACGCCAGCCTTTGCCTAATACCTGAGCAGCATGCTGTTTGACCGCCGCTTGACCAGCCACTTCAATCACATAGTCTGGCTGCCCCTGACAAGCCTCAACATCACTGATCACTTGCACCGTTGCTGGTAACAGTTGTTGTACATGGGCGACACTCCGTGCAGGAACCACCACCCAACGTAGCACTAAATCTTCAGGTAAATGCTGGCGAACTTCGTTGGCCATTGCACCAAAGCCAATCATCATCAATTGTTTCATAGGCTCACCTTATATGTGTTTATTAAAGCCACCAGAGACATCAATCACAGAACCTGTGGTATAAGATGCCAATGGTGATGCCAAAAACACCAACGCTTGAGCCGCTTCTTCAGGCTTACCCAAACGCCCCATAGGAATGCCGCGTTTTTTGGCAATATTGCCAATCCACTCAGCCCAAGACTGCTCAGGATCACTGCGTTCTTGATAGCGTCGTTTCCATTGCGCAGATTCCACCATGCCCAATAAAATTGAATTGACCCGAATCCGATCTGGGGCAAATTGATGCGCCAAGGAATGGGTTAAGTTCAGTAATGCCGCACGTGCAGATGAGGTTGCGATCATGTGCGGCTCTGGTTGTAAGGCCAATAAAGAATTAACATTGCTAATCGATGCAGCATTTGATTGTTTTAAGGCTGGCAAAAAAGCGCGGATCGGGTGCAAAACACTAAAATACTTCAGCTCAACTTCTTTGAGCCAGTCCTCATCTGCCGTATTGTCAAAGTTAGACACACGCCCTTGCCCAGCATTATTGATCAAGCAATCCACACCTGAAAATTGTTGTTGTACCGCAGCAGCAAATTGCTGTACTTGCTGTTTGTCTAAAACATTACATGTCATGGTAAAGATTTTGGCATCTGGATAACGCGACTCCATATAAGCACGTGATTGTTCTAGACGCTGTTGGTCTCGACCACACCATGCAACACGAGCGCCTTGTGCCAGTAATAATTCGACAGTTGCCAGACCGATACCAGACGAGCCGCCGGTCACAACTGCATTTTTCCCTTCTAATTGGAAGCTCATTTCCCTATCTCACATCTTTGCGTCATGAAGTGACAATAAAATTTGATTGAACTGTGTGGCTTGGTCCAAATAACTCAGGTGCCCTGCCTGTTCAAGCGCATAACACGACTGCAGCTGAAACTGATCTGCCAAGTCCTGAATATCTTGTGGCGGTGTGATGCCATCCAACATAGCTTTAATGACATGGGTATGGGCTTGTTGTGGACGCAAATAACGCTTTATAGCGTCATAGGCCAGTAAATACGATGCCGCAGTAAAACCAGCCAAGCCAATGCCTTGCATCATGACGGTGATCAAGTGCAAAACCTCTGCCGAACAATGCGCAGCCAAATGCGGTCCACGCAATTTAGCCATGCCAATCGCACCCAATTGTTGCAACATTTGCGGTCGCTTGGCATAAACCTCAGCTTGCTGTGCCGCATCTGCGCTGTAATAGCCTTGTGCTGGATTGGCCAATATCAGTGCGCGTACATATTCGGGATAACTCGCCTGAAATGCCGCCGCCTGCATAGCCCCCAAGGAGTGCCCCAGTAAAATGACCTGTTTCACTCCCAACGCATCCAACCATGCTTTGAGACGATGGGCATAATCCAGCGCATTAGGCTGATCGGTTGCCAAAACATCGGATTGACCATACCCCGGTGCATCCCACGCCAGCACATGAAAATGCGGACTTAAGGCCTGCAGCTGTTTTAGCCATGCACCTGAGCCAGAACTGATACCATGTAACAACACCAGATCTGGTCCTTGACCGGCTTCACGATAAGACTGCTGCACACCGGCTAAATCGATATGCTTTACTTCAAACTGTGCCAATTGTTCAACCAAAGTCATCATGGTCATCCTGTTGTTCCAAACTGCTATTTCGATCAGCTGCGTCGCTAGACCACCATCAATGGGTCAAACGCTTTAAATTTTGCGCCTCGCTGCGTACAACGACGCGCTTTGCCCCTTATCATTAACGCTTAATTTTTGACAAAGGATGCTCAGGTGGATAGTTCGGGATGGTCGGTTTGCCGGTTCCCAGCATCACACACATCAAGGCATCATCCTGACCTGGGTTAAAGAGACCACGATAAATACCCGGTGGAATCGAAATCAAATCGCGCTCTTTTAAACGGGTTGAGAATTTCTCACCGTCATGTTCAATAAATAGATCAATCTCACCACGTAGCATAAAAAACACTTCTTCTACGTCATGGTGGATGTGTAATGGTCCTTCGCATTGTGGCGGCAACACCATGGTAGAGAAGGTAAAATTCTCAGCAGGCACGGTATTGCTATCATTGGCGACCCCTGTTGCACCCGTTCCCATATAGCGCATTTGTGCACGGCGATATTTGGGGTCATAGTCGGCTTGAAATTTCAAGGCATTAAAATCGTATTTACGCGTTTCAAAGCGTGCGATACGCCCAGCAATCCAATCTGCCAATGATTGACCTTCCGGTTGTTTCCATGATTCAAATTGTTGTGTAGACATAATCTGCTCCTGTTTATTGCAACGTGATCAAAAGATCCGCTGCCGCATCTGTACCTTCAAGCGGTCTAAAGTTCTAAGCTTCTAAAGTTCTAACATGTTGTCAGTCCAAGTCTGTCGCCTCGACCGAGCATGCCGCGCTAGTAGCGTTGTAGTAAGGGTGCCAAGAAAAATGCCCCAATCACTGCAACAGCTGCCAAAAAGCTAATGCCGATATTAAAACTGCCGGTTTGCATCACAATGGCACCAATCACCACCGGTGCCGCTGCACTGGCAAAATTACCCAGTCCATTAAAAATTCCACCTGCTGTTGCGCCCACATCGGCTGTGGTAATCCGTGCTAATAGGGCAAATACTGCGGCGACCCCAAAGCCCCACGCCATGGCACTTAAGGACATGGCAACAATGACCAGCATCGGATCGTGTGCCAAGACCATCAAGTACATAAAAATACCTGCCACCAAAAGTCCCGCACTGACTTGTATAGCGCGGCGTCCCCAACGATCTGAAATAAACGCCCCGAATACTTCACCCAGCAACATGGCGATAAACGGTAAGCTGGAATAAATACCAAATTCTTTTAAGTTAAAGCCTTTGTCTTGGATTAAATAAGACGGCACCCAGCTGTTTAATCCCCATAAGTACGTCATCAACGCAATGTTAAAAATACACAGCAACCAAAAAGCACCATTGCTGATCAAACGCTGGGTATTCTTTAAGTGGGTTTTAAAATTGACCCGTTTCCCTACGCCTTCCAGATCAACCGTACGTTTCAACTGCAAGTCTTTTAGGCCATACACAATCAAAGCCAAGACCACAAAAGTCATCGCACCCATGACAAAAAAGGTGCTATGCCAATCGTAATGTGCCAAGACAAAGGCTGTGATCGGAAAACCTAAAAACGCGCCGATGGGGGTACCCAACAAGAACATGGTTGATGCTCTGGCTTGCTGACGATCGGTATAAGTCTGTTTAACAATGGTATAAGCCAAGGCAAACAGCGGACCTTCTGCCAACCCCAATAACACCCGTAAAGTCAGCATGGTGCTATAGTCGGTGGTGAAGCCCATTAAAATCATGAGAATGCCCCATGAGGTCACACTCCAAAACAACATTTTTTTCGGGCTAAAAATATCGCCCAAAAAACTCAGAAACATTGAAGAAAAACCGTATGCCAACAGAAAGCTGGTCATCAGCCAACCGAGTTTGGCTTTGTCCTGCGCAATCCCCATGGCGTGTTGAAAGGTTGCGTCAGAAAACAATACTGCGATGCTGATCTTGTCAAAAAAAGCCAATACCACGCAGATCATTAAAATGGTCGCAGGTATCCAATGCTTAATCCCTGTTTTTGCATCATTATCCATGTAAAATCCTTTAATTCATGGTCTAATACTATGATTTTTAACAGCTATTTTAGTTTCATCAGATTAAATTCTGGATCTTGCAACTGTGCTGGATCCAACTGACGTGCGCTGCTCATCCATCGTTTAGCCAGTTTGACCCATTTCGCTTCATTGACCGCAATCATATTGAGTAACTGCTGTTGTTGATCCAGATAAAAAAAACTAAGCTGGCGATCCGACACTTTGCGGAGAATGACTTGCTGCGTTTTTTCTGGCTGATAAGTCCCTAAAATTTGAATATTGCAGTCATATTGATCAGACCATAACCAAGGAATATCTTGGTAGGCTGTCATATCACCCAACATCGACTTCGCTGTTGCAATCGCTTGATTTTGTGCATTTGCCCAAGACTGAATGCAATACCCCAAGCTGGGGTGAATCGCGACATCTCCTGCCGCATAAATATTGGCATCCGAACTTTGCCCATAGGCATTCACCACAATGCCATCTTTACTGTCGAGCCCAGCCTGTAATGCCAGCTCCTTGGCAATGTCAGCTCCCGCGCCCACCACCACACAGTCAAATTGCTGTAATTTCACATCGGCATTAAACACTTCGATACGCTGACTACTGCTTTCAATCAGATGCAACTGGGTTGCATTTAAATGAATCTGAGTGCCCATTGCTTGGTGTAACTGCAACAAAAAGTCTGAAACTTCTGGGCTCACACTACGCGCACAAAGCCTGCTGCCATACTCAAAAATATCAACTTTTTTACCTTGTTTGCGTGCAGTCGCAGCAATTTCCAAACCAATCCAGCCGCCACCAATGACCGCAACATGCTCAGCGCTCGCCAATTTGTCAGCCAATTGCTGGCAATCTTGGATATCGCGTAGGGTATACACATGCTGCATACTCGACCAAGTCAAAACAGGTATGCGCGCACGGCTGCCTGTGGCAAGCAGTAATTTGTCATAAGCTAAGACTTTGCCACTTTGCAGCTGCACCGTTTGCGCGGTCTTATCCACATCAATCGCGATATCTGGTTTATGCCAAGTAATCGCAAATGCATCGACCTGATCCTTCGAAAATAAATTCAAACTTTCTAGCGTCGCTTCACGCGATAACACCGCTTTAGACAAAGGCGGGCGTTCATAAAACACTTGTTCTTCGTTGGACACCACATGAATTTCACCCGCAAAGCCTTGATCACGTAAGGTATGTACAGCCCATCCTGCCGCTTGCCCGGCTCCAACAATCACGATTCGATCCATATTGTTGTGCTCCTATTCCCTGCGCTTTGCTAAGCTGATTTAACTTGGCGACGTGTATCGTGATCTAAACCACCTTCAATCGCCCATTCAGTAAATAAAGCCAAGCTATGTTCTTCTTCGCGTGGCTGCCAATCTGCAGTGAGATAGTCATCATTGGTGTAGTACTCAAAAGCCCCACCCAATGGTGAATGGACATACCAGAAATAAGCAGATGAAATTGGATGACGCCCAGGTCCAATAAAAGTTGACCATGCTTGACGATTCATCGCCAGACCGCCACCAATTACTTCATGGATATCACGGACCACAAACGCCACATGGTTTAGTCCCGCCGGCTTATTGGGGATCGACAATAAAAACAAATCGTGATGAAAAGCTTCGGCACGGCAGCGTAAGAATGCACCGCGGGCACGATAGGCATCAGATAAATAAAAACCTAATTTTTCAATATAAAATGCCTGCGTCTTCGCCAAATCTGGCGTGAAAAATACCACATGACCAATATCGACGGGTTGCGCCTGCTCATACACCGGGCTGGCGGCATTGATACGTTGCACATTGCCATATTGATTAATGCCCGCAGTTTTCGCCGTAGGCACAGGCTGGGTTATACTGTGCTGAAAAACCAATGTCATGCCATTGGGATCACGACATTGTAGTTGTGTCGCATGCTGTACAAAGCCGTCTACATCGGCAAGTTTCTCCGCCAAATGCGTTAAATCTTCAAGCTGATCAACCCCCCAAGTAACTTCACGTAAAGTCGAACCTGCTTCTATTGCCGCTGGCAAACGCGCATCATGCCAGTCATATAGATAAATTTTGCAGCCGTTTTGGGTCTGATATAAATCCGTCGCCTCAATGTCAGACAGCGCTGCTTGCAAACCAAAATCAGTCAAAAAACGCTGTGCTTCTTGGCGGTTCTCCACACCGAACTTGAGCACTTCTATCCCTGTAATCATGTGTTTCTCCTTAATTAAACACAAAGCCGCCATTCACTGGAATATTCTGCCCCGTGACAAAGGAAGACATTTCAGACAGCAAATACAGCACCGTACCATTGACATCTTCAGGATGTTGCTGGCGTTGAATGGCACGTCCATTTACATACAAATCATGGCGTTGTTGTGGCACATACTGTGTCGCTTCTACCAAAGTCAAACCAGGACTAACGGTATTGACACAAATGTTGTATTCACCCAATTCACTGGCCATCGCACGGGTCATGGCAATCAAAGCGCCTTTACTCGCCACATAGGCCAACAATTTCGGCGCCCCCCACAAGGCGGTATCTGAGGCAATATTGACAATTTTGCCCTGACCCGATGCTTGCAAATGAGGAACACAGGCTTGGCTAACCAACCAAGTCCCTTTGACATTGACTGTCATCACCCGATCCCAAAGTGCTTCGTCATGTTGTTGCATGCCAACCCCACCGACCCCTGTTGCTAAGGCGGCGCAATTGACCAAGCCATCTAGCCCACCCAACCGCTGCACAGCAACCTCGACCGCCTGCTGAATCGACTGTTTCTGGCTAATATCCATGCTAACCGCACTGACCTTCAAGCCTTGGGCAGCCAATTGTGCCGCCTCATGCTGTACTTGATTGGTCAAGATATCGGCCATGACCACATGCGCACCCGCATGGGCGATGGCTGCGGCAAAATCTCGTCCCAATCCTCGTGCAGCACCGGTGAGCAAAATCCGTTTATTGCTTAAAATTTCAGGGCTAAGCATGTGAAATATCCTGCATGCGAATACGACTACTGTCTTGCGCATCCTGTAAAGCTTGAATTTTTTTAAGCTGTTTTTCAGCTTCTTTTTTCATCATGCGGCGTAAGCGTGCCAAGCCGACATCATGCTGATATAAGAACTCATGTTGCCGCGCATTGGGCGCCAGATTTTCAAGAATAATGCGGTCTTGTTCCAAAACATCCCAGTGTAATTTTTCCAGATGATTACGATATAAAAAGCGCCAGACATTACGCTGCCAACCACTGACCTTACGACAACGCCAGAAAAATACGCGGGTATTGTGCTCATCAATCGGGGTTGCAAAACCAACAATCCAGAACTCCCCACCCGGTCCAAACTGCTTACGATATGGAATCGATAAACGCAGCCATGCTGCACCCGTTTGACCGTACTCTACCCAGTCAAAGTTCACGCCAGTTTGACCTTCTTTTTCAAATACAAAGCCATGTGGTGTTGCACGATGTTTCATTTCTGCCGTGCGTTCACCTTCCGCCATGGAGTGCGATGTGCAATGCAAATAAGTACCGTGCATTGGGTCCATAACATTATCAATGGCATATTGATGATTTACCTTCCAATCCGCCATACATAGAAATGAGCTCCACTCAGCATCACACAATTGATCAGGTAAATTCAGATCAGCTGCTGGCGCTTGTACATCCACCCCGAACCAGACAAAAATTGCATCATGCATTTCTTTGACTGCATAAGCCTTCACGCAATCACTGCCTTTTAACGGACAGTCACTCACAGCAGGCACATCAACCACCGTACCGTCATGACCAACCTCTACACCGTGATACCAACACGCCACGCGATCGCCTAAATTCCAACCGAGTGATAAACGTGCACCACGATGTGGACAGCGATCTTCTAGTGCATGCACCACGCCATCGCCATCACGCCACAACACAATATTTTCCCCAAGACGGGTAATACCGACAGGATTTGCACCCACTTCCCAACTGGCCAAAACTGGATACCATTGATCTCGCAAACCCAGCGCTAAATATTTTTCAATATCAATTGCTATTGTCATCATCATGTCCTTATTTATGATTAATAACCCAAACGTTGCATTTCACTGGAAAAACACTCGATGGTCCAAAGCTCACCATCTTCATTTCTAAATCCTTGCTGATTCAGTGTGCTAACCAAATCATTGAGCTGGGTGACGTCATTGCTAAACGCTTGTATTAAATGCTGAACAAAATCCATTTCATATTGGCTGGGTATTTTGCTGCGGTTTTGCCACACCAAATGTTCGACCTGACCGGGGATTTGAATATTGTTAATTCCTGCGTCCTTTGAAGGCGTCGCATTAATCCATCTGGCTAGCTTTTCATTGAACTCTTTCATTGAGGGCTTCCTTTTGCTCGCTGTTGATTGCCTGCTTTTTGCTTACTGTTGCTTTTTTAAAGTTGAATTTGTACTTCTCCATTCTCAACACGCACAGGGTAAACACATAAATTTCTACAACCTGGCCCGCTCTCTAAGACACCACTTTCAAGATTAAAAATTGCTTCATGCAATGGGCATTCCACTGTATTGCCTTCGATAAATCCTTCAGTCAGCAGTGCATAGGCATGAGGACAAACATTTTCAACCGCAAAATAATTTTCCTCGATCACAAAAATACCAATACTTTTGTCATCTACAGCAACGGCTTTGGGTTCCTCCTCAGCAACATCATCAATCTTACAAACAGAGATCCAGTTCATGTGCTCTTCTTCCTTGTTTCATATGCAAAACATTATTTAGTATTTGAAACACTAGAAATAGCATAAGCTTTAAGCGATTTATTTGTCAAATCTTATATTTATATATTTTTCAATGATTTACATTAAAATTGATTTTTTATTATTTTGATTATGAAATATTGTTTTATATATAAACATTGAGATATAAAAACTAGCGCGCTAAAATGACGCAGCGCATTTCTTTTCACTCTGGGAATGTCATCCTTTCTTATTAGGTCACAATGCCAATGAACTCTACAAATATTCTTTTAAAGCAAGACACTGAGGCTAATTTAGATGATCGTTATTTGGTACCTGGTTTGGTACGTGGCTTGGCCATCCTCAAATTATTTGATCAACATCATCAAGAAATGACCATTTCTGAAATTGCAGAAAAACTAGCAGTGAATCGTTCTAGTGCATTTCGTTTAATCCATACCTTAGAACATTGCGGCTATTTAAGAAAAATGTCGCAAAAAACCTATGCACTGAATAGCAATGTGATGGAACTAGGGTTCAATAGTTTATCTAAATCTTCTTTAATTGATATTGCGACACCCATTATGCGGGAACTCCGCGATCAAATTGAAATTGCTGTGCATTTATCAATTTTAGACAATACCCATATTGTTTTTGTCAGCAATGTGCAATCCAATGGTCCATTCACCAGTAATATCCATATTGGTACACGCTGGCCGGCACATGCCACCGTCATTGGGCAATTGGCTTTATCTCAACTGAGTGAAGCAGAAGTGATTGCACGTTATGAAAACTTTAATGATTGGCAGGTTTATTCAGAACGTACGCCAAAAAATTTAGACGCGTTATTAAAACGCCTTGAAGACGTGCGGCAACAAGCCTTTATGATCAGTTGGGGGCATTTCAATCATGATATGGCAGCCTGTGCTGCACCCATTTATAGTCAAGCCACCCAACAAATTAGTGCTATATTATCCGTTAGTTGCCCGCTTAGCAGTTATTCTGAAGCAGAGTTTAGCAATGAGGTTTCAAAAAATGTTGTCGCATATGCCGATAAAATTTCAAAGTTTATTTATAAATAAAGCCCTTCAATAAACCTGTATAAATAAACCCGCTTAACTGCCCATGCTACAGACCCATTACACAGTCGCGCGGCAGTAATCCTAACCCTATTCAAAAATACTCGCCCATACTACACCCCTAGCGAAAATATCATGACGAACAATTAGTTGCGATAAGGTGCTGTGGGCGAGTCTGTGATGCTATGGATGATTTTATATTATTGGGCATCTAAGCTTCTTAATAAATGCATTAATGCCTCACCTGCCAATTTCATTGACTCTGGATCGATCAGCTCTAGTGTGTCACAAGCCTTGTGATAGCATGGTGCAAACTCTAACTCATCACCTTGCAGTTTTTCATTAAATAAAACCAGTCCGGTCACGGGAACTTTCCCTAAAAATGCCGCAGTATCGCTGGCAGTTAAAATAGAAACGTCCTCTTTGATTTTTAGATTTTTATCTTTAAAGAACTGCTGCAAACTATTTTCCAATGCGGCATCCTTTGCATGGACAGGAATACTGCGTAATCCCTCAATGATCGGTTTAAAGTCATTTTCAGTCATTCCGCGCTCGCGCAACATTTTTTCCATCTCATCGATAGATGAACGATCACCATCTGCAATAAGAATCTCTGGATCTTTGGTACCCACCATATCAACATTAATATATGCTTTGATCTGCTGTAATTGTTCGGGACTTAACTTGGCAACATAATCGCGTGATCCAGCAATACCTTCTTCTTCAGAATCCCAAAAAGCCAAATAAATCGTATGCTGCAATGGTTGTTTACTGCTAGCCAAACTCCGCATCAGTTCCAATAATAATGCTACACCAGATGCATTATCATTTATTCCAGGTCCCATTTTTACAGAATCATAGTGCGCACCTATTAGCAGTTGCGGTTCTTTTAATGTTCCTGGAATGGTCACAATAATATTACGACCGGTTAACTGCTGGTGATTTTTAAAACTTTGTACTTGAGTCGCATAACCCAGTTGCTTCGCATAAGCTAAAATGTAGTCACCACTGGCAATACCACCAGAGCTTCCCACCGCACGGTTGCCCTGATGCTGAGTCGCAATCTGTTCAAAGGCCTTAAGATGCGCCATCATTTGCGTACTATCTAAAGAAATATCGAGAGCATTGTCGACTTTGACTTCTTGATGATCTTTTGAGTCCGTTGACTTCTGATGATCCTGACAAGCGCTCAGAGCAATGCCGAGTGTCAGCACACATAATGTTAATTTTTTTTTGCTAAACATGAATAAATATCTCAGAATGAACAATAAATTTATGTGAAATTTACCTCATTTAATCCGACGAACCTATAGTTATTCAGTGTATGTGCGTTGCTAAAGTTTAACGACCACGTCCAACTAAAATGACAATGTCTAACTAAAATGACCATGTCCAACTAAAATTGTGCCAGCCCTAAAAAAGAGAGCCAACACATTAGGAAGGCTCTCATGACGACACGGCTAACAGTAAGAAAAGTTATTTTTGTTGTTTTATGATGATTGGCATTTGTAGACATCACCTTATTCAGCGCTGAAGGTGTTGGGATCTCTACAAAGCAGATGAGGACCTTGTAGAGTCGATCAGAACAAACTCGGTTGCTTGTCTTACAAATTTTATTAGAGCCATCTTTGACTCATAGGTTTTATAGCAATTGTTATGCCAAGTACCTATTCGAGAAGTTCTTCTAGAAGCGCATTTAGAAACTAACTTATAATCTAAGCTATTATTTATATTGATGAAATTTTAGTATTTTAACAGCATCATGCCGTTATTTGAATCACCATGTATAGCACTCATCCCCACAAACTGATCATACGCACCGCCACACAGCACGCTGCTGAATGCCATAAATAAGTTCATCATGTACTATTCCAGTGCAACTTGACCAGACTGGTCATGAAAGCACCATGTCTTATAAATAGAACACTACATCATACTTACAATATTTTGTTCCAATAATGCCCTGCGTAAGATAGACCTCAATGAGCAACATTGAAGTGAGTCCACGATGAAAACAACTATCCATCGCAGTGAAGCGCGCGGCTATATCGATCATGGCTGGCTAAAAACACATCATAGTTTTTCCTTTGGTCAATGGTATGATCCAGACCTTATGGGTGTCGGCGCACTACGGGTGATTAATGAAGATATTATTGCACCCCAACGTGGTTTTGCCACCCACCCACACAAGGACATGGAAATTTTGACTTATGTTATTTCTGGTACCTTGACCCATCAAGACAGTATGGGCAACCAAACACACATTACTGCCGGCGAATGGCAACTCATGCGAGCAGGTACAGGTATTCGTCACAGTGAGGTTAACCAAGGTCCAGAAGCAGTACATCTATTTCAAATATGGATACAACCCGACCAACTCAATCTACAACCGCATTATCAACAGATTCGACTAGATGCCAAGGAAACGCCCAATCAATGGCAGCAAATTGCAGCAAATGATCAACAAGCACCGATGCATATCCATCAACAGGTACGGATCGAAACTGCCTATCTGCAACAGCAGCAACAGTTGGCATTGCCACTCACTGGGCAAAAAGGCTATTTGCATGTTATTGATGGTGAAGTCATTGTCAATCAGCAGCGGTTAAGCCAAGGCGATGCTATACAGATTGATCAAGCCACTGCTATTTTAGCCCAAACGCATAGCCATTTACTTTATTTTGACTTGGCAATCGCGCAGCCCGAATAGCTTTGCTGTAAAACAGCCATGTGATAAAACGTCATGTGGTAAAACAGTCATATGGTAAAACATTGATGTAATACACAGCCCCCCAGCGTTGATGAGCAACGGCTGGGGGGCTGTATATTGTATGCGCACACGCTATAAACTCAATTTTCTTTGGCTAGTCTACAAACTTGACCACCGTCCCCGCACTGACCTTACGCCCAAGATCATTGGCATCCCAATTGGTGAGGCGAATACAACCATGCGATGCCGTTTTAGAAATCAGACTTGGATTTGCTGTACCGTGAATGCCAAAACTGGGTTTGCTCAATGCAATCCAAATATTACCGACTGGACCATTTGGACCCGGTGGTAAAGTCAACGGTTTATTATTTTTCCCTTGAACAAAGTTTTTAGGTGAATAACCATAAAATGGATTTTTGACCACTTTGGTAATGGTATGCGTGCCCTTGGGCGATGGCGTATTGCTCGCACCAATACTGGCAGGAAAAGATGCTACCATTTGATTTTGCGCATTAAACATATACAGTTGCCGCGCACCTTTATGCGCCACAATCAAAGTAATGTCTGTAGGCAGTTCATTGCGAACATTGCTGACTACAATACGCTCTCCAACCTTGGAAAAATTGGCTTTGGGATTGATCTGCTTTAAAAAGTTTTCATCCATATGAAACTTCTCTGCCAACATCTCTGAGACACGGGTATAGTGCAGACCTTGCATTTTTGCCTGCAATGCGTAATCCCGCGGAATACTATTGACATACGGACCTTTTAAGTCTTCGGCCTGAATCGTATAGTACTGAAATGCATCCTGCTGTTGTCTTGCCACTAAATGTTCCCAGGTCTCACGATCCAAAGTCCCACTAATATTCAAAGCATTCATCTGTTGATATGCGGAAAGCGCTTTTAAAAAATTTTTCCCACTCATAGCATCAATCGCACCGGGTGAAGCATGCTGGGTATTCAACATAACTTGTGCGCGTGCGTAGGCCGGGAATTGCCCCCGTCCCAAACTGGCATCCCATTGTGCTTGATTGAGTTGATCTATTCCCCAAGAAACGGCTACTGTGGGCTTGCTGGCAACTGGGCTTGGTGAATTGGGCTGTGCCTGTAGCAAACCACATATGCTGAGCAACAATACGCTCATCATCAGTTGATAGATAGATTTCCCCTTGGTCATCAATTTCAATTACTCGCTATTCTCATTGTGTTCCATCTCAGCCTAATTCGGCTTAGACTACTAAAATATTTAAAAATATGAATTGGTTCATATTTTAACTATAGTTATATAGTTATTTCTAGTTATAAGATAATTATTTAGATATTCATCAAATTTAACTCAGACCATGCTCGTTTCTTCAATAGCAAGCGCTATGTATTTGCTCAGATGACAAACACAAGCTGCTGTTCTTCACAGCCTGTGCAAACGTCGGTTTTGTAAGTAATATCTAGTGCTATCCGTAACTTATCGCGGTATATTTTTAAGCGAATTATCCCTGTGAGTTACCTTTTTATGCGTATATCGATTATCATCTATTTTATTTTTAGTTTGAAAAGCCTTGGAAACGATTACCCTGCTCCAGCCAGATGATTGGCATGCACATCTTCGTGATGGTTCCGCTCTAAAGCGCACTGTACCCGATTTAGCCAAACAATTTGCGCGCGCAATTTGTATGCCCAATTTAGTCCCGCCAGTAAAAACCGTTGACGAAGCATTGGCTTATCGTGAGCGAATTTTGGCACATGTGCCTCAAGGTCTGCACTTTGATCCACGGATGGTCTTGTACTTTACCGATCAAACCTCGCCGGATGAAGTCGCAAAAATTCATGCTTCAGACTATGTCAATGCCATTAAGCTGTACCCAGCAGGTGCAACCACCAACTCCGACAACGGTGTCAGTGATATTCGTAAAGTCTATGCCGTGATTGAACAGCTAGAAGAATATCAAGTGCCATTATTGCTGCATGGTGAAGTCACGCATCAGCATATCGACATCTTTGATCGTGAAAAGCGTTTCCTCGATGAGGTTTTAACGCCATTATTACGTCAGTTCCCCAAACTGAAGCTGGTCCTTGAACATATCACCACCAGCGAAGCTGCAACTTTTGTATTGGAATATGACCGGAATGTTGCCGCAACCATTACGCCACAGCATTTGCTGTTTAACCGTAACGATTTATTGGTCGGTGGTGTGAAACCGCACTTCTATTGTTTACCGATCTTAAAACGCCAAAGTCATCAACAAACCCTGTTAGAAGTAGCAACCAGTGGTAATCCGAAATTCTTTTTGGGTACCGACAGCGCACCACATGCACGTCATGCCAAAGAAAATGCCTGTGGTTGTGCCGGTTGTTATAGCGCACCGACCGCCATTGAACTTTATGCACAAGCTTTTGATCAAGTTGGAAAAATTGAACGACTTGAAGGCTTTGCTAGTCATTTTGGTGCTGACTTTTATGGTCTACCACGCAATGAAAATAGCATTACCTTAGTGAAGGAAGATCAGGTCATTCCGACTGCACTGGACTATTTGGATGGTGAACAGATTATTCCTTTATACGCGGGGCAAACGATTGCTTGGAGAAAAGTGTGACAACTGACAACCTACCCGTGATGGGTCAGCGATTTCGTGGTTTTTTACCAGTCGTGGTTGATGTAGAAACAGCTGGTTTTAATGCCGAAACTGATGCCTTATTAGAGATTGCTTGTATTCCAATACTCTATGATGCACAGGGACAGTTTATCCCCGGTCCTGCATATCATGCACATATTAATCCTTTTGAGGGCGCACATTTAGATCGACGCTCTTTGGACTTTACCGGAATTGATCCATCTAATCCGCTGCGCATGGCCATGGCTGAAGATGAAAAAACCGCACTGAAGCGTATTTTCAAAGCCATCAATGACGTGCGCCGTCAACAAGGCTGTACTCATGCGGTATTGGTTGGGCACAATGCACATTTCGATCTCGGTTTCTTAAAAGCCGCGGTATTGCGTACTGCAACCAAAAATCAAAACCCCTTCCATAGTTTCTCGGTTTTTGACACGGTTACGTTGAGTGCGGTCATGTTTGGGCAAACTGTATTGGCCAAATCGTGTATACAAGCGGGAATTGAGTTTAATGGCAAAGAAGCGCATTCGGCCTTGTACGATACGCAAAAAACAGCAGAGTTATTTTGTTTTATCCTCAATAAACTCTCTCCACACTTAATTGAACATTTGGTGGCAGATCAATAAGATCAGCCATCGTATCTGCTTGATCATGTTAGCCATTTGCTTATAGCGCAGAGATAGCCCCGTTCATCTTATTTGTTTCTAGCACAATGCCGTCGGGCAGATAGAAACCATCAAAAGCAATCTTATTTTGTCGAACAGCACACAAAAGTACCGCTTTCGATGATGCATTGCTTTTGTGTAACGATGCGGATTCATTTAAACTATTGCTTTAAGATCAACCTGTTAATTTTATGTCACTGCATTCAAAACCGCCTTCGCCCCACACCCCAACCAATAGCACCACACTGAAACGGAGTATGACCAAACGACATTTGATTATGTTGTCTTTGGGCGGTGCGATTGGTACCGGGCTTTTTTTAGGCTCTGGCGAAGTGATCGCAAAAGCTGGGCCAATGGGCGCTGTGATAGCCTATATCATTGGTGGTCTCATCGCTTATATGGTGATGCTCTGTTTGGGTGAATTGGCAGTTAACCAACCTGTTACCGGTTCATTTGGTGCCTTTGCTGCACGTAATATCGGTCCGGGCACAGGCTATATGGTGTCATGGATGTATTGGCTGGGTTGGTCGGCAACCTTGGGCACAGAGTTCACTGCGGCAGCATTGCTCATGCAAGAATGGTTCCCCTCGATTTCGGTTTGGATTTGGACCATTATTTTTATTGTTGGTGTACTGTTCTCCAACCTGAGTTCCACCCGCTTCTTTGCTGAATCTGAATTTTGGCTATCGATGATTAAAGTCATGACCGTGGCTTTATTTATCTTGTTAGGGCTTGCGGCAATTTTTGGTTTAATTCCCTTTCAGGGCGCAACCCAAGCCCCCTTATTTAGCAATCTGCACTTCCACGATTGGTTGCCCAATGGTCTTTGGCCACTTTTTGCCACCATGCTCATTGTCAATTTTGCCTTTAATGGGACCGAAATGATTGGCATTGCGGCAGGTGAAACCGAAAACCCTGAAAAGAACGTCCCCAAAGCCATTCATGCTGCAATATGGCGTCTAATGATCTTCTTTGTCGGGACCATCATTGTGATTAGTGCCTTACTGCCCTATCAACATGCTGGGCTAGTCGGTGATGCAGGTCATGGAGCTGGTTTAAGTAATAGTCCCTTTGTAACTGTCTTTCAGTATATTGGTATTCCTTATGCCGAAGACATCATGCGTTTTGTTATTATTACCGCACTGCTGTCTACCGCCAACTCAGGTTTATACGCAGCTTCGCGTATGATGTGGGCACTGTCCATTCAAAAACAACTGCCGAAAATTTTCTCAAAATTAAGCAGTCGTGGCACCCCAGTTATTGCCATTCTGGTGACCATGATCGGTGGTCTGCCGGGTTTATTATCGGAACAATTTGGTGCGGATCTTATTTTTAAAAATCTGTTAGGTGTTGCTGCTTTCACCATGGTCATCGTCTGGATGAGCATTTGTTGGAGTCAATTTAACTTTAGACGTCAATGGCTTGCCAATGGTCACAGCTTGACTGATTTAAAATTTAAAACGCCTTGCTATCCCTTGGTACCGATTTTAGGCTTTCTCTGTTGTGCAGTCACTGCGCTGAGTATGGCTGCGGATCCTAGTATGCTGTCTGGCTTTATCGGTTGTTTAATTTTTATGGCTGGCTGCTATGCCAGTTACTATTTGCTCTATCACAACAAAGCTTAAATTCAAGCTGCGCTCAAATCCGTACAGCCTTGTGGCAAGCTGCAAGGCTGTACGTTGATATTGATCCTTAAATCATATCCTTGCCTCGCATCATCGTCACCCAACCCCGCAGCACTATGCGCAAATGATCGCGCACTACAATGTGTGGCTCAACACAGCAATGTGGCATCCTTAGTTGAATATCAAAATTGCAGTGAAAAGCCTTGTAAATCGCACCTTTTACCATGAAATTGCGATCAAACAAACAACTAGAACATTCATTTTCAAGTTACAGCTTTATTACATTGCACTGAATATTTTTTTGCATACAATAACCCCCTTCCATGGTCTTAAACGTGTCAGATTATGTGCCCATCAGATTCGCAAAATGATGCTGCAACCCAGAGTACAGCACAAAAAACCGGTTTAAAGCGTGCAATGAGCACACGTCATTTGGTCATGCTGTCTTTGGGCGGTGCGATCGGAACTGGCTTATTTTTAGGCTCCGGTGAAGTGATCGCAGCAACCGGTCCCATCGGTGCCATTCTGGCTTATATTTTAGGTGGTTTAATTGCCTATATGGTGATGCTCTGCCTCGGTGAACTGGCGGTACACATGCCCGTTTCCGGTTCTTTCGGGAGTTACGCCACCAAGTTCATCGGTCCCGGAACGGGTTATATGGTCACTTGGCTATACTGGTTAACTTGGACGGCAACACTGGGCACTGAGTTTACCGCAGCCGCTTTACTCATGCAGGAATGGTTTCCACAAGTGTCTGTTTGGCTGTGGACACTGATTTTCGCGGCAACGGTGTTTATACTCAATATTAGCTCTACACGCTTATTTGCCGAATCTGAATTTTGGCTCTCCTTGGTCAAAGTCTTGACCGTTATTGCTTTTATTGTGATAGGTCTGTGTGCCATCTTTGGTTTGATCTCTTTTAATGGTGCTGAATCTGCCCCGTTATTTAACAATTTTATTCACGATGATTGGTTCCCTAAAGGCGCGTGGCCAATTTTCACCACCATGCTCATTGTCAATTTTGCCTTCTCTGGTACAGAATTGATCGGTGTTGCCGCAGGCGAAACACAAGACCCAGCACGCAATGTTCCCAAAGCCATCAATGCTGCGATCTGGCGTCTACTGATCTTCTTTGTGGGAACCATTGTGGTGATTAGTGCCTTGTTGCCATACCAAGAGGCAGGACTCAATGCCTCACATGGCGTCAGCAATAGCCCATTTGTGACCGTATTTGCTTATGTCGGAATTCCCCATGCCGATGATATAATCCGCTTCGTGATTATTACCGCATTGCTCTCTGCTGCCAACTCAGGACTCTATGCGGCATCTCGCATGATGTATGCATTGTCGATTAAACAGCAATTGCCGCAAGTCTTTTCTAAACTCAGCCGCTCAGGCATTCCCTTCATTGCGATTATTGTAACCATGTTTGGTGCTGTGCCTGGTTTACTGTCAGAACAATTTGCCGCTGAAACGATTTTTAAAAACTTACTCGGTGTCGCGGCCTTTACCATGGTCATCGTCTGGATGAGCATTTGTTGGTCGCATTTTAATTTTAGACGACAATGGTATCGTGATGGATATCGTAAAGAACAACTCAAATTTATTGCGCCCTTCTTTCCTTGGGTGCCCATTCTAGGCTTTGTCTTTTGTTTTATTACCGGCATTAGTATGGCTGCCGATCCAGAGATGCTACCGGGTTTTATCGGTTGTTTAATCTTTATCGCGGCATGCTACCTCAGCCACTATTATTTCTATCGTCATAAAACGCCGTAATCGCACTGTCATGGTGATTATTTGGGAAACCATCTTTAAGAGGCTGTCTCAAAAGGCAGCCTTTTTGCTGTATAATTAAGCCATCTTAAAAAAGGATATTTAAGATGGCTATAAAGACATATCACCAAAACCAACTTCACTTAATTCCTCATAGCTTTGATGACTTGATTCCTGAGAAACACCCTGTTCGCTTAGTGAATAAAGTATTGGATCAAATTGACAGTAGCCCATTAGTAAATGCGTATGATGAATCTGGTCGACCAGGTTATCACCCACTACTCATGCTTAAAATCATGGTCTACGCTTATATGACCAATACCTATTCCTCTCGTAAAATCGAAAAAGCTCTACGTGAAAATATTAATTTCATGTGGTTAAGCAATATGACCATTATTGATCACAATACGATTAATCGCTTTAGAAATTCAAAGTTAGAGCAATGCTTTAAAGACATATTCAAACAGATCGTATTGATGTTAGCTGAAGAAGGAGTCATTACTTTAAAAGAGATTTACACAGATGGCACCAAACTTGAGGCACAAGCCAATCGCTACACCTTTGTGTGGGGTAATGCAATTAAAACCAACAAAGCTAAGATGCTTAAACAGCTAGATGAACTATGGAAGTATGCTCACCAAATCGAAGTTGGCGATCAAGAACCGAGTAAGCTTGAAATCACAGAAATATCATCGCATACGATAGATCAAGTTTTAAAAGCGATAGATGATCGTTTGAATGAACATTCGATTCAACCGGATCAAGCGACTAAAAAGAAATTAGGTGCGGTAAAAAAAAACTTTAAGAATCGACTAATAGACTACGAAGAAAAAGAAAAGATCCTTGATGGGCGCAATTCGTATAGCAAGACTGACCATGATGCAACTTTCATGCGGATGAAGGAAGACCATATGAAAAATGGTCAACTTAAGGCTGGTTATAATGTTCAAATAAGCACTGAAAATCAGGTAATTGTTAATTATAGCGTGCATCAAAATAGTAATGACTTTCCTACATTAAAGCCCCATTTAGAGCAAATGCGTGAACTTTATGGCGAAGAACAGTTTCAAGAACTTGAAGTTATTACCGCTGATGCAGGTTATGGTAGTGAGGAAAACTATCAATATTTAGAACAGCAAGGGTTATTAGCGTATATCAAATACAGCACCTTTGACTTAGAACGTCGTCAACAACGTGGTAAAAAAGCCAAACAGAATTTAAAAAATAAGCAATATCTACATTACAACGCGATTGATGACTATTATGTTTGCCCAATGGGACAACATATGACGAAGATCAAAGATAAACAAACAAAAACCAGTAGTGGATTCATTCAACATATCAGTATTTATGAGGCACAGCGATGCGAAGGATGCCCGCTTAGAAGTAGCTGCCATAAGAGCCAGGGCAATAGACGAATTGAGAGAAACCATCATTTAGAGCATTACAGGACGTTAATGTATGAACGCTTACTAAGTGAAGAAGGAATCGAAAAGCGTAAGCGACGAAGTATAGAAGTTGAACCGGTGTTTGGACATATAAAGTCGAATCGAGGCTTTAAGAGATTCACGCTTAGAGGGATGCGAAAAGTGAATTTAGAGTTTGGATTACATGCTTTAGCACACAATATGATGAAAATGGCAGCTTAAAAGGCTGCATTTTTACTTTTAGAAGTAAAAAGAGGAATAATAAAAATATTTTAAGGATCAAAAAAGAATATGGTGAAAATGAAGATGACTTAAACAAAAAGCCGCCCCATTGAGTTAATGGGACAGCCTCTTTTTGTTTATCTTTCAGATAATTGTTTATACTCCTGATAAATAGTTCATATTAGTCAGAGTATGCGTTTAATATTTATTCATGGGATGAGCCAACAAGAACATCAAGCACACAGCTTAAAACAACACTGGCGCGATATCTTTCAACAAGGGCTACAACATAGCCAAAGCCGTTATCATGCGGAAGACTTTGAAATTGAAATGGCTTTTTATGGGGATCTGATCACACACTATCAGTCTCAACGCGCGTTGGCTTTGGCAGAAGTACAAAAAAAACTGCCACAACCCTTGGTCAAATTATGGCAACGTGCCAACTTAGCCAACTATTATACCCGTAGCGCAGCGACAACACAGATTCCATTACTCCCGATCTATCGCCCACAGCAGAAAGCATCACTCAAACACCAACTCTGGTGGCGTTCATTGCGCTTTAAAGATGAGATTTATAAAGACTTAATGATCAGACTCAATCGTCATCCACAACTGCATCTAAAAGTATTACAACACTTTCTCACGGAAAGTTATCTCTACCTCTGCAATGACCACTTTATGCAAGCCGTGCATCAACGCTTACAGCAGCGTTTTGCACACAGTAGCGAACCTGCCATTGTGGTGGCACACTCTTTGGGCACAGTAATCGCCTATAATTTTCTCAGGGCAAATCCGCAGTTTGCTGTACAGCGCTTGATTACCTTGGCTTCGCCTTTGCCCTATCAAGCCATGAAAAAAAGTTTCAAGCAGCGTGTAGCACGCCCCACCAGCCTATTGGGGGATTGGTATAATTTCTGTGCCGATGAAGATTTTTTTGCGACTCAGCCCCTTGATCGTGCCCCTTTTAATTTCCAACCACAGATCATAAACCAGACAATTCACACTTTTGTCGATAAACCCCACGAGATTATTGGTTATTTACAACATCCCCAAGTCATTCGCGCTATTACCCTTGAGTAGAAAAATTAAACTGTTGTGCTGATAGTTTTGCATGATTTTTATATGAAAAATAAGCAGAATTGCCAATTTTGCTTTTATTTCAATCATTCAAAACTTTTTTGCAGTAATTCGTCTAAAAACAGTTTGACAGCTTTTTATATTACACCTATTATACGCCCACCTCTGAAGTGACCCTATCGTCTAGAGGCCTAGGACATCGCCCTTTCACGGCGGTAACCGGGGTTCGAATCCCCGTAGGGTCGCCACTTTCAGATGATTTTGCAATTGCAATGTCAAAGACCCTATCGTCTAGAGGCCTAGGACATCGCCCTTTCACGGCGGTAACCGGGGTTCGAATCCCCGTAGGGTCGCCATCTTCTCAGATGGTTTTGCAATGCTTTTCATCGAAACGACCCTATCGTCTAGAGGCCTAGGACATCGCCCTTTCACGGCGGTAACCGGGGTTCGAATCCCCGTAGGGTCGCCATCTTCTTCTCAGCTTAACACCTTCTCAATTTAAGCTGATTATATTGCTTTTAGCACCCATCATTCCCTCAATCGCATCATGCGCGATTTGCCAAGCTCAGCTGTATCAGAGATCTAAAAACGCTACGACTACATTGCCCCCATGTAATTCATTTGCTGTCGGCTAACTGCTACCAATCTTGCGCTATAAGCACATACAGACAATGCTTTATGCTGTTTATTGTGCTTCGCTACAACAATCTTTGTTGAAAAAAAATCTTGCATTGAGCTTTTTTTTACCCTATAAAGCTACCGATCGGTAGTTAGTTTATGGACTGTTTGCAAATGAACAAATCTGTGGGTTTCAAAATAACCCTATCTTTGGCGAGTATTGTCGCCCTAGGTCCCGCAGCAATAGATATGTACTTGGCTTCTATGCCCAATATGGCAAAAGACCTACACAGCAGTTATGCTGCAACCCAAATGACCTTAACGGTTTTCTTGATGTTTATGGGCTTAGGTCAGCTCATTTTTGGTCCGCTCTCCGATGCCATAGGTCGTCGGCGCCCACTATTATTGGGCTTAATCACCTATCTGATTGCCGCACTTTGGGCGGCTAGCGCCAATAGTCTCGACAGTTTGATTTTAGCGCGCGTCATACAAGGGATTGGCGCTTCAATGGCAATCGTTGTGGTCATGAGTATGGTACGTGACCTGCTCGACGGCGCTGCCGCAGCTCAACTTTATGCCCTACTCAATACCATCGTCGCACTTGGTCCCATTGTGGCACCGGCAATCGGCGGCATGATTGGCGCCCATTACGGATGGCGAGGTGTCATGTTGGTGTTGGCACTCTTAGCCGCCGCAGTCCTCTGCAATAGCGTTATGAACATCAAAGAAAGCCTCCCCAAAGCACAACGCACCCAATTGAACAGTAAAGAGGTGATCCACACCTATTTAAGTATCTGTAAGAACCGTGTCTTTGCTTTTAATTTACTCGCGCTTTCAGCGGTATATTTCTTTTTATTTGCCTACATCGGCGGTTCTGCCTATGTCTACCAAACTGACTTTCAACTTAGCCTACAACAATTTGGTTTTGTCTTTGGCTTGACCAGTGTCAGTTTAATTTTAGGCGCATCATCTTCAGCCTACTGGGTGAAAAAAATTGCCGTCACGCGCCTTGCCATGATCGGTGCATTGATCATGATGCTCGGTTGTGCGGTCTGCATCGGGGCTTATTTACTGTCTTTTGGTCTGCTGGGTATTGTTGCAGGTATTAGTCTCGGCTTATTTGGTCTGGGTATTTTAGAAGCGACCTTAATGGCAATTGCCATGGGATCACAGCGCCAAGCGCTGGGTGCGAGTTCTGCCTTACTCGGTGCCTTTCCGATGTTATTATCATCAACTGCAACGCCGATAGCAGGACGACTGGTTGAAATGGGAACTTTATATTGGTTAACTGTACTGGGTGCAATTGGTCCAGTGATTTTAATCTTGGTCTTCCTCGGTGCGCGTGTTCCCAAATATGCCACCATCAATCATGCTCATCGCTAAATAGGATTTTATTATGCACGTCTACACGCCGCGAACTGCAGCCAAACAACGTCTCATCGATGCGGCTTTTGAGCACTTTGTGCGACATGGTTATGATGCGGCGTCTTTACGTGCCATTGCTGAACATGTTGGGATTCGCAAAGCTTCTATTTATACCCATTTCGCCAGCAAAGAAGCTATTTTTGCACAGCTTTTAGCGGATGCACTGTATCTGGAATGCACTTTTGTACAGCAATGTTTCGAAACAACAGATGCACAACTGGGACCTGGTGAAGCCTATTGCCAAGCCTTCCAAAGTCGCTACCAACAGAATATCAGTACGCGTTTTTTAATCCGTATGGCCTATGCACCACCCAGTTGTTTTATTGAGAAAATCCAACAAAATTATGAATATTATATCCAGCGAATTCGACAGTACATGCAACATGCTTTACAAGAGTATCATTTGCCTCAAGCCAAACAAAGGCTGTATATCGATGCCTATCTTGGGATAGTCGATAGCTTAAGTGTTGAATTGTTATATGCAGGCAATGTCTATCGCCATCGTTTTGATGCCATGATGATGCTGTATCATTCAGCCTATGATGCCTTAGCAATTCAAACAAATGAGCACAGCAAGCCAGTGCATACGCCCAGCCCCAAAGCACCCTAGATCATTGCTAGCATGCGTCGTTCAAGATTTACGTTTACACAGGGCAGCCATGCATCTACTGCGCCTATGAGCAGTAGATGCCGACTCAACTCAGCAGATGTTGGATGCATAGACCCGAACTTACCAATAGCCTGTTAAAAGCATAAGCCCCGGCAGCCAACAACTGACAATGCCAACAAATATGGTATAAGCGGCTAAGAATTTTAACTCTTTTTCAAGCGCCAAACTGAGAAAAAAGAGAAACCATAAACTTGCCCACACCAACCACATGGCAATCAAACGATAATCGCTACTCATCACGGCAAAGACCAGCGCACTGATGGCAACAAATAAACAATACCAGCCCAGCCCACTACCTTTTAGGCCAAACCACTGGACGACTGCAAGATATAAATACGTAAATGCAAATAATAAACCGCCTGCCACGGCAAAATAACTCATGGTCTCCGTAGCCCGATACAACGCGACAAGATTGATAAAAAGAGCTAATAAACCAACCAAGAGATTGAAAGGTGCTGACTCTTTGGCGTGAATACGCCCTGTGAGCCCTACACCATTGACGATCAATACCGCACCAATAAAAAAAAGTGAAATTCCCAACATCAACGCGCTCCTTATTCTGTCTATTGCGTGTGCTTTAAAAGCAATCTCCGCAAACTTATTGTTGTATGTGGCGTACTGTGCTGCGCTTTATGTCATGATTTTTTTTCATTTAATGTTATAACGCTACACCGTGGCAAAGACACGGTAGATGGCAAAATTGAAAATGTTTTTTATTGATAGAGCCTGCAACGGCTGCATGTGCTTGCAGCATATTGCATGACAATTTACCTTAATCTATTTTTATGACTTACGCAAGAGAGCATACAGAACAGCCCATTGCGAGGTGTTCTGTCTTTATTCTTTTAAGCGGTTATTGGAGAGAATATTCGCAGTGCTATGACTGTGCGATAATCAACGGCGACGTGAATTTAACTGCCCTTTGAGCATCGCTTTGACATTACTTTTGGCATATTTAAAAAAGATCAGCAATGCCGATTGCTTGGGATTCGGTGCTTTGCCTTGGGCGATCGCTTTAAATTGCGCGGCATACCAAATGATTTCCATGATTGCCATCCTATCAATGACTTTCAAACCTGTTTTTATCGGCTTTACGGCATAACGCACATCATGACCTTGTAATACTCTCTGCCCTAGATCAAGCTCAACTGCAAAGGGACGTGCCATACCAATAAAATCACAAGCACCACTACGTAAAGCAGCATTCATGGCTTGTACTGTACGAAAACCACCCGTGACCATTAAGGGGCAATTGACCTGCTGACGAATTTTTTCAGCAAAAGCCAAGAAATAGGCTTCACGACTAATTTGACTGACCGTGCGACGTTCTGCCTTTGCGCCTGCCATCACCGGTGCTTCATAGCTCCCACCAGAAATTTCAATCAGATCAATCCCCGCAGCATCAATAGCCTGAAACACTGTGACCACTTCAGCTTCACTGATGCCTCCGCGCTGAAAATCTGCCGAGTTCAATTTCACTGCTACAATAAAATCATCTGACGTGGCTGCGCGCACGGCATGGTAAATTTCCAATAAAAAACGCATACGATTTTCAATCGAACCACCCCAACGGTCTTGACGCTGGTTGGTCAAAGGCGATAGGAACTGACTGATCAAATAACCATGTGCACCATGCAGTTGCACTCCCTCAAAACCAGCTTGTTGACAAACGCGGGCAGCATTGGCAAAGCGCTGGATAATCTCTAAAATTTCTTGTTCAGTCAATGCACGCGGCTGGGCAAAAGTGGTTGATAATGCCGCACTAAAGCCAATCGCCGATGGCGCCACTGTTTCACGATTTAAGCCTTTGGGACATTGGCGCCCAGGATGAGAAAGCTGTACCAACTGCACCATCTGATGCTGCCGCCCTACCTCTGCCCAACGCCTTAATTGGAGCAAGTCATGATCATTTTCAATCACCAACACGCCGGGTTCATTTTTAGCACGTTGGTCAACCATGACATTGCCTGTAATCGCACAGCCAACACCGCCTTCAGCCCAGCGCCGATACAAAGTGATTAAGCCATCGTTCACTTGCCCAGCATGATTCGACAGCGCCTCACTCATGGCGGCTTTAATCAAGCGGTTTTTAAATCGGGTATGCCTTATTACAAAAGGCTCAGCAATCTCAGACATCTAGCTTCTCAACGCTCATGAAGAAGCAATTAACATAGCACGTCAATGCCCCCTATGCTATGTCATGTACGCTGTCGTTCAACACGGCTTGACGTGCGTGTATTCTGTCGAACATGATCATTCACTCATAGGTTAAATCATCAATACAATCAAAATCTTGGTTTTAAGACGTCGATTGACTGAGTTGGTGAGCCGCCAACAATTGCTGGGTGTAGTGATGCTGCGGTTGTTGGAAAACTTGCGCTGTTCGACCATATTCCACCACTTGTCCCTGTTTGAGTACCAGAACCTGCTGGCAAATGGCTTGAACTTGCTGTAAATCATGGCTAATAAAAATATAGCTCATCTGATATTGTTGTTGCAGCCTGCGCAGTAATGCCAAAATAGCAATTTGCGTAACACGATCTAAAGCAGAGGTCGGTTCATCTAAAATCAACAATTGCGGTCGTAAAATAATGGCACGCGCCAACGCCACCCTTTGCCGCTGCCCACCAGACAGTTGATGCGGATAACGCTCGGCAAAAGATGCCGCCAAATCTACCGCAGATAATGCTTGTAATACTTTTTCTTGCACCAAGCTGCGGGCAAGCTGTAAACAGCACAGCCCTTCTGCAATAATATCGTACACGCGCATACGCGGGTTTAAGCTCGCAAAAGGGTCTTGAAAAACCATTTGCATTTTCCGACGTATCGGACTGAGCTTCTGGTTAGACAATAGATTAAGATCTTGCCCTAAAAATACCATTTGCCCTTGGCTCGGCAGCAATCGGACCAATGCTTGTGCTAGCGTTGTTTTGCCGGAGCCGCTTTCCCCCACCACACCTAAACAACTGCCCACAGGCAACTGAAAATTCAGTGCATGCAGTGCGGTAAACTGCTGTTTGTGCTGCTGCAACCACCCCGATTTGAGCTGATAATCAACTTGCAAAGCATTCACGCACAATAACGTTTCTGCATGCGCTAAATATGGCTGGGCTTGACCAAAATCGGCATGCAATAACTGCTGAGTATAATCACTCTGTGCATGCTGAAAAATATCGCTAACACTGCCCTGCTCCATGACCTGACCTTTTTTTAACACCACCACCTGTTGCGCATAACGGCGTATTAAATTCAAATCATGACTAATCAGGATGATTGCCATACCGCGTTGCTGTTGCAAGCGTTGTAATAGCTCGAGAATCTGTTGTTGTAAACTCACATCCAATGCCGTCGTCGGTTCATCGGCAATTAAAATATCCGGTGCCAGTGCAATGGCAGCAGCGATCATTAATCGTTGCCGCTGCCCACCAGAGAGCTCAAATGGATAGCAGCGTAATTTTTGTTCCGCATCCTCAATGCCCACCTCATGCAGAATATCCAGACTGCGTTGTCGCCAAGATGCTTTGGCATAACCCGCCAGCGCCCAAGACTGCGCTAAAATCTTTTCGACCCGATGTAAGGCATTTAATGCCGTCATGGGTTCTTGTAAAATTAAGGCAATTTTTCGACCACGTAATGCCAATAATGCCCGATCAGAAGCTGTCAGCAGATTTTTCCCGCGATAGTCGATTCGCCCTTGACAAGATAAAGTTGGTGGCAATAAACCCAAAATGGCCAATGCGGTTAGGGACTTTGCCGAACCACTTTCGCCCACAATAGCCAAGGTTTCACCGGCATGTAACTGTAAGGAAAGCGATTGCAATAAGATTTGCTTAGGCTGTGCAGCAAGAGCTATCTGCAACTGTGTAATGCTTAAGATAGGTCCTGCTGTCGCTGCGCTGTTATTGTCGTCTTGGATCGAATGCATCACGAATCGCCTCACCCATATAAATTAGCAATGACAACACCAGTGCCAAGCTGACAAAACTGGCGATAGCCAGCCACGGTGCATCTAAATTATTTTTCGCTTGCAATAACAACTCGCCCAAAGATGCCGCATCGGGTGGCAGACCATAGCCCAAATAGTCGAGTGCGGTAAGTGCCGTGACATTAGCAGTTAACATCAAAGGAATTTGTGACAAACTTGAGGTCAAGGCATTGGGTAAAATATGACGCCAAATCATACGCCAATGCCCAACGCCCAATAGCTGTGCTGCTTTGACATAGTCTAACTGGCGACTTTTTAAGAACTCGGCACGTACCAACCCCACCAAAGCCGGCCAGCCAAAAAACAACATAATCAAAAATAACCAATAGATATTGGGACTAAACATGCTCACCACGATCATGACCACAAATAAGCTCGGCAACCCACCCCAGACTTCCAAAATACGTTGCCCCAGCAGATCGACCCAGCCACCGAAATAACCTTGTATCGCACCGACTAAAACGCCCAAGCTGGCAGCGCTCAAGGTCAAAGCCAAAGAAAAAAGTAACGAGACTCTTAGTCCGTATAAGATCCGAGTCAAGACATCACGCCCTTGGTCATCTGTACCGAGCCAGTTTTCGCGACTCGGTGCGGAAGGCACCGCACCATCCAATGCCAGATTGGGACTTTGATAGGAATAGCGGATCACGGGCCATAGCATCCAGCCTTGCGCTGTAATCAACTGCTGTACGACGGGGTCTTTATAATCTGCTTCTGTTTCAAAAACCCCGCCAAACTGTGTTTCTGGGTACTGCTGTAGCACAGGAAAATAATACTGTTGCTGATAACGCACCACTAAAGGCTTATCGTTGGCGATCCATTCCGCACCCAAAGATAAAACAAAAATAATTAAAAAAATAATGGTGCAGAAAAACCCTAAGCGATTGCGTTTAAAGCGTTGCAAAGCCGCATGCAGTACAGGTGACATTAACGCCCTCCAATCGCATCAAAATGAATGCGTGGATCAATCCACTGATAAATCACGTCACTGACTAAACGTAATAACAGCCCCAGCACGGTATAAATAAATAAAGTGCCAAAGATGACAGGATAATCCCGTTGCTGTATCGCCTCAAAACCCAATAAACCCAGCCCGTCCAGATTAAAAATAATCTCAATAAACAAGTTGCTAGCAAAGAAAATCCCAATCAAGGCTTCAGGCAAACCGGCAATAACCACCAACATAGCATTACGAAATACTTGTCCATATAAAACTTGCTGTTCGTTTAAACCCTTGGCACGTGCCGCCAAAACGTAGGGTTTATTGAGTTCTTCTAAAAATGAATATTTGGTGAGGTAGCATAGCCCTGCAAAACCACCCAAAACCACACTAAGAATAGGTAAAGTAATATGCCAAAAATAATCGCCAATCCGTTCCAATAAACTCAGTTCAGCAAAATGATCGGAGACTAAGCCTTGTAAAGGAAACCATTGCCAATATGACCCGCCCGCAAATAATACAATACACAGAATTGCAAAGACAAAAGCAGGCACAGCATAACCAATTGCTAAAAATAAAGAACTGAATTGATCAAAGGCACTGCCATGACGCCGTGCTTTTTGTATTCCCAGTGGAATGGCAACTAAGTAAATTAGCAAGGTGCTCCACAGCCCAAGTGATAGGGTCACAGGCAATCGCTCCCAAATCAACTGCGTCACGGCTTTATCTTTGAAAAAGCTATTGCCTAAATCTAACTGCAGATACCCTTTGAGCATCAGCCAGAAGCGGGTTGTTGCGGGTTGATCAAAACCATATTGCTGTTTGATTTTCTCGACCATTTCAGGACTTAAGCCACGCGTCCCTTGATAGCGACTCTCTGCACCCAAAGAAGAATGTTCACTGGCTTGTAATGCGGCGCCCGGTGGGCGAAAAGATTCAGCTTGCTGAATGGCTTGTTCAACAGGACCGCCAGGTGCAATTTGTACTACAATAAAATTAATCAACAAGATCAAAAATAAGGTAGGAATAATCAACAGCAATCGTTTGCAGATATAGCGTCCCATTGCCCCTCCTTAGGGTTGCATGGCATTTTTGCCCAAATAGCCCACCACCCGCGCTGCCTGTTGTGGATCTGACCACCAATACTCAATCCCACTACTCAATTGCGGTGCACGTTGCGGACGTTGATACATCTTCCACGAAACAAACCAACTATCGGCTTTACTATAGCCCAAAATCTGGTAATAACCTGCGCGTAATAATCGATCTAACACTTTGGTATATAACACCTGCTGTTCGCGATTCGGGGCTTGAATAATTTTGGCAATCACCTGATCAATCACCGGGTTTTTAATGCCTGATAAATTATAATTGCCGATCTCATCCGCCGCTTGCGACCCCCACATTTGGGCTTGTTCATTACCAGGACTCAGCGACTGCGGCATCGCCAAAGACGTCATATCAAAATCATAACGACGAATACGCTCTAGATATTGTGGAACATCGACTTGACGTACTGTCGCGTTGATGCCTAATTTTTTGAGATTACGCACAAATGGCATCATGGTTCGTATCAGGTTTTGTTGATGCACCAAGATCTCAAACTGCAATGCCTGCCCTTTGCCGTCAACCAAACGTCCCTGCTTCACCTGATAACCTGCTTGTTGTAACAATTGTCGAGCCTGTAATAAGGCTGCACGGTTATAGCCACTGCCATCCGAAACAGGCGCTTGCCAATCGATCAATACCCCAGCACGTTGTACTGGATTTAACTGCCTCAGATAAGGCGTTAAAATCTCGCGTTCTGCAGCACTTGCAGGTCCAGTGGCTGCAAGCTCACTATTTTGAAAAAAACTATTTAAACGCTGATACTGCCCATAGAACATGGATTTATTCATCCATTCAAAATCATAGGCATAACTAATGGCTTGGCGCAGTAAAATATTATCAAAAGGCGCACGGCGCATATTAAACACATAACTTTGGGTCGTTACCGGATTACGACTACGATGCTGGTATTTTTCAATTAAACCCTGTTGTGCCGCCGGAAACTGATATCCGGTCATCCAACGTTTAGCGCTATTTTCTTCTCTTAAACTAAATTGCCCTGCTTTAAAACCTTCATAGCTCATCTCGGTACTGCGGTAATAAATATATTTGAGATAATCAAAATTATACCGCCCACGATTCACGGCTAAATCCCGTGCCCAATACTGTGGATTACGTTTATAGGTAATGCTACGACCGGGATCGATACGTGCAATCACATAGGGTCCTGAACCTAAAATCGGGCTCAGGCTAATTCGACTAAAATCTTTATTTTGCCAATCTGCTTTAGAGTAGATCGGTAACTCTGCCAAAATACTAGGCAACTCGGTATTATGCTTCGACTTAAAAATCATTTTGACTTGGTATTTTGACAGCACTTCGGTTTTTGCCAAATCTGAAATATACATTTGTAAGCCGAGATTGGCTTTGCTCTGATAAATCTCAAAGGTAAATTGAACATCTTCGGCTGTAACTGGACTGCCGTCACTAAAACTCGCCTGAGGATTAAGATGAAAAATAATCTCTTGCAGATTATCTGCGTCATAGCTAACTTTTTCTGCCAACAAGGGATACATCACCCCTGCTTCATCTAAAGAGCGCGCCATTAATGAGTCAAATAAAAAATTCACCCCTTCGGTATAACTGCCTGCCCCATTCATACTATTGAGATTATCAAAAGTTCCCGGCGCTGAACGAATGAGAATACCGCCTTTGGGAGCATGGGCATTGGCATAAGGCATGGCACCAACACCCAAATAACGCGGTGTTTCACCATGCATGGCTAAATAAGCATATTGCTGCCAAGCCGCATGGGTTAAAGTTGCAAATAGTGTTGCAAACAGCAACAGCACCCCTGACATGAGGCGCTGTAAAGTACACAGTACAATCGGCATAAAATAGGTTAGTTCGGTATCGTGATTACATCACCGATCTTCAGTGCAGCATTCGGCTTGATATTATTCATCTCAGCCAATTGCTGTACTTCAATCCCATGACGTGCAGCCAAACGAATTAATGAATCACCACTTTTTACTTTGTACTGCGTCGTGGTCTTAGGCAATAAAATGTTTTGACCACGGCGTAATTGGCTATTGGTTTTTAACTGATTGAGCTCTGCCAAGCTCTGTACACTTACACCAATGCGAGCGGCAATACTGGTCAATGATTCCCCTGCTTTGACCACATATTTTTCAGTATTTTTACTATTTACCACAGGCTTCGCACTCGTATTATTCACACTCGTCATACTGTTGTTGGCTGGAGTGCTACGCTCCGCTTTGCTGGCTACCGGCTCATTGCCTGCCGCAACTTTAATACGCTGACCGGGATGAATACTGGATTGAATGCTTAGATTATTCAATTCGGTTAAATCGGTAATCTGCATATTATATTTGGCAGAAATACTCGCCAAAGACTCGCCTGCCTTAATCACATGCGTTTGCGTACGTAGAGTAGTAGGCTGTGCTTTTTCAGTTTTCATATTTTTGCTGTTTGCCGTATTTTCGACCACTTCGCCCGTAAGTTTTAATTTTTGCCCGACAAATACTCCAGCATTGCTCGCAAGCCCATTCAATGCAGCCAAACGGCTCAACGGCAGATTAAAGCGATCAGCAATGGCCGTTAAACTATCACCGGGTTGCACAACATAATAATCCGGTGTTTTATTGTTCTTGGCTTGACGATCAGCGCCAGCATTGCTGTTGTTTGCACTATTATTACTGGCATTGTTCGTGGCAACTTCTTGCAATGGCACATTGAGCTTTTGGCCAACCAACAAGGGCTGAGAAACATCAACTTTGTCATTTAAACTGGCAAGCTCTTGCAATGATAAACCGTAACGATCGGCAATCATTTTAAAATACTCACCTCGTTTGACCGTATAGACTTTGGTTTTAATCTGTGGACGTTCAGGCGCGCGAGCAGTACTACTGTTTGAGTTGCTGCTGTTTGCGTTACTTGTGTTTTGGCTATGCGTATTGGTCGCATGATTACGTGGCTCTGCACTCGGCTGCAATTTGAGCTTCTGTCCCACAAATAAATTGCTGGTGACATTTAAATCATTATATTGCGCCAACTGTTGTACAGTTAAGCCAAATTGATTGGCTACACCAGTTAAGCTGTCATTGGGCTGTACTACATATTGACTCGGCTTGTCTGACGACTTATTGCTGACCGTATTACTTGTGGTATTACTCACACTTGCAACTGGCTTGGCATCATAAAGATATAAGGTTGTGCCTGCATATAGCGTGCCACTTGGATCAATTTGGTTCCATGCCGCAATATCACGCCAGTTGACGCCATTTTTAGTGGCAATAATCGCCAAGGTATCGCCAGCAACGACGATATACGTACTACGCTTACCTTTAGGCGGTGTAACCACAACATCATCAGCCGTTTTTTCAAATACCTTATTGCTATTCATTTTGGCTTCGATGGAATCACGTGGGGTATTCTCCGCAACGCTTTTTGGATAAGCAAAGGCTACACTGACATCTTTCCCTTGTTGCTCAGCCACCGATTGACTGGTTTGAATCGCCGTGAGCTTAATTTTGCCATCTAGTGGATCAACCACCTCGGTGCCTTTCGGTGCCAGTGCGGTCAGTTCTTTCACAACCTGTTCTTTTTCGGCAGCACTCACTTCAGGCTGTTGTAGTTTAGATGCTGCAATAAAACCAGCACTGATCTGATCACGTTCGCGTGCGCTAATCGGCGGTTCAGTGCGAATTGGTTGCACATTGCTTGCCGGAGTGACCGCAACAGGAATACGTGGTGCACTAGGGACAGCGGCATTATTGGCAAATGCTGCCAAGGCTTCTGCACCTTGTGGTGTACGCTGTAATGTCGTTGGTACGGTACTACTGGTGCTTATGCTGCCTGCCGCAGTGCTTGGCGTTGTACTTGGTGTTGCTGTCGGTTTGCTGCTTGTGGCTAAGGTCTGTGTGCTTGGTGTAGTCGTCATATAAGACGGCGTGCTATTGGGTTTCGCTGCTGCGGTGGTGGTGCTATTGCCAGGTGTCACCTGAATGACCACACCCGCCTGTGGCGTGCTGGTTGAGCTCGTAGTTGTAGTGACGGTGCTGTTATTATTATTTGCCCAATAGCCACTGGTACCCGTTTGCAAGGACTTCAATTTGGCATCAATGGTTGGATTTAAATCTGCTGGAATTAAAATTCGGCGCGGGCTTTCTGGATCAATCATTTCAGCACGATGCCCAGGGTTTAGCGCATAGAGTTCTGCACGACTTAAACCAGTAATACTACTGATTTGATTGAGTTGTGCACCGGCGGGTACCGTCACTTCTCTAAAGTGCGGGCGGTTGGCAATAGGCGGTAAACTCACACCATAACGCTTAGGCTCTTTGATAATCTGTGCAACAGCTAAAAAACGCGGCACATAGTTCATGGTTTCTTGTGGTAAGCGCAATGACCAATAATCTGTTGGTAAACCTGCAGCTTGGTTACGGTTAATTGCCTGTTGGATACGACCAGGGCCGGCATTATAGGCAGCCAGTGCCAATTCCCAAGAACCAAATTGATTATATAAACTTCCGAGGAACTCATAGGCTGCGCGGGTTGATTCAACAACATCGCGACGACCATCATATTGACTGGTTTGTCTTAAACCATAAATACGCCCAGTAGATGGGATAAACTGCCATAAACCCGCTGCAGCAGCACTACTGGTCGCCGCAGGATCATATGAACTTTCAATAATCGGTAATAACGCTAACTCTGTCGGCATACCACGGCGTTCAGCTTCTTTTACCGTGTAATATAAATAACGCGATGCGCGTGCACTCAATCGATCGAGATAAGGTTGACGTGAAATAAACCAGCTCCGCTGTGCATCGATCCGTGCATCCCAATGATTGGTATCCATTTTAAAACCAACGGTCATTCGCTTCCAGACATCACCATGTTTTAAAATTTGTAGGCGATCCCCTTCAACTGCGCGCATATCTGTGGCAAATAATAAATCTTCTAAGGAGTTCAGGCTGTTAGCATCTAATAATCCACTGGGTTGTTGGCTCACTGTCGTTGTTGTTGGTGTCGTTGAGCATCCAGTGCTAAGCATTACAGCTGTAAGAGCAGAAGCAAGTATAGATAATTTAAATATAATGTGTGCAGTAGGCTGAGACACTACTGAGCTAGGTTTATACATATAAGGTTCCGTACAACACGCGTCAATTATTTTCTCTGTGACATTTTAGAGTAGCGTAATGCTTAAACAAGGCAATCATTTCATGTCAATTGCATATAAATGTTACAAAAAATTAAAATAATTTCGGTTCATGCTCTGAATGGGTTTATTTGCGTATACAATAAATTCTACGTTGATTGTGATCAACCCTAATTTTTATCGCATTGGTTCAAAATATGTCTGAAAAAATCGTACTTTATGTTGATGGCGCTTGCCGAGGTAATCCAGGGCTTGGCGGATGGGGTGCGCTCATTCTAACACCAGAGCAACAACATGAGCTATGTGGTGGTGCCCTACAGACCACCAATAACCGTATGGAACTACAGGCTGCGATCGAAGGTATTCAATACTGTGCTGCCGATGCCCAGTTGGTGATTTGGACCGATTCTAACTATGTAAAACGCGGTATTACAGAATGGATTAGCAGTTGGAAAAATAAAAACTGGAAAAATGTAAAAAACCCAGAACTTTGGCAACAGCTTGACCAAGTTTGCCAAGGTCGTGATATCGAATGGAATTGGGTCAAGGGACATGCCGGTCATGCTGGCAACGAAACGGCTGACCGTTTAGCCAATCAAGGCGCAGACTTAGCCGCTGCCGCAGCCCAATCTGCAAGCCCAAACCCAATCTTAACAGCGCAAAACAGCACAGCCATGACCGCAGCAATACAACAGCGCTATGCTTTCAACCCAGTACAGGCTGTACCAACGCCCGCTTCAGCAGCAGAAGCAACAAAAACAACAGACAAAAAAAAAATTGAAAATGACTGGTTATTAGATGATCCTTTTGGCTTTGATTTACTCGACAATGACGCTATAGCTGAATCAACAGCGGATACAATTGCCGCAGAAACGCCAGCTACAGAGATAGCGGCAGAAAAAGCAAGCACGACACTTGCCACAGCGACAGCTCACGCAGTAACAGCAACAGCAGAGCCCACGGAACAGACCGACTCAGACTCAGACTCAGACTCAGACTCAGCAGCATCGTTTGAAACAGAATCTTCTTCAAGTCATTTAGCTGTGCCTACAGCAGCAAGTCAGGAGACAACTGACATCGGTCAAATGACGACGGACAACAGTGACATCCATCCAGCCATTCATATCACAGCAGCCAACATCAGTTTGGACGGTCCACGTCAGCTCATTCTCGATACCGAAACCACTGGTTTTTATTATCAAGATGGCGATCGTATTATTGAGATTGGCGCCATTGAAATGATTAACCGTAAGTTAACGGGTAGCTCTATTCACATCTATATTCAGCCTGACAAAGCTGTCGGTGATTCAGTCAATGTGCATGGTATTAGCGATGAATTTTTGGTGGGTAAACCACGTTTTGCAGAAATCGCCCAAACCGCATTTGCATACCTCAAGGGCGCCGAGATTATTGCCCACAATGCCAGCTTCGATATGAACTTCCTAGATGCAGAGTTTCAACGTTGTAAACTCCCTGCATTATCAAGCGTATGCGAAGTTGTTGACACCCTCGCAATGGCAAAACACAAACATCCTGGGCAAAAAAACTCTCTAGATGCTTTGGTACGTCGTTACGATATTATTCAGCGTGACCGTACCTTCCACGGCGCTTTACTGGATGCCGAAATTCTAGCAGATGTCTATCTGGCTATGACGGGTGGTCAGGTCGCTTTTGATATTGATGCCCTAAGCCAAACTGAGCATGACCATGAACATGGTCAGCAGCAGACCAGTTATAGCCAATACCAGTTGGCTTATATTGCACCTTCTGCGGAAGAACTTGCTGCACATCAACAATGGATGGAGAAATACCAAGAAAAAAATGACAAAGCTTGTTTATTTGCACAAAATAGCCATAACAGCTAAAGCAGCCGATGCAGTACGAGAAATCCCGATCTCGTTATAAAGCATAAATCGTGTACTTTCACTTGAGCGTGATTGCAACACGATTTATGCTAGTCACCGCCTCACTTAAAAATACTGATATACATGGTTTATTATGTCTGAACTCGCCGTCGCCTATATTTTTCATCACCATCAATTATTAGTCGATCATAACTTACAACTTCCGCGTCTGCTCGAGTTTGACCCGAATCAATTCTTAAGCACGGGTGATCGTGTCATTGCCCGGGACTTACTTGATCTAGAACCGATTCCTGAAGGCTACCAACTCGTTCCCATTCGACAGTTAATCTCACAATGGACCAAAACAGAGTTTGAACAAGCCAGCCGTGCCGTACAGCTATTAGAATGGCGTCGTAACCACCGTTTTTGTAGTCATTGTGGTTATGAAACCCATGTACATAAACGTGAATACGCCATGGTCTGCCCCAATTGTCGCTATCACCAATATCCGCGTGTGCAACCTTGTGTCATTACTGTGATCACGCGTGGAGAAGATGAAATTTTATTAGCCAAAAATGCCAAAGCCAGCAATAACATCTATGGGCTCATCGCGGGCTATGTTGAGGTTGGCGAAACACTGGAAGAAGCTGTACAACGCGAAACCTTTGAGGAAGTCGGATTAAAACTAAAAAATATTCGATATTTAGCCAGCCAACCCTGGCCATTCCCCAGCAATCTCATGCTTGCCTTTCAAGCTGAATATGACTCAGGTGAAATCAAGCTACAACGTGATGAGATCAGTGATGCACGCTTCTTCAAATTTAACCATCTTCCGACTATTCCTGTCGCTGGCAGTATTGCACATGCCATGATTGAACATGTGCTACACGGGCACGCACAATGGCAAAGCAGTCACAGTAAAAATTAAGCTAAGCCGATTTTTTATCGCTAGCTTGGTCATTGAATAATGCAAAACTTTCATCTAAAGCGGCAATAACACGTTGTTGGGTATTGAAAAATCGTGAAAAAATGCTCGCCATACTGCCCATAATCGTGACATGTCCAGTATGTGCAATCTGCTGTAACTGACAATGATTTTGTTGTGCCAACAACTGTTGTTGCATGTCATAGCTGTTTTGTGCCGCCACCACGCGATCATAGGGGGCAAGCAACAAATAATGCCGTGCTTGATGCGGACGTACAAAATAATAAGGCATCACCTGTTGATAGGATACCTGCTGATCAAATGCATCCTCAGCTAATCGGTCACCGACATAATCAAAATGATAAGGTCCAGCTATTCCGATCACTGCTGCAATATGTGCTTGAAAATCAGCATCTTGATAACGTGGATGATAAAGCAAGCTCATGCAGTTAAACGCCCCGGCGGAATGTCCCAATAATGCCAGACGCTCGGCAGCGATAGCATACTGTTGCTGTTTATCTTGAAGATAGCGAATAGCCAAAGCCAGATCGTCGACATAACTTGGAAATTTATGCTGCGGTGCCAATTGATAATCGATGATTGCCACATCATAACCATGGCGGGTTAAGGCTTCAGCAACAAAGATATAGTCTTGACGGCTGCCATGTTGCCATGCCCCACCATAAACAAAGATCACTAACCCTTTGGCTTGGCGTTGACCATGGTGTTGCGACACATTGTTACTCAAATATAAATCTAAGCGTTGCCGTGCCTTAAAACCATAAGCAATATTCTGCTGTACTTGATAATGTCCTGCTGCACTGAATTTATTTAATGCCACACGGGCTAAATCATAGGCTCTAAAGTTTTGCTTCAAACGTTTCAGTTTAGCGACTTGAAGCAAAACTTGCCGACGGACTTGATCGGGCTTAAGGTTGAATTTGAGCATTCGGTGCTGTTTCTATATTGGTATTTGGATCAATTGCATAAGGCGTTTGTACTTGTGGTTGGACGTCAACAGCGGTTGCTTGTTGCGTGTTATCGACCAAAGTTACGATCTTGGTGACATTCCCCACTTTTTGTAGGACATCATTGAGATCGGTAATCTCAGCATTGTTTAAACGTCCCATCACATACAGCACACCATCCTCGGTATGTAACAGCACCTTACTGTCCGAAATAACGGGAGCTTTCATCACTAAACCGCGCGTATTTGCTGTTACAGTGGTATCTTGCATAATGGTGCTATAACCGATCTGCGGTCCAACCGTAATATAGTTATGTACGGTTTTCACATCGCTCATGGAGCGTACATTATCTTCTGCCAACTGTTTCAAATGCTCATCCGGCACTTGTCCAGTTAAAAGTACATTACTGTGGAAACTATTGATATTCACCCGCGACTGCTTAAAACGCGTATCGAGTTTATACAGGTTAATTTTAGCGGTACGTTGAATAGAATTGTCTATAAATACTTGACCTAATGATCGAACACCACTTTCAGTCCCTACAGGTTGAGTTCCTGTACCGCCTGAAATGAAGCTCGTACATCCAGATAAACTAGCAACACAAATTAGTGCTATCGCAATCGGCTTAAACACGCAGTTCGACTCCTAAATATTCTAATAAACGTAATTTTCGATCATTACTGTCATAAAGTGCTGTATCTCAACACAGATTAATCAAGTCCGCATCTAAAGTAAATGCGTTTTCAATCCAGCATAAATCATATGTACGCTTGGCAAAGCGATACTGTACATTTTTTGCAATTTCTTTCGATAAATCAAAACAAATCAGATCAAAACGTACATTATATTCTCCATATTTAGGGTACTGCGCTAAAAAAGATAAGGCTGTCTTATATATTTTTATTTGCTTACGATCATTAAGCATTTCACATGCCGCACCAAATCCATCTGTAGAACGAGCTTTTACTTCAACACATACTAATTGATCGGCACGACACATGATCAAATCGATTTCACCATAACGGCTATGATAGTTGCGTTGCAACATGTGATAACCCTGCAATTGTAAATACTCAGCAGCACACTGTTCTGACCACTGTGCCAATGAGGGCACGATTGCAGCTGTAACGACTTGCTGCGCTGGGGCTCGATCAGAGCTTGACGAACGTTTGGATAATTTTGTCATCGACTAGACTCCGCTACTACAACATCACAATGCCTCATCAGTACCCAAAGGGATCTATTATCAAGCAAGCTGAATACTGATCGCACTGAATACCAAGAGCGCTTAAGGTTTGACTTCCGACATTCACCCCAATAGCCCCCAATACACCTAATCCCTAATACTCAATCCCTAATACTCAATACCTAATACCGATACTCATCAATCACGACCGGCAGTGCTTACCTTACAAGGCATGATTCAGCGGTGGTGCAATATTCATCGGTAATGAAATATCCACTGCGAGATATCATCAAAACACTGCATAAATTCTGGCTTAATGCCTGTAAATCATGCAGATTGCCTAGAAGTTTCTCGCCATTGCAGTCGAATCGGGTAGAATAACGGCTTTATGGATTACAAACGCGCGCTCATTTTTGCTCAGCATAGACGCTTTGATTTGTAATCGTGTAGTGGTTTAGATGAAGTATGGAGAGGATTTATGAGTGCCCAGTTATTTGTCGTTGCAACCCCTATCGGGCACTTAGACGATATGACTTTCCGCGCAGTGCAGGTGTTAAAATCTGTCGATTTAATTGCAGCCGAAGACACACGACAATCTGCACAACTGATGAAACATTATCAAATAGATACGCCACTGACTGCTTGCCACGACCACAATGAATCTAGTGTGATTCAACAACTCATTGAAAAACTCAAACAAGGACAAGATATTGCTTTAGTAAGTGATGCTGGCACACCATTAATCAGTGATCCGGGTTTTAAACTGGTGCGTGCCGCACAAGAAAACAATATTCGTGTGATTCCTATTCCTGGTGCATGTGCGGCAATAGCAGCACTCAGTAGTGTCGGCTTACCCAGTGACCATTTCCGTTTTGAGGGTTTTCTTGCTGCAAAAGCTTCACAACGTTTACAGCAATTAGAACAATTACAACAGCAGCCCCACACGATGATTTTTTATGAAGCCCCACATCGTATCTTGGCATGTCTCAAAGATATGTGTCAGGTTTTTGGTGAGGATCGTCGTGTCGGCTTAGCGCGCGAAATTACCAAGACTTTTGAAACCATTAAACAAATGACTTTAGGTGAACTCTATCAGTTTGTGAGCAATGATCCACATCAGCAAAAAGGTGAAATTGTGTTGGTTGTTGCAGGCTTAACCCAACCGGTAGCCGTTACAGATGATGCGCTTGATCAACTATTAGGACGTTTAAGACAAGACCTGTCAGTCAAAGCAGCAGCACAATTAGCAGCAGACTTATTGGGAGTTAAAAAGAAAATAGCCTATCAACGTGCTTTAGAACTCGATCAAAATAGCCCAGATCAAGCAGAAGATTAAAGCTGAAAGCTTTCTCCGGCCCAATACTGTGACCGGCTGTGGTTAAAATGTCGTCGGCGCGGTGAAAAAGTTAAAGGGCTATCGAGATAGCCCTGATAGCATATGCACGCTTAGTTAGACTCTTCCGAAGGAACTTGGGTAATTTGCCCACCTTTCGCCAAAAATGCAGCAATTTCATCTTCTAGAGCTTGGCGTTGCCGTTGTTTTGCCGTTACCGTCAAGCTTTCAGCCTCTGCTAAATCGGCATCAGAGAGTGCAGGCTCACTATCTGATGCGCCTTTCTCAGCGGCTTTGGCTTCGTCATCATCGACACTGCTTTCTTCATTTTCATCGTAATCATTTACATCAGTCATCTTAAACTCCCCAGCAATACTTTTGCCTATAATATAGGTGTTGATTTAACGAGAAATTTATCAAGCTCTCTGATTTTCGACTAGAGTCTAAGACAACAAAAACGTGTTTTTTTTAATCAAATTAGTAAAAATTTTTAATCGACTGCTCAAAAAATAACACCAAGCATCTTATGGCGCATAGCGTGTATTTTCTAGAGCATACAGACCATCCGCTCGCGACATAAATAAATCTTTTAGCAGAGGCTGTTGTTCCACACATTTTAATCCTGCATTACGTGCCCAAATAATAGGAAAAAATGCCTGACGCTCTAACCAACCAATACCCGACATACTATGCATCATTATCTCATTCTGCCCTTTACGTAAGTGCTGATAACGCTGTAAAGTCTGTGGATATGCCCAAGCACCACGCTGTAAATCATGTAACAAACAATCACACAATACAGCGGCATCTAAACAGCCAATATTGACACCTTGCCCCGCTAATGGATGAATCACATGGGCGGCATCCCCAAGCAGAGCCAAACCATCTTGTACATAATGCTGTGCATGGCGTGCTTTTAGTGGAAATTGTACTCGTGCCGTTGCCGCCAGCACAGGTCCAAGCATATGTTGACTTGCCTGCGTGAGACATTGCAGGAATTTTGCATCATCATAACGCGCATATTCAGCGGCATAGTCATCTGGCAAAGTCCAGACAATAGAAAGCCAATGTTGATCTTCTGCAGAAATAAGACTTTGCATCGGCAAAAATGCCAATGGACCAGTCTCAAGGAAAATTTGCCGCGCAACAAACTGATGTGGCGCTGTGGTCTGAATGGCACACGTTAAGCCAGCTTGCTGATAATCCAAGACCGCCAAATCAATCATAGCTTGTTGACGCACAAATGAATTGGCACCATCAGCGCCAATGAGCAATTTCGTGCGCAGTTCCGTGCCATCAAGCAATACCACCAACCAACCATGATTAATTTTTTCAATACGCTGCACCCGCACCTGACTACGGTAGTCGCTTAACTGATGTTGCATCTTTTGCTGAATAGCCAGATTTAACAGGCTCGGTTCAACCATCGCCCCAAGACTGTGTTGGAGATGGGGACGCTGCGCGCTGGCTTGACCAAAATGAATGTCACCATAACCATTTTTATTCCACACTTGCATACCGGTATAGGGCATGAAACGTTGTACCGAAGACCAGACGTCAACGCGTTGTAATAGGTGTAGCGTTGCTCGGTTTAAGGCCAAAACACGTGGATTACTTTCAGCCAATATCGTTGCTTCATCTAAAATAGGCGCAGCATCAAGTACTGTGGCTTGCACCCCACCTTGAGCAAGTAATAACGCGGTTAATCCTCCAACCAGCCCACCACCGACAATGACCACATCTAACATTTCACTCATGCTTTTAGCCCCATCGCGTAGTTGGCCAATAATGGTTTTACACCAGGAATCAAGTCGAAAGCCAATAATCCAGTATTTCTAAGTACTTTTAATACTGGATTTTGATTGGAAAAACCGCGCACTACGCTATCACAAAATTTAATCACACGACGTTGATCGGTTAAACGTGCTTGTGCATAGGCGTGTAACATTGCTGGATCACCTATGTCTTGTTGGCTTTGTAATTGTTCAGCGATATATCGTACCAATACATCTGCATCTCGCAGACAAAGATTAAAACCTTGTCCTGCTACTGGATGAATGGTATGTGCCGCATTGCCCATCAACACCACACGCCCAACTGCCTGACGCTCAGCCAAAACTTGCGACAAAGGGAAGCTTGAGCGTTTACCTGTTTTGACAAACTTACCAGCACGGTCGCCATAGGTCTGTTGTAATGCATCGAGAAAATGCTGATCGTTCTCTTCACCCAACCATTGCTGTTCAGTACCTTTGGCAACCGGCCAGACCACTGAACGGCGATACTCTCCAGGTAATGGCAATAAAGCCAAAGGTCCTTGCGGGCTAAAACGCTCAAAACCAATATTATGATGTGCTTTACTGGTCTCTACAGCGGTCACTAAAGCCACTTGATCATAATCATGCACAGAGACCGATATTCCTAAGGCTTGACGACAAACTGAGTCACGACCATCGGCAGCTATGAGTAAATCGCTGTCCAAGGATAAAGCTTGTTGATCTGCACGCACAGCTTCAATATAAACTTTATCATGATCTTGACACAGCCCCTGCACCGTTACGCCATCAATCAGCTCAATCCCAGCATGCGCACGAACCTGCTGTAATAACACCCGCCCTAACCAAGCATTTTCAATCACTTGACCAAAACTTTCGACTTTTTCTTGCTCAGCCAATAATCGTGCTTTACCAAAACTACCTTGTTCGGTAATTTGCACTTCAAGAATGGGCGCTGCATGCTGTTGTAAGGCTTCCCACAGATTTAAGTTTTGATAAATTTGTACGCTACGACGCGATAACGCTGTATTCCGTGCATCAAAACTCGAGTGATAAGGTACAGGCTCTTGGGTATTTAATGTTGGATACTGAATTGCTTCCAATATCTTGACGGATATATTGGCTTTAGCCAACATCAAGGCCAGACTCAATCCCACCATGCCACCGCCGACAATAATAACTTGTTGTTGCACCTTCAACACTCCTCCGCCGAGCCGATTGCTCGCGCTTTGATTCTAGCATGTGGCTGCTTTATGCTGCGCCATCAATTGTTCAATTTCATCAATACTTTTAGCAACTTGATCGGTTAATACTCGCGGACCTTGAGCCGTAACCAAGACATCGTCTTCAATGCGAATACCAATACCACGCCATTTTGCATCGACTGTTTCATCATCTTCAGCAATATAAAGACCAGGCTCAATCGTCAAAACCATTCCCGCTTCTAATCGACGCGATTCACCCTGCTGCTTATAAGCACCAACATCATGCACATCAATGCCTAACCAATGCCCGGTACCATGCATATAAAAACGGCGATAGGCTTCATCTTCAATCAATGTATCGATATCACCGTGTAATAAACCGAGCGTGACTAAACCTTTCACCAAGATTTCAACCACCACTTGATGCGGAGCATGATAATGTGCACCGACTTGTACCGCAGCAATGGCTGCTAACTGTGCATCTAAAACCAATTGATATAAAGCTTTTTGTGCTGGGCTAAACTTACCATTTACAGGGAAAGTACGCGTGATATCGGCGGCATAATATGCATATTCACAACCAGCATCGATTAAAACTAAATCACCATCATTTAAAACTTGATCATTTTCAACATAATGTAAAATGCAAGCATTAGCCCCACCGCCCACAATACTGGTATATGCGGGTACGCAGCCTGCCTGAGCAAAAATATAATTCAATTCAGCTTCCAAAGCATATTCCATCATGCCGGGTCGGACCTGTTGCATAGCGCGTTGATGTGCACGCACACTAATTGCTGCGGCTGTTTCCATGCAGGCAATTTCATCTGCCGATTTGATCACCCGCATCTCATCAACAATTTCATCTAATTGTCTTAACTGTTTAGGTACTGCGGCAGGCGTATATTGTTCAGCAGTTTGTCTCAGCCAATCTGTGACTTTATGATCAAAATCTCTGCGTTGCCCAATACGATAATAAAGCTGCTCTTTGGCTTGCAACATCTCAATGATATTTTCATCTAAAAATTCAATTGCATAAGCTTCATGTGCAGCATAATCTGCCAATGCACCCGCTGTCCCTGCCCGACGACCATTCCAAATTTCCATTTCATGATGGCGCTCACGACAAAATAATGTATAACAGTACTGTTCAGCTGTATCGAAGGTCTCAATGACAGCAACAGCCTCAGGTTCAGTAAAACCGGTCAGATAATAAAAACTACTATCCCCCCGATATTTATAATCAGCATCACGATTACGCATCGCCACCGGGCTGGTTTCAATCACTGCAATACAATTAGCACCCATCATCTGTGCCAAACGATCACGCCGCTGTTCAAAAATATCTTGGGAAAATTTCATGATGTATTAATCGACCACAAATCAGATGAATTCAATATATGTAAAATCATGCCATCAGGCAAAAGTCTTTGTTTAGCATTGCAGCAATTGATCACAGATCAAGCCACTACAATGCCTATTTGGCTCCAGTTTAAATATTGCAACTGCAATGAGATAAATTGCAGTATGCTAACTGGGACGATCAGGTGTATACATTTCTACGACTTCGCTAGCAGCATGCTCTGGCAATTTATTTGCAGCCATACGCATATGATTCAACAAAGTACTTTGGTCAACTGCAACTTTTTGCCGTCCAACCGACAATGATGCAGGTACTAAACGTACAAATTCGAGCAGTTCCTGATAACTTAACTCACCTTCTTCATCATCATCGTCATCGGCAAATTCAACAGCTGCAACATCTTGCAAGTGTTCAATCCACTCCTGTTCATCACGGCGAATATGCCCCGATGCCAAACCAAAACCGAGCACAACACCAGCACACCAATCGGCTAACGCTTGTACACGCTCTGCAAGACCATGTTCATCATCTGGTAAAATCGGAAAAAAATCATAATCTTCTTCAGCAAATAAATGTGCCAAATCCTCAGCTTCTTCTGTCAACAAACGCAAGGCTTCATCCGGAAGACTTGGAATATTTAAACTTGCTAAAATCATTTGCCATTGTTCAGCACTCGGTGCATCGGTTACACAGAGAATTCCCGTTAATAATCCATGGAGCTCACTTGGACCACTAAGCTCATCAATAGTAGAAAAATTTTGTTGCCATTGTGTCCAACCAGAAATATCGTCTTGCATTCGTTTTTCCAACCTCTATACTTCTCTATATATTAACGTTGATTATGACTCTGTGCGACCATCTTATGTTAGAACAATTAAAGTGTCTTCAAACGCATATTGAAGTATTAAAAACACGACTTGGGCATTTAGACAGTGAAAACCAATCATTGCTCAAAGACAAAGCCAGCAGTGAACAACAGTCTGCTGCCCAAATCATGCAAAAAAATAGCATTATTACGCAGAAGCAAGATCAAATCGAAGAGCTCACTGAGAGTCTCGCCAAGCTTAAAGCTCAGCACCAACAACTCAATCATGATGCCACAGCACTTGCTGAACGTTATAGCCGTTTAGAAAAAAGTTGTACCGATTTGAAAAACCGCTTCCAAGAAATTTTAGCTGAACGTAATAGTTTAAGAACTTTAAAAGAACAATTACTGCATGAACAACAACAAGCACAGCGACAAATTGCTGAGTTGCAACAAGATCGCGAACGCTTAGCTCAAAAAAATGATCAAGCTAAAAATAAAGTTGAAGCCATTATCCAACGCTTAGCCATTTTAGGCACAGAACAAGATCATCATGCGCAAGAAATTCAACAGCTTGCACATCCAACAGAATCTCATGAGGAAGTATAAGCATGTCTGATGTCGTTACGGTAGAGCTCCGCCTAATCGAACAAACTTTTCGTCTGGCAACTTCTGCCGAGAAAAAAGCAGATCTTGAACGTGCCGGTCAACTATTAAATGAGAAATTCCAAGAATTTCGCCGTAAAGCACCCAATGTTGAACATAATAAACTGGTTATCATGGTGGGCTTAGAATTGATGCAGGAAGTTTTAAGCATGAATCGCTCACTACAAGAATATTCTCATTGCGAGCGCTTGTTAGCCGATATTATTGATGATGTAGAAAAAATCATTTAAATGATTTTTGTTTGTACGATCAGTTAATGATTCCATCATTTTTATGCTCTGAATCAAGATTATCGATTTGCTAATACAGCGAGTTTGGTTATACTCAATATAACTCTGGGATGTACGCCAGTGGGTCAAATTCCCCTGAGCCGATATCTACATCTTAGGATGCGATCTGTGTGTTTAGAGTGTATGCCTACCTCGAGTAGGAAACCCAGCAAATACACGTCGTGTCCACCTTGAACTTTAGGGTTCAAGGGTAATGACATACAGCGGCATCCTGGAGCTATATTTTTTATAATAAAAACAATAACTTGAATTAAATAAGTATTTCGCAAAAATATACTTCTTGCTTAATTTCTCAATAAATATACCATTAATAGACCGCAAAAATCTTGCTATGTATCGCTTCGTATTGCTACGGGTTGTTAAAATGCCTCATGAGAAACTAACTAAAACTTTTATTGATTCTATAGATTTATCACCAACAAAGCAGATTCTGTATAGAGATACTGTCACTATTGGCTTTGGTATATGCGTTGGTGGTGTTAAAAGTTATTTTGTAGAAAAGAAAATGCCAAACGGCAAACCTAAACGTAAGGTTATCGGCAAGCATGGTGTATATACACTTGAGCAAGCACGCACAATTGCCAAGCAACTACTCATTGATATGGATAATGGTATAGACCCTGTTGAAGAAAAAAGAAAGGCTAAGGCAGATACAATTGCCCAAGATAATCTAGAAAAGTCTATTCCGAGTCTATTTGAAGCTTTTGAAAACTACAAAGCCAACAAGGAACTTGCAGAAAGAACTTTATTATCATATACGAATTGCATAGAAAATTATTTTGTCGACTGGAAAGATTTAAAAATTACCAAGCTCACTGAAAAAATGGTGCGCGACAAACATAAAATAATTTCAGATTCGACATCAGGTAAGGCTCAAGCCAACTTAAGCATGAAGTTATTATCAGCTCTCTTTAATTATTCAAAAAAATACTACATTGATGATTCTGGTAAAAATATAATCACATCTGATAACCCAGTAAAAATTCTCTATGAATTGAAATCATGGAATAAAGTTAAACGTAGAAAAACTTATATTCGTGCAGATCAGCAATCTGACTGGGCTATGGCTGTTGCAACAACGCAATGGGTCGGTCACCAAAATAATGATATGTTCGCCTATACCAATCTGGATTTCTTGTTTTTAATCGCTTTAACTGGCTTTCGCCGTGATGAAGCCGAGCGGATCGAATGGTCCAAGGTAGATTTGAAATATGGCACCATTACTGTTACTGACACTAAAAATGGCGAGGATTTAACTTTGCCAATCGGCGATACCCTGCTGCATATTTTAAAAGAACGTAAAAAGCGCTCAACCTCTAAATATGTTTTCCCTGGACGTAATGCTGATTCACACCTAACTGATCGGCGTATTGCTAGAGCCAAGGTGGCTGAGAAATCAGGCATAACGTTCACCTATCACGATCTACGCCGTACATTTAGTTCAATCGCGAATAGTCTAGCCATCGGCAGCTATACCATTAAGCGCCTAATTAACCATACCGTCGAAGATAACTCGCATGACGTAACCGATGGTTATGTTCAGGTTCCATTTGATGATTTACGCAAAGCAATGAATATGATTGAAGATGTCGTTTTGCCCGAACAAGTAAAGGTCTTAATCGAGAATAGGCTTTATATCAAAGATGGTGAAACACGGAATGCGCAACAATATTGGGATGACCATGTGAACAAACTGGTAGCTTCATTTGGTTGACAAATCCCATTTTTAGTCCTAAGTCTTGGTTGACAAATTAGATATTTAGTCTTAATTCAAGTTTTAGTATCAAATTTCCGAGTAAGTTGATGTCGGCAATACCGACATTAGGTCAGCGTAAACTCTCGCTGACCTTGATTTACTCAGACTACGCCTTGCTCAATCGCCGTGCATCAGCTTCATGCTTGTCAGTCTCAACAATGGTGTCATCCTCTATTGGTATAACATAAATAAAAGTCATACGAATTAGTGAGATGAACTGGTCATTTTTTGTGTACTATAAAAAATAGAGCAATAAATAGAAGGATAATACTATGGCAGGCGGATCGCAGATCATTATTGATGAAAATGGGATTACCATCATCACTCCTCGAAAATTTGAGGTAAAAGCTGGACAGCATGTTTTTGAGGGAGGAGAAAAAGTTAACATCCCTGCTATTCAGCTTCCTGTTCTAGGAGATACAAACAAATATAATTTGAGGTATCTAATGAAAGATAAAAATGGTGTTATTTTTTCTAATCACAAATATGCAGCATTTTTACCCAATGGAAATATTGTAGAAGGTGTTACAGATGATAAAGGATATACTGAATTCTTTGAAACAGTCCAATCAGATGATATAGAAATACATTTATTCAAAAATGAACAAATTGATATTAAATAATTATGAAAGCTTATTATCCATACGTTGTATTAAAAACAAATGTTGATATAAAATACTTAAAGTATAGTTTCCAAATATACAACTCAGTTACTAACAAAGTAGTATCTAGTTTCCCTTTGCCACCCAAGCTACCAACGAGCAATAACTTTAAAAAAGTTGGAGCAAATTTATATAAAACTGAACATATAAAATTAGATAATACTCAAATAAATGAAAAGTCTATAGGAGACTACGTAATAAATTTTAAGCTCTATAAGTTAAGTCTTTCAGGAAAAGAGTTACTCGTATGGGATAGTGTTATCCCCGAAAGAGTAGATAATTATTCAACACCAGCCTTTAACGCCGCAATTAAACCAGTTGAATTTAATACAACAACTTTCCCCACACAGGTTGTACTTGATGGAGATCTTAAAAACACCATTGAATTAAGTCTGAATAAAAATAGAATTTTTCAATGTATTGATCCTGGATGTCGACCCGGTGAACCTAAAGACCCTTTTACTAAAAAGCAAATAGAAGCTGGATTACAAGCAAGGTTAAATAATCCTTTTCCAGTTCAAGATCGTACCTCCTTATGTGGTCCAGCAGCATACTTTTTTTGCTTGGTTAACTTAAGTCCATCAAGCTATAAGATGGCTGTAAAGCGTTTATGGGAAACTGGAAAAGCAGATATAGGAAAATTATCCATAAAACCATTTAACGATGGATGTAGACGAGTTAGAAATTTTTATAACAAAAATGGTCAACCTAAAATTCCTCCTATAGATTGGATTACTTTAGCAAGTTTACGAGAATCAGAAAATATACTGCTGAAACTAAATGATCCTGATCAGGAAATTGCAGGCATAACAACATGGGGGGACTTATTTAACTGGTTTAAGAAATCTAACTTTAGAGGCTTGAAAAAGTATCCTTTCTACGGAAATGGATATAATACAATATTAATTGATGAAATTAATAAGTATGCAGGTCAAGACTATTATGTTGTTTCATTAATATCTGCAAGTATTTTAAGAGGCGGAGGAAGTTCTGGAACAAAACTACCTGATCATTGGATTGTTTGGACTGACCAACTTAGAGATACACAAGGTATCCCTATAAAAGCTTTGACAGAACCATTTAATACAAAAGTTAAATTAAAAATGTTTTCATGGGGAGATCATGAACAATTACTGAAAGATGATATCTCATATTACAAATTCATGAAAAATTTATTTTTTTCATTTATAGTTAAAAAGGAAAATTTTTAATGCGTAAAATATATTTATTTACAATAATATTTTCAATCTTTTTATATGGTTGTGGACGTAAATATGAAATACACCCCCTTGAATTACCTAATGCTTACACAGGGAAGTCATACAGCCAAACTGTAACCATATCAGGCGGAAAGGTTATAGATAAAAACTTTATTTTAAAAACAAATTTTCCCGAAGATATGGGATTAAAAATTCAGACAGTTAACGATCTCGATGGATATAATGTTTTTAAAATTGAAGGTATACCAAAATATAAAGGTAACTATATTGTAACCGTCTATGCTGAATTTTTTGGCGGTGGCAATAATGAAATTAAAAAAACGTATAAATTTACAGTTGAATGATAGAAAATATATTTTACAAGTTCTAATATTAATCAAGAACTCCTAAAATCTACATAACAAATTTTATATGAAGAGGCTGTCCCATTAACTCAATGGGGCGGCTTTTTGTTTAAGTCATCTTCATTTTCACCATATTCTTTTTTGATCCTTAAAATATTTTTATTATTCCTCTTTTTACTTCTAAAAGTAAAAATGCAGCCTTTTAAGCTGCCATTTTCATCATATTGTGTGCTAAAGCATGTAATCCAAACTCTAAATTCACTTTTCGCATCCCTCTAAGCGTGAATCTCTTAAAGCCTCGATTCGACTTTATATGTCCAAACACCGGTTCAACTTCTATACTTCGTCGCTTACGCTTTTCGATTCCTTCTTCACTTAGTAAGCGTTCATACATTAACGTCCTGTAATGCTCTAAATGATGGTTTCTCTCAATTCGTCTATTGCCCTGGCTCTTATGGCAGCTACTTCTAAGCGGGCATCCTTCGCATCGCTGTGCCTCATAAATACTGATATGTTGAATGAATCCACTACTGGTTTTTGTTTGTTTATCTTTGATCTTCGTCATATGTTGTCCCATTGGGCAAACATAATAGTCATCAATCGCGTTGTAATGTAGATATTGCTTATTTTTTAAATTCTGTTTGGCTTTTTTACCACGTTGTTGACGACGTTCTAAGTCAAAGGTGCTGTATTTGATATACGCTAATAACCCTTGCTGTTCTAAATATTGATAGTTTTCCTCACTACCATAACCTGCATCAGCGGTAATAACTTCAAGTTCTTGAAACTGTTCTTCGCCATAAAGTTCACGCATTTGCTCTAAATGGGGCTTTAATGTAGGAAAGTCATTACTATTTTGATGCACGCTATAATTAACAATTACCTGATTTTCAGTGCTTATTTGAACATTATAACCAGCCTTAAGTTGACCATTTTTCATATGGTCTTCCTTCATCCGCATGAAAGTTGCATCATGGTCAGTCTTGCTATACGAATTGCGCCCATCAAGGATCTTTTCTTTTTCTTCGTAGTCTATTAGTCGATTCTTAAAGTTTTTTTTTACCGCACCTAATTTCTTTTTAGTCGCTTGATCCGGTTGAATCGAATGTTCATTCAAACGATCATCTATCGCTTTTAAAACTTGATCTATCGTATGCGATGATATTTCTGTGATTTCAAGCTTACTCGGTTCTTGATCGCCAACTTCGATTTGGTGAGCATACTTCCATAGTTCATCTAGCTGTTTAAGCATCTTAGCTTTGTTGGTTTTAATTGCATTACCCCACACAAAGGTGTAGCGATTGGCTTGTGCCTCAAGTTTGGTGCCATCTGTGTAAATCTCTTTTAAAGTAATGACTCCTTCTTCAGCTAACATCAATACGATCTGTTTGAATATGTCTTTAAAGCATTGCTCTAACTTTGAATTTCTAAAGCGATTAATCGTATTGTGATCAATAATGGTCATATTGCTTAACCACATGAAATTAATATTTTCACGTAGAGCTTTTTCGATTTTACGAGAGGAATAGGTATTGGTCATATAAGCGTAGACCATGATTTTAAGCATGAGTAGTGGGTGATAACCTGGTCGACCAGATTCATCATACGCATTTACTAATGGGCTACTGTCAATTTGATCCAATACTTTATTCACTAAGCGAACAGGGTGTTTCTCAGGAATCAAGTCATCAAAGCTATGAGGAATTAAGTGAAGTTGGTTTTGGTGATATGTCTTTATAGCCATCTTAAATATCCTTTTTTAAGATGGCTTAATTATACAGCAAAAAGGCTGCCTTTTGAGACAGCCTCTTTGATTACTCTTACTCAACCACCGCCCCATGCCTCGCCTTACACTCGTTATATTTAATGACAACATCCACAGCCCAAAGAATCACGGCGCTAGCCTGCCCTGATTCTAACTTTTGCAGATCAGGGCAAGGTGTGAGTAGATTAGCTGGAATCGACGGCGATAAGACTGTTGATTGCTGACACGCCGTCATCATCAAAACAAGTGTTGAGATAAACAGGACGATCAATGATCTTTTGCACTTCACGCGTAACGGTTTCTGTTTTGACTCGTTGCTCGGATTTGAGTTTTTCATAGTCGGCGCTCGCTTGATTGAGTTTGTTTTGTTGGTCGGCTATAGCTTTGGCATTGTCAGAATGAATCTTGTCGATTTTGGCTGTGCACGCTGCCTCAGCCTTACGCAACTCACCTGCCAAATGATTGGTATAGGCCAATTGCCCTAAGCAGATAAAAGAAAGGACCGCGATTGCGATCCAGTGTTTGTATTTCCAAATCAGGTACCAATTCATCGCCCACCCCACTTTTTATATGCTGCAGCAAGTTTTACATCGTATTTATTGATTGCATACGCTGGACCGTTATAACCACGTGCGAAGGCTTTCCAGTCTTTGTTTTTCAGGGCTTTAACAAGATTATTTACTTTGATGTAGCCGCACATGGCTTCAAGCTGTGATGCTTCATCGCGATACATGGCATTTATAAAGGTCTGTAGTGAAGCGTAACCTAGTGATTTCCAGTGATAGCCCATCACCTGGCCAAGCCCCCAGCTTGCAGATTCTAATGCTGAATCACGATGATATTGAGCTGCTACATTTAAGCGCCCATGCTGAGCTGAATATAAGCCATAGTTGCCAGATGATGTATTGCAGAGATCTGGACGTTCACGCATGGCTTGGGCTGCGATATTAGCTTTGCCGTTGGCAATCAAACGCTGCCGAAATACATGGCGTTCAAATAGAATGACGGGTGTACCATCTAAATTAAAGCCCGAATTACGACATTCAACTTCAATCACGGCGCGTAATGCTGCAACTGAAACAGCTAACGCCGTGGCTTGTGCTTCGATTTGCTGTTGTGTGAGTTTTTTCATTTCACTTATCCCCAATTAAAAACCGCCTTTCGGCGGCTTAAATTTATTTAAATTATTCATCTTTCATCTTCTTGAGTTCTTTCACTACCTCAACAATCGTTTTCCCTTCTTGTCGATTTATGAAGTTAAAGGTCCAGCGTACAATAGCCCATCCCGGTAAACCGCAGACGAAAAAAAAGCCCCCAAGGGCCGGTAAATGTCAAGGTAGTTGTCACCCTTTGTTGATTTTAAGCCGCTATTTTTAATCGCTCAGGATTAAGCATAACAACATCTTTTCTGTGCCAGTTTCTAATCTGCTTTGACCAGCGTTCTGGTTTTGCTTCTCGCGCTATACGATATACTTCAGACCGTTGCGCTAATAACCCAATATCCTCACCTTTATGCCGTTGTGATGGCGTAACATAACTAATACCACTATGACGATGTTCTTCGTTATACCAGTGAATAAAACCGTCAACCCAAACTCGGGCTTGATCTAAACTTTCAAAGCCTGACGATGGCCAATAAGGTACGTATTTCAAGGTCTTAAATAATGACTCAACATAGGCATTGTCATTACTCACCCGCGGTCTACTGTGTGAAGGCGAGATATTTAAATCCGTTAACTTCACCTGTAAAGTTTGAGATTTCATTGCAGCCCCATTATCTGCATGCAGTATTAATGGTTGGCGATAGCATTGCTCACGCAGTACCGTACGATGAACGAGTTCAGCCGCAAGCTCACCACTCTCAACTTCATGTACTTCAGCTCCAGTAATCTTGCGACTAAATATATCTTCAATCAGATACAAGTAATACCAACGACCACGGACCTTTGAGGGGAGCCAAGTAATATCCCAACTCCACACCTGACATGAGGTGTGGGCTTTGAAAGTTGTCGGTGGTTTTATGTTCCTTGGTTTGTGCTGTCGTCCTCGGTGATGAATCTCCCCATGGCGTCGAAGCACTCTATAAAATGTAGACTCACTGGCGATGTAAATGCCTTGATCTGCAAGCCTTGGAACAATTTGAGAAGGTGGAAGCTCAGCATATCGAGGCTGATGACAGATCTCTAATATCTGTTGTTCTTCTTCAATACTCAATCGGTTGACTGGTGTTGGGCGGATAACAGTCGTTCTACGATCTTCACTCGATTTCTGCCATCTACGCCAAGTCCGTAAACTTAAATTAACCTCTTTAAGGGCTATTTTTAAGCGCGCACCTGCTGTTACTGCTTCACCAATCCATAAAATAATTAGCTGGCGATGATCAATACTCGTTAATTGTCCTCGTCGACTTCCCCGTAATAATCGTTGAGCTTTTTTCGAAGAACCAGAATCGCTGCCGCCTCAGCTAGTGCTTTTTCTTTACGAATCAGTTCTCTTTTTAATTTTGCATTTTCACTTTTCACTTTTTTAAGCTCATTTTTACTGACTTTTTCAGGTATGTCTAAGAAATTACTTTTCCATTCGATGAGTTGAGAAGGATAAAGTCCTTTTTTACGACAGTATTCAGCAATTTCAGCTTCACTCATGGTTGCAGTTTCAACGATCACAGCAAATCGAGCCTCGACAGGCCATTGTTCAGTTGTAATATTCGTACCTGGCACAGGAATTCCTTTGGCTTTAGCTTGTTGTCGCCAATTATAAAGGGTTGATTCAGAAATACCTTCCATTTGAGCAACAGCTGCTACAGTCATATTGTAAGGTGGTAATAATTTAGCTAAGACACTCGTTTTTCGTTCAGATGAAATATGTTTCATTTGTCACTCCTTTACCCTCATAAATTTAGTTTCAGAGGGGGTGACAACTATCCTGACAGTGAGAGGGGCAATCATTCCCCAATTGCTTTAGCTGTTTCTCAAAAAGAAAAGATGGTTGCAAAAACTTTGGATCAGTTTCTTGAGTACTATGCCCTAAAGTTAAAAGATCCCAATTTATTTGAAAAATTACAAAAGCAATTGAGAAAAGATCTGGATAACTTTGTTAAAAAATCTGCAAAATCAGAGAATTCATATTTTTCAAAATCATCTAAATCTGAAAAAAATAAAGTTTATTATAGTGTTATTAAAGGCTCAGGAAGTTCTAATGGTTGGTTTGATAAAGCATCGAAATTTATGAAGCCTGCTGGTCGAGTTATCGTTTTTATTTCTATTGCGTACGCTGGATATGAAATCTATAACGCTGAGAATAAGGAAAAAGAGTTTTATAAACAAGGTGCAACGATTGGTGCTGGAATTGCAGGCGGAGCAGCAGGTGGTGCAATTGCTGGAGGTATATACGGTCCTGGATCACCAATTTGCTCAACCGTGGGTGTGATTATTGGAGGAATAGCTGGGGGTTATGGAGCGTATAAATTAGTCGAAGCTTTTGATGAAGAGCTAGAGGCATTCACTAAATGGACTTTATTTTAATTAGAAAAAGGGTATGACATGTTTCATTTCTTAAAAAAAATATTCAAAAAAAAGGATAACTTAATTTATGATGCTGAACGGGATCATTCTATTAAGTCTCAAATCATGGATTTAAGGTTTGATAATGAAAGAATAATTGCTACAAATATTGATGGAGTAGAAATTAAATATTTTTATAAAGATATTTTAGCAGTTTATATTATTGTAGATGGTAGCGATTACCTTCCTCAGCCAAGATGGACAATTCAAAAAAAAGATGGTGGTATTAATATTTACAATGATATTAAAAATGCTGATATATTATTTTTTAAAATCTTAAACGAAAAATTAGATGGTTATAATTCTGATGAAACACAGCACGAAATATTAAAAGCTCTAGGATGTATTGAGACGGGTTATTTTTCAATTTGGGAGCGTCATGATGCTGAGGAAATACTTAAAACTATTAGACTTCCTTCATAAATTAAAAAATACACAGCTGTTTGATTACCAACTATACAGCTAAAAATCTAATTCTTAGCGATAATATCTCAATGAGATATAAAGACGTTAAAAAGTTACCTGATGATAAGTTTCGCAGACTTACAGGCATTAGTTGGTCCACATTTAATTTAATGATGGATGAATTAAGAGTTCAATTACCAGTCAATACTGGCAAGGGTCGCCCTCCAAAATTGCCCTTAGAAGACCGTCTTCTCTTGTGTTTAGAGTATTGGCGGGAATATAGAACGCTATTCCATGTCGGCATGAATTATGGTGTTTCAGAAACCAGTGCACTCCGAACCACCCGTAAGATTGAAGATATTCTGATTAAATCAGGGAAATTTAGTCTACCCAAACAAATGCCTGATCGAGAAGAAGCTAATTGGGATGTTGTTGTCGTTGACGCAACAGAGATTTTCGTGCAACGTCCAAAAAAAACAGAAAAAATGGTATAGCGGCAAAAAGAAACGTCACACGATTAAATTTCAAGTTTCAATGCACTATATGACCGGTAAAATACTGAGTGTTTGTTGCGATAAAGGTAGAGTTCATGATTTTAAGATATTTAATAAAAGTATTAAATATCTTAAATTTAAACCATTTTTTATAGTTGACAAGGGCTATTTAGGTATAGAAAAACTTGGATTTGGTTGCTTGGTTCCTTTTAAGGCTAAAAGAGGGTGTGCTCTAGATAAGCAGCTGAAAAAATTCAATAAAGAAATCAGCCGTAGACGAATTGGTATTGAGCATGTTTTTGGAAGAATGAAAATCTTTAAAATCTTATCCTGTGTGTACAGAAATCGGCGAAAAAGAATAAATTTAAGATTCAATTTATTAGCAGGTATATATAACCTTGAGTGGGCGGGAGATCAAAAAGATGGCTGTTTAAAAAATGATTAATGAAGGAAGTCTATTGAGTAAATAATATAGCTCTGAACCGTACCGGGTTTGTCGGAGACTTTTTATTTAAGTTAGGCCACTTGACCTAACCGATTCATCTTAGCATAGTATATCGTTTCATATTCAAATGGAGATACATATCCAATTGCGCTATGTAGCCGTTTTTTATTAAACCAATCCACCCAATTCAATGTTGCAAGTTCAACATCAGATAGACCCGTCCAATCAGATTTTAAATATTCAATCACCTCCATTTTGTATAAACCATTCACTGTTTCAGCCAAAGCATTATCGTATGAATCACCTGTAGTACCAACGGAGGCTTTTACATTTGCTGATTCTAGGCGATTGGTATAGCGAATCGATAAATATTGCACACCTCTGTCAGAATGATGAATCACATTCTTTGGCATCCCTCAATCATGTAATGCTTGTTCTAATGCATCAAGGACCATATCAGTATTCATACGTGTAGAAACTTTCCAGCCCACGATTGCCCTTGAAAATACATCAATGATAAATGCCGTATATACCCAGCCTGAATTGGTCTGAATATAGGTGAAGTCAGCCACCCAGAGGTTGTTCGGGTGTTGTGCTGTAAAATCGCGTTTAACTAAATCATCCGCACGTTTTTGATCATCACGACTCCGCGTGGTTTGTTTGTTCTTACCACGCCATATCCCTTGTATACCAAGCTGTTGCATTAATCGCGCAATACGGCAACGTGCAATACGGCAACGTGCAATACTATAGCCTTCTTTTTTCAATTGCTCCCACACTTTACGAACGCCATAACGACCTGAACTATCACGCTATATTCGCTTAATTTCTTCTGCATAATGCTTATCATGCAAAGCTCGTTTGGAACGTTTATCTGGATTTTCAATCAACTCTAAGTGGCGATAATAAGTTGATGCTGTAATGGGCAATATGGTGCAAATTGCTTCTACGCCATATTTGATTTTATTGTTGTGAATAAAATCCACCATTATTTGCGTGGGCGGTCGAGCTCCGCCTGGGCGAAAAAAGCGGCTGCTTTACGAAGAATCTCATTCGCACGTTGTAGTTCTTTATTTTCACGCTCAAGTTTTTTAATACGTTCTTGATCAGACATCTGCTGAACTTTGCTAGGATTTTGAAGATCAAGGTGTTTCTGATACCAGGTGCGAAGTGTTTCAGGAGTACAGCCTATTTTAGGCGCAATAGCAGTGATTGCAGCCCAATTCGAGGGATAATCTTTTTTGGATTCTAGAACTAAGCGAACAGCACGTTCTCTGATCTCAGGGGTATAGTTTGTTTTTTTCATCGGAGTAGTTTCTCAGAAAGTTGGGTCTCCGACAAACCCGGTACGGTTCAATTTAAATCTGTTGAATAAATAGGGTGTGTTGACATTTACAGTCGATAAATTGATCTAAAGAGGCAACCAAATATAGATACAAGCTAAGGCAACAGCACTTTGATAATTACGCTTTAGCTTGTCATATCGTGTAGCAACTCCTCTGAACTGTTTCAATCTGCAGAATGTATTCTCAACTAAGTGCCTGATTTTATACATATACCAGTCCATATAATCATTACTAGATTTTGTGTTGGATTTTTTAGGAATGTTCGCTTTTGTTTTAGTCGCTTCAATTTGATTTCTCAGACTTTCAGAGTCATAACCTTTATCAGCACATAGTATTTCTGATTCAGTCAAATCCAGTTTTGATACTAGGGCTGGGGCAATTTTTATGTCATGAGATGTCCCGTCAGAAATAATAAAGTCTATTGGATTACCATTAGAATCAGTTGCTAAATGTATTTTAGAGCTATTACCACCGATACTTTTAGAAATGTCTTGATGCTTAATTCCTGCTGAATGTTGATGTGCTCTGACGTGACTGCCATCAATAAAAATCCATTCTTTGTCAGCATGTTTACTAAATAACTTAAATATATTCATGAGCTTATCATTTTTAGACCAACGATTATATTTTTTAAAGATTGAATTATGATTACCAAATTCTTTAGGTAAATCTCTCCAAGGACATCCCGTTCTAATACGAAATAAGATGGCTTCAATAAAATTTCGTAAATTTAATTTGAGATAAATATTAAAATGTCTGAAAATAGATTTTAACTTAGACCAGTGTTGATCATTTAACATTGTACGAAGCATAGCGAGTGTAAAATTACGTTTGGCGATTTGATTTTACTACCTCGCTATTTTTTTAGGCAACAAATGTCAACAGACCCTAATCTAATACCACTCTGAATCAACACACATAAATCATTATTTTTCTAACTAGCTTAATATCAAGCCCTGCATTCTAATGAATAAAGCTTTTGATATTCATAATTTAAATTAAATATAAATTAGCCCCCTGCATCTAACTCATAGTTGCACCCAAAACTCTCTAATTATTTGTTTTTGTTAGAATATTTACCATGTGCAAGGATGTCTGTACTAGCATTAGACCCCGCCAAATGGTTTTTACACCAGGGTCTCCATCTCCTTTTCTGCCCATATGCCCTCCAAGTTGAGCAATGATACTTACCATTTGTTTTAACTTCGGTGGCTTCGTTGGTGGCTTTTTTTCATAATAAAGTTTGTAAGCAACATGCCATTCTTCTCTATCAAATAATACCTCACAACTTGAGTCAGGAAGCTCTCTAGAAAGCATCGTAACCAGTAATATCCTGTATGATATCAATAAATAAAGTAAAAATAATTTCTCTAGCTTATCAATGCTATTGAACTGCCTTTCTTCAATCAGACAACCCGTTTTTAGAATGTTAAATAAAATTTCTATCTGCCAACTGTGGCGATACCAGTCTATTAATTGGCTTGCCTCATCAAGCTCATTCACAATGCGATTGCTCAACAAGCGCCATATCACTGCTGTACTTCCTTTCGGTGGATTATTTTCTTTAGCGATAATAATCGTTATCCAGAAGCCACTTTTGAGTTGAACGCGTTTACTATAAATCGTTTGAGTAACTTTACGACTTGGCTTACCTCGTCCACTTGATACAGTAAATTCGATCTGTCCAAGTATATTTTCTGCTTTAGTGATATCGAATAATTTACTACCATCCTGTAGTAATCTTGAATGTTTTGCACGTATTAAATAATCTGCAGGACATTGTTTTTGCTCAGCTAATTCAATGATATCGTGCAAGTCACCTTCACGATCAGCAATATAAACATAATGAGTTTCGGGATTGTCCTCGGCTAGTTCACAAACCCTTTCGTAGCCTTCTTTCCAACGTAAACTCTCTTTGATATCTGGCTCATCTTTAGCCTTCCTCGCCCATGACCACATATCGGTAATACCCAAAGGTACACCTTCGGGTGTAATCATCAATGTTGGATGTAAATACATGCCTTGACGGGCTTCGTAATTCAAGCGACCTAAGCCTTTGATTGAGGACTTTGTGCTGTAATCTAATTCGGTTGTATCTTGAATACATAGTACGGTGTCGTGTTCTTTTGCTCTGAGTTGAACAGCCTTAATATGTTCTTCTAAAACAATATTTTTATCGAGTTTAGGGTTTTCAATTAACCGATAATAGGCTTTACGTGTATGTTGATCTTTAGACAATTGAGAGACACTGGCTTGGAAGTTTTGACTGGCTTTGTTTAGAAATTCACACAGTCGAATCATTCTTCGGCGATCGCCTAAATCAATATTACCCATTTCCTGCTCAGCCCACATTGAAGAGTTCATTAAATAGTAGAAATTTAACAGGAATTAAGAATTATGGGTTATAACTCGGATGAGACACAAGAAGAAATTTTAAAAGCAATGACGTGTACTTGTGATGGATTTTTTCAAATTTGGCAACGTCATGATGCGGATGAAATATTTAAATCTATTGAATAAATACCAATCTCAACGGAGACGAGAAAGCTCAAGCTAATTTTAAATGCTACATTGATCATCCAAATTAACATAATTCGACTGATCTATCCTAGTCTTATGGCTGGGGTTTTATTACGCCTTACTCAATTACCCCGACTACTGCCCCATGCCTCACCTTATATTCGTGATACTTATAGCAATGTCCACAGTCTAAATGCTTATTTCGATGATTGTTAGCTCTTTTTTCTTACTATATACTTGTTCCGTTTTCTCTTCTTGCAAGAACATAGCATTTTCTTTTATGTACATCAATGTGTACATAATACCAATCTCAAGGAACAAGATTTAACTTTTACTAAGTTAAGTCAAGGGTTTAGGTAAAATGGCATTAATCGTTCAAAAATATGGTGGCACCTCAATGGGGACTCCCGAGCGCATTCTCAATGTTGCTCGACGTGTAAAACGCTGGCATGATCACGGCCATCAAGTGGTTGTGGTCGTTTCAGCAATGAGCGGTGAGACCAACCGCCTACTCGCCCTCGCCAAAGCCATTAGTGATACACCTGATTCTCGTGAACTAGATCAAATGGTTTCTACTGGTGAACAAGTGTCAATTTCCATGCTAGCAATGGCTTTAAATTCTTTAGATGTTGCAGCAAAATCACTGACTGGTCGTCAGGTTGGAATAAAAACGGATAGTGCCTTTACCAAAGCACGTATTGAATCTATAGATACGCACATTATGACGGAGCATCTTGATGCCGGTCGCGTCATCGTGGTTGCTGGTTTCCAAGGTGTAGATCAATACGGGAACACCACAACATTAGGCCGCGGTGGTTCAGATACAACTGGCGTCGCACTGGCTGCCGCACTAAAAGCGGATGAATGCCAAATCTACACAGATGTGGATGGGGTATATACCACTGACCCACGTGTTGCACCCAAGGCCAAAAAAGTTGATCGTATTTCTTTTGAAGAAATGCTGGAAATGGCATCACTTGGTTCTAAAGTCTTACAAATTCGTTCCGTCGAATTTGCTGGCAAATATCAAGTACCATTGCGCGTACTATCAAGTTTTGACAATGAAGATGATGGTGCATTTGACGAAAATTTCAAAAAAAATGTTGGAACACTAATTACCACTGAGGCGGAAGACAATATGGAACAGCCAATTATCTCTGGTATCGCGTTTAACCGTGATGAAGCTAAGTTGACGATTTTAGGTGTGCCAGATGAGCCTGGTATTGCCGCCAAAATTCTTTCACCAATTGGTGCGGCCAATATTGAAGTGGATATGATTATCCAAAATGTCGAAGAAGATGGCACAACTGATTTCACTTTTACCGTTAATCGTAGTGAACTCGCCAAAGCTAAAAAAATCTTAGAAGAAACAGCCAAAGCCATTGGTGCACGTGAAGTCGCGACCCGTGATGATATCGTGAAAGTCTCTATTGTTGGGGTAGGTATGCGCTCTCACGCAGGCGTTGCATCAAAAATGTTCACAGCCCTCGCCGAAGATGGTATTAACATCCTGATGATTTCAACATCGGAGATTAAGATCTCTGTCATTATTGATGAAAACTATCTAGAACTGACTGTGCGCAGCTTGCATACAGCCTTTGGTCTAGACCGTGAGCAAGGTGAGTCTAGCGTCCGCGCTTAAGAGCAATTTGTTTACTTTTTTGTTATTGTTCGACAATTTTTTGCAAAACAATACAAAAAATCAGAGCCACTATAGTTTTTTATATAGTGGCTCTGTTATATTAGAACCCATAGATTTTTCAAATTTCGATTTAATATTTCAAATAAGCTAAGGCTTTATAAATAAATTCAAATTTGTTTGATCTTTCGGCTGTGTTTTTAAATTTGACGATTGCACGTTTAGCGTTTTGCAAGGAGATAAACATGCTGATTCTAACCCGACGTGTCGGCGAAACTTTAATGATTGGGGATCAAGTAAGTGTGACTGTACTTGGTGTCAAAGGCAATCAAGTACGTATTGGTGTGAATGCGCCGAAAGAAGTCTCTGTGCACCGTGAAGAGATTTATCAGCGTATTCAACATGAGCGTGCGATGCATGAGCACCTACAACACCTCGATCAAGATTATCAGCCTTCTTTCGAAGATGATAATTATACGCAAAATAATTTTAACCGCTAATTCGCATTTACGGTTAAAATTATTATGCTAAAGCGGTTTTATACCGCTTTAAACTTATCTGGGCATTGTAAATATTCAATGTGTCAGATTTGCTTGTCCAAGGCTTTACGCACGGGCGCATAACTGCGACGATGCTCTGCAATGACCCCATATTGCTCTATCGCCGCAAAATGCGCCTTGGTTGGATAGCCCTTATGTTGAGCAAAGCCATAATCGGGATAACGCTGTCCCAAAGCAACCATCTCACGATCACGCGTGACTTTAGCCAATATACTTGCCGCCGAAATTTCAGCATGTAATGCATCTCCGGAAACGATCGCCTCACATGGCATAAGCAACCCTGTTGGACTTTTATTCCCATCAACACGCACCAAATCAGGTCGCAACTGTAACCCTTCAACTGCACGGCGCATCGCCAACAACGAAGCCTGTAGAATATTTAGCGTATCGATTTCTTCATGACTCGCTTCTGCAATACACCAAGCCAAAGCTTTTTCTTGGATTTCGACAAATAATGCTTCACGCTTTTTTTCAGAAAGTTTTTTAGAGTCATTTAGACCAAGGATTACTTGCTGTGGATCTAAAATAACAGCGGCTGCCACCACTGAACCAACCAAAGGACCTCTACCAGCTTCGTCTACGCCAGCTATTTTTAAATGTTGCAAAATTTTCATCTCTCATTATGACCGATCACAGTCTAGCATAGCCCTACAAATGGCAGCATACGACAAATCATCAAATACAATTGTACTGCGCAAAATTTCTGGTATAAGCGCCTCAATTCAGCTGTGCCAGACTGCAATGTTCATTGTTGCAAATCCAGCACATTCTGTTGAACTTTGTAGGGTTGCTCACATCATCATGGCTGATTAAGCTATGCCTTTTCCAGCGAAGCGCACATGCGCATGATGAGTAAACAAATGCCAGAAAAAACTCAATACTATACGCGTACTGCCCAATACTTACATTGGATCATGGCAATAATTTTTATAACCGCTTGGGTGATCGGCTTTTATAGTGGTAATTTTCTTAGCTATGACGTAGATGGCAGCTTTAAGGGCAATATCATTACCTTACATAAGAACATTGCTACTGTTATTCTATTTTTAGTGGTAGTACGTCTATTTTGGCGTTATACCCACCCAACACCTGCTTTACCCGCTAGTATGTCGCCAGCAATGAAAAGTGCTGCACATATTGCACATTGGATCTTATATTTTATTTTAATCGCTCTCCCCATTACTGGCTGTTTATATAGTTGGAGTGCTGGGCATCCTGCACCCGTATTGTATTTATTTGAAATACCCAGACTACTAGATAAAAACCCTGAAATTATGAGCATCGTTGCGCCAGCACATGTTTATTTATCTTGGTTTGCAGGCTTATTGCTGCTCGGACATATTGCCGCAGCATTGAAGCATCATTTTATCGATAAAGACCATGTATTGCGTAGCATGTTAGGCAAGGATAAATCTTAGTTGGTTGTGCTATTCATCAGTCAAGTCATCCAATAGCAGCCATTACCCTATAGGCTGCTATTTTAAGAGCGCTTTCAGTGCGTAGTTATAATGCCTTAATCTGTTCACACCAGGCTTGTTTCTCTGTTTCCGCCAAGAATGATGCTTGAAATGCATTGCATGCCAATTGTTTAAGTTCATCATCTGACAGTGCCAGCGCATCGTGAATAGCTTGATAATTATCATTCATATAACCACCAAAATAAGATGGATCATCTGAATTGACCGTAACACACAGTCCTTCATGCAACAACTTTTTAATATTATGGTCACGCATATCGTCCACCACACAGAGTTTTAAATTACTGAGCGGACATACGGTTAGAGGCATATTTTTTTCTGCCAAATAACGCATGAGCTCGGCATCTTCATCACAACGCACGCCATGATCAATACGATGGACCTTAAGTAATTCTAGTGCTTGCCAAATATACGTTGCCGGACCTTCTTCACCAGCATGTGCTACACATAAGTAACCCTGTTCAGCCGCAGCTGCAAACACCCGTGCAAACTTTTCAGGTGGATGCCCGACTTCACTAGAATCCAATCCTACAGCAATAATATCGTCTTTAAATGCAGCAGCTTGTGCTAGGGTGTTAAAGGCGTCTTGTTCAGAAAGATGTCTTAAAAAACACATGATTAAATGTGAACTAATGCCAAAGTGGGCTTTGGCATCCTGACAAGCCCGCTTTAAGCCATGTAACACAGTTGCAAAGGCTACACCACGGTCAGTATGTGTTTGTGGATCAAAGAAAATTTCAGTATGTACCACATGATCGGCATGGCACTTTTCAAAATAAGCCCAAGCTAAGTCATAAAAATCTTGTTCATGTATGAGAACCTGCGCACCAGCATAATATAAATCTAAAAATGACTGCAGGTTTTGGAAGTTATAGGCTTGGCGTAAGGCTTCGACACTATCGTAAGGCAAAGAAATTTGATTGCGCTGAGCAATTTCAAACATCAATTCTGGCTCAAATGTTCCTTCTATATGAACATGTAATTCTGCTTTGGGTAAAGCAGCAATCAACGGGCTATGCATTGTTTAAGTCTCATGCTGGCAAAATGTTATACATCAAGTATAAAAGAAAATATTTAATAAAATCCTTGGCATATTGCTATACCAAGGCATGTTTTACAAAGTTCTGGTCTATCATCCAGCTTGACTGAGCAGCAAACTAAATGTGTCAGTGGAATCCATTAACCACCAAAGTAAATAAACTTCACCACCCAAAGCAATGCAACGATCCACACCATATAAGGCACAGTTTTAGCTTTACCTGTCAATAACTTGATCAATGCATAGCTAATAAAGCCCATGGCAATACCATCTGCAATCGAATAGCTCAATGGCATAAAAATAATGGTTAAAAAGGCAGGTGCTGCTTCGGTAATGTCATCCCAATCAATATTGGTAATCCCCTGGATCATCAAGATTCCAATAAAAATCAAGGCAGGTGCTGTTGCAAAGTCTGGAACGCTTTTCGCTAATGGCGCTAAGAATAAGCACAATAAGAAGAATATTCCCACCACTACTGCGGTCAAGCCGGTACGCCCCCCTGCGGCAACGCCAGCAGAAGATTCGATATATGGTGTAGTCGATGAGGTTCCCAATGCCGCGCCAGCAACAATTGCACTAGAGTCTGCAAATAGGGCTTTTTTCAAACGGGGCAATTTACCATCTTGCAATAAACCTGCACGATGCGATACCCCTACCAAGGTTCCGGTCGAATCAAATAAATCGACTAAGAAAAAGACAAAAACCACACCCATAAGGCTGGCTTCAAATAAACCTTTGAAATCCATCTGTAAAAAAGTCGGCGCTATACTTGGAATCGGACCAATAATACCTTCAAAGGCTTTTAAACCCGTCAGATTTGCAATCACGGTCAATACCAAAATACTAATAATAATCGCACCTTTGACTTGAAAATGATGCAATACCATAATCAGCAAGAAGCCCAAAAAGACCAGTAAAACCTTCGGTTCAGTGATATCCCCTAGAGCGACTAAAGTTGCCTGATTTTGTACAATAATGCCAGAATTCTTTAAGGCAACTAAGGCCAAAAACAAGCCGATACCACCGCCAATTGCAAACTTCAGTGACATCGGAATAGCATTGACGATAGCTTCACGAATTTTAAACATGCTAATGGCAATAAAAACCAGCCCCGACACAAAAACTGCAGCCAATGCCGTTTGCCAAGGTACCCCCATGCCCTGACAGACACTAAAGGTAAAATAGGCATTCAGTCCCATACCGGGCGCCAATGCTATCGGATAATTGGCGACTAACCCCATAACAAAACAGCCGATTGCAGCAGCCAAACAGGTTGCAACAAATACAGCGCCAAAGTCCATCCCAGTAATGGATAAAATGCTTGGATTGACGATGATGATGTAACACATGGTCAAAAAAGTGGTGAAGCCAGCAACAATCTCTGTTTTTACAGTCGTTTTATTGTCGCTAAGCTTAAATAAGCGTTCCCATAAATTCAGTGTAGAATTTGGATTAGCCATCGTGAGCTCCTGTGGACGTTGAGCTATAACTATGTTGATATTTCAATAATATCTGCTGAATCAGCACATATTGGCGAAGCGATTTGCCATACAGTGTTGCTCAGACTAAGCATAACGACATCATCGTGCCGAGGTTAAACCAAGCAAAACTAAAAAAGCTGCATAAATGGCAGCTTTAGAGGAGCAGATCAAATGAGGGAGCACGTACCCTGTTAATTTTGGCGAATTATAACATAATCCCCTATAAAACGATGAGTCACTCGGTCAGCGATTTGCAATTTTTAGACAGTCGTGATGATATGACATCGCCACAACATTTGAATCCACCGCAACCATTGGAACAGCGATGTAAATTATATCCGAGAAAACATCAAATCAAATGCACAGCCCCTATTTCAAATAGAAAATAGAATAGATCTGTTGTTTCGTTCAATCAGTCGCGGTTGGATGTAAATATAAACTTAACTTTGTTTTTAAAATTTGAGTTAAAGAGTCCCCATTATTTAAGGTCACTTGATGTCTAGATGAAATAGAAAACTGCCCAGACTGAGACAAAGCAGTTTCCACCTTACTAATCGTCCGGTTCACATTACTTTCAGCCAAATGATATTCATATGAAAGCTGTGATTGGGTTTTATTGTTTTTAAAATAATTGAGTGTTAACAAGACTTGGTCTTCTAAACACAAAGAATGTGGTCGACCTGACTTTTTCTTACGACTTTCTGCTTGGTCAAGTGTTTTCACCATCAAGAGAAAGAGCTCACGGGATATACCCACCGCAGCATCAAACTCATCATCATTTAGGTTTTTAAAATTTTCATATTTCATAGCTTTGCTGTTCTTTAAAATGTTCATGTTCAATCAATGCACCTGAGGTGACTATTGTTTATTGAAAATCTGCTTTTTTCAGCAAACAACAATGCAAAATGGCGCATTGGGGATGTGGTTTGTTTTAGAACGTTACAACTGAGCTGCAAAAACAAAACCTTTGGCTAATCACTAAATATCCATAAAACACGCACCAACAGTCAATTAAACTTTTTAGCGTGATACCTAAAGCACTTAAATAAAAAACAATAATTAAAATACATTATACACAAAATAAAGTGATGTACATCACATTAAATCCTAATTATCAGTTGTTTAATCGCATCAATATGATGTTTCATCTTTTTCTTTTGCAGGTATTTTATGGTTTTAATTTATGCTTTGTTTTAATTCATCAATGAGCATATAAACAACATCTGCTGCTGAAATGGCATAATTTGACAGTGCTTGAGCCAATGTTGCGTAAAGCATTTTATAATTAATTACTTCACAATTGCGTTTCGAACCGTATAGGATTACTGCATTCTTGAAGTATTTGCTTTGCTTATTGTAAAAATTCAATTAAAAGTACTAAACACAACATTATTTAAAACATTGAGCTTGAAGCACTATAAATATAAAACAACCACTTGAACCAAGTATGAGATCAAGCTGGGAAAAAATCATTGCTTATGAGACAATTAACAAAATTTTGAATGGGTCAGAACATGCTATCTTTAAGCTCTATGCATCTAGATCTGCAATTGAAACAACTTTATATGCACTGGCGCCTATGCGATTTGTGTTGTTTGGTGGAACGATAAGCAATGTCAGATTTACCTAAAAAAACCAAAGCCAGTAAAAAAGATGGTCAGCTCTTAATCCGTATTAGTAGTGCTGAACGTGATGAATTTATTCGCCTTTGCGATGAACTCGATACCAGTGCCGCCCGTGAACTGCGTAGATTTATTCGAAATTTTGTCAAGATGCACCACGATGCCGAAGCAAAACCCTCAGAACAATCCAACGCCTTAGACCATTGACTGTGCTAAAAACGCAGACTAAAAACAAATAAAAGTAAAGGTGAGTATCTCACACACTCTCCTTTACCCTAAAGCTGAAGCAATTTCTGATTGCGAGATCTCAAAACTTATAAAAATATGCACTGTGGTTCGCCATTATTTTCTTTGATTCTCCTGATTTTTGATCCCCCAGATCTTCTATATCTTTTTCTATATCCTCTGTGCAAGTAGCCACGTTGACGAGCAACATCGCCCGCCACAAACTGCTTAGTTTTTTTACTAAAGCTTCAGCAAAGCAAAGCCCTGCTTTGGCGCTTTTGCCTTAGCCCATATCGGCGACTCATGCTGCAAGTACATACAACATATCGACAACAGCGACCGTACAAAACATAAAAAACTAATATTTTTAAGAACTTGCATTTAAAATAAAACGTATATATAATGTATATACATTTTTGGATTACGGTCTTTATGCGGCTTGAAGCATGACTTCAATCTCTCTGAAAGACCTGTAAAAATGCATCAGTTGTATTGAGTTTTATATGGCATCGCCAATGTCTTTGTCATCAATCATGCAACCATAATCAGCTGCCTTTCTATCTATATAGGGCAGCAACTGATACCAAGGAGTGACATTATGTCTAAGCAAGTTAAATCGTTGAAGCAGAAGATCAAAGCACGTCTTGAAAAAATTTCAAAACACGAAAGCAAAATCAAACAACTCAAAAAAGAGTTAAAAAGTCAGAAGTAATTTCGATTACTCGATTTAAAAGCATTCAGCTAATGTTTGTTACAGCATGCGGATCAGCATAAGCTGAATGACAAGCTCGGATTTCATGATGAAATCCGAGCTTTTTATTTTTAAAATCAATAATATAAAAAATATATCAATATTCACACTTAATATATTTCGCATATTTTATTTATATTTCAGTTGGATTGCACAACATGCCATTTACGCGATCACGATATGTTGCTATAGCATCGATGGCTTAGTGTTGAAAAGCATCTGTTTGGCAAATCTCATAGACGATTTTACGTAATACTTTATGCGCATAGTCACCATTAAAGCGTGGATGCCATGCATGTGAAATTGTCATTGAGGGAGTATCGAAGGGTAAGGTGCGCCATTGCATATCTTGCCGCATCGTTGAAGTTAAGCGTGCTGGTAAAGAAGCCACTAAATCCGTTGCCCGTGCAATAAATAATGCTTCTGCAAATGAATGTGTGACGGCATGAATATGCCGTGATAAGCCCTGTTTGGCCAGCTCAACATCTATCGGACCACTCAAAATACCACGCCGCGAAACAGTAACATGCTGAGCATTGGCAAAATCTTCTGCTATGAGCTGTGCTTTATGCGTCAATGGATTTTCACTACGAAAAACTGCAATAAAACGATCTTGAAATAAACTCTGCCGAATAATCTCTGGACCCAAATCTTGAATAACACCAATATCTAAATCAATACGACCTTCTCTAAGAGCGACCACATCCTGTTGACCTTGTGCAATAAATCGAACAGTAGACATTGGTGCCAACTGTGACATTTTTTCAATGATTAAGGGTGCCAATAGCACCACCGTGCCATCATCTGCGCGAATGGTAAAGACTCGGCGCATGGCATGTACATCAAAATCCTGCTCTTTAACCAACAGTTGTTGCGCCTGTAATACCAATAAACGTACTGGTTCACGTAATTGTTCTGCACGCGGCGTTGGGACCAAGCCACGACCAGCACGAACAAATAAAGGATCACCTATCATTTTACGAATACGGTCTAGCGTGCGGCTCATTGCAGGCACACTTAACTGTAAACGTTCTGCTGCCCCCGTCACACTACCCTCAGCCAACAAGGCATCTAAGGCGACCAGTAAATTTAAATCCATCGATTGCATATAGCGCAACTATTGATTACCACTTTGTCTATATATGCAAGATTATATTTTTCACATAATAAAAACAAGTTCTTATTAGGAACCAAGTAAATGAATACTCTTATTCGGTCGACCAAGTCATCCCGCTCGATCGTTCTTCATCGGCATAGCCGTTACAGCCTAACTGTCGCGTTATGCTTTATCTTAGTGGGTTGTGCCAGTGATGGTCAGCTACGTTCCAGCTTTAAACCGGTTGAACTCAGTAGTTTACAAAGCAAACAATTGCGTATCGATATAACCCATCCTAACTCTTCTCAATCTCCCCAGCACTGGTGGCAAGTTTGGCAAGATCCGCAGCTCAATGAGATTTTAACGGCATTGGATGATTACGCACCTAACGTACATCTCGCGCAAATTCGTCTAGAACGTGCCGCGGCATTAACTGATCTTAAGCAGGTTGATCGTCAAGTACAAGCCAGTAGTGAACTGAAAATGAGTGCTGATCGCTACCCAGATCATGACAGCTATCCAGAAAAATATGCAGGTAAAACGGGTAGCTCTGGTCGTTTAACCACAACTATTGGTTGGCATTTAGATCTCTGGGGTAAATATAAAGCCTTGGCGGATGCAGCAGCATTACAAACTGATGCGGCAGAATTACAGCTGCAAGATGTACGGCTCAGCTTACAACTGGCGATTAGCAATCATTATTTACAGTGGCATATTTCTGAACAATTACTGCAAAAGCAACTGGAAAAACGCAAAATTCTACAAGAATTGCTCAACATCGAACAGCAAAAACGCCGTGCTGGTTTGGCAAAACAAGACCATGTTATTGAAGCAAGTCTTGCTATCAATACCATTGATAGCCAACTGCCAATATTACGGCGCAACATTGCTCAAGATCGTCATGCCATTGCAGCGCTCTTAGGACAAAGCACTGAATTTAGTGATGCACTGCAAAAGCCAGCACTACAGTTAAAATCTCAGCAGGCTGTTGCAACAACCCTCCCCTTGCACTGGTTAGGAGAACGTCCAGATATTGCCGCGTTACGGCAACTGATTGAAGCACAAGCTCGGCAAAGCGATGCCGCACGCGCGAGTTTTTATCCAGACATCAATCTAACTGCGGTATTGGGCTTACAAAGCCTAGGTTTGGACTATTTATTCAGAGAAGGTAGTCGCACCATGGCGATTGGTCCAGCGATCAATTTACCTATTTTTGAACAAAACCGTTTGCGTGCCAACTTAAGAGGCGAACTAGCCAATTATGATTTGGCGGTGGTGCAATACAACCAAAGCTTGGTCAATGCCATTCAACAAGTAAGTGATGCGCTGCAGCAATTTCACAGTGCACAACAACAATTTGTACTGGTGCAGCAAGCGCAACAACAAACGCAGCAATTACACAAAATTGCCGCGCAACGCTTAAAGCAAGGTCTCAACACACGGCAAGCGCTGCTGCGTACTGAATTACAACAACTCGATCGTGCAATACAACGTATCCAAACCGAACATGCCATTGCACTGGCACAGTTTAATTTGACCCGTTCACTGGGCGGGCGTTGGGTCTTTCATTGAAATGTATTGAGTTGATTCTAGACATAAAAGTTCTAGATAGAAAAGTTCTAGGTAGAAAAAATGACTGATATTGAAAAAGCCGACAAGAGCACGGCACAATCTGCTCGTGGAAAAAATTTGATGCTGGCTTCTGGCGTCACCCTACTGACAGCAATCGGTGCAACGGGTTATTACATGATGAATGGACAAAATAGCCAAAGCACAGATAACGCTTATGTCAATGGCCATGTGGTAGATATTAGCCCGCGTATTACTGGGTCTATTGCAAAAATCTATGTTGACAATACCGATCGCGTACAGGCAGGTCACGCCTTGGTCGATATAGACCAAAGCGATGTCAATATTGAACTAGCAGCTGCACAAGCCGATCTGGCGCGTATACGCCGCAATGTAACAGCATTATTTACCCAGCAAAAACAATCTGATAGTAAAATTCATGCAGAAAAAGTACTGTTAACAAAAGCACAAGCAGATTTCAATGCACGACGTGGTTTGGCTGATCAAGACTTGATTACAAAAGAAGAGCTTCGACACGCCGCTGATGCAGTAAAAGTTGCCCAAGCCAATGTCGACCAAGCAATTGCAGCCCAACAACAAGTGCTAGCACACATCCAAGGAACAGACATTGATCATCACCCAGAAGTCCTATTGGCCAAAGAGCGGGTTGAAAAAGCCCTACTCAATATGCAACGTAGCAATATTATTGCACCTGTCAGTGGCATGGTGGCACAGCGTACCGTACAACTGGGTGAGCAAGTCGCAATAGGGCAAAAATTGTTGTCCATTATTCCATTAGATCAAATGTGGATCGATGCCAACTTTAAAGAAACCCAACTCAGTGGTATCTGTGCAGGGCAAGCAGCTGAAGTCACCATAGACAGCTATGGTCGGAAAATTAAATATCGCGGCAAAGTTCAAGACATTATGGTGGGCAGTGGTTCGGCATTTTCCGTACTCCCGGCACAAAATGCTACCGGAAACTGGATTAAGGTGGTACAACGCGTTCCTGTTCGCATTCAACTCGACCCCAAACAATTGGCCCAATATCCACTGCGCATTGGTCTTTCTGCCGAAGTCAAAGTGGATACGACGCGTTGTAACCCCAGCACCACGATAAAAAATAAAACGCCGTCTACCCCCCCACTACAGTCCTTACAGATTGCAAAACCCACATCATTCAACATGATGTTGACACATTGGGATATCTAGGTCTTCTCATGAGGAAATGTTTATGACGACTCAAACTCGTCCGATTGAACCCTTATCGGGCATGGCACTCATGATCGCCGCCATCGCAATCGGTTTGGCGTCCTTTATGGCGGTCACAGATATTACCATTGCCAACGTCTCTGTACCGAGTATTTCTGGTGATCTCGGGGTCAGCCCAGAAATCGGTGAATGGACCATTACTTTTTTTGCAATCGCCAACTCAATTTGTATTCCATTAACGGGTTGGTTATCGAGGCGTTTTGGTCAGCTTAGATTATTTATTATGTCGGTTACTGCCTTTACCATTGCCTCTTTACTCTGTGGCATGGCACAAAGTTTCGAAAGCTTATTGGCATTTCGTATTTTACAAGGTGTGGTTTCTGGTCCAATTGTGCCCCTGAGTCAAGCCCTCTTAGTGGCAATTTTCCCACCCTCGAAAAGAACATTTGCTCTATCGATGTGGGCAATGACCAATATGGCAGGTCCTGTTGCAGGACCGGTATTGGGTGGATGGTTGACCGATGCATATAGCTGGCCTTGGATTTTCTTCGTCAATCTTCCCATTGGTCTTATTGTGGTCGTGGTAACCGGTATGATGTTGAAAGGACGTGATACAGCAACGGCTAAGCTTCCCATCGATACCCGTGGTTTGATTTTATTAGCTTTAGCCATCGGAACATTACAACTCACGCTAGATCGTGGTCGTATTTTGGATTGGTTTTCATCGCCATTTATTATTACCACCAGCATTATCTGTGTTTTAAGTTTTATTTTCTTTGTTATCTGGGAATTGGGCGACAAGCATCCAATAGTTGATCTCACCCTGTTTAAATACCGCAACTTTAGCATTGGTACCATTGCAGTTGCGGTTGGCTTTGGCTTGTACTTTGCCGCATTGGTGTTAATTCCACTCTGGTTGCAAATTGATATGCGCTATACCGCCACTTGGGCGGGACTCGCTACCGCACCCATGGGAATATTTGGCATATTACTTGCGCCTTTGCTGGGTCGTTGGATACAACGCAACGATGCGCGTATTTTTGCCAGCCTCGCTTTTATTGCCTGGTCCTTGGTCGCATGGTGGCGTACCTCAATGACCACCGAAGTTGATGTTAGCTTGATCGCCTTAAGCTGTTTAGCGCAAGGTATTGGTATTGGGTTGTTTTTAACGCCATTGGTGTCATTATCTCTCAATGGCATACCACCAGAAAAAATCGCATCTGCTTCAGGTTTACAGACATCTATACGCATGATGGCAGGAAGTTTAATTGCATCTTTGGCACAAACCTATTGGGATCAACGTTCCCGTTATTACCAAAATGTTTTGGTCGATTCCCTCGAGGACAGTCGCCCGGCAGTGGCTACGACCATGCAACAAATGACTGCACAAGGGCTCACAGAACAGCAAAGTTGGCAGGTCATTTGGCGAGAAACCATCATACAGGCAGACATGCTCGCCTTGAATGACTTCTTCTTATGGTCCAGTATCGCCTTTGCACTTTCTATTGTGGTGATTTGGTTTGCACGTAACCCTCAAGCTTTATCGACCAAAAAATAGATGATTAATCAATTTTTTTAAGGAATGACCATATGTTTGTTGATCAAACTAAACAACATATCCAGTGTATCGTGTTATCCGCCATCACGATTACACCTCATATGCGCCGTGTAGTGCTTGGCGGACCAGAACTCAGTGCATGGCTGTCGAACCCACAAGTCCAAGTTCCCGCCGCTTGGGTTAAGATTTTCCCGCCGGGTATCAAAGGAAGAGCATATACCATCCGTTCAATTGACTACCAGAAGTCGACTATTTGTATTGATTTTGTAATGCACAGCAAAGAGCATGAGAAGAATACGGTATCGGCATGGGCAAGCTTTTGTCAGCCCGGCGACTGTGTAGAAATCGCTGGACCACGCAGTGGCGGTTTTAACTTGCAAAGCGACACGGAGTGGTTATGGATTGCTGCGGATCTTACCGCCTTACCTGCAGCCATTAACATTATTGAGTCTTTAGCAGCTGATTTTCCAGTCACGGCATTCTTTGTAATTGACTCACTCTTAGATAAACAAGAAATCGACACTGTCGCAAAGCTACAAGCACGCTGGCGGACGTTGGCAATTCGTCCAGATACTGGTGCCATGCGCAACCATATTATGAAAGATATCAAAGCTCTGCCCCAGGGTAATGGTCAAGTCTGGATTGCTGGAGAAGCACGTTGGAGCAAAGGCTGGCGTGACTTCTGGTTGGACCATCAGCAATTGCCAGCATCACGAATGAGCAGCAAAGGCTACTGGAAATTGGGTGAACAAGATTATCGAGATTAATTTTTCGCACGATTTATCGCACCTAAGAGGGCTGCCGCCGTTTAGGCTGTAATTTAAATAAAAAGCCGATGCGCCATGTTGCATCGGCTTTAATGTTTAAATTGAACAAAATTGACACAGCGAATATCTCATTAAAATATACCTCTATTTATAAATAAAATAGAGCCCGATTTTTTAAACTGCAATAAAATGATGTATCTCATTAAAATGAAGCACTTTCAATATCCATCATTTAATACAGTATGACTGTATTATAAGCAGCATGATTGCACGCACATCACAAAGCACCTCTAATCTAATTGAAAAACTTATTTAAACAGAGTCACTCAAGCAAGCTAAATATTTTTTTTATATAAATAAGTCAGAATAAATTTTATCTCTGAAAAATATTTTAATAGCAGAAAAACTGTATTTCCGTATTTAAAAAGATGGTTACTATCATATTTTTATAATACTTGGCAGTAGTTTTATGACTTCACTCAATATACCGACACTCAGCAATTTACAGCATCGTCCGCAAGCAGAAAGCACGCAAATTGATGCCGTTTGGGGGCAAGGACCATCGGCACGCTATGATCAATTGGCTGCGCAGTTTCGTCCTATTTTTGCCAAAATCAAAGCAGCAACCAAAGAACGTGAACAACAACATATTTTACCGACAGAACAGATACAGTGGTTAAAAGACAGCGGCTTCACGCGACTGCGCTTACCCAAAGCTTATCAAGGTTTTGATGCAACGATCCCAGAATTATTTGCGCTTTTAGTTGAACTTGCTGAAGCTGACTCTAACCTTCCACAAGCCTTACGGGTACATTTTGGGTTCACAGAAGATGTTTTATTAAGTCGCGCCCCCACTTTTCGTGAGACTTGGTTACAACGCATCGCCCAAGGTCAAACTGTAGGGAGTGCTTGGTCCGAAGGTGGACAGCAATCTATTGACCATTTCAGTACCCATTTAAGCCAAGATGCAGAAGGAAAAGTTTATTTAAACGGCGAAAAATATTACACCACGGGGAGCTTATATGCAGACTGGTTAGATGTAGGAATTACTGATTTAGATGGAAATTCTGCCTCTATTTTAGTGCCACGGACCGCCTCAGGTGTTGAGGTGATCGACGATTGGAATGGCTTTGGTCAGGTCTTGACAGCGAGTGGAACTGCAAAATTTCATCAAGTCGAAGTCGATGCCAAAGATGTCTTACTCGATGAAGTGCGTTTTAAATACTCAGCAGCATATTATCAGTTAGTACAGTTGGCGATTATTGCGGGATTAACTCGGGCAGCACATTATGATGTAGCTCAGCTGGTTGAACAGCGTACCCGCAACTATAGTCATGCCAATAGTCAGCTGGTCAAACAAGATCCACAAATTCAACAAGTCGTTGGCAGGATTCGTGGCATAGCCTATAGCAATAATGTTTTGGTCGAAAAAAATGCACAAGCTTTGCAGCGTGCTTTTGAAGCAGGCTTACAACAAGATGAACAATATGAAGCCGACCAAAATGCTATTGCTGAGTTAGAAACAGCACAAACCCAAAGTATTATCAGTGATTTAGGTTTAGAGGCTGCATCAATTTTATTTGATGCCTTAGGTGCTTCAGCAACCAACAAAGACCTCGCCTTAGATCGATATTGGCGCAATATCAGAACTTTAGCTTCACATAACCCGCGGATATTTAAAGATCGAATTGTCGGTGATTTTAGTATTAATGGCACACTTCCGCCCTATCAATGGCGCATTGGTCAAGTTAAAAATAATACGGAAACGCTAAAATAAACACAATCTGCCATGGCAAGTTGTTCTAAAATAGTTTTTAATAAGCCTAGTCTCTATTTAGTTGAAATAACCATAACAATAAATAAACAGCGCAGGTATTCAGATTGGATACCAATATTGTAGACTCCACCCATTGCTTATAAACAATGGGATTTTTTTTGACTAAACCTCTAAACATATATTTTTTATAAAGTTTTAAGCTTATTTTTTACACCATATATTAAAGAAAATTAAAGACAATCTACTGTTTATATGGCATTAATATATTATTTCCTGCATTTCAATATGCAGTATGCTGATGCAAAAACACCCTATTTGATATTTTTAAAATAATAATTTTGAGTCCGTGAAGCTTGTGATCATGCGCAACCTGACTGGCATTAGATTGTCCTGTTTCTGCGAAGAATCAAAACAGTTGATGTACTTAAACAGGTTTTGCGCATGAAAAAGTTTTGTGTCACTTTTTAAAAAGTGACAATACGAGCTCCAAGCATTGGATGAACTTCGGTCAGACACCGCCGTGATGATTTTAAGAACTTATTTTACCAAAGTAGAAATTTTTTTTGCCAAAGTATAATTTTGCCGAAGCAGAAAATTTCCGAAGTAGAAAATTTTGCCGAAATAGAAATAGCAAATCATCAGGATAATATATCGATCTGAGTCGCCATAGTTTTGATTTAAGTTTCTACAATATACTTCTAGGTTGAGTGCTGATTATACTGGCTGATCGCGAAGATCATTTGACCGAGGTAATAACATGCAATTGATGTGGTTTCGACAAGATTTGCGAATTGAAGATAATGCTGCGTTATGGCATGCCACCCAAGCGGGTCCATGTGTCGCATTGATTATCCTCAGCCCGCAACAATGGCAATTGCATGATGATGCGACCGTTAAAATAAATTTTTATTTACGACAAGTTCAATATCTGGCTCAACAGTTGCAGCAGCTCAATATACCACTACATGTTGCACATTGCGCAAACTGGCAAACAGTAGCCGAGTGTATCGTAAAGCTGTGTCAACACTACGATATCCATGCTGTGCATAGTAATATGGAGTTTGGCTACAATGAACAAAAACGTGATCTAGCGGTACGCCAACAGTTGAGCAAGCAGCACATTGCTTGGCAATACTATCAAGATCGGACATTATTCCCAGTAGGCAGTATTCGCAATCAATCTGGACAAGCCTATCAAGTCTTCTCCGCTTTTAAAAAATATTGTTATGCACAATTCAGCCTGTCTTTGCCACAATGCTATCCAGCCATTCGCCCGCAACAACACACGAAATTTCCCAATGTTCTACAAGCACTTGAAGATGTATTGCAAGACTATGTAGTCGATGAAACACTGCTTACACGTTGGCCTGTCGGTGAACACTTTGCACAACATTGCTTAGATCAGTTTATCGATACGGCTTTAGATCGATACGACCAAACACGTGATTTTCCAGCACAAACAGGAACGAGCCAACTCGCGGCTTATCTCAATATCGGTATCTTATCAATCCGGCAATGTCTCAAGCGTATTTTTAATCCATATGGTCAGTTTTATTTAAACAGCACAGGACAACAAACTTGGCTAGATGAGCTACTCTGGCGTGAGTTCTATCAACATATATTATTTGACTACCCACAGGTCTCCAAACACCAACCCTTTAAAGCGGCAACCCGCGCCTTACAATGGCGTGATGCGCCTGACGATTTACACGCTTGGCAAAATGGACAAACCGGTGTTCCAATCGTTGATGCAGGTATGCGACAACTTAAAGCAACAGCATGGATGCATAATCGTGTTCGCATGATTTGTGCAATGTTTTTATGCAAAAATCTCTGGATCGATTGGCGCCATGGCGAACGTTATTTTATGCAACATTTAATGGATGGTGATCTGGCTGCCAATAATGGCGGGTGGCAATGGTGTGCATCGACTGGAACAGATGCCGTACCCTACTTCCGCGTTTTCAACCCGATTAGCCAGTCGCAACGCTTTGATGCAACAGGTGCATACCTGCGACAATGGCTGCCTGAACTGGCACATTTGGATGATAAAAGCATCCATGATCCTTATGCCTATCAAGCAGATCTACCATTGGACTATCCTCGACCCATCGTCGATTTAAAACAAAGTCGCCAAGCCGCGATAGCAGCCTTTCAACAGCTCTCATCCACACACCACTCTCATTCATAAAATGGTCGCTACGATAATCACGACTGTAAATATCAATATCAAAGATTCTTAAACCTAAAGTGGATATTTTCATAAAAATTTTATCTGCTAACCAAGCATATTTTTCTTATTAATGTTTTCTGTATTTATTGCATAACATCGTCTGTAACTTAAACGATGTATATCGAAGACTATGACTCAACTCATTCGTTTTAATGCTTTTGAAATGAATTGCATTGCGCACCAATCCCCTGGTTTGTGGCGTCATCCTCAAGATCGTTCTACTGAATATAAAGACTTAGAATACTGGACAGATCTTGCCAAAATTTTAGAACGTGGCATATTCGACGGCATTTTTATTGCCGATGTATTGGGGATTTATGATGTTTATCATGCTTCTGCGGAACATGCGCTCAGCGGCGCAGTGCAAGTCCCCGTCAATGACCCTTTACAAATTGTTCCTGCTATGGCTGCGGTAACCAAACATTTAGGCTTTGGTGTAACCACGTCTATTTCCTTTGAACACCCCTATCCTTTTGCGCGCCGTATGAGCACATTAGACCATTTGACCAAAGGTCGTGCAGGTTGGAATATCGTGACCTCTTATTTGCAGAGTGGCGCCAAAAATTTAGGTCAAAAAGATCAGCTCACCCATGATCATCGTTATGATATTGCTGATGAATATTTAGAGGTGTTATATAAGCTCTGGGAAGGTTCATGGCAACAAGATGCAGTACTCAGAGATAAAAAACGCGGGATTTTTGCCGACCCCAACAAAGTCCATGCAATTCAACATGAAGGTAAATACTTTAGCGTGCCAGGTATTCATCTCTGTGAACCCTCACCACAGCGTACCCCCGTTTTATATCAAGCTGGGGCATCTAGTCGAGGTCAACAATTTGCCAGTCAAAATGCCGAATGTATATTTATTTCTGCGCCCACCAAAGCAGCCGTTAAACAGTTCAACGACAGTATCCGACAACGCTTAGTTCGCGAAGGTCATGAGCCGCATTCGGTACTCATTTACACCATGCTGTCTATTGTAGTCGATGAAACAGATGAAAAAGCGCAAGCTAAATTTGCTGACTATCAAAAATATGCCAGTTATGATGGTGGACTGACCCTGACCTCTGGTTGGTCTGGGGTAGATTTTGCACAGTTTAAATCGACCGATCAGGTAGAATATATTGAAACCAATGCTATTCAATCGATGTTGGCATCTTATGTGAATGCCGATCCAGAACGGATTTGGACCATTGAAGAAATTGCCAAGTGGACCAGTATTGGCGGAAATGGTCCTGTACTGGTAGGTTCAGCAAGTACCATCGCTGATCGCTTACAAGAATGGGTTGCCGAAACCGGAATCGACGGCTTTAACTTAGCTTATATCTTGGCACATCAAAGTTTTAGTGATGTTGTAGACTATGTGGTACCAGAATTACAGCGTCGCGGGGTTTATCCAACACAATATCGTGAGGGGACGCTCAGAGAAAAACTATTTGGGCAAGGTCCTTTATTGTCAGATCAGCACCGTGCAGCACAATACCGTCAGCGAGCACAACAACAACCTGTTCAACCAGAGCAAGCGACAGCTTAATTCCAAACCAGCTTTATGCCTATGCGGATATACTGACATCGCCCACAATCGGGCGATGTCTTCCATGCAATGAGGCTGGGAGAAAACCTTATTGCGTGTTTTGAACCTGACTATTATTTTGTTTATGTTTCTGAGATGGCATATAGTCTGGTTCATTACTCACCGCCAAATAGAATATTCCTAAAAACAAACAACCCAACAAGATACTAATCACCACAGTAATCACTGGAAATTTTTGTTTCTCTAAAGACATGACGTCACTCCTCTGAAAGGATCAAATAACATGAATAGCGTGGCTCTACGCTAGGTAGTATCTTTGCTATATTGCATACGCGTTTGCATATATTCGCTATATACAGAAATCCGCTCAAAAATATGTTCGGCATAGAACATGTCATCCATCAGTCGGGTGAGCTGTTCCATATTTAGACGCTCTATATGACTGAATAACAACGCATTCCGATGAGCAAAATCACTACACAATGCTTTATGTACATCATCCTTATTTTTAAACAATAATTTACGACCATTCATTTCTGCTGCTGGTAATAAACTCTGCTGATATTGGCTATAAATCACCACAATCTTAATTTTCAAAAAGATTTCGATTTGACGAATTAAAGCGCGATCAAACTGTTTATCAGTGATTAAAAATAGGGTTGATAAGTCACTACGGCATAAAGCCTTGATTAAACTTTTAAATAACACATCGCTTTGGCTCAGCTGTGCGTCCTGCAGATCAAGATAAACATGAAAATTCTGTAGAACATCATCGACATTGACCTGTACTGGCTGTTCTGCTTGGTAATAACGATTTAAAATCGCTAATAACTCAGGCGTTGCCGTTGTACTGTAAATGACAGACTTGTTTAAGTTCGCCAAAATAAAAGGCGCAAATAAATAAGCCAGATTACAGTCTTGCTGGGCAATCGGTGCTTGTGCGATATAAATTAATTTCTCAGTAGAAAAGTCTCGCAACACCTTGGCACGCAATAGATTCGCTTCTAAATTTAAGTAATCAAGCCGTAATTGCGCCAATAATGCCGATGATGGCGGGTCATCTTCAAACATCTGAACGATCGCATTTAATTCTGCTGTCACAAACATTGCTTCTGTACCCATAATTATTTACTAAAAATCATTCAACACATCAAATCTACATGCTATAGCACGCTTTCACATCATTTCGCGCAACAACAAAGCCATTAGCCATACGATATGGTTGTATTGTCTATCAGTGTTCAAAATGCGTATAGAGACAGAAAGTGAATAAAAAAATATAACAGATCCATCTACATAGCTAAAACTGTTATATAAAATAATAAAAAAACTGTATCTATACCAAAACAGATTGAAAGTTGATTATTATAATAATCATTGGATTGTGTCTTGAAGCACCGCTCTTGTCGCGAGCAGATCTGATCAATCGGCAACCACGACAGCGCTGCACGATGTTCATCATGCAATGAAACGATTTTATTTTGATTTTCCAATCAACAACCCTTTGGTCGTTGATCGTGGGAGAGGATATATGGATCTTGGTCTAACCGCATTAGAATTGGCACGCATACAGTTTGCCTTTACTGTTTCTTTTCACATTATCTTCCCAGCCACCTCTATTGGTTTAGCATGCTTTCTGGCTATGTTGGAGTGGAAATGGCTGAGGAGCCAAAACCCCATCTATAAAGATCTCTTTCAATTTTGGATCAAGATCTTTGCTGTTGCCTTTGGTATGGGCGTAGTCTCTGGTGTGGTGATGAGTTATCAGTTTGGGACGAATTGGAGTGAGTTTTCACGTGTTGCAGGCAGTGTTACAGGTCCACTACTGACCTATGAAGTGCTCAGTGCATTTTTCTTAGAAGCAGGCTTTTTGGGTATTATGCTATTTGGCTGGGGGCGTGTCAGTGCCAAAGCGCACTTCTTTGCCACCCTGATGGTTGCTATTGGTACCTGTATTTCAATGTTTTGGATTTTGTCGTCCAACAGTTGGATGCAAACACCACAAGGTTTTAGTCTTGAAAATGGCATTATTGTGCCCACAGATTGGTGGGCAATCGTCTTTAACCCCTCCTTCCCTTACCGCTTTGTTCACATGGCAGTAGCAGCATTCTTAGTCTCTTCGCTACTGGTTGTCGCCACAGCAGCTTGGCATCTCCTCAAAGGTCGTCGTGACGAATTAGTCAAAAAATCATTTTCGATGGGACTCTGGATGGTGCTTGCGACCTCTTGCGCACAAGTTTTGGTCGGTGACTTTCATGGTTTAAATACCTTAAAACATCAACCTGCCAAATTGGCAGCGATTGAAGGGCATTGGGAAACCAACCATGATGAAGGCATGCCCTTATTATTATTTGCATTGCCAGATATGGAAAATGAACGCAATCATCTAGAAGTGGCGCTCCCCAATGTTGGCAGCTTGATTTTAACCCATAGTATCGACGGCACAGTGACTGGTCTCAAAGACTTCCCTGCTGAAGATCGCCCCAATATGGCTATTGTATTTTGGAGCTTCCGTGTCATGGTCGGTCTAGGCATGCTCATGGTTGCAATGTCATTATTTGCCTTATATTTACGTAGAAATGGCAAAATTTACCATAACAGCTGGTTACATCGCTGGGCAGTATGCATGGGACCAACGGGTTATATCGCACTATTGGCAGGTTGGGTCACCACAGAAGTAGGTCGTCAGCCTTGGGTGGTCTATGGCGTGATGCGGACCCATGATGGTTTATCCCATAGTGTCTCTGCGGACCAAGTCGGCTTAAGTCTGATTATTTTTGTAGTGGTCTATGCCTTGGTATTTGGCAGTGGAATTTATTATATGCTGAAACTGATGAAGACAGGTCCACAGTTTATTGAAGCCGTAGATTTACAACCTGCTGGTCATGGTCATTTTAAAACCCCTCAGCGTCCATTAAGTGCGGTCGATGAACCCTTTGATCAAAATGATTCAACCAAGGAGAAACACCATGATTGATTTGTCTCTGATTTGGGTCGGTATTATCGGGCTCGGCGTGCTCATTTATGTCGTACTCGATGGTTTTGACCTTGGCATCGGTATTATGTTTCCCTTTATTAAAGACCAGCAAGAACGTGACGTCATGATGAATACCGTTGCGCCGGTTTGGGATGGAAATGAAACTTGGATGGTATTGGGTGGTGCGGGTTTATATGCAGCCTTCCCCTTAGTTTATGCCACTGTACTTTCTGCATTATATTTGCCAATTATTCTTATGGTGGTGGCACTGATTTTCCGTGGCGTTGCTTTTGAATTTCGTTTTAAAGCCAACCGTAGTAAATATCTTTGGGATTTAGCTTTTATTTGGGGTTCAATTTTATCGAGCTTTATGCAAGGCGTCATTTTGGGTGCTTATATCCAAGGTATTGAAACTCAAAATGGTATTTATGCTGGTGGGGCTTTGGATTGGTTAACGCCGTTCTCACTCTTTACGGGTCTCGGTGTGGTGGTAATGTATGCAACCTTAGGCTGTGGTTGGTTGATTTTAAAAACAGATCATGAATTACAGCAAAAAATGTTCCAGCTCATGCCGAAAATGATAATCGCGCTATTGGTTATTTTTGCGGGTGTGAGTCTATATACTGCACTCACCCATGCTGAGATTGCGGCACGTTGGTTTACTACCCCCAATTTATTTTATTTTAGCCCTGTGCCTTTATTGGTGTTGCTCTTTGTTGGACTCATTTTAAAAGCGTGCAAAAACCATCAAGAATTAAAACCATTTGTTTATACATTGGCTTTGGTATTCTTGGCATTTAGTGGTTTTGTAATTAGTTTATGGCCGAATATTATTCCACCTTCCGTCACGATTTGGCAGGCGGCATCACCACATTCTAGTCAATTATTTGCCCTGGTTGGGGCGGTGATTTTAATTCCAATCATTATTGCTTATACCATTTTATCGTATTGGGTTTTTCGCGATAAAGTCCGTGTTGGTGATGATGGCTATCATTAATGTCGTTGATATTTATAGAGAAGGAGGCTACATATGGCAAAATTCAATATCAAGCTCAACAAAACACAATGGTTTATCGTGCTCTGGTTAGCGGGTTTTTTAGGCTTAGCGCTGATTGCTGGTCTATTTAAAATGCTCTTATTATTGGCCTATCCATAATCATTGCATCACATCGATATAACAGGATAAAAGGGCAATGCGCTGCATTTAGTCGTGTATTGATGCTAAACCGATCAGGGCAATTCGTCACTTATATGTCAGTACAGGGATGTACAGCACTTTATTTCATATAAATAGCTGTATTTATTATATAAAAAATAAAATGCTCCATGGTACAAAGCATAGCGGTGATAAACCGTGTTGCAGTCAACAAGAAATTTATGTTTAACCTGTCATATTTTCAATATGCTTTTCAATGCGCAGTGACTGCGTGTGATTCAATTTTTGCTTTAATTATTTAGCCCACTATGTATAAATCAGAACAATTAGCGCATAACCTGCGACTTTTAATCGATAATGGTACTTGGCCCGCTCACAGCAAATTACCATCCCTACGCCAGCAAGCGCAGAGCTCTGGATATAGCTTAATGACCGTTATGAACGCCTATCAAGAACTTGAGGCACAGGGTCTTATCTATGCCAAGGAAAAATCGGGTTATTTTGTTGCAGAACACCTGAGTACGCAAGTTCCTCAAACTTATAGCGTGGTTTCACTGAATCCTAAAATTGAAATTAACTCACAAGTTTTTAAGTATTTGAAATCGACACAACATCAGCAAATTGTGCCTTTAGGTTCTGCCTTTCCTGATCATCAGTTGTTGTGCCCGAGTAAATTGATTCAAATTATGGGGCAATTGGCACGTAATCGAAAAAACTATGAACAAAGCTCAAACTTACCGCCTGGTAATTTTGCACTACGCCAACTGATTGCTCAGCGTTATTGTATGCAAGGCATAACTACCGATGCTGATGATATTGTCATTACCTCAGGTTGTTTAGATGCACTCAATTTATCTTTGCAAGCAATTACTCAGCCAGGTGATTATATTTTATTACAACAAACCATTTTCTATGGTGCGTGGCAAGCCGCAGAACGCCTCGGGCTGAAGGTGATTACCATTCCAGAACATCCGCAACATGGTTTTGACCTCGAAGCATTTGAACAGGTCATTCAGTCCTATCCCATTAAAGTCTGCTGGTTTATGCTCAATGCGCATAATCCGATTGGCTTTACCGTGAGCGATGAGATTAAATATAAAATCGCTAAATTATTACATCAACATCAAATTCATTTAATTGAAGACGATGTGTATGAAGAGCTATTTTATGGTAGTAAAAAACCACTTCCGATGAAGTATTTTGACCAGCAAAATCTGGTTTTACATTGCTCCTCATTTTCAAAAACTTTGGGTGCTGGTTTTCGAGTCGGTTGGGTCTATGCTGGTAAGTTTTCTGAACATATACAACATTTACAATTAATGAGCACCATCTCGGCAAACAGTCTCATTCAAAATGCATTGGTTGAGTTTTTATCGCATCATCATTATGAAAAGCATCTGCGTGGTCTAAGACGTAGTTTAGAAAAGCACAAGAAGCAATTTTATCTCTATCTCAAGCAGCATTTACCTGTAGGCTGTGAGATTTTTAATTATGCCAGTGGCTATTTTTTGTGGATTAAATTGCCAGACCATGTCAATAGCATAGAAATCTATGAAGATTTACTAGAACAGCATATTGGCGTGACACCAAGCCCATTATTTAATATCTTGCAATCACAACAGCATTTCCTACGGATTAACTGTTCCTTTGAATGGCATAGCGATATTGCACACGCTTTGGACCAACTTAGTCAGAGTATCCAAAATCATTTAAAGCTTCGTCAAATCACCCACTCAGCCTAAAATCCACTACCAGTATGCATACTAAAAAGTGGTATGCATACTAACGTGGCATGAATTAAGACTGTGCGGATACTCAAGACAATGTTGCTTCGCACATAAATACCTAACCCTCTGGAGAGGCTGCAAAGTCTATAGCACAGAGCTCGGTCATGCTATTATACTTTCTGCCCTATATTAACCCGACATCAAGGCGCTATTTTATTCGCCGTAGTGAGAAGATAGGTGTTTGAGGATGATTTAATCTTAGAGTGATACAAATACCGTATGCCGAATTCGTCCAAACACCCAACAAAACTAAAAAAGATTTTTATTATTCTATGTACATTACTAATCCTGATCAGCTGTGTTATGTGCTTTATATTGGTGGCAAAGCTAAGTAATAGCCATGATCATAGTACAAATCAGCAAAAGCTTGGAATATTTCATATTGAGGGGCAAAAGGTCTATGCCAATATTGCACATGGTGGTACTTATTGGATACAACAAGCCGATGCACACAGCTTCCATTTAATTAGTGATAGAATTAAATATCGCCAATTGGCTGCAGATCGACAGCATGTTTATTGTGGTCAACAGATTTTAGCTGGTCTAAATGTGCAACAACTGAAAATAATCGCACATGGTTATATCACTGACGGTCAAAGTACTTGGTATTGTGCTCCGCAAAGTCAAGAAATTGCTAGCCTGTCGACCATACAACAAACCTTACAAAGCCTGCGCTATTTTTTAAATCTTGGCACTCCACCAGTCACTCATGATTATCCTGCTTTTAAATTACCAGCATCAAAGCAACATTATCATGCTCTTCTCGATACTGACCTACTCACAGATGGCACAGCAGTCTATTATCGTGGCCAAGTGCTTCCATATGCCAATCCTCATACGTTAAGACAGATTCCACAAAAATATGCGGATGGAACCTATCGACCCAGTCCTGTTTATCTGGCTGATGGGCAACGGGTGTATTATCAAAACACTGTACTTGATCTCAAAGATAATCCCGACATTTATGTTTTGGTGATTGATCAAAGTCATCAAGAAAATTATTTATTTGAACCGCACACAGGTCAAGTTTATGTAAGAGATTTAGCTTTTGAGCAGAAATACCGTCCTTATCGTGTAATCTCTCAATATGGCGCACATATTCAACATACTTTATTTTTAAGTCCGTCAGGCATATTTTATTTTGATGCAGAAAAACGTAAAATTATTGCACTAAGAGACAACCCATTTTTAAATGGCAACTTTAAAGAAATCGCACCCTTGGTTTATGCGGATGGTCAGCAAGTGCTCTACTTAGAGACGAAAAACGCCTATCAAGGTCATAAAAGAACAATGGCGAAAGCATATTTTAGCGTGTTATATCGTTTAAATGACGCCCAAACAGCAGCATGGCAACAACTCAAGCAATATGACAACCATTATAGCCTGTGGCAACATGGCGAACATTTTTATTATTTTGACCAACTTGGTAGTAGTCAGCTGATTCAAAAGACTATTTACCGTATTAAAGATCTAGAAAGTTTGCATATGCTACAACATGCCAGATTATCTCCTCAGCAAATCCGCCAGCTCATTAAACAAGATAAACTCGTCGAACCTCAGCGTACAGCCCTGTTGACCGTCAAATCCAAAGTGGTTTATCGCGATCAAAAAATGATATGGTTTATGATCATCACTATTTTAGTATTATCATTTATATTATTTTTAGTGCAACGATATAGAATATATCGCCAGTCATCTCCTGCAACTTAGCGATATATTACTGCTCGGTTATTTATTTTAATTGATGTTGCTATTTGCCAGTTTTAATGCAGATGTTTTGATTTATACACTGCCAGATAGACTAAACATGACCATAGCAACAGACTTCAACTAACGTTGGGTACGTGCTAAGAATGCAGTAATAACCTGCTCTTCATATTGCTCAGTTTTGCGATTGAGTGCGTAAAAATAAATAATCGTCGCAATAAATATCAGAGCATAAATAATCATCAGTGCACTATTTTCAATGGCAAAATTTAATAGCTTCTGACTCACTTCAGCAACTTTCAAATCAATTGCCCATTTACTCAAAATACGGTCAGCAAATAGAAATAGAGCAAAAATCAATGCTGGCAAAGCCAAGATGCCGCTTAAATAATTGACTGTATTCTTTTTCTTGAGAAAATCTCGATACTGCTGTGTGCCAAGATAAGCTTCAATTTCTATTATTTGCGCTGGATACTCATCTCTAGATTGGATTGGTAAATCCCTTTGCTCAATATATTGATGAAGCTCTTTTAACTTCTGGGCATTATCCACTGTTTTACTCAATGTACTTAAAATAGACATAACAACCTGTATAACCTTAAGAATACTGTGTCATAACACAGCAAATCTAGTGCAAAATATAGTTCAGCTATTTTATAAAATAATTATCATGGATATAAACTTTTTAAATAAAAAATAACATTTTCTGGTGATGCTTGGCTTTAAATCGTCATTTAAGCACCAATCACGCACATGATCATCAACATCATGCTTTACAGTCTGCGGCACCTCATATGCCAATCCGCCTTGTGTCTGTACAGTTCACGCATGATAACGATTCAAAAATTGACAATTTTTAAATGATCGTTTAAAAACATAATCTATCACAACGCTTGTATGCAAGGAGCCTATGCATGACACAAATTGGTCAAGTCACGACTGAAACACGTGATCATATTTTTTGTATTGGATTAGATCGTGCTGCAAAACGCAATGCTTTTGATAGCCATATGATTCTAAGCTTATCTCAAGCATTAACCCATTATGAGCGTGATCCCGAATTACGTTGTGCTGTGATTTTTGCACATGGTGAGCACTTTAGTGCTGGTCTAGATTTACTTGAATTGCAAGACAAAATTTCAACTGGTATCTTCCAGTTTTCAGCCGAACAGATTAACCCATGGGGTACATCTGGGCTACAACGCTCTAAACCCGTGGTCGTTGCTGTGCAAGGCACCTGCTATACCGCAGGCATTGAACTGATGCTCAATGCAGATGTGGCCATTGCCAGTGATGATTGTAACTTTTCACAAATGGAGGTGTTACGTGGCATTATGCCTTTTGGCGGTGCTACGGTCCGTTTTGTACAAGCTGCCGGTTGGCAAAAAGCCATGCCCTACTTGCTTACAGGTAAAAATTTTGATGCGCAGACAGCATGGTCACTCAATCTAGTCTCTGAAGTCGTTGCAAAAGGTCAGCAATTACAACGTGCTTTACAAATTGCCGCAGAAATTAGCCACGCTGCTCCTCTGGCGGTACGTGCATTACTGCATTCAGCACAGCAAGCGCTGGCACAAGGACCAGATGCCGCTTATGCCGCACTTGATCAAAGTATCTTGCCGTTATTTCAATCACAAGATGCGCAAGAAGGTGTTATGGCCATGTTAGAAAAGCGTGCGCCGCTCTTTCAAGGGCGCTAACGATAACCCACAATCGAGATACTAAGCAGTAAAAATATCTACAGCACAGACTATATCTACTACAGCATATAAAGCATATACAGCAGTAGATCAACTATAGCGTCAGCCTCAAAAGCCTGAACAACAAAAAGCAAAGGACTTTATATGCAAAATTCTGACTCCACCGCAACTGATTCATCTGTACAGTCATGCCAATTTTATGCGGCAGATGCTTATCCCTTACAGGCGCTTTATTATCCCAGTGCAACACCGTGCCAAGCACGTTTAATTATTGCCAGTGCAACCGGTGTGCCACAACAGTTTTATCGTCGTTTTGCTGAATATGCTCGTCAGCAAGGTTTTGATGTGCTCACTTTTGATTATCGTGGTATTGGACTGTCCGCACCAGCAACATTGAAAAATTTTAAAATGGATTATTTAGATTGGGGGAAATTAGATTTAGCTGCGGCAATTGATTATTTTTATGGTAAAGATATTCCACTTTTTATCATCGGACATTCATATGGCGGACAAGCGCTAGGACTCTGTCCGAATCATGATAAAATCAGTGCCTATTATACCTTGGGCACGGGTGTGGGCTGGGCTGGTTATATGCCCTGGCCAGAACGAATGAAAGTCAATGTGTTCTGGAATATGGTCTTTCCGCTGATGGCTGCCAAAGATGGTTATATTGCATGGAGCAAGCTCAATATGGGCGCCGATCTCCCCTTGGATGTTTATAAACAGTGGCGCCAATGGTGTAAAAGTTCTGAATATTTTTTTAATGACCCCATCCGTGGACAGCAGTTACAACAGCAATTTGCACAAGTCAAAATGCCAATCTTTGCATTGACCGCCAGTGATGATGAATGGGCAATGGCAAAATCGAGAAATGCCTTTGCCAAATATTATCGTCAAGCAAAGGTACAATGCCTCGATATTCAACCCGCACAATTTAAACTAAAACACATTGGTCATATGGGATACTTTCGTAAAGATGCTCACTTGCTCTGGGCGCAAATACTCGGTACATTGCGCGATGTCATTGCTAAACAGCCCAAGCCGCAGTGTGCGATGCGCTAGTTTCTATGCGTTAGCTTTCTATTCACTGGTTTCTAGCCCTGATGCCTATAAACCAGTTCTCTATAAGCGAACTCGCTGTAAACTAGTTTTTAACTTTATAATCTTTTATTTTGATAAGCTGTAACCCATATTATGCGCCCAGCCAAACTAACCCAAGAGCAAATTATCCAAAAATGCGCGCTATGTTTTAAGCAACATGGCTATCATGGTACCAGTATGCAAATGCTGGCAGAGGCGTGTGGTTTAAGCAAGGGCGCATTTTATTATTATTATCGTAATAAACAAGATTTAATCAGCGATATTCTAAACAGCTTACATCAACACTTAGCCACCACAGTCTTTGCAATTGCTGAGCAAAAACAACGCTCATCACTGCAACGTTTCCAAGAGATGCATCACTACGCCAAAATCTTTTTTAGTCAGGGCGAAAAAGGTTGCTTAATGGCTATTATTTCCATTGAAGCACTTTATGCAATGCCAGCATTATTAGCACCTATACAACAGTTTTTTGCCGATTGGCAAACAGCCATGTTGCACTTATATACAGCGCATTATCCCCCAGTAGAAGCTGAACGATTGGCAAAAATGGCCATTGCTGATTATGAGGGAGCAATTTTAATGTTCCGCCTCAACCGTGATCTAGATTATATCGATCTTATTGAACAACGCTTTATACAACAACTTAGCGTGCCTTTATATACTGCAACTACGCCGTAATCATCAACACAATATATAAAACGTCATTGCATTAATCTGCACGGTACACTCATTGGCATAGTACAAGCAAAACCAATTGGCACAGGCATTAACCTCTTGTTGCAATGGTTTGCTGAATAATGGAACTATTCCTTAAAATAGCAGTGCGATACTGTCCACCTAAGGATTAAGTTTAGTGCCAATGAGCTTAAGTGCAAAACCAATAAAAATTACACCACTGATACGGTCTAGCCTACGAATCACTGCACTTTGTTTTAAATATTGTGCCAAAGGTTGTGTTAAGGCAATGAGACAAAATGCCCAGATGATACTCAGTACAATATGGATAAACACCAAACCCATCGTCCACATAAATACTGCATGCTGTGCTGGGATAAACTGCGGTAAAAAAGACAGGTAAAATAATCCCACTTTGGGATTTAATATATTGGTATAGAACCCTTTAAGCCACCAATTTTCCTGATGCGTGACTGGCTGATCTCCCCGCAAATGATGACGTGGTTTTAAAATACATTGCAATCCCAACCATGCCAAATATGCTGCGCCCAAATATTTTAATACCACAAAAGCCAATGCAGAGCTGGCCAAAATAGCACCCAAGCCCACTGCAACCAGCAAGCCCCAGACCATACAGCCCAGATTAATTCCCATGGCAGCTTTTAATGCATCACCTTTACTTTCTAATGCAGCTGTTCTAAGAATGAGCGTGGTATCTAGACCTGGGGTGATGGTCAATAGCGTAATAGCGACCAAGTAAGGCAATAATATACTCAACATCTATTTAATGCCCTGCTGTACTCGAAAATAAATTAATTACCACGACACCACAAATAATTAAGGCGATACCGCACAGAGCAGCAAAATCGAGACTTTGTTTAAAAACAAAAAATCCAATAATGGCGGTTAGGATAATCCCGACTCCAGCCCAAATGGCATAGGCAATACCCAGAGGAATCACCTTCACGACTTGTGACAGTAAATAAAAAGCAATACAAAAACAAATGACCACAATCAAAGATGGCACCAGCTTGGTAAAACTATCGGACTTGACCAAAAAAGTCGAACCGATCACCTCTGACACAATCGCAATCGCCAGCAAGATATAAGCCATTAATAAAGAATTCATGACACAGTCTCAAGATATCAGCACAGCCATCGATCGCATTAACAGCCAATAATGCCATCGCTCACTCATACACTTAGAAAAAAGAAATTACAGCAGCGCAAAGTACAAAAGAGCCAAGGCAGTTGTCAATGCTTTTCTCATCTATAGCAGTCTTGCTTTCAAATACAACAGTCTTACAAATTTTGAGCAAAGTCCGTGAGGGTTCAATCAGATCACCCATTCACGGACCAAGGCTATAGATATAAATACGGGTTTAGATCACAAAATAGCATGACATTCATAAGCTATCAGCCCTATAGCATTCTTAAAATGCACGGCGAATACTCAGACCTAAGCTGACATTACGACCATCGGCAGGCTCAAAAAAACGTTGATTGCCATCATTTACAATAACTGAGCCCACATAATCTTTGTCAAACAGATTATCAACACGCGCAAAACTATTGAGCGTCCAATCTTGATTACGCCAGACATACCCCACATAAGCACCTGCAACAGTATAACTAGGCGCTTGATCAGAATTCATATCATCTACAAAAAGTTTATCCATATAACGGATATCTAAACCCGCCTGTATTCCCTGTTGCGGTTGCCACGCCACACTGGCAAAGGCTTGGTTCTTGGCAATACCAGGAATATAAGTGCCTTTTGTAATCAATGCTTTACTATTAGTAGCAGGAATATCAGCAGCAAAAGTTGCATCAAGATAACTATAACTGGTACGCAGCTTTAAATCCTGCCATACGTCTTTTTGCCAAGTTAGCTCTACCCCTTGACGTAAGGTTTTATCAGCATTGCGGAAAGTACTACGCCCAGCATTGGCGTCATCGGGAACAATGTCATTTTTAGTATTGGTCTGGAATACTGCAGCTGTAAATAAACCATAAGGGTTTTGGGATTTTAATCCCCATTCATAAGTATCACTGGATGATGCTTGTAAATCAAAATTCATACCAGAGCTACCAACCGTAGGATAAGCCATTTCAGTAAAGGTTGGTGTTTCAAAACCTTGGGCATAACTGATGTAACTATACAAGGACGGTAAGATATTCCAGCCCAATGCCACTGAAGGTAAAACCTTATCATAGCTTTGTCGACCACTGTCATCGCCATTGCCAGCTCGAATATAATGATCCGCAGATTTATAATGGACATTACTATAACGCAGACCCGCATTGAAATGCCAAGCTGGCAAAAACTGCCATGATGCTTGTACATAGGGGTCTAAATTCCATAGGGTATTTTTTTCATCACGGCGTAATTGACCTTTCACACCATAATGCCCATCAGCATCAAAGTTTTCATAGCCTTTGCGATCTTCCTGCATGGCATCATAGGCTAAGCCTGCAATGATCGTGGTATTGGGCAGCCAATCGGTATTTTTCCAACGTAAATCTACGCCATAATAATTGCGATCAAAATCGATTACCCCACCAGCATGACGCGGGTTTAATTGCGGTTTTTGCGGAATAGACTGGTATTGTTGTACCTGTCGGTTACCCAAATAAGCCATGCTATACAGCTCATTATGGGCATCAATCGGTTTAGTCCACGTTAGACCCGTTTGAGTTTGTAAAATAGTTTTACGAACGTCAAATGCTTTTAAAGTACTTGCTTGTTGTTTGCGATCTGCTTTCCAATCTGCGCGACTCAGCCCAGCTGCATCGTCGGCACGAATATCTACATGATTCAATACCCAGTTTATTTTACTGCCATCATCTAAGTTCCAAGTCAATTTTGCATTGTGTAAGGCTTTTCTTGCAGCACTATGTTCACGATAACCATCTGTATCAAAATAAGAAGAGCTAATTACATAAGCAGGTTGACTCGCTTGATCGGACCCGCCTTGTAATTGCACATTGAGCTGTTGTTTGCCGTGACTACCGCCCACATAACCCAGTTGTAGGCTATCGCGACCTTGTCCTTCTTGGGTTTGGGTTAAGATCGTACCACCAGATGAGTTCCCATAAATCGAAGAAAAAGGTCCACTCAAGACTTCTAACTGACGCAGGCTATTGAGGTCAATATTCGAACTTTGCCCCTGACCATCTGGCATGGTGGCTGGAATACCATCAACATATAAACGAATCCCCCGCACGCCAAAAGTTGATCTAGCACCAAATCCACGCATGGAAATTTGCAAGTCTTGTGCATAGTTTTCGCGATTATTGACTTGCAAACCAGCAATGCCTTGCAACTGTTCTGACAAATTAACATTGCTTTGCTGTTGTGCCTTATCATTTACTATTTTTTGCACAGATGCTGGTGTGGTTAATAAATCTTGGTGGGTCGGTACGGCATGAATTTGAATAATAGGTAATTCGAGAGGCTCTGCGAATGCAGATAGTGTCATGACCTGAAATATAATACTGGTCAATAATACCGGTTTGAATGGTAATTTATACAGCTGATTTGATTTCACGTTGCATCCTTATGCTGGATAATCGTGATGTTTCGAATAGGAAGCACCAACAGAATAAATAAGCGATTGAGACGTGAGAGAATATTAAACTGCAATGAGTACAATAAATGGCGCAACCCATTATCAATAAAAGCAGATATCTTTAATCAAAATTTGTTGATCAACAATCTTTGCTCAACAAAATTGCGCTTGGGTCTCGGTGAGCGCTAGCGTAGATGATTCAACCATTGCTCCAATTGCTGATCCAATCGTTACGCGAATCATTGATCCAATCATTTAATATTCATTGGGCTGGAATTGATATGAGCCCTCACGATAGCTTAAAATCAGTTATTGATTTTAAGCCTCTCAGTGACTTTAAATTATAAACGTGAAATGCACAGCATCGTTAATATAAATTAATATATTAAGCCATTTTTATATAAAATACCGGTACGCGAACGTTTATTCGCGCAATATTCAGTACAGTTTGATTATTTTAAAAAGACTTTTAAGATAATATCGGCAATCCGTCCAAAGGGTGCACGCAACAAGCTAGCAGTATGCCAACGACCTTGTTCAAAAATACCTTTGGCATGACTTAAACGCCGAAAACCTTCAATACCATGGTAAGCACCTAAACCACTACTACCAACACCGCCAAAAGGTAAATCCTCTTGTGCATAATGCGTTAAGGTACCATTGACCGTCACATTACCAGAAGTCGTCTGCGATAATACTTTAGATTTTTCCTGTTTATCATGACCAAAATAATATAATGCCAGTGGTCTGGGTTTACGGTTAATATAAGCGATTGCTTCATCAATATGTGCATAGCGCTTAATCGGCAGAATGGGACCAAAGATTTCATCTTGCATAATCTGCATCTGCTCATCAGCCTCTAAAACCAGTGTCGGGGCAATGGTATTTATACGTTGCTCTGCTTCATGCGGACGAATGCCCACCTGTAAAATATGTGCGCCTTGCGCTTTGGCACCGTCTAGCAACTGTTGTAAACGTTGATGATGTTGTGCATTAATAATCGAAGTATAGTCAATACTACTTGGACCCTGCGGATACAATTGTCGTGTTGCATGATCAAAGGCTTTAACAAAGGCATCGACGTCTTGTTCTGGTAATAACACATAGTCAGGTGCGACACAGGTTTGCCCTGCATTTGCCAATTTGCCATAGGCAATCGCCGTCGCAACGCGGTTTAGATCTTGATCTTTCGAGATCAGAACAGGAGACTTACCCCCCAATTCTAAAGTCACGCCAACCAAGTTTTCACTGGCTGCACGCATCACCGCACGCCCCACCGAAGTACTGCCGGTAAAGAGTAAATGATCGAAGGCTAAACTGGAAAAAGCTTGTCCAACATTGTGATCACCTTGTACAACAGCCACTTGTTTTTCTGTAAAAATCTCTGCTAAAAGCGTTTGTAATACTGCACTGGTGCGTGGGGTAAATTCAGAGGGTTTAATCATAGCGCGATTCCCCGCTGCCAACGCCGTTGCCAAAGGCATCAGCGCCAAAGAAAAAGGATAATTCCACGGCGACATAATACCAATCACCCCCAAAGGTTGATATTCAACACGTGCACGACCAAAACGCATCGCCAAAGCCACTTTACGTGGCGATGCACGCATAAAACGTCTTAAATTTTGATATAAATAATCAATGCCCATCACCAAAACCATCACTTCCATGATCAATGTTTCATGTTCTGAGCGATGACCAAAATCTGCACAAATGGCTTGACTAATCTCATGTTTTTTTGCCAATACCGCTTGGCGTAATTTTCTTAAGTCTCGACGGCGCTGCAGCAAGGTTGGCGCGCCTTCCGCAATAAAGGCATCGCGCTGCATCTGTAAAATTTGCTGCAAGGCAGGCTGATGGCTGGTTGAAGTATTGTCTTGCATGCTAAACTCCAATGTTGACACTGTAATCATTTATTGCTTTCATTTTATACAGAAAGTTTACAGTGTCAACATTGGTTTAAAATTTTATTTGATTTGAAGTCTTATGAGGTAACCCATGGCCAATCAACAGGAACGTGCTTATCATCATGGTGATTTAAAAAATGCCATTATTACCACTACCTTAGAGATGTTGCATGAAGGAAACAGCTGGGACTTTACCTTAAGAGAAGTTGCCCGTCGTGCAGGTGTAAGCCATGCAGCGCCTTATAAGCATTTTCAAGATAAATCAGCTTTACTGGCTGAAATCGCACTGCTTGGTTTTGATCGTTTATACCAGCAGCTGAGTACTGCACAGATCAAAACTGGGGCAACACTCAGTACAGAAATTTTAATATTGGCACAGCATTATTTACAATTTGCACGAGAAAATCCTGCTTTATATCGTTTAATGTTTAGTGCTATAGATGAGCATACCAATCGTGTTCATTTAAATGAACGCGCACTTTCACCGTTAATGATTGTGCTTAAACTCTTAGAACGCGGTCAACAATCCGGCATCATTCGCCAACATGATGTACAAGGACAAGCAACTGCTTGTTGGGCACAGCTACATGGTCTTGCCTTATTACACATGAATCGCTTGTTGCTGCCAGAAAAAGTAGGTGAGCATGCGATAGAACATGCGCTCCACACCCTATTACATGGTCTACTTATTACCCCGGTTTCAGCGTCCAATCTACCTTGAATTACGACGAAGGTGCGACCTATCTTTAATCCACCGCATGACTTAAACCGTATGTATTATGCCCATTAGACCAAAAAAAACTGCTCCTCATTTGGGAGCAGTTTTAGATTGAAATTAAACTCAATCAGATGACAATGCGTTATTTATGATCAGGCAAAGCATAGGCAATAATATAATCTCCTAAGTCTTTAGAGTGACTGACACCCCCCGCAGAAACCACCACATACTGTTTACCCGTTTTGGGTGACTTATACACCAAAGGTGCAGACACGACACCGACTGGTAAACGTGCTTTCCACAATTCCTTACCTGTACGTGCATCCATCGCACGTAAGTAATAATCTTGTGTACCCGCAAAGAATACCAAACCTGATGCTGTTGCAGTAGGACCACCTAAGGTCGGCATGCCCACAGGAATAGGTAAGTGTGTTTTGATGCCCAAAGGACCACTATCTTTGACTGTACCCATCGGCACTTGCCACAACATTTTTTTACTGTTGAGATCGATAGCACTCATGGTACCAAAAGGCGGTTTATTACACGGTACACCCAAAGGTGATTGTAAAATATCAATTTTCACACCGCCATAAATACCCGCAATTTGGGGGCGAATCGTTCCCATAAAGCCAGGGACTTCATCTGTAGAGACTTTATACTGTTTAGCTTCTTCTTGTTTCACCAAACGCATGCGAATTGGCATACGCATATCATTGACATACATCAAATTGGTCGACTCATCAATCGCTGCCCCCCCCCAATTCATGCCGCCCAATAAGCCAGGCCATTCAATATAAGATTTCTCACTCGGTGGCGTATACATACCAGTATAAACAGAGTCTTTAAAGTCAATACGACACATCAATTGATCAAAGGTGCTCATACCCCACATGTCTGTTTCTTTTAGGTCTTCCACACCAATTGATGGCATACCCACAGAAAACGGCTGTGTTGGTGCAAGTTTTTCACCCTGTGAATGTGGTGAAGTCGGCACTGCACGCTCCTCAACCGGCATCACAGGTTCACCCGTACGACGGTCTAGCACAAAGATTTGACCTGTTTTGGTGGTTTGAATCAATGCTGGAACGGTTTTGCCTTCGGCATTGGTGATGTCATGTAAAATAGGCTGTGAAGGGACATCATAATCCCACACATCGTGGTGTACCGTTTGGAATACCCAACGGGTTTTACCCGTATCGGCATCGACGGCCACAATGGCTGAGCCAAATTTTTCTTTGGCCGCATTACGATCTCCGCCCCAGTAATCTGGTGGTCCATTGCCTGTCGGTAAATAAACCAAGTTTAAATCGGTATCAAAACTTGGCACAGCCCAAACATTGGGGGTTTCCAATGTAAAGGTCTTACCATCAGTCGGTACACCCGAATTTTCAGGATTCCCCACATCCCATGCCCATGCCAAATGACCAGTGGTCACATCGTAGGCACGTACCACACCAGAAGGTTCACCATGTACAATATCGCGTACCCAACCACCAATTAAGGCAACATGACCAACAATGACAGGGGTTGCAGTTGGGTGATAACGTTTAGACTGTTCTGTAGGTCCCATGTCACGTAATACATCAACCTGTCCAGCATGACCGAAATCAGGACATAATTTACCGGTTTTGGCATCCAAAGCGATTAAACGCCCATCCACGGTCGAGGTCAAAATACGCTGACGACAAACTTTCGCAGCGGATTGACTCAACGTTTCTGTTGTATTGCTCACGGTTTGATTTGCGGTTTGGTTTGCGGTGACACCAGCAGCACGATCTGCATCATGATAAGCTACGCCACGACACGTCACATGCTCTTCGGTACGTGCTTTAGGATCAAAAGTCCATAAAGCTTTCCCGCTATCTGCATCAATCGCAGTAATAATATTGGTTGGAGTACATGAATACAACACGTCGCCAATTTGAATCGGGGTATTTTCATCCACCCCAATTTCAGTTGGACGACCTGTACGATATGTCCATGCAACCTGCAAATCTTTAACATTTTCTGGGGTAATATCGGTAAACGGTGCAAAGCGTGTACTGTTACTATTGCGACCAAAATATTCCCAGTTTTCTGGATTGGCGGGATTCACTTTGGCCAATTCTGGTTTTTGTTGAATATCCAATTGGTTCCGAATAACACCATGCGGGAAAAATGCTGCCACAAATGTCGCCACTAAACCTAAGAATCCAGCCACCCCCACAAGATTGGCAATACCGGTAAACCGTTGCTGTGATTTTAAACTACGGCTTAACCATAAGCTCAAGACCCAAAGAATAGTGGGTACCACCAAACGTGCTACTAACTGCCAATAATCAAAAGCACGGACTTCATAAAATGCCCAAATGATGGTGCCTAAATAACACAGGCAACTCAGTACCAAAGCTGTTTTATGGCGTATTGCATAGAGTAATGCTATCAGCAAATAGGCAATACCAGCGATAAGATAATATGATGTCCCGCCAAGCTGATACAGCTTGAAACCTTTCGGTATTAAGAATAACGCGATGATCAAACTAATGACTATAAAGACGATTCTAAATAGCTTTAACCCGATCCCTTCACGCTGTTGATGAGTGATGGTATCCATATATAAGCCTATTTCATGAGATATTTATTGTCTTCATTGCGCACGCCATAAATCAGTAAAAAACCAAGTACCTTTAGAAATATACTTGCTGCTTTACTATCTACGGCAATTGTATTAGCGATGAAGTGTAATTTTATTTTAAAAGTATTGTTAAATTATGTATAGGCAAATTAAAAAATATTTTCATATTAATAAGTTAAATTAAATATTAAACCCAAGTCACCCACAGTTTATAAAGGTCTACTTAATGGTATTGCAAATGATAACTATTTACCATGTTTAGTTTTTATACAAACTCTATGCTAAACTCGTTATTGTTCGAACTGAAGTGAACCCTCTTAGATCCGCAAATACGCGATCAAACCATATCAAAACGCACGCCAAATAGCGTGCGTTTTCCAGAGAGAAACATCTCAATAACAGCTTAACCTGGGAAAATCCCACGTTCAGAACGTGCAATTAAAATACGTTCACACGCTAAAATATATGCCGCTGTACGCAGTGTACAATCATGCTGTGCAGCAGATTGCCAAACATCATCCATCGCCTTGGTGAGAAGTTTATCTAGACGCTCATTAATTTCCTCTTCACTCCAGAAATAACTCGCCATATCTTGTACCCATTCGAAATAACTCACAGTTACACCACCAGCATTACAAATAACATCCGGTACAATGGTAATGCCGCGTTTATTTAACATATCATCCGCATCTGGATAAGTCGGACCATTGGCACCTTCAAGCACCAAACGCGCTTTTAATTTTTCAGCACGTTCAACGGTAATCTGCCCTTCTAAAGCCGCTGGAATTAAAATATCAATATCGGCTTCCCAGAACTGCTCATTATCAATTGCGGTTGCACCAGTAAAACCTGCAACACCATCATGCGTTTTTAAGTAGTCAATCAATGCCACAACATCTATGCCTTCAGCATTGGCAATGCTTCCAGAGTGATCTTGTACATGCGTGACTTTGGCATTGGCTTCCACAAATAATAAAGCAGCTTCACTGCCCACATTCCCAAAACCTTGTACAGCAACACGCGCACCAGGAATATCTAGACCGATTTTTTGTGCAACATGACGTCCAGTAATATAGACACCACGCCCCGTTGCTTTCACACGTCCCAAAGACCCCCCTAAATTAACAGGCTTACCGGTAACTACACCGGTAATGGTATGTCCTTCAGTGGTGGAATAAGTGTCCATCATCCACGCCATAATATTGGCATTGGTGCCTACATCTGGTGCTGGAATATCTTTTTGTGGTCCAATAATAGAACTAATTTCACTGGTATAACGACGTGTTAAACGCTCTAACTCACGGGTAGAAAGTTTACGTGGATCAACACGTACACCACCTTTGGCACCACCAAAGGGTAAATTAACCACAGCGGTTTTAATGGTCATCCAAGCCGAAAGAGCCATAACTTCATTGAGTTCCACATCAGGGTGGAAACGAATCCCGCCCTTACCTGGACCACGTGATAAATTGTGCTGTACACGATACCCTTCAAAGTGCTGAATCGTACCATCATCCATCACAATGGGTACATCCACAATTAAGGCACGCTTGGGACGCTTCAAAGTGTCAATATAATTAGATAAATGGCTAAGATATGGCGCAACACGATCGATTTGCTCTAAATAGGTACGCCATGCACCGTTAGTTTCGTTACTATAAGAAAGGGTCATTTGATTAGTCCTGCTCATTCATTTTTTGATCATGCGTCAACAAAAGACGCCAGATACTTTGTTACCTTTTTCCTCAATCCTTAGATCAAGGCTTAAGAATTCCTACCATTTTTTATTACGCCGCATCGCAATAGAGCTGCATCACTGCAATTTATTTTGATCTCAGCATGGCAACAGCCTGATGTCTGTTGATGTCAGACATCAGGCTGTTGCTGGTCGATGACGTTGTTGTTTGACACATGATTGAATGCCAAAAAACTATCATCAAAATATAAAATACTAATTCCATATACCTTTAAAAACGCACCAATATAGAACACTTTTAAAGACATATCGCACTAATATAGATCGTAACATAGCGAGATTAAACTTAGACAACAAAGTTTAAGCGATCCTGCACAAGCGATGAAATATTAAACAAATAGAAAAAACATTTGCTGAGAAAAAACTCAAATGCTGTACATATATAGCTTATACGCCAAAATAAGCATGAGCTTAAATAGCATTTCACCATGTTCACACGCAAGATTACAACATAATCTAGAAAAATTAACGATGTCATTAAACATCATTTTTATAGTGTATATAAATTTTAAAAATGTACATAAAAAGACAAACTTACTGCGTATTAAAGCTTAAAAGAAAAGTACTACACCAAGATCGTGGCTGAGCCAATACATAGCTACTCAGATGCGGTATATAATGAAATACTTTTTTTGGCTAGACACAGTACATGTTCTCATGCAGCAATCTGCCACAGTATGATCAGGAGTAAAGGGATGTCTTATAAAGTCCACGTGATTGATGTCAAAAATGCACTTAAAAACTACATATGGCTGGTGGAGCATTGTCCTAGTCAGGATGTTGTGGTGATTGATCCTACTGAAGCCACGCTCGTTGAAGATTATTGTCAACAACACCATCTACATATCTCACAGATTTGGCTAACACACTGGCATAAAGACCATGTTGGTGGCGCACCTGAATTACTCAAAACTCGCTCAATTGCAGTATATGGTCCAGCATTAGAACAACATAAAATTCCTTTTATCACTCACCCTGTACAACAAGATGCTCAGATTTATTTTCATGATCTAAAAGTTGATGTTCTCAGCATCCCTGGACATACACTGGGGCATATTGCCTTTTATGCTAAAGGCATACAGAGTTTATTTTGTGGCGATACACTATTTGCCATGGGCTGTGGTCGGATTTTTGAAGGAACTGCACAACAGATGTATCAATCCTTACAACAGCTTGCAGCACTGCCAGCAGATACCTTGGTATATTGTAGCCACGAATACACCCTATCCAACGCCATGTTTGCTATACATCTTGATCCAGATAATAGCGCACTACAACAACGCTTTGCGCAAGTACAGCAATTACAACAACAGGCACAAATTACCTTACCGAGTAGCATTGCACTGGAACGCGCGACGAATCCATTTTTAAGAGTGCAAAATAGTGAAGAACTCGCACATATTCGCCAACTCAAAGATCAATTTTAACCAGAAGGTCTAATCAAGGCAGCGCCTTAACGCGACCATGCGACATGATTTGTTACATCAAGCTCGCCATAAATGCTGTTTAGATAAGCATTTAGCCCTTTAAAATAGCGCATAGAATCCCTATGTATTTTAGAGATTATTTAAAAGGAGTTTTGCCGTGAAAAAAGTGGTAAAAGCTAAAAATTTAATTGCCTTTAGAATTTGGTTAGAAAAACTTGGTTATTCAGTGAGAAACTTAGCCGATGATCGAGGTTTTACCTTTAGTTTTAAAAAAGAATACGGTTTAGTCACCTGCGACCTTTCTGGAAATTCTTTGGCGATGCAGTTGGGTGAAGAGTTTGAAGATCATTTAAAAGCTTAATCTCCAAAATCTACTATCAAAACCTTCTAGTATTACAGTCGTCTAGTATCAAAGTTTTAAAATAATATTTTCAGTTTCGACTGAAGCAATGCGCATTATGGTAAACATCGTATAAAGGCATTTCTGAAACGGAATGCCTTTTCTTTTATTTAGCCCCATATTGACTACAAATCATTTATTCTAAATGACAGCACTCTATTCTGATCCCTACTGTTTTGGCTTACTTCTTTTGGTTTATTGCTTTTGGCTTATGACCATAACAGCATGCAACAACAGATGTACGCAGACAAAAATTAAGCATAAAAAAAGACAGACGCTTCGGTCTGCCTTAAATATGGTGGGGGCGAAGAGACTCGAACTCTTACACCTTGCGGCGCTGGAACCTAAATCCAGTGCGTCTACCAATTTCGCCACGCCCCCAATAAACTGCCTAAATACAGAATATTGAAATTTACTACAATCAAAATATCTGGCAGAGGATCAAGGACTCGAACCTTGACGAACGGTTTTGGAGACCGTCATGCTACCATTACACCAATCCTCTAATATCTAATACAGTTATATACAATGTAAAACTGTTTAGATGGTGGGGGCGAAGAGACTCGAACTCTTACACCTTGCGGCGCTGGAACCTAAATCCAGTGCGTCTACCAATTTCGCCACGCCCCCGATGGCTGTGTATATTATAGAGATCACCCTCAACTGACAAGCCTTTTTTAAGAAAAATCCGCTTGTTTGTCTAAATATGAAACAAAGTTCTGAGTCATTTTAAATTACAGCAGAATAGAGATTAATGCTTGTTTTACTTGCGCTATATCTTGCAATCTCCGATTTGGATCGACGGTGAGCATTAAACCCAACAACGCATGAAAATCTTGTAATGCAACAGCCAAATCAATGTAAATCCCCTGCTGATGCATATGCCGCCAAGCTTGGTAATCCTGTGCGTATAAATATTGCTGTTGCAGCCATTGTAGCCAAATTATTCCCAAAGCGTAAATATCACTCCGCACACTACAGCGCTCGCCATTAAATAGCTCTGGCGCCATATAGCGTGGCGACCCATGTTGACATGCTAGGTTATTTTGTCCAACCTGATTTTGTTCCACTTGATGTCCGACCTGATATTGCCCCGCCTGAAAACAATATTCAAAATCAATGAAACGACAATGCCCCGCATAATGCCGTAAATGTTGAATTTTTAAATCGCCATGGACATAGCCCAGTTGATGTAATCTTGCGACAGCATCTAAACTCTGTAAACAAAGATGAATACGTTGATCAGCACTCAGCAAAATAGGGTTAGTCGCAAAATGTGCAGCGCTGTCGGGTAATAAAAGCCCCTGTTCATGCAAAGCAAGTTTATTCAAATTTGGATCATTTAAATCTGCGACTGCAACAATCTCAAAAGGTAAATAACAGGGTTCTAAGTGTTGTGCCGCAAAGTGCTGATAAAGACTTAACTCATATAAAAAACTATGTTCTGCTTTGGCATTGCTGTTTTTTAACTGTAGTTTCAGCCAATAGTATTGTCCATGTATAGACACACGATAAACGCGCCGCCCCAATGCTTGGCTGGCTGGCGCATTACGTGGTGCATATCCATCGGGTGTTGTATCGAAAAGCATCATGTTCAAGCCGTCGCTGGCGTGCTCATATCCTGACAATCTTTTTGTGTGTAAATGGCTTGTAAACAATGCTGTATGGTTTTACCAATACGGGCATGAATTTCAATGCTCGAAATTTTTGGCCATGTTGCACGTTCCCCTTCACCTTGTAACAAATGAAATAACTCTGGACGAGGGTTTTGCAGCATATAGGTATAATGCTGTAGGCTATATTTACCAATAATATTTACATCACCATAATAACGTTGATCAACCACGCCATAACCATGATCCAGCATACGACGTACTGCCGGAATACGCCCCATCCGACTCCGGGTAAAATCCATTGCACTCATACTCATGCTTTTGACTTGCTTACGTAATATACGCTCTGGCCAACTCAAAAGGTTTTTCCGAAAGCGCTCTTCATCACTTTGCATAAAGGGCACAATATGTGGATTCACTTGACTGGCAATGGTGTAGTTTAAATTATAAAGACGGGACATACGCTCTTGTGGAAAATCACTATGTACACTGCCATCAACCCAACGCGTATTGGCTAAATAAGGTGTATGCACCCCATCATAACGTTTACTCACTAAGCGTACAGGTGCAAATAAAAATGGTACTGCGCAGGAAGCCAATACTGCACTCCACACCAGCAAATCAGGTGAAGTATAGCGGTTCATAATCCGTGCGCCTTCTTGAGATAAATCAAAAGGTGCAACCGTGACGTTAATATCTAAACCAGAACGTGCATAAGCTTCTTCAAAGGTTAAATCACCAAGATTTTCTATTAAAAATTTCTTTAAATATTGCACATCCGCCAAGCCACCACGGCGCTGTAAAATATCTCTGATCGGTCTAAAATGAAAAGCCTTACTATAAAAATGTTCGCCTGATAATATATCAGCCACATCTTCAGGCTTAGAGACGCCCAACATGGCCGTCATAATAGCACCCGCACTAGAGCCAGATAAGACATTGGGCATTAAATCTTGTTCCATTAAAGCCTTGCACACACCAGTATGAAATAGCCCCAATGTTGCGCCACCAGAAAACATCAGTGCCGGTTGACCATAGGCTTTTTGGCAGTGTTCAAAAAACTGCTTTTTTTGCGTTACACTTAGATTTTCACATTTTTCTGATGCAATAAACTCTAGTGCTAAACTCACCGCCTCAATATAGTCTTCAATAATTTTTTTAGTGCCAATATAGCTTGAGTTATACAACATGGGATGACCGATATTGGCAACATCATAACTAAAGCCTTCTCTTAAAATATAGATCAAATCAACTGTACGTTGTTGCTGCCGATAACGGCGTAATAAATTTAAGCGATGACTAATAATATCGGCATCAAAATAAGGTGAGCTATTGTCATATTTCCAAGTCTGCGCACCTGTTTCTTCATCTAGTTTTAGTGCAATACTCTTCCATTCTGCATAACAAGATGCTTTATCGAGCTGCCGTTTTAATTTCTTAACGCGGTACATCTGATGAGGATTGAGATCGCGAGTAACATCTAAGATCATATGTACCTCGAATATTGTTGTTGCATTCGTTCCATTGCATTATCTTATCACTGATCTAGAACATAGGTCTGAATCAGTTCTGACCATATCGCCAATACATCTATATATCAATTCCAACCTATAATAAGCGTTAAGATCATATAATTTTCTCGATAGCGCATAAAGCATTATTTCATTGCTATTTTCAATATGCTTGAATTTCAAAGTTATGATTTTATTTGATTGTGGTGCTAACATGGTTAATTCCGCAACAACCACTTCATTATTATGGCAAAAAATTATGGCAAAAATTGAATTACCCGATACCTTGCTTGATGCATTGGCAAGCGTATTACAACAATTGCAACAAAGCCTTCCTGCCATCAAGCAAGCACCGGACTTCTCGGCGCCAGCTTTTCGTTGGGAGGATCAGCAATTAAAAGCAATCTACCACCCTAAAAAAGTCTACTTAGACGATCTCAAAGGGATCGAACGACAAAAGCAGAAAATTCTGCAAAATACCGAGCAATTTTTATATGGTTTTGCCGCGAATGATATTTTGTTGACTGGCTCCCGTGGTACAGGAAAATCTTCTGTGGTACGTGCCTTGCTCACCGCATATCATGATCAGGGGCTACGCCTGATCGAAATTGAACGTGATGATTTAGCAGATCTGGCACTGATCCAACAACTGATTGCCGATCGCCCAGAAAAATACATTGTGTATTGTGATGATCTCGCTTTTAATGCTGAAGATGAAAATTATCGTAGTTTAAAGAGTGTATTAGATGGTTCTTTACAGTCTGGTTCAAGTAATTTTATTATTTATGCAACCAGTAACCGTAGACACCTACTGCCGGAATTCATGCATGAGAATACGCCTGTAACCAAAGTAGATGTACCACAATACAAAGAGTTACATCCACAAGAAGCCATTGAAGAAAAAATTTCACTCTCTGATCGCTTTGGCTTATGGCTTTCTTTTTATCCAATGGACCAAGGGCTGTATTTAGAAATTGTTGAACACTATTTGGCAAAAGTTGGACTTGCTTTTGACGAAGAAACACGTTTAGCTAGCTTACAATGGTGTCAAAGTCGTGGGCAACGCTCAGGACGCGCAGCTTATCAATTTTCAAAACACTGGATTGGTGCAACACAATTGCGCGAATTACAAGACAAAGCTTAACCCTAGCCTAAGATCTTGCACAAAAAAACCTCATGTATCCCATGAGGTTTAATTGTATACAGCATTAAAACTATAATTTAGCGTTTTACAGAACTTTGATTATAAACAGTTTGTGCTGCAGCTAAATTTTTACGCATTGCTTCAATACGTTGTGTATTTGATGGGTGGGTTGATAAGAAAGATGTACCACTTCCGCCGCCATCTAATTTATTCATTTTTTCCCAAAGGCTAATCGCTGCTTGGGGATTATAACCCGCACGCGCCATAATCATGAGACCACCTTGGTCAGCACGACTTTCGAGGTTACGTGAATAAGGTAAGCCAACACCGACTTGGGCACCGAAATCGAGAGCGGCAGAACCAAGATCCCCGATACTGGCACCAGCATAACTTTTACCAATGCCAATTGCCATATTGGTCAAAGCCTGTGCACCGATTTTACTCTTAGAATGCTCTTCCAGAGCATGTGTCATTTCATGCCCCATAACTGCCGCAATCTCAGCATCAGTAAGGTTTAGCTTATTGACAATTCCGGTATAAAACACCACTTTACCACCCGGTGCAACATAGGCATTGACAGTATCAGATTTCAAAACAGCCAATTGCCAATCAAATTTCTCACCCGTTTGATTGAGCTGGTCTGCATAAGGACGTAAATTATTAAATACTGTATTAATACGGCGATAAGTCGCAGAACTTGTGTCTAAGGTTTTATTGCCACGGGCTTCTTGTACAGTTTTATTAAATCCTTCAGTGGCCATGACATTTAAAGATGCAGTATCTGCTCCAGCCATTTCCGCCATGGTGGTACAACCAGAAACGGTGATCACCGCGGCTGCAGATAGAGCCATCAACAGCTTATTATTCATAAAAAAACTCCAAAATATTACGCGCATAATTCTAAATGATTTATGGGTATTATCCAAACATGTATCGCGATATATATCTGTATCACTACGCTAAGCTTTAGCGCATGAGCCAGACTTTTGTTATCCAGTAAATCATACATATTATATTCAAAATTAAATAAAAATAACTGAGTTTTGTTATTTTATTATCAATATTGGGGTCTAATCGCTTCCATAATAAGAAACTATTTTGAATAAAAACAACCGGAAAAATAATACAAGCAATCAAAACCGTCAGACTCACAAAATAGGCCATGAATTGCTCAGGCTGCTGAGTTTGTCGTTCACTCAGCCACATCGCCAAGGTTGGTGTTCCCCCCAAAGCAAAAATAAAAGAGTGTAAAATTGTTTTAGAAATATTCGGAAGTAAATTCATTTTATACAGTGCATCATCCATGTCTTAAATATAGGTTGTAACTGCTTTCTATCTTGAGACCTAGTCAACTTTAGTCGAGCCTCAAGCCCATAGACCTTGACTATCTTTAGCGGATTTTACCAAATATTTTCCAAGTTTGATTATCCGCCAAAGCATCTTGATAACAATCACTGCGTCGTTTACGGGGTTTATCACGTGCATCAATAATGGCGAAATCAGCAGCAATACTTAATACGATGCCATTTAAATAAAAACGTGTACGGGTATATTCGCTTTGCCCATGCTGAAAAACATAGGTTCTTAAGTCAATAAACTCTCTATGCGCCACCAAGACCGCCTGTTCATCCTGTTGTAACCAATGCTGCATGGCTTGTATTTCTGCTGCTTCAAATTGACCACAACGCTCCACAGCGCTGGCGACACTACGAAAACTTTTTGATTCCTTAGCAAAGGTACGATTAATCCGAATCCGGTCTACATTAAAAAAGAAAATGGGCAAATTTAAATGACTGGGCAAATGTACCTGATCAATGCACTCTTCCTGCATAAAGGGTTGATATAAATCTTGCGCACGCTCAATCAAGGGCAGCCATTGCTGAAAATAAGCATCCGCAGCTGCAGGATGGGCATAATAAATCGGTAAGCCCTGCACCACTGCCAATTCAGTAGGAGGCCAAATATTTTGTTTTAATAAGGCAATATCTTGTTTGAGATCCTGTACGGCGATAGCATCTTGCATGGCGACTCTCATTTATATTTGCTTAGGCTATTCAACGATAAGACAAAGGTTTAGTTTAAGCAAGGCTTTGCCTATAATGTGGCTGTAATTCATATTTGGAAATTGTCATGTCTCAAAAAATTAATGCTACGGATGTCACCGAAGAAGACGCTTTAAATGCGGTTTTTTTTGAGCGCGCCGACAAATTTATTCAACAAGCCAATGAGTTTTGTCGTCCAGTTGCCGGTCAAACGCAAACATCAGCCAAACCTCATGAGATCCGTGGTCAAGTCAGTGCCGCCATGTTATTTGCTACCGCACGTTTCAATACTTGGGTTGCTGCCAATAATTTCACAGATGGTGATGAAATGCGGGCAGCCAAAGAACAAGTCATGAGTTATATCTTGCAGCAATTCCAATTAATGTTAGAAGACAATTACGACGAATACTGCGAGCAATTTGAAAATTATTTAAGATTCCGCCGCAATGAGGAATTTCATAGTAATAAAGACCATGACCACTCACATAATCACTGAGTCAGCACATTCCATCGGTACTGGATCTGAATAATAGTGCCCATAAAATGCGACCCCACCGATTTGGCAGGGTCGCATTTTATTGATATAGATTTTTTAAATCACAGAGCTATCGATAAGTCATCCATAGATGAAAGATTTAAGTGCTTATTTAGACTGAATGGCGGCAGGTTGAATATCCTGATTATCCTGACCATATTGATCCGCCATAACTTCGAGTAATTGCTCTGGTTTAATATATTTGCGAATCACATTATGTAAATCTGCTGTGGTTAATCGTGCAAAGGCTTGATCTCGTACTGCACGATCTGCCATTTTTTTGTTATAGCGTAATTGGTGATTTAACATAGCGTGAATCGCGCGGTCATCCTCTAAACGCGTTACACGTTTTTTCAAAATATTCGCCTTCGCTGCGGCTAATTCCTGTTCTGTCACACCAGATTTCACTAAATCTGCGAGGGCTTTATGTACCACTTGAGAGACTTCATTGGCTTTACCCGCAGAATAATTGGCTTCTATAAATAACGCGCCAATCTCATCTTGGTCATCTAAACTAATATGGCTTGCAAAACCATAAACCAAAGCACGATGCTCACGTAAAGCTAATCCTAAACGCGAAGAAAGTTGTGAATCACCCAAAATATAACTGAGGACCATTAATGCAGGCGCATCTGGATGTTCTTGGCTAACAGGCATGGTTAATAAAGCTTGATAATTACCAAACTCACGTTGCTCTGCCAAAACATGATGTTTTTGTGGTTGGAAACGTGTATAACTGGAACTAAGCGGTTGATACTTTTCTTTATTCGACCAAGTTGCCAATTGCTTTTTCAGCACCTTTTGCATTGCTTTAGGATCAAAATCACCAGTCATGGCAATTTGCGCATGATTCATGGCAAAGAACTGACGATACAATTGCTGAACTTGTTCACGTGTTGCGGCATCTAACTGTTTTTTCTGTAGATCCGGTTCAAAATGATAGCGTAAATCGCCTGGTTGATACGTTTCAGTGAGACGAGACATGGTTAAAGCAGCAACCACTTCAGGCTCCGTATAAGGACGATCTAAACTTAAAAGACTTTGTTGCTTAATTAAATCAAATTGGCTTTGTTCAAAACTAGGGTTTTTTAAGACTTCTACAATATATTGGAAATAATCTGCGAATTGCTCATGATTGGCAACAATATTAATTGCAATACCATTATCTATTGCCTCAGCACTTGCAGAACCACCTGCTGCAATACTCTTATCGGCTATATCTTGTAGGCTATAACGTTCTGAAGCACGCAATAATAAATAAGCTGTTAAATCCAATAAAGGACCTTTATTAAATAATGCTTCGGCTGTTCCAAACTGAATCGTGATCTTGGCATAACTTTTCCCATCAATCGTTTTGGTTGGGAATAATGCATATTGCAAACCATTGGCAAATTGACCACGTTGGATTTTTTGTTCACTTTGCTGTAAATATTGCTGAGATTTTTTCAGATATTCAGCTGCTTCAGTACGATATTCTACTGCATCTTTTAAAGGTTCTGGTGCAGCCTGTTCATCGAGAGCTTTTAAAGTCTCGGCTTGCTGTTGTTGCGCTTTCTTTTGATCTTCAGGCGTTGGTAAAATATGTGCGCTTAAGCGTTTTTCTGGAACAAAATAATGGGTTAATTGCTGATTCAACTCTGATAACGACAATTTCTCTATGCGTTTTAAATCAACAAAAAACTGATCCCATTGCCCATCGGCTGAAACAACATAATCTGCCAAACGAGCACCCAAGGCACTGGCATCTTTTTGAATTGCATCGCCTTGGTTCTTGACTAGATTTTTGACACGGTCTAATTCACTTTGTGTAAAAGGCTTCGCTTGCTCTACTGTTTTAATCAGGCTTTGATCGATTTTTTTAACATCTTGCTGTGGTGAATAAACAGCTGCAACAAAAACTAAATTAAAATCTTGATCAAGCCATGTAATCACTTGGCTATCATTGGCAATACCCGTTTCAACCAGATCCTTATATAAATGCCCACTTGGCACTAAACCCATTAATGCTGGGCTGATCGCCAAAATGGATTGTATATTGGGGTCTTTATTGCCCACATACATATTGAGCTTGATTTGATCACTACCCTTTTGCACCGTAAAATCACGTTGCTTCATTTTATTGATATCGAAGGCTGGAACTTTGGCGCTCTCTGCAATTTTACGTGCCGCAATGATGCCAAATTTTTCTTCGATTTTTTTTAGCATGGTGGCTTTATCAAATTTACCAGAGACCACAATAATGGCATTATTCGGCGCATAATAATCGCGATAAAATTGATTCAGCTCTGCCATATTAATCGATTTCAATTCATCTAAATCACCAATCGGTAAACGACCGAGCGATTGATTGCCATATAGGTTTTTCCATACTTGATCCATCAGTACTGAAAATGGCTGATCCATACGCACTTCACGTTCACGCATCACAATCGCGATTTCTGATGGCACAAATTTTTCTTGCAGAACCAGTTTATCCATACGTTGTGCTTCAAGATACAGCACTTGATCAATAGCGTTTTGGTCTGGGCGCACCACATTAATATACTTGGTTGAATGATAATCTGTGCTGGCATTGGTAAATAAAGTATATTGATCTAAACGTCGTTGAAATTCTTCACCTTTGACATCTACCGTGCCTTTAAAAGCCAAGTGTTCTAAGAGATGCGCCAGCCCACCTTTCGATTTTGGATCATTTAAAGACCCGGTTAAATACACTGTATTTAAATAAACTTTATTTTCTTTATCATTGGGAGCCAAAATAACGCGTAAACCATTATCTAACTTATATTCTTCTATTTGATGCTGCGATTTAACTAAAACCGTCTCTGCCCATGAAGCCGCGCTAAAAGTCATTAAACAAATGACCAGACTTAACTTTCTAAGTTGCATGCTCTATCCAAGTGATCTAATTAAAAATTTCAACGTGCATCTTAATGCAATGCAGGAATTTTTAGCGCGTTAAACAATAAAAAGCATACAATTGTAGTATGTTATTTCAGCAGTAAAGCATTTTTAGTTTTATACCCTGCTATTTTAGCTGCAACAATTTAGCCATAACCTATCTTATGATTTATTTTGACTCTCAGTACTGATGACGGCTAAAAACGCAATGTACTGAGAAGATCACATTATTTAAATAACTTTTTAATCACATATTTTTATTAATCGAATATTTTTAAATATTCAGTTCAGCCTGCATATATAGACATGCATAACCAGAGATTTGCACACGTTGTGCATTTAATATTTCACAATAGAGCGTGCCGCCACGCGCTGAAGCCTGATAAGCACATAATGCTGTTTTTCCCAAACGTTCAGCCCAAAAAGGTGCCAAAGCTGTATGCAATGAACCTGTGACAGGGTCTTCATGAATACCAATATGCGGTGCAAAATAACGTGCGACATAATCATAGGCGGTATGATCGGTATCTGAGACAGCAGCAGTAATGGCAACATCTAAATGCTCTGAAGTGGTAGAGCCAGTAATCGCTGTATGGCAGTGTTGCTGTTGCGCCAATGCCGCAATTAGCTCAAAATTTGGTGTCGCATCTCGAACATCTTGCGCCGAGGCACACAGTAAAATATAAGCTTGTGCATTGATATATACCCCGAGTATTTCTCGATCAATCGCTTGATGAATCTGCGCTGGATAATCCAGTAAAACCTCTGCCTGACGTATTGGAAAATCCATATCAATACGACCGTCCGCGGCTTGTTGTACCGTAAAAACACCCAAATCCTTGACATGAAACTGTAATTGACTCGCTTGGCTATAATCCTTAAATAATACATAAGCACTCGCCAAAGTGGCATGTCCGCAAAATGCCACTTCAACTTTGGGGCTAAACCAGCGAATCTCATAATTTACAGCATCTATAATTTTTACAAATGCGGTCTCTGCCAAATTATTTTCTGCTGCAATTTGCTGCATCACTGTATCACTCAACCATTGCTGCAAAACAATCACAGCCGCAGGATTCCCTTGAAATAAAACCGGGCTAAACGCATCCACCTGATACATTCTCATGAATACTTCCTTTTTTGATTTTTAGCTGATTATTGTGCAGGGTTTTGCTCGCAATCATAGTGACAGATTCTGCTAAATCTCATAGACAGTTTAAGCGAAATAAAGACATGGCATACATCAGCAAATAAACCCATCGCCAAATAAACCAATTAAACCGCAATCACCAATAGCAATACACTGCTTAATAACACAATATAGCCCCATTCATGCCAGCGATTCGATAGACGTCCAAGTAATGGACTAGCAATACGTATGCCGATCAAGCCCGCTACAATCAAGCAAAATACTGCGGGTAAATAAAAATAACCGATAAAATATGAACCCAATGCTTGTGGCTGCCACACATAAGCCACGATATAACTCACGCAACCCGCAACGGCAACGGGAATACTTAATGGATTCGCTAATGCAACAGCATGCTGCATGCTCAAATGACAACGACGAAATAATGGAACGGTCATTACACTTCCCCCCACTCCAAGGGCAGCAGCGATATTACCAATCAGCCAACCGCAAATAGTTTTTTCTACCCCAGTTAATGCTCGGGCTGCCGTAGTATAGGGTACTTGAGTGGTCTGCTGCCGATCATCCGCAACGCTATTACATTCTCGTCTGTTCTGTTGCCGCCTTTTCTGTTCCTGTCTATTACGATATAAACATTCAGCGATGGTTATGAGTAAATATATCGCAAAAAACCATTTCAGAAGATTGGCATCGATATATAAAGCCAGCAGCGTACCACTGACAGCACCCAATGCAATCCAATATGCCAGAGGAAAAATATATTGGGATAATACATTAGCTTGTTGTAATTGTTTATATGTCGCCAAACTGGCATTTACCACCATCAATAATAAAGAGGTAGCAACAGCACTTTTAAAGGCTAAATCATAAGCCAAACTGTCTGGTGGCATGGCATAACGAATACTTGCATAGACCAAAGGGACAATGACAAAACCACCACCAAATCCAAATAATAAGGTCAGAATACCGCTGATAATGCCAGCAATAAACATTAAGACATAAAGCTCCATAAAGTGTCACAACCTATTCAATCACCCAGAGAGTAAATAGTTTAAACAGCGATATAGCGCATAAATTTGTTATATTCAGCATTCAATTACGCCAATCAGACATGATTATGAAACAAGTCTCTATTCATAGTGTCGAACATTTGCCGCAACAGATCATCGCCATTGAAAATCAATATGCCGATCATCAATTATTGCCATCCCATCATCACCAGCGTGCGCAATTATTATATGGTGCACAAGGAGTGATTCAGATTGAAACACCAGATGGTAACTGGATTATTCCGCCTGAACGTGCGGTCTGGATTCCACCACAGGTATCTCACCAATTAACCATGTACAAAGTACGCACCTGTAGTCTGTATATACGTCCTGAACATTGCCCACGTCAGCAACAGCATTGTGAAGTCTTGGCAATATCGCCATTATTTCGGCAGTTATTACTGACCGCCCCACTTTTGCCCACTGGGCATAATCCGTATGCGCAATTGATTTTTCAGCTGATTCACTGGGAGCTTAAACAGGCACAGGTTATTCAACAACATTTACCGTTACCACAACATGCAGGTTTATTGGCAGCCTGTCAGACCTTTTTAGCCCAACCGAATATTCATTATTCGCCACAACACATGGCGGCGCAATTACATGTCAGTGAACGACATTTTAGTCGGCTCTTTAAAAAAGAAGTAGGCTACTCTTTTTCTCAGTGGCGCCAACATGCCTGTGTTTTACTCAGCTTAGAAAAAATTATGAACCATCAACCCATTCAAAAAATCGCCTATGATTTGGGTTTTAAAAATCCTGCCGCTTTTAGCAATATGTTTCACCGTGTTTTAGGGCTTAGCCCATCTCAGTATTATGCGACACACTAGGTTTACAAACGCACTAGGTTTCAAGCGCACTAGGTTTATATATGTCATATACACCCATAAAAAAGCCTGCAGCATCGATAGCGCAGGCTGAAATAGCTTAACTTAAATAGAAGATGTCCAAATAAAAACGGAATAATAGGGTTTAAATTTAGTGAGAAGGTTTAGATAAAGTCTCATCCTGATCTGACATTAAAATCTGTCGATCTGTTTGTTTCATGAGTTGGCTAGTGGCCATTCCTGCGGTAATAGAGCCACTCACATTTAATGCGGTCCGCCCCATGTCAATCAAAGGTTCAATGGAAATTAATAAAGCCACCAAGGTCACAGGTAAACCCATTATTGGCAAAACAATCAAAGCAGCAAAAGTTGCACCGCCTCCAACACCCGCAACACCTATGGAACTTAGACTCACCACACAAACCAAGGTTATAATCCAAACAGGGTCTAGAGGGTTAATCCCCATGGTGGGAGCAACCATTACCGCCAACATGGCTGGATATAATCCCGCACAACCATTTTGCCCAATGGTGGTACCAAATGAAGCGGAGAAACTTGCAATCGATTCGGGGATGCCTAAACGGCGAGTCTGCGTCTCGATACTCAAAGGAATACATGCTGCACTAGAACGGCTGGTAAAAGCAAAAGTCAAAACGGGTAATATTTTCTGGAAGAAGCGTAGCGGATTGACACCGAGTATTAAAACCAGCAGCGCATGCAGCAAAAACATGATCGCCAAAGCCACATAAGATGCGACCAAGAAACCCGCTAGATTTTTCATTTCCATCCAGTCTGAGCTTGCCACCACTTTGGTCATCAATGCAAACACCCCATACGGTGTCAGGGTCATCACCAAACGTACCAGCTTCATAACCCATGCCTGTAATACATCAACAGCATGAATAATCGCACGTCCTTTCTGTTCGGATTCTTGAATCAGATTTAATCCAGCAATACCTAAAAACACAGCAAAAACCACCACACTAATAATCGATGTGGCATGCGCACCGGCTAATTCTGCAAAAGGATTACTGGGAATAAAAGACAAGAAAAAATCAGGTACACTCAGGTCTGTTATCTGACCAACATAATGGCTATTAATTTGCTCTAAACGCTGCGTTTCTTTCACACCTTGTAGCAAGCCAGCCGCGCTTAAACCAAACAGATTGGTGATCATAATCCCCACAAAGGCAGCACAGGCGGTCGTCAATAATAATGTACCTATACTATAAAGGCTGATTTTCCCCAAAGATGATGCATTGTGTAGTTTAATCACAGCACTGAGAATTGACACCAAAACCAAGGGCATCACAACCATTTGCAACAGTTTGACGTATCCCGTACCCACGATATTAAACCACTGAATCGATTCCGTTAGAATCGTCGTATTGGCACCATAAATAAGCTGTAATGCAAAACCGAATACAACCCCCAATAATAAACCAGCCAGAACCTTTTTCGATAAGCTCCAGTTGGTTTTACGGGTTTGCATCAATAGAATGAGCAATATTAAAAATACTGCAATATTCAAAATCAAACTGCTGTTCATTCAAGTTCCAATCGTTTAGATAAATGAAATTATAATTCATCCCTATTGTCACTTTCTAAACATTATCAGCAGCAGCATTGGCTTTTGTTTGCTATGCCCAACATGATTTTCCATAAAAATCATAAAGCTAACTTAAGACCATACTTTATTGCATAATTTTATCTGAGCTTTTGAAAAAAAATGATAAGAAAACAAACCCGCGATCACAACAGCTTGTATTTTAATTAGACAACGATTACACTGCTTGTTGAATGTGTAACATATTCAAGAAGAGCATAATATGACACAACATGGCGGTGCACGAAAAGGTGCAGGACGCAAAGCACAATACGCAGAACCAACCAAAGTTTTACGTGTCCCTGCATCACGCATACTTGAAATTAAAAACTTTTTACAGCAAAAAGTACAACCCAATAGACCCTTAGAATTAAAGGATATTCGCCAATTTGAAGCGCGCACAACGCTACATATTCCCCTCGCTGCAGAAAAAATTTCAGCCGGTTTTCCATCACCCGCCCAAGACTATATCAGTGATCATTTAGATCTCAATCAACATCTGATTCATAATGCCACAACAACATTTATTATTCGTGTAGCATCACAGTCGATGTTACACGCAGGCATCGATATTGATGACGAGCTCATTGTTGATCGCAGTCTCACTGCACGTCACCATGATATTGTCATTGCCTTGATTGACAATGAATTTACGGTAAAACGCCTAATGATTGAGCCACAACAACGTTGGCTCAAAGCAGAAAATCCAGATTATTCAGATATCCACCTAAAAGATGGGCAAGAACTGTTGATTTGGGGTGTCGTCACCAATGTGATCAAAAAATTACGATGAATCATATACAACAACAAGCACCACAACTATATGCACTAATCGACATCAACAACTGCTACGTCAGTTGTGAGCGGATTTTCCAACCCCAACTCAATCAAAAAGCTGTCATTGTTTTATCCAATAATGATGGTTGCGTCGTGGCCCGTTCTGAGGAAGCCAAGGCTTTAGGTATCACTATGGCGGTGCCTTTCTTTCAAATTCAAGACCTAGTACAACAACACCAAGTTCAGGTTTTTTCTAGCAATTATGCTTTATATGCTGAAATGTCAAATCGTTTTCATCAGCTTGCAGCTGAATTTGTCACGGCAGATGAACATGAGCTTTATTCTATTGATGAATGCTTTTTAAAATTGACCGCCTATACTAAAAACCATGATATCGATCAAATGGCGCTTTGTATTCGTCAACGTATGGCACAATGGTTAAGTTTACCGGTTTCGATTGGTATTGGTCGTAGTAAAACTGAAGCCAAAATCGCCAATCATTTAGCGAAAAAACTAACAACCTTCAATGGGATTTGTAATCTCAGCCACATCGACCCATGTGCCTTGGAGCATATTTATGCGCACCTGGATGTCAGTACCGTGTGGGGCGTTGGACAGCGCCAAGCCAAGCGCTTAAAAGCGCTTGCGATTCACAGTGTGTATGATTTAGCCAGCAGCGATCACCGTCTACTCAAAAAACATTTTAATGTAGTATTGGCACGCACTGTACTAGAATTACAAGGGATTTCCTGCCTTGAGCTGGCACAACAACCTCATGCTAAACAACAAATTGTTGCTAGTCGCTCTTTTGGTACACGCATTTATGCTTTGGACGATTTAAAAGAAGCACTTGGTCTTTATTTACAAGATGCGCTACAACGCTTAAGAGAACAAAAATTATGCTGTACATGCCTCATCGTCTTCTTAGAATCCAGTCGTTTTCGCTCAAATAAAGACAACTATCGCGCCACATTAAGCTATTCATTATCACAAGCCAGCGACTCTTTATTTGCGTTAAAAAAAATCGCCTTACAACTCTTAACGCAAATTTATCGCCCAGACATTGCCTATAAAAAATGTGGGGTAATGCTCAGTGATTTGGTACCAAAACATTATATGCCACAAGATTTATGGCGAGATGACCAACATCACGAAATTGATGCACGCTTAATGCAAAGTTATGAAAATATTCAACAACGTTTTGGCAAACACAAGATTGCGCTAGGCGCTACAGCTCTCGCACAGCGCCCTTGGCATATGCAAAGTGCTTATCGCAGCCCCAATTATTTTTCTTGGGCTGAATTACCCAGCGTTAAATAAATGCACGAAATAGACTATTCAATCAATGCGCTTATTCATTGTATGCTGGCTGCGTCTCATCCTCATGATGCTTCTGAATATATCTGTCCTACCTTTAATAACCTTAGACTTTAATCTAATAATACCTTTTTATCTTCAGGAAAATTTGGGTAAAACTCGGCAAAATCAGCAGCACGCATCTTGTGATGATAAATCATATTACGCCAACGTAAAGTACCCAGATCACGTGAAAAAATTATCACCATGCTTTTACGATCTATTTCTCGCTGCGAAGCCATCTCTTCCATACTACGAATTCGCGTCGCCTTAATCAGGCAAATTTCTTGATGACCTAATATAAAATTTGCAGAAGGCTGAGCAAAATTCATATGGTAATGAATATAATCATAAGACTGTAATTTTTTAAATTCGTGTTTAGTTTTTTTCATCGCCTCCGTAGCAGCGGTCCAACGATATTGGTAATAACGCTGCTTCGGATGTGTTTTCCGAAATAAATACTCATAGCTAGTTTTTTTACCGAAGTTTCTCACTTGTTCAAGCGTACCATGGCGAATAATGTCCAGTGCTTTTACAAACTGCTGCTCAAATTTAGGTATATCCCGATCACATCGCAAGGCTGTTGTGGCGGGCATATGATCATTACTTGCCAATGCTGCGGTCGACGGTCCCATTCCAAGCAGCAAAGCCATAATCATGCGTCCATCTTTTGAAATATCTTTTATCTTCTTTTGCCACAACATATTTAATACTTCGCATCCATTGATCATAAACCCGTACTATCATCCCGATACTGGCAATCGCATGCTATTTTAAATAAAGAATAATAAGTTGCCGCTTCAGTTATTGTCTTGCGACAATGGACCTTATGACTGATACTCGCTTTAAAATCATGCTTTACCAAGATCACTTTTCAGTGTTAATCCTCATCTTTAAGACTCAATAGCGCCATTTTATCCGTAGGAAAATTCGGGAAAAATTCATCAAAGTCAACCTGACGAATCGATTCATCATAGTAGAACCCGCGCCATTTATGTGTGCCTAATGGTCGCGAAAAAATGTAAACGTCAGCACTCCGAACACTTTCACGACCATAATCCACATCTCCCCAATAACCAATAAAAACTGTATTGATAATACAAATTTCTTTTTGGTTTAAAATAAAATTCGCTGTGGGTTTGGCCACATGGACCACATAATTCAATTCCCTTAAATCTTGAAACATATTCAGGTTTGCAATGATTTTCTGCTTAAATTCAGGTCGCGCAATCCAACGCTTTTCATAAAATATTTTGTGGGGATGTGCTTTACGGAAAATATAGTCATAACTATATTTTTTTTCGTAGTTAAACCATTGATCAAAGTCGCCACTTTTAGCAGCGGCAAGGCTTTGTTCAAAATATTTTTCAAATTTTTTTATATTCTTCTGACAAGTTAAAGCTTCCGTCGAGCCCGCAACGGCAGATTGCAATGCGATAAAAAAAAGCAATAGACCCGAACATATTTTTTTCATATATAAACCTTCCACCAGTAATATGGTCATCGAGCAAATCGCTGTATGGTTTCAAAAATAGTAACGTTATTATAGCGGCTATAGGTTAAGTTTTATCGATCTTAAATGCAAATAACAGCCATTAAAAAACTAGCCCTTAGACTAGTTTTTTAAAATCAGTCATAAAGTTGCAGTAATGATAGCGACATTCACTTTATATTTAGATCAGGCAGATTGCTTTGTTGTAATATGCACTGACTTTCCAACAGCGTGATTTACAAGTGACGCCATATGCCATTACGCTATTAACATGGGCATTTTTTCATGCCCCCTGCTGCATTAGGATAACGTGCATCCACGCAATAACGATAAAATGTCCTGGCATCCATGGCATCTAAATCTGGATGATGTTCACGCATATGTTGCAAATAGGTTTGATAATCTGGTACCCCAACCATCAAACGAAAACTTTGTTGTAAACCTCGCCAAACTGTGGCAATACGCGACCAATTCTTAGCATGCAACAGCTGCCCTTTTTGCGCGAGTAGCGTCATTTTTATAATGTTTAAGATGACGCTTTTACCCGACTTGGCAAATTTAATTCTCATGAAGCAATCTCCTACTGACTTGATTTCACGCGGATATCTTCAGGATTATCCACATAAACTGCACTCGATTCATTGACAGTAGCCGTGTTACTGGCTAAAGCACGACGTATCACAGCAATGGATGCAATCAACATGACTACAGCCACAATCATAAAGAAGGCACACAGCACTGCATTGATTTGATTAGACAATACAATAGTCTGCATTTCAGCAATCGATTTAGCCGGTGCTAATATCTCATTTCTTGCAATGGCATCTGAAAAACGGTTGGCTTGTGCCAAGAAACCAATTTTTGGATTTTCATGAAAAATCTTTTGCCAACCTGCGGTCATAGAGGTGATAAATAAGAAAATTGTCGGGAGAATCGTAACCCAGACATATTTCTCTTTCTTCATCTTAAATAAAATGACTGTACCTAAAATTAACGCCATTGCTGCTAAAATCTGGTTCCCAATACCAAATAATGGCCATAAGCTATTAATGCCACCCAATGGGTCAATCACCCCTTGATAGACAAAATATCCCCACGCAGCAACAGCGACAAAAGTACCCAATAAATTACCGAATATCGATTTAGACGACTTCACTGCAGGTAAAACAATACCAACCGTATCTTGTACCATAAAACGACACGCACGCGTGCCAGCATCTACGGCTGTTAAAATAAATAATGCTTCAAATAAAATCGCAAAGTGATACCAAAATGCCATCATGGAGCGGTTATTAAAGATTTCTGCAATAATATGTGCCATACCTATGGCAAAGGTAGGTGCTCCACCAGTACGCGATAAAATACTATTTTCACCAACCTCTTGCGCTAAGATCTGTAAACTCTCAGGCGTTACGACAAAGCCTAACATCCGTACTGCTTCTGCAGCAGATTCAACCGTACCACCCAATACCGCAGCAGGCGCATTAATGGCAAAATAAATCCCAGGCTCCAATACTGTGGCACAAATCATTGCCATAATTGCGACAAATGATTCCATCAGCATACCACCATAACCAATCATACGAATATTGACTTCATTATCGACCAGTTTCGGGGTGGTTCCTGAAGAAACCAAAGCATGGAAACCAGAAATGGCACCACAAGCAATGGTAATAAATAAAAATGGAAATAATGCACCAGAGAACACTGGACCGCTGCCATCAATAAAAGGCGTAATAGCTGGCATTTTAAGCACAGGCAAGGCAATCATAATACCAACCGCCAAACCGGCAATCACACCAATTTTTAAGAAGGTCGATAAATAATCGCGTGGTGCCAATAACAACCAAACGGGTAAAACCGATGCAATAAAACCATAAATCACCAAACACCATGTTAATTGAGTGCCACTCAGCGTAAAAAATGGTCCCCAATACGGGTGTTGTGCAACATCACCACCATATATAATCGCCAACATCATCAGCACAAAACCAACCAACGATACCTCGGCAATTTTTCCTGGACGAATATAACGCATATAAATGCCCATTAAGATCGCAATAGGAATGGTGGCCGCGATACTAAATACACCCCATGGGCTATTGGTTAAAGCTTTGACTACGACTAATGCCAATACCGCCAAAATAATAACCATAACGCCTAAAGCGCCTAGCATCACAATAATACCAGCAAAGCTCCCCAGTTCCTGTTTTGCCATTTCTCCCAATGATCGTCCATCACGTCGGGTCGAAATAAACAAAACTAGAAAATCCTGTACTGCACCCGCCAATACCACACCGACTAATAACCAAATCGTGCCTGGTAAATAACCCATTTGCGCAGCTAAAATCGGACCGACCAAAGGTCCAGCACCCGCAATCGCTGCAAAGTGATGACCAAATAATACATATTTATTGGTGGGGACATAATCTAAGCCGTCGGTTAGACGATGTGCTGGAGTTAAGCGTTTTGCATTTAATTCAAATACTTTATTGGCAATAAATAAGCTATAAAATCGATAGGCAATGCTATATACACAAATAGCAGCTAAAACAAGCCATACCGCATTCACATGTTCTCCGCGACTTAATGCCAAGATCGCAAATGAGCTTGCTCCGATGATCGCAACGATCACCCAAATTATTTTCGCCCAAAGCGTTGTAGATTTATTTTGTATATTTTCCATTCATTTCACCTTTCACAAACCGTTATACTTCCTTTTTGTTTTACACAATACAGCGCTATATAATTTATCCTCCGACTTTAACTGTTATTGTGAAATTTTGATCTAATACTTTGGCATAAAAAAAGGGGCGATTTACATCGCCCCTTGCATCATAGCTTATTTAAAAAGCATTATGCACGTTCTAAATACTCACCCGTACGTGTATCGACACGAACAGATTCTTCTTGCTGAACGAATAAAGGTACACGTACAACTGCACCAGTTTCTAATTTTGCTGGTTTACCGCCACCGCCAGATGTATCACCACGTACACCTGGATCAGTTTCAACAATTTTTAAAACCACAAAGTTTGGCGCGCTTACAGTTAATGGCACACCATTGAACAACATAATGGTGCACAACTCATTCGAGTCATCTTTTAACCATTTTGCCGCATCACCCATAGCTGTTTTATCTGCTGCAATTTGCTCAAAGCTCTCTGGATCCATAAAGTTCCAAAGTTCGCCATCGTTATATAAGTAGTTCATTTCTACTTCAACGATATCGGCACCTTCCAGTGAATCACCAGATTTAAAGGTTTTTTCTAAAACTTTACCTGTTTTAAGGTTACGTAATTTAACACGGTTAAATGCTTGTCCTTTACCCGGTTTTACGTATTCATTTTCCATGATTGAACAAGGGTTACCATCGAGCATGACCTTGAGGCCTTGCTTAAAATCACTTGTAGAATAATTGGCCATGAAAGGCTCACTCCAAAATTACTAACTTAAATCTATGAATATAGAAGAATTTTCCACAGCCCATAGTGGAGTCAACTGACAACCTCACTGGCATATATTGTGTTATATTCTCGGTCTGGGCTATTCTAAATGAGCAAGACCATATCACGCAACGCCTTTATGCTACTGCATCACACTCGCACCGAATCAAATCCAGCGAATTGTGCGTTCAACTTGACATTTGCCAATGCTTTGACTAGTTTTGCCAACGGCAAATCCTTGAGCATGGGACTCCTCCCCATTTAAGCACGCACTAGGTCAGTTTTTTGACGTCCTAGGCAGGTTGCAATTGCTCTTTCATTTTTATCTCGATCAACCGACGTCGGCATGACAAACTATTTATTTCAAGAGCAAAACTGGCAAACGCAACTCAGTCAATTGGTCACCGACCCGTATCAATTACTTGAATTACTGCAACTCTCTCCTTCCTCACTCAACTCAACAGCATTATTGGCGGCACAGCAGTTTAAATTGCGTGTACCACGTGCTTTTGTTGAAAAAATGCAAATAGCAAACCCCTTGGATCCTTTGTTATTACAGGTCTTACCGCATCATTTAGAAATGCAGGAACACCCTGATTTCGTCAGTGATCCTTTGGGAGAAGAAGCCGCCAATCAACTGCCAGGTGTACTTCATAAATATCGTTCACGCTTTTTACTGACCCTAACCGGTGCCTGTGCGGTACACTGTCGTTACTGTTTTCGACGACATTTTCCCTACCAAGAAAATCTCCCAAAACAAGATGATTGGCCTGATATACGCGATTATCTCTTGGCACACCCAGAGATTAATGAAGTGATTTTAAGTGGCGGTGACCCCTTAACATTATCTGACCGTAAACTCGGTCTATGGATTGATCGCCTAGACAGCTTAAAACAAATTAAAGTATTACGTATTCATTCACGCGTTCCGGTGGTTATTCCCAACCGTATAGATGAACATTTTTGCGCCTTATTAAAAAATCGTGGGCTAAAAATTATTCTAGTGATACACTCCAATCATGCTGCAGAACTTGATGATTATACCTGTCAGCAATTACAACGTTTAACTGCACAAGGCATTTGGATATTCAATCAAGCGGTATTACTCAAAGGGATTAATGACAATGCCAATATTCTCGCTGAACTCAGTCAACGCTTAATGGCAGCCAATGTGATCCCATACTATTTACATGTCTTGGATAAAGTAAAAGGTGCACAACACTTCGATACCGATCCGCAGCATGTAGAAAATATTTATAGTGAGCTACTCAGCTTATTACCAGGTTACTTGGTACCAAAATTGGTCAGAGAAATTGCTGGTGAACCCAATAAAACACCATTATATGGTGCCAGTCCTTAGGCTTTATAAAATGAATTAGGTCGCAGTGATGATCAACCGCAATTGTTTGTATCGATCAAACAAACCGCAACGTAGCCATTTAAGTTTTGCTGCAAGTAATGTTGATGCACTTAGTCAATGGACTGCACGTTTACCCTATATGCAATTGGGTGATAGCGCAGAAATGATCGTGCTGGCTATTTATGAAATTTCAGCATTACGTTGTAGCGAAACACTACGCTTCGACTTAATTCAAGTTCTGCATCCTGCCATTGAAAATATATTAAAAGTTTTAGAACAAGAAATATTTCAACAACGCATTTATCAAGCTGAGCGCCGCGAACAGATTATCGAATTGCTGAGCCATATTCGAATTAACCTCAGTTATGTTTATATTGATATCGTCTATCGTTGCGAACAATATTTACAAAAACATGGCAAAATGTTTTTCCAGTGGCAGCAACGTAAAAATCATAAAACAGCAAGGGTGTTATCTTGTTATTATGCTTTACAACAGCTCAGCGCCTTACAACTTCAACAACAAATGCTTTATATGAGTCCATTACATCATCAATGGCTCGCGGCACACCAATTATATAAAGTTGCTGTAAAAAATAATGAGCATTTAATCAATACCAATCAAATTCAAGGCAGTAAATCATCCTTAAACTCAGTACAAGATTGTTATTTGCATCTATTGTTACTAAATATAATCAATACATCGCATATTCGCCCTAATGAAATGCGCGTTTTATATCATTGTAGTCAAGAGTGGATACACTATTTGAAGCTCAGCCATCATCATAATAACTTGAGTCGTTATGGGATTAATTTACACACAGATCAAGCCGTACAATTTCTCGCCAAGAGCAATGAGTATTTTAAACCCGATCTATATCTAAGCACCCAACTATTGCTAGAACATATTAATGACACCATCCACGATAAACCACAACAACTGACGGAAGTCGAAAGACAATATTTAAGTTCGACACTAAAACTACATATACAACATGTGCTAGGTACACAAATTCAACGTCAACATGAACGTTTCTATCATCCGATACAGCTGGATATCTGCTTTAATCTCTATAGTGCCCATTATCATTTATCTAAAAATCAGGTATTTGGCGATACTCTGGCAATGCCCTATCAACACATTATGCAGCAATACCCAAAAACACATCCTGTTTTGGCAAAATTGCCTCGCGCCTATCATAATCTGCCACTCGAAGACAAACAAATTTACAGCGCTCAAGCGCTTGATTTTAGTGAAAAAGGCTATAGATTACACTGGGCTCAACCTCGACCAAGCACCCTTGCCAGTGGTGAAATGGTTCTTACCCGTCAACAGACTCAACATCGTTGGAAAGTCGGTATTATTCGTTGGATTAAACAATCCTTACAAGAGAGTTATACCTTTGGTATTCAAATTATTGCCGAAAGCGTTTATCCAGCAATTTTAGAAATTAGTACAGAAGAAATTGAACATTGTTACTTGCCTTGTTTAATTTTATTAGATCAACAATATAGTTATTCTAAGATCACTTTATTGTTGGCGAATATGCCGGTTCTACAACAAGCCACGCATTATTATTTAATTGCAGCAGAATTACGTTTGACCATTCATAAGGTTTTTAATCTAACCATTACCAGCAGCATCGTACAACTAGATATTACCCTATCGGCAGCATCACAACAGGCATTGGTCAAAAATTATCTCAACCCTTTTGATCAACAAACCTAATCGGTTTAAAACTGAGCCGTGCGCTACAGTACAAACACGTTTGGGTGGTATAGGCTTCATTGATTTTTTCAAACCCTAGACCTGCATTCTCACTTTTATACTTGTAAGTTCGATTATTTTTGCGAAGCATTATCCAATGCTTGGAATGAAATGTTTTTAAGACAAAACCCAAATGAAGGCAGAAGTAAAACACTCTTTCAATTAGATAATTCAAAATGGGAGAAAACGAATGAAAGTTAAACAATGTAAACACTTCGTCATTCTTCTTAGTTTATTTTTAGTCGCCTGCCAAACGATCCAAAATACTGAAAAAACAAAACAACGCTCTAGTCCTAATATTTTAGCTGAAGTAGACACGAATAATATTCTTAAGAGTGAAACTCATAAAGATTCTGTTCGTGGTAAAATATACTTTTCAAATTAGGTTATGGTTGCCAATTGGATCGAATATTTAATTATTCAAGTAGAACATCCGTGACCTATCGCTATATATTTAAAAATGAAAAATTAATATCAGCGACTACAATAACATTAGATCAACAAAATCCTGACCAAATGGAAAGCATTTGGGAGGATCCTGAATATGAACCTACAATAGAAAATTTTGAACAAGCAAAACAAACTTTTTCAAAAGAACAATTACATCAATGTCAATAACCTGATTTCGATGAAAGTTTCTTTATTTTTAAATACTTTATGAACATTGATTATTCAGATTTAAATAACCTGAGTTCGATGAAAAACGTTCAACCTTTCAGCATATTTTTGAAAGTTGGCTTATTCGGATTTAAACAATAAGCCACTACAGCAGCCATAATATTTACCATGAAATTATTCACAGAACGATGACGCGAATGGTCAAGTTGATGTAAGTTTTTTAACTGATCATTCACCGTTTCTATTAATCCTCTTCTGCCAAGCAATTGTTTTTCTTCTTCAGTTCGGAGTGGCTTGTTTTTCATATTCTTACGTGATGGAGTCAATATTTTTAATCCTCTTGCTGCTAAAGCCTCTGTCTTAGCTTTGCTTAAATAGCCTTTATCTCCTAATAAAATGCCTTTTAATTCTTTGGTTAAAGACTCTAGTACAGCAATATCATGGATATTCCCTGATGTTACTTTAATATTAATAATTTCACCTAAGTTATTGATAACCACATGTAATTTAAAACCATAGAACCACCCAGTACTACTTTTTCCACGATTCGCTAAGCCTTTAAATACGCGGTTTCTTTTAATTCTAAGATTATGACAAACTACAAGTTTGGTTGAATCAATAATACTAATTCCTGTATCAGTTCCTTTAACCTGATGAAAAAAGCTACTCAAAGCTTGTAAACAACGTGGCATGATTTCAATAAAACGATTCTAGCTCAGCAGCTTAGGAAATGCTGATTTCCAAAAAGGGATGACCATGTGGCAGTAAAAATATTTAAAGAATCTAAAACCTGATTGGTGAAATAAGATAACAATTGTCATGATCTCAGATAAACTTAAAGCTGACTTTTGAACTGGCTTATTTTGCTCAGGAATAAGAGCTTTCTCTAGAGATTCGTTAAATATTTTGCAAAAATCATCCACTTTACAGAATAATTCGGTAATATGATCCATAGAAAAGCCTTGTGTTTTAACTTTTGTCTTAAGAACCAATAAGTTATAAACATTAAGGCTTTTTTTCTACTTTTTTTATGTCGAACTCAGGTTAAATAATAAGTGACAACAGCAATCATAATACTGACCATGAAATTATTCACTGATCGGTGATGTGAATGTTCAATTTTTTAAGTTGCTCATTCCATTTCAATGATTGATTATAATTTGTAATTTCAAGCGACATAAATCCATTTAAATAGGTTTATGCCGCACTTCAAGTTTTAGCCCGCCCTTTTTATGCCAAACCCAACATTAAATAGACATAAAAAAAACGGGTCAATGCCCGTTTTTTTTACACTTTGCGGATTAGCCACGTTTAACTGAACGAGACATACCTGCAAAACGTTGTTTAAATTTGTCGATACGACCGCCGGTATCAACATTTTTTTGTTTACCCGTATAGAATGGGTGGCAAGCTGAACATACGTCAAGGTAAATCGTATCTTTACCCAGTGCAGAACGTGTTTCGATTACATTACCGCATGAACAAGTAGCAACTAATTTGCCATATTTTGGGTGAATACCGTCACGCATTGCGAAGACTCCTAATTCGTAGAAAGGTTTTGCTACCGTCGCTATTGACCACTCTTGGCTATCATTGATATCGATAGAACATAAAATCAATCGAGATCTCAATGAGGCTAAGGAAATATAATGTTGAAAAACAACAGATCAACACCACAGTAGACCATTTCTTTTGGCCCACCGAGACACCCAGTGTCAGAGCTAAGCACAACAAGTGAGCGGCATTATATACTAAAATCTTGTGATAGGCGAATAAATCACTTGGCTTTTACATCGTTGTTTTCACTGTGTTGTTTCGACCAATAATTGGCAATAATACCGCAGACCATCAATTGGATTTGATGAAAAATCATAATCGGTAAAACAATCATGCCCAAAGGCTGACCAGCAAATAAAATTTGTGCCATGGGTACGCCACTGGCTAATGTTTTTTTAGAACCACAAAAGAATACCGTAATTTGATCTGCTTTATTAAAACCAAGCCATTTGGGAATATAAAGCGATAGCAGCATAATGACGGTCAATAACACAGAGCAAGCAATACATAAATAAAGCAAGGTCAATAAACTCACTTGATGCCATAATCCAGCCACCACAGCACCACTAAACGCACCATATACCACCATTAAAATTGTACCCTGATCGAATTTTTTTACGATGCTGGGCATTTTTTGCATCCAAGGAAATACCACGGGACGTAGAACTTGCCCTGCAATAAATGGTAATAACAACAGTAAGCCAATTTCGAGAATAGAGCGTGTCGGGTCATAATCATGTTTGGATTGACCAAAAATAAAAATACTGACCAAAACTGGTGTAATAAACATCCCAATCAAATTCGAAAAAGAAGCACTACAGACCGCTGCGGCGACATTGCCTTTGGCAACCGAGGTAAATGCAATCGATGATTGTACTGTTGATGGTAAAAAGCACATAAATAGGAAGCCCCAATACATGGTTTCTCCTAATAGTGGCACTAAAACTGGTTTTGCCATTAACCCTAAAATTGGGAAAATTAAAAAAGTCATAGCAAAAACCACTGCATGTAAACGCCAGTGTAATATACCCTCAACGATCGCTTGCCTAGATAATTTAGCCCCATGTAAAAAAAATAAAATTGCAATGGCAATATTGGTTACCGTCGCAAAGACTTCGGCGGCATGCCCCGATACTGGTAAAAACGAGGCGAGTAGCACCATCACGAATAACGAAATCGTAAAACGATCGAGTGCTAATAATTTCAACATAGCCACATCCTCATTGTGTTTTATGGATGAAAATCTATTAAATTTTCATTATGTGATAAATAGCATCTTACCGATGTTGAGAAATAAATCTATTTTTCTAAAAAAATGTTCGTTATTTTGTCACTAAACACCTCAAATAATATGCAGGAGCATAATTGAATCACCTGCCCCCAAATCCCCCTGAGAGCTTAAGATAAAACTTAAACCTCTGTCTAAATAATCTAAATAGTAGAATTTAATCCAATTATTTAATTTAAATAAATAGTTGTTTCTAGTCCCAGCGAAGCGACTACTTACCACAGCAAGATATAAATCGCTCTAAGCCAGCACACTCACCTTATATAACAAGACTAAATGTCTACCAAATTATTTAAACGACTCGCAACAAACAGAGTGAGCATCTAAAAACAATGAAAACTGGAAATAACATTTAACATTTTTTATTTAGAAAAACTTTACAATAATAGAATAATCACATAAATTTTAAATGCAGGTTCAACCCAATACATGCACGTCTGTCATCGCGTCTCACAACTATTTTATATTATAAAACAACACTCTATATCACGATGATGATAAAGCTCAGCACATAACGATTATTGCAAACCTGCATTCCCCACATTCGTGCATATGGCATTGGTCATATAGATGACCAGTCTAATAACAACATCGCAATCCATATCATTCTTACAGGTATAAAGATGAGCAACAATATTTATGGTCGCTGCTCAACAAAAGTCGACAGCGCGATCTCTCATGCAACAACTAAAACGTCAATTCGATTAAAAAAAAACAACTTGTTGCGAACACTCATTGCAACAGGCTTCATGTGTGTGGGTCCGACGGCATATGCACAACTCTTGTCTACACCAATCGCATCTGCAAGTACACAAAGCCCCAACAACAATGCATCAACCCTTGGTTTAAATCTGGGTCTAGGTGCAAACCCAACCCCAACGCCTGAAACACCGATCGTCAGTACTCCAGTATTAGGTTTAAATTTAGGTGCCCCCAGTAGCCCCCCAAGCTCTTCATCTCCGTCTATACCGAGTACAATACCGAATCGTAGTCCAAGTACCACACCAACATCACCAACCAATCCAAGTACTACACCGACTCTACCAGTCACACCACCGATTACGGGTGGCAGCGTAACGGGTGGCACGACACCAACATCACCGACTAATCCAAGTACTACGCCGACGTTACTAGTCACACCACCCATTACTGGCGGTAGCGTCACCGTTGGTACAACACCAACATCGCCAACCAATCCAAGTACTACACCGACTTTACCAGTCACACCACCGATTACTGGCGGCAGCGTGACGGTGGGTACCACACCAACATCGCCAACTAATCCGGTCACCACGCCGACTTTGCCAGTCACACCACCGATTACGGGTGGCAGCGTCACCGTTGGCACCACGCCAACATCGCCGACTAATCCAAGCACTACACCGACTTTGCCAGTCACACCACCCATTACGGGTGGCAGCGTCACCGTTAGCACCACGCCAACATCGCCGACTAATCCAAGCACTACACCGACTTTGCCAGTCACACCACCGATTACGGGTGGCAGCGTCACCGTTGGCACCACACCAACATCACCGACCAATCCAAGTACTACACCGACTTTACCAGTCACACCACCGATTACGAGTGGCAGCGTGACCGTTGGCACCACGCCAACATCACCGACTAATCCAGTCACTACACCAACTTTGCCTGTGACACCACCGATTACGGGTGGCAGCGTGACGGTGGGCACCACACCAACATCACCAACCAATCCGGTCACTACACCAACATCACCGACCAATCCAAGCACTACGCCAGCATCACCAACTAATCCAGTCACTACACCGACTTTACCAGTCACACCACCGATTACTGGCGGTAGCGTAACGGGTGGTACCACACCAACATCACCGACTAATCCAAGCACCACGCCAACATCACCAACTAATCCAGTCACTACACCGACTTTACCAGTCACACCACCGATTAGCGGCGGCAGCGTCACCGTTGGCACGACACCAACATCACCAACCAATCCAAGTACTACGCCAACATCACCGACTAATCCAGTCACTACACCAACTTTGCCTGTGACACCACCGATTACGGGTGGCAGCGCCACCGTTGGCACCACGCCAACATCACCGACCAATCCAAGTACAACGCCGACTTTACCTGTCACACCACCGATTAGCGGCGGTAGCGTGACGGTGGGCACGACACCAACATCACCGACCAATCCAAGTACTACACCGACTTTACCAGTCACACCATCGATTACTGGCGGTAGCGTAACGGTAGGCACGACACCAACATCACCAACCAATCCTGTCACTACACCGACTTTGCCTGTCACACCACCGATTACTGGCGACAGCGTGACGGTGGGTACCACACCAACATCGCCGACCAATCCAAGTACAACGCCGACGTTACCAGTCACACCACCGATTACGGGCGGTAGCGTAACGGTTGGTACGACGCCAACATCGCCGACTAATCCGGTCACCACACCGACTTTACCAGTCACACCACCGATTACGGGCGGTAGCGTCACCGTTGGTACGACACCAACATCACCGACCAATCCAAGTACTACACCGACTTTGCCAGTCACACCACCGATTACGGGTGGCAGCGCCACCGTTGGCACCACGCCAACATCACCGACCAATCCAAGTACTACGCCAACATCACCGACTTTGCCTGTCACACCACCCATTACTGGCGGTAGCGTGACGGTTGGCACCACACCAACATCACCAACCAACCCAAGTACTACGCCGACGTTACCAGTCACACCACCGATTACTGGCGGTAGCGTGACGGTTGGCACCACACCAACATCACCAACCAACCCAAGTACTACGCCGACGTTACCAGTCACACCACCGATTACTGGCGGTAGCGTGACGGTTGGCACCACACCAACATCACCGACTAATCCAAGCACCACACCGACTTTACCAGTCCCACCACCGATTACTGGCGGTAGCGTAACGGTAGGCACGACACCAACATCACCGACCAATCCAAGCACCACACCGACATCGCCTGTGACACCACCGATTACGGGTGGCAGCGTGACGGTTGGTACAACGCCAACATCGCCGACTAATCCAAGCACCACACCGACTTTGCCTGTCACACCACCCATTACTGGCGGTAGCGTCACCGTTGGCACGACACCGACATCACCAACCAATCCAAGTACGACGCCGACTTTGCCTGTCACACCGCCAATTAGCGGTGGCAGTGTGACCGTTGGCACCACGCCAACATCACCGACCAATCCAAGTACTACACCGACTTTACCAGTCACACCACCGATTACGGGCGGTAGCGTGACGGTTGGCACGACACCAACATCGCCAACCAATCCAAGTACTACACCGACTTTACCAGTCACACCACCGATTACGGGTGGCAGCGTGACCGTTGGCACCACACCAACATCACCAACCAACCCAAGTACAACGCCTACTTTGCCTGTCACACCACCCATTACTGGCGGTAGCGTAACGGTAGGTACGACACCAACATCACCGACTAATCCAAGTACTACACCGACTTTACCAGTTACACCACCGATTACGGGTGGTAGCGTGACGGTTGGCACGACACCAACATCACCGACTAATCCAAGTACTACACCGACTTTACCAGTTACACCACCGATTACGGGTGGTAGCGTGACGGTTGGCACGACACCAACATCACCGACTAATCCAAGCACCACACCAACATCGCCGACCAATCCAAGTACGACGCCGACTTTGCCTGTCACACCACCGATTACTGGCGGTAGCGTGACGGTTGGCACGACCCCAACATCGCCAACCAATCCAAGCACCACACCAACAACAAATCCACCTGTAAATTTTGATCAACCCATTCAAAATTTGCAAAATAGTCAGAATCAACTACATGGGCGCATGCAGCAATTTAATGAGCAAATTCAACAAGCCTTACAACAACAAGATCAAAAAATTAATCAAGTCAAACGTAGAGCCAATGCAGGTATTGCGGCAGCAATGGCATTAGAGAGTGCACCTTATGTTGCAGGTAAATACACCTATGCTGTCGCAGGTGCTCATCATGCTGGTGAGAATGCTATCGGTATAACCATTCGGAAAACGGCAGAAAATGGGCGTTGGTCACTGACAGGAGGGATTGCAGCAGCAACAGAAGGATCGCCAAGTGTTCGTATTGGAATCAGCGGTATTATTGGTGATTAGTTGAGGAAAATCGATGCCTCATGAGGTCAACAGAAATTAAGCAAAAAATAGAATGAAGTTAGAATGCTCGATCTTTAATCTATTTAAAAATACGACAAGCAATCTTTTGATCGCTTGTCGTCCTATTCGTCTTATCACGATATTTTATTTTTCACTTGGTGCAATAATACGGTAAATCAATGCGCCAATAATTGCACCAATAATCGGTGCAACCCAGAATAACCACAGTTGCCCCATGGCTGCTGTCTCTGCAAATAATGCAACCGCCGTGCTTCGCGCAGGGTTAACAGATGTATTGGTCACAGGAATACTAATTAAGTGAATTAATGTTAAAGCTAAACCAATTGCAATGGGTGCAAATCCAGCAGGTGCACGGCGATCAGTCGACCCCATAATCACAATTAAGAAAAATGCTGTGAGTATAATTTCAATCAGTAATGCAGAGAATAATGAATAATGCCCTGGAGACAATTCACCAAAGCCATTACTTGCAAAACCCGCAACGCCGGCAAAACCATCTTGCCCCTGTACAATTATAAATAAAAGCGCAGCAGCCAAACTACCACCCAATACTTGTACAACAATATACGGAATTAATTCTTTTAGATTAAACCGCCCACCCACAAATAATCCAATAGATACAGCGGGGTTAAAATGCCCACCAGATATGTGCCCAAATGCATAAGCGCCAGTAAGAACAGTTAGACCGAATGCTAAGGCAACGCCGGCGAAACCAATTCCCAATTCAGGATATGCCGCAGCAAAAATAGCACTACCACACCCACCAAACACCAACCAAAAAGTTCCCAAGAACTCTGCTAGTAACTTTTTCATTTGTTTTATCTCTCACTGTTGGCCAGTTTCTTAAACAAGAAAGACCGCCTAAAAAAATTGTGAATCATTTATAAATTCTGAAAAAAGCAAATAACATCAACAGAAGAATTTTACCGTTTGCTTTACTTAGGCAATATAAACACTTTTGAGAATAATGCAAAATTCATCACACTTTTTAAGTTTTAAGGTGAAATAAATCGCTGTTTTAGATTGGTATTTAAAAATGACTGAAAAGTTCTCTTTTCATTATGTTTATCTTAGTTTTGGAATTTTTGCAGCGGTCACCACGCTTCATATGACAGTTTACGCGCATTTAAAACATTACCTAGAGAGTGCTTATGTGTATGTGGGAAATGCTTTGCGGGGAATGCTTTGCAGAAAAAAATCTGTAGTGCTGATATGCCGTACCAAGCCAGTCACCATAATGACTGGCTTGGCACCTCTGGCATGATCTGAGTCTATTGTCAGAAATAACGATGCTTAAAAATAGCGATCTTCAGAATAAGTTTTAAGATGATGTGCCTTCACCACGTTCTTTTAACAATCGTGCTACCCAGAGTACCAAGAAAATAATCGGTACCCCCATCAGTGCAGTCATCGTAAAGAAGCCAGAATAGCCCAAATTACTAACGATTGTGCCTGAATAACCCGAAATTGCTTTGGGGAATAATAGCATCAGTGAACTAAAAATCGCATATTGCATCGCGGTAAAAGAGATGCTGGTTAAGCTTGATAGGAATGCAATAAATACCGCCCCAGCCAAACCAGACGCCATATTGTCAAAAACAATACCCAACACAAGCCAGACTTTACTATAAGGGACAATGACTTTACCGCTTAGTTTTACGGTATCTGCTTGTTGTGTATCTATTGCTTGGAATCCCAATAAGGCAATACGCTGCTTAGGTTGATCACCATTCAGTTGATGGACAGGATGCTGGGTTTTTAATTGGTAGGCTTGATCGGCAATGGTATAATGTGCAACCACCACGAGCTGATCGAGTTCTGCCAAGGTTGGACCTGGAACAACCATATTATAATTGATATTTTGTAGTGCCTGTTTACGCTCTGGCAACTGCGCCGCAGTGCCATTATTCTCCAGCTGCGCAACATTTGCATGATCTGTTTTAGCAAGAATAGGCGCTTTTTTCGGGAGCTGAATTTCGACCTTGTCTAATACGGCTTCTGCGGGTAAGTTCACCACACGACCACGAATGCTGACATCTTTGAGCAATTGATTTTGATAGAGTTTGTCATCGCCACCAATGGCATATAGCAAAAGCTCTGGCTTCTGTTCACCTTGATAGCGCGGCATTTTTACATCCAGACTCAGGGCTTGGCTAAAGCCTTCAGGTCTAGAACGAATTTTTAAAACATCTGCTGCCGCAAAACTAGATTGAGGGATGTCAATATTCCAACTGCCGACTTCATTGGGCATCACCTGAAATGTTCGTGAACCCAGCTGTAATTCTACTGCGTTCATCTGTGCGCCAGATTTCACCAAACCTACAAAAATTAAATTGGTAGTACACGCCACAATGGCGCCCACTAACATCATTTTCATAATATTGTATTTTTGTGCCAGAATCCCACCGATAAAACCACCGATGATCACAAAAATAACCGCGACGAATTTATTAAACCACGCGATCTCTTCTTTATCGAAGTTGAGATCTAGATAAAATAAATTTGCCATTACCCCAGCAACTACATCAGAAATACGATAAAAGCCAATTAATAATAAAATGGCCAGTGCGACTTTTACCCCATAGCGTTTAAAGAAATCTAATAATGGATTGACCCATGTATCAAACACTATTTTTTGATTAATAATACCCGTCTCAATGAATACCCAGACCGCAGCAGCAGTGGTTGCAATAGCACCAACAAAACGGAGTACCTGTAAGACGAACTTTAAAATTGGATCGGTGACCATTAAATAGCTATTTAAGATACCGATCATATAAAACGCTGCAATAAAAACAACAGTAGAGCCGATAAATAAAGCAAAGAGCTGTAAATAATCTCCACTGCTATAACGATCATCTTTACGTACAACTTTAGGTTCAGAGATAAGTAAAGTCGTTGCAACTCCTATACACATTAATGCCGCAATAGCCAAATAGGTTGTTTGCCAAGCACTATAAATATAATTACCCGCAGCCGTACCCAATGATGCCGCCAGCAACAACCCACCCAGTTGGGTTATAATCGTTGCAATCCGATAACCCGCATTATAAGTTGAAGCGAGAACAGTCTGTAAATTGGGATCTTGGCTTAACTCAATACGATAAGCATCGACAATAATATCTTGTGTCGCAGAAGAAAAACCTAAGAAGACCGCAGACAGAGCCATAAAAACAACATTCGGCACAGTACCAAAGCTAAATAAATTTGGGCTTGGATCGATACTCGACATCAAACAAATGGCAGAGATGACCAATAACTGTGAGAGCAATAACCAGCTACGGCGCCGTCCCATTTTTGCGGTTAGATAGGGAATAGGTAATTTATCAATCAAGGGCGCCCAGATAAATTTAAAGGCATAAGCCAAAGATGCCCATGAAAACATGGTAATCGTACTAAGCTCTACCCCTGCTTCTTTTAACCAAAAAGACAAAGTCCCAAAAATTAAAAATATGGGCAATCCAGAAGAAAAGCCCAAAAAAAGCATAATAATTGCGCGTCGATCCAAAAAAGCTTTGAACGCCGCCGCCATGCCAGTTGTCTGAGTGGTCATAACCTTATTGTTGTCTAGCCAAAGAAATAGTCACTATTCAACCTTTAAATGCATAGAGTTTCAATATTTTTATCCTTTTAGTTTTGTATTTTCGAGATTTGTCGGCATTTCGCTTGTATTTTCTGTCAAACCTGTTTAGCTTTAACTTTTCAGCCCCCTCCTTTGTTTTGGACTTTACTAGTGACACAACAACACGAAAAACCGCATGCCAAGCTTTCCACGCTCAGCAAACCGCTTTTAGATGCCAATAATAATAGTTATCCCACCATATTTGAGCAAAGCCATTTACAAGAAACTTTAGAACACACCCGACTTAGTGCCAAAGAGCTGACGCATACGCCTGACATTACACAGATTCCGTCTTCTACTCGCCGTCTTCACCCACTGAATAACTTCCTCGGTCAAGATCGCGCCAAGGCTTCTGTCGAAGCAGGAATTGCATTGCCATATTCTGGCTACAACATTTTTGCCGTCGGAACCGCTGGGCTCGGTAAACGCACCATGATTAAGCGTTTACTGCAACAACACGCCAAATTAATGCCCACTCCAGATGAATGGGTATACGTCAATAACTTTAAAAATCCACGCCTTCCCATTGCACTCCGCTTTCCTGCTGGTCAAGCCCTGAAGTTTCAAAATCAACTCCATCAGAACTGGCACAGCATTATCAAGCAACTGGAACGCCGTTTTAGCGCAGAGACTTATCACAACCGCATTGAACGTATTCGTCAAGAAACCGGTTTAGAACAACAACATGCACTGGTTGAACTCACACATGAGGGTGAATTACTCGATCTAAAACTGGTCAATCGTAATGATGAACATCGCTTTGTTCCCATACAACGGGTAGAAGGTGAAATCATCGAGTTAGACCAAGAGCAAATCAATGCGCTCGATAGCCAACAACGTGCTGAAATTGCGTCTAATATTCGCTATATGGACAAGAAACTACAGCGTCTTGGCTTAGAGCTGGGTAATCTTGAGGACAACGCACGCGATCAGGTCAGTTTATTAAACCGTGACATCGCCAAACAAGTGGTCACCCCGCGTATTCAGCAATTGATTGAAAAACACAAAGAGGTCAAAGGCTTAGAGGCTTATCTCAAGGCTTATCTGCAAGATATCATCGATCAGGTTGAACTGATTTTAGAACAAGAAGAAGATGATTTGGTTGCAGGGAGTTTTAATCGTATTCCCATTCGCTATCAAGCCAATGTCGTGGTCAATCACAAACCCAATAGTGGTGCACCCGTGTTGTTTGATGATTTTCCAACCCACTACAACTTATTGGGGCATGTCGAACAATTTACCCACAATGGCACCATTAGCACAGACTTTACCCTAATTCGCCCAGGTGCATTACACCGTGCCAATGGCGGTTTTTTATTGCTGGAAGCCGAACAACTATTAGAACAGCCTTATGCCTGGCAAGGTTTAAAACGAGCCCTCAAGTCAGGACAATTAAAATTATCCTCATTAGAGCATATGCTGACTTTAACTGGCAGTATTTCCATTGAACCAGAGCCCATTCCCTTACAGCTCAAGGTCGTGCTCTTGGCTGAACCTGAAATTTATTATGAAATTTTAGAGCTTGAACCAGAGCTCGGCAGTGTCTTTAAAATCCGTGCTGATTTTACCGATACCCTGCCGCGAAATAGCAGCAATGAATTGGCTTATATGCAACTGATTGCAGACTATGTTCAGCAAGATAAACTCTTGCCCTTTGATCGTAGTGCATTGAGCGCATTATTAACCGATTCCAGTCGTCAAGCAGAAGATCAAAGTTCACTTTCCTTACACGCCTTAACCCTTGGCGATTTAATCCGTGAATCTCATCACCATGCCATGCAAACAGGCAAGAAAATGGTGACTGCAGAGCAGGTCAACACGGCGCTCAAACATCGTCAATATCGCTTAGGCTATTTAAGAGAATTGTACTGGCAGGATTTATCGCGTGGCACGCAACTGATCGAAACACGTGGTCATCGTTTGGGGCAAATTAACGCGCTATCTGTCATCCACTATGCCGATGTCGAATTTGGTTTGCCCTCACGTCTCACGGCGTCGGTTTATCAAGGGGGCGGTGATATTCTCGATATCGAACGCAGTGTTGAGCTCGGGGGCTCTTTGCATGCCAAAGGTGTTTTATTGATGGCAAGCTTCCTCAAAGCTCATTTTGGTCGCGCACAAATTTTACATTTCTCCGCAGCATTGGCCTTTGAACAAAGCTATGGTCAAGTCGATGGTGACAGTGCCACTGTGGCAGAACTATCCGCACTGATTTCTGCCATTAGCCAACTCCCGATTGATCAATCTTGGGCAATTACAGGCTCGATGAACCAGCTTGGACAAGTACAGCCAATTGGTGGGGTAAATGCCAAAATCGAGGGTTTCTTTGATGCCTGTAAATTACAAGGTTTGACAGGACAACAGGGCGTGATTATTCCGAGACAAAATATGCAACATCTCATGTTGCGTCCAGATGTCATAGAAGCCGTTGAAAATACAAAATTTCATATTCACGCCATCGAAACCATCGACCAAGCTTTAGAAATCCTAATGGCACGCCCCGTGGGACAGTTGGATAAAAAAGGTCGCTATAGCAAAGGTTCAATTTATGCAGCAGTCATGTCACAGCTTGAATATTGGCAAGCGATTGAAGATGGTGCCGAAATTGAAGAAGTGCCAGCCAAAAAGCTAAAAAAGAAAAGTAAAAAGAGCAAAAAAGAAGACAAAGAAAATACTGAAGCGACCGCAGATAGTGTTGAACTGTGTCAGCATCATCAACCACTCAAAAAGCGGAAAAAACTAAAAAAGTTGAAATAGCGCTATAAGATCTCAAAAATGTTCCAGCATTTTCGCCCCTTATCATCGCATCATCTGCGTTATAGGGGGCGAAAAAGGGCGTAAAGTAGCATTTAAATCTCTTCTTTACGCACAATATAATCTTCTAATTGCATTGCTTGCAGCATCGCATCAAGATCAGTCGCACTCTTCAATTCGATATCTACACTCACAGCACTGTCCTTAGCGCGGCTATTGGCAGCAAAGCGTTCATGCCGTAACTCATAAATATTGCCCCCCTGCTCGGCAATAATCGCGGTTAAACGCGCCAAAGCCCCAGGATGATCACTCAAATCCACTCTTAAGCGGATTAAGCGTCCACTACGCGTCAAATGTCGTTGTAAAACAGAGACCATAACACGTGTATCGATATTCCCCCCAGACAATACCACGCCGACCTGATGCCCTAAAAACAACTCTGGGCGTGCCATAATGGCGGCAATACCCGCAGCACCCGCACCTTCACAAACTGTTTTTTCGATGTTCAATAACAGTGCAATGGCTTCTTCTATCATGTCTTCATTGACCACCACAATCTCATCCACCAAATCGGCAACGACAGCAGCCGTTAAATGACCCGGCTGACTCACAGCAATCCCCTCAGCAACAGTGGAGCCATGTGGCGAAGGCAGTTTATAGTCAAATACCTGTTGTGCCATACTCGGATAGACTGCCGACTGCACCCCAATGACTTGAATGTTGGGATTGATTGCCTTGGCTGCAATTGCAATACCCGAGATTAATCCGCCCCCACCAATCGGCACCAATAAAATATCTAAATTGGCAACACTGGCTAACATTTCAATGGCAACCGTACCTTGCCCGGCGATAACTGCCGCATCATCAAAAGGATGAACGATGGTTAAATGTTCCTGCGCAGCCAATTGCTGCATTTTAGCGGCTGCTTCAGCAAAATCTTGCCCATGCAAAATGACCCGTGCGCCATATTCACGTACACGTTGGATCTTCACTTGTGGTGTTTGTGTGGGCATGACAATCGTTGCAGCCACGCCTGTACGTTGAGCGTGATAAGCCACACCTTGTGCATGATTTCCAGCTGATGCTGCAATTACGCCACGTTGGCTTTCTTGTTGGGACAATGACAATAATTTATTCAATGCACCACGCTCTTTAAAGGATGCGGTAAATTGCAGATTTTCAAATTTCAACCAAATCGTTGCACCGAGTTTTTTCGACAAGGTCTCTGATAATACACACGGTGTATTGACGATCAGCCCTTGCAAACGGTGTTGTGCTGCTTGAATCTGTTCAAATGTAGGTGCGGCAGTGGGATAAGCGACTGTGGGCGAGGCATGCTGAGACATTTCTGCGAATCCTATCTTTGCAAAAGCATTGTTCATGATGAGAGCTTATAGTTTATTTTTTCTGAAACAAAAAAACGAGCACTTCTGTGCTCGTTTTACAATTCTCGTTTTATAATTACAGCATATTTAGGCAATCGCCCCTAGCTTTCAGCGTCTGCTACTCAGCTTTTAAGCATCTGGTGCTGGGCTATATTGTTCAATTAATGGCTTAAGCTCACCGTTTTGGAACATTTCCAATACGATGTCGCTCCCACCGATCAACTCACCATTCACCCAAAGTTGCGGGAAAGTCGGCCAATTGGCAATTTGGGGAAGTGTAGCGCGAATATCTGGATTTTCGAGAATATTGACATAAGCAAATGGGCGACCAATTTGGCTTAGCGCTTCAACTGCCCGTGCAGAGAATCCGCATTGTGGAAATTGTGGCGTACCTTTCATATACAGTAATACAGCATGTTTAGCAATTTGATCACGTATTAACGCTTCAGTATCACGTGCTTGTTCAGTCATTGATCAATCCTCAACTAATCTAGCCAGCATTATACCTAAAACTGAGCAAAACAATAGACTTGTCATTTGCCACAATTTTATTTCAGTTTGTTTTTGCCAACCAGTACACATAAAAACCATGCTTTATTCTAAAATTTAAAGCCTTAATAACTTGTATTAGATCAAGCTTTTCCGTTCATACTGCTGTACACCTTTTATTTTCTCTGGAGTCTTTCCATTTCATAGAATTTTTGCTTATATAGTTTTTTCCCTATTCAATCGATTTGATGAGTTAATTATGAACAACCCAAACCTAGCCCCCGTACAAGTTGATCAACCCTCACATTTGATGCCCGTTTTTGGTCGTCAACCGATCAGCTTTGTCCGAGGTCAAGGTTGTTATTTATATACAGCAGATGGCACGGAGTATTTTGATGCTCTAACCGGTATTGCGGTCTGTGGTCTAGGGCATGCTCACCCAGTAATTGCCGAAGCCATTGCTGAACAAGCACATACACTTCTTCATACCAGCAACCTCTACGAAGTCCCTTGGCAAACAGCTGCGGCACAAAAACTGGCGGCAGTTTCAGCTATGGAGGAAGTATTTTTCTCCAATAGTGGTGCTGAGTCCAATGAAGCTGCCATTAAAATTGCGCGTAAATATGGGCATCAGCAAGGTATTGCGCTGCCTAAAATTATTGTGGCTGAAAAATCTTTCCATGGTCGTACCTTGGCAACACTCTCAGCAACTGGCAACAAAAAAGTACAACAAGGTTTTGAGCCTTTGGTTGAAGGGTTTATTCGTGTTCCATTTGGCGATATTGAAGCCATTCAAGAGGCAGCCTTACAACATCCTGACATTGTTGCCATCTTGGTAGAACCGATTCAAGGCGAAGGCGGTATCAATACAGCTCCTCAAGGATTTAACTATTTAAATCAACTGCGAGATATATGTGATCAGCAACAATGGTTATTGATGTTAGATGAAGTACAAACGGGTAATGGTCGCACAGGTCAATATTTTGCCTATCAACATAGTGGCATCTTACCCGATGTAGTCACCACAGCCAAAGGCTTAGGCAATGGTTTTCCGATTGGTGCCGTCATGACCCAAGGTCGCGCTGTCGGTGTGCTCGGCGCAGGCAATCATGGTTCAACTTATAGCGGTACGGCATTAGGCTCGCGGGTTGTATATACCGTGATTGATCTGATTGAAAAAGAACAGATCATTGCAAATGCTGCAAACATGGGACAATATTTAGTCAAGCAATTACAACAACAATTGGCGCAACATGCGATTCAAGTGCGTGGTTTTGGTCTTATGATTGGAATTGAGCTGCCACAAGATTGTGCGGCACTGGTAGATATTGCACGTGATCAGCATCAGTTGATTATCAATGTAACGGCTGGTAATGTGATTCGCTTACTGCCAGCCCTGAATATTACTCAAGCACAATGTGATGATTTAACTCAACGCCTTGTTGCTTTAATTCAAAATCACCTAGCCGAAAACGCGCAATAATAGAAGCCAGTCCATGCAGTATCACGGGTATATTGCATGGATTATAAAATTTTTTATTTCAAAAAAAGAATCAATTTAATCACAATCGAATTAAGAAGCCTCTTGGTAAACACGACCACCTGGCAATTGACCAAAATATTGTTTTAATGCGTCAAGACAACGTTGAATCTTCATATGCTGTTGCTCTCGTTTTAAAGTTAAAGCTGACAGCGTAAATACTGGCAATTTCCATTCTGGCAACACTTCTACCAATGTCCCATTCATTAAATCTTTTTGCACATCTAAATATAATAATCGCGCAATGCCGTGTCCATTCTGACACAAAGATTTCGCTATAAATACATTATTGGTTTCAATTCGATGTTTCATATCCAAAGAAATAACTTCTTTGCTAGCGCCATGCTGAAAGCTTAATTCTTGAAAATGATTGCTTGTGTTTATAGGAATGAGATTATGATTTAATAGATCTTCTGGTTTTGAAATTGGCATCGTTTGATTTAAATAGCTTGGCGATGCAACTAATACCTGATCAACTTTAGCAAGTAATGTCTCATGCAAAAGCGGATTATCATCTGAACTAGAAGATATTTGAATAGCAATATCTAATTTTTCATCAAGTAAATCACTCGTTATATACTCAGTTTCAAATTGCAGTTTTAAGCCGCGATGCGCTGACATCCAATGAGATAGTGCTGGAATCACATGGGCTGCACCAATTTCGGGCGTAGCAGAAATTCTTAAATCACCTACCAAATCGTCACGTAATTCATTAATTCTGATTTTACCGCGTTCTGCGGCAGCTAGCATTTCTTGACAGCTGTGGAAAAAAGCTTGTCCGACTTCAGTCAAGCTGAGCTTTCGCGTAGAACGATATAAGAGGGTGACCTCCATTTCGTTCTCCAAAGATCGCACTTGCTGACTTACAGCACTTGTGGTGATACCAAGTTCACGGGCGGCACCACTAAATGAACTCTTTTCAACAACACAAGCAAATACACCCATTGCTCGAAGTTGATCTAACATATATTACCCTCTAATACTATGAGATGCTTCACACAAAAAAGGTAGAAGCAACTCTTTGTATTATACGGAGAAATTAAACATTTGTATAAAAAATATTTAATTAGTTGGCAAAATAGTACTAGGATCGACAGGTTTTCCGTTTAATCTGACCTGAAATTCGAGCATTGTGCGGTTTGTACCACTAGAGCCAACTTCAGCAATTTTCTTACCTGCACTCACGTTTTCACCGCTCTTAACTAAGATCGTGCGATTATGCGCATAGGCGGTGATATAACCATCAACATGCTTAATTAAAACCAGATTGCCATATTCTTTTAAACCATCAGAGGCATAAACCACTTGACCTGGCGCAGCAGCATAGACAGGATCACCGGCTTGACCGCCATAACGTGTGCCTTTCACGTTATTTGCGAGATTAAAATTCTCAATGACGGGGCCAGTTGTTGGTCTTACCCACTGTAATTTATTGCTATTTACAGGTGCAACCACGGCTGGCGTTGTGGTTTTAGCCTGATTGGCACTATTGCTAGTGCTAGTATTGGGCAAGTTAATCGTTTGACGCTGAATAGGTGGCGTAGTATTTATGGCCGTAGTCGTCGCACCACTACGTTGCGTATTGCTCGCCGCAGTATTCGCTCCGCTTAAACGTAAGGACTGTCCAACATAAATGGTATAAGGTGAATTAATGCCATTTTCTCGTGCAACATTTAAATAATTCAACCCGTAACGTGCTGAAATACCACTTAAAGTATCTCCTGAACGCACAGTATAGTATTGGGGTGCTTGTGCATAACGCGTTGTTGTATTATTGACTTGAGGTTTCGAGGCGCAGCCCACTATGCTCAATGTCGTTACCACCATTGCCGATGTTATTATTCGACTTATCCATACCTTCGGTAGACCAAAAACGTACTGCGTTTGAGCCAACTGCATCGGTTTTCCTCTCTAAGACAAACTAAAAGATCAAAAAAAATAGGGTAGCAAAAAAGTGCAGTAAATCTCACTTAATCTGCTCGTTTTCACAAACTTATAACATATAGCATAGCATTGACAGGATAATGATGTAGATATTCGGCACTGTATCGTTGTTTTTTTCCACAAAATATGTGTGATCTTTACATTAAACCATAGCCATTATTATGTTAGAACTGTGCTGTAATGCTATATCCGCTTGGGCTATACTTTGATCTATGATCTATCTTGCAAAGTAAAATCAACGCAAAGCTTTCAATGCAAGCGTCTCAATACAAGGCTTGCAAGAAAAAATTTCAATGCAGAATCATGAGTCAAAGTAACCATCTTCCCAGCTATACGCAGTCATCATTTAGACTTTACTTGGTGTGAAATAGAGCAGCGCAACACTATATTTTAGCTGAATTTTCAAGCAATCTCATCGCCAAAAACGGCAGTGAATAGACACTACTCCGCGCATCAAATCAGACCAATCATCTTCATATTGTCTACAACATAAATACATTTAAAAAGTGCATTTATCTGCCAAATTGTTTAATCTACAGCATTCATTTGCTTATTTGATGAGTTTTATCAATGACTAACCTGAAAGATCTGATTAAAAATTGTAGTAAAGCCATCACGCTCGGTACCTTTTCCATTAGCTGCTTGTTGAGTGCGACATTATTTGCTGCAGAAAATAATGAAAATATCGAAGTTACCCAAGTTCAGGTGACTTCAGAAGAGCTGGCTGCAATTTATGTGTTATCAGAAATTTGCCCCAAATTTGTCAAAGGTAAAAAATTTGATCAAGGCTATGCTGCTTTGGTAGCAGACTACCTGCCAGACTCTGCTAAGCCATTACGCCAATTGCAGCAAATCGCACAAAATCCACAGTTTAAAAAGTTCCTTGATGAAGCCCGTCAAGACGCCCAAAAAGCCGGAGATGATAAAAACCGCGCCGTTTGCCAAGACATCGAAAAATATCAATCCTACTAATTTACTGTGGCCAAATTCACTGCGCCAAAACTCACTGCTTTACTGCGGCAAAACTTGCTGTATCAAAACTAGCAGTATCACAACGCGTGGTATCAAGACTTTGTAAAGCAATCCCACCTCACATGATGATTTCCCCAGCATCTTTGTGAGGTAAATCACACAAAGAATCTAGCGTGTTGTGGTCTTGATCTTTAGATTGTTCATTTTAACGACCCTAGTTACAATTCACATGAAAATCAGTTAGCTGCCCCATGGCGCTAGGCTGTGCTTTGTCCTAGAATGCTTACTTTGTACTACCAACCTCTAAGAAATTGGAATACTGAGAATGATCCGAAAAAGCGCCATTGCTGCGATACTGCTATTACCGACCTTATCCAATGCAGCAACCGTACTCTCCAATCCACCGGAACTGAATAATAAATCATATATTCTGATGGACTATGAAACCGGACAGATTTTGGCTGCCAAAAATGAAAATGAAAAACTGGCACCAGCATCAATGACCAAAATGATGACCAGTTACATCATTGAGCAAAAACTGCTTAAAGGTGAACTGACGGAAACAGAAAAAGTCCGTATGAATGAGTCGGCATGGTGTCGTGGTAGTAGTGCTGAATCGTGTATGTATGTCGATCTCAATAAAACCGCTAGCGTCTTAGAAATGTTGCGCGGGATTATTGTTCAGTCTGGTAATGATGCATCTAAAGCAATGGCGGAGCATATTTCAGGGAATGAAGGTGCTTTTGCTTATATGATGAACCAAGAAGCAAAACGCATTGGCATGACCAATACCAATTTTATTAACTCAACTGGTATGCCAGCTGAAGGGCATTATTCAACAGCCAAAGATATGGCCCTGTTGGCAAAACATATTATTCATGACAGCTCTAAATACTATCCAATTTACTCCGAAAAAGAATATACCTATAACAACATTAAACAAGGCAACCGTAATGCCCTACTTTATACCGACCCAAGTGTAGATGGTTTAAAAACCGGTCATACCAATGAAGCGGGGTTCTGTGTAACCACCTCGGCAAAACGTGGTCCTATTCGTTTGATCTCGGTGGTATTTGGTGCACCAACCATTCAACAACGTGCGACCCAAACCCGTGAATTACTGGCTTGGGGGTTCTCTAACTTTGAAACCATCAATGTCCACCCAGCAAAACAGGTTCTTGCCAATGCCAAAGTTTGGTTTGGTGATACCGATGAAGTGAAGGTTGGTTTAGCAGAAAGTTTTAATGTCACCATGCCCAAAGGACAAGGTAACGCCATTAAAACGCAAATTTCAGTACAACCCAATCTCAATGCACCACTCAAACAAGGACAAGTGATTGGTAAGCTGACGGCAACACTAGATGGTAAAGTCATTGCAGAAAAATCATTGGTTGCGCTCAATGAGGTTGAAGAGGCCGGATTTTTCTCTCGTTTAATCGATCACATCAAACTATTCTTTAGTAATTTATTTTAATATTTCATAAATTTAGAGATAGTTTTCGTCACAAACATAGCATCATGAGCATAAATTTCGTAAAATACTTTTTTTATCTCTTGGTGCTTGTTTATGACCGTTTGGACACCGCATGTAACTGTCGCAACCGTAGTCGAGCGAGACGGCTGTTTCTTATTGGTTGAAGAACACAGCAAAGGGATAAGCCATACTGTTTTTAATCAACCTGCTGGGCATGTCGAAGCAGGAGAAACCCTGCAACAGGCAGCGATACGCGAAACCCTAGAAGAAACTGCGCATCAAGTTACAATCGATGCTTTACTCGGCATTTATACCTATACTCCACCAATGTTTCCAGATCGCACCTATTATCGCTTTTGCTTTTTAGCGCATAGTATTGCACATCATGAACAACGTGCATTAGATCAAGATATTGTTGCAGCCCACTGGATGAGCCTAGAACAATTACAACTCACCGGTCGTGCGCGTAGCCCACTCGTCGTCAAAGCCATTGCAGATGCTTTAGCCGGACAGCGTTATCCCTTGTCCCTGATTTACGAACATAATACTCCCCCATTTACCTCAGCTTTGGATGCCTAATTTTATGCAACAACGTGTCATCGTCGGAATGTCTGGTGGTGTAGATTCATCTGTATCTGCCGCATTACTCTGCCAACAAGGTTATCAAGTCGAAGGCTTGTTTATGAAGAACTGGGAGGAAGATGATGGCACGGAATACTGCACCGCAATGGCAGACCTTGCCGATGCACAAGCCGTATGCGATAAAATAGGCATTCCGCTACACACTGCAAATTTTGCAGCAGAATATTGGGATCGTGTTTTTGAACACTTTCTGGCTGAATATGCCGCTGGACGTACCCCCAATCCCGATATTCTCTGTAATAAAGAAATTAAATTCCGCGCATTCTTAGATCATGCCATTCATTTAGGTGCTGATTTTATTGCCACCGGTCACTACACGCGTCGCAGTGCCACAATGCACAATAGCAAAGGCGAAGCCTATGCACAGCTATTACGTGGTCGCGATGATAACAAAGACCAAAGCTATTTTTTACATGCTGTACATGGTCGTGAAATTAATAAAACGTTATTCCCTGTTGGTGAAATTGAAAAACCGGAAGTCCGACGAATTGCTGAACAGCTCGGACTCGCCACGGCCAAGAAAAAAGATTCTACCGGGATTTGTTTTATTGGTGAAAGACGTTTTAATGACTTTCTAAAACAGTATCTCCCTGCTCAACCAGGTGAAATAGTACTAGATAATGGCAAAATTGTCGGTGAGCATCACGGTCTAATGTATTATACTTTGGGTCAACGTGGTGGTATCGGTCTAGGTGGGCTGAAAGGTGCACAAGAAGGTGCTTGGTTTGTCTTGCACAAAGACATTGCCAATAACCGTTTAGTCATTGGACAAGGTCATGAGCATCCATTGATGTTAAGTGATGTCTTGTGGAGCGAATCGATAGACTGGATTGCTGGTGAGGCGGATATTCCTGCACAAGGTTTACGCTGTACAGCCAAAACCCGTTATCGCCAGCCAGACCAAGACTGTGTAATTTATCAGGATCAAGACGGCACTGTTCGTGTTGAATTTGATCAGGCACAACGCGCTGTAACCCCAGGGCAAAGTGTAGTGTTTTATTTGGGTGAAAATTGTTTAGGTGGCGGTGTCATTCATCATAGTAACGCCGCCATACCAAGTTTTATATAGAGGAAAGTTGGCATGCTTGAACTCCCTTTTGCGCAAACATCCGATCTGAGCCTGCGACAAAATCGAGCTTTAGCCTTAGCGGCAGTCTTCCAAGCCACCCAGATTACGCATATGACCGCATTATCTGGGCAACAGAGTATCGGAGAAAGCGGAAATTTTTATTTTGAACAGCTGATTAAAGCCAGTTTAAACATCCGCCCTGCCGCCAAACATGCCAGCGCAACACTTGATTTTTTCAATCAACTGTCCGATATATCCTTGGGACTAAAAACATTTGAAAGTTGTATATGCCATCCTTACAACCCTCAACCCAAGGGACCTTTGCCCAAACCACCGCAGAATAATTTGGTCAATATTAAACTCCCCATGTCCTATGCCATGTCCTTATTAGCCCTAGAAAAAAAAGTATATAGCCAAGACAAATACGTTGAAATTATTGAACAATCACAACAAAAAATCTTAAAGCAATTATCATTTTTTGATCACAATTTTACCCATCCCAGTATTTTAGCCAATCTCGCACAAACCTATGTCAATACAGCTGGGCAAATTAATCCACGTATTATGGTGCGCGGGCATGCCGAAGCCTTTAAAGATGCCAATCACACCAACCGAATTCGTGCAGCTCTCTTCACAGGGCTACAAATGGCACACTTATGGCGCCAATTGGGCGGCAGCTCATGGCAACTCTTTTTAAACAAACGTAAATTACGTCAAGATATCCAAGATCTAGCTCGCCTCCAATACCAGTTGAGTTAGTCGATGGGTCTTTTTTAAGTTCATTTTGAATAGATTAGGAACTATTTATGAATGCTTTAACAGCACTTTCTCCATTAGATGGACGTTATGCGAGCAAATGTGATGCGCTACGACCTTTTTTGTCTGAGTTTGGTCTCATCCACGCCCGCGTAACTGTAGAAGTTCGTTGGTTACAAGCACTTGCCAATCATCCTGCTATTGTGGAGCTCAAAGCATTTAGCCCCGCAACACAACAGCGTCTGGATGACATCGTAAGCCATTTCAGCGAAGCCGATGCTGAACGTATTAAAGAAATTGAACGTACCACCAACCATGATGTCAAAGCGGTTGAATATTTCCTAAAAGAAAAAATTGCAGATCTTTCAGAACTTGCAACGGCTAGTGAATTTATTCACTTTGCCTGTACCTCTGAAGATATCAATAACCTATCACATGCCTTGATGCTAAAAAATGGTCGTCAGGTCTTGCTTGAAAGTATGCAAAATATTGTAGACAGTATCGTTGTTTTGGCAGAAAGACATGCCGATCAAGCCATGTTGTCGCGTACCCACGGTCAAACCGCTAGCCCAACAACCTTGGGGAAAGAAATGGCCAACGTTGCTTATCGTTTAGCACGTCAGCTTAAACAATTTAAACAGGTTGAATTACTAGGCAAGATTAATGGTGCTGTCGGTAACTACAATGCGCATCTTTCTGCTTATCCACACATCGACTGGGAAGCCAATGCCGAAGCCTTTGTCTGCTCACTCGGGCTAAACTTCAACCCATACACCACTCAAATTGAACCACACGACTATATGGCAGAGTTATTCGACGCCTTACGTCGTTTCAACACCATTCTGATCGATTTTAACCGTGATGTATGGGGTTATATTTCTTTAGGTTATTTCAAACAAAAACTGAAAGAAGGCGAAGTCGGTTCATCTACCATGCCACACAAAGTCAATCCGATTGATTTTGAAAACTCAGAAGGTAACTTAGGTCTTGCCAATGCCGTACTGGCACACTTAGGTGAAAAACTACCAGTTTCTCGTTGGCAGCGTGACCTGACGGACTCAACTGTACTGCGCAATATGGGTGTGGGTTTTGCACAAAGCCTCATTGCATTTGATGCCTGTTTAAAAGGTATTGGCAAATTAGAGTTAAATCCACAAATTCTGGCTGCGGATTTAGACCATGCACAAGAAGTACTGGCTGAACCTATTCAAACGGTTATGCGTCGTTATAGCGTTGAAAAACCTTACGAAAAACTTAAAGCCTTGACCCGTGGTCAAAGCATGACCCGTGAAATCATGGTGAACTTTGTACAAGGTGAAGAATTAAGCCAAGTCCCCAGTGAAGATCGTGCGCGTTTAGCGGCATTAACACCAGCAAGTTATACCGGTAATGCAGCAGCCCAAGCTAAAAATATCAAAAAGCGTATCGCAGAGCTGTAATCTAAAACAATCTGTAATGTAAAACAATAATGCAATGAGCGCATATTCCCATATGCGCTCATTTGCTCTCCGCCATCATTAATGGCAGAAAGACTATTAATTAATCATATAAAACCAATAATTTTTTCATTCTGTCATAAGGTAATAGCAGCATAAATATTCGCCTTTCAAGCTTAATATTCGCTATGATGCATAGATAATCCATAGTTCATAAATTCTTATGTCTGCACATGCATCTTTCAATCCTACATTGACATTTAAACATTGGCTTGCACTCAGTATTATTATCCTTTGCATGCTAATCGCCAGTATTCAGCCATTAGATCTACAATCCTATGCCTTGCATCAGCTTGGTACACTCTTAATGTTAATTGCGCTGCTCTGCTGTCAGAAATACTTTGCCTTACAGTTTCAAAGCTTTGTATTGTATTTAATATTTTTAGCAATTCACATTTTAGGCGCACATTATTTATATTCTTATGTCCCTTATAATGATTGGGCAATCCAGTATCTGCATTTTGATTTACAACAAACCATGGGCTGGCAGCGCAATATGTACGATCGTTTAGTACATTTTAGTTATGGCTTATTGCTCTACCCTTTTTTTATCGATATTTTCAAAAAAATATTTCGACCACTGCCAGCAAAACTTATTATTTTATTGGTCATCCAATGGGTTATGGTGACCAGTTTAATGTATGAATGGATAGAATGGGGCATTGCTTTAACCATGTCACCTGAAGCCGCAGAACAATATAACGGACAACAAGGTGACATCTGGGATGCACATCAGGACATGCTTATGGCAACACTGGGTGCAATTTGCATGTCACTGATTATATATTTTAGCGCTAACAATACCCGCTAGCGCTAAAACAACACGATGCCTTATTGGAAATCAATCCGTACATGACCTTGTGCATTGACAAAACCAGGTTGTGGTTTAACGCCTGTCACACTGACGGGAACGGCTTTAATGGTAAAGCGACCACGCGCATTATTGTCCAATCTAAATGGAATATAACTATTGATGGTATTAATTTTTAATACTTTATCGTCTTTATCTAACATCTGAAAACCAACATTAGGGTTATTAGACACCAGAATATTATTTTTTGGATTGGTTGCTTCAACCCGTGCAGAAAGCAGCTGTTGCGCTTCAATATTTTTACATTCGACGCCAATATTTTTAGTCATGATTGGCGTGCCTTCTGGACGATTACCAGCACCCGCACTTTCAAAAGCACCGGCTTGAATTCGACCAAAATCAAATTCAATAACATTACCGACATCAAAAGTACAAGATTGTGGTACCGTCATGGTTGCTGCCAAACGAATGATCGCAACAGGTTTGTTTGGTACATCACCAGCGCTTGTCGCCATAAGAATTTGACCGACCTCGCGATCTAGAACAAAACTTTGTCCAACAAATTTCTTTTTAATTCTTAAGCGAACTTGTACTTTACTACCAGAGCTATATTGCGGCGTACAATCATTACTATTACATAAGTTAGACATCGCCGTGACTGGTATACTGACCCACTTACTGCGAAACCCACCAATCCAGACTTTCATAGCGACTTGTAGATAGTCATTGCCTGGGATGTTATACCAGACAGTATCACCATCACGACTGCCCTCTGTTAATCCAGAGCTCGGCTTTAAGGTAATAAAGGTGTTGTTCCCTCTATTACACGGTGCAGGTAACGAATAGCCATCCGATCGATTAAATTCTTGCCAATTGGTTGTATAACCAACATGGTTCTGATTTGCATTAAAATTGGCACTATAAGTATAAGTATGTGGGCCAGCCGCAGGTGCACATGATCCCGCATAGCTAGAATCAGCGATGCTATAACATGCCAGTCCGATCGTCGATAACAAAAAACATTTTAAATTACCATTCATTTTTTATTACTCATCTATATTTTAATCAGGAAGCCTGATTTAATAATTTTTGCCAAACCCATAACGCTGGAGAACATGTACCTGCACAAACATACTGTCTCGCCCAAATGCTATTCATAACGCTGCTACTTTAAGGTTTGTTTTAATAATGAATTTATATTCATCCTAATGTCACAGATCACTGTACGGTGACTTTTAATCAAAAGTCAGTACAAAAGTGGCTGAAGAATTGGCTTTGCCAGCCGTTACATTGGCTCGGGTTGCAATATAATTGGCAAAAAAATCTATCTTCGCTGTTTTCATATTTTTCAGATTTTCAACCGGTGCATAATCACCCATGGATAATAAATCCCGGTTTTTATCTAAGATTTCAATCGCAACATTTTTCGCTCCCGAACTCGCATCCAGTGCTAAATAATTGCTATTGGTACTATCTTTAGGTCCTGCAAAAGAAACTTTTACGCTGTTGGTATTGCAGTCAAGTAAATGAATTGAAAATGGCATGGCACGGGTACGATCGCCAAGTTCTTTCATATTCTTAGTCGCCCATGTGCCTAAATTAACGCGCATATTTTGACTCTGTGATGCAACAACACATGGACTTTCCACAATTTGAGCTTTAAGGCGTAAATTAATTTTAACCACAGGATCAGCCTGAAGGTGACTGCTATAAAGCAATACGCCGAGTACCATTAATTTATAAAATTTCATCTTAATACCTTAATTCATATTGATACGATGGCTAAATAACGCCTTATGCTTACTTAAATACAATTCAACTCGAGATTTGCGATTGAAGACTCGTACTCTTCTTGATCAAACTCATAAGATGCAATACAGCTGTCAGTTGCATCTGCTCCCCATGACACCTGCAAGGTACCTTTTTGACCCAAGCCACTTAAATAAGCTTGTCCATCTGTACCCACCATGCCATTGATATTACTGTTCTGTTCAGTAACAGATGAAGCATAAGGAACATAACTGCCATTGTGTTTAAGCGTAATCAAAGCACGTTGACCGATACGAGAATCAAAAACTGCTTTAACCACTGCGCCACGCATCGGAACTAGGTTTTTCACGTTTACATCAATTTCCGTTTTATCGTTAAAACTGTCTGCCACTAAGGCAACACGGTTTAGGCGATAATTCTCTGCATAAGGTAAAATCGCATAGCCTTTACGGTTGGTATAAACGTTGTTAGAGTTTTCAATTTTGACATTGGCCGCACCATTGGTATCGATGAGAACATTGGTATCACCCAAAGACTGTCCTAAAGTAATACCACCGCGATGCAAAATCACGCCGCCAGATAAATCATAGTTGAGGCTTTTATTTTTGCCGTCATCGGTAAAGTTAAAACCAAGACCACCGCTACCATAGCGTGTATCTAAGCGCACGGCCGCTGTACCGAATGCACCATTTTCATCATGATGACCATGTACCACGTTGTAGCTCAACTGACGATCATCTAATAAATTACCGTTAATACTGGTTTGTATTGAAGAACCACCATTCGAATCATGTACATAGTTGGTATTACTATAGATATCGTTTTTCACACGATCTTTAGATCCAAAGAAGGCATTTAACGGTATAGAAATACTTGCTGAAACTGTATTATTTTTATCATTGACAAGATTATAAGAATCTTGCAATGACCACGCTAAGTTATAACTAAAGTTCTTAAATGCTTTAGCATAACCAACCTGATAAGTTTTTGTAGATTTCGGCGCATTCCAATAGGTCTGATAGTTTATAGATGCATATAATGATCCATAATCACGCAAGTCTTGAGTAACGTTAAAAAGAAAACGACCTTTTTTAGTAAAGTTCAAATTATAATAAGAACTCGGGTCATAATAACTATTCCCCATCTCATCAAATTTTTCGTCTAGTTCAAAACGCTCCATATTCTTATAGGCAACGTCATTTAAGGTATAGAATCCCTTAGTCGAATAACGATAACCCAGTAATTGGAATGTCGTACCTAATTGGTTCAATGATTTAGAATAAAGTAGGCGATACGACTGCCCTTTATAATCCTTGTCATCGGCTAAGGTACTGTTGGCATGTGTCATATCAAAAGACAATGCCCCCCAGTTGCCCATATTCTTACCAAAACCTAATAAACCAGCTTGGTATTTTGAAGCGAGTTGGGTACCACCATATAAGGTGAAACCTTGTGGCATGCCTCGGCTCATACTCGCTTGTACAAATACCGGTTTATTTTGCTCACGGTTACCACTACGGAATTCACCCGCAGTCACATCGAACTTACTCCGACCTTCACGCAGTAAAACCGGTACGCCAGAATAAGGTACAACGAAGTTTTGCACTTCACCGCTCATACTCTCGACGGAAACATGCAAGTCACCACTATTTGACATAGACGATAAATCATCGATGACAAATGGTCCGGCATTAACGTTTGTTTGATAAACGGTATAACCATTTTGTTTAATGGTCACAATACTCTTCGAACTGGCAATACCACGTACCACAGGCGCATAACCCTGCATACTAATCGGTAGCATGGCTTCAGAACTATATAATCTGACACCACGGAAACCTACGCTGTCGAAGATATTATCGTGGGTATTACTGTCACCCAAGATCAGTTCACTCTTCAAAGGAACAATCGTTCTCTCAGCATAGGTCTGGATATTTGACCATTTTGATGTGCTGGTATCTGAAGGTTTGTGGTGATAGTAATTATAAGAAGATAAATTCTTTATACGGAATCCAGCAACATTCAAACCAAAATCTAATAATAGGAATTGGCTATTACTGTTGTCAGAATGACTACCATTAAAATTATAGTTTAATGTTGCCGCCGTAATCCCACGATCCCATTCAGATGGTGGAATATAACCACGCGCATCACTCTTAATCCAGATTTGAGGAATACTCAAATCTAGACGTTGCAATGCAAAGTTATAAACGATTTCAGCTTCTGGTATATATTGTTTTACGTCTATGCAAGTCTCATTTTTTAATTCTTCATAATTGGGCAATTCATAATATTTCACCCCAACTAATGTCAGAAATTCGACATTAATACATGGAGCTAAACCACCTGAGACAGCGTCACTTTTATCTGTTTTTTGAAAATTAAGGTCTTTTGATAAAACAAAATCATCATTAACGTATACATTAACCTTATAGTTACCAGGCATCTGGAAACCACTTTCGAAACTCGATAAATCGGCAACAACCGAACCTTCCGTATTTAACAATAAAGAAGGGTTAAAATAGTCGTCTGCATATACAAAGCTACTAGATAGAATGTAAGTACATACAATAACTCGATGACCTATCTGTACATATTTCAAATTAGTCTTTGTCATTTTAATTTCTCACGCAAACAAATTATTGCTTGCTGTTATTGGATGCGTAATACTTTTTCGTCAGTAAAGGCGCCAAAATCATTAATGGTCTGAAAAGCGACTTGAGAACCCATTTTTTTAAGGGGTTTTTCTGAAAAAGGTTCTAACATTAAGTTATCTTGTTTGACACCATCTACACTGATATTGACCAGTGTCATAAAATATGGCGTTGGGTTTTTCAGTACTGCTGTATTATTTACTACGCCAGCTGCTAACAAACTTGGAGCGTCCTCAATACGAATAGACAAATTTGCTGGACGACTCATCATTTTGATACGAGACAAAATAGCCAATTGCAATACGTTCGTTTCTTCAAGCTCAGCCTTACTTACAGATGGAATAGCTTGAACATTGAGGTAATATAAAGTTTCGCGATCTTGTGGAAGATTTTGGTTAGTATTGACCACACGCAGTGTATTTTCTGCTTTCGCTTCACTCACAAACATTGGCGGCGTTACGATGACACTTTTGGTTTTTTGTGCAGATGCATCTTCAACCCAAGCATTAATAAGATACCGTTTATCTAAGGTACTATTAACAACAGGCATCGAAGCTTGTTTTTGATCTTGATTATAAATTAGACGTGTTGCACCCAGTGCAATACCACCCGAAGCATGAGAAATATTGGTTAAAACAATAGATGTAAGAGCGATACGAGTTACATATTGCATAATCAAACGTAGCATGGTGTGGTTCCCCTAAAATTATAAAAATAAAAAACGATACTCCTCATGACGAGAAGTATCGTTGTATTAATTATTCGTAGCTGATTACGAAGTTAGCATCAGCATATGCTTGACCAGCAGTAGCTTTCTCAGCAGTTGATTTATAACGAGCAACGAAGTCGATTGTGTTGTTGCCATCGATCAACGCTTTAGGAGCAGAGAAAACAGTACCGTCTGGAGTTAAGATTTTGCCATTGTAGTCAGCAATTTCTACACCAACACCTGTTGCAGATACTGCATTATTAGAAGGACCTGAATGGATTTTTAACAAAGTAGAATCAGTTGCATCTTGTGGACCAGTGAATGCAAATTGAGCAGTTTTAGATACAGCAGTATCACAATCTACTAATTTGATTGAAAATGGTACGTTTGGAGTGTATTGACCTGCTGCAGTGATATTTGCAGTACGGTGTTGACCTAACTGTACAGTTTGGTTCGCTGTATCAGAGCTTACAGCACAAGCAGCGTTTACGAATTCACCAGCAAAGTGAACAGTACCACCGTTTACAATAGTAGCAGCATTTGCCAAACCACTTGTTAATAGAGCCGCGCCTGCAACTAAAAGTACTTTTTTCATATCTCTCACCTGTAAAGATTTATCGTTAAATTTAAGTTTTCTAATTTATGTGAAAGGCTTTCTTAAAATTTATAAAGAAAGTGACGCCGATCACACTTTCCGCATTAAATGAAAATTTTTACCGGTGGTCAAATGGCTATATTGTCAAATTGTAGTTTTTTAAAAATTGCGAAAAAGCCATTTTATTAAAGATATAGTATTGATTTTAAATGTTTTACTTAGATTAGACTTTCGCTATTTATTTTGTCAAAAAATACATAATGGTTCCAAAGAGACACAAAAGATTACAACAGTATTTTTAAGATTATCGCTCAAAGTTATTTTTTTAAACTATTTTTCATATACTTATCACAATTTAATTACTTTATACCTAAACAATAGGCTAAACACCCAATTACACAAAAATACTTATTTAGTTTTTATTAATAATAGGACAGCTTGCTCCAACATCATCATCAATACGACCATGATGAAAAGCGCTTAAAAGACATTTTTTAGTGTAATAACTCAAATTAATATCATTATATTTCAAACCATTATTATATATGTTTCGTTATTTATTTTTTCATATGGATTAAAAATTTAGCAGCAATTTTAATTGACGCATTATTTATTAAGTTTATTTGAACAAATATCTAGATAAAGCAAATTGCTCAAAATACAACCAAAACCTTAATCAAGAATATATGAAGCAGATAATGACGTGTGTATAGCGACAAATATGCGCATTATTTATCCAAAAAGTAAAAATATTACGGCTTTATTACTGACAATATTTTAAGTGCTCTCATGATGTTTAAGTTTTTTGACAACAACAAAGCCCATTGCTCAACGCCAAAGTCAAATCGAACTCAAAATAAATACCCCCTAAACCATAAAAACCACTGCGCTGTTATTCAACTGTATTGTTATTCATCCTCCATAACATACAGCAAATACAGTACAGTGGTTAAAACTGACTTTTATTGGCATATCATTTGTGGCGTTATTTATTCAAACATAAGCTCACATCAAGCAAAGAACCGCGGTGCTTTATAAAATAGCCCAATGACCAAGACTTGATTGCATCATGCTATTACACATCACGATTTAAATTGCATCATTGTTTGGGATCACGCAGTTGCACCACTGCTTGATTATTTTTAAACAAAGCCTCATTTAAACAATTCAGCGCAGTTGGGATAATCTGTTCAACCACTTGTGCAGCTTGTAAACCTAATTTTTCTCCCAAAGTCGGTCGACGGCGTGTTTGAATGACATAAACATCATGCTGTGGCAAAAGCCCCAATAAATATTCATCTGAAGTTTTTAATTGATCGACTAAATTAAGCTGCTGCGCATCTTGCCCATACCAATGCTCTCCTGTCGCAACTTTAGTTACATTGAGTTGCGGACGATACTTTTCTACAAAATGTTTAAAGAGCAGATGTGTCTGCTGCAATTCTTGTTCAAACTTTTCTTTGCCTTCTGCTGTATTTTCACCAAACATGGTTACTGTACGTTTAAACTCTCCTGCGGTATATAGGTCATAATCTACATGATGCTCTTTGAGTAAACGATTAAAATTGGGAACCTGTGCCACCACACCAATGGAACCCAATACCGCAAAAGGCGCAGCAATTAATTCAGTGCCTATACACGCCATCATATAACCACCACTGGTCGCTACTTTATCGACACAAATCGTCAAATGAAAACCAGCATCACGCAAACGAACCAGTTGTGCTGCTGCTAAGCCATAACCGTGAACCATCCCACCGGGACTTTCTAGGCGCAATACCACACGATCACGCCCAGCTTTGGCCGTTGCCAAGATTAATGTTATTTCTTCGCGTAGATTTTCAACAGCCGAGGCTTGCACATCACCTTTAAAGTCTAATACATAAATTTTTTGATTATTTTTTTTACGCGCACGGGCTTCTCTTGAAAGTTGTTGTGCAAGTTGTAAGAGTTCAAATTTAGATGCCGTTGCCTGTGCAATTTTTTTTCTATGCTCATTCACTCTAGCATTGAGGTGGCTGATACGAATTTCCGCTGGTAATTTCGGTAAATGAAATAGCATAAAGTCATTCTACTCTTGATAAGATCTTATGTTTAACTCATAAGGTTATTTGCACTAAATTTCAATCTTTATTTTCAAAATCTTTACTTTTTTAAATAAAGCCATAAGAAAAGAGCCGTAAAACGGCTCTTTAGCGCTTGAATTGATCATATAACAACAATGTAGTACCCAATCACTAAAACCAGCAAATTGTCATCCAGATCCTTAACCCAAATACTTAACCTAAATATTTAACCCAAATTCTTAACCAAAACGTCCAGTAATATACGCTTCTGTCAACTGATGTTCAGGCTGAGTAAATACTTTTTCCGTCGAGTTAACTTCTATCAGATCGCCCAAATGAAAATAAGCAGTACGATCAGAAACACGTGCCGCTTGTTGCATCGAATGCGTCACGATGGCAATGGTATATTGTGTAGAAAGCTCAGAAATTAATTCCTCAACTTTGGCAGTTGCAATAGGGTCCAGTGCTGAACATGGCTCATCCATTAGGATCACTTCTGGGCTGACGGCAATAGTCCGCGCAATACACAAGCGTTGTTGCTGACCACCCGATAATCCAGTACCTGGTTGGTTCAAGCGATCTTTTACTTCATCCCATAAACCAGCTTTACGTAGACTACTTTCTACAATTTCTTCTAAATCGTATTTATCGCGGGCCAGCCCATGTAATTTGGGACCATAGGCAACATTATCAAAAATTGATTTAGGAAAAGGATTCGGTTTTTGGAAAACCATTCCCACTTGCGCACGCAATAAAACCACATCTAGACGCGGATCATAAATATCCTGATCATCCAACACCACCTTGCCCGTTACCCGGCAAATATCGATGGTGTCATTCATACGGTTTAAGGTTCTTAAAAAAGTTGACTTACCGCAACCGGATGGACCGATAAAAGCAATGACTTCATTTTCATAAATCTGTAAATCAATCCCTTTGATCGCTTCAGACTCACCATAATAAACATGTACATCTTCGGCACTGATTTTTACGGTTTGATTTTTTTCTTGCTTACGTTGTGAAGTATTTTCAAATTGTGAAGCAAAGCTAGACGTTGTAGGGCGTGCTGTCGTTGCAGACCCTATAAATTGGGATTGTTCTTGATTCACGGATTTATCCTGTTTTTTCGAACTTTGTAGATCAACAGTATCATTCATAATAATGTGCCCTCTTACCAACGCACTTCAAATTTCTTACGCAGCCAAATCGCGAGACTGTTTAAGCCAATCATTAAGGCCAGAAGCACAATAATGGCTGCTGCTGTACGACCTTCAAAGAAATTACGTAACTCATTACCTTGCCATAAAAATACTTGTACAGGTAATGCAGTAGATTGATCCAATGGTGTTGCCGGAACGTTGGCCACAAAGGCACTCATTCCAATCAACAATAATGGTGCCGTTTCACCGAGGGCTTGTGCGACCCCAATAATTGCACCCGTTAAAATACCGGGCAATGCCAAAGGCAAAACATGATGGAATATGGTTTGGACCCGAGATGCTCCCAACCCCAATGCCGCTTGGCGAATAGATGGTGGAACTGCTTTTAAAGATGCTCGTGTGGTAATAATTACCGTCGGTAAAGTCATTAAGCTCAAGACTAAACCACCAACTAATGGTGCTGAAATTGGCATATGCATCCAACCAATAAAGATCGCAGCACCCAGCAGACCAAAGACAATAGATGGTACAGCAGCAAGGTTATTAATATTGACTTCAATCACGTCAGTAATCCAGCTTTTCTTGGCAAACTCTTCCAAGTACACTGCACTCGCCACCCCGATTGGGATCGAAATAAAGATGACGATTAGCATCATAAATAACGAGCCCATAAACGCACCCGCCAAACCAGCCGTTGCTGGAGAACTTCGTGAGTCTGGATTGACAAATAACTGCGTGTTAAAGCTGTTTTGAATAATATCTTTGGCATAGAGCTTATCGCTTAATTGGCGAATCTCTGGGCTCAGTTGCTGCTGTTGATCGGGTAAATCACGATCAATATTACCTGCTAACCAAACATCGATATTGGCATCGGCAAGTAATTTCACCTGTTCAGTCTTACCCAATAATTTTGGATTCTTCAACAACATATCACGAATACGATAAGTCTCTGAACTGGTATAAAGCTGATTTAATAAATCTTTGTCTGCACTCAGTGATGGATCTTTTTTGAGCATTGAATTTACAATGACTGCATCCCAGTCCACCATGCCCATCTGCGTTTGCCAAGCAATATAACGCTCTTGGAACTGTGCAGGACTTTCACCTTTTGCAATCACTGGCTCTGGACCAGCATCAATGATTTTAGGATCAAAATAAACCGGTACACTCAAGCTGGCTTGCCAAAAGGCAGGTAGCCCCTTGTACAAAATACTGCTAAATAAAATTGCAACAAATGCCAAGCCCAACATCACAGCACTAAAACCAAATGTTTTAAATAGTTTTTCTTTGCGATGACGAGAAGCCAAAGATTTTTCAATACGACTTAAACGTTGTTGTCTTAACTGTTCTGCACGTTGGGGATCAAATACATTTTGATCCACTGGCGATGTATTTGATGTATTCATTCGTATTGCTCTCGATATTTACGGACAATATAAAGTGCCACGATATTGAGTCCTAAAGTGATCACAAATAAAGTCAAGCCCAAGGCAAAGGCCACCAGTGCTTGTGGGCTGGCAAAGTCAGTATCACCTGTTAACTGGTTAACAATCGTAATGGTGACTGTTGATACAGCTTCTAATGGATTGACATGTAGCAGTGGGCTATTGCCTGCTGCCAGTACCACAATCATCGTCTCGCCAATAGCACGTGATGCAGCCAATAAAAAGGCACCAATAATACCGGGCAAAGCTGCTGGCATCACCACACGGCGAATCGTTTCAGATTTGGTTGCACCTAAACCCAAAGAGCCATCACGTAATGAACGTGGAACTTGTGTAATAATGTCGTCAGATAAAGAAGAAACAAATGGAATAATCATAATCCCCATGACAAAACCAGCAGTTAAAGCACTGGTGGCATTGATATTTAAACCAACCAACTGCCCCAGCTCTTTAAATACCGGTCCCATAATCATGAGTGCAAACACACCGTATACAATGGTTGGAATACCTGCCAAAATTTCGATGGTTGGTTTTGCCCAAGCCCGTAACCGTGGCGAAGCATATTCTGCTAAATAGATTGCAATCATTAAGCCTACTGGTACAGCAACCACCAATGCGATGATACTGACCATCAAGGTACCCCACAGTAATGGTAATAACCCATAACTGCCTTCAGCACTTCCCGTTGTACTAAAGCCAGGGTTCCATTCGGTACCAAAGAAGAAATCCAATGGACTTACAAATTGGAAAAAGCGCATTGCTTCACTGAACATCGACATGACAATACCGATTGTGGTCAAAATCGCGACACCAGAACACAGCGCCAAGGCAATATTGGTGACTTTCTCCACTTGATTACGCGCACGATATTGTTGACTAATACGATTTTTCGCCCAAACCAGCCCAGCCAATGCAGCGCAGATCACCACAGCAACTTTGGCAAACAAACCAATGGTTTGATATTTCTTCAACTCCGCTGCCGCAGCCACTTCATAGGCTTGTGCTTGATCACTGACACCAAAACCAGAGGCGATTGCTTTTACACGCTCAACCGCGACCTGTAAACCAGTTTGGTCTAATGAGCTCACCACAGATGCTGGAAAATTGTTGAGGACCATTTGTTTTAAGATATTCGGTTCAACCAAATTCCAAACGATCAGAATGAGTAATGCTGGGATACCGCACCATAAGGCAACCAAGGCACCATAATAACCCGGGCGCGAATGTAAAATTGCTGAGTTCTTCCCTTTCCCCGCGATACTTCGACTTTTACGAAGCCCAATTTGATATGCGATTGCGATCAATGCCAGCAACACACCAATAAGTAGCAGATTCATGTATTCTCCATCGCGTTTTTTCGATACCGCATTGAAAAAACCCGCTTAGCACAAAAGACTGATGATAGGTCACTATCATCAGTCTTGATTTAATACCGTTATTTTACACCTTGACCTGCTTTAAACGCAGCCAAAACTTTAGCACGTTCCGCATCAGACATAGAAATTAAACCAGCTTTTTCAAGTTTAGAGCCTTTACCAGAAATCTTTTTATTGAGGAAGAATTCAGTAAATTCATTTAAACCTTTGATTGATTTTAAATGCTCACCTTTTACATAGAAGAATAATGGGCGAGACACAGGATAAGAACCATTGAGAATGGTTTGTTCAGATGGTGCAACATTATTGACTGTTGCAACACGTAATTTATCGCGGTTTTGATCATAGAAACCTAAACCAAAAACACCAACCGCACTCGGCGAGGTTTTTAAACGCGCCAACGTTTCTGTATAGTCACCAGCAATTTCGATCACACGACCATCTTTACGGAAAGTTGTGCAGGCTTTTTTCTGTGCATCTTTGTCTAGTTTTTTGATATATGCATAAGCTTCACAGCCACTATCAATCATTTTTTCTTGGAAGACTTCACGTGTTCCGTGGTTAGATGCCGGAATGACCAAGGTAATTGGTTCATTCGGTAGCGATGGATCGATTTGATTCCAACGTGTATATGGGTTGGCAACCATTTTACCACCCGAAGGTAATTCTGCGGCTAATGCTGCAAATACATGATACGGTTTAAGTTTATATGCTGCTTTATTGGCATTTGAAGCAAAAACAATACCGTCATAACCAATTTTAATTTCTAAAATATTATTCACGCCTGCTTTTTTACATGCCGCGATTTCAGTATCTTTGATTTTGCGCGAAGCATTGGCGATATCAATGGTATTGTCACCCACACCCGTACAAAATTGTTTTAAGCCCGCCGAACTACCACCTGAACCCACCACAGGCGCTTTAAATTGAGGAAAAGTATTGCCAAACTCTTCAGCCACAATACTGGCATAAGGCAATACGGTTGAAGAACCAGCGATTTGTATGGTTTCGCGTGCTGCCTGTGCTGCTGTAGCTGCTGCTGCCCCAGAAACAAATAAAGCCATGGCAATATGGTTTAAGCGCATTATTTTCTCTCTTAATCATGATGATCTATTATTGGAACTACTGCCACTTCAGGTGTAGCCCTTTGGATGAACTCATTGTGATTTTTATATATGACAATTCCGTGACAGATTAGTGACGCTTTAATGATATTCAATCAAGCATGATTCCACTCGGAATATGATAGTAAGTTCAAAGAGACTAAGCTTTTGTAAAATATATTTTTTTAAACAAAAAAAAGGTCTATAACCAGACCTTTTTTCTTACAAATTTATGCTATAGATTTATTGAATGGGTGGCGTATAACTGCCTGCTAAGATCGGTGTTTTAATCCGCTCTGCTTCAGCAAGAACCAAGTCCAATAACGCTTTAACATTGTCCAATGTTGCCACTGGGCTCAGTGTGGTCATTTTCAATGACTGTACCGCCCCCACTTTGGTCACACCAATATTGGCTTCACCACGTGCAAATAATTCATCTGCGACGTTTTGGTTTAGGCTATCGAGCAATTCAGCAGGATAATCCTGTGGTACAACACGGAACAATACCGAAGCAAACTGTGGTGCCAACAACAACTCTAGACCTTCAGTCGCTTGAATATAATCTGCAACTTGTTGCGTCAATTCCACACCATGATCAATCATGGACCCATAGAGTTCTTCACCTAAGGCTTCAATGGTTAACCATAATTTTAAGGCATCAAAACGGCGTGTGGTTTGTAAAGACTTCGACACCAAGTTGGGAACACCATGTTCTTCATCATAGGCTGAGTTTAAATACTCCGCTTCATAGTGCATAAAGCGATAGTTCGCCTCATCTTTCAATAAAAATGCACCACAAGAGATGGTTTGGAAATAATGCTTATGGAAGTCCAAAGTTACCGAGTCAGACAAAGCCAGACCATCCAGCATATCACGGTGTTTCTGTGACAGAATTAAAGCACCGCCCCACGCTGCGTCGACATGCATCCATGCGCCATACTGATCACAGAGCTGACGCACGTCTTTTAAAGGATCTATTGCACCGGCATCGGTGGTTCCAGCGGTTGCCACCACACACGCCACAATTTTACCTTCAGCATGTAAATGTGCCATGGTTTTTGCCAAAGCATCTGTGTCGAGTTGTGCTTGTGCATTGACAGGCACAGTGACTACAGACTGAAAGCCCATGCCCATCATTGCCATATTTTTCTGTACCGAAAAATGTGCATTTTCAGAGCAAATCACTTTTACACGGCGCAAAGCTTCAGCCGGTATGCCTTCGCGTTGCACGGACCAAGGTGCGCCATGTTCGTCTTGCCAATGGCGGGCGATGCAGGCATCACGTGCCAACAACACTCCCATCAGGTTGGATTGTGTACCGCCTGAGGTAAATACGCCAGCCTGACCAGCGCCATAACCAACTTTTTGACGCAGCCAATCGATCAGCTGAACTTCCATCAAGGAACCTGCTGGGCTTTGATCCCATGAGTCCATTGATTGGTTGGTGGCGTTTATCAATACTTCAGCAATTTGACTGCTGACCATGGTTGGGCAATGTAAATGTGCTAAAGAATGTGGATGATGTACTTTTAAACTTTTATTGAGGAATAACTCAACCATGCGCGCCAAGGCAGCGTCTAAGCCCATGCCTTGGGCGGTTGGTTGAAAAGCAATTGCTTCGCGCAATGCACGAATGCTCCCGCCAGCATACATTTTGTCATCTTGAAGCCAAGCTGCAACGGCTTGAGTTGCCTGCTGCATCGCCGACTGATAGTCAGCGATTGCGGCAGGATCATTGCAGAGTAAGGCTTTGCGATGTTCTGCAAAATCTACCATTTATACGCCCCGTACTGCCTGTAATGCTTCAGCAATTGCAGTTTTAAAACGTGCAATCACTTCAACACATTCTTCTTGGGTAATAATCAGTGGGCACAGTAAACGAATCACAGTACCGTTACGGCCACCTTTTTCTAACAATAACTTATTGTCAAAACAAGCACTTTGAATCGCAGCAGCCAACTGTGCATCGGCTGGATAAGCCCCGATATGATTGGGCGCTTGACGCTCATCCACAATCTCAATCCCGATCATCAAACCACGACCACGCACATGACCAATACAAGGATATTGTTCAGCAAGTTTGCTTAACTCAGCTTGTAAATAATCACCACGTTGTTGTGCATTCTCGGCCAGCTTTTGCTCTTTAATAACCTTTAAAGTGGCAAGTCCAGTGCCCATGGCCAATTGGTTACCACGGAAAGTTCCAGTGTGACCTGCAGGCTGCCAAGCATCAAACTTACGTTTGATCCCCAAGACCGCCAATGGCAAGCTGCCGCCCACGGCTTTAGACATCACCACGACATCCGGTTCAATCCCTGCATATTCAAAAGCAAACATTTTACCTGAACGTGAAAAACCAGCTTGTACTTCATCTAAGATCAACACAATATTGTGTTTTTCGGTCACTTCACGAATTTTACGCAACCATTTTTCCGGTGCGACCACAACACCGCCTTCACCTTGAATCGCTTCAAGAATCACCGCGGCTGGTTTGGTTACACCACTTTCAACATCTTCAATAAATTGTTCAAAATAATACGTTAATGCGTCAACACCCGCTTCGCCACCGAGACCCAATGGGCAACGATAAGGATGTGGGTAAGGCATAAACTGTACACCAGGCATTAAATTATTCACCGCATTTTTGGCACTTAAATTCCCTGTCATCGCGAGTGAACCATGGGTCATGCCATGATAGCCACCTGAGAAACTAATAACAGAAGAACGACCTGTATAGGTCTTGGCTAATTTAATTGCGGCTTCTGTGGCATCTGCACCAGATGGACCACAGAACTGTAAACAATACTGCTGTTGACCACCTGGAAGATACGCGAGTAAAGCCTCGGTAAACGCATCTTTTAACGGTGTAGTCAAATCAAGCGTATGTAAAGGAACACCACTGGTTAAGGTATCTTGGATACTTTGAATCACCGCAGGGTGATTATGTCCCAAGGCTAATGTACCGGCGCCAGCCAAACAATCGAGGTACTGTGTACCTTCAACATCGGTAACCCAGCAACCCTTTGCTGTCGCTATCGCTAACGGTAATTTACGTGGATAACTACGAACATTTGATTCCATTTGACTTTGGCGAGTCAAATAATATTCGTTAGAAGAAAGGGTGGCAGAATTTACAGAAGAAACGCTCATATCGAATTACCATCTCTGATATGGGTTGAAAGAAATAAGTCGGTTGACTTGTGGTCCTTTGACTCGGTGCTTTATAGGAACCTAGTAGGACGAATGAGGTTTTGATAAATAATTATCCAATCATTCAGATATCCTAAACTAGGAGCGCGATCATACCTTTTTTTCCCAAAAAATGAAGCCCAAATTGCAATAATTTTTGCCATTCCCCGATTGGAAAAAACATTCATCACACGCCAATTTAGAATTATCATGATACTATGTGACGCTATAAAGAAAACCTTTGATTTTGTTATATTATATTTTCAATTGCCCAATTTTAAGGCGATTTTTGCTTAAACAAAATTAAACGCCTGAAATTGTTTGATTTTATTATGAATTTTAATTGCAATTTCCAGTAAAAAAATCTACAAAGTTACCACAATCAGTGCATGTTTACTCAGTTCCAGCCACCTAAGATGTTGAACATTGCATCAAAGCATGCCATCAATGTACATCATCATGACCTTTAAGGATGAAATAATGAATTTAAAAACATTTTCCGCAGCAATATTGGGTTGTAGTAGCGTTTTACTGGGGATGACGCTTTGCAACCAAGCCATCGCACAAAATGTTGAACCCTTACAATACAATGTGGTCAATATTCAGGCTGAAGCTGCACGCCAAGTTTCTAATGATGAAATGCATGCCACCTTATATATTGAGAAAAATCACAAACAACCAGCAGAGCTGTCCAATCAAATAAATCAGCTCATGAATCAAGCGATGACACTTGCCAAAAAATATCCGCAAGTCAAAGTCAAAACAGGTTCACAAAATACCTATCCGATATATGACAATGATAATCGTAAGTTACGTGAATGGCGTGGTCGTGCTGAAGTCAAGATTGAAAGCACCGACTTTAAAGCAGCCAGCCAGCTCATCAATGAGCTACAACAAAACTTCCAAACCCAGTCTATTAACTTTAGTGTATCGGATGCGCAGCGCAGCAAAATTGAAAATGAACTGATGATTGAGGCATCTAAAAGCTTCCAACAACGTGCGCAAATGCTGGCTCAAGCATGGAATAAAGCGGGTTATAGCCTTGTGACACTTAACGTCAATACCAACAATGCATACTATCCACAACCACGGATGATGGCAGCAATGGCAAAATTTGAAGCAGCCGATGCTGGTGCTGCACAAGATGTTTCTGCCGGTGAAAGTAAAATTACCGTAAATGCTAGCGGTAGCATCCAACTCAAATAGATCTTAGAAACAATAACAATATAGTTACCCTAAAATAGTTACCACAAAAAACCTCGGCCCTTTGCGACCGAGGTTTTTTATTTTTTAAGCGTGTTAATTCTTATTTTAAAGCGCGTTATTTCTTAAATGGCAATGCATATTTCATAATACGACCCAAGACTTGACCATACTGTTTAAATAAGCTGGCACTATTATAATGGAGACCATATTTTTTACATACGGCTTGAACCTTGGGCGCAACTTCACGATAACGTAAAGATGGGATTTCGGGAAATAAATGATGCTCAATCTGATAGCTTAAGTGCCCAGTCAAAATATGAAAAGGCACTGAACCAGTTAAATTAGATGAACCCCGAATCTGGCGCATATACCAATGACCACGGCTTTCATTTTGCAAAACCGATTTTGGAAAGACCTCAACATCCTTGGTAAAATGACCACAAAAGATAATACTAAAAGTCCAAATATTACGAATACCATTGGCAACAAAATTTCCAGCCAATACAGGGAGCGCAGCAGGACCGGCAATTAACGGGAAAAACACATAGTCTTTCAGTACTTGCTTGCTTATTTTATTTTGGACCGGTTTCCAGTCTTGATAAAATTGCTGTTTGGTTTTTTTCCCATACAGTACTTTACCAATCTCTAAGTTCTGAATAGCAACGCCCCACTGAAATAATAAACAAAATGGGATACTGTAAACTGGTTGCAATACATAGCCCCATTTCCAACGCTGTTCTGGAAAAAGACGTACCAGACCATAACCAATATCATCATCCATGCCGCGAATATTGGTATATGTATGATGCTTAAAATTATGGGTATGTCTCCAGTTATCTGAGGTACCTACGGTATCCCACTCATATTTCTGACCCGAGAAACGCTCATCGCCCATCCAATCATACTGACCATGCATCACATTGTGCCCAAGCTCCATATTTTCCATAATTTTGGAAAAACCCAATAAGCCGGTACCCAATAACCAAGCTGGTGGGAACCAGCCTGCAAATAAACACGCACGACCTAAAAAGCTACTATAACGCACAATAGAATAGATTCGTTTGATATAACAGGCATCTTTTTCCCCCATATCATCAAGTACTTGCTGTTTAATTTGATCTAGCTCGTCTGCTAAAGCATCAAGTTCAATTTGACTTAGCTCTCGGTTTTTACGGTTTTTAAAAAACTGATTTTTGACTGGCATATTCATGGCTGGACTCTCTTAAAGATCAAGACTGATATCGGATTCTGCGCTATTCACACATAGTTTTAAGGCTGAATCGGCTTCACGATGTTCAGCGCCATTGAGTAGATTTTTGCTGACGCCCTGACTTTTATGACAAGCACATTTATTACAAATGCCCATACGACAGCCATGTTCAGGACGAATATTTTGCTGTTCTAATGCAGATAAAATGGATTCGCCACGTGCAATGGTGAGTTGTTGTTTTGACTTGGTTAAAGTAATCACCACTTTTTGCTGTGCATCACCGGCTACACGACTAAAATAAAATGCTTCACTTTTAAATAATGGGTTATCGGCAAATAACTGTTGTGCGCTTTGCACAAAACCCGAAGGACCACAGGCATAAACAACGGGCTGAGACTGAGAAAACTGTGCGATATGCTGTGCATTTAAACGTGCATCTGCTTGTTCTGCTTGGCTATAAAATGCCTGAAAATTAAACTGTGCATAGCGCTGTGCAAGTTTTTCAAAGTAAGCTAGATAACTGGCATCTTCTGGACGTTTAACCCAGTACAGTAAATCAATCTGATATTGGGATAATTGTTGTTTTTTTTCCAGCGCTTGTACCATGCTATACATCGGGGTAATCCCACTACCCGCCGCCAATAACACATACTGTGCTGGCGATGCAGAAATGGTCATATCACCAAAGGGTTCGCCCAATAGTACAATATCGCCTTTTTGCGCACGATCACACAACCAGTTACTGACTAATCCATCTTTTACCCGTTTGACCGTCAGTTGTACATGTTGAGCATCGAGCTGGCTTAAACTATAACTACGTTGGTAATAACGTTCCTGAATATTTATTTTAATCGGATGATGCTGACCAGCCTGCCCCATTCTAAAATGACGATTGGTCTTGATGAGAAGACACATACTGTCTTTGGAAACCCAGTTTTTTTCGACAATCTTGCCCATGGCTTGTTGTAATGACCAGATGGGATTGAGCTTTTGTAACCAAAAGTCCGCGGTATCGACATCAAGTATATTGCTTAACCATCCTGGCTTATAAGGCTGCAATGCGGTTGCTTGTTGCATAATGACCCAACCATTTAGAAGTAATTTTCAATTATTATACATATGTATATATAGATGTATATACGAATGTCTTTTCAATTTATTTCACAACTGTAACCCGAGTGGTTATAATGCCTCTAAGACGCTATTTTTCCATGACATTATGAATGCAAAGCCCATGCAACAAGTGATTGATCAAAAAGAAGAAATCGAGAAAAATCAAGCACCCGTGCGCAGTGCAGGGCGCAAAGCAACGATTAGCAAAGATGAACTTTTTCAAGCTGCGTTAAACCTTATTGGCCCTGAAAAAAGTATTGCTGCGCTCAGTTTACGCGAAGTTGCACGTGAAGCAGGCATTGCTCCCAATAGCTTTTATCGGCATTTTCGTGATATTGACCAGCTGGCAATTGAGCTCATTGAACGTGCAGGGATTGTATTACGTCATATTTTACAATCTGCACGTTCACAAGCGTCGAAACAACAGAGCATTATCCGCAGTTCCGTTGAAGTGTTTATTGAACAGTTAGACACGGATGATGGTAATTTAAGTTTATTATTGCGTGAGGGCTATACAGGCTCGCGCTCTTATAAACAAGCTGTAGAAAATCAATTAAATTATTTTGAACAAGAATTAAAAGACGATTTAATCCGCTTAGAACGTCTACAGCGTAGTCAATTAAGCCACCCTGAACTGGTTGCCAAAGCAATTACCCAATTGGTCTTTAATATGGGCGCTAAAATGATAGATATGCCAGCCGAGACCCGTAAAGAAGTTGCCGAACAAACCATGATTATGATTCGAATGATTTTAGAGGGATCACGTGGTTTAAAAGACAGCAACGATTAACGCAGAATCTACCGAATATAACTCAACTGCTCTACTTTATTTATTCATATTTATTCATATTTATTCATATTTATTCATCATCCATATGATTAGTCATGAGACTTCCTTCATAAATTAAAAAATACACAGCTGTTTGATTACCAACTATACAGCTAAAAATCTAATTCTTAGCGATAATATCTCAATGAGATATAAAGACGTTAAAAAGTTACCTGATGATAAGTTTCGCAGACTTACAGGCATTAGTTGGTCCACATTTAATTTAATGATGGATGAATTAAGAGTTCAATTACCAGTCAATACTGGCAAGGGTCGCCCTCCAAAATTGCCCTTAGAAGACCGTCTTCTCTTGTGTTTAGAGTATTGGCGGGAATATAGAACGCTATTCCATGTCGGCATGAATTATGGTGTTTCAGAAACCAGTGCACTCCGAACCACCCGTAAGATTGAAGATATTCTGATTAAATCAGGGAAATTTAGTCTACCCAAACAAATGCCTGATCGAGAAGAAGCTAATTGGGATGTTGTTGTCGTTGACGCAACAGAGATTTTCGTGCAACGTCCAAAAAAAACAGAAAAAATGGTATAGCGGCAAAAAGAAACGTCACACGATTAAATTTCAAGTTTCAATGCACTATATGACCGGTAAAATACTGAGTGTTTGTTGCGATAAAGGTAGAGTTCATGATTTTAAGATATTTAATAAAAGTATTAAATATCTTAAATTTAAACCATTTTTTATAGTTGACAAGGGCTATTTAGGTATAGAAAAACTTGGATTTGGTTGCTTGGTTCCTTTTAAGGCTAAAAGAGGGTGTGCTCTAGATAAGCAGCTGAAAAAATTCAATAAAGAAATCAGCCGTAGACGAATTGGTATTGAGCATGTTTTTGGAAGAATGAAAATCTTTAAAATCTTATCCTGTGTGTACAGAAATCGGCGAAAAAGAATAAATTTAAGATTCAATTTATTAGCAGGTATATATAACCTTGAGTGGGCGGGAGATCAAAAAGATGGCTGTTTAAAAAATGATTAATGAAGGAAGTCTATGGATGATGAATAAATAATTTGAGATTTATCGTTAAGATTTCTACGACAGTAGCAGTGACTAGGAGTATCATAATTGAATCTGCCTGCCACCTTTCTAAATCTGTGCCAGCAATTTAAAAAAAGTGATCTATATTGATTTTATGCTGTTGTTGATCAATCACAGCATTTCGTTGGGTCTCGTTTAATGTAAAATCAATAATGAATTTCGAACGGTTCCTTCATCACAAGCCGTTTACGATAAAAGGTATACATCTAACATGAAAATTTTAAATGATCGTCAATGCGTAATGGTGAGTTATGTTTTGATGCTTATTTTTCTAGTTTTATTGATTCCAATGCATTTATTAGCATGCTTTTTTGCTGGTTTTGTGATCTTTGAAATTATTAATAGCTTAGGTGGTGTACTGGAAAAATATATCGATGGGCAACGTGCTCGTTTAACCATTAGTATTGTTGTCAGTATTATTGTACTTGCCTTGGTGGCACTGGCAATTACCGGTCTTTATAATTTTGTCTTACACGATCTACAAGGTGCCAAACGGCTGATCATTGAACAAAAAGTTGATCATGCCTTACAAGGTCTACAATTGCAAATTGTGCAGTATATGCCCAATTTTACCCCCTATAGTTTGGCTGAAATAAAAACGCACGTACTGGGTTTATTGCGTGCCAATATTGCCACCTTAAAACATACAGGGACCGGGTTAATACACAGTATCGTCACCATTATTATTGGTATTGTGCTGGGTATTTTGATTTCTCTGAATCAGTTAAATCCCCAACAATATCGCCCGGTATTTAAGCAAGCAATGTTAGTGCGGATTATCAATCTGTCCAATGCTTTTCGTAGTGTGGTATTTGCACAAATCAAGATCTCGCTTATTAATACGCTCTTATTTGTAATCTTTGTCTTTGTGGTTTTACCGATATTTAATGTACATCTCCCCTTTGCTAAAACTTTGACGATTTTAACTTTTATTTTTGGTCTCATTCCAATTGTGGGGAATTTGGTCACCAATACATTGATTACCCTAGCAGGTTTAACGATTTCGCTAACGGTTGCTATAGTCGCACTGAGTTATTTGATTATTATCCATAAGCTTGAATACTTTATTAATGCCAAAATTATTGGCAGTAAAATTCATGCGCAATCATGGGAAGTGCTGTTGGCCATGCTTATATTTGAATCCTTATTTGGTTTGCCGGGTTTGATCGCTGCGCCTATTTTTTATGCTTATTTAAAAATAGAATTGAAACAAGCAGACATGATCTAAAATCTTGCGCTCTATACCCGCCCATACCACCAAGTGTATAAACAAATGCATCACCGAGTGAGATCAATCAATCACTCGGTTAATGGATTAAAGTGGTGTTCATCGTATAGAACTGCCGGTTTAGGCTTCAAACACAGTCTGACGAATATCTGCAGCCAATTGCGCCAACTCTGCGGCATCGGCTTCATCTGCATCATGTGTAGAGATATAACCGGGGTATTTTTCAAAATAATGATGAATAGATGAATTGATCGCTTGCCAATCTTGCTGTTGCTTTACCGTACCATGCATTGGAAATAACTTGGCATGAATATGATTCACACCAAAGCCTTCAAACACTAAGGCTGTACGTCCCACATCATCAAAATAATGATCCAATTTCAATGCAACCTGTTTGCTAAACAGCATCAATTCAATCATGATCGTTTCATCTAAATCAAAAATATAACTTGGATAATGCCGCTTAGGAATCACAACAGTCGTTCCTAAGGTATTGGGAAAAATAGATAAAAATGCAATGAACTTTTCATTTTCTGCAATCACATGACTGGGGCGAATCTTTTCCGCAATTTCACAAAAAATACAACTCGACACGTTTTTATTCCTTATGCGTTGAAAGTTTGAAAGATACTTGGGTTATTAAAAAATAGTTGGGTTAAAAAGACAATTGCGTTAATCCGTCAATGATTGATTTTAACGCTCCTATGGGAGAAAAACTGACTGGCGCGCAAGAGCTTGAACATTCCAGTTTTAAGATCGACATAAGCTGCTCAGCTGATGCATTGTTATACCCTAGCACTGTAACGCAATATTTGTTATCGTTACGCTGTAAAAATATGAATTTAGTCAGTTTCTTTCATCACAAAACATATCGTAAGCGTTAACGTCAAGCAACGCACACTGTCGATACGATAGGGTGCTGATATTTGTCTGCAAATCATACCCTGTCCTCATTTGGAGGCATTATGTTGTCGCAACAACGATTAAACATCGCGCGCATTCAAAGTACTATTATCTGCTGCTTTTTTTTAATAGGCGTTTCTTTAGGCGGTCTGCCCTTGGTGATTCACCAAAATATGGGCTTTGGCAATACGATGGTCGGCATCGTTATCGCCATGCAATTTCTTGCTGCGCTATGTAGCCGTTTTATGATGGGTCATTTATTATGGCACTTAGGTCCTAAAAAAACCGTCAGCGCGGGTTTAATGATTTTAGCGCTCTATGGACTGGTCTTAATGCTCAGCAGTCAAATAGCAGACCCTACTCTAGCGATTACAAGCTTAATCATTGGGCGCATTATTTTAGGTTTTGCCGAAGGGATCTTAATTACTGCAGCCATTACTTGGTGTATTGAACGATTACAGAGCGATGCAGGTACCGCACAAGTTTTATCGATTACAGGCATTTCTATTTATGCCGCCATCGCCTGTGGTGCGCCAGTAGGCATCTACCTGCTGCAACAATACGACCTCACAGCACTGGGCTGTATGACATTACTGCTGCCCTTTATAAGCCTTGCGATTATTTGGCGCGTTGCAGATGTAAGCAGTAAACATCAACAAAAAGCCTCGCTCAGTTTAGTTTTTCCCAAAGTTTTAATCTTCGGTGGCGTGTTATTTTTTCATGCCGTAGGCTTTGCCGCGATTGAATCTTTTGCGTCACTTTATTTTAAAGCATCTGCTTGGTCATTGATGCCATGGGCTTTACTTGTATTTGGGCTGTCCTTTGTCATCACGCGTTTAATTTTAGGTCATTTATTACAAGGACAACAACTCTATCGCTTGGCGATTTTTTCTATAGCGCTCGAAGCCATTGGGCTGGCTTGTTTGGCTATTGCCCCCAATCAATATATTGCCTTGGCCGCAATGAGTTTAACCGGTGCCAGTTGTTCATTAATTTTTCCAGCGCTGGGAACATTGGTCAGTCAACATTGTGCAGCACATGAACGCGGCACTGCCATGGGCTTATATTCGGCATTTATGGATATGTCTTATGTATTATCAGGTCCGGTCATCGGCACGATTATTGCTGCCTCGACGTATCGTCAAGGCTTTTTATGGACAGCGCTATGTGCTGCGTTTGGCTTGCTATTGCTAATTTACAACAGCAAAGCAAAACCAGCACATACACTGCCAAGCAATTCTAAGCGCTAGCTTTGCTTGGCGAAATGAGCGCGGCTTCAAGGACTAAGGTTTAACCACGACCAATACACGAATCGCTTCAGGGTTTACAGTGATATCATTGAATAGCTGTAAACCTTCTTTTTGCAATTGCAATAAGCGATCAATCTCACTTTGGCGAATACTTGGATTAAATTGTTTGAGGTAATTTAATCGATCAATTTCATACTGCCATTTCTTTTGATAATTTTCCTTCGCCTGATTTTGCAATGCTGGCAAGCCAGTTTGTGCCAAATCCAATGCCTGTTTATAACGCTGTTCCAGAATATCACGGCGCGCCTTCACCACTTGACGACAACTATTGCCATCTAAATGATGTAAATATGGGCGGATAATTTCCGGATCAATCTTAGCCGATAAATCTTGCCCATTTTCACTGAGCAAAACACGAATCAACTGTTGCGGCAAACTAGCATTTAAATTTAAAGCTTTGGGGGCAATCACCGCCACTTTAAACCACACCTCAACCAACATGGAACCCGGTTTTAAGGCATTGGTTTTGAGTAGTGCTACGTTGGTACTGCCAAAGGATTGGGTATTGATAATTTCCATAATACTTTCAGTAAATGGATGCTCTAAAGTGAGATATTGGGCATCTTCACGTAGCAAGGCTTGATCACGATATAAAGTCGCAGTCATCCCTTCTTCATCAATAGCCAGACCACTGACTTGCATTTGATCTGTAGGACGAATAATCACGGTGCCATTGCTTTGCTCATCAAAGTCAATATTGGTCGCAGCCATGAAACGCTTCATAAACATTGGAAGATGGTTGTTATCATCATAATCTTCTAATGCTGCAACGATTTTTTGTGCCACTACTGGTCGACAAGAGTTATATTCGAGCAACCGGTCACGCCCTTGTTGTAACTCGATTTCCAACGCTTCGCGCTGGGTACTGACTTTTTCAAGAAACGCTTCAAAGTCAGCGCCCAGATCTGTTAATAAATTTTCTTTCAGTTCAACCACAAAGTTTTCTTGTAAAATTTGTGCGGTAGGAGAAATATTGGTAAAAATATTGAGCGCTTCGTTATACCAGCGGAACATACGCTCTTGTGCCGTTCCTATCAAATAAGGCACATGAATTTGGATACGATTTTGCTGACCAATACGGTCCAAACGCCCGATGCGTTGTTCTAAAACATCTGGGTTAGAGGGTAAATCAAATAAAATAAGGTCTGATGCGAATTGGAAATTACGCCCTTCAGAACCAATTTCTGAACACAGTAAAATCTGTGCACCATAAGATTCTTCAGCAAAATACGCCGCGGCTTGGTCACGCTCTAGTAAACTCATACTTTCATGGAACATGGCCGTACGAATACCAGCATGTAAGCGTAAGGCATTTTCCAGCGCTTCAACCACTGGACCACTCCGTGCAATCAACAGAACTTTTTTATGTTTGAGTGAACCACGTAAAATTTCCATTAACCACGGTAAACGTGGATCGCTTTGCATCCACTCGCCATCTAGCTGCGATTCTTCTGGCCACATTTGTTCACGCAGCTTGCCATCTTTGCTCCAACCCTCAGGTGCCGGCAATGGTGCAGCTAAACAGTCACGCCCAGGGAAGCCTTGAATCGCTTCACGGGTATTACGGAATAAAATCCGTCCAGTACCATGACGGTCTAATAACTCATGAATAGCACGGTATCTTTGCTCTGCATCATCGTTGATGTGATGACCGAGTAATTGTTCGAGTTGTTGCTGATGCTGTTCAGTCAGGGCTTGATCAGACATCAAAACCTCGGCAATCGCGGCAGTACTTTGATACTGTGCTTCTTCATCTAAGAAGGCATCCAGTGACGTAAAACGTTGTGGGTCAAGCAAACGTAAACGCGCAAAATGACTTTCTACCCCAAGCTGCTCTGGTGTTGCCGTCAAGAGCAACACACCTGCCGTATGTTCGGCTAATTCTTCCACTACATCATAGCGATCATTGCCGCCCTGTTCTTCACTCCACATCAAGTGATGTGCTTCATCGACCACCAATAAATCAAAACCTGCCGCAACAGCTTGATCACGTAAATCGTCATGGTCAACCAGTAAATCAATGCCAGCAATAATACATTGTTCGGTCAAGAATGGATTGAGTTCAGGATCATGCTCACGAATAGAGGCGGTACGGGTTAAATCAAATAAAGAGAAATGTAAATTGAAACGGCGACGCATTTCAATCATCCACTGATATTGCAGCGAATCTGGGACTAAGATGAGTACACGTTCGGCACGACCAGTTTTTAGCTGCTGATGCACAATCAGACCGGCTTCGATGGTTTTACCCAAACCGACTTCATCGGCCAAAAGCACACGTGGCGCAAAACGTTGCCCGACTTCGTGCGCAATATACAGTTGATGTGGAATTAAGCCCACCCGCGAACCAATCAAGCCTCGTAATGGGCTGTTTTGAATATTGGCTTGCATTTGTAAAGCTTCTATTCTGAGGTCATACCATTCTTTATAATCAACTTGGCTGGCTAATAAACGTTCTAGTGGCTTAGACAACTGAATATGGGCGGCAATACGTGTTTCATTTAAGGTTTTTTCTTCTATGCTGCCATCTTGCAAACTACGGCGTACATGGTAACGCATCACACCACGTTGATCTTCTGTGGAACTGACTAACCAACGTTGACCTTCTTGATCTTGGATCTCATCCTCAGGGTTAAACACGATTCGAGATAAAGGCGCATTATGTCTTGCATATACCCGCGTTTCGTCACTTTTAGGGAATAGAATACTAATTGAACGTTCGTCTACATCAATCAGCACCCCCAACCCAAGTTCTGTTTCTGTGTCTGATAACCAACGTTGGCCTATAGCAAATTGCTGCAATTTTTCCACCTTTATTTAATTTCGCCCCAGTGAGAGCCACCCAAAAGTTTGTTTTTCACTCAAAATTTTTAGGTCATCCAGCCGTGTATTTTGACATAAAGTTCAGTAAAAAGTGAGTGTATTCGTCAAGTAAACGCAAGTTTTCATTTAAAATGGGCATTTACAATCAAAATGTAACATCGTCTCATGATCTGGGTGATAAAAACTTAATTGTTGTGCGTGTAAACATAAGCGTGATGCCAGTTGTTGCTGGCTTTGGCTTGCGTATAAAGTATCGCCAATAATCGCATGCTGTAAATACTGCATATGTACACGAAGTTGATGTGAACGCCCAGTAATGGGTTTTAGCTCTACCCGTGTCACCGTTTGTGCTTGAATCTGTAGTTGTTCCAGAGCGCGCCATTCGGTTAATGCAGCTTTGTCTGCAGCAGTGTCTACACAATGTAAAGGCGGATGTTCAGCATCATAGACCACAGGAATATCGATGAGACCTTGCCCTGTCAACGGCCCAGCAACCAGTGCCTGATACACTTTTTGTGTTTGGCGTAGTTGGAACTGTCTCGAAATATGTTTTTGTGCGGCTTTATTCAGTGCAAAAACCAATAAACCAGAAGTATCTCGGTCTAAACGATGAATCAATAGCGTATTGGGCTCTTCAAGCAATAAACGATTGATCAAACAGTCTTGTAAATCTGCCCCTTTACCCGGAACTGTCAATAAACCAGCAGGCTTATGAATAACCATAAATCCTGAATCACGATGGATAAGATGTTCAGACAAAAATTGACTCAAAATAGCGTCTCGCGGATCTTATACAATAAAGGCGGCAATAATAAAAAGCTTAGAATCAAATTACAATGTGTTCGTACAATAATCCTATGCTTTTTTCGAGAACCTGTTTGGATAAGGTCTATCAGGACAGTTGCTTTTTTCTATAACAAGTTTTCTATAACAAGCGCACGATAAAAACAAACGTTGTATAGCAAACAAGAGTTCTATAGCAATAGCCATGAAAATATATGGTTTCGAGGATTATAGCGTTATATAACAGCATTATATTGGAGTAATTTGTTTTGTAATGCCGAAATAACGATGCTATAAGTGATGCAATCTAAATAAAATGGCAATGGATTTTTCTTTATGCTGCACCTAAAAAATAAACTGTTTGCTGCTGCTTTTACAATCGCTGGCGTTACCTTAACGGGTTGTGCGACCTCAACTTTAATCAAGTCTGATTCTGGTGCCCCAACAACCCGCATGATGGATATCGAACTGATTCAGGATCAAGTCGTTGCCTTTGGTAAACCAGCACAACAGTTAACCGGCTTACCAGCACAAAGTGTTGTCATTGCTGGACAGAAACAAAGTTATATCCTGACCAAAGGTGGTCAAGAATTGCTTTCCTTGCTCAGTATTTTAGATCCCAAATACGTCAGCTTAAAACGCGAATTACGTTTTTTTGCACCACAGAATGATGGGCAGTTTTCAGGTTCACTCAAACTGAGTTATGTCCGCTTAAAACAAGATCTACGTAAACAAGATTTAGACTTATTCTTACAACATAATGCTGAAGAATGTAGTAGCTCACGCGATCGCGATATGGATGCGCAACGTTTTTGCTTTAATATCGATTTAAACGGTGTGGTTTATCCGGTCGTCAATAACCTTGCTCAACTCAAACCATTGAGCAAACCTTATCAAGTCAGTATTTATACCCGACAAAATGTCACGATCCAAAGCAACCAAGAATTAAAACAAGGCGCACGTAAATTAGTGCTATTCCCTTTCGCCGTCGCTTTTGATGTCGTCACGCTACCATTCCAAGCCATACAGAAAATTTTTGACTAATTGCAATTTTTGTACTTCGCTGCCTTGTGCAAATCTCATTGATGTCTCCTGTATGTCGACAGCAGTGCTGTGTATTCAGCACTGCTGTATTCAGTTTGAGTGTTGATCGCCACCGCGCTGACTTATTTGCAAACTACACGGCTACATCCTCAAAACATAGCCAGCAATTGCAACATGCAACATAGACTTCGCCATGGCTATCACGACCAATATACTCGCGCTGATGCTTCAATGTCTTTCATCTTGAATGTATTTAGAAGGGCTTCGCCACCGATAGTATTACAAATGACTTTTATTCTCATTTAAAACAACTTATGATTGAGCATTCCTTTCACAGACGCTCTTGAGCTGTATGATCACTGCCAATGCCGACCGACTCACACACATATGCGATCGCATGATGACAGCACCACTCAACAGTTGCAGCGTCCTCTATACAATGAAACGTTCATGTTAAAGCAACGCCACAGTACAACTCACTATTTGTTTCGCCCGCTTGGCCTAGTCTGCATCTATATGATGGCTATGTTATGCAGTCACAGTTATGCAGCGAAAGTTGATCCAGACTTCCAGCAAGCAATTCACATTCAAGCCGAATATGCCAATGTTAATCTTGATCAAGGAGGCGGTAAAATAAGTGGGCAATTTATTGCCACCCAAGGCTCAATGCAAATCATGGCAGAACAAGTGGACCTTCGACAACAGCCCGATAAAAGCCTAGATCATCTTATTGCGACAGGTCACCCCGTCAAGTTTAAAAAGACCAATTATCAAAACGGCGAACATCTCAATGGTTCGGCTCAGCATATTGATTATAATGCGAAAACCTTAGTCCTTACCCTTACTGGTCAGGCTCATCTCTCTAGTGATCAAGGTCGTGACATGCGCGCCCATCAAATCGTATATGCACTGACCAGTGGTGAAATTGAAGCCAAAACAGTGCAAATCATCATTCCGCCCAGCAAACAACAACATAGCATCCCTCTCCGACCTTAACGCGTTATTGACATGCCAGCATAACCAGATGAGCTGAGCAAACCTGTAAAAAGAAAACCGCAACCCATCTCAATGGCTTGCGGTTACAGATTTAAAATTTAAAAAAACTATCAAACGGTAAAGACGAACACGATAAAGATGATGCTATTTTTTCATATCAGCAAAAGTTTGCTGAGCAGCTTCAAGGGTGAAGGCAATATCTTCATCCGAATGCGCACTAGAAATAAAGCCAGCTTCAAATGCTGATGGTGCAAGGTTTACACCACGTTTGAGCAAACCATGGAAGAAAGCACGGAAAGCGTCTACATCGCATTTTAAAATATGGTCAAAAGAACTGATCTCGGTTTGATCGGTAAAATATAAACCGAACATGCCTGCGCCGGCTTGTTCGGTTTTGAAGGCGATACCAGCATCATCCGCAGCCTGTTGTAAACCACTGAGTAATTTACACAACTGTGCGCTGAGATCTGTATAGAAGTTAGGTTGACGTAAATGCTCAAACATTTTAATGCCTGCTCGCATCGCCAAGGGATTACCAGACAAAGTACCCGCTTGGTATACCCCACCTAAAGGTGCGATACACTGCATAATTTCACGTTTACCACCAAATGCGCCAACAGGCAAACCCGCACCGATAATTTTACCTAAGGTTGTTAAATCGGGTTTAACCTGATAATGCGCTTGTGCCCCACCGAGTGCGACACGAAACCCCGTCATGACTTCATCAATAATAAATACTGCACCGTATTCATCACATTGCTCACGAATGGTTTCGAGGAAGCCTGCGATGGGCTTAACCAAGTTCATATTTCCGGCAACCGGTTCAACGATGACTCCGGCAATTTCATCACCAAACTTAGCAAAGCACGCTTTTACAGCCTCAATGTCATTATATGGCAAGGTAATGGTATGCTTAGCAAAATCTGCTGGAACACCCTTTGACGTCGGTTCACCTAAGGTCAACATCCCTGAACCCGCTTTCACCAACAGCGAATCAGAATGTCCATGATAACAGCCTTCAAATTTAACGATCTTATCCCGCCCAGTATAGCCACGTGCCAAACGAATCGCACTCATGGTGGCTTCTGTACCAGAGTTGGTCATACGCACCAATTCGATTGATGGCATGACCTCACAAATAATATCGGCTAAAGTTGTTTCATAAACCGTCGGGGCACCGAAGCTAAGACCATCGGCTGCAGCCGCTTGTACTGCCGCGATAATATCTGGATGGGCATGCCCTAAAATCATCGGCCCCCAAGAACCGACATAATCGACATAACGCTGTCCATCGACATCATAGAGATAAGCACCTTGTGCTTTTTCGATGAAGACAGGCGTTCCTCCCACCCCGTTAAAGGCACGAACAGGTGAGTTCACACCGCCTGGAATATGTTGACTGGCTTGTTGAAACAATTGTTGTTGCTTAGGCGATAAACTCATGGATTTACTCATTTTAATCTAGTCGTTAAAGGGGTGCTGCAAATAAAGCAGCCCATGCTTGAACCCGTGCTGGAATGTGTTCCACATCGAGCGCTAATATATCACTAATTACCGCACAAAGATCAGCACCAGCAGCAATCACGTCCGCAGCATTCTCTACGGTTAATCCGCCGATGGCACAAATAGGAAGCTCAAAACGCTGTGCAGCTTGGCGAATCACCTCTAAACCAACGTGTCCGGCTTCAGGTTTTGTTGCGGTGGCATAAACTGCACCAAAAGCCACATAGTCTACGCCATCGGCAATTGCTTGTTCAGCCAGAGCCAAATCATTTAAACAGGTTCGCCCAATAATCGCTTGTGCAGGCAAAACATCACGCGCAGCAACCACCTCGCCATCGGATTGCCCCAAATGTACCCCCAAAGCAAACTTTTCAGCCAAATCCAAATGATCATTGATTAAAAATGGCGTATTAAACTGCTGACATAAAGCTTTTATCGCGGCAATTTCTAATAATTGCGCTGCATAAGCAACTTTCTTACGACGATATTGCAATAAAGCAACCTGCCCTGTTGCCAAGGCTGCTGTTAATTTTGCTTGCAATAACGCAAAAGGATCATCATTGGTAATAAGATATAAACCACGCATGCCCAATTTCCAAACACAAATACAATGATTATAGGCATTTTTAAGCACAAAAACGCAAGCTTTAACGCGGCTATGAAGCATCAAGCCTTCGGATCAGTCAGCAAATCAATCATTGCATCGACATGACGCAATCCAGCTTAGGCTATTTTATCCCTGCTGCTGATCAGAGATCCTTTTTCAGTAAAAATCGGGTACACTATCCGCGCCCTAAAGTACGCCAATAGCAACGCCCAACGGCAATTTTCTTAGAGATAGTCGATATTGAATAGTCGATATTGAAATGCAGGACATGTCATGCTTGAAGTTGAATTAAAGTTTCAGATTGCTGAATCCCGTCGTAATGCTTTGGTCAAAGCATTAGATCCTAAAAAAGCCAATCTGATTCAATTACAAGCGAAATATTTTGATACCCCAGATCGACGTTTAGCCCAACATGCCATTGCGCTTCGCCAACGTCGTGAAGACCACGTGTGGATACAAACACTCAAAGCCCAAGGTGCCAATCACTTAGAACGTATTGAACACAATATGGCACTCGGTGCATCAGAACATGCTCCCGCATTGGACTTGACGGTTTATACCCAACATCCCGAGATTGCCCTTCGATTACAACATGCTTTGGCCGATCAAACTGAGCAGCTACAACTACAGTTTGAAACAGATATAGAACGACTACAGCGTGTGGTCGAGTTTGAAGATGCCCTGATTGAAATCAGTTTAGACCGTGGGGAAATCCGTAGTCAGCAGGCCACACAGGCAGTTTATGAAGTCGAGTTTGAGCTAAAGCAAGGCAGCACGGCAGCATTACTCAACTTTTGTTTTGAATGGGTTAAAAAATATCAACTCTGGCTGGATGTGCGTTCTAAAGCAGAAATAGGCAATTTATTGGCAACACAATCCGTAGTCAGCCCGGCAACCACAGCACAAGACTTTATATTTAATAAAAAATCTTCTCCAGACCACAACTTACGTGCACTGGTTGCTGCACAATTACAGCACTTATTACCCAATATTGCAGCGATCGCTGCAGATCTCGCCACACCCGATCATATTCACCAAGCTTATCAAGCACTCGATCAATTGCATTTGAGCCTATCGATTTTTGCCGATTGGAGCAGTGCTGTCTCAGATAAATGGTCCTATCAATTGGCAGCCTTTAAACAACATTTTGAAAACCTTGCTCATGTTGAGCATATGCAGCAGACCTTGGGCGCACTATTACAAAATCCCAAAACCGCAGCCAACTTGGACCAAGATGTCTTATATGCCAAACAAAAATTGGTGCAACTGGTTAAATCAACACAAAATGTACAGCATTATCTAGAACTTTATAATTTTAGTTTGGCACCCGCACTGAGCCATACGCAAGATTTAAAAAACTGTGCTGCCACCACACTGCAACGTCAATACAAAGCGCTGCAAGATGCTTTACAACAAGTCGACTTGGAGCATTTGGAAAGCTTACATGTGTTGGCTGAAGCCTTACAACATCTACAATACAGTTTCCCTCGCTTAACCACGATCTATGATGTCAAAAATTTACAGAAATATGGCAAAGCATTGAATGATGCGCATCAGGCTGCCGAACAATTTCATATTTTGAGTACGTCAGCACAGTACTTACAGCAAACTGAATTGGAAGCCAGTGATTGGTTTGCTTTGGGCTGGCTCACCGCCAAACAAGAAAACTATGCACAGCAATTACTAGACGCGACAGAGCAGTTCTTGGTGAGTCGTAAGTTTATCAAAGCCTAATATATGATTGAGCACTGAATGCTTTAGCCATTCATGTTTTCGTCATTCATGCTTTCGCAACTAATGTTTTAGTCATGAATGCTTTCGTAATGAATGTTTGAATTCGCCTTTTAAAGCCTTTAATACCCGCGATAACAAAATAAAATAGCCCGCTGAAGTCTGACTTCAGCGGGCTATTATGATGGTCAAGCTAAGTGGATTTAAAATCCAATCCCACTGAACTTAGGCATCAAAAGGATGGCGTAAAACAATTGTTTCTGCACGATCTGGACCTGTTGAAATAATATCAATTGGGCACTCGATCAATTGCTCAAGACGTTTTACATAAGCCAAAGCATTGGCAGGTAATTGTTCAATACTGGTCAAACCAACGGTTGACTCACTCCAACCTGGTAGTGTTTCATAAATTGGTTTTAATGTTTCAAATGCCAAAGCATCTGATGACCCGACACAACCAGAATCTGCAGACTCATAACCGACACAGATTTTGACTTCTGCTAAACCATCTAAAACATCTAGTTTAGTCAAGCAAATACCTGAAAGAGAGTTTACATCTACTGAACGACGGAGAATTTCGGCATCAAACCAACCGCAACGACGTTGACGACCAGTCGAAGCACCAAATTCGTTACCGACTGTACCAAGGTGTTTACCGATCGCATCGCCTTGATCATTGGCAGCATCATAGATCAACTCTGTCGGGAACGGACCTGCACCAACACGTGTGGTATATGCTTTGGTAATCCCCAATACATAATCTAAATGCAAAGGTCCTAGACCAGAACCTGAGCTCACGCCACCAGCTGTGGTATTAGAGGAAGTGACATAAGGATAAGTCCCGTGATCGACATCGAGCAATGAACCTTGCGCACCTTCAAACATAATATTTTGACCGTTTTTACGGTATTGGTGGAGTTCAGTAATCACATCAATCACCAATGGCTCAATCACTGCGCGCCATTGTTCACAAAGTGCTAAAACATATGCCAATTCAACAGCTTCAACACCATAGTATTGGGTCAATTGGAAATTGTGGTATTCCAATAAATCGCTGAGTAGGTTTTTAAGATGCTCACCACCACGCACTAAATCTGCGACACGAATGGCACGACGTGCAACTTTATCTTCATATGCAGGACCGATACCACGACCTGTAGTACCAATTTTAGAAGAACCACGTTTTTTCTCACGTGCTTGGTCTAAAGCAATATGGTTTGGCAAAATCAATGGACAGTTTGGAGAAATACGTAGACGTTCTTTGACAGGAACACCTTCTTTTTCCAAAATTGCCATTTCATCAATCAGTGCCGCGGGTGAAAGTACCACGCCATTACCAATTAAACACAGTACGTTATCACGCAATATTCCAGATGGAATGAGGTGTAGTACTGTTTTCTTGCCGCCGACAACGAGCGTATGACCGGCATTGTGTCCACCTTGGTATCGAACCACTGCAGACGCTTGATCCGTGAGCAGGTCGACGATTTTACCTTTACCTTCGTCGCCCCATTGGGTACCGAGCACTACAACATTCTTGCCCATAATAGCCTCATTACATCATGCTGTTAAAATTGAAAATGAAAATCTTGTTAAATCTACAAGCAGTGTGGGCTTAAAGTGCCACAACGACCCATTGCCCATCGCATAAACGCAGTTGCTGTGTTGCATAAGCAACGGATTGAATTTGGTCATCACCTAACAGCTGTACCACTGCATGACCTTGCGCGCGTAAAGCATCGATTGCATTGAGCAATGCTTGATCACGCCCTTTCGGTGCCACAATGACAGAAAGCTCTTGGAACTTATTTTCTGCCAAGGTATAGAGGTCACAACTAAAACCAGTTGCTGGACGCGCACGACCAAAATGTTCACCAATACCATCATAGCGACCGCCTTGTGCCAATGCCGCGGCGCGATTTGGCGCATAAACAGCATACATCAAACCAGTGTGATAATGATAAGAACGCAATTCCACCACATCGATCCCGATATGTAGTTCAGGCCAACGTGTTGCAATCGCGTCACGTGTAGAAATGAGTGCGCTTAAAGCTTGTTTAAATGCAGCATTGTCCAGTACTGCGGTACTGAGTTTATTTTGCAAAGCATCTAAATCACTGGCATAACGACCCAGATAATAAAAATCTGTGCCACAGTTTAAGTCTTGCGTAAACTCAGCCAACTCTGGCAAAGCTTTACGTTGATATAAATCAGATAATTTTTGTTCAGTATGTTTATCGAGCTGAGCAAACTTGACCAAGCTACGGAAAAGCCCGACATGTCCCAAATCTAGATGGAAATTTTCTGCCATACCAATATGTTGCAGTAGACTCAGCATGAGGTCGATCATTTCGACGTCAGCGTCAATACTTTGTGCGCCAAATAATTCAGCACCCAACTGTAAAGGTGAACGACTGCGATTAAATCCTTGCGGACGGGTATGCAACACCGTACCGGTATAGCAATAACGCGCCACCCCTGCAACAGGATGAACGTGTGCATCAATACGGGCAACTTGTGGCGTCATATCGGCACGCACCCCTAATAATCGACCAGACAATTGATCAATCACTTTAAAGGTTGCTAAATCTAAATCTTGATTAGACTCACAGAGTGATGACAGTGATTCTATATATTCGATGAATGGTGTGTAAACCAGTTGGTAGCCACGAAGGTTAAGGAAATCCAGCGCTTTCACACGTAACGCTTCGATCACTGTCGCCTGTTCTGGTAATACATCTGTGACACCATCAGGCAGTAACCATGTCTCTGAAATGGGCATGTTGTAAACCTAAATCCTTGCTCAAGTGGATGCTATCCACATAAAAAAATCGGGAACACACCCGATTTCAAATATACTAGCATGTTCATGCTGAGCATGCATCACTGAATTATCGATTCAAAGCAATTAATCTCAAAATATTGCCGATCAGCGCAATGGCATAAGCCATTCTATAAAATCAATCCGATATCAATAAGCTATAATTTAAAATCATCTTGATCACGCCTTCAGTCTCATCTCAATCCCCCTGCGGCTAAAATTTTATTTTTATTATAATCTGTTGTCAAAAAAGCCATTTAAATGTTCGGGATCTGTGCATCGTTTAAAATAAAATTGCAGCAATATCATTTTTTGATCAAAATACCCAAGTCAATATCAACAACAAACTAGCGAGTCCAATCAACAATAAACAACACGATACAATCCAAAGTCTATAAATAAAGCCATTCTATAGCAGAACTAAAACATAAACAGCGCTGAATTTAAGGTTTATCTATCCCACTGCTTAGGGCAAATACAAGGATTTTAGCCCAGCACGGTCGTGGCAATATTTTAAAGCGGGCATTTAAATGTTTTTAAACAACGGAGATTATGCAGCAATATTTAAATTGATCATGCAATCAATCAAATAACATTTCGCTGCATACTTGTTCTACTGTCTATTTATAGATCAATACCTTAACAATTCGACATAGCTGTGATAGCAACAAGTTTTCAACCTTATCGGTCGCTAATTTACCCAAAAAGATGGGCTTTTATTATTTTAAATGATAAAATTTGTAAAGAGTTTTATATTAAATAGATTGTGCTTTATTTGGACAATTAATTATGTTAAAAATATAAAATATTTATGACATTTAACAATAATTTCATATTCTAGGCTTAGTAATGAAAATTATACCGGAACAATCGACGAGTTTAATGCCACAGGAAGACAGTCTATTCTCACGTTTAGACAAAATAGGATGCTGTTTTTTTCTCTTAGGAATGTTTTTAGCCGCTATGCTATTTCATTATTTAGGTCTTTTTCCAACGCATTAAACGGTTAATGACTCAGATCATTGCACTTCTTATCACTCACAGGGGCGTTTTCTCGCTCTTTTTTACATGTTAATTTTTACGTATTGCTTTTTACTTATTACTTTTTGATTTAGTCACGACGCAGTCTATCATCGCTATTATGCCCAACTTAACTGCACGCTATGGCGATCACCCCAGAATACCCGCAGTGATCGCCCAAAAAGTCAGCCATTAAACCATGAAATCATGCTTTAAATTTGGTTGCCATGACGGCTGGCAAAGTCACCCATAAAATCAGTCAATGCCTGAATGGCTTCCAACGGTACAGCATTATAAATACTGGCACGCATACCACCGACTGAGCGATGCCCAGCAAGATTCAATAGATGATTGGCTTCCGCTTCTTTTAGAAACTGTTTTTCTAAATCGCTATTGGCCAAAGTAAAAGGAACATTCATTAATGAACGATATGCTGGTGCAATCGGGTTTTGATAAAAATCACTGGCATCGATAAAGTCATATAGCATTTTGGCTTTTTGCTGGTTAATGGCATGAATAGCATCCACCCCACCCTGCTCTATCAACCATTCAAAGACCAAGCCTGCCAAATACCAAGCATAGGTTGCTGGGGTATTGACCATCGAACCATTTTTACCTTGTGCTGCATAACGTAATAAAGATGGGATTTCGGGTTTGGCTTGATCCAATAAATCTTCACGTACAATCACCAGCGTTAAGCCAGCAGGTCCGATATTCTTTTGTGCGCCCGCATAAATTAAACCAAATTTAGATACATCTAAAGGTGCAGATAAAATACTAGAAGAAAAATCGGATACCAAGGGTTTATCTGTTACTGGAATATATTTGAATTGCAAACCACCAATGGTTTCATTATCGGCATAATGGACATAGGCGGCATCATCTGATAATGCCCATTCAGCTTGATCACGAATAGCCCATAAGCCATCTTGCTGATAACCCACTTCAACAACATTAATATCGCCATAACGTTGTGCTTCTTTTTGCGCCTTTTCAGACCAAATGCCAGTATGTAGATAATCTGCTTTAGGGTTTTTACCGAGTAGATTCAAAGGAATCGCAGAGAATTGTAGCGATGCACCACCTTGTAAAAATAATACCTTATAGTTCTCAGGTATATTCATTAACTGGCGTAAATCGGCTTCTGCTTTTTCTGCCACAGCCACATAGTCTTGACTGCGATGGCTCATTTCCATGATTGATAAGCCTTTACCATGCCAATCCAACAATTCTTGTTGTGCTTTCTCAAGTACAGCGGTTGGTAATGCAGCAGGCCCAGCACAGAAATTATACGCACGCATGATCTTTCCCTTATTGCAATCGGTGAAAATGAAAATTGCATTTAATCATAAATTATAGGGTGTTGCAGTAAAATCTCGCATTGATAATCCGATTTAGAGCCAGCATCTTTACGAATCTTTCAATCATCAAAGCTTAGTGTCAGCGTTATTGCCGATTATTTTTATGAAATTTCATCTATAAATTACTTATAATAAAGCCAATTTTTAACAATTCTAATGTTATTAATTTGCCAAATATAAGGTTTAATCGCCAATATACCCACAGTGACTAACTGTTTATTCATAACAATTCAAAAGACTTATACGGTCGCTATCGTTATAATTGTGATGAATTTCACTTTATATTTAACCTAATTTCTAGATAATATGAGGATCATGCAGCGCATGCGTATTACTGCGAATGACCCAAAGCAACAGCCGGATACGTCAACGTCGATTCCATCTCGTTGTACTCGCTTGCTACTCTCTCTTTGTTTATTGTGTAGCATCTCTGCACATGCACAAGATTTAAGCTATGCTCAAGCAGAGCACTCCTTTTTACAAAGTGGCTATAGCACGCAAGCCAATCAAGCTTTGCAACAAGCTGACCGCCTACAAGCCGAAGCTGTAAAATATATGGGCTTGCCACGTGTTGATCTCAATGTTCGTGCCTATGCCTTCCATAATAAAGTTGAAGTTCCCTTAGATCAGGCGAAAAGCAATCTCGAACAAACTTTAAATCAGGGGGTTACAGGGCAGCTCAATCAACTGCAAAATGACCATACCATCTCACCAGAATTAGCCAATAGCCTACAACAAGGCTTACAGCAAAATATTCATAGTGGGGTCGGTTTAATTCCAGATACCGCCAATGTGGTCTTAGAAGATGAAGTGATTCGCCCCACTGTATCGGTATCAATGCCGATTTATACCGGTGGTTTAATCACCAGCAGTAAACAACTCGCCAATTTAAAAGCGCAGCGTAGTCAGCTCAACACACAGCAGCAGCTTGACTTACAACGCTTTGAAATTATTGATGCTTATTTTAGTACTCAGCTCAAACAGCAACTCAGCAAAACCGCGCGTTTTAATCTAGATGCGGCGCAACGTCATTATCAAAATGCCCTAAAACTTGAACAGCAAGGCTTTATCAATAAAGGGCAACGTATGCAGTTTGAGGTTTATCGTAATAATGCACAACGTAGTGATCAAAATGCACAAGCTGATCTCAATGCAGCATTATTTCAATTGCATAATTTACTGCAAAACCAGCAAGCCTCAACCCTAACCACGCCGCTTTTTGTTAATGCGCATATTCCCCAATCGGTGCAAGCTTTATTAAAAAGTTATCCAGAACAATCGAGTTTAATCCAAAAACTTCAAACCGATACTGAATTGGCCAATGTTAATATTAAGGCGCAGTCGGCTGCTAAAAAGCCAAGTATCTATGCTTTTGGTGAATATAGCTTAGATGATAAGCAAAACTGGATCGTCGGTATTATGGCACGCTATAACTTATTTTCAGGCATCGATAAAAATAAAAATATCCAAGCCGCAGAGTTTCAGCATTATGCAGCACAGATGCTGACTGAACGCACCAAACAACAAATCGAGAATATAATTTATAAATCATTTAGTGAATTGCAGTCATCACAAAATAGTCACTTATTATTAGAAAACAACTTAAAAGCTGCTGAAGAAAATCTGCGTATTCAAGAACTCGCTTTTAAAGAAGGTATGGGGACCGCTACGGAAGTCATCGATGCGCAAAACCTATTAATGGCACTCAATAGTGAAAAAGCATTGAATGCCTATAAATATGTCATGTCCTTGGCAACATTATTGCAAAGTCACGGCAGCATCGATCAATTTCAAACTTATATTCAACAGCCGAATACGGCTTATATCCGTTAATTAGCTGGGACAATTATCATGGTACAAGAGACAGCGAAACCTGAATCCACTGATCAAGATCACAATGCAACCGCAGCAGAGACAACTGCTCAACAAGCTGCAGCGTCAACAACGACATCCGCTGTTGAGCAACAAGACCATCGCAATAGTATGGGCAATCATACTGGGCATTCTGCAGATCAGCACCCCAGCATGGACCATCAAAATACGACAGCACAAGATACCCACTCTCCCTCACCCAATAACAATCCGCAGAAGCATAATGCAGAAAGTAACGCTGCCAAAAAGAAAGTCATTGTGGTGATCGTCTTATTGCTGTTCTTGGCACTGATTGGCTTTGGTTTATGGAAGAGTTATCAACCTAAAAGCATAGAACTGCAAGGTCGTGTTGAATCTGAAACCGTCTATGTCAGTACCAAAGTGCCCAGTCGTATTGAAGAAATTTTTGTGACTGAAGGTCAAAAAATTAAGCGCAACCAACCCTTAGTACGCTTACACAGCCCAGAAATTGAAGCACGTAAACAGCAGGCTCAGGCCAGCCTTGCCACTGCTTTGGCACTACAATCCAAAACCGACCGGGGTTCTGAAGCCGAAAATATCGATTCACTCTATGCCAATTGGCAAGGTTTAAAAGCACAAGAAAAACTTGCACAAACCACCTATACCCGTGGTATCGCACTATATAAAGAAGGCGTGATCGCACGACAACGTTTAGATCAAATGCAAGCATCAGCAATTTCTTCACGTGAAATGACAGAAGCGGCATACCAACAGTATTTACGTGCCAAACGCGGTAGCACCTCTGAGCAAAAAACCACAGCAGATGCTCAAGTGGAAATTGCCAAAGCTGCTTTGCATGAAGTGAATGCACTAGAAGCGGAAGTGCTACTGCTCTCTCCGGTTAATGGAACTGTCTCGAAAACTTATGGCAAAGTCTCAGAACTGGTTGCCATCGGTGTGCCTGTCGTCAGTGTCTTAGAAGATGAAGAATTATGGGTCAGCCTCAATGTTCGTGAAGACCAATATGTCAATATCTATCAAGCACAAACTTTACAAGGCTTTATTCCAGCGCTAAATCGCCACGCCAATTTTAAAATTAGCAATATAGATGCCGAAGGTGAGTTTGCCACCATAAAAACCACACGCCAAACGGGTGGATATGATATTCGTAGTTTTAAATTTCATTTAATTCCGAAACAACCCATTCCTGGACTCAAAGCTGGTATGAGTGTGATTTTTAACATCAAGGGCAATCAATAAATGTGGGCTGGCATACAACGTGAGCTCAAGTACCTTATACGTCATAAATGGGACTTTTGCTTAACCGTACTTGCCCCTCTGTTGGTGATCGTGCTGTTTAGCGCTATGTTTATGCACGGTAAACCTGAGCATGTCCCCATCGGCTTAATTGACCAAGATCAAGGTGAACTAAGCCATCAAATTGACAAATATCTCAGCCTAAACCATAGCCTGGCCGTTGTACTTCGGACTTCGAGCCAACAAGAAGCTGAGCAGCAACTCAATCAAAATAAAATCTGGGGTTATGTACAGATTCCAGCGGGTGCTGAACAGCGTTTGGTACAAGGTAAAGATGCTGAAATTGCTATCGTCTATAACCAAAGTTATTTTAGTTTGGGCAATACCATTTCTTCAGCCATGCTGGTGAGTAGTCTAAAAGCCATTGGTGATTTTGCTGGCAATCACTATTTACTCAATCTCTTACCTGATTTAGATTTACCCAGCCCCCATGTCAAAATATCGCCCTTGTTTAACCCCAGTCTAAACTATGAGTTTTATTTAGGACCGTTTATTATTCCGGCAGTGCTCCACCTACTACTCTGTTGTTGTGTAGCTTTTGCGGTAGGACAAGAATTTAAATACGCTACCACTGCAACTTGGCTCAATACACCACATGTGATGCGTGCACTCTTTGCCAAGATTTTAGTATATGTGATTATTTTCTGTCTTTGGACTTGGTTATGGCTATTCTGGCTCGTTGAAATACGCGGCTGGTTTATTGCAGGTAGCTTATCCTTATTGATGTTGGCGCAATTTTTATTTTATTTGTCTTATGCACTACTCAGTGCAACCGTAGTGATTGCCAGCAAAAACTTAGCCAAAACTTTTGGTATATTGGCAGTTTATGGCGGTTCTTCATTGAGCTTTGCTGGGGTCACACTACCACTCAATAATGCTCCACTGTTTACTCAAACCTGGGCATTGCTGATTCCCTACACGCCCTATGCCCGTTTACAAACTGAGCAATGGGTCGTGGGAAGTCCAATCAGCACCTCGCTGCCCGCCCTATGGGTCTTAATATTTTTTTGCGTTTTCTTCAGTTTATGCTGTGCCATACTGCTAAAAAAATATAAAAAAGGAATGTCGCTATGAAAGCTTTTTTTCAAAACTATAGCCAAACCTTTAAAAACATTGTCGCCAATCAATCCATTTTAACCACGTTGATTTTATCGGTATTCTTTTATAGTTTTTTCTATCCCACCGCCTACCAAGCGGAGCATGCCGAGTTTTTACCGATTGTGATTGTCGATGAAGAACAAAGTGACTTAAGCCAAAGGATCATTACTGAAGTACTGAAAAGCCCCAATATTGAGGTCAAACAAATCACTCATAATTTTTTAGATGCACAGCATTTGGTCCAGCAACAACAAGCCGATGGTATTTTGTTATTGCCGCATAATCTATCGCAAAGTGTGGCACGTGGTGAAGTGGGTGGGGTCGGATTATATTTAAGTGCTGCATATTTTCTTAGAACCAAACAAATTGGTGTCGGGATTGCCAGCTCAATTGAAAATGCCATCCAACAACAATTAGAAAAATTTAGCCATCGCACGCAGTTTGCAGCGCATATTCCAGTACACCAAGTGCCGTTATTTAATGTGTTATCGGGATATGGCTCTTATATTTTCCCTGCTGTTGCACCGCTCATTATCCATCAAACTATTGTCCTTGGACTTGCCATGCTAATCGCAGGCTATCGCGAGCAAAACTGGCAAGCAACACCCGCCAAATTTTTCGGTGTTTTTGCAGCCTTGCTGAGTATCGGTTGCTTGGGCTGTTGCTATTTATTTGGCTTCACTTTCTGGTTATATGACTACCCACGTGGTGGTAACTTTTGGGGCATGCTCTTGGCTGTTCCGGTATTTATCAGCTGTGTCATTGGACTCGGTTTATTGATTGCATCCTTTTTGGATATTTCTGAACGTGCTGGGCATTTAATTGTATTTACTTCGATTCCACTATTTTTATTAACAGGAGTTGCTTGGCCACATTTGGCCATGCCTGAGTGGTTACAAGCACTGGCAGCCCCACTGCCCTCCACCCAAGGTGTGCAATTATTTATACAGCTCAACCAAATGGGTGTACCTACTGCACTGGTATTCGATAAAATCTTATATTTAGCTGGCTTAGCTGTTATATTACTGGCGTGGTCCTATTGGCGTCTGAGTCAACCACGAAAAATACCCGCGACACAGCACAAGCAGCTATAAGCAAAATCAAGATAAGATAATTTAACCCTTTTCAATAGACCAAAATAAAGGAGACCTTAATCTCCTTTATTTTTGCTCTTGATCGCAATCTCTTTTGCTTAGAGTTTGTCTGGATGATTGAACAAGTGTCTTCGACCCATGGCTTAGTCTTCTAGACCTGCGGCATTTGCTGCAACTGGATCAACTGCTGCTTCTGTCACATCGATTTCATCGAGTAATGCTTCTTCAGCCAAACAGTCTTCATCGATATCATCTACCGCAGCAATCGACACGACCGCCACCAGTTTTTCCGCATCACTCAAACGAATCAGACGGACCCCTTGCGCATTACGTCCAGTTGTTGCAACTTCTGACGCACGAGTACGCACTAAGGTACCGCCATCGGAGATCAGCATTAACTCATTGCTTTCATCAATGGCAACTGCGCCGACTAACTCACCATTACGTTCCGAGGTTTTAATGGCAATCACACCTTTACCACCGCGTTTTTTGGTTGGGAAGTCATCGACAGGTGTACGCTTACCATAGCCATTGGCACAAGCACAAAGCACTTCACCCGTTTCAGGCACCACCACCAAAGACACCACTCGGCTTAAGATATTGCTCTCTAAGCTCTCATCATCTTCACTGTCTGAATCAGCCTCATCGAGTTCTTCTGCCGCACCAGCAAAGGCAACCCGCATACCGCGGACACCCTTGGCATTACGACCCATCGCACGGGCATCCGTTTCAGCAAAACGAATCGCCTTACCCTCATTGGAGAACAGCATGATTTGCTGCTCGCCATCGGTAATCGCGACACCAATCAAGGTATCTTCTTCATTAAACTCAATGGCACGCAAACCATTGGCACGCACATTACTAAACTGTTCCAGTGCCACACGTTTGACCGTACCGGAAGCCGTTGCCATAAAGACATACTGACTCTTTAATAGACCTTCGGCATGTTGAATAAAGGCATTGACTTGATCTTCAGTTTGTTCAAGTGCAGATAAAGACGCATGCACATGCTTAATCCGCTGCACAGTGTCTTCGTCTAAATCATCAATGCTGCTGGCATCATGATTCAGCAAACTATTGCTGAGTACATCGAGGTGCTCAGTAATACTTGGATCTGCCAATAAACCACTGCGCTGTGCTTGTAAGAAGGTATTAAAATCGGCCAAGCGTTCTTTGAATTTCTTCGGTGCATCTTTGACCGGTAAAATCGCGGTAATGGTTTCATTGGCATCTAAAGGCAATAAATTCACCATTGGACGCCCTTTGGCACCACGTGATGCTTGCGGTACTTCAAAGACTTTTAGGCGATAGACTTTACCGACATTGGTAAAGAACAGCACGGTTGCGTGGTTTGAGGTCACAATCAAATGCTGGATGAAGTCATCTTCTTTCATGGAAGTCGCTGACTTACCACGACCACCACGACGCTGTGCAGCATAATCTGACAAAGGCTGTGTTTTGGCATAACCTGATTGCGAAACAGTCAATACCACTTGCTCTTCAGGAATCAGATCTTCACGACAGAAATCAATGCGCGATTCTACGATTTCGGTACGGCGTGCATCACCATATTGCTGTAGGACTTCGCTTAACTCGGTGCGAATCACCTCCATCAGCAAATTAAAGTCATTTAAGATTGCCGTATATTCTGCAATCAGACCTAGAATTTCGCCATATTCAGCATGTAGCTTGTCTTGCTCTAAACCCGTTAAACGGTGTAGGCGTAATTCCAGAATGGCGTTGACTTGTGCAGGGGATAAACGATAAATATCACCATCAATCCCATAAGGACGTGCTAAATCTTCACCCTCAATCACAGCAGGACGTACCGACACAGAACCGGCTTTTTCTAAGAGTGCAACCACACCGCCAGCGGCCCATTCACCCACTTGCAAACGCTCACGCGCTTCCGCTGGGTTAGCCGATGCTTTGATGGTTTCAATAATTGCATCGATATTGGCCAATGCAACGGTCAAGCCTTCTAAGATATGACCCCGTTCTTGCGCTTTGCGTAGTTCGTACATAGTACGACGTGTGACCACTTCTTGACGGTGGCGAATAAATGCTGCAATGATTTCTCTAAGATTCATCAATTTAGGCTGACCGTTGTCTAGGCAGACCATATTGATACTAAAAGAGTTTTCTAGTTGCGTATTTAAGAATAGATTGTTGACGATGACTTCAGCGTTTTCACCACGTTTTAGGTCAATCGCAATACGCATCCCTTCTTTGTCGGACTCATCACGTAACTCTGAAATCCCTTCTAATTTCTTTTCTTTCACCAACTCAGCAATACGCTCTATGGTTTTTGCTTTATTGACTTGATAAGGAATTTCAGTGAAAACAATAGTGGTTCGACCAGATTTTGCATCTTCTTCTAAATGGTATTTACCTCGAATATGCAAGCGTCCTTTACCGGTACGATAGGCATCTATAATCCCTGATTTACCGTAAATAATACCGCCTGTCGGGAAATCTGGACCACTGATATGCTGCATCAGCCCTTCAATCGAGATATGTGGATCTTCGACATAAGCCAAACACGCATGAATCACTTCGGTCATATTGTGTGGCGCCATATTGGTCGCCATCCCCACCGCAATCCCCGCGGCACCGTTAATCAGCAAGTTGGGAATACGCGTCGGCATCACTTGCGGAATACGCTCAGAGCCGTCGTAGTTGTCTTCCCAATCGACAGTATCTTTTTCTAAGTCTGCCAAAATTTCATGGGTGAGTTTGCGCATCCGCACTTCGGTATAACGCATTGCCGCTGCGCTATCGCCATCGACAGAACCAAAGTTACCCTGACCGTCTACCAATTGATAGCGTAAGCTAAAGTCTTGTGCCATACGAACAATCGTTTCATACACGGCACTATCACCATGTGGATGGTATTTACCGATCACATCCCCGACAACACGTGCAGATTTTTTATAGGCTTTGTTGTAATCATTGCCCAATTCGTGCATGGCATAAAGTACACGGCGATGAACTGGTTTTAGCCCATCTCGCACATCTGGCAATGCCCGTGACACAATCACGCTCATGGCATAATCTAGGTACGAGTGCTTGAGTTCATCCTCAATAGCAATCGGTCTAATTTCCGATACGCTCATGCATACTCCTTGTTATACAAACGGGAAATACCGCTCGTATCAATCGTAAATCTTGTAAAAATTAACCGCATTTTGTAGAACAAAGTAAAGGGTTAAGATCTAAAAACACAGCCAAAAATTATAGCACAAATAGTTCAATTTGTCCCAGAACGCAAGACCATTCGACGGCTTTTTTTGAAGGGCAGCTAAACACTAAAAAGCCTATAGAATCTAAAATTTATACAATATCTTCTCAGCATACGCTTGGCATCTACACACGGACCAATATGCCATGCATTGGCAGAACAATGCACAGTTAGCCACAAAGATTATGGCAAGTGAAGCACCTGACAAAAGCTCCAATAGAACACGCAATGGCACATTCAATAAAACATCTGGAAAAATACCGGATAAAACACTGTATAAGCCGCTATTCGCTCCCAGAACTGAGATGTATACACATTAAAAAAGCGCTCTTAAACTATGTTAAGAGCGCTTTTCAAAGAACACACATCCGCCCATCGGCGGATGATGCAGCTCTTAAAGCTTAGATACCAGCTCAGGAACAACTGTATTTAAGTCGCCCACTAACCAGTAATCTGCAACAGCATTGATTGGCGCTTCTTCGTCTTTGTTGATTGCAACAATGACTTTAGAATCTTTCATACCCGCCAAGTGCTGGATCGCACCAGAAATACCGACAGCGATATACAGATCAGGTGCAACAATTTTACCAGTTTGACCCACTTGCATATCGTTTGGTACAAAGCCTGCGTCAACCGCAGCACGTGATGCACCTTGTGCAGCACCCAATTTGTCCGCCAATGGATCGAGTACAGTGTGATAGTTATCACCTGAACCCACACCACGACCACCAGATACCACAATGCGTGCAGCAGTTAATTCTGGACGTTCAGACTTAACGATTTCTTCAGAAACAAACTTAGACAAGTTCGCATCTTTTGCTTCTGCAACAGCTTCCACACTGGCTGAACCGCCATCTGCAGCAACCGCGTCAAATGCTGTACCACGAACAGTTCCGACAATGATGTTTTCATCAGATTGAACAGTCGCAATTGCGTTACCCGCATAGATTGGGCGTTTGAAGGTATTGGCAGATTCTACTGCAATAATGTCAGTAATCATGCTGACATCAAGCAATGCTGCAACGCGCGGTAAAATGTTTTTACCAGTTGTTGTAGAAGGTGCTAAAACGTATTTATAATCTTTGGCAAGATCGGCAACCAATGCCGCAACGTTCTCAGCCAATTGATTGGCATAAGCAGGGCTGTCAGCCAATAAAACTTTAGACACGCCACTTACTTTTGCAGCGGCATCGGCAACAGCTTGTGCGCCAGAACCCGCAACCAATACAGTGACATCACCACCGATTTCTTGAGCTGCAGCCACAACATTTAAAGTTGCACCATTTAGTGTCTTATTGTCGTGCTCAGCGATAACTAAAATACTCATGATTTTATCCTTCTGTATTAGATCACTTTCGCTTCATTTTTTAACTTTTCAACCAGCTCATCCACTGATTTCACTTGTACCCCTGCTTTACGCTCTGCAGGTGGCTCAACTTTAATCGTTTTAAGCTTAGTGGTGGCATTGACACCAAAGTCAGCAGGTGCTTTCACATCAAGCGGTTTTTTACGTGCTTTCATGATGTTCGGAAGCGCCGCATAACGTGGTTCATTTAAACGCAAGTCAGTGGTAATGATGGCTGGCAATGCCAACTCAACAGTTTGTAAACCACCGTCGATTTCACGTGTCACTTGGACTTTATCACCATCAACCTTCACTTCAGAAGCAAAAGTTGCTTGACCCGCGTTCAACAATGCAGCAAGCATTTGACCGACTTGGTTAGAATCGTCATCGATGGCTTGTTTACCCAACAAGATAAGTTGTGGCTGTTCTTGTTCTACCACACCTTTTAAAATTTTTGCCACTTCAAGAGCGCCAAGATCTTCAGATGATTCAACCAAAATACCGCGGTCTGCACCCAAAGCCATCGCAGAACGGATTTGTTCTTGCGCTTCTTTAGGACCGATGGAAACAACAACAATTTCTGATACTGTTCCTTTTTCTTTTAAGCGAACTGCTTCTTCCACTGCGATTTCACAGAATGGGTTAATTGACATTTTGACGTTGGTCAGATCAACCGCACTATTGTCCGGTTTTACGCGAACTTTAACGTTGGCATCTACCACACGTTTTACAGCAACAAGAGCCTTCATGTAATCCTCGGCTGTTATAAGCAAAAGTAAATGTTGAGAAAAGCTATAATAACTCTTCATTTAAATTTTATAGGTGCCTTATCTTGCAATGCGTATGGCATTTCGGTCAAGTCGCATGACACAAAACTTCCGCAAAAAAGCATGAAAATCAATGAACGTTTAGGTCACAGTTTTATGAGGTGGTGTTTTTTCACCGCTAAAATTCTGTACAGTGCCCTCTTTTACATTTGATTTATAATGCATTTTTCAAATTAAGTATCCATACATCATGAGTAGCACCCAGCTCAACTTTACAACATTTATGAGTAAAAAGGTTAGTATTAATCGCAGTTAAAGGGGGGATTTTGGGTAAATAAGGCAAATTAACCAGCAATTGTCTAAATGATAAATTGTAACAAGATCATTAAACCCAGACAGATGACTAATTTTACAGCAGCCTTTATGGGTCTAGTTTACATAGAATATTGGAGATATTGATGCATATCAGCAGCCCAAGGCTTATATTACGCGCATGGCAGCGCGATGACCTGCCTATTTTTGCAGCAATGAATAACGATCCCAAGGTCATGCAATATTTTCCAAAGCCCCTAAGCCGCTCAGAAAGTGATGCACTTGCTGCGCTTGCACAATCCTTCATTGCCACACAAGGCTGGGGCTTTTGGGCGGTTGAACTGAAACACAATCATCAGTTTATTGGTATGGTCGGTTTACATGCGCAACCTGATAAGTTTTCTTTTTCACCATGTGTAGAAATCGGTTGGCGCATCGATGCTGCTCATTGGCGCTGTGGCTATGCAACGGAAGCAGCACAACACGCTTTAAAATTCGCTTTCGAACAATTAAAGCTCTCTGAAGTCGTTGCTTTTACCGCGCAATGCAATACCCCTTCGCAACAGGTGATGCAAAAACTCGGCATGCAATATAGGCAAGATTTTATCCATCCAGACTTGGCAGCAGATCATCCCTTAGCGCCGCATGTGCTATATGCAATAACACGTGAAAGCTTTTATCAGATGCATCCTAAATACCCGAAATAGATACAACATAAAAAATAGCTTTTAGCCTGATGCTTGCTGTTGCAGATCAATCTGTTTTATAGGCACGCGGATGTGCTTGGTCATATACTTGGGCAAGATGTTCAAAATCGATATGGGTATAAATCTGAGTGGTCGATAAATTACTGTGCCCTAACATTTCTTGAATAGCACGTAAATCTCGGCTATTCGCCAACAGATGACTGGCAAAGCAATGACGCAATAAATGCGGATGTAAATCGACATGTACGCCAGCGCGTTTTGCCTGCAACTTTACCCGATTTTCAATTTGCCGCGGGGTAATCCGTGAGGCTTTCTGACTAATAAAGAGTGCAGAGTTAGGCAATAAACTGACATGCCAACTCGGATAAATCTGTAACCACGCCAATAAGCTTTTTTTGGCAGGTTCTCCAAAAGGAATAATACGGGTTTTATTGCCCTTCCCTGTTACCCGAATTAAGCGACGTTGAAAATCGACATCTTGTAGATTTAGACCTTGTAACTCAGATAGACGTAAACCACTTGAATACAACAGTTCTAACATGGCTTTGTCACGCAACCATAATGCTTGGTCTTTGGCTTTCTCAGGCGCAGGTTGTTCCAAAATCTGTAACACGGTATCGACATCAATCATCCCCGGCAAAGCACGTGGTTGACGTTTTAGCTGTAAATCATCACTGGGATTGTGCTGTAGATACTGTCCTTGCTTCGCCCATTGCATAAACTGACGTATAGAACTGAGATGACGTTGGATACTATGGCTACTCAATTGATCATGCTCGATTTTAAAAGCGATGTACTCACGCAAGTCTGCACCTTCAACCTGCATCAACGCCAATTGCCGCGCATAACAAAAGTCGATAAAGCTCGTAATATCGCGAAAATAAGCATCTAAGGTATGTGCTGAATGGTTTTGAGTTTCACGTTGTGTCATAAACATCGACAACAATTGCATGGCACCGTATTGCATGATTTTATACCTTTATCTTGCTACCCCTCATCCTGCTATCACAGATCTCGCTATCACTCGCACGAACTTGATGAGACTACATTTACCTACATCATAACGGCTTTCGATATTTTTAACATGCACATCATCAAGACGATCTTGTTTTCTAGCTCAGACCCAAAGCACTTGGCGCCTGCTCATCATCACTGTCCAAGCCATGGTTATGATGAATCCCAGGCAAGCGATGCAGCTTAAATATTTGGGTAAATTCCATAGCATAGACCTTTTTATTTTCACTATTTACTGAGAATTCAGCGCACCATGATATACCATCAAAAAAGACCGTCGTAACGGTCTCTTAAAAATCAATGTTCGCCACGCCAAGCACATTCTCTTGCAGTAGCGCTTTGCCTTTAAAATGTCTTAAGCTTGAAAATAACGTAAATCCAAACGCCCTTCATAAATTGTTGCCGTTGGACCGGTCATCCAAACAGGCTCACCTTCACGCCATTCTATAAACAACTTCCCACCGGCCAATTCAACTTCTACACGACTGGACAATAACCCCAAACGCATGCCTGCCACAGCCGCCGCACATGCACCAGTACCACATGCCAGTGTTTCCCCAACACCGCGCTCAAACACACGCAGTCTGGCATGTGTTTCATCTATAATCTGCATAAAACCAGCATTAACGCGTTGCGGAAAACGCTCATGTGATTCAATTTGCGCACCATATTTTGCAACAGGCGCTTGCAGAATATCCGGCACAATGGTCACAGCATGCGGATTGCCCATATTGACCACTTGGATGCTGAGTTTTTCGTCATCTGCCAATACCAAATCATACAAGCCTTCTGCATCATCCTCTGCAACAAAAGGAATTTCTGCGGGTTCAAACTTAGGCATCCCCATGTTGACACGAACCCAACCATTGGCACCCAATTCAGGCTCTACAATACCAGCCATGGTCTGAACTTTTAATTTAGTTTTTTTGGTCAACTGCCGATCATAAACAAAACGCGCAAAACAGCGCACGCCATTACCACATTGCTCAACTTCACTACCATCTGCATTGAAAATACGATATTTAAAATCAACATTGGGTAGATCAGGTGGTTCTACAATCAAGAGTTGGTCAAAACCAATACCAAAATGGCGATCAGCCAAACGGCGAATGATGGTTTCATCTAAAAATGCACGCTGACTGACTAAATCAATCACCATGAAGTCATTGCCTAGACCATGCATTTTGGTAAATTCTAATAACACCTTGAATTACTCCTTAGGCAATAAATATTCGTTTTGCCACAATGATGCAATGCTTTCTCGCGCACGTATAAGATGAGCATTTGCCCCATCCACCATCACTTCTGCGGCACGACCACGACTATTATAATTGGAGCTCATCACAAAACCATAGGCACCAGCCCCCATTACAGCAAGATAATCACCTGCTTGTAGTGCTAGATCACGCTGTTTTGCCAAAAAATCACCTGTTTCACAAATTGCTCCGACGATATCCCATTGCAATACGGCTAAATCAGCAGCAGGTGTTTTGACTGTTTGCACATCCATCCATGCCGCATATAAAGATGGGCGTATCAGATCATTCATTGCCGCATCAACAATGGCAAAATTACGATATGAGGTTGGCTTAAGCAGATCGACCTGTGTCAGTAATACCCCCGCATTGGCACTGATACTACGCCCCGGTTCTAGATAAACTTTCAGACCCAAACGGCTTAGCGTCGGTTGCAAGGCTTGTGCATATTCGGCAAATGTTGGCGGTGTTTCATCTTGATAACGCACCCCAAGACCACCACCGATATCGATATGTTGCAACTGAATACCCATTGTGTTGAGCTGTTCAATCATCAACACCACACGATCTAGTGCATCGACAAAAGGCTGTACTTCAGTCAGTTGAGAACCAATATGACAGTCAATACCAATCACCTTCAGGTGTGGCAAGCTCGCGGCATAGGCATAGGTTTCAAATACCACATCACTGGGAATACCAAATTTATTTTCTTTTAAGCCTGTGGAGATATATGGATGGGTTTTGGCATCGACATCAGGATTGACACGCAATGAGATCGGCGCTTGACAGTTCAGCTCAGCCGCAACTTTTTCAATACGATCAAGCTCAGCTGCAGATTCAACATTAAAACATGCAATACCCACTTGTAGGGCTTGGCGAATATCAGCTTCAGTTTTACCCAGTCCAGAAAAAACAATTTTACTGGCATCACCACCTGCCGCCAACACGCGCGCCAGTTCACCGCCAGTCACAATATCAAAACCGGCACCCAGCTTAGCCAGTACACTCAAAACTGCCAAATTAGAGTTTGATTTGACCGCAAAGCAAATTTGATGTGCAATAAAATCAAAAGCTTTAGATAGGTCTGTGTAATTTTGCTCTAACTGTGCTTTTGAATACACATAAAGTGGGGTGGAAAATTGCTGTGCCAATTGATCAAGTGCGCACTGTTCAGCATGCAGCACTCCATGAATGCGAGTAAACCCCATTGTGACGTCCTACGAAAATTCTATAAAAGTAAAAATAAGTATGCGGCTTTAAAGTGTATTGTGATCCACTGTCGCGCTCGTTTTTTGTGAATCAACATCAGCGGATGTTTTTTGCGTTTGCGGTGCTTTTGTTGCTGGCGCTGTATTGGGATAAAGTAAATAATGTGAACGTTTATCTTGATTTTGATCATTCGGTAAGACCAAAGCGCCAGTTTGTCCACATGCAGCCAATTGCAGCAGCATCGCCGAGATCACAACATAACCTAAAATCCGCATAACACACCACCCACTTATTGAAAAATACGCTCAGTATACCGTGCAGGCAGCACTTGCCCAAGTCACAGCAAACCTCTTCTTCAGCAAAGAAAACACCAGCAGATGCTGGTGTTTTGATGCTTTGCATTTTACTTCAGTATTAAGATGCCACAAAAACTGCAGCATTCAAGTAAAACTTATTTATCTTGTTTACGTCGTTTATTAAAGAAGAAATAACCGATCGCCAAGATTACCAACCAAATTGGGCTGATTTTAAGCGCTTGTAAGGTGTCTTCTTCTAATGACAATACATAAATCATACCGATAAAGAAGATAATCACCACCCAGCAGGTAAATAAACCACCAGGCAATTTGAAGGTCGATTTCTGATGTAACTCAGGACGCAGACGATAATAGTTAATATAACTCCACATAATAATCAACCAAACACAAATAAATAGAATGGTCGATAAAGTGGTTGCGAGCGTAAATGCTTTGACCGTATCTGGTACAAAATACTGTAAACCCGCACCTAATAATAAACATAAAGTAGAGAAATATAAGGCATTGGCAGGCACGGCACGGCGGTTCAACACTCCAAATGGCTTCGGACCATGCGATTCGCGTGATAGACCAAATAGCATACGGCTGGTTGAGAATACCCCACTATTCATAGAGGATAATACAGAAGACAAGACCACCAAGTTCATGATAATCGCCGCAGCTGCAATACCAGCATGACTAAACAAGTTCACAAATGGGCTAATATTCGGGTCAATTTTATTCCATGGGGTGACTGACATCACAATGAACAGTGCCAATACATAGAAGAAAATAATTCGGATTGGAATCGAGTTTACAGCTTTTGGCAAATTACGTTCTGGGTTTTCTGTTTCAGCAGCGGTGGTTCCAACCAATTCCACCCCGACAAAGGCAAAAATGGCAATCTGGAAACCGGCTAAGAAACCGTCCATCCCTGTCGGGAACATACCGCCATTGCCCCAGATATTGGAGAATGCAGCAACAAAACTTTCGCCCCGCTCTTGATAACTAAAGCCGGTAAAGACCATCCATAAACCAACGCCAATCAAGACCAGAATGGCAATAATTTTAATCAGTGCAAACCAAAACTCTAACTCACCAAATAATTTAACCGTCAATAGGTTTAAACCCATGATAAAGAAAATGGCCGCCACACTAATTAAGGCACCTTCTATAGGTGTAAAGGGGTTCCCTCCGTTAAAAAACTGTAGGTAATAAATAATCGCTGATAAATCTGCGATACCAATCGTGATCCAACACAACCAGTAAGTCCAACCTACAAAATATCCTGCCCAAGGTCCAATCAAGTCCGTTGAAAAATCGATAAAAGAACGATACTGCAAGTTCGATAATAGCAATTCGCCCAAAGCGCGCATCACAAAGAAGATCATTAATCCAATAATCATATAGATAAATAGGATCGATGGTCCTGCTAAGCTAATCGTTTTTCCGGACCCCATGAAAAGCCCTGTACCAATACAGCCCCCAATCGCAATTAATTGCAAATGACGATTGGATAAACTCCTTTTTAATTCACCATTTTCAGATGGTGAATGCATATTGTTATTTGCCATTTATTTCGCACATCTTCTGTAAGAGTCAATATTAATTAAACCAAATACATTAAAAAGAAAAGACTTTTTTCAAATACTCGATTTGATCAGCGAAGCCTGTTCTTTAATTTTTTGATTTTCGTTCACAAATTGTAACAGCAATATATATGCCAAATAAAACAATTTTTGACTTATCTGCTGCACTATCATCAAAAATACATTTATCTTACACTGCCTTAAATTTTTATTTAGATAAACCCAGCAGACCCTATACAAGACCATACACAGCTTAGCTCAATGTGTACGTTTTCAATCCAGTCTGCCCAACAAGCTGAGTTTCAAGTGTAACCATGGCTAAAGTTAAAACAGTATATCGCTGCGAACAATGTGCAGCAGATCATTCAAAGTGGGCTGGTCAATGTTCAGAGTGTGGCGAGTGGAACAGTCTGGTTGAGGTTCGCCAAGAAAACACCACGCCACACCGTGCCAAACCCAATTTTTCGGGTGGTTATGCGGGCAATGCCAGTACAATTACCACCCTCGATCAAGTCTCGATTAGCCGTGAATCACGTATGCCCACCGGTATCCACGAATTTGATCGGGTCTTAGGTGGCGGTCTAGTGACCGGTTCAGTGGTTTTAATTGGTGGTGATCCTGGTATCGGTAAATCAACCATCTTATTACAGACTGCAACCCATATGGCACACGCTGAACGTGCGGCACTATACGTCACAGGTGAAGAATCGTTATCTCAAGTTGCCCTAAGAGCACAACGCCTTGATCTACCGACCCAGCACTTAAAAGTCATGGCGGAAACTTGTGTCGAACGCATCTGTGAAGTGCTGGCGCATGAGCGCCCTGCGGTGGCAATTTTAGACTCCATTCAAACCCTGTATACCGAAACCTTACAATCTGCTCCAGGTGGCGTATCCCAAATTCGTGAATCTGCTGCTCTACTCACCCGTTTTGCCAAACAAAGTGGCACAGCATTATTTTTGGTCGGTCATGTGACCAAAGAAGGTGCATTGGCGGGTCCGCGAGTATTGGAACATATGGTGGACTGTGTGCTGTATTTTGAAGGGCAAACAGACTCGCGCTATCGTATGATCCGCGCAGTCAAAAACCGTTTTGGTGCAGTCAATGAATTAGGCGTTTTTGGGATGACCGACAAAGGTCTCAAAGAAGTCGCCAATCCTTCCGCGATCTTCCTGAGTCGTTATGATGAAGCCATCCCGGGATCTGTGGTGATGATTAGTCGCGAAGGTACCCGCCCCTTACTGGTTGAAGTCCAGGCCTTGGTCGATGATGCCCATGGACAACCGCGCCGCGTCGCCTTAGGACTCGAACAAAACCGCCTCAATATGTTATTGGCAGTTATGCATCGTCATGGTGGCATTCAAAGCGCGGGGCAAGACGTCTATGTCAATGTTGTCGGCGGTTTAAAAATTACCGAAACGGGCAGTGATCTGGCGGTTTTACTGGCATGTATGTCTAGCCTGCGTTCCAGAGCACTACCACAACAATTGGCCGTCTTTGGTGAAGTCGGGTTATCCGGTGAAATTCGCCCAGTACCAAATGGTCAAGAACGCCTAAAAGAGGCTATTAAGCATGGCTTTAAGTATATTATTTTGCCGCGCGCCAATGCACCACAACACAGCATTGCCGGGGTGCAAATTATTGCCGTTGCACGTTTGCATGAAGCCTTGGCACAAGCCAGTGAACTCAGTGATCAGTGCTAGTTCTTTCGCAACTTTGCCAGCAAAAATGAAAGTCACAGCATCATTGCATGCTGTACAAGATTTAACGACCCAACTTTATGGCAAAAATTTCATTTTTGATATTGAAATTCAGCACAAAAGACTGCATAACTAACACTGGAATTTTTTTTATTTGAAATAGGATTTAATCGTATGCAAGTTCGACAGCGTGGTTTGATCGCAGGTGCTCTCATGGCAACCTTGCTTCTTTCCCCTTTAGCCGAAGCAAAACGTGCTGGTGGTGGTAAGAGTCATGGTATGGCGCGTTCAAATAGCTCAAGCCAAAGTTATCAGCCGTCTCGTCAAGCTACGCCTGCTCAACAGCCAACGAATACTCAACAAGCTGCGCCAGCGCGTTCTGGTCCGGGTGTCGGTGGTATGGTTGCTGCTGGTGTAGCTGGTGCTGCAGTCGGTGCAGTTGCTGCAAATGCTTTAGCAGATAACCACAACAACAACCAAAACCCAACAGCTGTTGATCAACAAGATCCAGCAACTACACAAGCCGCTGCACAACAAGCGCAGCAGCAAGAAGAAAAAAGTGGCGTTCCCGGCTGGATCTGGTTAGTGATCATTGCTGGTGCCGCTTTCATCTTGTTCCGTAAATTCGGAGCAAAAAAAAAATTAGCCAGCGCTAATCCCTACGCTCCAAACAATGGCGCAGCCAATACTGGCTCGCCATTCGCACAAAGCCCCATCTCACTCAAAGGCAATGCAGACAACACCAATATCTTTGGTCAAAATGTTGCTGGTGGTGCGGCTGCCAATAATGGTCCTTTTGCTGCACATACGCAAAGTAGCCAACAATTACCGGATGGTACAGAGCCGGCTGCGTTCTTACGGGTTGCACGTCAACGCTTCAATCATATTCAAGCCATGAACAGCGCGAGTAATATTGAAGAAATTCGCCGTTATTTAACACCAGAACTTTATCAATCCATGTATCAAGACATCATGGCGAACCAAGACCAAAATGTTGCCGAGTTTTCCAACTTAACAGCGGTGGTCACAGACAGTGCTACTGAAAACAATCAATATGTTGTCAGTGTTCGTTTTACCGGTACCGTTAGTGAAGATCTAAACAGCACGCCTGAAGCATTTTCAGAAATTTGGCACTTTGTGAAACCTGCAGCCTCACAACAAGACTGGTTGGTTGCTGGAATTCAACAAGACTAATACTCTGACTTAAACATCCGCTGTTTGCTACAACCGCTCTATTGATATAGGGCGGTTTTTTTGCATTCACACCCCCACCTTGCTTTGGCTGGCTTAAATCATAGGCTCTGTGTCTGTGTCTGTGTCTGTGTCTGTGTCTGTGTCTGTGTCTGTGTCTGTGTCTGTGTCTGTGTCTGTGTCTGTGTCTGTGTCTGTGTCTGTGTCTGTGTCTGTGTCTGTGTCTGTGTCTACAGAGAGAGTAACCCTACTCTGGGTTACAACAAGCGCTATGCGCAAATCCTGATGCAAAGCATAGGGTCATATCGGCGCTTGCATCAAAAATACAGCTCAGAAAAAATGGCGCCGCAGCGCCATTTAAAACCATACTCAGCAAATCGCTGATTACTGTTTCGGTAAAGGAATAAACTGTGAATTGCTACTTTGCGCGCTACGCTCACCCACTTGAACATCTAAGACTACAGGAGCGGTCCCACTTTCACGCATAACCGTTACTTTAATCGTGCTATTCGGTGCTTGCATTGCCACATAGTTAATCAGTTGTGATACTGAAGTGATTTGTTCATCATTCACTTTCATAATGCGATCACCAACTTTTAAACCAGCTTGAATCGCAGGACCATTTTTTAATAGACCTGCCACAATAACACCGGGCTGTGGTGCAGCCAAAGCATTATCATACTTCGGTGCCATCAAACTGATACCCAGCCAACCACGGATCACGCGACCATCTTTTAAAATAGAGTCTAACACTTGCTGACAAACTTTTGCCGGAATGGCAAAACCAATGCCCAAAGATCCGCCCGTACGTGAGAAGATGGCCGTATTCACCCCAATCAAGTTACCAGCCACATCGATCAAAGCTCCTCCCGAGTTACCCGGGTTAATGGCGGCGTCGGTTTGAATGAAGTCTTCATAGGTATTAATGCCCAAGTCTGAACGACCAGTAGCAGAAATAATACCTTGTGTTACTGTCTGCCCTACACCAAATGGGTTACCAATCGCCAACACCACATCCCCCACTTCATTGCCACTGAGTTTAAACGGCAACACGGGTAAGTTGTCTAGATTAATCTTGATAACGGCTAAATCGGTATCGGGATCTGTACCAATCACTTTTGCTTCAGCACGACGACCATCTTGTAATACCACCACAATTTGCTCAGCTTGTGCAATCACATGATTATTGGTCAAGATGTAGCCATCCGCCCGTACAATTACACCAGAACCTAAACTATTTTCATTTTGTTCTTTGCCTGTGTCGGGGAACTGATCACCAAAGAACTCACGGAAAGCAGGATCATTAAATAGCGGATGATTTTGGCGAACTTTTTGCGTCGTCATAATATTCACGACAGCAGGCGCAGCAACCTTGACTGCAGAACTATAAGAGACCACCCCGCCCGTACGTGTGGTATTCACCAAAGGCTCAACTTTTTCAGCAGGCATTTTGACACCATCAGCAGCAATTGGTGGTTTAGGGCGTTGATATTTTTGCCAGCCAATAAAACATAGAATGACAACAATCAATAAAACCCAAGGTAACCATGAAAAGGAGCGACGCACGTTCATTTCCCCTAAATTATTTAATTCTTAGAACAGTAAGTAAGATAGCCAACTATTGTAATCAAAATATATAAATATAGATAAAAATAACTCGAAAAAATTGTTTTGCTTTAGTTACTTAAAAATATATTTATAACACAAAATGAAGACATCATGAATATTCTCTAAGCATACACAGCAAGCTACTGAAAATACAAATAATTTATCTATTGGACGGTGCTTGAATCTTGCTCGACCCATGGTTAGCCTATTTAGCCTATAATGATCGACAAACAATTGCATAGCGTAACGAGACCAACAGCATATGGCACAATTATCCGATATTATTCAGTGGTGTGATCAGACATTACAGTCTAATGCATTTAAAGACTATGCACCGAATGGCTTACAAATAGAAGGTGCGCGCGAAGTCACGCGTATTGCCTCTGCCGTAACGGCATCACAACATGCAATCGCTGCTGCCATTGAACTCGAGGCACAGTTATTGCTGGTACATCATGGTTACTTTTGGAAAGGTGAAGCAGCACCGATTACAGGTATGCGTGGTCAACGCATCAAAAGCTTGATTCAAAATGATATCTCTCTAGTCGCCTACCACCTCCCCCTAGATGCCCACCCCGAACTTGGCAATAACCGCAGTATCGCAGATTTACTCCAATTGCAGCATATTGAAGCACTCGACCGCAATGAACGCTATCCGATCGGGAATATTGCTTACTTGGCCGAACCGATGAGCGTAACAGCATTTCATCAATTACTACAAAGTCGCTTTCAGAGCGAGCAGATCCAACATCTGGCGGCTGATCGTCAAATGATTCAAAAAATAGGATTTTGTACGGGTGCGGCACAAGATTTTATTCACCAAGCGGCACAACAAGGCTGTGATGCCTACCTCTCTGGCGAAGTAAGTGAACGAACTTATTATGAAGCGCAAGAAATGAATATTCACTATTTCGCTTGCGGGCATCATGCAACAGAACGTTTTGGCGTACAACGCTTAGGGGCAGCCATTGCTGAACAGTTTTCAATCGAACACCAATATATAGAATTGAACAATCCGATCTAGCTCAACACTTTTTCCCATTCGGATAAAGATTAACGCAAGAGTTTTATTCGCTATAGTTGTTTAAGCTGCCTATGGCCGCTAAAATCAATTACAATATATCGACTTAATTATCTAACCCAGCATATGCAAGGAATAGAAACATGAGCAATATTACTTTACCTGCACTGCCATATGGCTATGACGACCTCGCCCCACATATCAGCAAAGAGACTTTAGAATTCCATCATGATAAGCACCACAACACCTATGTTGTGAACCTTAACAATTTGATCAAAGATACTGATCTTGAATCTAAAAGTTTAGAAGAAATCATTGTCGCGACTGCTGGTGATGCGTCTAAAGCGGGTATTTTCAACAATGCAGCACAAGTTTGGAACCATACTTTCTACTGGAATAGCATGAAACCTAATGGTGGCGGTAAAGCAACTGGTGCGCTTGCTGCTAAAATTGAGGAAGACTTTGGTAGTTTTGAAAACTTCGCTGAAGAATTCAGTAAAGCGGCTACAACACAGTTTGGTTCTGGTTGGGCTTGGCTTGTGGCAGACAAAGTCAACGGTAAACTTTCTATCGTTAAAACCTCAAATGCCGACACACCATTGGCACATAACCAAGTTGCGGTATTAACTATCGATGTTTGGGAACATGCTTATTACATCGACTTCCGTAATGCGCGTCCTAAATACATCTCTACTTTCTTAGAGCATCTTGTAAACTGGGACTATGCCAATGCAAAATATGCTGGCGAAGCTGCTGGCGTAGAAAAATAAGCATATATTTTTCAAAAAAGGAGCTACCCCAATGGGTAGCTTTTTTTTTATCTAAACGCTTATCTAAGCCTTGACTTGAATACTTGAATTGCTATAACGCCGTAATTGCATAATTATCAAACAAACAATCCTGATATTGCTATACAGCGCTTGACGATCAGACATTTAGCCCCTAGAATTCGCTTCAGATTCTCCCATAGCTCAGTCGGTAGAGCGACGGACTGTTAATCCGCAGGTCCCTGGTTCGAGCCCAGGTGGGAGAGCCAAGATTCTAAAAAGCCACTTTAAATGATAAAGTGGCTTTTTTTATGGCTATTTTTTGATGACTGCTTTTGAGTAGCTCGCCCTTTTGAGCTCTAGCCGTTTTAGGTTGAGATTAACTTGCTTCCCCCACGCCTCTTGCTCAGCATTTGCAGATGATCTCAATATAATGCTTATAAATGCTGCGATTGATTGCACTATCACGAATTAATTCACATTTACACTTGACCGCAATGCTTTTGCTGCATAAAATGCGCAACAGATTCTCCCATAGCTCAGTCGGTAGAGCGACGGACTGTTAATCCGCAGGTCCCTGGTTCGAGCCCAGGTGGGAGAGCCAAGATTCTAAAAAGCCACTTTATTTAAATGATAAAGTGGCTTTTTTTATGGCTGTTTTTTATGTTTGCCATAAGTGCCAACTTCTTTCAGGACTAGACATTGTGGCAATATGATTGCACAACCGCCCTTTGAGGTCCTAAATAAACGCAGTACAAGCTGAGTTGTCTTTGAACGATGTACCAGCAGCACTTCAACCCAATGGCTATACAAATTGATTACCAACTATAAATGCTTGATATTTCAACGACATGACTATAAAAAACACAGTCAACATAGATTTCAGCAGAATATCGATATAGACACTTGACCGCACTGCAATTGCTGCCTAAAATGCGCATCAGATTCTCCCATAGCTCAGTCGGTAGAGCGACGGACTGTTAATCCGCAGGTCCCTGGTTCGAGCCCAGGTGGGAGAGCCAAGATTCTAAAAAGCCACTTCAAATGATAAAGTGGCTTTTTTTATGGCTGTTTTTTATGTTTGCAATAAGTGCCAACTTATTGTAGGACTAGACACTACTTTATAGCGCATGAAGCATTATTAAGAATTCAGATGAAGAACTAAGCCATTAAGAACAACAACATCAGCATACAAAACTCCCGAAGTTTGCATAAGCGTTAAGACAAAGGTCGGGAGCTTCGATGTTTAAGCAATTGATTTTTCATTCGATGATGCCAATGCTGGCGCACTCGGCACACCACTATGAAAGCGGAACAATGGATCTGGGCTTTCAATCAACTCAGCTTCAACCTGACGAATATGGGCAATACGTTGCTGTATATCTTCCGTCGGGTCTTTCATTTTGCTACTACGCGCAACATCGGCAGCCAAAGCCAAATAATCCTCAAAATGCCGTGACTCAGATTTAAGCAAATAACGATAATATTTTGCCAGCTCATCATCAACCAAATCAGACAAGGCATAAAAACGTTCACAAGAACGTGCTTCCACAAATGCCCCGATAATCAGTACATCAACCAATGCTTCGGGCTCATAGGTACGAATCTCTTTGCGCAAGCCTGCTGCATAACGCCCAGCACTTAAAGCTTGCCAAGCCTGACCACGTTTTTCCATCAATTCTAGTACTTGCTCATAGTGCAGCATTTCCTCACGCACCAATTGTGCCAGTTTGACTTGTAAATCAGTGAAGAAGCTATAACGAAACATCAGATTCATCGCTGTGCCAGCCGCTTTCTTCTCACAATTGGCATGGTCTTGCATTAGGATATCGATATGCTCTACCGCATGCATCAACCAAGCTTGTGGTGTCTCACAGCCCAGAAAATCTTTTACTGGTTGCATTAACTGCGCATAATCAACTTTAGACATCAAACACCTATTTCACATTTGCAGGCTGGGCAGCAACAATGGCTGCTTTCATCGCTTTGACTGCCTGAGTTAAACCGACAAATACGCTGTCTGCAATAATAGCATGACCGATATTGAGTTCATGAATCTGCGGAATAGCGGCAATGGCAGCAACATTGTCAAGATTAAGCCCATGCCCTGCATTGACCACCAAACCTTGCTGCGCTGCATAGGCAACTGCATCCACAATGCGTTGCAATTCATGTTGTTGTTGCTCAGCTGTAGCCGCATCAGCATAGGCACCCGTATGCAGCTCAATGGTCGGCGCCTGACACGCAACTGCTGCATCGATCTGTGCACGATCTGGGTCAATAAACAAAGAGACATCGCTGCCCACAGCCTTTAGTGCAGCAGTCGCCGCAAAAACCTGTTCAAACTGCCCAACCACATCTAAGCCACCTTCGGTGGTGAGTTCTTCACGTTTCTCTGGTACAAAGCAGACATGTTCAGGTTGAATCTCTTGAGCAAAAGCCACCATTTCTGGGGTAATTGCCAATTCTAAATTCATACGCGTTTGGATCGCTTGCTTCATGCGACGGACATCATCATCCTGAATATGACGACGATCTTCACGTAAATGCAGGGTAATGCCTTCAGCACCAGCTTGTTCGCACAGCAGTGCCGCTTTGATTGGATCTGGATAAAGCGTACCACGTGCTTGTCTGAGTGTAGCAACATGGTCAATATTGACCCCAAGTAATACAGCCATCACATTTTCCTAATTGGTTTTTGATTGAGCATTTTGAATCCACAACTGGCGACTCTTTAACGGACGGTCACCCAGCAAAGCTGCTATCATCTGTCGATATAGCTTGCCCAATAATTGTAGCTGTTCAGCGTTAAAATCCCCACCCTTTTTGTAATTTTGCATGGATAAGATTGCCGTGCCAGATAATGCCGCGGAATGCCGTTCAGAACTCAGGATAAAACCGTCATTGAGTTGAAACTGATAATACTGTTGTGCTTGAATCAGCTGTTGCTGAGCATCATGGCTAAAATCCAAACCATAGCCTAATTCTTCTAGCAGTACATATTCAAACTGCCTTAATATTTGTTTTAAAAATACGGATGGCTGCGGATGCTGTGCCAATTGCTGTAATTGTTCTAAGGTATTGTGATACTGCACAAAACTCTCTGGCATCGCCTCCTCGATTGGGCATAAACGCAGCAGAATTTCATTTAAATAAAAACCAGCAAAAAAAGCATCGGCATAAAAAAAGATTGGCTGATGAAGAATCTCAAGATGACTAAAATTTTTTAAGGCAGACTTACCCGAGGCTTGTACACGCAGTGGCTGATATTGTGGTGGCGGCGTATGACGTAAGATACCATCTATACGACCAAACTCCTCGCTATATAAATGCACAATATAACTGCGTTCACGATATTTACGATAATGAATCATATAACCATGCAAAACCTGATTACGCATCGACTGATTCCTACATCACACAATCATCATCACAATCCTAAATAGCACATGATATGCTCTTTAGATAAAAACATATCATCGCTGTCGTCATGCTTATTTATGCTTATCGTCTTTATGCTTATCGTCGTCATCCTCACCGTCAGGAATCATCGCACCAACTACTTTACCAGTTCCCTTCACCACACCTTTGGTGGTCTTATAAGCAACTTTAACCGGTACCGTGACCACTTTGGTAATACAGCCTGAGCAGAATAAACTCAAGCAACTCACAAACAATAATATCTTAACATTCATCATCTTGTTCTATTCTCATTTTACCCAATGCTTCAATCCAACAGATGTCCAATAGATTTATAAAAATGGAGCATAACAAAATGGGCAATCTGTTGATCGCCCATTTTGTTCGTTATAACGCCTTAAATATCGCTATAACCTAAACTTTTTAATGCGCGCTCATCATCTGACCAACCACCTTTAACTTTCACCCACAAGGTCAACATGATTTTTTGTGCAAACATATGTTCCATATCAGCTCGTGCTTCCATACCGATACGTTTTAGTTTGGCGCCTTTATCACCAATTACAATGGCTTTTTGACCAGAGCGCTCCACAAAAATGGTGGCATCAATATAAGTACATGCGGCTTTCATTTTACCTGTTTTTTCATTTAAAACAGGTTCTTCAACCTTAAATGACTCGATTTGCACGGTTAAATCATAAGGCAATTCTTCGCCCAATTGGCGCATGATTTTTTCACGAATAATTTCACTTGCTAAAAAGCGTTCCGAACGATCGGTGACCTGATCCAAAGCATATAACGGTGCTTGAAAAGGTAAGTAACGCTCAATCGATTCACGTAAATGCTCTAAATTTGCGCCACGCAATGCAGACACTGGAATAATCTCTGCAAAGTTCATCAGTTTGGTCCGTTCTTGGATCAATGGCAGTAAGGTCTTTTTGTCTTCCAGCGTATCAATTTTATTGATCACTAAAAGCACGGGCATACTGGCATTTTGCAGTTTCTCCAAAACCAATTCATCGTTTTGAGTCCACTTATGCGCATCGACCACAAATAAAACCAAATCAACATCACGCAATGCTGAATGCGCAGCACGATTCATCATTTTATTGATGGCACGTACTTCTTTTTTGTGCATCCCCGGTGTATCGACAAAAACAGCCTGAGATTTTTCACGGCTGTCGATCCCGACAATTTTATGCCGGGTTGTTTGCGGTTTACGTGAGGTAATCGATAACTTTTGCCCCAACAGATGGTTCATCAGCGTAGATTTCCCCACGTTGGGACGACCCACAATCGCGACAAAACCACTACGGTAATCGCTTGGAATGCTACGGTTTTCTGCACTAAAAAACTGATCAATTAGATTGCTTTCAGCGGCTTTCGGTTGATGATCATTTGGGAGTTGATCATTTTCGCTCGACATGAGACTTATTGCTCCAATAACTTTAATATTTCAGCAGCCACAGCTTGCTCTGCAAAACGACGACTCGATCCTTCCCCTAACAGCGTTGTTAAACCTTGCACATGACAAGCAACTTTAAAATGCTGATTCGGCGCATCACCTTGAATATCAATTACATCATAAACGGGCAACGGTTGCTTACGTGCTTGTAAATACTCTTGTAAACGCGATTTAGGGTCTTTGAGCTGATCGCTAGGCTCTATGTGTTCTAAATAAGGGGTATACCATTTCAAAACAATGGCTTCTAAGATTTTTAAATCATTACAATCTAAATAAATTGCCCCAATAATGGCTTCTACGGTATCGGCTAATATTGACTCACGATGATGACCACCTGATTTCAACTCACCCGAACTTAAGATTAAGCAGGTACTGAGCTTCAAATCATTGGCGATTTTACCGAGTGCTTCTTGGCGTACCAATGTCGCCCGCATACGCGTCAAACGACCTTCATTTTCGTTGGGATAAGTATGATAAAGATAATTGGCGATAATCATCCCCAATAATGAATCACCCAAAAACTCGAGACGTTCATAATTATGCTTATGACTAACTGAACGGTGCGTCAGTGCCAGCAGTAATAAATCAATCTGCTTAAACTGATAACCGATACGACTCTCTAAGCGCGGATCACTTAGTTTGGTGTGAGTTTTCAAAACTTTTCTCGAACTTTAACATGAATAAAAAAATGAATAACAATTAAAAAGAGCGCTTTTCAAATCGATATAGACCTGAAACAACGTATTATAACGCGAACAGCGAAAGACTGTAATCTTGACGGGTAGATAAATGCTATTAAATCCATCTAAGGCAATAGCTTGTGTAGATGTTGTTTTAACCAACAGTCTGCACAAGCTATAAAGAATTCATTTAACATGATTCATGGGGTATGTTTAAACGCACGCAATCGCAGCACTTTAACAATAAAAGCGTCATTATTTAATGGCACTATTGCGACTAAAACTCGGTAAATTCCAACCTGGCTCTTTATGTGTCCAGATATAGACTGCTTTACCGACTAGATTCTCTGCAGGCACCATGCCCCAATAACGGCTGTCAGCACTATACTCACGGTTATCACCCATAGCGAAATACTCATGGTCTTTCACCACTGCTTCCCACTCATTGCCTTGGCTATTGAGGAATAACGGTCTGTTGGTCTTAGACACGTATGGTTGTTTCATTTTAGAGGTCAGATTATCTGCATAACTGGCAAATAGCGGATTGAACTGTTCATTACGGCGGATTAAATGCTGGTGCTCACCCAATGATTCTTTGAAATAAGCGATAGGCTCCATAATAGAGTCTTTGCTACGTTCAAAAGCTACTGGCTCTTGCACAACCGGCTGACCGTTCACAGATAAAACACCATTTTTATAAACGATATGATCACCCGGTATACCGATAACACGTTTGATATAGTTTAATTTTGGATCTTCTGGATAGCGAAAAACAAAGACTTCACCGCGTTTCGGCTCACTAATATTGATGATTTTATCATTTAAGATTGGTAAACGTACGCCGTACTGATATTTATTCACCAAAATAAAATCACCAGTCTCTAAGGTCGGTACCATCGACTCGGAGGGGATATTAAACGGTTCATAAAAGAATGAACGCAACACCAGAACCACGACCATCACCGGCCAAAAGTCATAAGACCAAGTAATAATTGCATTTTCATGCCCTTTGCCTCGGGTTTTACGTTGTTTGAATACCAGTTTATCCAGTAACCAAATCACGAAAAACACCAAGGTAAGTGGAACCAATATTAAATTAAAATCAAAGTCCATAGGTGTTGGCTCTCTCTGTTATTTTTTATCAACTTGTAATACGGCAAGGAATGCTTCTTGTGGAATTTCAACACTACCGACTTGTTTCATACGTTTTTTACCTTCTTTTTGCTTAGAAAGTAATTTCTTCTTACGCGATACATCACCGCCATAACATTTGGCTAAAACGTTTTTACGCATAGCTTTTACGGTAGAGCGGGCAATGACTTGTGCACCAATTGCGGCTTGAATTGCCACATCAAACATTTGTCGAGGAATTAAATCTTTCATTTTCTCGACCAATGCAATACCACGATGTCGTGCATCATTTCGATGACAAATCATGGCCAGTGCATCCACTTTGTCGCCATTGATGAGCACATCAACTTTTACCAAATTAGAACTTTCAAAACGCACAAAGTTATAATCTAAGGATGCAAAACCACGTGAACACGATTTCAAACGGTCAAAAAAGTCCATCACCACTTCAGCCATCGGGATCTCAAAAGACAAAGACACTTGGTTGCCCAAGAACTTCATATCTTTTTGCACACCACGACGCTCGATACACAAGGTCATGACATTACCCAAATACTCTTGTGGCACCAAAATATGACATTCTGCAATGGGCTCACGTAAATCTTCTACGGTAGAACCGTCGGGCATTTTAGATGGGCTATCGATGTAAATCGTATCACCGGCTTTGGTCAAAGCTTCATAAATAACCGTTGGTGCCGATGTAATCAAATCTAGGTCGTACTCACGCTCTAAACGCTCTTGTACGATTTCCATGTGCAGCATGCCCAAGAAGCCACAGCGGAAACCAAAACCCAGTGCATCGGAACTTTCTGGTTCAAAAAACAATGCAGAGTCATTAATTTGCAATTTATGCAATGCTTCGCGGAAAGGCTCAAAATCACTGGCATCAATGGGGAATAAACCCGCATAGACCTGTGGTTTGACCTTTTGGAAACCCGGTAAACTGGTGACTTCAGGGGTGCCTGACAAGGTAATGGTATCCCCGACTGGCGCACCAAAAATATCTTTGATGCCGGCAATCACAAAGCCCACTTCACCCGCCTCTAACATGCCAGTTTCAGTATGCTTTGGATTAAAAATACCAACAGAAGTAATGACATGGGTTTGACCAGTGGATTTAACCAACATCTTGTCACCCTTTTGTACACGACCTTGCTTGATACGCACCAAGGAAACCACACCCAGATAGTTATCAAACCACGAGTCTACAATCAGGGCTTGTAAAGGTGCTTCACGATCCCCTTCCGGTGCAGGAATCACATCGACCAGTCGTTCTAATACCCCTTCAACACCCAAGCCTGTCTTGGCAGAACAGGTCGGTGCATCGACGGCTTCAATACCAATAATCTCTTCGATCTCATGTATGACCCGTTCAGGCTCAGCCTGTGGTAAATCAATTTTGTTGAGTATAGGTAAAACTTCTAGACCTTGCTCGATGGCGGTATAACAGTTTGCCACCGATTGTGCCTCTACACCTTGTGCGGCATCAACAACCAATAGCGCACCTTCACAGGCTGCTAAAGAACGTGACACTTCATAAGAAAAGTCAACGTGCCCTGGAGTGTCAATAAAATTGAGTTGATATTCTTGACCATTGGGATGGGTATAGTACAACGTGACCGATGTTGCCTTAATGGTAATACCACGTTCACGTTCTAATTCCATTGAATCCAAGACTTGGGCCTGCATCTCACGTGCTTGTAGACCACCACACATCTGGATAAAACGGTCCGCCAAAGTAGATTTACCATGGTCGATATGCGCAATAATTGAGAAATTGCGTATATTATTGATATTTACAGACTTTTTAGCTAATGCCATGTGCAACCTTAAAAATATGTACACAATCATGTACTTATTTTGCAGAAGTACCAATGACGTGTAAAAAGAATGTTTCCTAAAACTTTGCACAGTATAAGCAGTAAAGTGCTAAAAATATAGAGAGTGTTTCTATTATTGAAAAGATCAACAGATTGCATTGACCATACCCTGTGCAATTCATGTCAATCATTGGCTTAAACTTCAAGAAAAAAACTCATGATACTCTTCAATTTATTCGTTTGCGGGATCGCTTGTTCTCAGCTTTAAATAAGTCATCTTAAAGCAATTGAACAGTTATGATGAATCAGCGTAAAGGGATTTCTACAGCACTCGGTTTAATCCATCCGATTACCATTGAAAAAGGATTGAATGCAGAAGTTTGGGATGAAAATGGCAAACGCTACATCGATTTTGTCGGTGGAATTGGTGTACTCAACTTTGGACACTGTCATCCAGATATTGTTGGCGCCATTCAACAACAAGCAACGCAACTGACCCATTATGCGTTTAATGCTGCACAGCATCGTCCATATTTGAGTCTAATGGCAAAGCTAGTCGAGCTCATCCCGATTGAAGAAGAACTGGCAGGCATGTTTACCAATAGTGGTGCAGAAGCCACAGAAAATGCCCTAAAAGTTGCACGTACTGTGACAGGGCGTACCGGTGTAATTGCCTTTGATGGGGGCTTTCATGGTCGAACCTTAGCAGCAGTCAATCTCAATGGCAAAGCAACACCCTATAAAACCGGTTTAGGCCCCCTACCCGGTCCGGTTTACCATATTCCTTATCCAAGTGCCGACAACGGCATCAGTGCTGAACAGGCCAAACAAGCCCTCACGCGCTTAATACAAGTCGAAGTCGATATTGCCAATATTGCAGCCATTATTTTTGAACCCGTACTGGGTGAAGGCGGTTTCCACATGATGGACCGATCTTTTGCACAGTATTTACGTGAATTCTGCGATGAACACGGCATTCTAATCATCATTGATGAAATTCAATCAGGCTTTGCCCGTACTGGTCAGCACTTTGCCTTTAGCCATTTAGGTATTACACCCGACTTATTATTGTTGGGCAAAAGTATTGCTGGTGGTCTGCCCTTGGGTGCGGTGATCGGTTTAAGTCGACATATGAATGCACTCGCAACCGGTGCTTTAGGCGGTACTTATTCAGGTAATCCATTGGCATGTGCTGCAGGCTTGGCAACACTGGATATTTTACAATCTGCCGAATTTCAACATACAGTGCAACATTATATAGATACCTTAGAACAACGTTATCAACACTGGCAACAACAGCAGCTTAGCCCTTGGCTCGGTCGTCTGACTGGGGTCGGTGCTATGCGTGGCATTGAATTACAGCATCCGCAGTATGGTACAGGCGGCGCAGTACTCGCACAGGTGCTCAGCCAAGCCAGAGCGCAAGGGTTGTTGCTCATGCCGAGCGGTCAAGCAAAAAATATTATTCGTCTCCTGACCCCTTTAACCATTCATCCAGAAACCTTAGCTGAAGGTCTCGATATTTTAGAAAATGTTCTCGCCGCCACGGCCGATATGCACTAAGCACCAGACAGACGCGAAGCAGATAGACGAGAACCCAGCAGACTCGAAAAAATAGGAAAAAAATAGGAAATAGCCATGACACATTGGATCAGTTCAAACGAAATTCGCAGCCGATTTTCCGCACTTATGTCAGATATGTATCAAAAAGAAGTCCCACTTTATGGTGACCTCATCGATCTGGTCAAAGACATTAACCAACAAACACTTAGGCAACAGCCAGCATTAAAACAACAACTTCAACAAACAGGTGAACTGGCACGCCTTTCTCAGGAACGTCACGGCGCCATTCGTCTAGGTAGCGCAGCAGAACTCAGTAATATGCGACGTGTTTTTGCAGTCATGGGCATGTACCCAGTGGGCTATTATGACTTGGTTCCATCAGGTGTACCGGTACACTCTACCGCTTTTCGTGCCATCGACAGCGATGATCTAAATGCTTGCCCATTTCGTGTCTTTACCTCATTGCTCCGTTTGGAACTGATTGCAGATCCGGCACTGCGTGAGGCAGCACAGCAGGCTTTGAGCAAACGTCAAATCTTTAGTGATCGCGCTTTGGCATTGACCCAACAGTTTGAACAGCAAGGTGGTTTAAACCAACAAGATGCACAAACTTTTGTATTGGAAGTTCTAGAAACCTTCCGCTGGCATACCGATGCTCCTGTAAGTAAAGCGTTATATCAAGATTTACATGATCAACATCGTTTAATTGCCGATGTGGTTGCATTTAAAGGCCCACATATCAATCACCTGACCCCTAGAACTTTGGATATCGATGCGGTGCAAAGTCATATGATCCGTCAAGGTATTCCAGCCAAAGCTGTGGTGGAAGGTCCACCACGTCGTCAATGTCCTATCTTATTGCGCCAAACCAGCTTCAAGGCATTAGAAGAAAAGGTAAATTTCAATGATGGTCAGCAGGTTGAGCAAGGCAGTCATACCGCCCGTTTTGGTGAAATTGAACAGCGCGGTATCGCACTGACCCCAAAAGGTCGTGCTTTATATGATCGGTTATTACAACAAGCACGCCAGCGCTTAGGGGCTGCTCCCAATGATGCCAATGCAGCACAGTATGTTGCAATTCTTGCAGAAGAATTTCAAAGCTTCCCAGATAGTTATGCAGAATTACACCAGCAGCAACTCGCCTATTTTTACTATTTCATGCAAGCGCAACCCCATGCAGACCATCTAGAGATCTCACAGGATACAGATGCGGTCAATGCCTTATTGAATGCTGGCGTGCTCGCCATTGAACCCATTGTCTATGAAGACTTTTTACCAGTATCTGCGGCAGGGATTTTCCAGTCCAATCTCGGTGAAGCGAGCCAAACTGATTATGCCTCTGCCTCCAATCAAACGCTATTTGAACAGAGCCTAGGCGCACAGGTTTTAGATGAAATGCAGTTGTATCAACAGCTACAAGATAAATCTTTACAACACTGTCTGGCACAATTAAGCCTTAGCGACGCCTAAGCTGCTTATTTTGAGTACCCTAAGCAAGTAGTAATACACGTTGTAATACGGGCTTGATCAAACTCAGCAATACTACAGTTGTACACAATATGGTCAATCACCATCCCTCGGTGGTTGACCATAGCATCCAAGACAACAGCCATCAGCCGATGCTTAGATCGATCACTACTTCTGCTCAGCCCTAAAATAAAAAAACCAATAAATACAAGCTTAAAGTACTTCATTCGCTCGACCAAACCGCTGTTCAACTGCTGTGATTTGCACCAAAATTTACCGATAAAATCATGTGAAATATTAAACTTTATTCCGAAACGGAATGATAGTTGTCGGATTATTCGTTTGAGAGTGACAAAAAACTAAACTAAATTCACAAATACGCAAAAGAAAAGGAATATTTTGTGAAGAAACTTTGGAAGTTTTATGTAAACACGTCGTTTATGGCCAAGATGACCACGGGCTTTGTTCTAGGGATTGTGGTTGGCGTATTACTGGGCCCTAAGAGTTCGGTTTTTTACCCGCTTGGTAAGCTATTTTTAAACCTGCTACAGATGATTGTCATTCCCTTGGTGATTCTCCCACTCATTGTTGCAGTCAATCATTCTAACCCCAAAGAGCTGGGGCGAATCGGTATTAAAATTTTCCCCTTTTATTTTATTTCCACTGCCGTCGCTGTGGTCTTGGGGATTATTTTAGCCAAATGGACCCACCCTGGTGTTGGTTTAACCTTACCCAATAGCGCCAATATTACTGCGCCCGACAGCCCATCTTTTATTAATACACTGCTCAATATGGTACCGACCAATATTTTCCAAGCACTCAGTGCTGGCGATTTATTGGCGATCGTCTTTATAACTATTGTTGGTGGATTATCGATTTTATTTTTACGTCATAGCCAAGACCCAAAACAACGCCAATCTGGCGACTTATTGTTTAACGTTTTGCAAGCCTGTAATGACGTCGTGACCAAAATATTGGCGGGCGTATTATTATATGCACCGATCGGTGTATTTGGGATTACAGCCAATACCTTTGGTACCCAAGGGATTGACATGGTGATTGTACTGAGTAAGTTCATTGGCACGTCTTATTTGGGCGTAATATTATTGATCTTCCTGATTTTCCCTATTTTCTTAAAACTATTTGGGGTAAAAGTCATTCAGTTTTATAAAGACATTAAGGAAGCCATGCTGACGGCATTTGTCACCAGTAGCAGTATCGGGACTTTACCAGTGTCATTAAGATGCGCTGAAAAAAATGGCATCAGTGACAAAGTATCACGACTTACCCTGCCCTTAGGTTTGGCTTTTAACTTAAATGGTACAGCTTTACGCTTTGGGGTTGCGGTTATTTTTGCCTCTGAAATTGTGGGGATTAGCCTATCTGTTCCAGAGCTCGCAACGATAGTCATTATAAGTACCTTAGCTGCCGTGGGAACAGCTGGTGTACCAGGAGCAGGTTTGATTGGTATGTCGATTGTGTTTTCACAAGCAAATCTTCCCATTGAAATTGTGGCACTCACGGCTGGGGTCAATGTCATTTTAGATATGATCTTTACCTGTGGTAATGTGGTGGGTGATTTGGTCGGCGCCAAAATTGTTGACCAATCAGAACGCCGCGCGGGTGCTATTGATATTGATGATGACGCCATAGCACATATAGACAATGAAGCCAGCCCAAATCATTTGCCCCGCTCATCGTAATCCGCTATTGCATCATGATATAAGTCCTATCGGTATATAGATCCTATCGGTCAATATCAATTGCTCAACAGCAACTGCCCAATCACCTTGGGCAGTTTTTATTGATATTATTTTATTGATATATTTTTATTGATATAACTATTATCCGTTGATGTCGTGTATCGGTTGATGTCGCGGTATGGCACCCTCTTGGGCAGAACGCTTTATGGTCTACAAGCATGTTTACTGACTGCTCATCGTTTATAATCCTTGAGCTAGCATGAGACCTGCAACGAAGTACTGTTCGGTAAAATGAAGCGTATTCTTGCTTATGTCCTGACAAGATTATCTGCATGGTTGGCGTAATATCGGATGTCGGTGCTTTATTTAAAGTGCTGAATTTAATCCAAAGTGAGTAGGCTTGATTTATGCAAACTTTAAAATCAAAAGAATATCCATCAATAATGTCTTTACGTTGTTTTGAAGCCTCTGCACGTTACTTGAGTTTTACCCAAGCAGCACGGGTATTACACATGACCCAAAGTGCCATTAGTAAACAAGTTGCCCATTTAGAAGACAGTCTCAATGTGCAATTATTTGAACGCTCATTACAGCGCTTACAGCTTACGCCAATGGGCAAATTATTTTTAGTCGAAACCCAGACCATATTAAATCAGATTGAAACATCGGTTTTAAAAATTCTTGCTCAGCGTAATCAAGCCGACACCTTGAGTATTGTTTCCCATCCAACCTTATGCACCCGTTGGTTAATTCCCATGCTCAAAGGCTTTGATGAACATTATCCGCATATTCGTTTAGATATTCAGGAACAATTTAGCTCAGCCGATATTGATATTAGTCAAACCGATCTAGCATTTTTATATGGTGATGGGGTTTGGCGTGATATGACCAGTATTAAATTATTTGAGGAAGAATGTGTTGCGGTCTGTGCGCCTGATTTTAAGCAAGCACCTTTACGCCATTTAGATGATTTTAAAGCATGTGTCCTCATACAATCACGTGCGCGACCACGTGCTTGGGAAGAGTATTTTCAAGCACAGGATTTTCAACATGAGAAAAGTTATATTGGACCACGGGTCGATACGTTTGCCGCTTGTGTTAACGCTGCACTGATCCATGCTGGCATTGCCATCGTTCCGAAATTCTTTGTCAAAAAAGAATTGCAAAATGGTGAATTAATTTTGGCCTGGCCTTATCATATGCAGACCAATCGTTGCTATTACATGACCTACCCCACCTCGATGGCCAATACCGCAAAAATTATTGCCATGGTGCAATGGATGAATCAACAGCTCGAAGCCGCTACAGCGCTATAGCAGCAGCGGCATTCCCCACTCAAAGCCCTTGCCGCCCCCTACAAACATGCTCATCGCGAAACAGACTCATTTTAAAACATCTGCAAAAATGCGATCTATTGCTACAACAGTTTAAATGTGCCCAATACACCCAATAAAATGCAAGACGCTCACCAGAAAGCGCTAGAGCAAACTTGGTCTACTGCTGCTCAGCGCATAGGCGTGCTGCCAAAATCTGCATCGGATGCTGGGCTGTTTGCTGCGCCATCCGCTTAATCTGACTTCGGCAAGAGTAGCCCGTGACCAGTAGCTGCTCGGCATATTGCTGTTGCTTGTCTTGCCAAGATTGCTGATAAATTTTGGCAGACAAGGCTTGATGTTCTGCCTCATGTCCATAAGTCCCTGACATGCCACAACAGCCCAGAGCTAAAGTTTCTAACTGTAAACCAAAGTGCGCAAAAATCTGTTGCCATTGACTGCTGGATGCCGTGGCTTGGGTGCGCTCGGTACAATGCCCAGCAAGATAATATTTCACCCTAGGTGAGGGCTGTACAGCGCCATCTAGAGGTGTCGGTAAAAGTGCAGGTTGTGTCACTAACCAAGCACTGAGCCATTCTTGTAATAACTGCACCTGTCCTTCAAATACGGGTACCGCCGTATGATAGTGGCTTCGATATTCTTGGCGATACACCAAAGTCATCGCAGGGTCCAAGCCCACTAGCGGCAAACCAGACTGTGCCGCGCGATTCAGCAAAGCAATGCTTTGGGCGCGTTTCTGTTCAAAAGCTTCCAAAAAACCATGGACATGTAAGGGCTTGGCATTGGGGAAATACGGTAAAATATAAACCTGTACGCCTAATGCTTTGAGTACGCTTAAGCTATCGAGCAATACCGCGGTATCAAAATAACGGGTAAATGCATCTTGTACCAAAATCAGTGCGGCTTGGTGAGGGTCGATCGGTTGCGTTAAAGCGGACAGGCTTTGATCCAGCACAATGGCACCATATGCAGCCAAGTCAGCTTTGGCTTGAGGATGAAATAATGGCGCATCCACCATCGCAAATATTTTTCGCTGCAAATATTTAAACACAGGCAATTGCTGCAATAGATTATACAGCGGCGCAATGGGAAGCAACTTGGGAATAAACTGCTCAAGGTGACTGACCAAATAATCCCGCAAAGGTCGTCGATGTCGCTGATAAAACCGATTTAAAAACCTCGCCTTGGCATCTGGAATATCCACCTTGACAGGGCATTGCCCTGCACAGGATTTACAAGACAAACACCCATGTAAGGCATCATACACTTCGAGATCAAAATCTGCCTGTTGTTCGGCTTGCGCTTCACGGCGCAGCCATTCTTTAACCAAGGTGGCGCGCCCTTTGGGTGAATGAATCCGATGACGTGTCACTTTATAGGATGGGCACATCGGGTCATCTAGATCGTAGTTAAAACATGCGCCATTACCATTACAATGCATAGTGCTGCCAAAACTCTGCCAATCCTGAGGCTGAATCTGTCGATCAAACTGTCCCCGAAGCGGCACTTCCAGCACGCCTAACAAACGTTGTTTGGGTTGATGGGCTGGCGTAGCAATTTTTCCGGGATTTAGCTGGTGATAGGGATCAAACCAAGCTTTGATTTGTTGTAATAGTGGATAGGCTTCAGCAAAGAAAACCGGTGCATAGGCTGAACGTAAGCCCTTGCCATGCTCCCCCCAAATCACCCCACCATAGCGATGCGTCAAGGCAACGACCTGCTCACTAATGGTCTCTACCAACTGGGCGGATTCGGGTTGTTTCATATCGAGTAAGGGACGCACATGCAGCACACCAGCATCTACATGCCCGAACATGCCATAATCAAGCTGATGCGCATCTAACAAGGCACGAAATTCTTGAATATAATCAGCCAAATGTTCTGGTGGTACTGCAGTATCTTCCACAAAAGGCTGTGGGCGTTTTTCTCCTGCGACATTCCCCAATAAACCCACTGCGCGCTTACGCATCGCATAAACATGTTGAATGGCTTCAGCGCCGCGTGCCACAGTCTGTGTCAAACGTTGTACGCTTTGATCTTGTTGTAAATGTGCCAAGAATGCCTGTTCTAAATGCGCCAATTGCTCAGCGCTTTCGGCATCAATTTCCACCAAGTTAATGCCTTGTATTGCATAGTCTGGACTTTCTGGAAAATAAACTGCGACATTACGCCACACCATATCTTGCTGCGCCAATTTTAAAACTTTGGAATCGACGGTTTCAATCGACAAAGGCTGTAAGTGCATTAAGGCTTTAGCATCTTGCAAAGCCTCTTGAAAATGTGCATAGCCAATATTAATCAACGCCCGATGCTTTGGAATCTTTAACAGATTTAATTTAGCACTGGCAATCAGTCCCAGTGTTCCCTCACTGCCGCAGAGTAAATTGTTTAAATTCAACTTGCCATCTGCATAAGTGGCTGGCAAATCATAACCCGTCAGAGAACGGTTTAAATCTGGAAAGCTGCGTTTAATCAGAGCTTGATGCTCTGTCAATAAACGCTGTACTTGCCGATAAAGCTGTTGTTGCCTTGGGCTTTTATCTGCCAGAAAATGCTCTAAATCTGCCAAGGCAACGGCTTCAGACTGTATTAATTCGCCATCATTGAGTACCGTGTTTAAGCACAAAACATGATGATGGGTTTTGCCATAGCGGCAACTGCCCTGCCCACTAGCATCGGTATTGATCATGCCGCCGATGGTGGCACGGTTTGAGGTCGATAATTCGGGTGCGAAAAATAAACCATAAGGTTTAAGCGCTGCATTCAGCTGATCTTTGACCACGCCAGCTTCGACCCATGCCGTCTGTGCCACAGGATCGATGTGTAGAATTTTATTCATATGGCGTGATAAGTCGACCACAATGCCTGAGGTGAGCGACTGACCATTGGTTCCGGTACCACCGCCACGTGGACTAATCACCAGATTATGATAGTCGGCATGATGAGCCAGTTGCATAATGCATTGTAGGTCTTCAATATGCCGTGGATAAATGACCGCCTGGGGGCGCCATTGATAAATAGAGTTATCTGTTGCATAAACCGTTTGGCATGCATCAGAAGCATCAATATCACCATGCAACAAAGGACGCAGCTGCTGTAAAAATTTTTCGGTCAGTTTTGGATCAAGTGCAGTCATGTGGAATCAACATTTATCGGGCAAGTCGAACTCAATCAACCTTTGAGCTAGAGTGTTGTATCAAAAGATGCCAATGTAGAATGATCCCATTGCACGCCGTGATCGCTCATCGCATCGTACAGGGAACGGGTCCATCACCATGCCATGTGTAGGCATCATACGGTGCTTTCCCCCCATCCACGCATCAACATCCATGTTGTGCCCTTTGCATAACCGGCCTCATCCGCCACCCTTAGCCAGTCTCAACACTGTACTGATATGCTTGGCTGCTGCATTATTTTGCTAAGATCTATTGCCAAGAGCTATTGCTAAGATCGTATTGCTAAGATTGTGTTAGCAAAATCTATAGTCAAAATCGTGCTAGCAAAATCCTATTGCCAAGATCATGTTACTGCGTTGATCTGCTGTCGGTGCCTACGGAGAAGTTGCTGCAAGGGAAGACTTATTAAATAAGAGATACACGACTATTCCAAAAGAAATCTATGACTTGCATCATTCCTTTTTTTCCTGATTTAAACTTGCTGCCTAAAAATAAGATCACGCTACGCCCATCGCTACAGTGTTTTTACAGCAATGGCTACTTCATGCTACAGCTTATCGGGTTCATCATAAGCCTGAAAATTTTGAATGTGACTAAGATCATCACAAACTTGATATGCCTGACTAAAGCTTGGAGACATCCGTTTGGGGCGCCCCGTTGCCAACTCGACACAAGCCCATTTGGTCTGCGCTGTAAACACAACGCTACGATCCTGTGGTCGATAAAACAGATATTGTCGGGTCGAATACAATGCATTTAGATCACTTAACCAGGTCCGCAAAATAAGGCGATCACCTTGTAAAGCCGCTTTGCGGTACTGTACATGATGCTCTACCGCCACCATGGCATGTTTAAGTTGTACATATTGCTCAACCCCTAAGCCCAATTGTTCTGAATGTGCTGTTGCCACATCCTGCATCCATTGCACGTAGACCACATTATTGACATGCCCTAATGCATCAATATGTTTCGCCTCGACGTTGATCTCTAAATCAAAGACCTGACTCATTGTGTTTCATCCCTTTCATTTTTTCTAGCCTCGTGATTGTAAACGACCCCAGCATATTACTGTTGTTTTTACGAGATATTTTTATATATTACCAACGCTTCAAATTCCCCGTCCTCATCTTGGTATTTGCAGCAAATATTTTGATGATTGTGAAAAAATGTTATTTAAATAGCATTGGATGCGCCAGCAATAATCAGTACAATGTTCGCTGGTCGAGGGATGCTGCAACTTTGCGATTGGAAAAATATCCCCCAACAATTTTTCCAACACACTGCCAGGCTCGACAGCAATCACCCCAGTGATGAACAACGGCATCCGCGAACAGAATGGTTCAATCTATTATTATGCCTAGGAGATCCTGATGAACGCGGTCAATGCTGCCTTTACAGATTATAAAGTTGCCGATATCAACCTTGCCGATTACGGTCGTAAGGAAATTAAACTCGCTGAAGCAGAAATGCCAGCGCTGATTGGCTTACGTCGTCGCTATGCGGCAAGCAAGCCACTCGCGGGTGCCAAAATTCTTGGTTGTATTCACATGACCATCCAAACTGCTGTCTTAATTGAAACTTTAGTTGAATTAGGCGCAGAAGTACGTTGGACCTCTTGTAATATTTTCTCGACCCAAGATCATGCCGCTGCCGCCATTGCTGCCCGCGGTATTCCTGTTTTTGCATGGAAAGGCGAAACAGAAGCAGAATATGAATGGTGTCTAGAGCAACAAATTCATGCCAATGGTCAACCTTGGGATGCCAACATGATTTTGGACGATGGTGGTGATTTAACCGCTTTGGTGCATCAAAAATACCCAGAACTACTTGATCATATTCACGGTGTTACTGAAGAAACCACCACAGGCGTGCAACGTCTACATGAAATGTGGAAAGCAGGAACACTGAAGGTACCTGCAATCAACGTCAATGACTCGATCACCAAATCGAAAAATGACAATAAATATGGTTGCCGCCATTCACTCAACGATGCCATCAAACGTGCAACCGATATGCTGTTATCTGGTCGCCGTGCATTAGTGATTGGTTATGGTGATGTAGGTAAAGGGTCTGCTCAATCTTTACGTCAAGAAGGCATGATCGTTCGTGTAACTGAAGTTGATCCAATCTGTGCCATGCAAGCTTGTATGGATGGTTTTGAAGTGGTGTCTCCATATCAAAATGGCGTACAAACTGGCAAAGTCGAAGATATCAACCAGCATCTTCTACAAAATACCGACCTGATCGTGACCACAACGGGGAACTACCATGTCTGCGATGCTGCCATGCTAGATTCACTCAAAGCTGGTGCTGTGGTTTGTAATATTGGTCACTTTGACACTGAAATTGATACCAACTATTTACGTGGTTATCAATGGGTTGAAGTGAAGCCACAAGTCCATCAAGTCTATCGCAGTGCACAAGAACACGATTATCTGATCTTACTCTCTGAAGGTCGTTTGGTAAACTTGGGCAATGCTACCGGCCATCCTTCTCGTGTCATGGATGGTTCTTTTGCCAACCAGGTACTGGCGCAAATGCATTTATTTGCTGAAAAATTTGCTGCACTGCCTGCTGCTGAAAAAGCCAGTCATATTCGTGTAGAAGTATTACCGAAAAAACTCGATGAAGAAGTTGCTGCTGCAATGGTCAGTGGTTTTGGCGGTGTATTAACCCAATTAACAACCGAACAAGCTGATTATTTAGGTGTTGCCGTCGAAGGTCCATTTAAATCTGATAGCTATAAATATTAAGATCTGCTGCTTAAACCTTATAAAATTAATTCTTATAAAATAAGCACATGTGAATGTCTATCCATCGTGCCAACGCATGATGGATAGCTCAGGAAAAACATATGAGCCGCACTGTACCCATTTCTTTTGAATTTTTCCCGACTAAAACTGATGTTGGGGCTGAAAAATTACGTATCGTTCATCAACAACTACAAAGCTTACAACCAGAATTTTTCTCCGTGACCTACGGTGCAGGTGGATCTACCCGTGAGCGCACCTTAGCTGCCATACAAGATTTCAATCAAAAAGGCAGTGCCGTTGCCCCGCACTTATCTTGTATTGGTGATCATAAAATCCGTATTGCTGAATTATTAGATCTTTATAAGGCTCAAGGCATTGATCGTGTGGTTGCACTACGTGGGGATTTACCTTCAGGACAAGTCGGTTTGGGCGAACTGCCCTATGCCGAGCATTTGGTACGGTTTATTCGTCAACATAGCGGCGATCATTTTCACATTGAAGTCGCTGCCTACCCAGAGATGCACCCGCAAGCACAGAGCTTTGATGCCGATATCCAAAACTTTGTTGCCAAAGTACAAGCTGGAGCCAATGCTGCAATTACCCAATTCTTTTTTAATCCAGACGCTTATTTTTACTTTGTCGAACGTGTGCAACAAGCCGGCATAGACATCCCTATCGCGCCAGGGATAATGCCAATCACCAATGCCAGCAATCTTATTCGCTTCGCAGATGGGACTGGTGCAGAAATTCCACGTTGGATTCGCAAGCAATTACAAGGCTATGGCGATGATAGCCAGAGTATTCGTGCTTTTGGTCACGAGGTTGTGCTCAAATTATGTGAGCGTTTATTGGCGGGCGGCGCACCTGCACTACATTTTTATACCATGAACCAAAGCCAACCAACGCGCCAGCTGGTGATGGATCTTGGTTTAAGCACACCTAACTAACTTCAAGCTCAAGCTCAAGCTATGGTATTGCTCCCTAAAGCGCCAATACCATAGCAGTTAAATAGAACGCGTATTCAATATCGCATGCTAAGCATCATGCGGGTCAATCGCTTTTTGCATCCTCGACACTTACTTTTTGCGTCATGCATAGCAAAGGATGTGATTTAACAACGATGACCAGCAACTTATATTGTCCGGTATCCTGTTTATTGATCGGTATCCTGTTCTATATTCTGATAGCCCGAGGCAGTCCCGACATTCATCGAATATCCTGATAATATTTGCAAGATAAGGCAGCCAAAACTGATTTTTTTTGCTAGTATTTCGAAAATAATTTTAGCAATGCAACCATATGCTTTCGGTGACGTCAATACCGATTTGTAGCAAAAGTCGCAATACATTTGCTAGAGATTTTAACATGACACGCTTTGCTTTAAGGCTTTAGCCGTTACGGTCATTGACATTCCAAGACACGTCACGCTTAAATTTTTGTAAATTGAGATATTTTATGCCACGCTTTTTTATTGCCAGCGATTTAAGTTGTGATCAAACGATAGTCCTGACCGAAACCGTGTTTAAGCATTGGGTCAAAGTATTACGTGCCGAATGTGGTGATCAGGCCACCTTATTTAATGGACAAGGGGGGGAGTATTTAGCCACCTTAGTTGATATCAATAAAAAACAAGCTTCGGTTCGCCTTGAACAATTTACTCCCGACAATCGTACGCCCTATCACCGTGTATGCTTAGGGCAAGTAATGAGTAAAGGCGATCGTATGGATTATGCCATACAAAAAGCCACTGAGTTGGGCGTGCATCAAATCCAATTGCTCACATCCGAGCGTTGTGAAATGCGCTTAAAATACGATCGAGATCAAAAGAAAATAGAGCATTGGCAAGCGATTGCGATTGCGGCTTGTGAACAGTGTGGCATGAATATCGTCCCCGAGATTTTACCACCACTGGCTTTAGCGGATTGGCTGGCATCATCATTGCCTAAAGATCGTTTGGTGATGGCGCCGCAGCAACACAATAACCCTCAACTTTCGCAATTATCTCAGGATGTTGCACTGTTAATCGGTCCAGAAGGTGGGCTCAGTACTGCTGAAATAGCAGCCGCTCAAGCTCAGGGTTTCCAAGCATGGTCAATAGGCGAACGCATTTTAAGAACAGAAACTGCACCAGTTGTCGCTTTATCGATATTACTCCATTATTCAGAGCAAAAATTATAGATAGCATGAATTACATCACAATAACTTATTGCCTTTATCGTTATAATTAAGTAATTTAGTTTTAATGATAACTTTTACTTCGATATCAACACTACTGTATTAGGTAGGTCGTCACATGCTGAAAGCTCATGAAAAGTCCAACTTTTCGCATCAGATTGCGGTGTTATTGTCTCACCGCACCTTATATCTGTTGCAGCTTTTTATCATATGGCTTGTGCTCAGTATTGGCTATAACCTGATCTTGTCATTGTTGGGAACAGACTATTTTACCAGCTTTAGTATTATTTACAGTCTATGCAGCACGGTTGTCCTTGGCTTAAGTTTTGCTTATTTGGCAAAAAAAACGCCTAAAAATGCAGAGATTCCCCCCTGCCCTCGCGATTCAATCTATGATCAAGGCATTATTATTGTCATTGCCTTAGTACAAGGTTTTTATTACCTTGCGATGTATAGTTACTATGCCGATGCGATAACACACGTGCATGCTCTGTTTTTATTTTTATGGCGTTTGCCCGAAAACTTACTCTATATTCTGGTTTTAATTTTACTCAAAGATAAATTACCCGCGCTATTTTTATATTTAATTTTTACTGCAATCGCTATTCTATACCTCATCAGTCAACAGCAGCGCTTGGTATTTGATTCCTTCGATATCATTTTATTGCTTTGGCTCAGTATGTTATTGCTGGGATGCATATTAAGCTTATTTTTTCTTAAGAGAAATCATAGTCATAGGCAGCCTACTCGTATACCATGCGATTTATCATCAGCCCCCAATAGCGTAATACGCAACAATACAACAGCACACGCCACAATAGAAAATATGAAAAAATCAAATAATAAACAATCCGATCAAGATAACAGCATATCCGATCCAACACATGGCTGTGCCACCACCGTATTAAGTTGCACCACCTGCATCTACTGTACGCCAACCCAACCTGTAGACCCCTATACCAGCAATCACTTACGCTTTGCCCATCAAATCGCCAGTATGAATGCTTGGGTTTGGAATATTCAAAAAAGTCATTTTGAAATTAACTCCAAACCCGGTTTGGCTTTACTCAGCCCAGATAATGAAAAATTCCAACAATTGATTCATCCCGATGACCGCGCGGATTATCGTCATGCCATGAAGCAACACTTGCTAGGCAAGACACCTCGTTTTGAAATGATTTATCGCCTACGCTCTGGTGAAGACTGGCATTGGATTCAAGATATTGGTCAAGTAACCCAACGCGATCAACAAAATAATCCCATTAAAATGATTGGTCTGTTTCGAGATTTTCAACAAGAACAAAATGATCAAGCGCAATTAAAACTAGGCAGTATTATTTTTCATAAGCTAAAAGAAAGTGTTTTTATTCTAGATCAGCATTTACGTTATCTACAAATCAATAGCTGCTATGAAAAACTACTGGGTCTCGACAAAGAACATGTCGTGGGACAGTATCTATTTCACTTATGTTCCAAAAATGAATATATTGCCCAACAGCACCATCAGCTTATTATTGAAAAACTTCGACAAGACGGCGAATATGCAGGTGAAATTACAGAAAAATTAGCGTCTGGAAAAGAATTGGTTTTACGTTTACGCATCAATGCCATTCGTGATGAACAACAACAGATTAGCCATTATGTCGGTATTATCAGTGACCTCACACAGCAAAAGCAGCAAGAACAACGTGTCCGCTATTTAGAAAATTACGATCTACTCACCAATTTACCCAATCGTTTTTATTTTAATCTCAAACTCAATCATTATATTAGTAGCACATCTGCCATTCAGCGTTTTGCGCTCATTCGAATTCGAATAGACCGTTTTGGCGTTTATAATGAACTGAATAATCAGCTACTCGGTGATGGTCTAATTCAGCTGGTCGCACAACGTTTAAACCATCTATGCCAAAATGTACAGTTACTCGCCTATCTCAATAATGACGATTTTGCCATTATCTATGAGCTAGACAATGCGCCAGTTTATATACAACAGTTTTTGGATAAACTATTTGCTGAACTCAAAATCCCCTATCATTTATATGATAGCGAGCATATTTTAAACTTCTCTATTGGCGTTGCTTTATACCCAGAGCATGGGCAACATGTCGATGAACTCAACAACAATGCCCAATATGCTTTATATGAAGCACAACGTATTGGCGGCAATGCTATTCGCTACTATCATAACCATGATCATTTTATTTCCAATGATCAACGCAGCTTAAAATACGACTTACAACAAGTCCTGATCCGTAATCAGTTGGTGGTTTATTATCAGCCTAAAATCTGTAGCTTAACGCAAAGCCTTTATGGCTTTGAAGCACTGGTCCGTTGGCAGCACCCAATACGTGGTTTAATTCCTCCCGCACTGTTTATTCCAATGGCAGAAGAAAGCAGCCTTATTTCAGATATTGGTAAATTTGTTATTTCTGAAAGTTGTAAACAGCTGAAACAATGGCGCTTGATGGGTTATAACCAGATTCATATTTCGGTCAATATTGTTGCACAACAAATTTTACGTGGTGAGTTATTAAAGGATATCGATAGCGCTTTGGCTGAATATGGTATTGCTGGGGAACAACTTGAATTAGAATTGACCGAGTCGTCATTATTAGATCAATCCGATGCAGTTTTAGAATTACTTAACAATCTTAAACAACGTGGTATTAATTTTTCTTTAGATGATTTTGGTCGTGGCTATTCTTCATTATCTTATTTAGCGCAGTACCCTATCGACATCCTCAAAATTGATAAAGCCTTTATTGCTAAAATTGGTCATGCCAAGGACGAAGCCATTGTTGATGCGATTATCGCCATGGGTGATGCCTTAGACATGATTATGGTTGCTGAAGGCGTGGAAACTGCGGCTCAAGTTGAATATCTCAAATCACGTGGTTGTTATATTTTGCAAGGCTTTTACTTTGCAAAACCCCTCAGCGCAGCTGAAAGTAGTGCATATTTAAAGCAATTTAAACTAGACAATCAGAATAAGACCAATGGCTAATTGTGTTTTTTCATTAAACTAAATTGCGTATAAATAAGCTAAATTATAATAAATCATTTTTCTAGCTCAAGTTCTGCTGAATTTTTAGAAATCATTAAAACAACAATAAAGCAAATACTATTTTAAAAGTACTTTTTACACTGTCCGTACACCAAAACAAGTGATATATTCAAATGATATTTTCTAGTAATTTAGCTAAAGTAACCAGCCAAGCTGGTTGCTGTGATCGACGGGATTTAAATGGACGAACAATCTTTAAAAAAGCAAGCCTTGTATTATCATGAATTTCCCACCCCAGGAAAAATTAGTGTTATTCCCAGTAAACAACTGGTTAACCAACATGACTTGGCTTTAGCCTATTCACCTGGTGTTGCCGCACCATGTTTAGAAATTGAAAAAGACCCAGCTAAAGCAGCACTTTACACCGCCCGTGGTAATCTTGTTGCGGTAATTAGTAACGGTACTGCAGTATTAGGGCTTGGTAATATTGGCCCACTTGCCTCAAAACCGGTGATGGAAGGTAAAGGCGTTCTATTCAAAAAGTTTGCGGGTATAGACGTTTTTGACTTAGAAATCGCAGAAAATGATCCAGACAAAATTGTTGATCTTGTTGCCGCATTAGAACCTACTTTTGGCGGGATTAACCTCGAAGATATCAAAGCACCAGAATGTTTCTATATCGAACGCAAATTGCGTGAACGTATGAATATTCCGGTATTCCATGATGACCAGCATGGTACTTCGATTATTGTCGGTTCAGCATTACTCAATGCGCTCAAACTTAACGGCAAAAAGATTGATGAAATCAAAATTGTTGCCTCAGGTGCTGGTGCAGCTGCACTGTCTTGCCTAGATTTACTCTGTGCACTCGGTGTCAAAAAAGAAAATATCATTGTGGCGGACTCGCGCGGTCTGATTACCACTGCGCGTGAAGGTTTAGACCAATCTAAATTACGTTATGTGCAAGATATTACTGCAACCCAATTACAAGATGTGATTGCTGGTGCAGACATGTTCTTAGGTTTATCTGCAGCGGGTATTTTAACCAAAGAGATGGTTAAACAAATGGCAAATGACCCGATTATCTTTGCACTGGCTAACCCAGATCCAGAGATTTTGCCAGAACATGCACATGAGGTACGTCCGGATGTGATTATGGCAACAGGTCGTTCTGACTACCCCAACCAAGTCAATAACGCATTATGCTTCCCTTATATCTTCCGTGGTGCTTTAGATGTCGGTGCAACCACCATCAATGAAGACATGAAGATTGCCTGTGTACATGCCATTGCGCGTATGGCACATATTGAAGCAGATGCGGCAACATATGGTGAAAAATCAGCTTCTTTTGGTCGTGATTACCTCATTCCACGCCCACTCGATCAACGCTTGATTTTAGAAATCGCACCAGCGGTTGCCAAAGCGGCAATGGATTCCGGTGTGGCATCACGTCCAATCGAAGATTTTGCTGCATATCGTCAACGTCTATCAGAGTTTGTCTATAACTCTGCCTTCATCATGAAGCCAATTTTCGCGCAAGCGAAATCGGCTCCCAAACGTATTGCTTATGCGGAAGGTGAAGACAACCGTGTATTACGTGCAGCACAAATTGCCGTTGATGAAGGTTTGGCACAACCGATTTTAGTCGGTCGTACAGCAGTCATCGAAGCCAATATCAAAAAATTGGGCTTACGCTTACAACATGGTGAAAACATTCAAATTGTTGACCAAGAAAACAACGCGTTCTATCAAGAATTTTGGGAAGACTACTACCAAATCATGCAGCGTAAAGGTGTAACAACTGAATATGCACAGCGTGAAGCACGTCGTCGTTCTACCTTGATCGCAGCGATGTTGGTCAAACACGGGCATGCCGATGGTATGTTATGTGGTACGTATTCTAGCTATGACATCCATCTCGACTTTGTCAAAAACATCATTGGTCTTAAAGAAGGTCGTAACAACTTCTTTACCCTCAATGCGTTGATGCTACAAGATCGCAATCTATTCATTGCGGATACCTATGTCAATGTAGACCCGACTGCAGAACAATTGGCTGAAATGACTATTCTAGCTGCTGAAGAAGTACGTCGCTTTGGCATGACACCGCGTATTGCGCTATTGTCACACTCGAGTTTTGGTTCTGACCAATACGATCCAAGTGCACAAAAAATGCGTCGTGTCTATGAAATCCTGCATGAAATTGCGCCTGAGCTAGAAGTTGAAGGTGAGATGCATGGTGATGCAGCATTGGATGAAAATATTCGTCAATTTGCCTTCCCGAATGGTCGTTTCAAAGGTTCAGCCAATCTCTTGATCATGCCAAACCTTGATGCAGCCAATATCTCATTTAACCTATTAAAATCAACCTCAGGTAATAACGTTACCATTGGACCGATTTTACTCGGTGCGGCCAAGCCTGTGCATATCTTGACACCGACTGCAACAACACGTCGTTTGGTGAATATGACTGCTTTAACCGTGGCTGAGATTCAACAAAGTAAAAATTAATACATTCGGTGCACCGCACCGCTGTATCTGACTTGAGAAAACCTCTATTCTGTTGCATGATTGCATGTAGATTAGAGGTTTTTTCATGCAAATTTATTTAGTCGGTGGTGCAGTACGCGACCAATTACTTGGTCACCCCTATCACGAAAAGGATTATGTGGTTGTCGGCTCCAGCCCAGAACAATTACTCGCCTTAGGCTTCCAAGCTGTAGGTAAAGACTTTCCTGTATTTTTACATCCAGAAACCCACGAAGAATATGCGCTCGCCCGTACTGAACGCAAGTCAGGACAAGGTTATCATGGCTTTGAATTTTATACCGCAGCCGATGTCAGCCTAGAAGATGATTTACAACGCCGTGATCTGACTATCAATGCCATTGCCATGGATGATGCTGGTCATATTTATGATCCCTATCAGGGACAACAAGACATTGAAAATAAAATACTCCGTCATGTCTCCCCAGCTTTTGCAGAAGATCCTTTACGGGTATTGCGGGTCGCACGTTTTGCTGCACGTTATGCAGCTTATGGCTTTCGTGTTGCCACAGAAACATTAGCACTCATGCAACAGCTTGCTCAATCGGGTGAGCTCAATCATTTAAGTGCAGAACGGGTTTGGAAAGAAACCTCACGTGCACTCATGGAAGCCCGTGCTGAGGTTTATTTTGAAGTTCTCAGACAATGCGGTGCGCTTAAAGTTTTATTTCCAGAGATTGATGCATTATTTGGCGTGCCACAACGTGCAGAATATCATCCAGAAATTGACTGTGGCATTCACACCTTAATGTCCTTACAACAAGCCTGCCAAGCCAACTACAGTTTAGAGGTGCGTTTTGCCGTACTGGTGCATGATCTTGGTAAGGCGCTCACCCCAGCGGAGCAATTGCCTCGTCATATTTTACATGAACAACGTGGTATCGAGCCTGTTACCGCTCTCTGTGAGCGTTTAAAAGTGCCAACACAACTCAAACAACTGGCATTGGTGGTCTGTAAAGAACATTTAAAATGTCATCAAATCTATCAATTAAAAGCAGGTACCATTTGGCGTTTATTACAACGGCTTGATGTATTACGTCGTCCCGAACGTGTCGTCGCTTTTAGTCAGGCCTGTGAATGTGATGCCAAAGGGCGTTTGCACTTTGAAAATCGCGACTACCCGCAAGCCCAGTTTATCTTAGCCGTCGCAGAGGTCGCTCGCAGCATTAAAGCCCACAGCTTACCCAAAGATTTAAAACCTGCTGACATCGGCGAGATGCTCATTACACGGCGCATTGAAGCCATTGGACAATATAAAAAGCAAAACCCATCACCACTTGCAGCAGAATAACCCGACCACACCAAGTAACATTCGGTCATTACTTGGTGTACAACCTCCAACATCAACAACTAATTTATTGTTTTTTTTAAATAAATAATTAAAAACTTAATCATTCTATTCAATCTGCTACGCGGAAAATCATTCACAACCTGCCCGTCAGCAGACTGTCTTGTTTCTGCGAAATAGTGAGTAGGTTGATGCCATTAAACAGGTTTTGTGAATGAAAAAGTTTTGCGTCACTTTTTAAAAAGTGACAATACGAGCTCCAAGCATGGGATGAACACCGATAAGACACCGTCGTGAAACTGTAAAATTAAAGACTTAATCATCGCGCCAATAAATCGTCTTGCTCCTGCGAAGCATTCTCAATGCTTTAGGAAATTTCAGCAGGAAAGGCAATGACTTGGTCCAGTTGCGTATAAGCACCAATCACCATTAATAAGCGGTCTATCCCTAATGCAATCCCTGCACAAGATGGCATATGTGGTAATGCTGCAAGTAAGTGATGATCTATCGGCATTGCCGCTAATCCCCTTGCTTCACGCTGTGCATTATCTTCTGCAAAACGCTCGGCTAAAACCGTCGCATCAATCAGTTCATCATAAGCATTAGCAAGCTCTAAGCCATTGATATAAAGTTCAAAACGTGCAGCAACCCACTCACCATCTTCATCCTGCCGTACTTTGGCAAGGGATGCCATTTCTGGTGGAAAATCCCTTAAATAAACTGGTCCTGTACACCCAAGATCAGGTTCAATGCAGTGCGAGAATAACAAGTCGATATACGCCAGCCGATCGTCAGCTAAATCTATATCCAGCGCATTATCGATAGCCAATGCTTTGAGTTGCGCCAAATCTGCTTGTAAAGGATTGATCTTTAAACGCTGTAGAAATGCTTGTTTATAACTGAGCTGTTGCGGCGCGTGTTGTAATGTAGTGGGCAGAACCGTGTTTAATAAATCTGTCACTTCAGCCATGAGATCATTTAAATCAAAGTGAGGTCGGTACCACTCCAACATAGTAAATTCGCTATTGTGTTTGCGACCATGTTCATCATTACGAAATACTTTACAGATTTGGTAAATCGCACCACTTCCACTCGCCAGCAAACGTTTCATGGCAAACTCTGGTGAGGTCTGTAAATAATGCGTCTGACACTTACCGTGTAATTGACGCTGTGCAGCAATGGATTGTAAATGTACATCAGTGACAGCTGCTTGTGATAAAACAGGTGTCTCAACCTCCAGCACTTGACGTTGCGCAAAAAAATGACGAATTTGACCATACAACTGAGCACGTTGTTGTAAGGCTTGTAAGGAACAGGTTGGTTGATAATTCAATTGAGTCATCTCTCTTACTCCGCAAAACATGGTAGACCATGTGCAGACCATTCACGGCGCAATGGGTAATGTTTTCGTAAATCATCAAATGCAGCTGGCTCAATCTGCCCGTGACGCAAACATGCCCTAAGCTTTTGATCATCTTCACGTATTGCATAAATCTGCGTTAAGTGCTGCGCTAGAAAATCTTGTAAGCTTTCGTTTTGGTATAAGCTCTCGGCAGTAGTGAGTTGACTGCGAAATGTTTTATCTGTAGGTAAAGCAACACTACGACAATATGCCTCATAAATCATTTGTGTACCACGCGCCTTGCCTTCTAAGCTATAACCGGCAATATGTGGCGTCGCCAAACTGAGTAAGGACAATAATTGCTGTGAAATTTTAGGTTCATGTTCAAAGACGTCAAGCACCACTGCACGCCCTGTTGCCATGATATTCTCAATCAAAGCTTGTTCTTCGACCACTGCGCCACGTGCAGAATTAATCAGCATGCTATGGGCTGGCATCTGTGCCAACGCCTTTTGGTCAAATAAATGATAAGTCGGATGTTCGCCATCATGGGTTAACGGCACATGAATCGAAATGGCATCGCTTTGTGCCAATACATCTTGCCAAGAGACCTGTTGAGTTTGCGTACTTTGACAAAAGGGATCATAGGCAATAACTCGCCATCCCAACCGTTCTGCCACACGCGCTAAACGGGTTCCCACATTGCCCAATCCAACAATGCCCAAACAAAACTGTTGACCACGGTATAATTGCTGCGGTTGCACCGCTAAAATTGCAGCAATCACATACTCTGCAACCGCCTGAGCATTACAGCCCGCGGCATTTGCCCAAGTAATCTGTTGCTGTTCTAAGTAATCGATATCTAAATGATCTGTACCAATGGTCGCGCTCCCCACAAACTTAATTGCGCTACCTTGCAATAAAGCCTGATTTACTGCTGTGACAGAACGAACTAAAAGTAGTTCGGCATCCTTGAGCTGAGCCGCCTGAAGCTGACGTCCTGCATGTTGCTGTACTGTCCCCAAATCAGCAAAAAAATAATCGGTTAATGCTAAATTTTCATCGGCAATAATGTTCATACTCAGCCCCGTCATGCTAAAGGCATCATCATACGCTGCCCAGCTACGCCTGACCATGTTTCTAAGTTAGCTTTAGCGTTATTTTTGACTTAAATAATCCATTAACAACTCATTAATAATCCATTAACAACTCATTAATAGCCCATTTTTTTCACCGCGGTAGATTTTTTTCTTTCTACAGGTGATAAGCGCTAACAAAGCATAGAAAAGTGCTACAATGCTGCGCATAAAACACTTCTAGGCACAAAACGATTGATGCCAATAACATCTTGTTAGGAATCGTAATGACTGATAATGCAACCATTTTGCAGCATTTACCAGCGGGTAAAAAAGTAGGGATTGCCTTCTCTGGTGGTTTAGACACCTCAGCGGCTTTACTGTGGATGAAACAAAAAGGCGCTTTGCCTTATGCATATACTGCCAATTTAGGTCAGCCTGATGAGGAAGATTATGACGCCATTCCCCGAAAAGCTGAACAATATGGTGCAATCAAAGCACGCTTAGTTGACTGCCGTTTACAATTGGCTTTAGAAGGAATTGCCGCCATTCAATGTGGCGCGTTCCATATCAGCACTGGTGGTATTCCCTATTTCAATACCACACCACTTGGTCGCGCGGTCACAGGCACCATGTTGGTCACTGCAATGAAAGAAGATGATGTCAATATCTGGGGTGATGGTTCTACCTATAAAGGCAACGACATCGAACGTTTCTATCGTTACGGATTACTCACTAACCCACAACTCAAAATCTATAAGCCTTGGTTAGACCAACACTTTATTGATGAGTTAGGTGGTCGTGCGGAAATGTCTCAATTCCTCATCGACAATGGCTTTGACTATAAAATGTCTAAAGAAAAAGCCTACTCAACTGACTCCAATATGTTGGGCGCAACGCATGAAGCCAAAGATCTTGAATATCTCGATGCTGGCATCAAAATCGTTGACCCCATTATGGGCGTCGCTTTCTGGAAAGAAGATGTTGACATCAAACCAGAACAAGTTGTAGTCAGCTTTGAAGAAGGTATGCCTGTTGCCCTCAATGGTCGTCGTATAGAAGATCCAGTGGAACTGATTCTAGAAGCCAACCGCATCGGTGGTCGTCATGGTTTAGGCATGTCAGACCAAATTGAAAACCGTATTATCGAAGCCAAATCTCGTGGTATTTATGAAGCGCCGGGAATGGCGTTATTGCATATCGCCTATGAGCGCTTAGTAACGGGTATTCATAATGAAGACACCATTGAACAATATCGTATCAATGGTTTACGTCTAGGTCGTTTATTGTACCAAGGTCGTTGGTTTGATTCACAAGCGCTCATGTTGCGTGAAACTGCTCAACGTTGGGTTGCCAAAGCCATTACTGGTGATGTGACTCTAGAACTACGTCGTGGCAATGACTATACCATCATGAATACCGAGTCACCGAACCTCACCTATGAAGCTGAACGCTTAACCATGGAAAAAGGTGATTCAACCTTTAGCCCACTGGATCGTATTGGTCAATTAACCATGCGTAACCTCGATATTACCGATACACGTAGCAAACTCGGTCTATATACTCAAACCGGTTTATTATCTGTAGGTCAAGGTTCGGCTGTACCTCAGTTAGAGCAAAAGAAAAAATAAGATTTTGCCCACAGAATAGATTGCCTGAGCAGTCTATTCAGGCAAAACAAAAAAGCTGTTTGAGCACTGCCAAACAGCTTTTTTAATTGCTTTACATTCGTCTGTTTTTAAAATCAGTCTGTTTTTTTAAATCAACCTATTTTTTAAGTCGATTTGTTTGCAGCTATAGCGATTTTAGCTTTCATTTATACGACTTATACCACCAGACTTAAAGCGGCATACGGTATTCAATCACACCCGGCTTTTCTGCTACCCAATCATATAATCGTTGCGCTGTCTTATTGCTTTCCTGAGTATGCCAATATAATCGCGCACAATGTTGCTCTCTTGCCTGTTGTTGCACATACTCGATTAAGTGTTTACCCACCTGCTGACCACGTGCTTCGGGCGCAACAAATAAATCTTCCAAATAGCAAAAATCTTCGACAGCCCAGGTGGAAGCATGAAAGACATAATGGACAAAGCCCAACACCTGCTCACCTTGACGTGCAACTGCACAATATACCGGGCTATGTTCATCAAAAAAGCGCTGCCAAGTCTGTGCCGTGATCTGTTGCGATAAATTAACTTTATAAAATTGTTGATACAGTTGCCAATAAGGCAACCAAGCAGAAAAGTCTTCGGCGGTCACAGGGGTGACCCGCAATTGGGTTGAATGCGGCATTGCATACTCCTTCGTTAGATGGGTTGAAGATCCATATCGGTCTTACAATGCAGCATAATCATTGAGGTGGTTGTATATAAGATACACTTCCTGTATTTTTTAGGGTACCAGTTTTATCTTTAGATTGAGGTGAAGATGAAAGCCAATAAAGCACTCTTTGCCAATATCTTATTGCAAGATGGCAAAATCAAACAGCAACTCTATCAAGCACTTAAGGACATGATCCTAACTGGTCAACTCGCCCCCAATACGCAGCTGCCTTCCAGTCGTGCCTTGGCGGAGATGATGGCTATTTCACGTAACTCTGTATTGGCTGCGTTAGAACGCTTAATGGATGAGGGCTATTTGCTTACACGCGCAAGTTCAGGCACCTATGTCAGTGCGCATATTCCCGATGACCTCATTCACAGTCAGCAGAACAGTATTTCCCGCACCAGCACAATAGCTCATAGCACTCAGCTTAATCCCAATACCGCACAGCTCTTAGCACTATGGCATAAAAACGTTCCTTTAAACTCGCAAGGGCAATTATTGAGTATCGGTGTGGGATGTACCGATATTTTTCCACATAAATTATGGGGACGTTTATTAGGACGCAGTTGGCGCCAGTTTTCACAAAATAGTAAACAAGCACAAGACCCTATGGGCTTACTCCAACTACGCCAAGCCTTGGCAGACTATGTACAAACCACACGTGGGGTACATTGTAGTGCAGCACAAATCATGATCGTCAATGGGACGCAACAAGCCATGAACATTGCTGCACAAGCGCTTTTACAAAGTGGCGATGCTGTCTGTTTAGATGAACCTGGTTATGACGGTGCCTTAGCTGCTTTTCAAGCAGTAGGAGCAACCGTTCACCCTATCCCCTGTCAAAGTGATGGTGTAGATATTGCTTATGCCATCAAAAATCATCCCGAAGCCCGTTTAATCTTCACCGCACCATCTCACCAATTTCCTTTGGGAGGAACACTCAGCCTCAATAAACGTATGCGCCTACTGGACTGGGCGGCACAACAACAGGCATGGATTTTTGAAGATGATTACAATAGCGAATTTCGCTATAAAGCACGCCCGATACAAGCACTACAAGGTTTAGATCAACAGCAACGGGTGATTTATGCAGGTAGTTTTTCCAAAATGATGTTTCCTGGCTTTCGCTTAGGTTTTTTAATTATCCCCACAGCCTTAATAGAAACATTCCTTGTGACCAAATATTATACCAATACCAGTAGCGCATATTTAGAACAAGCCACGATGGCATATTTTATCGCAGAGGGACATTATGCGCGTCATGTGCGCCGCGTCCGTCAAGCTTGTTATCAACGCCAACAAACCATGATCCAAGCCATTACACAGTATTTACCAGATGATTTTATTGTTGAGCCAGCTGATGCTGGCATACACTTATTGTGTTGGTTACCTGATCGCATCGATTTAGCTGCTTTATTACTCCGATGCCAACAAGCCGGACTGGGTATTCAGCCGTTGTCCCGTTATTGTCAACTTAAAACACCACGGTCTGCCATATTACTCGGCTTTGCCGCACATTCACCTGAACAGATTATTGCAAGTATTCAGTGTTTGGCACGTTTAGTAGAAAAAGGATCATGAACTCAGACGATTTTTTATAAGACATTATTTTTGACTGCACTTCTGGCAAATCACATCAATTAAAGTAGAATAACTTTTGAGTTTGAGCCCAGCAGCCTCACAATATTGCACAATACACTGTTGTAATAATGCTTCATCCATATGCTGCATTTGGGCGCAGACATTGCAACGACATTTGACCAAACCAATCGATTTATTCAGAGAAAAATAAGCATGATGTCCTGCAACCTTAAAACGCTGTACCAGCCCCTTATATTCAAGTGTTTTTAAAATAGAATATATAGCCGAGATATTCATTTTCTTTTGTTTATTTAACAGTTGTTGCTCAATTTCCCATGCAGCTAATTCTCCCGGTGCTTGATTTAATATATCCAAAACCAACAACCGACTCAGCGTTACGCGTAGTTTGGCTTGCGCTAACATGTCCTCAATTTCGGCTAAATGATCCATAAGTTCACGACCTTTTTTATCAAATTGACGTATGTTGTATGCATCACAATGTAGCCCATTTACGCATAAAATTATGATATAAACTGGTCAGTTTAATCACCTCGGCATGACGATCACCAAGTTGCGCTCTTAAATTTTGAATACTCTGATCCAGTTGAAATAACATATCTCTTTCTTCATTAGAACGGACCATACTTTGTACCCAGAAAAATGAAGCGGTACGCGTACCGGCAGTCACCGGTGTCACTTCATGCAAACTGGTCGATGGGTATAAAATCATATCGCCTGCAGGTAATTTTACGTCGTGATAACCATAAGTATCTTCAATAACTAACTCACCACCGACATAAGCATCGGGCTCGCTAAAAAATAACGTACAGGATAAATCTGTACGTAAGCGTGCATTACTGCCGCGCACACGACGAATGGCATTATCAACATGAAAACCAAAACTTTCATTGCCCTCATAACGATTAAACAAGGGCGGGATAATATCCAGTGGCAATGCCGCAGCAATAAATAAAGCGTTTTGTGCCAGAGCATCTAAAATAATTTTACTCAGCTGCGACGTCAGTGGGTCATCTTCAGATAACTGCTGATTTTGTTTGACTTGAGCCGATAAAGTCCCGGCTGTAACTTTTCCATTTATCCAATTGGCTTGAGCAAACTGTGCATTAAACCAAGCCACTTGCTCAGTACTTAATACATTGGGAATATGATGAATCATGGATTAACCTCTGAGGTAGAATAACACTAGGCTACTCTACCCTGATGATGTAAAGGCTTTAGAAACGATACGTACCTTTTAATGCAAAGGAACGACCCGGGGCAACTGTTGAGAAAATACCTAAATGCGAGGCATCATAAATTCGCTCATTGGTGATATTATTGATGTTCAGCTGTAAACCAAACTCAGGTAAGACCTGATAGGCAGCAAATGCATCTAAACGAATATGTGCAGGCAAATAATATTCATTATTATCATCGGCAAAACGTTTGCCCACATAGGTTGCACCGCCCCCCACACGTAACTGATCCATGACTTGATAAGTACTCCATAGATTGGCACTATTTTTTGCGATGAATTTTAATTGATTGCCATTATTGGGATTGGCAATATAATTTGTGCCTTGTTTAACAAAACCACCATCAAGCAAGTTACTGTCTAAATAACTATAGCCTGCTGAAATATCCCATAGCGGTGTGATTTGTCCTGTTGCACTGAGTTCTATACCACGCACACGGTTTTCACCATCGACAGAAACTATTCCTTCAGCGTCGGTACTACGTGCATCGGTTTTTCGCGTTTCAAATAATGCAGCATTTAAGGCTAAACGATCATTCAGCACTTCCCACTTGCTACCAAGCTCAATACTTCTGGTTTTTTCTGCTTTAATATTATCCCCGAGACGGTTACCACTGGCGACCCCATCTGCACCACCAGCTTGACCTAGATTATCGCCACTTGGATTACTTGACGTGGCAAAATTGGCATAAAAACGACCTTGTGGTGCGATCTTATAAATAGCGCCAACTTGATAATTCCATAATTTCTCTGTCACAGTATCTTTAAAGTTGCTAGATTTATAATCGTCAAAACGTAAGCCTAAATTCACATCAAATAAGGGATGCAAACTCACAGTATCAAATACATAAACGCCAGTATTGGTAATTTCACCTGCTTTCGTTTCAGGTCCATAGGCAATCGAAAAATCTGGATAATATTTTCGGGTCGGATGATAAAAATCATTGATTTCATTCCCCACACCAGAAACTTTCATATCCTTGGTGCCAATACGTTCCTTGCTATAATCCACACCCGTGATTAAATCATGCGCAATAGGACCAGTCTTAAACTTGGCTTGCAAGTTAAGTTGCCCACTATTGACATGGCTGGTGCGATAGGATGTTCGCGTTGCACTGGTATATTGAAGATTTTCATCTTCAGTTTGGCAGCTCCCTGTACTGCTGGCATTACAGTTATCGAAACTAGGACGTGAGAAAAAATAATCCTGTGTAGTTTTTAAATCCCGTGCCACTGCCCTTAATTTAAGATTTTCATTAAAATCATGTTCGAAGTTTAAATCAAAGCTTTCTGATTTATAATCACGAAAATCTATTTCTGGACGTCCGAAGTTGGTTTCAAAGGCTTGGCTTTCGATTGGTTTTTTTCGATCAGGATTGGCGATATTTTTAAATGGCGTTCCCATATCTGGCGTATCATTAAATTCCAAATAACTATAAGCAGCAGTTAATCTGGTCGGTGTATTTAAGCCAAAAGTAATCGATGGTGCAATACCCCAACGTTCAACTTCAACACCATCACGCCGCGCCACATCACCGCGATCCAACATCGCATTCAGGCGAATCGCCACATGATCATGCACAAGCACATTATTATCCGTAGTAAAACGATATTTAGACTGACCTTTGCCGTCTGTCTGTAACTCAGAACTAACTTCAGATTCTGTCACCTGCTTGGGCTTCTTCGTAATAAGATTAATCGTCCCTCCCGTTGAGCCACGCCCTGAATATACCGACCCCGGACCTTTGGTGACTTCTACGGCTTCCAGATTAAACATTTCATGCGAGCCACGGGCATAATCACGCATCCCATCAATTAAAATATCGGTACTGGCTTCATAGCCCCGAATAAATGGACGATCACCCATCGGTGTTCCACCTTCACCAGACCCTAATGTAATACCCGGCGTGGTACGAAGCACATCCTGTAAAGAGGCTGCACCACGGTCATCAATTTGTGCTTTAGAAATCACATCAATGGTTCTGGTTGTATCCAATAATGGCTTGGTGATTTTCGCATTGCTGGAATTTTTAATATAATATGAGCTTTCTTCAGCTTTCAAATGAATCGTTTCAAGCTCTGCGACGCTATCCTGATTGGCCAAGGCCACGGTACTCAGTAATGTTGTCGTTGCGGCAGACAATGCTGTTGCCACGACGTTTGAAGGTAGTCCCTTCTTTTTGCTAGAAATATATTTTTTCATCTTCCCATCCAGAACCCGTAAAATGTAATGAAAATCATTATTCATTACGTATTGTTACATAGGGAATGTCAGATTTTTGTCAGTTATATTGTGCAACCAATAAATGCTTTAAACTCAAAAAAAATATTGAAAATTCAATAATTTTTATAAAATTTGAATTATTTTTTTGCTTGATTCAGCAGTTTTTTTTTGCTTTACTGATGACCATTTTTCCAGATCAACATTCTCAATAACGGGTTAAATCTAATGCGAATATTAATAATTGATGATCATCTCGATTTAATTACTAATATTTTTGCTTTTTTTGAAAAAAAACAATATGTTTTAGATGCAGCACAAGATGCAATAATCGCATTACAACTTTGTAAAAATAATCATTACGACATGATTATTCTAGATTGGATGCTGCCTAAAATAACAGGTATTACTTTTTTAGAACAATTAAGAGCTTTAGGTATAAACACTCCCGTTATTATCTTAACAGCAAAAGCTACACTAGAAGATAAACTAAAAGGTTTTTCTTCAGGTGCAGATGATTATCTAACCAAACCATTTTCATTAGAGGAATTAGAAGCTCGAATAAATGCACTACATAATAGAGTAATAGGTAAAAATATTGTTTTGAATATCGCTGACCTACAATTTGATTTATCAAATAATGAAGTCAAGCGTCAACAAAAAATCATTCAACTTCGTGCCGGCGAGAAAAAAATACTTGCATTGCTAATGCGCGAAAGCCCACATATTGTGAGTAAAGAACAGTTAGAGTTTGCACTCTGGCAAGATAATCCGCCAGATAAAGATCTGTTAAGAACCCATATCTATGAATTAAGAAAGAAAATAGATTCTGACTTCCACATTAAACTCATTAAGACTTGCTATAAACAAGGTTATAAAATGACTGCGGATGAAAATTAATTTATTATGACCAAGTTACCGAATCTTAGAAAACGAATTGTACTCACTTTAACAATCTATACCGTACTTCTAACCTTAGCCGTTGGTATTAATGGTTTTTTGGTCAATGAAAATATTGAGGAATTGGTTTGGAAAACAGTTTTAAACTTAGACTTTGAAAAAATGATTGAAGCAGAGAAAAAATCTAATAGCGCTAATAACTCTGAAAACATACTATTTTTCAATGAAGCAGAAGGTGACCGAATACCAGCAGAATTTAATCAGCTTGATATTGGAATACATGATGAAATTGAACTCAATAACAAGATTTATGTACTCAAAGTTACTCAAGATGAAAATCATAAGAAAATAATAGCATTAGACATTACTGAAATTGAAAAACATGAATTTAAAATGGTGATGTCAACATTATTATTAACCTTGATCGCCATACTCATTATTATGCTCATCACCTATAAACAGTTAGATAAGTTCATTGATCCTTTACTAAAATTAGCAGATCAACTTCTTCATAGCTCTCCTGAACGGAATAATTTACCACTCCATTCATTGCAAGGAGAGTTTTATGAGTCTGCATTATTATCCAATGCACTGAACGACTATTTAGAGAAATCAGCTCACTATATCAAAAATGAAAAGGTATTTTTTGAAACCGCAAGCCATGAGTTGCGCACACCGATTTCAGCACTCTCTGGTGCTATTGAAGTGGTATTGCAACATCCCGAGACCAATCCTGAAATTGTCACCCATTTAAAACGTGCAGCACGAATCACCAATGAGATGGAAGAACTCGTCTCTATGCTGCTATTTTTAAGTCGTGATCAACAACGCTTAGCGAACTATATAGAGCCAATTGATCTATATACAGAAATACCGCTTATCATTGAACGTCATGACTATCTATGTCAAAGCAAGCAACTTAAAATTGAAAATCAGCTTCATCAGCCATTTCTCATCACAGCACCTTTACAGTTACTGCGCGTTACCATTTCCAACCTACTGCGTAATGCCATAGAAAATAGTGATAAAGGTAAAATTCGTATTTTTGTTGATGCTCATCATCTTATGATTGAAGATCCTGGTCATGGGATGACGGCCGAAGAAATTAGCGCACTTTATACTGAACGCGCACGGCAGGGTGAAAACCATCGAGGTGGAATTGGTTTAGCGTTAACACTTAAAATCTGTGAGCATTATGGTTGGACCTTGCTATTTGAATCCATCAAACATCAAGGTACCAAAGCAATTTTAAAACTCAAATAAGATCAATATTTTTAAACTCAAATTTAAAGAAGCCCATGCTTAGATTGAGCGCTTAAATAAAAGCAAAATCCATCGTATTACAACGTGATTGGGCAAGGTCATATCAATGGATACTGAGCCATTGCCCTTGGGTTAATTGAGCTAAAATCTCTGCATTCAATTCAAATACAGCATTTGGCGTTCCCGCAGCCGCCCATATCGAAGCATAATTTTTTAAATCCTCATCGAGTAAAATATGTAAAGGGTGACGATGGGCAATAGGTGAGACACCGCCAATGGCAAAACCGGTTTTGTCTCGCACAAAATCAGCATCTGCTTTGCTTAAATGAAATGGCGTCGTTGCTTTAATTTTTTTCAAGTCGACCTGATGATGCCCTGCCGCAACAATCAAAACAGCATCACCAGTATTTTTATCTTTAAAAATCAAAGATTTTGCAATTTGAGCCACCTCACAACCAATCGCATGTGCCGCATCCTCTGCCGTACGCGTTGAGGCAAGTAATTGTTTTACTCTAAAGTCATAGCCCGCTTGTGTTAGACAGTCCTGTACTCGTTGTGCACTAGATTTTAATTTTTCAGTCATCATTTACCCCTGCGCTTTAAATTTTATGCGCTTTAACGCACAAGTGCCACTTTAACACTGTGCGCTTTAGCGCACAAGAAAATAATAGCCAGCCTTATACAAGGTTCAATCAAGATGTGTTGGCAAGAAGCATTTTATTCTACATCATATACAATACAGCTTTAGAGCAGCGGTGATTGCTATTTGAAAATAGTATTGCCATTTGAAAAAGCCACAACTGATGCATATAGTATGCTTTAGCCAATAAATTTAACTTTCATACGCCATGACTGATCAAGCCTTTAAATCCGCTATCTCGCAACGCTTAAAAGCAATCCGTCTGCAAAGGCAACTCAGCTTAGATGAAACAGCAAAACTAACTGGCGTATCTAAAGCGATGTTAGGGCAAATTGAACGACAAGAATCTAGTCCAAGTATTAGCAAGTTGTGGCAAATTGCCAAAGGTTTAAATGTATCCTTTTCTTCTTTTTTTTCCAGTAGTCTTATTTTAAAAAGCTCGCAGGATCGTTTTCAGCAAGATCCCAATATTGAGCTCAGCATTTTATTTCCCTATTCTTCTGATAGTGGAATCGAAGTTTTTGAACTCAGCTTAACAGGTTTTCATGAACAACATTCTGTAGCACATGCGGTGGGTATCATAGAATATGTATTGGTACTCGAAGGTGTTTTAGAGCTTTTTTATGACGACCAATGGCACATTTTAAAAGCAGGTCAAGGTACAAGATTTTCTGCGGATCAAAAGCATATTTATAAAGCTCAAACAGATCGCGTAAGGTTCCAAAATATTATTTATTATCCACCAATCGTTCAATTATCTCAAAATAGAGAAACTTAGCTCTTAAAACAAATCGTCTTTAAAAAACAGTCTTAGAACAAATGGTCTCAATAAATTATTAAGACAAACATTTCCTTCAAAACTTAACTTGTGTTACGGATATAACTATCTTTGCGCGATAGTTATATCTGCAACTGTGCAAAAATTGGCTTTATTATTTTGACTAACCCATTAGAAGTCATAATATAATCTTAAAAAATGCATATTGGGTGTATCTTCTTTGTCCTTGGTAAAGATGCGTTCATAATCAAAACCTATACCATTAGTCAATTTAAATGCCACACCTGCACCATAATCACGACGATCTAGATCTCCACCTTTGGTGTATTTTATTTGCGTCCCCATAATATACGGTTGAATAAAATCGATACCGCTCTGATTTATTTTAAACTGATATCCCAAATAAGACTCTATACCATGGGATTGAGTCTTCATAAAGTTTCTTACAGTATCTGCTGCATTAGCTTGAAGTGCTTTGTCATTAGGCAAAACATTTTTATACCAACCGCCACCCAAGCCAAACATCCATTGCCCATCAAAATAAAGGATCGCGGTGGACACAGCATGTTGGGATAATTCGTGTACATAATCTTGGCGTTCTAATTCAACCTTACTGTGCCGCCAGGCACTCGCCCAGCTTAAATGCTGATTTAAACGTACATCAACAGCCAACTCCTCACCATGTTTACGTTTATACAGAATATTTTTATATCTGGCCTCATCAGGCAATAAATAGGCGGCATAGAAATCAATATTCTTATTTTTTTTCTCATAGCGAAATGTTTTACGTGACGCAAAAGTACCATCATGATGATTAAAAGGACTCCAGGATAAGGGCTGACCACCTGCACTATAGTCCCATAAATCTGTTTTTACCCCAACCACATCATAAGACAGGCTATATAACTTACCAAATTTTAAAGTACCATATTGCTTACTGTTCACTGCAGCATAGAAGTATTCTGTTCGTGTACTCGGTTCTTTTTCACTATAATGTCCAGTCCACTCAACCATTTTGGGCAAGTTAATATAATTAAAAGAACTCGCTTGTAGGCTAATGTCTTCATTTAACCTATAGTCCGCATCAAAATATAGTTTGCTATTGTTTGAATAACCATTGCGACGAAACTTCTGGCTTTCATTGTCATGATTATAATGATCAAAATTTAATGCTTGTAATCTAAGACTCCCTCTCATACTGAGATTAAAAGCATCATCATTTTTAAAAACATGATCTTTCTCAACTAAATTTATTTTTGCCGAAGCACTTGCAGTCAATATTAGCGTCGTCATCCAAAATAATATATTTTGCTTGATTATTTTTTTCATTGTCTCATCCATAATCATTGTTTTTGAATAGCACTATTCAAAAAACTCCATTAGCGATTTGTTAAAAACCATAATAAAGCAACTTTTAGTTGCTTTATGAGTAATGGTCTTTATTATTTAAATCTTTACCTACACTACTTCAATTTAAATAAAAAAATGCATTAACCCACACATTCTTCAAAACAAACATTAAATATAAGCTTAAGATTAAAAAATCTTAAAATAATTATAAACAGGTCTTTAAACCATATTCCATTTATTTTTATTTAATTTAAAAACAAAATTAAAAATGTCTTTTACCGTGTCTTTTATTTTAATAAAACGGTCTATTTGGTTTTATTTTTTATAATGTGCACAACCTGACTAATAAATAAAAATATTTATTAAATACTCTACGGGTAAGAAATAAAAAGAAGGACTACAATATAGTCCTTCAGTAGTGCTCTGGTTAAGAACAACGAACTCACCCACTAAATTGAAGTGAATCACTTCCTTAAAAGATATGTAAATTCAATCGGCAAAACCTTAATCATTACGAGCATACAGGGGACTCGTTCTATCCGTTAAAATATGATGTTTCATGCTAGCGATCATATCTTTCATTTCTATACTCTAAAGATTTAAAATGAGCATTCCCCCCAACCGCTATAAATCAGTTAAAATTAATCCTTTACATCGGCTGTAGTGTACTTTTATGGGTTATTTACTGGCGCTTGATCAAGGAACCACATCCAGTCGAGCAATTATTTTTGATGAACAAGGTCGTGTACAAGCAACAGCGCAACGGGAAATCCATATTAAAACGCCACAATCGGGCTGGGTTGAACAAGATGCGCAAGAAATTTGGACAACCCAAATTGCTGTTGTACAACAAGCCATCGCCAGTGCCCGCCTATTAGCAACCGATATTCGTGCCATGGGACTGACCAATCAACGTGAAACAACCGTGGTCTGGGATAAAAAAACCGGTCGCCCCTTAGCGCCAGCAATTGTTTGGCAAGATCGTCGTGCCAGCACATGGTGCAATCAATTGATTGGGCAGGGTTTACAACAGAAGATTCAGCAAAAAACCGGCTTAAGGATCGATCCCTATTTTAGTGCGGGGAAATTAGTCTGGTTATTAGAACATACTACCGGGCTACGTGAGCTAGCCAAACAAAATCGTGTAGCTTTTGGCACCATTGACAGTTGGTTGATCTGGAACCTCACCCAAGGCGCGCAGCATGTTATTGAGTGTAGTAATGCGTCACGCACCATGCTGATGAACTTGGATCAGCAACAATGGGATGAAGAACTACTCGACCTATTTGATATCCCTGCAAATATACTGCCTAAAATCATTCAATCCGATCAACACATTGCCGATACAGCAACCGGACTATTAGGTGCCAACATTCCCATCACTGGTGTGTTGGGGGATCAGCAAGCCGCATTATTTGGACAATCCTGCATGGAAATCGGGATGGCCAAAAACACCTATGGCACAGGCTGTTTTATGCTCTTTAATACTGGTGAACAACGGCAAAGTAGTCAAAATCAATTACTCAGTACCATTGCTTGGCAATGCAGACAGCAACAGCACTATGCACTCGAAGGCAGCGTTTTTATGGCAGGCGCTATTGTGCAATGGTTACGTGATAATTTGGCAATGATTCAAAGTAGTGCCGAAGTCGAACAACTGGCGTGTCAGGTTGAAAGCAGTGATGGTGTGGTTTTGGTCCCCGCATTTACGGGGCTGGGTGCCCCTCATTGGGATAGCGATGCCCGTGCTTTACTCTGTGGCATGTCACGTGGTACCAACAAGGCGCATATTGCCCGTGCAGCATTGGAAGCAATCGCCTTTCAAGTGTCTGATGTACTTACTGCAATGCAATCCGACATTGGTCATCCACTCAAAGAGTTACGTGTAGACGGCGGTGCCAGTCAAAATGACATGCTCATGCAATTTCAGGCCGACATTTTAAATGTACCAGTATTACGCCCGCAATTATTAGAGTCCACCGCTTGGGGAGCCGCAGCAATGGCAGGACTCAGTATCGGGATGTTTTCCAGTTTGTCTGATATTCAGCAATCATGGCAATTACAACGTGCTTTTGAGCCCCAAATGAGTGCAGATCAACGCCAAGCCCATCTTCAACAATGGCAACAGGCCTTGGCGCGATGCCGATCAGATGTACCTCGTAATCATTTGCACACTTAAGCACTAGATTATTCAGATGCGAAGCAACCACTGCTTCGCAATAAACTATTGATAGTTAAAATAATAAAATAAAAACAATACAAACATGAGCCTTTGCCACCTCATCAAAGGCATGAGCCAGTGGGTTCTTCCTCGTCTCAGACACAATGCTCACACGATGCTCCATCACTCATGCGGCATCGCACCTACCGCCCCACCACTCTTTGGCTTCGGGCAGAGCCAGATCAAGCCGGCGGCAAAAACAAAGACCAATGAAAAGATCAGGAAGACATGATTGACCGACAACGTTAAAGCTTCTTTGTCGACAATTTGTGAAATGATCGCGAGGCTTGATAAGGGTTCCAGCCCATTCGCCTGTAATTGCTGCAAAGTTGTGTCACTTTGCAGACGTGCCACCATATCACTACGCGCAACCGATGCCTGACTATCCCACAGGGTAATGGCGATTGAAGCCCCAATTGCACCAGCCATGGTACGAACAAAGTTCATCAGCCCCGCGGCAGAGGCGACTTCATCTGGGCGTACCGCCGCCAAAGCAATATTATTTAAGGGAATAAAGAAAAATGGTACAGCAAAGCCCTGCAAAATTTGCGGCCAGGCTAAGGTCATAAAATCAGCATCACTGGTCCAAAAAGAGCGCATAAAAGTTGCAACAGCAAGCAACATAAGACCAATAAAGGCCAAAGCACGCGCGTCATATTGAGTAGAAAGCTTAGCAACCAAGGGAGACATGGTTAAGCTCCCAATGCCCATCGTCGCAGTCAGATAACCTGCCCATGTCGCGGTATATCCCAAATTGATTTGTAACCACTGCGGAATTAATACAATACTGCCAAAAAATACGCCAAAGGCAAAAGCCAATGACATGGTCGCAATACTAAAGCCCCTATAACGAAAAATTTTAATATTTACAATCGGATGCTGTTCGGTACTCTCCCAAATGATAAAAACAATAAAACCAATCAGTGCAATGACTGCCAAAGCACAGATTATCGTGTTATTAAACCAGTCCCGATCATGCCCCAAATCGAGCATCAACTGCAATGCAGCGATCCACAATACCAACAGCCCAAGCCCTATCGCGTCAATGTTTAAACGTGCTTTGGTCGTCTCTGCCACCGCCAATAAACGTAAACCGCCCAATGCACAAGCGATCCCCACCGGTACATTAATAAAAAAGATCCAATGCCAAGACCAGTTATCACTAATATAGCCCCCTAAGATCGGCCCTAAAATCGGTCCCAAGACAGTAGTCATTGCCCAAAGTCCCAATGCCTGCGCATGTTTTTCTGGCGGGAAAATACGCATTAATAAGGTTTGGCTCAAGGGCATAATAGGACCACCAAACAGCCCCTGCCCAATACGACAAATCACCAGCATACTCAAGCTCGTCGATAAACCACAAAGAATGGAAAATACCGTAAAACCGATCAGGCAAATACCGTAGACCTTGACGGCACCAAAACGCCCAGCCAACCAGCCAGTCAGCGGTACGCAAATTGCTTCAGCCACGGCATATGAGGTAATCACCCATGTACCTTGTGCGCTTGACACCGCAAGACTGCCGGTCATATGGGGTAAGGAGACATTGGCGATGGTCATATCTAATACCACCATAAAATTGGACAATGCCAATAAAAATGCCGCCAGCAATAATTGAGTACCCGAGAGGTCCTTATAATTAAAAGTTTGACTATTCATAGCGAATTACTTCGCTGTTGTGCTTGTCGGGATCTGCGGCGTTGCAGCAGCATCCTTGCTTGCGGATGCCAAATCGACCGTCACATTCATGGACAATCCCACACGCAAAGGGTGCTGCGCCAATTGCTGCGGATCTAGCTGAATACGCACGGGTAAACGCTGTACTACTTTAATCCAGTTACCTGTTGCATTCTGTGCTGGAATCAAGGCGAAGGCAGCACCCGTTCCACCCGAAAAGCCTTGAACAATACCATCGTAAATCACTTTATCGCCATATAAGTCGGCAGTTAATGTTGCTTTTTGCCCGACCTTTACTTTTTGTAATTGGCTTTCTTTAAAGTTGGCATCGACATAAAGCTGCTGAATGGGCACCACTAACATCAACTTACTCCCCGGCGCCACACGCTGCCCAACCTGAATACTCCGATTCGCAACAATGCCATCGATAGGGGCATATATTTCTGTACGCTGTAACTCCAAACGCGCTTGTGCAACACGTGCTTTGGCTGCCAATACATCTGGGCTATCATTTTGTTCAGCCCCCATAATCAATGCCTGATTTGCTTCTAAGTTACTTTGAGCTGCTTTACGTTTCGATTGCGCTTGCATCAAAGTCGCTTGTGCAACATTGAGATTGGCTTGTGCTGTGGTCAAAGCAGTACTGGCTTTACTCAACTCCTCTTGGGAAATTGCGCCGCTGATCGCCAGCTGTTGACGGCGACGAAACTCATCCATGGCTTGTTTAACACTCGCCTCTGCTTGTAAAACTTGCGCTTTGGCGGCTTGAATATCATCCTGACTGGCCAAGACTTGAGAATCTAAGGCCCGGCTATTGGCGGCGGTTTGCTGGTACAGACGCTGCGTCTTTGCCAGTTCTGCCTCTGCTTGCGCCAAAGCTATATGTGCATCCCGTGGATCAATACGTGCCAATAAATCGCCTTTACGCACCGCAGCAGTATTACTCACTTTGATTTCAGCGACCTGTCCCGTGACCATAGACGTAATCTCTGCATTTTCAGCTGCCACATAAGCATTATCTGTACTGACTTGCTGGGCAAACATCAGCCGCCACAATACATAAATGAAGGCAATGAGCAACAACACTGCGAGGAGCAGTAATAACCATTTTTTACGTTGTGTTTTAGACTTGAGGGGATGGGGCGATGCGGTCTCAGCTGGCAAGGTCTCAGTTTGATTATGCTCAACAGTCATGATTTATCCTTTTTAAAAAGCAATCCTAGACATCGTTTTATTTAACGACAGCATTTTATTATGATTTTATGGTGATCTTTAGCTGATCAATCGTTCTATTCTAGCGCAGCGCTAAAAGATAGCCAGTGATTGATCAGCACATCCTGATAACGGAGCAAGTAATATTGACAGTGCAAACGGCATATCACAACACAGCATGTATTTTAAACAACGACGATATCTAAACTGCAGAAAATGCAATGTGCCAAGTCAAACTTAAAAAAAGCTTAAAAAGCTACAGCATTTAAAATTCTCAACAGCGCTGTTGCACAATATTGTCATCAACTGAGCCTAGCATGCCATGTTTCAATGTGCTTTTTATTGACCCTTCATGCAAACAACGGCTGTCATCTGAAACAATACATATGCTCCCGAAACACACATTCCAGCCCACACTATTGATGCCTGCTCAGGTCAATCATATCGAGCTAATAGGCATATGAGGCAATCCCCGCTGCTATGGATTGACCTTGATCATTGATTAAAAGCATACGCATGGTGCAACTTTTTCGACCCAGCCGTAAAACTTCTGCCGTCGCCGTAAAGTATTGCCCACGACCTGGTGCCAAATAATCGACACGCATATCAACCGTTGCCAGACGAGCCACTTTTTGGGTGGTTTCAGGCAGGGTGTCTGCGCTTGCCTGTTTGTATAATTCTCCCATCGCCACAATGCCACCAATACTGTCTAAGACCGTTGCTGCAACTCCACCATGTAAAATCTGAAAGGCGGCATTGCCAATTAAACTGGGCTGCATCTCGATATAGGCTTGTATTTCACCATCGACCAAGCGCATCTGCATCATGTTGTGCAATAAAAAAGGTGAGGCATTAAATGCCTGTACCAATTGTGCCAGCACGACTTGCAAATCGAATTGCGGGTCAAATTTGATATGACCTGTCCATTTGTCTTGTGAAGTGTTCATAATCTATCCAATTATTGATTTGCTAAAAAAAACAGGGCGCTTTTGCACAAATTTCCTGTTTCAAGGGCTACAATGAGAAATAGTTTAATACCGAACATCGAGATTGTTATGACATATACGTTCAATCGTCCTGCATTTCCTGCCACTCGTATGCGCCGTATTCGAAAGAACGACCAATTGCGTGCCATGGTCAGCGAAACTCAACTCAATGCTGACCATTTAATTTACCCAGTTTTTGTATTACCTGGACAAAATCAGACACAAGATGTTCCAAGCATGCCGAATGTACAACGCTTATCGGCAGACCGCTTAGTCAAAAAAGCAGAACAACTCCTCAACTTAGGCGTTTCTAAACTGGCACTTTTTCCAGTTACCCCACAACAAGACAAAAGCCTCAATGCTGAAGCCGCTTGGCATGATGATGGCTTGGTACAACAGACCTTACGCCTACTCAAAAAAGAATTACCCGAGATGGTCCTGATTACCGATGGCGCACTTGATCCCTATACCACACATGGTCAAGATGGCATTATCGATGACAGCGGCTATGTACTCAATGACATCACCACAGACTGTCTGGTCAAACAAGCGCTCAGCCATGCAGCAGCGGGTGCCGATGTCATTGCGCCCAGCGATATGATGGATGGTCGCATTGGAGCAATTCGTCAAGCACTCGAACAACAGGGTTTTATCGATACCAATATCATGGCCTACTCTGCCAAATATGCATCAAGTTTTTATGGTCCATTCCGTGATGCGGTAGGTTCTGCATCAAACCTCAAAGGTGGCAATAAAAACACCTACCAGATGGATGTCGGCAATCGCCTTGAAGCCTTGCATGAAATCGCGTTGGACATCCAAGAAGGTGCCGATATGGTGATTGTAAAACCCGGCATGCCATACTTAGATGTAGTCCGTGAAGTCAAAAACCAATTTGCGATTCCAACCTTTGTCTATCAAGTCAGTGGTGAATATGCCATGTTAGCCGCAGCCATCGCCAATGGCTGGTTATCTGAAAGCGTCATTATGGAATCTTTATTGTGTTTCCGCCGTGCTGGTGCCGATGGGATCTGGACCTATTATGCAGAACATGCAGCACGCCAACTCAAAGCAATGTAAAACCAACCAACAAGATCATATACTGTCGAACAGGCGCATTTTAAGCGCAAGGTCGAAACAGCTTGTGATGGTCTGATGGGTCAATCGCAATCTTGGCATTGATCCATCCCCCTTATGCCAGAACGTGGTCTATAGTTTTTATCGTTAACCCAAATATGAGTGCAAGATGCATATCGCCATCATTGGTGCAGGGATCTCTGGTCTTCTCTGTGCATTCGAGTTTCTAGAACAAGGCTGTCATGTCAGCCTCTATGATCAACAACATTTCGGTCGCGCAGCTTCTTGGGCGGGTGGCGGAATTTTATCGCCTATGTATCCTTGGCGTTATCCAGATGCAGTCAATCAACTGGCACGTCATGGCAAAGCGTTATATCAACACTATAATGCGCAACTCTTGCCACAGACGGCTATCGATTTTGAGATTGAACATAGCGGTATGCTCATTTTTGATGCAGATGACTTTGCCATTGGGCAAGCCTATGCTGAAAAATACCAAGACCCAATGCAACGCTGTCAACATGTCCAAAGCGAGCAGTTACAACGCATCAACCCTCGTCTTGCAGCAACATGGCAACAAGCGCTTTATTTCCCAGCATTGTCCAATATCCGCAACCCGCGCGTTTTACAATCGCTGCAAGCATATGTACAGCAACATCCCCGCGCACAGGTCTATCCCCAACACACCATCCAGCAATTTAAAATGCGGGGGCAGCGCATAGACGCTGCAATCACGCAGCACAATGAACAGATCTATGCCGATCACTTTGTTTTAGCAACTGGTGCATGGTCTGCCGAATGGGAACAACAACTACGCTGTCATATTCCTGTTGCGCCAGTACAAGGTCAGATGCTGTTATTTAAAACGCCTGCACACTGGTTACCGACCATGTGTATGAATGACGTGATGTATCTGATTCCACGACGCGATGGGCATATTGTTTGCGGCTCCAGTGTACGACATTGCGGTTTTGACACCCGTCCAGATACCCATATCTCGGCAAAAATTTATGCAGCAAGCATTGCCATGGTGCCAGAATTGGCGCATTTCCCAATCATCAAACAATGGGCGGGTCTAAGACCGGGTTCACCAGACGGTATTCCATATATCGGTGCAATGCCTGAAATTGACAACCTATGGGCTAACTTTGGACATTATCGTAATGGCTTATGTATGGGACCCGCTGCAGCACGTTTACTGCGACAATTGCTCTTGGCACAACAGCCCTTTATCGATCCCAGTGCCTATAGCACCACACGACTTCATATCGATCAACAACATATTGCCAGCTAAAGTAGTTGAAACACTTGACCTCAACTTAACTTGAGCTTGTAGGCTATGGATTTGGTGATCTTATAGCGCGTAGAAATAGGTATGTCAGAACAACTTGCCGCACGAAATTTTGTCATTTATGGCGTGAGCCGTGGTCTGGGTAAAGCCCTTGTTGAGTCTATTCCCAGACCACATGATCAGGTCTATGGCATTGCCCGAACCGCGCCACGTTTAAAGCGTCCTATACAATGGATTGCGGCAGATTTGGCGCACGCTCAAACCAGTGTTTTACAAGTCAAACAACAGATACAAAATCAGACGATTGATGTGCTGATCTATAATGTCGGTATTTGGGAACACAATGCATTTTCGTCAGATTATGACTTCGAACACTTACAAGCCGATGAAATCCAAATGATGTTACAGACCAATATCAATGCCTGTATTTTGCATATACAAGCGCTATTGGAAAACCTACGTCACTCCAGCAATGCCAAAATTATTTTGATTGGTTCAACCTGGGGGGTCGACAATCACAATGGTCACGAATTGGTATTCTCTGCCTGTAAATATGCACTACGTGGTATTGCACAGTCACTACGCGAAATCCTCCGAAGAGATGCTATTGCGGTCACAGTGCTCAACTTAGGCTACCTTGCCAGCACAGATCAGCCCATGACCGACCATGCAGCCTCCGCAGAGCATGACATTGCACCTGATCAGGATGACCATCATCAACAAGCACTTATTCCACTACAAGATGTCATTCATGCCGTGAACTTTATCTTAGCCACCAGCTCATATAGCTGTGTCAAAGAAATTTTAATGCCTGCCATGCAAGATCGTAATGTCTAAGCACAAAGCAACACAGCACTGCCGTCTATGCGCATCTATAATATCCCCCAGCAGGCTTTGTACTGGAACGGCGGTTTTATTTAAGCCTCGTTTTATACACGAGGTTTTTTATTTATACTTAGATATATTGCAGTAAGATTTTGTTTTTAAAAACATATTATAAGAATAACCGTAAAAATAGAGATGCCTTAAGCTTCGCTTCAGTTTTATTGTGCTTAATCACGTCATCTTGCGCCTGACGCTATTCGGGATCTCTATAAAAATGGATCTAAAACATCATAATCAGCAACGACTACAACAAAAATATCTATACCACGATGTTGTACTACTCAGCATCAGCGCCTTGGCTTTATATTATTTTGATCCGATTGGCGGCTGGTTAGACCGCCTATTCATTACGCCATGGATTGCACCGCAAGGGTTTTTCCCTTACCAACAAAATTGGTATCTACGTGATATTCAACATGACTTATTTAAGAAAATCCTGATTGGCTGTTATAGCGTATTTCTGATCTTGTGGCTCATCTCATTTCGCTCACCACGTTTCGCCGCACAACGCTGGCACTATGCCTATATGTTTTTTGGCGCTGCCCTCTCTACCGCCGTGATCGGTTTGCTCAAAGCTTTTTCTGTACATGACTGCCCATGGAATATGCTGCAAAGTAGCCCCCAAGGCTGGGTGTGGCATTTACAGGGCATCAAAGGGCAATGCTTCCCGGGTGGGCATGCCAGTACGGGATTTGCCATGATGACTGGCTATTTTGTCTATCGACTACAACAGCCCAAACGTGCCCAATTCTTTCTTTGGCTCGGTTTAGCCCTTGGTTTTATGCTCGGTTGGGGGCAGATGATGCGTGGTGCGCACTTTCTCAGTCATAATTTATGGAGCGCATGGATCATTTACGCTTTACACAGTGGTTTGCAAATGAGCGACATGTGCTGGCGTTATTTTTCGCGTATCGGCAGACTGGCGTCAATAGGGCAAAAAAGCATATTAAACAAAAAAAATCATTGAAATAATAAAAGAAAAATCAAAAAACTGATCGATGTCCTGTATGATAAAATGCGCTTTAGACAACAGTCCTCATATGATTATGTCTGATACCATACGGTTCGTTTTGGATATTCTAGTCTACAACATACCTTGATTCAATTTGCTTTGAAGCAGCACATTCAATCGTGCTGTTTGCTATACATGAGTTGCTACCGCATGAATAATTTCAGTGTATTTCTTCAGGAATCACTCGCCAAACAGCAAGATAATATTCAGTCTTATACCGTTGCTACACAGAAAGTCTGGTTAAAGAAAGCGACTGCACGACACTCAACTTGGATTTATACGCCGCTACGCTGGCTCGCACGTTTATTTAAACTCAATGCCCTGACCCCAATTCCCAATCTCGGCGGTACGCAAGCGATTCAATGTGAAATTCAACGTATTGAAGCTCTCAAAGCTCTGGGGGTTTCGGTCCCGCAAATCTTGGCAACGCAGCCAGAAGGCTTGCTCACCCTAGACGCGGGGCAGCAATATGGCTTACCCATGTATCAACTCGATCAAACGCTGGCACAATGCCCAGACCCCGTTAAAAAATTTCAATATTTTCGTTATGCTTTAGACGCGATCCAGCACATCCACAATCAAAATAGTTACTTAAGTGAAGCTTTTGCGCGTAATATTTTGGTTGATGAGCAGTTTCATTTTATTTTCATTGACTTTGAGACAGATCCAGGTCGTGTACTGGATATTGCAACCTGTCAGGCTCGAGACTGGTTATGCTTTTTATTTTCGACAGTCCGCGCTTTTGATGAACAAGAACTACAACAGGTTAGTGAAATGATTTGCACCTGCGTACAAAACCATCCTGCGGTCTATCAGCATATACGGGATGTCGGCAATAAACTGCGTTGGGCCAATCGTTTTAACTTTAAGCGTATTGGTCATGATGGGCAGCGTATTCAACAATGTTTACTATTCTTTCAAATCCTTGAGAAATATCGTCCATCACAATTGCCCACGGCTTAAAATAACAGCTGTTCTCTCCAGCAGACTGAGCTCAAGCAGCGCAAACATCTCAGCTCAATCTCTGCCGAAGAGCAATGTTGATGTTGCTATAGACTGAGACATTATGCCGTGGGATTGGATGAGCTGCTGTTGGGCACGCTCTGATCTAACATAGGCAGATCCACTTGTACCCTTAAACCGCCTAATTCACCACTACGCCCCAGTTCTAAACGCCCGCCCAGTTGCTGAATGGCAGCATCTACAATGGCCAAACCCAATCCACTGCCAACCGCCACATGATGATGGACACGATAAAAACGTTTTAATACTTTTTCATATAATGCCTCAGGCAAGCCAGGTCCACTGTCTTCAATCACAATACGGGCTACAGATTCTGGTCCGGGTCCTACGGCAATATTGATAATACCCGCTTGTGGGGTATATTTAATGGCATTGTCTAATAGATTATAGACAATAGAATGCACCGAATATTCCACACTATGCAGCATGACATCTTGATTTTGTGTCCACCCCATATCGATATCTTTTTGCATGGCTAAATGGATTAATTGTTCCATGCACTGTAATACCACGCCATTGACCTTAAAATCGCTGCATTGCGCTAATAGATCAAAAGCAGCATCTTGTTTTGCCAATAACAATAATTGACTCACCAAATGTTGAATACGCGCTAAGCCCTGACTGAGTTTATCGAGATTATGATGGTCTGCGTTTTCATTTAATAAAATTTGGATCTGCAAATTTAATGCGGTAATCGGGGTACGTAATTCATGTGCAGCATCGGCAATAAACTGACGTTGTTCTTGTTGGGCACTAGAAATCCGTGCAAATAAATAGTTCATTTCCTGAATGGTGGGCAGCAGTTCTTGTGGATAATGCTGATCTTGAATCGGTTCTAGATCATTGGAACTACGTTGTGCTAAATCCATTTTAAAATCATCTAATGGTCTAAAATTACGCCGTACAATCCAGACCATTCCCAACAGCGCCAAAGGGAAAATCATCAGATATGGTAACAACATACTGCCTGCCAAACGCCATGCTAAATTTTGTCGCGTCTCGACTTGTTGACTGATCTGAATCTGATATTCTGCTGTTGGAATAATATAGCTAATCCATTGCTCATTGGCACTCTCATGCCAGTAAAAACCAGCCTGACGCTGTGCTGCTAAAAGTAAATTCTGTCCATCAGTGGTATGATGTAAATCACGGTCACCATAGGCCCAAACATCTACCAATAAATCTTGTTCCCGATAGTGTTTATTCTCATCATAATGACTACGCATGGGTCTTAAATTGAGCGAGACACGCTGTGCTAAATACACCATTTGCGCATCTAATATTTCATTAATTTCATTGAGTGCAATCCGATAAGACGTAAACAATGAAATCGCACCCAAAATTAAACTAAACAAAGAAGTATATAAAATTAAACGACGCTTTAAGGAATAATGTTGTCTGGGCATGACATGAAACCATCCTATGCTTGGGTGCTCAGACCCAGTCTATAACCTAAGCCACGAATGGTTCGTATAAAGTTTTTACCGAGTTTGACACGTAAATGATGCACATAAACTTCTATGGTATTGCTGTTGATTTCACTATCAAACGCATACAGCTTATCTTCTAAATCTGTCTTAGAAAATATTTTATTGGGATGTGTCATCAATGGAATCAGAATTGCCCATTCACGATTTGATAATTCCAACGGCTCACCTCGCCACAAAGCAAGGTGTTGTTCAACATCTAATTCTAAATCACCACGCTTCAGTTTCTCTGGTTGTGTGGTGCGATAGGCATCACTACGACGCAACAATGCCATAATACGCGCAAACAGTTCATCAAATGCATAAGGCTTAACCAGATAATCATCGGCACCTTGGTTTAAACCAGCCACCCGATTATGCACCTGATCCCGTGCTGAAATAATCAGCACGGGCAAGTGATGTGCTTTTTGCCGAATTTGCTTTAATACCTGCATGCCATCCATTAAAGGCAAACCTAAATCCAGCAACACCAAATCAAACTCTTGCTGTGCAACATGCTTTAAACCATCCAGACCATTATTTACCCAGACGACTTCAAATTGCTGTAATCGCAATAAAGTCATTGTCGACTCAGCAATCATAAAGTCATCTTCTATCATTAATATTCTGGTCATGTGCAATTTACCCTGATTCAGTTGTGGAGCACTGCTGCATTAAGTCGAAATGACGATCAATCACTTTAGACTCAATATTTAATAAGCTTAATGTCGTTGGAAATAAATTATCCTGACTGACTGCATGGTCTTTGAGTTTCTGCAAACAACCATACTGCCCTGGATTGCTCTGCTGCCAATTCGATGAAAACCATATCAACATTGGAATATGGGTTTGTTGACTGGGTGAGAAACGATACGGCGCACCATGTAAGTACATGCCTTTTTCTCCTGTCGATTCTCCATGATCTGATAAATACCATAATGCGGTCTGATGACTCGACTGCTGTTTTAAGACCTCAATCAACTGATTCAAAATATAATCGGTATAGTAAATGGTATTATCATAACTGTTCAGCAACTGTTGACGACTACAGCCCTGAATTGCATTAGTATCACAGGTCGGCTTAAATTTTCTAAACGCTGGTGGTATACGTTTATAATAAGCGGGTCCATGACTCCCCAGCTGATGTAAAACCAGCAACCGCGGTTGCGTATCATCTATAGCGATCTGTTTTAAATAATCTGTCAGACTATCGATTAAAATACCATCCAAACACTCTTTGCCCTGACACCATTTCTGTGTAATGGCAGCAGGAATCACATAGCGTTCTACGCGATCACAGGTTCCTTTACACCCCGAGTTATTGTCGATCCAAGTCACTTTATAACCAGCACGTTGCGCAATATCTAATAAGCCTTCTCGATGACTGGCTAATTGTTCATCATATTCTACCCGTGGCATTCCTGAAAACATACAGGGCACCGATACTGCTGTTGCAGTACCACAAGAACTGGCTTGGCTGAAATTGATTAAATCCGTTTGTGCTGCCAATAATGGATTGGTGTCTTGAGCATAACCATTTAGAGAAAAACTTTCTGCCCGTGCTGTTTCACCCACCACGATGACCAGTAATTTGGCTTTTTGCCCAGCAACTACTTTTTGCAATAGATGAGCATCTAGCCCATAGCGCAATAGAGGCTGGTTTTTTTGTGGTATTTTATGTTTTATATAAGAATAACTGGCTGCAATAGTATTTTGCGGTGAAATTAATCCTTTTAAACTGCGATGCTCACGAAAGATCGCGGCATAATCGACATAAAAAATAAATAACAGCGCCAAAATACATGCCAATGATAGCAAAGCATTGACAAGCTTATGCCGCACGATTTGTAGATAAGTCTGTTCTTTAATACTCACCATGAACAGAAGTAATAAAATCGGCAATAACACCATCAAGAGAAACCAACCAATTAAGCGCCACGACAAAAGATCTCGTGCTTCGGTATGGTCGGTTTGCATAATATTCTGAATTTGATCTGCGCTAATAACGATACCCAGTGAGCTCACAAAATAAGCACTCAACCCAGCAAGCAGCAATAAAATCACCGCAAGCCATTTAAAACTGCGACGCCATTGTAGGAACTGAAAAATAAAATTATAGAAAGCAACAAGAATGACTACTGTTGCCGCAATAAATAGATAAGCTTTGATGCCTTGATAAGGTGTTAAAGCATAAACATGCTGAAAAAAAGTTAAATTCAATACACCAGCAATCCAGATGGCTAAAATCAAATTCAGGCTTCCCAACGACAGTGTAATGCGCTTATTTTGCCTTTTTTGTAGGTTTTTTTGCATAATTGAGATCAATTCTTTAAACAGAATAAATATAGACAATCAAACTTAAAAAAGACTTAAGATTGCCGTATTCACTTGTTGTATTGTTAAATGTTGATGTTGGTCTATTTATTCTGGTTTTTTACTTTGAATCCTTAGACCAACTTTATTTGAGCGCACTTAATATATTGAATAACTTATCTTTTATATAGAGATTTAAAACTGTTTCCAGTATTTAAATGCATAATTTACAACCTTTAAATACGCATGTTATTTTTTCCAATCTGTTTTTTCCTGCCCGTGTTTCCGACCTGTTTTTCCTGTTTGAGCAAACCAGTTATAAATGGGCCACAACAATACGATTCCGAGCAAGCTAATCAGCGTTAAATAATCTTGATAGCCCAGTAAATCGCCCAGCATGCCGCTTAGACTATATAAAGCACCACTGACCAATGCCATGATAGAAACTTGTAAGCTAAAATCGGTAGCAGCATACTGTTTACGGCTATAACGCATCACCAAAGTCAGTACCACCACCAACAACATGGCTGAAAATAAATCCTCCAATGCATTGAGAATATAAATCCACAGTGGTGCGATATGCTGTTTCTGTTCATAACACGCCGCTAAGTAAACAAAAGCAGCCAAGCTGGCTAACTTTAAAACAGAGAACAACAATAAAGCCCAACGTCGCCCTAAATACTGTACTCCTAGACTTCCCAATAATGCACCGACTAATGCTGCCGCAGCACCAAACATAGTGATATAAATCCCTATCTGACTCAGGCTTAAACCTAAATCAACCAATAATGGTTTTAAAATTGGTCCCGACAAACCATCTGTCACTTTCATACTGAGTAGAACCCAAAACCAAGCCCATAAGATCGGGTGATGCCGAAAATATGCCCAATAAGCTTTTATGGCATAGAATAGGGTTGTGTTCGCAATGGGCGAATTAGGCTTTTGCCTCAGCTGCGTTTTGTTTTGATGTTCTTTTTCTTTATACCTTAGAATCGGGATACTGTTGAACAGCACCAAGGCTGCCAATAATAAAAAACTCCATTGCCAGTTTAACCAGTCCAGCATCCATAAAATAACTCCGCCCCCAACGATAAAGCCCAAACGTGAACCGATCACTTGCAGCATATTGCCCCAGTGCATATTGTCGGAGCACAAGCTATGTACAGCCAATGCATCGGTTGCAATATCTTGGGTTGCACCCAAACTATTGAGGCAGAGCAGCGCAATAAAAAATACCAAAAGCAAATGCGTCTGATACAACTGAGCGATGGGGAAAAAGGCCAAAGCCGTCAAGAGCAGCACACTACTCAACTGCGTGACTAAAATCCAACTTCGATAATGCCCATAACGATTTGAGCCATAACGATCGACCCACGGCGCCCATAATGCTTTAATTGCCCAAGGCAACATTAATACACCAAAACCACCAATATGAGCCAAAGAAACCCCTTCATAGCGTAAAATCACAGGCAATGCGTGGGTCATAAAGCCCACGGGCAACCCTTGTGCCCAATACAAACTAAACAGTAAGACATACAGTGATGCATGTTGCAATTGCGTTGAGCTGGGTTGCACAGCTTTCCCCTATCTTGATTTACGCTTCATCATGATCTGCAATTGCTAGATCGAAAGGACTGAATTATGCTGTAGCGCTTTACCGATCACAATGGATGTGTGTTATACAATGTCTATAAAAAAAAGTGCTACAAAAAACAGCGCTACAAAAGCAGTATCAGCAGCAACGCAGTCTACCAAGTTCCCAACACTATTAGATCAACCCCCGCAACGTGGCAATCGTTTCAGCCGTGCCTTATTTAAAAATCTTTTTTTAGCGCAAGGTTGGCAACTACAGGGTGAGATTCCCAATCTTGCCAAAGCAGTTGCAATCGTTGCGCCGCATACCTCCAATTATGATGCTTGGTATGGCTTCTTGGCGATGCTGGGCTTAGGTATACGGCTGACTATATTTGGCAAACATAGTCTGCTCAAAGGACCCCTAAAAAATTTCTATCGCTGGATGGGGGTTATTCCAATTTTCCGCGAAAGCCCTCAAGGCATGACTCAGCAAATCGTTGAGCAAATCCAGCAACATGACAAAATTTGGATTGGTATAGCGCCAGAAGGAACACGTAAAGCCGCAACCAAAATTAAAAGCGGTTTTTATCATATTGCGCAAGCGGCCAATTTACCCATTGTGATATTTGCTTTGGATTATGCCAATAAAAGCATTCGTGTCTTAGCGGTCTTCCACCCCACTGGAGACTATGAGGCTGATCTAGCAAAGATTCTTGACTATTATCGGGGCAATTTTTCCGCAAAAAATTCGCATTGGCTCTCAAAACCTTTTACAAAAACGTTGGAAAAATAGCTAGAAATAGCAGGCATTATCTGTTGATATGTGTCAAACATTTTAACGCGTCAAAATGAGATTATGCTAAATCCTATCAAAACTTGTGGTGCTGTCGCACTACTGAGCTTGAGTCTCGCTGGCTGTGACAAATTCAGCCAAAAATCTGCAAACACCACACACATTGCCCCACGTCAACCCGTCATTGCACTCGCCCTCGGTGGCGGTGGAGCCAAGGGTTTTGCCCATATTGGGGTGATTAAAGTGCTTGAATCTCACGGTATTAAACCCAAAATTGTCACTGGGACCAGCGCAGGGAGTTTTGTTGGCAGTATTTATGCGAGTGGTAAAAGCCCTTATCAGATGCAGCAACTTGCCCTACAACTCAAAGAGTCAGACTTACGCGATCTAACCCTTAACAGCCGTGGCATCGTCCAAGGACAAAAATTACAAGATTATATCAACCGTCAGGTGGGCAATAAGGCCATTGAACAATTTCCAATACGCTTTGCTGCCGTAGCAACCCGTTTAGACAGCGGAAAAAAAGCTGAGTTTATCAAAGGCAATACCGGTCAAGCGGTACGTGCCTCATGTAGTATTCCCAATGTCTTTGTTCCGACTAAAATTGGTACGCAAGAATATGTCGATGGCGGATTGGTAAGCCCTATTCCAGTACAGACTGCGCGAGATATGGGGGCAGATATTGTGATTGCCGTCGATATTTCTGCCCGTCCTGCAGCCAATCAAAGCATGAATATGTGGGGCTTACTGGATCAGACCATTAATATTATGGGTCAGCAAAGTATTAACCAAGAATTATCAAAAGCCACGGTGGTGATTCAACCCAAAGTGGGGCATTTAGGAACACTTGATTTAAAAGCCAGCAATCAAGCGATTTTAGAAGGTGAAAAAGCCGCACAAGCTAAAATTACTGCCATTCAAAGTGCCATCCAAAACTTTAAAAACTCCCCTGCAGCATTACAACCCGCACCACGTGCTAAGTTCTAGGCTTATATTCATTTGTTGTATTTTTAAAGCAAGCTGTAGATGAATATCTCAGCTTGCTTTAAGCTTAGCACTGATGTTTATATTTTATAGTTTTTATACTTGTTTATACGCGTTATGCCAATTCGCCTCAAATCACCATCAAACACTGTAATGTATACCCCATCTGCTACAGTCAATGATAAAACATTCGCGTCTACCCATTAGAGTATATAAAAATGATGATCATGGTATTTGGTATGGAATTTATCATGCAACCTTGGCATTGGTTTGTTTTGGGGATCATTTTGATTTTATCAGAATTGATTTTACCCGCATTTGCCGCATTATGGTTTGGTATTGCAGCGATTATCGTCGCTTTATTATTTGCCTTATTTCCAAGCATGAGTTTTGTTATGCAGTGTATGCTGTGGATTATTATTGCCATTAGCTGCACGTTGATCTGGTTTAAGTATATTAAACCGCTGTCTAAAGATAAAACCAAAGCGGGTCTCGCACGAGAAGCCACGCTCGGTCAAATTGGGATGGTCATCCAAACCCATTTAGACCATGAGCAAATTCTAGTCCGTTTTCCAATGCCATTATTGGGGAGTGATGAATGGATGTGTCGGTGTTTAGCCACAGTTGCCATTGGTGATCGCGTCATCGTCACCGATATTTTAGGCAATGACTTGGTGGTGAAACCCTATAGCAGCCAAGCCCCCCACTAAGCTGGCATTTATTTTTTATGATGCGAATTTAGAAAATTTTCATGAAGAGACTTTTCAACAATAACTTTTAATTGTGAGGATTCATTATGGGACCAGGATCAATCAGTGCGTTAGTACTGGTACTTTTTGTGGCCATTACCATTTATAAAGGCGTTCGGATTGTACCGCAAGGCTATAAATGGATTGTACAACGTCTCGGTAAATACCATTCCACCCTTAAACCCGGGCTAAACTTCGTCATTCCCTATATTGATGAAGTCTCTTATAAAGTCACCACCAAAGATATTGTCTTGGATATTCCATCACAAGAAGTCATTACCCGTGATAACGCAGTGTTATTAATGAATGCTGTGGCATATATTAATTTGACCACACCAGAAAAAGCAGTGTATGGCATCGAAAACTATTCTTGGGCCATTCAAAATATGGTGCAAACTTCGCTTCGTTCCATCGTCGGTGAAATGGATCTTGATGATGCGCTCTCTTCTCGCGATCATATCAAAGCCAAATTAAAAGCTGCGATTTCCGATGATATTTCAGACTGGGGCATTACTCTCAAAACTGTTGAAATTCAAGACATTCAGCCGTCTTCCACCATGCAAGCAGCGATGGAAGCACAAGCTGCAGCAGAACGTCAACGTCGTGCTACCGTAACCAAAGCCGATGGTGAAAAACAAGCTGCGATTTTAGAAGCCGATGGTCGTCTGGAAGCTTCACGTCGTGATGCAGAAGCGCAAGTGGTGTTGGCTGAAGCATCTCAAAAAGCGATTAGCATGGTCACCACTGCGGTAGGCGATAAAGAAATTCCTGTGGCGTACTTACTGGGTGAACAATATGTCAAAGCCATGCAAGATATGGCGAAATCCAATAACAGTAAAACCGTGGTCTTACCTGCCGATATTATGAATACCATTCGTGGTGTTATGGGACGCAATTAATCGCACAACACATCGCGACATCACGATTATTAAACTAAACGCTGCATAAAAAATCCCCACTGCAATGCAATGGGGATTTTTTATGCGCTTAAAGCTTAACTTAAATCTTAAATCTTAAATCTTAAACAATCGTATCGATTAAAATTTGCTGGGCATTGTGTGATTCTTGATTTTCAGCTTTTTCAACACGCTGCCAAGTTCCATCGCCATTTAAAGTCCACGCACGGCGATTATCTTGTAAATAGTTCAATAAACCTTGTTCATAAATACGTTTCTTTAAAACAGGATCATCTACAGGGAAACAGGCTTCAACACGGTTAAATAAATTACGGTCCATCCAGTCTGCACTAGAACAGTAAATACGAGCCTGACCATTATTACTAAAATAATAAACCCGTGTGTGTTCGAGGAAACGTCCCACGATTGAACGCACGCGAATATTCTCCGATAAGTTTGGTAAACCTGGACGTAAACAACAAATCGAACGGATAATTAAATCGATCTGTACACCAGCTTGAGAGGCTTCATAGAGTTTATTAATTAACTGTACTTCAGTCAGTGCATTGACCTTGACAATAATATGCGCAGGCTTACCTGCTTTGGCATTGGCAATTTCATCGTCAATAAAATGTAATAACTGCGTATGTAGCGTAAAAGGTGCATGCAATAACTTTTTCAGTTTCGGCATTTTCCCCATTCCAGTCAATTCTTGGAACATACGATGTACATCTTCACATAATTCTTTGTCTGTGGTTAATAAACCATAGTCAGTATAAATACGCGCATTGCCGGCATGATAGTTTCCAGTCCCCAAATGCACATAACGTTCGAGTTTATTCTGCTCACGGCGTACCACTAAAATCATTTTGGCATGGGTTTTATAACCCACGATGCCATATACCACCACTGCACCCGCTTCTTGTAATACATTGGCAACGGCAATATTGGACTCTTCATCAAAACGTGCACGCAGCTCAATAACAGCCGTCACTTCCTTACCATTACGCGCGGCTTCTGCCAACACCTGTACAATCTCAGAGTCAACCCCACTACGATAAAGTGTTTGTTTAATCGCCAATACTTGTGGATCACGTGCGGCTTCACGCAGTAAATTAATCACCGGTGCAAAAGATTCAAAGGGATGGTGCAGTAAAATATCTTGCTTTTTCATGGCAGCAAAAATATTTTCCGTCTTCTTTAAAACCTTCGGTAAAATCGGGGTATGCGAATCATAACGCAAATGTGGACGTTTAAAATTAGACACCAAACGCGCCAAGTTTACAGGTCCATTGACCTTATACAGTTGCTCTAAGTCCAAATCAAAACGATGTAATAAATACTCATAAATATGCGTTGGACAATTTTCAGTGACTTCTAAACGGACTGCACGACCAAAACGTCGCGAGTTTAGCTCACCTTTCAACGCTTTGGCTAAGTCATCCACATCTTCATTTAATGCAAGATCAGCATTACGCGTCACACGGAATTGATAACAGCCCGTCGCAGTCATACCGGGAAATAAATCAGACACATGCTCATGGATAATCGCCGACAACATCACAAAATGTTCTTTGCCTTCGGTTAAATCATCAGGCAAACGTACCACCCGTGGCAAAGAACGTGGCGCAGGCACAACCGCTAAATCGATATGACGTCCAAAAGCATCCTTCCCTTCCAAAGTCACAATAAAGTTCAGGCTTTTATTGACCAATCGTGGAAATGGGTGTGCAGGGTCTAAGCTAATCGGAGTCAGTACTGGGGCAACTTGTTCTTGGAAATATTTTTTCACCCAAACCGACTGTGCCGGAGACAGCTCACCTCGACGTAGAAAACAAATATCTTCCTGACGGAGCGCTGGTAAAATTTCTTCATTTAAAATGCGATATTGACGCTCAATCGCAGCATGCGCAGTTTTAGAAATCGTTTCTAATACCTGTTTCGGTGTAAGACCATCAGGACTACGACTTTCATTGCCCAAAGACAATTGTTCCATCACCCCAGCAACACGGATTTCAAAAAACTCATCCATATTACGTGTAAAAATTTGTAGAAAGTTCAAACGTTCTAGCAAAGGATGCAAAGGATCGACTGCTTGTTCTAGGACGCGCAAATGAAAATCTAAGATCGATAACTCCCGATTGATATACCGCTCATTATAAGAATATTCTGTCGCGATATTATTAACTGCGTTGTTCATGCCACTGCCCTGAGATAAAGTGATACAACTTAAGTATGCTTCAAATTTGTGACGATTTCATAACTTTTTGTATAAAAAATAATCTGTTAGCAGGAAATTGAACTGCTCAGTTCGGAATCGGTGTGCCGGCCATATGTTTTAAGATAAATCTTTGTCTTGCCTTGAATTTTTTATCATTTCTGTGCTGTTGATAATAGCTAGGATTGGGCAATAATGCTGCCAAAAATGCAGCTTGATCACGCGAAAGTTGTTGCGCTGAGCAATTAAAATAATATTGCGCTGCGGCTTCAACACCAAAAAGATGCTCACCGAACTCTACACTATTGAGATAAACCTCTAAAATACGCTGTTTCGACCATAATTTTTCCATCATCACGGTAATAATTGCTTCTTGCCCTTTACGTAAATACGAACGTCCATTAAATAAAAATAAATTCTTGGCTAATTGCTGACTAACCGTCGAGCCACCCGCTTGAATATGTTCTTGAGCAAAATTACGCTGCAGGGCTAATTCAATACTTTTCCAATCAAAACCGTGATGCCAAATAAAACGACCATCCTCTCCAGCCAAAACGGCACGCTTCATATGAACACTGATTTCTGAATAATCGACCCATTGATGTTTCAACGGTTTAAAGTCTTGATAATAGGTCAAACGCATCAACATGGTGCTGTCAACAGCATGGCTACGCCACCAGATTAAGCTTCCCAAAATCCATAGTTGCATAGCATGCACACACACGATCATGACTGCCAGTGCTCGAACCAAAAAAGCTTTCATGTAATCGTACGTTGCCTCAAATCGATTTTAGAAAATTTCATGCTAAGCTGTAGCCAATATTTAACCAATCATTATGATTCGCCTATGTCAGCAGCAATGCCCCCGCATTTTACACAAAGCCCAACCCACTATGCAAAAATCACGCTGCTATTGATCGCAATAAATGTTGCTTTATTTGTGTGGCAAGTTTTCAGTGGGGTCAATATTCAAGATCCGAGTACTGTGGATGCAATACGGTGGGGTGCCGACTATGCACCTTTGACCTATTTACAACAGCCTTTTCGTTTAGTCAGCAGTATGTTCTTTCATTTTGGCTTTATGCATATTCTGCTCAATATGTGGGCACTGTTTATCTTTGGCAATTTGGCTGAGCAGCTCTTTGGCCGTGTGTACTATATTGGGCTTTATATGCTCTGTGGTATTGCAGGAAGTTTATTAAGCGGTTATATCGATATCTCACACAGTCAGCAATTATTACAACTCAACGAAATCAATCCAGACTTAATACCCCGTGTCGCAGCAGGTGCATCTGGTGCTGTTATGGGTCTAGGTGGCGCTTTAACCTGTTTGGCATTTCTACCGATCTTACCGAGACAGCCTTTGGCACTCAATCGCAAGTCTTTTTTTAGCATTATGCTGATTAACTTGGCTTTTGGAATATTGATGCCTGGTATTAACAATGCTGCCCATGTGGGTGGAATGCTGATGGGTGCTCTACTCACATTGCTTTGGTATGGCATACAATATTATGCCCTACCACGCATTTACCTATACTTGGTGTTATTGCTGAGTGCTGCGCTCTGTTATGGTTTTTATCAATACAATCTCAGCCAACTGGCTGAGATCAAACCCTATTGGCAAGAAATTTTACAGTATATCCCGAACCATTAAACACAGCTCCTATAGATCATCGTCGTATCAAGGTGATGCGACGATCATTGCAACATACTCCTCTCGAGCAGTATGTTACATCACCAGTGCCTATAGCGATAAACACAGAAGATATAGGCACAGATGTTAAAAATCAAAAAATTCTACTTCACCACTTTCCAAAGAATATTCTGCACCAATCACTTTTAACTGCCCTTTGGCAATCAAACTTTCGAGCACAGCTGAGCCATGGCGTAATTGATTGACCGAAGCAAACACATTGGAGCGTACCGCGTGTTTAGACAGCTTACTTAAGTCATCTTTGAGTTCGGTCTGCATCAAAATTTCTACAGATGGACGTACCCGATTGACAATAGACATTAAGTTGGCAGAAGGCGGCGTGTTGGGATTGGTTAGGGCATTAATCGTGGCTTGTATCGCACCACAATGACTGTGTCCGAGTACCACCACTAAGGGGCAAGAATATTGTTCAGCCGCAAATTCAACGCTTCCCACCTGTGACGGTGCTACCACATTTCCAGCCACACGAATCACAAATAAATCACCAAGCCCTTGGTCAAATACAATCTCTGCGGGTACACGCGAATCAGAACACCCCAATATAATTGCAAATGGGTGTTGATCTTCTGCCAAATCAGCGCGTTCTTGATGAGACAAGACTTGGCGATAATTGGTTTCACCACTGGTAAAGCGCAAATTCCCTTGTTTCAATCTGAGTAATGCTTCTTGAGCAGTTAGCATGTTTGTTCCATTTAGCCATGATGTTGCTATCTTAAAGATCAATTATTTAAATGTCACTGATAAAAAATATACTCTGTTACAATTTATCCGCCGGAATTAATCGTGGCTTAAACGCCCAAGATTGCTATTTTGTTGGTTAAAAAGGCTTAAATTCAAAGGATAAATCGACAGTTTTAATAAAATTATGTAGATCAACCAACGGATTAATAATCACCAAGACTTGCACTATTTAAGCAACAACGCACATAAGCTGCACCATCTGCCTTTTGCTTTTATATAATGAGCCCCTTTGTTTAAGGGAAGCCATATATGACGACAATGCTCTCCAAGCATATATTGCCATTACTGAACAACAGTTTATTGACGCTTGCTGTACTGCTTAGTGGCAATCAACTGTTTATTCAGACGAGCCATGCCCAAACACCATCTGTTGCGGTTGAGCGTTATCACAACATTCTCAACGAACAACGGCGTTGGGCGGGATTAGAAAACAAAACCTTGCACGTTGGTGATGTTGTTTGGACCTATAGCGAAGGCGGAGATCCGGCCAAGCCGACCTTGTTGCTGATCCATGGTCTTGCCAGTAGTCGTGATACTTGGAATGAAGTCGCACATGCGCTTACCCCTTACTACCATGTCATTATCCCTGATTTACCGACCAGTGCAGAAACACAAACCCCAGCTCATTTTGATTTCTCGGTGCCCAATGTAACAGAGCATTTACGCCGTTTTATTGAGGCTGCTCATATTCAAGACAACCTGAATATTGCAGGGCATTCGCTGGGTGGTGTAATTGCGATGTTTTACGCGGCACAATATCCAGATGACATTCAAAGTTTGATGCTGGTCAGCAGTGGTGGTATTTATCAGAATAATCATAGCCCTTATATCAAAAACCCTATGGCGATCAAAGAGCTCGTGGTTTCAAAACCTGGTGATATGCGCTATATGATTAAAAAAGTCATGTATGATCCACCGTTTATGCCGACTGTTTTATTTCAACAAAAAGAAAAAATGTTAATCAGTCAATCTGACATGAATAATAAGGTCATTCAGCAGCTTATCGAACTCAATAAGTTATATACCAATAGCTCTTTCGCCAAAATGGTCAGAGAAATTAATGCGCCAACCTTGATTATTTGGGGAAAACAAGATCAAATCATTACGGTTGAAGCCGCGCAGGAATTGCAACAGATGCTACACAAACCTGAGCCCCCTGTTCTGCTAGAGCGCGTTGGTCATGTGCCCATTGTTGAAGCACCAGAACGGGTCATCGAACAATACTTAGTCTTCTTGCAAAAAAATACCACGCCTTAAATGCTCGCGACTGAGCCTTGTGAGGCACCATAGGAACTTGTCATGTCACATCCTCAAATTGAACAACTCATCGACGCGCATTTAGCATTCCTAACAGATTGTTTCGCTCAAGATAATACGGTACATGACGAGTTCCTAGCCTTTTATCAATGGTTTAAACAGCAAGCACTACAAGATATATGGCAATTTCCAGATATCTTCGCGCTGTTAAAAGCACAAATTTTACAACGTCCTGCCAGCGACAGCCTGATCCAACAAATCAGCACACATATTCATTTTGCGCTGTGTCATCCTCTAAATCATGACACCACGGTGCAGGATATTTTACCGGTCTTGACCATCGACAAAATCGCGCGCTATGTCGCAGATAAAAGCCAACATCGTCAAAAATTAATCCAGCGTATCGTGCAACAACCCGCCTTTACCACCATGCTCAGTCAGGTCATTCATCAGTCCATTCAAGAGTATATCGACAATACCATCGTCAATAAAAAAGTACCTGGCGTTGGGCGTTTTATGAAAATGGGTAAATCCGTCTTTGAAAGCGTTACTGACAGTAATATTGACGATACTGTACGCAATTATCTACAAAAAAATCTGCTGCGCATCAGTGAACTCAGTGAAAAAATTATTAACCAACACTTAGATGATGAACGGCTTTATCATCTACAAGCTAGCTTATGGCACAAAATCAAAGGTTTACCACTTAGTACACTACAAGATTATATTTGCCTAGAAGATTTGCCGCATACCGTAGCACTTGGGCATGAAATTTGGGATTATTTACGACAAAGTGAATATCTGGCGCAACAATTACATGATGGTGCTTATACCTGGTATGTCCGTAATCAGGAAAAACCCATGGCATCTATCCTCAATGATTTAAATATTGATGACAACTTAGTGGCTGAACAATTGTCTCCGTTATTGCAACCGATATTTGCTCAAATGTTACAACAGTCCTATCTACAACAACGGGCACGGCATTATTTAAGTCAATTTTATTATGCAGAAAGCACATTAGACCTGTTAAGTCAGCTTGACCTCACGGCAAGGGATCAACAACATTCAAGCTGATCCCCCATCGCAACAATCGGGTTGAGGTGCATTAGGTTTAAGCCCTGACATCAAAAACTGTTATTTATAAAATATTTACTAAAAAACAGCGACGTCTAAAATAGTTTAGTTATTGTTTAAACATCTGTGCCGCCATGCGTTGTGCTTGCGGTCCATAAAACCAAGATGTCACAAAAAATAGCGGCAAACTCACAGCCAAGGCCACCACCAAGATAAAAAACAAAAACTGTAGATTTTGGATATTGGCTAAGAACTCTTGCCAAATTTGTGCGTCCTGACGAGAAAAATAGTAAATCGTACTCACGATACCCGCGGCACTATACAGCCAAAATATCACGATATAGCCAAAAGAAAGTAATAAACGTTGTTGTGTCGTCGGTGCTTGGCGCTGTTTTTTCAAAAAAACGTATAAGGTCGCAATCATCGCCAATAAATAGGGTACTGCCAATAAGCCCATCGCCAAATCTGGGTTTAACAGACTAATAACCATGCCACCCAATAGGCTAAACAATAGACAAAAAACAAAAAACCATAAAAAATAAATACTTAAACCACGCACAAGCTTCCCCTTTTGGCATATTTCTTCCAGTATAGAAAAAATTCAGTTTTTTTTAAAATCTATGTCAACCAAAGCAATATGGACAACGTTATTAGAAGTATAAGGTCTGCAGCAACCGTTTTCTATTTGTACTGGCATCGACAAATATATTCGGAGACCTTCCTTCATAGCGATTAAAAGCAACACTTGCTTCAAGAATTGATTATCTCTGATTCAAGAAGTATTAAGCCGGCGATTTACCATCACTCGAATCGTCGGCTTTTATTTATCTCACTTTTGTATTGATCTAACTTTTTACACAGATCCCCAGATGACTAAGTCACCAATCATCGCACAAAGAGCATGCCCATTGTCATGCTATGCAGTTGTCCTGCGTTCTAGCATGCCGCCCCATTACAATTCGCGTTATACTGCTACTCCTGTGTTTTGCTGTGTAGTGTGGTTCTATCGATGAGTGTACGTTTCTTTCATACTTCGGATTGGCATTTAGGGCAATACTTCTACAATCACTCGCGTTATTATGAGCATCAGCAATTTCTGGACTGGCTTATTGTACAAATTGAGGCACAACAGCCAGATGCACTGCTCATCGCCGGCGATATCTTTGATGTCATCAATCCTGCCGCACAAGCCCAAAAACAACTGTATCAATTTCTAGCAGATGCTCATCGGGTTGCGCCACACCTACAAACACTCATGATCGCGGGTAACCATGATTCGGGCTACCGCATCGAACAAGTACAACCGCTATTAGACAAATATCGCGCCAAAGCAATTGGCGTTATCCAGCGTAACGCAGAGCAAGCACTTGATCTCGATAGTTTATTGCAGCCTATTTATAATCGCGAACAACACATTGTGGCATGGTGCTTGGCATTGCCTTATTTGCGTCCAGCAGAAATTACCAGTGCGCATGAACAATGTCGTCATAGTCAAGATGCCATCGCTTATTTACATCAACAACTGATCGCTGCAGCACGACAACGGCAACAAGCTGGACAAGCCTTGATTTTAATGTCACATGCGCATATGCAAGGGGGGGAAAGTTCTGACTCCGAGCGCCCGATTATTATTGGGCATGAAGAAGCTTTATCAATCTCACTGTTTGATGACCTAATCGATTATGTCGCACTGGGTCATCTGCATAAGCCACAGATCGTGCAACAGCGCCATATCCGCTATAGTGGCTCGCCTATTCCTCTGTCCTTTAGTGAAGTCAAATACCAACATCAAGTGCTTGATGTCAGCATTGACCCAACAGAAAAAGATCCCGAGCAACGCTTAAAACTAACGCGCTTAGCCATCCCTCGCAGTGTGCCGCTACAGCGTATCCAAGGTGAGCTACAAGAAGTTTTGCAACAATTACAACAACTCCCCCAAGGTGAGCCGCTGCCATTAGAACAACGTTGTTATTTGGATATCGAATACCATAGCCTTAGACCACCTCAACTCAATTTAAGACAACAGTTTGAAGACTTATTACCCGAGGATCGTTATCGTCTACTGCGTATTGTTCGCAAATACCCACAGCAACAGTCCAATACCGAGTCATTCGAACAACAATTACTGCTAGAAGCGCCTACGCCAGATAAACTCTTTCAACAACTCTGGCAACAACAAGGCTACCAAGCCGATCCCGACGTTGAGCAAGACTTTGCCAGTTTGGTCATTGAAGCACAGCAAGCACTATCGTAAAGCGCCCCACAGAGTTAGACCTTAGACATGAAAATTACTTCAATACGAATTAAAAATTTAGCCTCTTTGGCAGGCGAGCAGTTTATCGATTTCAGTTGTGAGCCCTTGGCAAGTGCTGGACTCATTGCCATTACTGGCAAAACCGGCGCGGGTAAATCCACCATCTTAGATGCCATGTGCTTAAGTTTATTTAACCGCATTCCACGCTTAAAGGATGGTGAAGGCAAACTGATCGATGTCGATGGCTCAGAGCTTCCCAGCAATTCCCCATTAACAGTCTTACGGCGTGGCAGTGCACATGGTTTTGCTGAGTTATGTTTTGTTGCACCCGATCAAAAGCATTATCTGGCACGTTGGGAAATTAAACGTGCGCGTGAAAATCCTCAAGGAAAATTACAAAATATTCAACGCAGCCTGCGCTGTCTTAGCGATGGAATACTCATTGCCGATAAAATCAAAGCAGTAGATGAGCAAATTCAACAAATTACTCAACTGAGTTTTGAGCAATTTACCCGTGCAGTGCTATTGGCACAGTCGGAAGTGACCGCATTTTTAAAAGCACGTGATCAGGAACGCGGTGAACTGCTTGAATATCTCACCAACTCCAATATTTATGCCAAAATTGGTCAGCTGGCTTTTGAAAAAAGTCGAGACATCCAGCTACAACGGAAACAACTGGAACAAATTTTAGGGCATATCGAGCGACTTAGCCCTGAACAGATCGACAGCTTAGAACAGCAATATCGAGAGTGCCTTGCAGAACAACAGCAATTAGAGCAACAAAAACAACAAGATATTATTGCTCAACAATGGTATCAACGGCAAAGCCAATTACAGCAGAATATCACGCAGAAACAACACGACTTACAACAGGCACAACAGCAATCCCAAGCTTTGGCTGCCGAACGTTTACAACTTCAGCGCTTACAGCTGTTTTCACAGATTCGTCCTTTGGCTTATCGTCACCAACAAGACCTCGCACAGCAACAACACTTAGAGCAGCAGTTACAACAACAGCAGCCCAAGTTTCTACAAATAGAACAGCAATTTACTCAGATACAGCAACAATTCCAGCAGCTAGAACAGCAACAGCAACAACAGCAGCAGTTTGAACAACAATATCAACCGCAATTACTTCTGATTCGTCAGGCATTACAAGAAAGAGAGTTTCTAAAGAAACAATATAAAGAACTGCATTACAAAATTGAGCAAGCCCAACAACAGCACAGCCCTCTTGTAGAGCACAACCAGCAGTTGCAACAACAGCAGCAAGCCTTGCAGCAGAACCTCGCTCAACTGCAACAAACACTCGACTCATCTCAACACTTCGCAGCACTGGATAGTGGTATTAGCGTCCACATTCAGCAGTTTCAGCATTATATCAAGCAATATCGCCCAATCGCAGCGCAAATCGGCTCAATGCAACAAGCCCAACAACAGCTTGGGCAATGCTTAGAGCAGATCAGCCAATACCAGCAACAACATGGTGATGTAGACGCGATCGATCAACAGTTAGAGCAACTGCAACAACAAAGAGAAAACTTACAGCTTAAAATCACCACGCTACAACATTTGCAACAACAATACAGCCAACAACATGCTGTGCAGCAACGCTGTGATGCCTTACAGTTAGAGCAACAACAGCAGCAACAAGCCCTGACGCAACAGCAAGCCCAACAACAACAGGCTGAACAAGACTATCAAGCCAGTAAGGCTGAGCGACTACAACTACAGCATTTTTTACACAAGCAACGCTTACTCTTTACCGAAAGTGTCGAAAAATTGCGTGCTCAATTGCTGCCCGAACAGCCTTGTATCGTTTGCGGCAGTACGGAACATCCCTATTTAGACCCACAGCAGCAACCCAACAAAATGTTGCTCGCACTAGAACAACAACAGTTACAACAGGCTGAACAGCAAGAACAACAACATCTACAGCACTGGCAACAAGCCCAACAACAAGCAGCACGTTTAGACAGTTTATTGCAGCAGTTACAACAACAAATACATGCTTTATCACAGCAAGCTGAACAGTTACAACATGACATTGCACAACATATGCAGATTGCTCAACTACCAGCTTGCCCAACGACACTCAGCATGGCCGAACACCTCAAGGCAGTTATCGCAACGCAGCAAACACTGTTGCACAGCTCAGAACAACAACGTCAGCAATTTCATACAGCCAAACAACAACTGCAAACACTACACAGTCAATCCGCACAACAACAGCAGCAAATCGAGCGAGCGCAACATTTACAAGCACAGATTGAACTCAGCTTGAGTAGCTTAGACAACACAACAGAAAAACAAGCGCTAGACTTTTCAATCCCACACATCAAGAAATTATGCCAACAACTGCAACAACGTCAGCAACAGCTACAGCAGTACAGTCAATGCGAACAACAACTGCAAAGCCTACAGCGCGAACTACAGCACAGTCAGCAACGTTGCCAACATAGCACAGAAAACATCCAACAACTTGAGCAACAACGTCAGGACATTACCACACAAGGGCGGCAAAAAGCTGAATACGCAGACCAAGAACTCGCTCAAATTACAGCAATCACCGCGGTCAAAGCCAGCGAGTGGATGCAACAACATGAGCAGCAACAACAACAGTTACAACAAGACTATGCCGCACTCAAACCACGCTATGAACAGCTTCAACAAGAGTATTTGACGCAAAAACAACAGCGTGATCAAGAACAACATCAACTCCAACAGCTACAGCAAAGTCTGGAACAGCTAGAACAGCAGCTACAGCACTGGTGTGAAAGCCAACAAGACTTCACACTGGCACAATTTCCTGCGCTATTGACCATTGATAGTCACCAAGAACAGCAGATACGTGAACATATACAACACGTTGAAGGGCAATATAATGAAATACAAGCCGTCCATGCGAGCTTGCAAGAACAACTACAATTACACCAACAAACGCAGCCGCCCCATACACTGACACACGTGCTAGAGCGACTTGAACACACAGCAACTGCCCTACAGCAGCAACAACAACATAAAGAACAACTGAAACTACAGCTCGACTTAGAGCGCCGTAATCAGGAAAAACAACAACAATATCAATCACAGATCACAGAAATTCAGCAGCAAGAATATCGCTGGTCAAAAATTTCTAATCTTATGGGCGATAAAAATGGAAAAAAATTTCGTGACTATGCCCAACAGTATCATCTCGATATGCTACTCATTTATGCCAATCAGCAGTTACAACAGCTATCACAACGTTATACGCTTAAACGCCTTGATCACTCCCTCAGTCTGGCAATTATCGACCATGAAATGGATGGCGAAGTCCGTGCTGTCGCCTCTTTATCTGGCGGTGAATCATTTTTAACAGCCTTGGCCTTATCTTTGGCGATTGCCAATATGGCATCTGGTAGCTTAAAAATTGAATCGCTCTTTATTGATGAAGGTTTTGGGACTTTAGATCATGCATCCTTACATATGGTGATGAATGCCCTAGACCATTTACAAAGCCAAGGTCGTAAAGTGATCTTAATTTCCCATATTGCTGAGATGCATGAGCGTATTCCCGTACAGATTCAAGTCAATCCGATTGGTGCCGGTGCTAGTAAAATCGATATTGTGGGCTAATGGCCATGGGGCATGGTTTTTTTTCTACTCATATGCCCCGCGTTACGCCACAAGCAACAATTAAAAAGCTAAGAGATTGAATAAAAACAAATTCGATAATCATAACACGAGACATGGTCATCCCCCACACCTTGGCTAAATTCGATATATCAATCAAAGTCAAATCGGCTATTCAATTAAAAAATAAATCCAATAAAAATAACAATAATGATAAGCGTTATTATTTGTTATATTTGCTTTTTATTTTCTTAACGCTAGAACTTTTGTCATGAATTTTAAAATTTCTCCACTCGCACAGATGCTCGCGAGCATTACCCTATGCAGTATAAATAGTACACTCTATGCGGAAACAGATACCGCTCTACCGACCATTGAATTGCATGCCAATCAAAGTGATAACATCGGTTATACCATCAAAAAAACCACTGCCACCAACAAGCTAGACTTAGATCTCAAACATACGCCACAAAGTGTCTATGCCCTAACCAGCCAGCAAATTGATGAACAAAACCTCAATTCAAGTAATGACATCTTGGCACAAGTTCCTGGCGTCAATGTAGTACGGTATGGACAATTAGGTGCGGGCTATACCACTTATTATAGTCGTGGTTTTGCAATTCAGAATATTCAACGTGATGGCATTCCAAGTACTGCAGCTTCATTTGGTGGTTCAGATATGTTGGGGATCGAAGACTCTGCAATCTATGAACGCGTTGAAGTGATTAAAGGTTCCAATGGTTTAACCAATGGCTCAGGACAACCTAGTGCCAGTATTAACTATGTCCGTAAACGCCCTAGCGCTGAACGAACAGGTTCAGTCAAAGTACAAGCAGGTTCATGGGATAACTATCGTAGCCAAATCGATGTCGGCGGCGCACTAAATGATGATGCATCGATTCGTGGTCGCGCCATTGCAGCCTATGCACAAGGTGGTAGCCAACAAGATCGTTTCGATAGCCGTAATGCTCTATTTTATGGCGCATTAGATTTTGATCTGAGTCCAAATACAATCTTGAGTACCGCACTCAGCGCCCAACAAATTCGTTTAGACCAAGCAACAGCTCATGGCTTACCTTTTGTGTCACATGATCGTATACGCCAACCTGTACACTTTGGTCGTAAAGACAATGCAGCTGCAGAATGGACCTATAGTGATACCGATAAAATAAATCTATTTGTCGGCTTAGAACATCAATTTCAAAATGGCTGGAAAGGTGTTGCCAATTATAGCTTTACCCATGCCGATAACGACCGCGTTTACGGGGTAGCGGGTTCTGGTGGTATCGTCTATGACAGTGATTATGTTGTCAATAAAGATACGACTCTTCATCCAGGACAAATGGTTGTGACCAGTGGGCGTATGCGCAATTCACCAGATGTGCATTCACTTGATCTTTATAGTACCGGTCATTTCAATGCCTTAGGTCGTCAACACCAGTTAAGTGTCGGTTTCAATGGCTATCGCATTCAATCAGATGATCCCAAATACAACCGTTACTATACGCCAGTGCAGATTGAGGGCTGGAATGGTCAAGTCAAACGTCCAGATATGCCTGAAGTTGGTCGTAATCTGGTTGATGAGCAACAGTATGGTGCTTTTTTCGCCTTAGATCTACAATTGCTGGACCCTCTAAAATTATTAGTCGGTAGCCGCGTAAGCCAATGGGAACGTAAAGTCACAGCCAATCAGCAAAAACAAAACGGTATTTTTACACCGTATATCGGCTTGGTTTACGACATCAATGCGCAACATACAGCCTATGCCAGCTATACGTCTATCTTCAACCCATCCAGCAATGAAGATAGCGCGGGGAATTATTTAGACCCAGAAGAAGGTAATAGCTTTGAGATCGGGCTAAAAGGTAGCTATTTTGATGGTCGCCTCAATGCCAGCGCTGCTTACTTCCAAATGAAACAAGATAATTTTGCCATCAAAGACGGCACTGTGATCAACAGTAATGGTAAGCAAGCTTATATCGCTATCAATGGTGCGAAAATCAAAGGGGTAGATCTTATTTTAGCGGGAGAATTATTACCCAATTGGAATATGCAAGCAGGTTATAGCTATGTCGATGCTGAAAACCAAAATGGTGAACCACTCAGAACAGATATTCCTGAGCACAATATAAAATTATTTACCAGTTATCAGTGGCAGCAATGGACCCTCGGTGGTGGCATCCAATGGCAAAGTAAAATCTATGATGCCAGTGCCAAAGGAATTGTGGCTGAATATAATCGCCAACCCGCCTATACCTTGGTTAACTTAATGGGACGATACGCGATCAGACCTGATCTCAGTGTGGGCTTAAACCTCAACAATGTATTTGACAAAACGTATAAGCAAAATACCAGCAATACTTGGGGAACAGGTCGTCAAATTACAGGCTCACTCACCTATCAGTTCTAAGGACTATAGTCCTAAGTTCTATAGTTCTATAGTTCTAAGGACCATCATCCTGATCGCAAGCTATTCTGGTAATCATAAGCAAACGGCGAACATAGCTATGTTTGCCGTTTGCTGTTTTTAATTTGCAAAGCTGCTAGCCAGTGTGGATAAACAGATGCCGTCAATCGCTTAAGATCTATGGTAATCACGCTGACCAAATAGCGCCGTACCTACTCGTACCATGGTGGCACCCGCAGCAATTGCAGCATCTAAATCACCTGACATGCCCATACTCAACGTATCCCAATGTTCCGGATGCTGATGCATCGCTTTAACCTGTTCAAATAACTGCTGCGCCTCGACAAATGCTTGATGATGCCCAGCCGCTGGAATGATCATCAAGCCACGCAAACAGAGATTGGGAAGCTGACTGATGGCATGCACTAATTCAGCCACCTCAGCTGGCTGACAACCATCTTTACTGTCTTGTTGATCAATATTCACTTGCAGACAAATATTCAGTGGTCGCTCATGTTGGCGCTGTTGTGACAACCGTTGTGCAATCACCAAGCGGTCGACCCCATGCACCCAATCAAAGTGCTCTGCTAGGTGTTTGGTCTTATTTCGTTGGACATGACCAATAAAATGCCATTCAATATCTAAGCCTGCCAGCTGTTGGATTTTATCTAAAGCTTCTTGTACATAGTTTTCACCGAAGGCACGTTGCCCATCGACATACATTTGACGAATCATCTCACTGGGATGTGTTTTTGATACAGCCAATAACTGCACACTCTGTACATCACGTTGTGCAGCAACACAAGAGGATGCAATACGTTGTAAAACTTGCTGGCGTGCAGCGTGTAAGTCGTTCATAAAAAGTATTCCAAGATTTATGCGCATGACCCAATAGCATAATCACAGCATCGCTATTCAAGCATATACGCGGCATTTACATTATAACAAGCCGTCCTAGAAGGATAAGCACTTTATGCAACTCTATGATTTATTGAAACTAGGAACTGAGCAAGGTGCATCCGACCTGCATTTAAGCGCAGGACATCCCGCCATGCTTAGAATCGATGGTCGTCTGCAACGTAGCAGCTCGACCTACTTAACAACAAGCCACATCACGGACTATCTGGCACAGATTTTATCTGCCCATCAATTGCAACAATTCCAACAAAAACAAGAAATTGATTGCGCTATTGAACTGCCCGAATTAGGTCGTTTTCGCATCAATGTGTTCCAGCAACAACGGGGTGCCGCCTTGGCGTGTCGCTATATTGCAACGCAGATTAAAAGTTTATCGGCCCTGGGCTTAGATGAAATATTTCAGGAGATCTGTCAGATAAAACAAGGACTAGTATTGGTTACAGGCGCCACAGGTACAGGGAAATCAACCACATTGGCGGCAATGCTGGACTATATTAACCAAACACAAGCTGCACATATTATCACGCTAGAAGATCCCATCGAGTTTATTCATCATAGTCAGAATTGTTTAATCCAGCAAAGAGAAATCCACACACATAGTCAGAGCTTCAATCATGCATTACGCGCAGCGCTACGCGAAGATCCAGACATTATCTTGATTGGAGAACTACGTGACTTAGAAACCATTCGTTTGGCATTGACTGCTGCGGAGACTGGTCATTTGGTATTTGCCAGTTTGCATACCGCCTCAGCGGCACAAAGCATTCATCGCTTAATCGATGTATTCCCCGCCACAGAGAAACAAACGGTACGCCACCTCTTAGCGGAATCCTTACAAGCTGTAATTGCACAGACCTTGCTCAAGAAAACAACTGCTGGTCGCATCGCGGTCCATGAAATCATGCTCGCCATCCCTGCAATTCGTCATCTTATCCGTGATGATAAAATTAGCCAGATTAATTCCTGCATCCAAACTGGTGCGCAATATGGTATGCGCAGTCTGGCACAAAGTCATGCTCAGTTACGCCAGCAAGGCATTATCAGCAGTGCCTTATAGCAAAATGCGGCAGATTGAAGATTCAAAAGCCGCAAGCTAAATTTACAAGCCAAGCTATTCTTTGCAGTACATTGCCCAATTGTCATTGAGCAGTACCGTAACACTTTATTTTTTACGTAATGCTTCTTGGCACTCTGCTGCGTCGCAGTAACCATATAGGTTAAGTGAGTGACCTGTTAAGCTAAAATTAAAGTGTTCTGCAACTTTATGTTGTTCTGACTCGATAATATCATTGGTAAATTCAACAACTTTATTGCAATGCTGACAGACCAAATGATCATGATGATCTTCTTGCATGATCTCGAAAACAGAATGATTATTCTCGAAATGATGACGTTGAATAATCCCAGCAGCCTCAAATTGTGTTAACACTCGGTATACGGTCGCTAAACCCACATCTTCGCCTTGTTCGAGTAAAGTCTTATAAATATCTTCCGCACTCAAGTGATGTTGTTTTGAATTCTCTAATAATTCCAAAATTTTAATTCGAGGGAGGGTTACTTTAAGTCCAGCTTTACGTAAGTCTTGATTTGAAATAGCCATAAAAAAGGGTCTCTTAACAAATTTTAAGTTGGAATATGCAACAGAGTACAGATGCAGTATGATTTAAGCTTAGATCAATTGCATCATAATTAATTTGGGATAGTGTAGCAAAATGCAAAAACTCATGCTGACCTTATTCGTCGCAGCCATGCTCGGCGGTTGTTCAATTTTTGGCGTCTACAAGGTAGACATTCCTCAAGGCACTCCACTCACCAAAGCGCAAGCCGCACAAATACAACCTGGCATGTCATATCAGCAGGTTCGCTTTTTGCTCGGTAGTCCAACAGTCACCGATCCCATCAATCCAGCTCGCTGGGATTATATCTACAACTATATCCCAGGTACATATGCTAAAAAGGCAAAAATTCCTGCAGCACATGGTCAACATCTAAAGATTTATTTTGATCAATCTGGAAATGTCAACAAAGTCGAAGGCTTAGAAACAATCCCTGATACACAACCAGGTTTACCAGCATCTAAAGAAGCGATTCTAACAGCCCCACCACTATAACCACTTTCCACAAAAATTAAACCCCTCACATGAGGGGTTTTTCATATTATTTGAATTGTTTAAATCGATTGCCTTGTTTTTGTGGTTTGAGTGGATTGGCAGAAGCACGTTTCCGACGAATGTCTTTAGGATTCAAGCGTAAAGCGCGATAAATCTCAACACGATCACCAGGTTGCACCACATGCAACATATTGCTAATTTTCTCCTGCCAAATACCATATTGTACCGACTCAGGCAAAACTACGTGCTGTAAAATAGCACTTTCATCAATCACATCTTGTACGGTCATCCCCGCACGATAAGGCAACTCAATCAAATGCTGTATATTTTCATCTGCATAGGCAAGCCAAACCCGCTGTTTGGCTGATGATGCTACCTGTTGAGGCTTCATGCCAATACCCGCATTACAAAGGATACAATAGCCATAAGAATAGCCATTGGCGCGACAATACGAACGGCGATACGCCATAAGTTATAGCTAATCTCACTCTTAAAATTCATTGCTTTACGCAAATGACTAATCTTCATGATCCAACCAGCAAAAATCGCATAAATCAAACAAATCACTAAGCCCCAAAGCATCAATATAGATGTCAGCACAGTAGGCGCGTGTGGAATTGCCCAAATGAGCATGGCAAGCAAAATGACGATCCCCTGTAACCAGAGTGCAATACCACGTTCAGCCAGTTGTTGTTGAGCCAGTTGGATTAAAAGTGCTGCAGCCAATAATGCGGCTATTGCGAGACTAAAACCAGCATACTCGACCTGTAAAGAAAAATAGCCAAAAGCAATCACGGCTAAAAGTTGCGCAATCCAAACAGGTACAGCTGTTTGCGTGGCACGTGGCTGCTGCTGGAGTGTGGTTAAATTACTTTGTGCATAGACACCCAAACCTAAACCACTGGCAACCAATGCTAAAATCGTCGCATTACCCCATTCTCCAAACTCAAGCGCGCTAACATGCCATGGTGTTAATGCAGGTCCGCTCATGGTATTGGACAACAGCAATGCCGCAAGCGCAGCAACAGTCGACAACACAACCAGTAGCTGTCGTGGTATATAAGAACATAATACAGCCAGCACTATAGCACCCAGCATCATATAGCTATGAGGCCAATTCAACGGTACATGTTGCGCCAATAACGCAGTAGCACTAGACAATATGCCTGCTGCTAAAAAGGGAATAAATACAATGGCAAGCCAACCAACCACACGCCAATGTTGTGCTGCATCGGCATCACGTGTCAGTGACATCAAAGCATTTAATGCAGTTGTCTTACTCCGTTTAGCCAAGGCAACTTCTAAATAGGTCAAAGGTAAAGCCAGCAATAACATTGCCGCCAACCACAGTAACCAAAAATCAATTTGGCGATCGACTTGCAAACCTAAACTTGGTGCAAGCGCTGAAATTACAATAAATGATAGACAAAAAGCCAGCAGTGGCGATAACCATCGTGACATAAGGGGATCCTGCTTAACGATGTGCAATAGAAATTCTAGCGCTATTTTGCCCTTGTCCTCATTGAAAATCAAAGTTTGCTTGCAAAAAAGCCAAATCGCGGGTAGAGACACAAGCCATCTAACTCAGCAGACTACCCTATAACATGCAGGACTTAGTATTGATCTGCTTTGGTTTTACGAATCAATGCTGGGTTTTCTTGTTCGCGCTTTAAGCGTTGTACATGCGTAACACTACGTTGCACTGGTTGACCATTTTTAAAAACAATCAATTCTCCTGGCACATATGCTGTCCATGCTTCATTTTGGGTAAGTGGCTCAGTGGTAATAATCGCCACACGATCCTCAACAGTAGTCACCGTACTAAAGTCCACCTCTACGTCTAAATCAATGAGACGGGCTGGCTTAAATGGATAAGCACGCACCAACCAATGCAATTTACTGGTCGCATAGCTAAACAAAGCTTGTCCATTGGATAAACAAAAATTAAAGGTGCCATATTCGGCAATACTGGGGGCAATTTGCGTGAGTGCCTCACTAATTTGCTCTAAGGTCGGTTCAACATAGCCAAAACGCTGGACCAATTGATCCAATACATAGCAAAAAGCCCATTCACTGTCGGTATTCCCTACCGGCGTGAAACGGGCAGAAAGACGGGGATGAAAATGGTGTAAATCACCATTATGGGCAAAAATCCATTGTCTACCCCATAACTCACGCACAAAAGGATGTGAGTTTTCAAGGGTAATTTTACCTTGTGTTGCCTTGCGGATATGCGCAATCACATTACGTGATTTAATCGGATAATTACGAATAAACTCAGCAATTGGTGATTCAACAGCCGATTGATTATCGACAAATAAACGACAAGCTTTGTCCTCAAAAAAAGCGATTCCAAAACCATCTGAATGATCTGATGTAATTCCTGCGCGCTGTGAAAAACCACGGAATGAAAAAGTTATATCCGTTGGGGTTGCACAATTCATTCCAAGAAGCTGACACATGACGATTTCTTACAAATACAAATAAAAAAGTTATTGTGCATGAGTCCTGTGCAGCTTGCAAATATAAATAGCTGCGCTACTTGCACGCTAAAATGCATTAGCGTTGGAGTAACTTTTGTCGCACAAATTTTTCTGCAACCTGATGCATATCGAGTAGCACAAAATAATCTAAACAATTAAAAGAAACATCATGATAGGCCTCGCGAGATAGCTTCGCATTCATGGCTAAATACACTTGAAAAAGCTTCGGAATGCGCTCATCTTGCGGGAAGCTAAATTCTGGATGTTGTGGCTCGAAATAAGCACGTGAAGGGACATCAATCACACGCTCAGGCGACATGTTCTTTAAATATAAATCGGTATAATAGGCACGCGCCAAATTATCTTCTAAACGCACACTCACACAACCAATCAAATGTTTGGCACGCATTTGCCAAAGTACCGTGGGTACAAGATTAAGCCATAACACAGACAAAGCACGACCATTACGATAACGCGGGTGCACGCAAGTACGACCGATTTCAACCACACGCTCTAAATGGCTTAATGCAGAAAGATCAAATTCCTGAGCGCTATAACTCTGCTGTAGATTATGCTCCTGAAACAGCTTGAGTCGGGTATAGGCAACGATCTCACCACTGTGTTTATCTCTTAAGACGGCGTGTTCACAATTCAGATCATAGAGGTCTTGATCTAAATCTTGCTCAAAATTGATACCAAATTGTTCTGCAAAAAGTTTTGCTCTAAATCTTTGAATTTCTTGTAATTGCTTTAAATTATCCGCCCATTCAAAACGGTATTGCATTGCTGATTTTTTTTGCCCGATAAATGGAAAGCTTAGATTTTGACGATAATGATTGAGCTTAGCCAGCATGTTTGAGGACTCCATAGGCTTATTTATCTAAACTATGCAATCCACATGACAGCAGCATGACACACAACAAACTGCTGCAATTTTGATAATGTGATTATTGAGCGCGTTATTTTTGGCAGTGATTTTAAGCGCTTGTTTTGAATAAGCTGTAGCTCATTTTAAGACTGATGAGAAATCGATTGATTTCCCATCATCGCGTCGAGTACGGTCTGAGATTTAAAATCAATCGATTGATTTTAAACGGTTGCTGATCAAGGTCCCCACACCATGATCGGTAAAGACTTCCAGCAAGGTTGCATGGGGTACACGCCCATCGACAATATGCGCACTGACCACTCCACCTTTTACAGCATCTAATGCACAGCCCACTTTAGGAATCATCCCACCATAAATCACACCGCTTTCAATGAGTCGATCAACTTCTTGCGTACTGAGTCCAGTCAACAGTTGTTTATTTTCATCTAACACACCGCTGATATTGGTCAATAAAATCAGTTTTTCCGCAGCCAATGCCTCAGCAACTTTCCCCGCGACCAAATCGGCATTGATATTATAGGTATTCCCTTGGTCATCCACCCCCAAAGGTGCAATCACAGGAATAAAGTCACTATTACTAAACATTTGTAAAACATCTGTTTTAACGCCAATAACTTCACCAACCAAACCAAGATCAATCGCTTGAACAGAACCATCCTCGGCAGTTTTTTGCATCAGAAGTTTACGTGCACGGAGTAAATTACCATCTTTGCCAGTCAGACCAATGGCACGACCACCATGTTGGTTAATCAAATTGACGATGGATTTGTTCACGCTCCCACCGAGCACCATTTCCACCACCTCCATGGTTGCCGCATCGGTAACGCGCATTCCATCGATACGATCCGATTCACGCCCTAACTGCTTGAGTAAAGAGTCAACTTGCGGCCCTCCACCATGGACAACGATTGGGTTTAAACCAACTGTTTTAAGCAATACGATATCGCGCGCAAAAGAGCTTTCTAAGGCAGGATCCGTCATGGCATTGCCACCATATTTCACAACCAGCGTTTTACCTGAAAATCTTTGGATATAGGGTAAGGCTTCCGTCAAGACTTGGGCTTTATCAGTGCCAGTATGGGTGTGTGCCATTGCATCCTCCTAATGGGCGTTTAATATCTCTGCGGCAAGTTTAGGGTAATTTGTTTTGACTAAGTCGCTAAAGCAGGTTCGAATCTCTGCGAGCTGAGCAGGGCTATCGGCATCAAAACGGACGGTAAAGAAATCTCCCGTATTCGATGCGCGAATAATGCCAAAACCATGAGCAAAGTCTAATCGAACGCCGTCTATTGTACTTAATTTGGCATCAAAGCGTTGTGCTTCACGTAAAAAATCTTGCAAAACCAACTGTGGCGCAATACCTTGCGTTGCAATATAGGTATCTTCGGTCGCATAACGCTCAGGATAAGCAGCCATTAAGGTAGAGAAATTACAAGAAAATTGACTCCAATATTCCAAAACCCTTAAAGCCGCATATATACCATCATCATAGCCCAGCCCGCGACCGTCATTAAATACATAGTGCCCGGCGTATTCACCACCAAATACGGCTTTTCCTTTTGAATGCGCAATATATTTTCTCAGGAAAGTACTACCCGTCCGAATCATGGTTGCGGTTGCAGCATATTTCTGAACAACTTGACCGATCATGTTGGAACATTTCACATCAAAGACCACTTCATGCTGTGGATGCTGCTCTAAACATATACACGACATCAAAGCCAATAACCGATCTGCAGATAAGATCCGCCCTTGTTCATCCAACATCACCACTCGGTCACCATCTCCATCCAGAGCTATGCCGACATCAGCCCGATGTAGCAGAATTTTTTGTTGTAAGTGCCGAAGATGTGATGCTTGGGATGGATCTGGTGCATGATCAGGAAAATGCCCATTGGGTAAACAACGTAGTGCAATCACTTCGCAGCCCAATTGTTGCAATAAACTTTGGGCGCTCATGCCTGCTGAGCCATGCAAACCATCTAAAACTACTTTAAAAGATTTCTTTAAATGAATATCTTGCAGAATAAAATCTTGATAACGATGCAGACACTGCGCAGCTAGAGGATGTTGCATCGGATATGATTGCATCAAGAAATCATGTGTGGTGCAATCTTCTGTGGCATAACCTTCCGCACAGCGCCCCAACTGTTGGATCATCTCTGGGCTAGGAGACTCCCCCTGCAATAACCATTTGAAACCATTATCACTTTTAGGATTATGACTGGCGGTAATCATAATGCCATTGCCCTGCTGTTGTTGTGTCATAAAATACAGCTGTGGCGTCGAACAACAACCAATATTCATCACCGCTATCTGGTGCTCTTTTAATGTTTTTTCAATCACATAAGCAAGGTATGGACTGCTCAGACGAGCATCATAGCCAAGTACAACATGGTCTTGTTGATGGCTACGGAAGAGATTTGCAAAAGCACAAGCAATACTACGAATCACCGTATGGTTTAAATTTTCCACTTTTCCGCGTATATCATAGGCACGAAAAATAGCGTGTGGGAATTTTTTTAGTTGTATATTCATAGGCATACTTCAATTTATCTTTTGCCCTTAGCAAATAGCCAAGTCTCTACAGCTGAAAGCGCCCGCATCACAGCAAATAGACGTGACAATATGGTTAAAAATAAGTTCAAAACAACTGAACTATATTATGTTTATGACAATTCTGAAAATGTATTTTAGCAATGCAGGGTCATGATGATGCAAGCCAACAACATAAAACTCTTAAATATCAAAACTATATAAGCTATATAGCTGATAGAATGCGCTTATCTTGCCAATGACCCTGATCATCTTAAATTAAACGCCCCCTCTTCTCAGTAGCAACAAGACCAATAGCAGATCGTTTGGTCACTTTATCGCAATTTTCGCACTACCATGCTGACGCTAAGATTGCCAACACACTAAAATCGTTATACTGTGTTGACTTTGAAATACAGCAATGGGTTGCAACATGTATACAGGTATTGTCTTGGGTACCGAACAAGTCTGCTCAATGACGGAACAACAAGGTTACCGTACTATCTGGCTCAGCAATCAACATGGCTTTATGGATGATGTTTTTATCGGTGCCAGTGTTGCGGTTGATGGGACCTGTTTAACAGTGACACAAATTCAGCCTAGCCCATCGCAAATTGCTTTTGATATTTCCGATCAAACCTTATCACTCACCAGCTTAAAAGACTTAAACATTGGCGATCAGGTCAATATTGAGCGCTCGTTTAAAATGGGTATGGAAAATGGTGGGCATAATTTATATGGTCATATTGAAGGTACGGTACAGGTTATCGCCTTATCCTATCTGGGCGAAACGCTGCATCTAGAACTCGCGGTTCCTACTGAAAAAATGAAATATTTATTTCATAAAGGATTTATTGGACTACATGGCTGTAGTCTCACGATTAATCAGATTGATCCAACACGATCCAGCATTGCCGTAGATTTAATCCCTGAAACCTTAAGACTCACCAATTTTAAAACGCTACAGCTTGGCGCTAAACTCAATTATGAGATTGATCAACATACTCGCGTCTTGGTTGACACCTTAGAGGCGATTCATCAACGTCAAAACAAATAGGCATCATCTTAATTTTTGTAAATATTTTCATATTGTCATGACAATAAAACAAGCATGAAATTTTATAATACGCCAGCCAATAGCCCCCTATACCAAAAGCGCATAACGCTATTATAATCGGCGACATTATTGTCATGACAAATAGCAGAATTACCATGTTTCGAGCCATGCTTGCCGAAGACTTAAACGCTGTTCATCAGATTGAACAGCAGGTACAAACCCATCCATGGAGCCTAAAACAGTTTCAACAATCGCTTGAAAGTGATCAATGTACGGTACTCTTGCAACAACAACGTGTGATCGGTTTTTGTATTTTACAAACCGTATTGGATGAAGCCAATTTACTGCTCATGGCGATTGATCCTGCTTTTCAGGGGCAAGGTTATGGACAACAATTACTCACGCAAGCCTTGGATGCCCTTCCCAATCACCCGATACAAGTATTTTTAGAAGTTCGTGAAAGCAACCAAGCAGCCATCCATTTTTATCAAAAACTAGATTTTCATCAAATCGATTTGCGTAAAAATTATTATCCCTTGGCACAGGGAGGGCGTGAGCATGCCATTATTATGGTCAAAAGCTGCTGTGATGATTTTCATCAATTGTTTAAACCATGAGATCAATTTGAGCAAAAATTAACAAGAAACAGCAAGTCAATTTCAAGCGCTAAAGGGCAAGTACATCACTGTAGTTGCCCTTTAGTGTAATCACGATTGAATCAAATTATTTAATAATGCTGTTATTCCACTCTGCTGGCAGCGTTGTCATCAGCATACTGCCCAAATTTTTGACTTCCTCTGCACTGAGGTTACGGTTGATTCTCCGCCACTGACCATCCAAGAGTAATTCAATCGGATGATAATCGGTCTTATAATTCATTTTTTTAGAATGAGGTACCCAATAACCAAGATACACATAATCGAGATTCTGCTGTTTTACATATTCAATTTGCTGTAATACCGCATAAACCCCAAGAGAACGATGGTTTTCATCTGGATCAAAGAAGGTATATACCGCAGAAACACCGTCATCTAACACATCACAGGTTGACACAGCCAATAAACGATCTTCTAACCAAAACTCTAAGAAGAAACTGTCTGTACAACTATGAATCAGAAATTTTTCAAACTGATCATAACTCGGTGGGTACATATCTCCGTCAGCATGGCGTTCACAAATATAACGGTGATATAACTGATAATGTTGTTGAGTCGCCGCCTGCGTACTGACATGGCGTATGGTCAAATCACGATTACGCTTCCAAGCTTTCTTTTGTCGACTATTCATTTGAAAATCGTTGACAGGTACTCGACAAGATAAGCATTGGCGACATAAATGGCATTCTGGGCGATAGACAAAATCACCACTACGGCGAAAACCGAGTCTCGACAGTTCAGACAAAGTCAGAACATTAATACGGTGTGCTGGATCTAAAAATACCATCCGCGATGATTTATTGTTTAAATAACTACAATCATGGGGTGGCGTAATATAATACTGTAAATCATTTAACAGAGACTTGGGGTAATAAGAGTTCATAATAACAGCCCCTTAAGTTCATCATTTTAATAATTGCCGCGCAGTGGCAAGTTCATATGTTGAAAATACACGTTCTTGATATTTTTTCCAATCAATAGCAGGGCGTTTAATTACACCTTGTAACGATTTTAAATATGATTGGCGAGAAATTGTACAAGCACCCAAGCGGATTAAATGATCATTTACCAATTGACAGTCAATCCAGGGTAACTGATTTTCTTGCCCGAGGAGCATTAAAGCATAAAAAGCCATCTTAGAGACATCGGTTGCACGACTAAACATCGACTCGCCAAAACAACCGGCACCAATATTTACACCGTATAAACCACCGATGAGAGCATCATTTTTATCCCAAACTTCAATACTATAGGCATGACCTGCATCAAATAAACCACAATAGCCACGAATAATTTCATCAGAGATCCAGGTCTCCTCACTATACTGACGCGGTGCAGCACATGCAGTAATGACCTGATCAAAAGCATGATTAATCGTTAAACGATAATCGTGCTTTTTCATGCTACGGATCAAAGTTTTGCTTGGTCGGAATTGTTCAGGATAAATAATGCAACGCGGTTCAGGACACCACCAACAAATGGGTTCTCCTTCAGAAAACCATGGAAAAAGCCCATGACTATACGCGTCATATAAAGTTGCTGGCGCAAGATCTGCACCAATGCAAATTAACCCTTGTTGTTCAGGGTCTGCTTGAATGGGATCAGGAAATTGATATTGTGAGGCGAATAGCATAAATCTTCAGCACAACAGGACTGAACATGATCATAGCGCATTTTTATCGTGTCGGCAGTGCTTTGCTGAAAATATATTCAGCCTATTATCTCTTGCCTATATTTTAAAATAATAAATAAGCGCCCTGACAGAGCAGAGCGCTTATTTATGATATGGAATCTTAATTAAACACAACCCAGAAAAACAATTTATTGAGCTGAATTATTGTTTTTCGTAGATACTGATTTCCACACGGCGGTTTAGCTCTTTGCCTTGTGCTGTTGTGTTATCTGCGATTGGGTTGGCTGCACCATGACCTTGCGCATTAATACGGTTACTTGGCACACCTTGAGCAGACAAATAACTGGCTACAGATTGCGCACGTGCTTGAGACAATGGAATATTGATGGTGTCATTACCGCTACTATCGGTATAACCCGTCACAAGAATCACGCTCTTATTATCTTCAGCGAGAGTTTGTGCTACTTTATTCAAAGTATTATAGAAGTTTGGTTTGATATTAGATTTGTTAGTATCAAATGTAATACTACCCGGCATAACCAAGTTTACAGAACCATCTGGATTACGGCTAACATCTACACCAGTACCCTGCATTTGATCACGCAATTTTTTCTCTTTGTTATCTAAATATAGACCCGCACCAGCACCTAAAATTGCCCCAATTGCTGCTGCACGGTTATTTTGAGATGCTTTGTTCGCATTCGCACGAGATAAACCATATCCCGCTAAAGCACCAATACCGGCACCAATCGCTGTTTTATCATATTCACGTACACCACCAGAACCGTTGTCCATAGACTGACATCCTGAAAGCGCTAGTGCCCCAATAGCTGTTGTAATGATCAATGCACGCATGACATGCCTCCAAATTGAGTTATGTTTAATAAGATAGCAGAATGCGAAAAAAAACGCCGCACTGCCATGTATTTTTTGTTACAAATGCTCGAGGCAATTACATTTTGTAATAATCGTAGTCAAAAGTAACACCTTGAATCTACACAATTGTAGCATATATCGTATTTCAGCATTTCATCTGTGAGCAAGTCCGATTATCATAGATTCATCTTGCAGCTATTAAATTTGTATTTGGAATAACAATATGCCCTTATCGCAGCAAAAAAAGCCCTTTTTAAAAAAGATTAGTAAAGGTCTGACCGTCAGCTCGGTTATTACTGGCAGCACATTTTTGCATGGTCCACCGGTATTAGCATTAGGGCTTACCAAACTATTTAAAAAGTCCAGCAAAGTTGATGAAACCAATATTCAGATTACCAACAGTTGGTTGAGTGTCAATAATTGGCTGATTGACCATGTGTTACCAGAAACCCAATGGAATATCGAGGTCGATCCTGCTTTGGACTTAAACCTGCAAGGTCGTTATTTAATGACTTGCAATCATCAAAGCTGGGTAGATACCACGGTTAATCAATACTTTGGCTTAACACGCATGCCACTTACCCGTTTCTTTACCAAATGGGAGCTTATTTTTATTCCATTTGTTGGCCAAGCTTTTAAAATTTTAGGCTTTCCCATGATGAAACGCCATAATAAACAGCAGCTTGCAAAAAATCCCGCGTTAAAATATCGTGATTTAGAAGAAGCGCGCCGTGCTTGTGAGCAACTGCTAAGCCAGCCCTTCACTCTATTAAACTATTTAGAAGGAACGCGCTTTACCGCGCAAAAACATCACCAACAAAAGTCACCCTATCACCACTTACTCAAGCCCAAAGCGGGTGGTTTAGCTTTAGCACTCAATATACTGGGTAAAAAAATTGATGCGCTGGTTGATATGACCATCGTCTATCCAGATGGTGCACCCGGTTATGGTGAGTTTTGGCTTGGTGAAGTACCACGCATTGCGGTGCATTTAAGAAAAATTGAGCTACCGAATTGGGTGCTTGAGGGCGACTATCAAGATGATGCTGACTACCGTGAACGCTTTCAGCATTGGGTTGATCAAATCTGGCAAGAAAAAGATCAAATTATTGATACGATTACTCAGCGTTATGTACAAGAACAAGCCTTATAAAACATGTGTTTGCAGCGGACTATTGCCGCTGCTACCCTTTTGCTCATTGTCATGAATATGATTCTAAACTGGGTCCTTCCATAAACAGCGTGTTGAACAACTTATGTCAAAAACAATAACTCATAAATTATTTCAGACCGAGCCTGGCAGCTTATTTTGGCGCCTGAACTTAGCTTACGATATTTTTATGTTAGGCATCATTGTCATCAATCTATGTTGCCTCTTTGGCAATGCATTTATGATGAGTCATTTTGCCAGTTGGTTTTTTGATAAATTACATCTTATAGCATGGGTCGAGTTCTATAGAGAAAGCCTCAATCCATGGGTACTCAAAACCGAAGGCTGGTTTATCAGTTTCTTATTGATTGAATTTGCTGTGCGCTGGGGAATTGCTATTGCCGGTCGCCATCATGAACGCTGGTTCTTTTTTCCATTCATTCATTGGTATGAAGTCTTGGCTATTATTCCTGTACTACGTTTTTTACGTCTATTACGTGCCGGAATCATTGCCTATCGTTTACATCAGATTGGCTACCAAGTCATACCAACCAGCATTTTAAAAAAACTGGTGTTTTATTATGAGTTAGTGATGGAAGAACTGTCCGACCGTGTGGTCGTTACTGTCATCAATGGTATTCAACAACAATTGGCGGGCTCCAATAGTCATCGAGAGATCATCCATCAGTTGGTGGCGCATCATCAACACATGCTGTCACAGACCTTAGCTGAATTATTACAAGAAAATTTAGCCGTTGCGCTCGAACAGCAGCAACAACACGTAGCCCAACATGTTGGGCAAGTTGTTAATCAAGCAATTGTGGATACGCCGGAGTTACATCAGTTACTACGTTTGATGCCTTTTCTAGGTGGACGTTTAGAATCACAACTTCAGCAAATCGGACAACGACTGGGCGAAAATATTAGCCATGGCTTAATGCAACCCTTCATCACCGGCACACCAGAATCCCCCAATCTTAGCTACCAGTATATTGCCGAAACAATCAGTCATCTGGATATCAAAAACCAATCTTTGGAGCGCTTGGTTGCATCTGCGGTAAGTGAAAGTTTAGAAGCCATTAAGCAACAGGTGCAGATAAAACAGTGGAAAGTAAAATTGACAACAGATTCAGCAGTCAAAGAATAGACAATCTATTGAAAATAATTGTATCTTGGCTAGAGAATTCAATCAATTTGCTCTAGCATTTGCGTTAATTTATCTTTTTTCAATTCAGTATCACATTACACATGATACTGCAAAGGAACAACTATGGCTGACCTGCGGATCACTGGCAGAATGGTTAATTTTAGCCGATTAACCTTAGATACAAATGACCATGATGCCATCCGTGCACAATTGACTAAAACTTTACAGCAATCGGCATCTCAAGGTGCATTGGTAGTACTCGATAGTACTGTTGAACAAGAGCTTATCGCACTCATTCAGCTGTTGATTGATCTTGACTTACAGCCCATGGCCGTAATTGATGGAATACTGGCAGAACAAGCGCGCGCTATTCAATTTCCAGTCATTCCAGCCGATCGTTCATTACAACGTATTCGTGCGACGAAAGAACAGGTACAATATACCAATAACGATCACGAGAAAAATCAAGATCGTGAAAATACAAATGTTGTAGATCAACCTACCGTTTCGCAACATGTCACGTCTTACCATAATGAAATTTTACGTACTGGGCAATGTCTGGTACAAGAGCATGGCGATATTATTGTCAATGCAAGTATGAATAGTGGCTCAGAAGTTATCGCTTCGGGTAATATTCATGTTTACGGTAGTGTTCGTGGACGCATTATCGCGGGCGTTGGTGGCAATACAGCAGCTAAAATATTTTGTCATTCATTAGAAGCTGAGCTGGTATCGATTGCAGGAACTTATTGTGTCGCTGATGACATACCGCAACACGTTATCAAAAAAGCTGTATACATTTTTTTGAATGAACAACAAGAACTTGAATTTGAAGTTCTGCAATTTTAAAGTATAAATTAAACACCAAAACAAACCCGTTTGACGGGATATGACCATAACAGGAGTGGATTCGGTGGCCAAAATTGTTGTCGTTACATCAGGCAAAGGTGGTGTAGGTAAAACTACTACAAGTGCATCTTTTGCAACAGGTTTAGCCCTTCGTGGTCATAAAACTGTTGTGATAGACTTTGACGTAGGTTTACGTAACTTAGATTTAATCATGGGATGCGAGCGTCGCGTAGTATATGACTTTGTCAATGTATTGAACAACGAAGCACGTTTACAGCAAGCACTTATCCGCGATAAAGACATTGAAAACCTCTATATCCTACCAGCCTCACAAACACGTGATAAAGATGCCTTAACAGATGAAGGTGTAGCCCGTGTGATGGATGAACTTTCTCAAGAATTTGATTACATCATCTGTGACTCTCCGGCAGGGATTGAGCGCGGTGCAATTTTAGCGATGTATCATGCAGATGAAGCAATCATTGTAACCAATCCTGAGATTTCTTCAGTACGAGATTCCGACCGCATCATTGGAATGCTAGACAGTAAAACTAAAAAAGTTGAACAAAACGAAGGGCGCGTACGTAAACATTTATGTATCACTCGCTTTAATCCAGAACGCGCAGATAAACAAGAAATGTTAACCGTAGACGATATTTCTAAAGATATTTTACGTGTTCCTACTTTAGGTGTAATCCCTGAATGCCCAAGCGTCTTACAAGCGTCTAATGAGGGTAAACCAGTTATCCTTTATGAAAATGCTAGCGCGGGTCAGGCTTATGACGACCTTGTTGCACGTTTCTTAGGTGAAGAGCGCCCTTACCGTCACATTGCTATTAAACCGAAAGGGTGGTTAGCACGATTATTTGGAGCGTAAACATGGCTGGATTCTGGAGTAGACTATTTAGTAGCGATGAGAAACCTTCAAGCGCACAAACCGCTAAAGACCGACTCAAAGTTATCGTTGCTTCTGAACAAGGTTTAGGAAAACGTTTAAGTCAAGATAAAATTGATCAAATGAAAAAAGAGATCATGCAGGTGGTCAATCGCTATGTCCGTGGTGTCGATGAACAGCATATCCAAATGCAAGTTCGCTCTGAAGCAAATATTGAAATGCTTGAGATGAATATCAATTTACCTGAAGAGCATTAATTTTTTAATTGATTGTTCTCTAGAAACATTTCAGGGCAAAATAACCACGGTGTTATTTTGCCCTGTGTTGATGATATACCCGATAAAGAGAATCAAGGAGATGCTGTTATGGCATTATCACAGCCAGCAACGTTCAATGAAGAATGGTCAGATGAGCGTGTTTTTGCCTATTTAGATCAACTTCCACCGGAAGGGGTTGATGCTGATTTTCATGTATTACATCATGCTTTTAAGCATATGCGTCCATTTGATTTTAAACGCTTATTACAACGCTTTATTGCCGATGGTAGAAACCTTCAAGCACGTAATCCGCAAGGACAACGCATTCATGAAGTCATCGCCGCCAATAGCAAACATAGTGAAGAATTTTTAAAAATTCTAGCCGAGTTTGCATAATCAGCTTTGAATAATATGTATTGAAACACTCCTACAACATCTAATAAGCACTAGTCGTTGTAGGATTTGCTTAAGCCATCATGGGTGTACAAAGTTCAATTAAGAAACCATTGATGTCTTCGACATAAGCAATAGATTGCCCCCATGGCATTTTTTCAATGCCTTGTATTTCTTTAGCGCCAGCTTGTTTGGCACGTTGTAAATCTTCCTCTAAACTATCTGTCACAAAAATAAGTTCAAAAGTTGGGTTTTGCGCATTCGCACGATGTGGTGTTTTACCTAAAGAACGAATCAGTTCAAAAGAACTAAAAGCCAATGTGGTATAACCACTTTCTAACTCAGCATAATCACCTTGTTCATATTGAAATTTTAAATCGAAGTGAAAAGCACTCCGATAAAATTGCACCGTTTTACTGACGTCTTCAACGTACAGAATATTATATGCAAACTTCATTGTTATAATCTCTCTAGCCGTTATTTAGAAAAAAATTAAAAACATTTTTAAGTCTATGCAAAGCGATCGCACTGCTTAACACGGTATCCATGCCCAGCTACCGTGAAATGATTTAAAATTTGTTTTTAATTTAAAGCGTTATTTTTGTTTACACTGATCATCAATGTAAAAATCTCTTGTTTTACCAGCAACCGACTCTATCGATATAAAGCATTGTCTCTTAAACTTTATATGATCAAATCTTTGGTAACGCAATGTTGTTATATATTCTGCTCTAATACAAGAATAGTTTTTTAACCATTCGATACATCTAAAAGTCTATTTTTAAAGTAATCAAAAAAATAATCTTTAAAATTCAAATTATTAAAAATTAATCCAATTTTAAAACCTAAAAAACAGCTCAATATAAAATCACAGGACAACTACAAATCAATAGCAATTCACCCTGTATTCAAACCTTTAAATTAATTCATTTTTGTGATCTAGTTTGCAATTTTATGGCTTTCACAGCTATTTCCTGTAGCATTCAACATCATATTGCCATGATCAAAGTGATATGGACCTAACATAAAATAGCTGTTACCAAGAACAGCTATTTTTAAGATCCATAATATGACTAATAGTTTCACAATAAGCGATCGATGCTTCGATCAAACCAAGATCTCACGCTTGCCATTCGCCCCCATACTACTCACGATGCCATGTTCTTCCATCTGGTCAATAATTCGTGCTGCACGGTTATAACCTAGACTAAATTTACGTTGCAAAGATGAGGTAGAAGCCTTACGCGTTTCCAAGACAAAAGCCACACACTGATCATAGAGTGCGTCGCGATCTGGGCTACCATCGCCATCATCTACGCTACGACTACTGCTTTCTTCATCATAAGGTGTAAGGATTTCATCAATATAATCTGGATCACCACGCTCGCGCCATGCATCACAGATACGGTTCACTTCATCATCCGAAATAAAAGCCCCATGTACACGTTCAGGCTCAATTTTCCCCGGTCCTAAAAACAACATATCACCATGCCCCAATAAATCTTCAGCCCCCCCTGCATCTAAGATGGTGCGAGAATCGATCTTACTGTTTACCCGTAAAGCAACTCGGGTCGGAATATTGGCTTTAATTAATCCAGTGATTACATCAACCGATGGTCGCTGTGTTGCCAAAAGCAAATGAATCCCTGCTGCACGTGATTTTTGCGCCAAACGCGTAATCATTTCTTCAGCTTTTTTACCCACCTGCATAATCATGTCGGCAAACTCATCTGCCACAATCACAATCATCGGTAATTGACCTAAACGCGGCGCACGATCTTGTGTTGCTGAATCACTCGGTTTCCATGTTGGATCAATCAGATCTTCGCCATTGGCAATGGCTTCTTCTACCTTACGGTTATAGTCGCTAATCTTCCGAATTTTAAGGAATGACATCAACTTATAACGACGTTCCATTTCATTAACACACCAATTCAAGGCATTGACGGCATCTTTCATATCCGTCACAACTGGCGTGAGTAAATGCGGAATATCATTGTAGTTGGCGAGCTCAAGCTGTTTAGGGTCGATAAGAATCAGACGTAATTGATCTGGTCGATATTTGAGTAACATCGATAAAATCATAGCATTCACTGCAACAGATTTACCCGACCCGGTTGTCCCTGCAACCAACATATGTGGCGCCTTAGCAAGATCGGTTAGCACAGGATTACCCGAAATATCTTTACCCATTGCCATAGAGATCAAAGCGCTAGGGTCACGATAAAATGGCGTTTCCAACAGTTCAATTAAGCGTACCATCTCACGTGCGCTATTAGGTACTTCAATACCGATGTACGGTTTACCTGGAATAACCTCAACCACACGCACAGAAGCCATCGACATTGAACGCGCTAAATCACGGGAAATATTGGTTACTTTAGATGCCTTTACACCGGGTGCTAAATCGAGCTCAAAACGTGTCACCACAGGACCTGGGTGTGCTTCAATGACTTTGGCTTTGACATTAAATTCTTGCAGTTTAATTTCCAGTAATTCGGATAAACGCGCCAATTGCTCAGCACTAAAATTGACTTTTTTATTGGGATCAACTTTATCTAAAATATCCAAGCCCGGTAAAGTTGGCAATGTACGGCGTTTTTCTGCAACTTGCATCGCACGTGACATCGGTCGCCCTAAAGCATCAGTCAAGGGGGCATCAAAATCAAAGTCTATATCATCGCCTTCTTCGACCGATGCAACACCTGCCGTTTCTTGCCAAGCTTCCCGAAAAGCATCTTTATCGCTGGCAATCAAGCGTTTTTCTTCTTCTGAAATACCCGCATTCAATGTGGTTTGCATAGCAGCACGAACCAAAGGGGTTGATTGTGCATAAGATGAGGTCTGTTTCATAGTATCTTGCGATACGGCGGCTTGATCAGCCAATTTAGCCAGATTATCGAGTTCTGTTGCCAACTGGACAGTCATATCAACACTGCTGGTTTGCTGTGCAGCATTGAGGGGCTGTGTATCATGATGACGCGGCAGATCGCCCGCGGCTGGTGGTACTGCAGCCAAAAGCTCATCAAAAACCTTGTCATCATTCCAATCCAAGTGATCTGCTGTCTGATTGTTAGGTTGCACGATCACCTGTTGGGCTGCGCTAGACTGTGCAGTATAACCATGCGTCGTATTTGTTTGCGTATTGGATGTACCAAGAGGTTCTTCTTGTGCGGCCCGCAATAAGGCATCGATCTCTTGCTTGTGATCATTTTGTTGTTGCAAGGCTTTCCACACTTCGCCACTGGCAATATTTTGCTGAGTTTCTTGGGTCAAACGATGTGCTTTGGCAATGGTTTGCTCAAACGCATCATCGCTCACAGCCCCTGGTTCTGCTGCGATGTGCTCAGCCGCGTTACCAGCATCTTCTTGTGCCTGCATATCAGCGAAAAGTTGCTGGGCTTGTGCGGCGTGTAAATGTTGCTGCGCAGCATTCGGCACGTCTTGGGCAACAGTCTGCTCATCAACTGTACTCGGCTCGACTAAAGCTTGCGCGGCAGGAACAGTCTCTGCGGGTACAGTTTGTTGCGGATTGGAGCGGGTGGTTTTAGCCGTAGATTTAGCTTCGGTTAAGTCATAAGCGGATTCACTTTCTGGGATATTTCGATAAAACAATTCTTGCAAATAAGCAGGCGTTGCTTTGAGTGTTGCCCAACTGCGATTCCACTGAATACCAAAGGCTAAAGTCAATAACACAAACCACAAAATAGCTAAAAAGATGACTGCGCCATAAACCGTTAATAATTGCGCCAAGCTACTGCCCAATTCATAACCAATAATGCCGCCAGATGCATTATCCAGTGTATCTGCTGGGACTTGCCATAAAAGATACAACAATGCTGCGCTGGTCAATAAAATAAAAAACTGCGCGGCATAACGGAATGGTCGGGTCAATGCACTTCTCGGCCACCAGACTTGTACTGCTTCAATAAATAAAAATATAGGAAGTAATAAACTGCCCCATCCTAGAAAACCAAATAATAAATCTGCAATCCAAGCACCAGCGACACCACTTGCATTGGATACCTGTTGCGTATCACTTGAAATATGCATCCATCCTGGATCAAAAGGTGTATAGGTGACTGTTGCTAAAAACAGATACATCCCAAAAGAAACAAGAAAGATGGTCACTAAAAAGCGCTGTGCATAAACACTTGACACCGCAGTCATATACTGTCCCATAGGTATTGATTTAGAAATAGCCTTTTGCCCACGCAAAGCACTATCATTTAAAAACTAAACTTTATATTATGCACTTGTTCAAAGAAAAAAGATGCATGATTGTTTATCGGTGTGTTAAAGCTGAACACCGCCACGACAATAGTTCAATTCGATTTATTTGATCTATATTATCCACATCGAAGCAACACAACTTCAATGCAGTTTCTCGTATAATTCTAGCATATTCAATATTTTTAATAGTTTTATCATACAGGATGGTTCTCCGATGAGCATACGTCATTCTCGATTAATAATTTTAGGATCAGGTCCTGCAGGTTATAGCGCAGCAGTATATGCAGCACGCGCCAATCTCTCCCCTACCCTCATTGCGGGTATGCAATTGGGTGGGCAACTCACGACCACGACTGATGTTGAGAACTGGCCTGGTGATCCTGAAGGCTTAACCGGTCCAGCATTAATGGAACGTATGCAAGCCCATGCTGAGCGTTTTGGCACTGAAATTGTCTATGACCATATTAATGATGTTGATCTCAGTGTACGCCCATTTATTCTTAAGGGTGACTTAGCCGAATATAGCTGTGACGCACTGATTCTTGCCACAGGTGCTTCTGCACAATACCTTGGCTTAGCATCTGAGCAAGCCTATATGGGACAAGGGGTGAGTGCCTGTGCAACCTGTGATGGTTTCTTCTATAAAAACCAAAAAGTTATGGTAGTCGGCGGTGGTAATACGGCTGTTGAAGAAGCTTTGTATCTGTCTAATATCGCGTCACACGTAACACTGGTGCATCGCCGCGATACATTACGCGCAGAAAAAATCCTGCAAAAGCAATTATTGCAAAAAGCAGAAGAAGGCAAAATCACCATTATTTGGAATCATCAAGTTGAAGAAGTGCTGGGTAATCCAAACGATGGCGTGACTGCAGTACGCATCCAATCTACCGTGGATGGCTCAACTCAAGATATTGATGTTCAAGGTTTATTTGTAGCAATTGGTCATAAACCCAATACTGACATGTTTGCTGGTCAATTAACGCTACGCAATGGCTATATTCAAGTCAGTGGTGAACATGGTAATGCCACAGCAACCTCTGTGCCAGGCGTTTTTGCTGCGGGTGATGTTGCTGATGATGTCTATCGCCAAGCCATTACCTCAGCAGGTTCAGGCTGTATGGCCGCCTTAGATGCCGATCGTTATTTAGATAGCTTAAAACTCAATCAAGCTTAACACCCGATCAAGCTGAAAACTCAATCGAGCTAAAAGCTAAGCTTAAGTTTAAATGAAGTAAAATTAAGCAACCGGCACGGGGCTTGTCGTCAGAGATCTTATGGCGACAAGTACTTTGCCGATTTGCTATTTGAACTTGTTTGATATTTGGGCTTGGTCTTCAAATTTCTGACGCTTCAACGCAATTAATTAACGCGACATTTTAATGACCTCGCAGTCAATATATGCCTAAAAGTATTTTAAACACAATACCTTAAATCACAATGCCGCAGATGATTGCTGCCCTTTTCCACAATACTGCACAACCTCTATTTTGTTTTGGTATCTTGAATTTTGTTTGTATCTCTTATTTGGGTATTTTCTCAATTGTATTTTTCTTGAATAATCTCGAATAATTCAGCTGAAGCGTTAGGCAAGTTGTCACAACATGACTATAATCTAGCTCGGTAAAAAAAGAGGAAGTATTATGTCATCTGCCAGTCGACTCAATGACAAGCAACTCGAAGCCATGAAATATACTCAAGGTCCCTTGTTGGTGCTTGCTGGTGCCGGTTCAGGCAAAACCTCCGTGATTACCCGCAAGGTCGCGCATTTGGTAAAAAATTGTGGTATTCCCGCACATCGTATAACAGCGATGACCTTTACCAATAAAGCCGCACGTGAAATGAAAGAACGTGTCACCAAATTATTGTCCAAAGAAGAAGCCAAAGGATTATCGGTATCGACCTTCCATACTTTTGGTCTAAACTTATTGCGCTTAGAACTTAAAAATACCCGTTTAAAGAATAATTTCTCCATTCTAGATGCCGATGACTGCAAACGAATTTTAATGGATTTGATGCATCGCGATAATTTATCCGGCGCAGAAAGCAAAGACTTAGTGGCGAAAGCCATGAAAAAAATTTCCGATTGGAAAAATGACCTTATTTTACCTGAGCAATCACACAGTACCTGTGAAACAGAAGAAGATGTACAGTTTGCCCACCTCTATCAACTCTATGAACGCAATTTGCGCGCTTATAATGCCGTTGATTTTGATGACCTCATTGTGATGCCAACGCGTCTATTGCAAGAAAATCACGAAGTACGAGATAAATGGCAGAACCGTGTGCGCTACTTATTGGTGGATGAATATCAAGACACCAATACTGCACAATATATTTTGGTCAAACTCTTGGTTGGCGTAATGGGACAATTCACTGCCGTAGGTGATGATGACCAATCTATTTATGCATGGCGTGGTGCAAAACCAGAAAACATGGCATTACTCAAAGAGGATTTTCCTAACCTTAAAGTCATTAAACTTGAGCAAAATTATCGTTCTACCAGCCGCATCCTAAAGGCTGCCAACCATGTCATTGAAAATAACCCTCATATCTTTGATAAAAAGCTGTGGAGTGATAAAGGGCATGGTGAAGTGATTCGCATCATTACTTGCCGTAATGATGATGATGAAGCGGAACGTGTGGTAAAAGACTTACTCACCCATAAGCTCATGAATGGCAAAAGCTGGAAAGACTACGCAGTGCTCTATCGTGGTAACTTCCAAGCACGCGTACTGGAAACCCAATTACGGCAGATGCAAATTCCATATAAGCTGTCTGGCGGACAATCTTTCTTTGCCCGTGCAGAAATCAAAGACATGATGAGTTATTTACGTCTCATCATTAACCCAGAAGATGACAGTGCCTTACTCCGGATCATCAATACGCCTAAACGTGCCATAGGTCCGGTAACCTTGGAAAAACTAGGGTTATTTGCACAAGAAAACCATCTTTCACTGCTCATGGCCGCTTCAGACCAGCGCCTCAGTATGGTGCTACCGAAAAAAGCCACCAGTCAGTTAGCTGAATTTGCTGATTTCATTGCAAATTTTACCCGTGAATTGCTCGACAACGATGAACCCGTCCCTGTTATTCGCCAAATGATGAATGAAGCAGGCTATATCGACTATTTACGTGAAACTGCTGCGACACCTGCACAAGAAAAAACCAAACTTGATAACGTAGAAGTCTTATATAGCAGTATTCAAAGTCTGATTAACCGTGCGGATGATGTCGATGAACGTAATATCGAAAGTGTTATTCGTAAGATGGTGTTATTGGACATGCTCGAGCAACAACAGGAAGAAGAAGATACCGATAAGGTCAATCTGTTAACTTTGCATGCCTCAAAAGGTCTAGAGTTTCCATTTGTCTATATTATGGGCTTGGAAGAAGAGTTACTACCACATAAGAACTCTATCGCCGCAGAAACCATTGAAGAAGAACGTCGCTTGATGTATGTGGGCATTACCCGCGCACAACAAGGGCTCACATTGACTTTGGCTGAGCAACGTAAAAATGGTGGTCAAATGAAACAAATGACTGCGAGCCGTTTTCTTGATGAGTTACCGCAAGATGAAATTGACTGGTTAGGTCGCAAAAAGAAATTGGCTGAAAATGTCGATCCGAAACAACAAGCGCAGCAGTATTTGCAAAATTTAAAAGCCTTATTAAAACGCTAGTGTCTCACTAGTTATTTCCATCACCATTTTGTTTTAGAGATGAATCTATGAAAGTCCAAGTGAAACGACTTGATGCGCGCTTAGGTCAAGAATGGCCTATGCCGACTTATGCTACTGTTGGCTCTGCAGGGCTAGACTTACGTGCTTGTATTGATGAAGCCATTGTTATTGCACCGGGTCAAACGGTCTTAGTGAAAACTGGTTTGGCCATTTATATTGCTGATCCGCATTATGCAGGATTGGTCCTGCCACGTTCTGGTCTTGGGCATAAGCATGGCATTGTGCTGGGCAACTTGGTCGGTTTAATTGACTCTGACTATCAAGGTGAATTAATGGTTTCTGTATGGAACCGTGGTCAAAATAGCTTTACGCTCGAACCAGGTGAACGCCTTGCCCAATATGTATTGGTCCCGGTACAACACGCTGAGTTTGAAATGGTTGATGACTTTGAAGCCACAGATCGTGGCGCTGGTGGTTTTGGTCATACCGGCAAAGCCTAAGAGCACAGTTTTAATTGCGCTTTGACATACGTCATGCTGATGATTAAATTTATATGTTAAAGCTTTTTATTGAATTAAAGATCAGCCGGCAACTATGCTGGCTGATCGAAGCACTTTTAAGCATGGTCTGATTTAAGCTTTTTCTTATTAAAACGTTGGGCAGGCCAATACATAATAAATCGTGCCCCTCCAAGACTAGGACTTTGATCAACATCTATTCGTCCACCAAACCAAAATGCAATGCGACTAACAATCGATAAGCCCAAACCATAGCCCCCCGACGCTCGGGTACGGCTATCATCTAAACGGGCAAAAGCCTCAAAAATACGCTTACGGTCTTCTTTGGAAATACCCGGTCCATCGTCTTCAACACAGACAAAAGCCAATCCAGTATGTGACTCTATTCCCCCACTCACCTGTACAATATGGTCGCAATACCGTATTGCATTGCCGGTTAAGTTTTGTACTACACGATGTAAATAGCGATACTCGGCTTCCACAATGACATCACGTGGCAAGTCTTTTAATACAATCTGCTTCTGGGTTTTCAGTGCTTCTGTTTCTGTACGCACCTGATCCAACACATCAAATAATACGATTTCTTCAAACTCAAGCGATGGTGTACCTTGCTCTAATTTCGCATAGGTCATGATTTCATCGATTAGGGTATTGAGTGCCTCAATGTCTTTATCAATCATCTCAGTTTGTTGAATACGCAGATCATGGTCACTTTCATCTGCCAACATTTCCATGGCAAAACGAATACGCGCAACAGGGGTACGTAATTCATGTGATACCGCACGCATTAACTCACGTTGTGCCTCAATCAAGCGCTGAATATGATCGGACATGCTGTTATAGCTTGATGCCAAGCTAGCCATTTCATCATGCCCTTCCACAGGAACACGTAAAGTCATGTCCCCTGTTTTCATAATATTAAGTGCTTCATTAACTTGCTTAATTTTGCGTTGCATCGGTACGATCAGACCATACACCCCAAGGCTCAACAAGAATAAACTCAATAAGGTAATGCCTGCCGCCAGTTTAAAGGGCATCCAATTAAACATCGGCATCGGTCCCATCACCAAAACACGGTCTTTCGCGTTGGCTAACGGTGCAAGAATTGAGATTGTTGTCCCACGTACGCTGGCACTATCTCGATAGATCACTAAATTTTGATCGGATTGAATACGACCGAATTGCTCTGAATCAAGTGCTAAATTGGAAATTTTTTCAATGCTGAGATTATAATAAAAATGCTTTTGAATTTTCTTAAGATATTCTTCTTCTTGTCCAGGATAATAGGCTAAATAATCCCAAATAAATACCGGCAAGACTTTCATTTGCCGTTCGGTTAAAGAGTCAATTTTGACATAGAGATAATGTTGCGGATCACCTTCGATCCCCATAATCAGGTAAGCAACACCCTTCTTGGCATCAAAACGTACAGCTGCTTTTTGATTTTCAATACGTTTTTGTTCTGCGCGTGATAAATCGATTTTACTAGAATCCAAATAATACATTGGCATTTCCAATAAATCTGCAGCGTCAGAAATCCAATCTATTTTTTGTTGTCGCGTTTTTTGTCGCGCAACCCCCTCACTGATCACATAACTAATGCCATCCGTAAGGGATTCGCGATATTCTTGGGCGCGTTGATAGTTGATAATTTGTACTAACAAATAACCAAATATCGCCACAAGGACCACCAGAATGACCAGCCCTGCATAAATACGTAAAAAGATACTGTGCTTAAACACTGATCAAACCTTTAAATAAAGGAGGTAGCTCCTGAACGCGCCAATCTATTTTTGAATTCGTATTACAACCCGTTGGTTTCTTTTACGAACAAGTACCCTTTACTACGTACAGTCTTAATACGTTTAGGGTTTTCTGGATCATCACCAATTTTTGGTCGAATTCTAGAGATACGAACATCAATTGAACGGTCTTGACCATCGTATTCAATGCCACGTAAACGCTCGAAAATATCTTCACGAGATAAAATTCGTCCTGCATTGGATGCCAATAGCCATAATAGATCATATTCAGCACTGGTAAAGTCGACTAACTCGCCATTCAATGTCACCGAACGACCGCCATTATCAATAACTAAATCATCAAATTCAATGCGTTGAGCAACTTCATCTTCAGGTGTTTTATCTGTACGTCGCAATAACGCACGGATACGTGCTAATAACACACGTGGTTGAACCGGTTTAGCAACATAGTCATCCGCACCCATTTCTAAACCAAGGACTTGGTCCATATCTTCGGTACGTGCAGTTAGCATTAAAATAGGTTGGTGATAATGTGGGCGTACTTCGCGACATACGGTTAAACCATCAGCACCAGGTAACATCACATCTAGAACCACTAAATCAGGCTGTTCGCTAATAATGCGGCGAATTGCACGATTACCATCGGGTTCCACCCCAACCTCTAAGCCGTTTCGAATCAAATATTCTTGTGTCAGACGCGCTAAACGCTCATCATCTTCCACAATTAAAATTTTTGGTAACTTTTCTTCTTTGCTCATCTACCCACCCCTGATCACAACTTTGTTTCTGCTAAATTGCGCAGATTAAAAGCTTTGTTATTCTGCAATATACACACGTTTACAATGTAAACAAGACCTTATTCACCAAACTGATACATGCTCGTATTAATTTGTTAAAAATTATTACCTGATGATTTAGATCATTTTTATCTTATAAATCGCGCTAGATTAACCGACATACTAGCAAATTATTTAAAATATGTTTATCAATTCGTCACTTTGTTTTTTTGTTCAGCAAGCGAAGTTATCCACAGAGTTATCTATAAGCATCTACGCAAGACTTTGCTATGCTATGCGCTGCCTCGGCTCCCCCCAAAAATATAGCCAAGCTCATCGTATTTAATTGTTAAAATAGCCAAATAATAGGAAAAAAACTTTTATAAAATGTCAATATTGATATCCAAGTAAAATTCCCGTATCTTGTGTTCAGAAACTATATAAACCACTAAGTATTGTGTTTTGTCCTAAAATATCGCAACTCATCCTAAAGTTCGATTTACGGTCAAATAACAGAACAAATATGCCAATGGAGCGAAGCTGACAATGAGCGCAATCAATACCCCGGGCCAATTACAAGTGATTAAACGCACGGGTGATGTGGCTACTTTTGATGCAGACAAAATATCTGTAGCAATTGGTAAAGCATTTCTTGCGGTGGAGGGTCAAAATAGCGCTGATTCAAGCCGTATTCATGACCGCATCTCACAACTCACTGAAATGGTTTTAAACACCTTCAATCGTCGCCTTCCTTCAGGCGGTACGATTCACATTGAAGAAATCCAAGACCAAGTTGAATTGGCTCTTATGCGTACCGGTGAACAAAAAGTGGCTCGTGCTTATGTGATCTATCGTGAACAACGTGCTGCTGCGCGCCAACAAGCCAATGCCAATCATCACCCAACCTTGCAAATCACAGATGATCAAGGTCAATTACAACCTTTAGATCTAAGTGCGCTCAAAGCGACTGTTGAAAAAGCAGCGGTAGACTTAGAGGGCATCGATGTACAGGCGATCATCGATGAAACCGTTAAGAACTTATATAACGGTGTGAAAGCCTCTGACATTTCAACCACCATGATGATGGCAACCCGTACCCGTATTGAACAAGAACCAAACTATAGCTTTGTGACTGCACGCTTATTACGTGATGAACTGGTTGCAACCGGTCTAGAGTTTTTAGGTCTTGCTGCAGATACTGCTGAAAATGATGCTTTAGAAACCTTCTTAAAGAAAGGGGTTGAGCTTGATCTGCTGTCACCAGAACTATTAAAATTCGATTTGAAAAAAATTGCTGCTGCAATTCAGCCAGAACGCTCCAATCAGTTTACCTATTTAGGTCTACAAACTTTATTTGACCGTTATTTCATTCATAGCAATGGCATCCGTTTCGAACTACCACAATTATTCTTTATGCGTGTTGCAATGGGTCTTTCGCTCAATGAACAAGATAAAGAGCAACGTGCTATTGAGTTCTATAACCTACTCTCTAGCTTCGACTACATGGCATCTACACCGACACTCTTTAACTCAGGCACATTACGTCCGCAGTTATCCAGTTGTTACCTCACAACCATTGGTGATGACCTTTATGACATCTATGGTGCCATGCGTGACAATGCCATGCTCTCTAAATGGGCAGGTGGTCTAGGCAATGACTGGACTCCTGTACGTGCATTGAACTCATATATCAAAGGCACCAATGGTAAATCACAAGGTGTGGTTCCCTTCTTAAAAGTTGCCAACGACACCGCTGTTGCCGTCAACCAAGGTGGTAAACGTAAAGGTGCTGTCTGTGCCTACTTAGAAACATGGCACTTAGACATCGAAGAATTCCTCGAGCTACGTAAAAACACTGGTGATGACCGTCGTCGTACCCATGACATGAACACAGCCAACTGGGTTCCAGATTTGTTTATGCAACGCGTGATTGAAGATGCTGAATGGACACTCTTTACGCCATCGGAAACACCCGACTTACATGATTTGACCGGTCAGGCCTTTGCTGAACGCTATACCCATTATGAAGCGATTGCCAAAGATCAAAACTTACTGCATAAAAAAGTTCGTGCCAAAGACTTATGGCGTAAGATGTTATCTATGTTGTTTGAAACAGGTCATCCGTGGATTACCTTTAAAGATGTCTGTAACTTACGTTCACCGCAACAACACGTGGGTGTGGTGCATTCATCTAATTTATGTACTGAAATTACCCTCAATACCAGCCAAGATGAAATCGCAGTATGTAACCTGGGTTCGATTAACCTAGTACAACATATTAAAGACGGTCAATTGGATCGTGAGAAACTTGCACGCACCATTAAAACAGCTGTACGTATGCTCGATAACGTCATCGACATTAACTACTATGCTGTACCACAAGCGAAAAACTCGAACATGAAACACCGTCCAGTAGGTATGGGCATCATGGGCTTCCAAGATGCTTTATATGCCATGAACTTGGCCTATGGTTCGGATGAAGCAGTTGAATTTGCAGATGAATCAATGGAAGTCATCAGTTACTACGCCATTAAAACCTCTAGTGACTTAGCACTAGAACGCGGTAGCTACTCTAGCTTTGAAGGTTCTTTGTGGGATCAAGGTATTTTACCGATTGACTCACTAGAACTTGTTGCCCAATCACGTCCTGAACGCATGTTTGAGGTAGATCGCAGCCAACGCTTAGACTGGGATCGTCTACGGAACAAAGTGCAAAAAGATGGTATGCGCAACTCCAATGTGATGGCGATTGCACCAACAGCAACGATTTCTAATATCTGTGGTGTCTCTCAATCTATTGAGCCAACCTTCCAAAACCTCTACGTGAAATCCAACCTATCTGGTGAATTTACCGTCATCAACCCTTACTTGGTTCGTGCCTTAAAAGACCGTGGTTTATGGGATGTTGTGATGGTCAATGACTTGAAACACTATGAAGGTTCTGTACAAAAGATTGCGCGTATTCCAGAAGAGCTCAAAGCAATTTTCGCCACAGCCTTTGAAGTCGAGCCACGTTGGATTGTTGATGCTGCATCACGTCGTCAAAAATGGATCGACCAAGCACAATCACTCAACCTTTATATTGCTGGCGCAAATGGTAAGAAACTCGACATTACCTATAAAATGGCATGGTTACGCGGTCTCAAAACCACGTATTACCTCCGTGCACTCGGTGCAACCTCTGCTGAGAAATCAACCATCAATACCGGTGCCTTAAATGCAGTCAAAGCAACAACTGTTGCAACGGCTACGCCAGTCGCTGAGACACATGCTGCTGAAGATGATTTTGCTCAAGCCGCACCCGTACCACAAGCCTGCTCAATTGACAATCCAGATTGCGAAGCTTGTCAATAAACACCACTGCACGATTTGCTCAGACCAACTGAGCAAATCGTCAGCACTAACACAGAGAGAGCATGATCATGCCGCATATGACACACCAATACCAACTCGGTCTTGCCGTATTGATCATCGCCTTCTTATTTTTCTACTCACCGTTTGCGTATGCTTTTTTAAAAATTCGCCAACAGCACCGCAATCAAAATAAGTCGAATAATAAAGCACCCTAAACTTGGGCTGCATGATTCCACTTGATTTTGATTACATCGATTACGCAGAAAAGAACTGACATCTTCGTCATGACGATGTCAAACCAAACATATATAATTAACGGAGAGAACGATTATGTCTATCCTAAGTTGGGACGAATTTGAAGATGATTCGCAGAAACCGGCTGCACCTCAACAGCAACCTAAAACCGTCGAAACGCAAGAAACGCCTAATACACAAGCTGTATCTGATGCAAAATCACCATCGCCGTCTGTGGCTGCTGCACAACCCACACCAGCCGCCACTTCCAGTGGAACAGCGAATTCAACCGATACATTGGCAAGAGCATCTGCTGCCCTAGAAAAAATGGATGTTGCCCCAGGTTTAGAAGAACTTGAAATGGGTGCAGGTCGTGTACAAGTTGATGATAAACGTATGATCAACTGCCGTGCCGACTTAAACCAATTGGTACCATTTAAATACGAATGGGCTTGGCAAAAATACCTAGATGGGTGTGCCAACCACTGGATGCCACAAGAAGTCAACATGACACATGATATTGCTTTGTGGAAATCTGAAGATGGTCTCACCGATGATGAGCGTGTCATCATCAAGCGCTCACTGGGGTTCTTCTCTACCGCTGACTCATTGGTTGCCAACAACTTGGTACTCGCGATTTATCGTTTGATTACCAACCCAGAATGCCGCCAATATATCTTGCGTCAAGCATTTGAAGAAGCGATTCACACCCACGCATACCAATACTGTATCGAATCACTCGGTATGGATGAAGGTGAAATCTTCAACATGTACCGTGAAATTCCATCTGTAGCACGTAAAGCGGCTTGGGGTCTAAAATATACGCAATCTTTGGGTGATCCAAACTTTAGAACGGGTACGCCAGAGCAAGACCAAGAATTGCTACGGAATATGATTGCATTCTACTGTGTGCTTGAAGGCATCTTCTTCTACTGCGGCTTTAGCCAAATCTTGAGTATGGGTCGTCGTAACAAGATGACTGGTGTGGCTGAACAATTCCAATATATCTTGCGTGATGAGTCTATGCACGTAAACTTCGGGATCGACATGATCAACCAGATCAAAATCGAAAACCCGCATCTTTGGTCTGAAGCATTCCAAGAAGAAGTTACCCAAATGATCTTGGAAGGTACCATTCTAGAAATCGAATATGCACGTGACACTATGCCGCGTGGCGTACTTGGCATGAATGCCGCGATGATGGAAGAATATCTCAAGTTTATCTGTAACCGTCGTTTAAATCAGCTTGGTTTACCTGAGCAATATAAAGGCGTCAACAATCCATTCCAATGGATGTCTGAAATGATGGACTTGCGTAAAGAGAAAAACTTCTTTGAAACCCGTGTAACCGACTACCAAACTGGTGGTGCACTAAGCTGGTAAGGGTTTGCCGTCACGCGACACGTAAGTTGACATTTGCGACGCATAAAATGTCATTGAACGACACATAAGTTGTCATAGATACCCCAGTAAAAAGGCTGCAACTCAACTTGCAGCCTTTTTTCAACTTAATGGTTAAAGGAACTAAACTCAACTGAGTCAATACTTAGCGGTGAAATACCACGCTTAAGGCACTGGTAATACCCCCATTTTTAATTGAATTAATCAGTAGGAAATATCTTTCTTTTCTTCGTCGCATGACGGATAACGCTGTTGAGTGATTCAATCGCATTGGTTGTATAAATTGCTTGTTCTCTCGTAGACACTCGCTCTGTTTCTTATCCCAAAACTTCTAAATGACTATCTAATTGATACAGTTCCAACTGCCTAACTTTGTATAATCAATATTGTTTCAACTATTTGATTTAAAAATATTTTTCCACCATGTACGCTCTTTTTTTTGTTTTCCTGCATTTATAGCCTTTTCAATATTTGCTTCTATTTTATCTTTATTAGAATCCCATATCTGTTTTAATACTTGATCAAGGTCTGCTCTGCTCCATACATGAAAAAAACCGATAGTAGCTCCCATAGCTTCTATTATTGTTTTATGCACATTATTATTATCATAGTCTTTTAATTTTTTATTAAAGGTATCAATAACTAATTCAGTAAGATTTGGCTCTAAATCATTGTAAAAGTCTATAGTTGTGATGTCGTCTAAATTATCATCTTGTATCGTCCATTTAGGTACTGGCAAGTAAGAGTTAATAAAAATAATATCAACTCGTATGATGTCTTTATAGTACATACTTCTTTGAGTACCGTTTAGTCGAATTGCTGTTAATTTTTCACTATCCCATGTCAGTTTTTTAGTTAAATAAGGATTAGATTCTTCTTTCTCTATTTTCGTATTTTCACGGTTAAAAAAATTAAATAGCATTATTTTACCCCTTATTAAAATACAGTCCAGATCCTAACCAAAATAGTAGACAATTCACCCTTCTAAAGATAATTTAGTTTTAAGCTTTGGAGATGTAAATATGGCTAAACGTTTTAGTCCTGAATTTAAACAACAAGCAATTGATTAAACCTTAGCAGAATTAAAAACTCTTATGAGGAAAGATCATCCCCCCAAAACATTATAATCAAAAACCGAATATCCTCCTCAAAAGATATTCGGTTGATCTTTATTTTAATAATAACTTTAAGCGATTTCTTTCTGTCCTACATGATGATAGGCGCGATTAAAATAAACTAAACCTTGATTATGCTGGCTCTTTTGGATAGCAACAATACGGCAAATAAAAATAGTATGTGTGCCAACTTCTTGGATTTGATCAATCTGACAATCAAAACTCACCAAGGCATCTTCTAAAACCGGTGCACCCGTTTTTAATGCAGTCCATGTGCCACAAGCAAAGCGTTCTTCAGGACTGAGCTTTGATGCAAACGCTGCAGAAATATGCTGATGCTGCGGACCAAGTACATTGACGCTTAGAATTTTATTTTCGATAAAGTGTACATGTGACCGCGCAGACTTGTTCATACAGACCAATAATGACGGCGGTGTATCGGTAACGCTACATACAGAAGATGCAGTAAATCCATAACGACCAGATGTCCCTGCTGTGGTAATGACATTTACCGCACCAGTTAATAATGACATTGCATTTTTAAAGTCTACTACTTCAACCATCACGTTGTTCCTAACTTGAACTGTCTTTGACACTGCGCTATAGCGACGCGATACTTCATCGCGTTGCTATATAATTTGAATAGATTGTAAATAGAACGCATTGCGACTGAAAGGCGTATCCGCAATTGAGACCGTTGTTCTATAAGACCCAATCAACTGCTAAGGATACCCCTTTAGAATGCCTGCAAGCAATGCTGCTTAGGCTGAAAGTTCTTTACGAATGATTGCAGCACCTGCGCTCAATGCTTTGAGTTTGCCTCTTGCCACATCACGCGCTAAGGGTGCCATACCACAGTTGGTCGATGGATAAAGTTTATCGGCGTCGACAAACTGTAGTGCTTTACGCAAAACATCCGCAACTTGCTCCGGTGTTTCAACAGTATTGCTGGCAACATCAATGGCACCAACCATAACTTTTTTACCACGGATCAGTTCAATCAAATCCATCGGTACGTGTGAGTTCTGACATTCTAATGAAACGATATCGATATTCGACTGTTGTAGCTTTGGAAAAGCTTCTTCATATTGGCGCCACTCTGAACCCAAAGTTTTTTTCCAGTCGGTATTGGCTTTAATGCCGTAGCCATAGCAGATATGTACTGCGGTTTCACATTTCAGCCCTTCGATGGCGCGTTCTAAGGTTGCGACCCCCCAGTCATTCACTTCATCAAAGAAGACATTAAAGGCAGGCTCATCAAATTGAATAATATCAACACCTGCTGCCTCTAACTCTTTGGCTTCTTCATTGAGAATTTTGGCAAATTCCCAAGCCAGTTTTTCACGGCTTTTATAATGATTGTCATACAAAGTATCGATCATGGTCATAGGACCCGGTAAAGCCCATTTGATCGGTTGTGTGGTTTGCTGACGCAAAAATTTTGCATCTTCAACAAAAACAGGTTTTTGTCGTGCTACAGCACCCACTACAGTTGGCACACTGGCATCATAACGATTACGAATTCGCACTGTTTCGCGCTTCTCGAAATCTACGCCGCTCAAATGCTCAATAAAGGTGGTCACAAAATGCTGACGCGTTTGCTCACCATCACTCACGATATCAATGCCAGCATGACGTTGTTCTTGTAGAGACAAACGTAAAGCATCTTGTTTGGCTTCAAGTAATTGCTCACCTTGTAACTTCCAAGGTGACCAAAGTTTCTCAGGCTCTGCCAGCCAAGACGGTTTTGGTAAACTACCAGCGGTTGATGTAGGTAATAATATTTTCATAATAAACGATCTTTCTATGTCTCGGTCTTGGTAAATTAAAGCGCGTAGTGTGCAGCCCATTGATCAAGAGTATCTTTATATGGCTTGATAAACTGCTCTTCAGTAAATTTGCCTTGCTTCACAGCCAACTGACTACGCTCTTCACGATCATAAACAATCTGCGTCAATGAGTGATCCTGATGATTCAAACGCGGTTGATAGCATTGTGCTGCCGCTGAGTTGGCATTATAAATCTCAGGTCGATAAATCTTTTGGAAAGTTTCCATGGTACTAATCGTTGCGATTAACTCAAGATCAGTATAATCACTCAAGAGGTCACCACTAAAATAAAATGCCAAAGGTGCAGCACTGTTTTTCGGCATAAAGTAGCGTACACGTAAACCCATTTTCTCAAAATATTGATCGGTCAATGAAAACTCATCTTGACGATATTCTACACCCAATACTGGATGTTCGTTTTCAGTCCGATAATAGGTTCGGCTACTAGAAACACTCAAACAAATCACAGGTTGTTTCGCAAAGTGTGCTTTGTAAACTTCTGAGTTTACAACGGACTTAAATAGTTTACCGTGTAAATCACCAAAATTTTCTGGCAAGCTAAATTTTTCTTGGTTTTTATTATGGTCGAGGAGTAATACGCTAAAATCATAATCACGTACATAAGATGAGAAACTATTTCCTACAATCCCATCAATACGCTGATTATTTTTATGATCGACAATGGTGGTTTTTAAGACTTCAATAATTGGGAAGTTTGTCCCATTGCCTTCAATATCCATATCAAAAGAAACGATATCAACTTCTACAGAATAACGGTCGCCTTTCGGATTATCCCACTGCGCCAAGTTATTAAAACGATTATTAATCATCCTTAAGGTATTGCGCAAATTTTCTTGACGGCTCTCACCTCTTGCCAAATTGGCAAAGTTAGTCGTGATACGCGTATTGTCTGAAGGAAGATAGTTCTCATCGAAACTAATGCTCTTAACCGTATATGTAAATACTTGACTCATTTTGATCTGATACCCTAATTTCTGAGATAAAACTGCATTCATATGTTGCTCTTGAAGGACTCTGCTATTGCTTTGTGAATCCTCTCAGTCAATTACCCAGTCTTTTCTGATTTTTACCGCATGGTCCAATCAAGAATTAACTATATATTGTCTATCGCCAGAGCATGTGTAGTTTATACCGTATTCTCGGCGTGAATAAAAATGAGTTTATTTCACAAAAACATGAGCCAAATTCATGCATAGCCCATTGCATGATTTATGTGCGCAAATTCTCCGCATGATCTCGCACCACATGCACTAGAAGTGCTTCCCCCAATTGCTATTCTTTTCTACTGTTAAGTTGAATTATTTTTGGGGAACATTAGCCCATACCATCATAGCTATAATAGAAACAAAGCTTGATTGAGTTTTACTTGAACTCGACACAGTTACGCAATTTTTCAACAGTGATATCGCCTGATCATTTACGCTATCTTTTTAAATTTTATTTTAATATTGCAAGATCCTCGCATTTTCTTGATGATTTGTGGTTTTTAAATCACTCAGCAATACCGACCAAGGCTTACAGTCTCGCATCATAGCCAGTATTGTTCAGCGCCACACATGTCGATATTTTCATTGACAAGCGTATTTATAGCGATTGCTACGCCATCATAAAATGAAAAAGGAAGGATCTAATGAATGTTGACGTTTGTATAAAACGTGGCTTCATCATGGGCGTGCTGGCCTTTGCACTCATACCGTCAGAAACCCTTGCGCACGGCTATGTTATGAAACCCGAATCACGCAGTTATGCGTGTAAACTCAATAAAAATGCTCAATGCGGTACGATTATTTATGAACCACAAAGCCTAGAAGGCGGCAATAATTTTCCTCAAGCAGGTCCGGCAGATGGGAAAATTGCCAGTGCCGGTTTGAGCCAATTTGCGCAACTCAATCAACAAAGCCCAACGCGCTGGAGTAAGAGTAATATTACAAATGGCAGTTATGATTTTGTATGGTACAACACCACCATGCATGCAACCAAAAGTTGGCGCTATTTTATCACCAAGAATGGATGGAACCCCAATGTCCCATTGGCACGTAGTGCATTTGAACTTACGCCATTTTGTCTAGTCAATGGCTATGGTCGTCAACCTGCAAGTCAAGTCACCCATCGTTGTCAGATTCCGGGTGACCGCAGTGGTCATCATGTCATTTTAGCTATATGGGATGTTGCCGATACCGTCAATGCATTCTATAACACCATTGATGTCAATATTGGTAGCAGTACATCTGTACCACCCTCTACGGCCGTTCCCACCATATGGACAGATATCGGTGATATCAATCCCATCGATGATCTCAATATCAATGACCGCGTCAAAACACGGGTCTTTGATGAAAATGGTGAAAATAGTCGTCTACACACTGAAATTATTATTCGTTCCATTGAACAGGGTGCACGGCAGATTTGGCCACGTTTATTGGCGGAAGCCATTAATAAACAACATACTGCTTTACGAGCAGGCATTCAAAATAGCCAAGGTCAGATTATCCCAAGCAATGGTAAAAATGATGTCTTTACCAGCGCGCAAAGTGGTATTCGACGCGTGGAAATTAAACTAGAACGTGCCATCGAGAATATAACCGAGCCACCTGTTAGTCCACAACCGCCAACTCAACCACCTGTTACACCACAACCACCGACGGAAGTACCGATACCGCCAACTCAACCGCCTGTTAGTCCACAACCACCGACGGAAGTACCGATACCGCCAACCCAACCACCTGTTAGTCCACAACCACCGACGGAAATACCAACACCACCAACTCAACCGCCTGTTACACCGCAACCACCGACTGAAGTACCAACACCGCCAACCCAACCGCCTGTTACACCGCAACCACCAACTGAAGTACCAACACCGCCGACTCAACCACCTGTTAGTCCACAACCACCAACTGAAGTACCGATACCGCCAACTCAACCCTCAAGTACATATCATTATGTTTATCCAGAGAATATTGCGAAGTATAAAGCGGGAACAAGAGTATTAGGCAGTGATGGTCAGGTGTACCAATGTAAACGCTTTCCTTATAGTGGTTGGTGTACCATTCCAGCTCATCAATATGTTCCTGCGACAGGGTCACATTGGCAAGATGCTTGGATTTTAGTGAAATAAGGAAATCGCATAGCGCATAGAACGCTATTGATCGCCCTACAACATGCTGGACAAATATCTACATCAAAAATAAGCCGCTCATAACGAGCGGCTCATCCAAACAATTCCTAAAACCAATATCTTAAAATCTATATTCTAAAACCAATCTTTTAAAACCAATCTTTTAAAACCAATATACAGACATTATATGGAAGTATTTCATATCATCATTTAAGCCTTGGAAATTTGCCTTAAAGTCAGGATTTGCTCACTTCGTCCAAATGGACCATAAATATCATGTAAAACAGAACTGGTTAAACCAATGCCATCTGCACCATATTGTTGAACAGTCTGTAAACCGAGCCACTGCCCTTGTGGATAACGATGCATATGAATTTGCAAATCTAAATTTGGAAATGCCCATTGAAAATCGCCCTCCTGCCGTGCCACGATGCCATTGGCAGCATCTATCATGCCGATTAAATGCACAAAGTCACTGGTGGCTTGCCCTTCAACCATTGCCAAATCATTGTTTAACCACACTGTTCCTTTGCCCGCACGATGTGCTGGATCTGCACGCGTATGCAATGATCGTATAAAACCACCTGGCCAGCGAGCTAAACCGCTCCAAGGCGCATAGCTTTCGGGTTGATGAATGACTTGATCTTCTAATCCTGCAATTTGACGACTATCACTGGTACACATACGCCAAGCACGCGCCACAATACAGGTTTTGCCCTGAGCTTGCAGGGTCGATTCAATCAATTCAATGCTACGACCTGGGCGAACAATCTCAGTCTCTATAGAAAACTCACCAAAATGAATTAACCCCCAAATATCAAAACTAATCCTGCCGATCCGCATATCATCACGCACAGCAAACTGTTCTAATTCAGCGGCGATAATACCGCTCGCTGGTGCCATATGCTGTTCATGAGCATTCCATGCGCCTTGTGCATGAATGGTAGAACAATAGCGTGCCGTCACTCGACCATCTGCTGCTACCTTACGTTCGATGAGTTGATAATATGCATTCATGATGGATTGAATCTCCTTTTCGATCTATTATTTTCAATATTCTATTAGACAACAATTACGCCAGCATACGCTGAATCATCACGCAACATAAACCCTATTATTTGACTTGATCTTCATTTATTCGCACAGATGCCTGCTTAAATGCAGTCAAGCAATCCACTCAATGCCTCAAGGTGCTTATTCTGTTAGGACCTGCTCTGCTGTTGGTGCTGTGGATGTTGCAGATTTTTTGCACTTTTCCCATCCCAAATAAGGGGCAATTTTCTGACTAAAATCAAAAAGAATTTGTTGATATTGCGCATGGCTAAATGCATAAGGTAATTCGATGCGCAGCTCTTGTACCTGTTGTAACACTGGATCTTGCATCAGTCTATGTACAATTTCCTCACTACGACCAACCAGATCATGACTATACACAGTGCCTCGTTCGCCAACTGGCGCTAAAGTTCGCTGCTGCCGTGATTGCGCGAATTTTCGGTATTGCTCAAGACTTTGTTGATCGGCACTGTCGGTTGGTACAATCACCCGCCCAGCTGCAATACGCGTTTGCTGTTGTGCGCCAAGCGCCCTGCGATATTGCGCCAACAAATGCGATTGTGCTTGATAAAAATCATTATGCCCCTCACCAGAACAAAGATTGCCTAATAAGAGGTTGAATCCCTGTTCAGCAGCCCAGGTGACTGATCGGAATGAACCGCCACCATACCATAGGCGCTGACTTAATCCTGCCGCATAAGGTTGTATACGAGGGCGTTGCAATGCGGCTGGAGACTCAATTAGATCATCAGCCTCACCAAAATACTGACCTTGTAAATAATGTCGCAGTTGTTCTATGCGCCGATATGAAAAATCTTGCTGCTGCCAGCCTGTGCCCCAGACGGCTGATCCAATTAAATCTAAATGCGCGGGCTGTCCTGCACTTAAACCGATGTTCAAACGCTGCCGAGATAAAATATCCACTGTCGCCAAATCTTCAGCCAAACGAAATGGACTTTCATAGCCCATCTGAATAACCGCAGCCCCCAATTCAATCGCGCTTGTCCTTTGACTGGCAGCAGCCAAAAAAGTACTCGCAGATGAAACGCCTGATTCTAAATGGCGTTGTCGAATCCAAGCACCATTAAAGCCGAGACTTTCTGCATAGGAAAATAAATCCAGACTATGATTGAGCCCTGTATATGGATCATGATCTAAATAATTTCCAGCAATTAATAATGCAATATGCTTAATATTTAAAATGGACATAAAATTAACTCAAGTCATCGTACAACCAATACCAGTAAATACATTTCCAGCGACATCAACAGATCAAACAACACATAGATGAATAAGCAGACTTCTTTCATAAATACCCAAGATTTAATCTGTTAACTTATAATTTATCAATGTTTAATCTATTAGCTTTTCATTTATTAACATTTAAGCTATTCGTGCTTAATTCATTAACACTTAATCTATTAATACTTAATCTATTAATAATTAACCTATTCATCTTTAGCTTATTCATCTTTAGCTTATTCATCTTTAGCCTATTAATAGAGTTAATATTTAAAGGTAAATGATTTATTTTCCAAAGAAGCTAAATATAAAAATTTGAATTTTATTCATCAAAGCCTTTGGGATTAATTTGTGATGTCGTCACACCAACATCCCCCAAGCCCCATCGTGTCAGGACTTTTTCATAATGACCATTTTGAATCGTGCCTTGTAAAGCCTCTTGAACAGCATCGATTAATCCTGAGCCTTTTTTTACAGTCACGGCAACATCGGCTTTATCTTTTCCTGTAGCGGTAATATAACCAACTCGCTTAATATTGGAGCCGTTACGCAGATTCCATAATCCTAAAGAATCAGGAATCAGTAGCGCATCAACACGTTGTGACTGTAAAGCCAATTGTGCCGCAGAAGTATCTTGTAAATATACCGGTTGGGCTGGCGCGAGACCTTGCTTTATAAGCTGTTCATTCCATTGCAATAATAGCTTTTCTTGATTGGTTCCAGCACCTACGACAATTTTTAAGCCTGAAATATCTTTAGCGCTTTTGATCTCATGTATATCTTGTCGTTCTGGTTGAATATAAAAAGCTAAAACATCGGTCCGATAAGTCGCAAAATCATATTTCTCTTTGCGTGCTTTAGTCACCGCAATATTAATCATGGCTGCATCATAACGCCCAGCCTGAATGCCTAAAGGCCAATCCTCCCAAGACGTAGGCACTAATTTTAGTTGCAAGCCCAAGCTATCTGCGATTAAGCGTGCGATATCGACCTCCGCACCAATCACAGTCTGATTATCAAGTGCCAAAGAGGTTAAGGGCGGTGTTGTGACATGTACTGCCACCGTAAAATAACCGGGGTTTAAAAAGTGGTAATTGGACGGAATTTTTGCCATGGCAGCAGCATTGGCTGTGGTATGTATTGGTACAGTATTCTGTTTGATAATTTGACTTTCTTGTGCTGTTTGCTTGCTCAGTGCTGCTGTTGTCGATTCTGTTGCCGATGCTACAGCATCTCCAGTTTCACTACTTTCGCCACATGCTGTGAGAAAAAAACAACAGCCCAACAGTATTGTGATCAAATGAGCATTTAATATTTTAGGGTAAATTACAAGCATTTATACCTCTATACATCTGAGTAATGTCAGTCATGAACTTTGATGCAAATAAAAATACCTGTAAAAAACAATAAAAAATATATCATTAAAATGATTAACATATCTCTAAATTAGATTATAGGCGCAATATAACCATATCTTTAAAAATTATTTTATTGCACTTAAAAATAAAAGTATAAAAATCCGACCTTATCCCAAAAAACCAATGAAATGAAATACCTAATTACAAGCATCTTCACTTTATATTTACTACAACAACACGCATATGCAAATGTTGATATTATAAATATTGATCAACCATTACATAATGAAGATCAACTTAAAATATCCACGCATGGAAGTTATAGGCTTCAAGCCCTATTATTTGATGAGTACAATGAGATGAATGAAAAACAAAAATACCGCAGGGATGGTTATAATGCTGCTAGTAAATTTTATATTGATGCCGAATATAAATTCAATGATGACTTGGCATTGCTCTATGGCTATCAAGCTTTTTTTAATCCTCTCAAAACTTTAAATTGGCAAGGACATTATCAGAATGGTGAACAAGCATTCACACGAGAACAATCTTATTTGGGTTTATCCAGTACAACATATGGCACAGTGAAATACGGTCAAATCCAGAGCTTATATTATGATTTAATCGGTCAAAGACTTGATCTTTATGACTATGCAGTCATTGGGCAACCTGCGGCATGGAGTTCATTTGCACATTATGACGGCAGTGCATCGACTAAAAATACTCTACGTTATGAAAAAAAATTTCAATCATTTGATGTATATGCGGCATATTTATTGAATAATCATGATACCGATACGCAGCAGAATTTTTTATACCAAAAAAAGCAAGGATTATCTTTAGGTCTAGATCTACGCCTGCAACCCAATCTCTCCCTGAGTAGTGTTTGGCATCATGTAGATGCCAATTTACGAGATAAAAACAATCATCTCGAAAAAAAGTTTAATCAAGAAATGTTTGGCTCAGCCTTATTTTACAATAACGATCGCTGGTTAATCGGTGTGGGAGGTGGATGGTATAAAAATATTGTTCCAAACTACTTACTCAAAGAAAGTTTTCCTCAAAAAGATATTGAGGCCTATGGCTATCAGTATTATGTGGGCTATAAATTTAACCTAGAGCATCCATTCCTACAGTCCATACGCCCGTATATCATGGGCTATGGCGCGACTTTTAAAAAAGCCATGCATTACGACCGCAATGACTATGGTTTTGGTTTTGCCTTAAAATTTAAATATAAATTTGGCTTCGACTTTGAACATTTTTTTACCCAAGATTCTCAACATACGCCCGATGTAAGCTTATTTAGGCTGCGTTATGATTGGTAAAGAAATCATCAGCGTCAAATCAAATCTCGACATATAATCAATTCACGAATAATCAATTCACGAAGTCCTATTGCTATTCCCAAGATCAGCAATAGCTCACAAACAAAGGAGTTGTTTTACATGATTCGGATTTTAGGTCGCTCAAACTCAATTAATGTCCGTAAAGTGCTCTGGCTATGCGAAGAGCTTAATATTCCGTTTCAACGTGAGGACTGGGGCAAAGGCTTCCAATCCACACAAGGTGAAGAATTTATTCAACTCAACCCCAATGCAACGATTCCTGTCATCATAGATGGTGATTTTAGTTTATGGCAATCCAATAGCATCATTCGTTATTTGGCCAACCAATACCAAGGACAGGCACTCTATCCAACCCAGCCACAACAACGTGCACGGATTGATCAATGGGTTGATTGGCAAGCTATTGAACTCAATAACAGCTGGAGCTATGCTGTCATGCATTTGGTTCGTCATTCTCCATTGCATCAAGACCTTGAATTGGTTGCAAAAAGCATCCAAGCGTGGAGCAATAGCATGGCGATCTTAGAAGCACAATTAGAAAAAACCCAAGCCTATGTTGTAGGAGATTGTTTTAGTCTGGCTGATATTGTCATCGGATTATCTGTACAACGTTGGATGTTAACGCCTTTTGAGAAACCAGAACTCCCATATATTGCCGATTATTATGCTTTACTCAGCCAACGCGCAGCCTATTTAAAATGGGGCAATAATGGTCAGAACTAATCACATCATCGTGCTGTCATCGCTATCTGCCTGAACCCAACCACAAATTATTCAAAAAAATCAAAGCATAAAAAACTCAGCCATCGACACCGTGTATGGGTCTAATGACTGAGTCCTTGCCTCAACATAACAAAACCACCTTGTGTTTGAATGGGCAAACACAAGGTTTTGCGTTTTACGGTGAAATTTACTCAGATAAATCGACACAGAGATATTTAATTTCTACATAGTCCTCAATACCGTATTGCGAGCCTTCACGACCTAGACCTGATTGTTTAACACCACCAAAGGGTGAGACTTCATTGGAAATTAATCCCGTATTCACCCCAACCATGCCGTATTCTAAAGCCTCTCCTACGCGCCATTGCCGTGCAGTACTTTGACTAAAGAAATAGGCAGCCAAACCAAACTCGGTATCATTGGTCATTTGAATGACTTCTTCTTCTGTTTTAAAAGAAAATAACGCAGCCAAGGGTCCAAAAGTTTCCTCACGCGCCACACGCATTGCCGCTGTAACACCGGTCAATACTGTTGGTGCAAAGAAGGTATTGTCGGCAGCAAGGCGTTGCCCACCTATTTTGACACTGGCACCTTTACTAACCGCGTCAGCAATATGCGCTTCAACTTTGGCAACCGCCTCTTCATCGATCAAGGGTCCTTGGGTCGTTCCCGCTAAGCGACCATCGCCAACTTTCAGTTTCTCGACTTCAGCCACCACACGTTCACTGACCACATCGTAAATCGATTCATGAATATAAATACGATTGGCACAGACACAGGTTTGTCCACTATTACGGAACTTACTGGCAATGATGCCTTTGACCGCCTGCTCGATATTGGCATCGTCAAACACGATCACAGGAGCATTGCCGCCCAACTCTAAGGACAGTTTCTTAATGGTCGGAGCACATTGCTGCATTAAGATACGCCCTACCTCTGTCGAGCCGGTAAAGCTGAGCTTACGCACCACATCACTGGCACACAGCACTTGCCCAACCGCCACTGAATCACCACTTAAGGTGATCATCACATCGACAGGTAAACCAGCTTGTAAAGCCAATACTTCTAGTGCATAAGCACTCAATGGCGTTTGTTCAGCAGGTTTAATCAGCATTGAGCAACCCGCTGCCAAAGCTGGGGCAATTTTACGGGTAATCATCGCCGCTGGGAAATTCCACGGCGTAATCGCAGCCGTTACCCCAATCGGTTGTTTTAAGACCAATAACCGTTGCTGTGCTTGGGTGGGCTGTAAAATATCCCCTTCTATACGCCGCGCTTGTTCTGCAAACCAGCGGATAAAAGAAGCCGCATAGGCAATTTCACCACGAGCTTCAGCTAAGGGCTTGCCTTGCTCTGCCGTAAGAATCTGCGCTAAATTTTCTTGATGTTGCAAAATCAGCTGATACCATGCCCAGAGGATATCGGCACGTTGCAAAGCCGTTAATTTTTTAAAAGCAGCTTGTGCTTGTTCTGAACGTGCGATTGCGGCATGTACCGAATCGCGATCATGTTTTTTGACCCAAGCTAAGCTTTCACCCGTTGCCGCATCCTGTACTTCAATGCTTTCTATTCCTTGCGGTACTTGAAAGTAAATATCAGGATGTGCAAGTAAGTCATGAAATTTTTGATCAATCATAAGTTAAGTCCGCTTTCTTTTCAGCAACTGCCGCAAAACTCTGTTTAAGAATATCCAGAGCAGTTTTAAATTGCGCATCAGGAATGGTCAATGGATATAAGAAGCGGATGACATTTGCCTTTCTGCCACAGGTTAATAAGATCAACTGTTGACGCATCGCATTGTCCTGAATTGCTTTGGCTTGTTCGGCTGTATCAAGCTCCACCGCAATCATAGATCCAAGACCACGTATGTCGCGCACAAAATGATGCGTTTGTTTGAGGTCTTCTAATACATCAACCAATTGATCTCCAAGCAGATTGGCACGTTCACAGAGCTGTTCTTCTTCAATCACGTCAATGACCGCATGTGCTGCAGCAACAGCCAATGGATTACCGGCATATGTACCGCCCAAACCACCCGGATTGGGTGCATCCATGACATCAGCTCGTCCAACCACAGCTGAAATCGGGAATCCACCCCCTAGACTTTTTGCCATGGTAATCAAATCTGCACGGACCTGTGGGTGATGCTGCATTGCAAAAAGTTTACCAGTTCGTGCGAAACCAGTTTGTACTTCGTCTGCAATCAACAAGATACCATGATCATCACAGATTTCACGTAGACGAATCATCAATTCTGCTGGGGCTACATTGAAGCCCCCCTCACCTTGTACAGGTTCTAACACAATTGCGGCAACATCATGTGCGGCAATATCAGTACTAAAAATTTCTTCTAAGCTTTCAATGGCATCGGCAACTGACACACCATTGACTGCAACAGGATAGCGCGCATGGTACACACCACTTGGCATCACACCAAAATCGCGTTTATACGGTGCGGTTTTTCCTGTCATCGCCATGGTCATAAAGGTACGACCATGAAAAGCCCCCCCAAAAGTAATCACCCCATGACGTTTGGTGGCAGCACGTGCAATTTTAATTGCATTTTCAACAGCTTCTGCACCAGTTGTAAATAAAGCAGCTTTGGCTGGTCCTGCAATCGGTGCGCGCTGAATAATTTTTTCTACCAAAGCAATATAGCTTTCATAAGGTACGATTTGATAAGCAGTATGACTAAATTTATTTAATTGTGCTGCCACAGCTGCCGTAACTTTTGGATGGCAATGGCCGGTATTTAAAACGGCTATACCGCCAGCAAAATCGATATACGCATTGCCTTGCTGATCCCAGATGGTGGCATTTTCAGCACGCTCGACATACCACTGGCACATTACACCAACGCCACGTGGCGTGGCTTGTAATTTTCTATCATTGATTGCTGCGTTGTGAGTATCCATCTTCATTCCTCTCATGTTCTTCTTACGCTTAGGGCTTAGATCTCCTTCAGACCGAAGCCATTACGGTTGCCCCTAATGTGTGCTCTTTGCCTCCCACATACTAGAGCCAATTAGTTCAAATTATTAGGAGCCAATTTTTATCTCGGTTTATTAAAATCTCCTAAGCTGTGCAATAACTTTAGCCCAAAAGTATTTTTTTATTTTTCAATAGTACCAATGAAATATTTTTTTATATTATAAATCAATATATTACATCAATTAAAAATAATAAAACTTAGCAATTAAATACTTCCTTTTTGGGATGCCCAATTAAAAAAACGTTGACAGCCATTTTTAAACATAATACATATAGTGTTATATGTTAAAACATAGCGCAGTTGAAACTGCAGTCAAATCTTAAGTAAAAACTCAAGTAAAAGGATTTCCACAAATGGACAAGAAACAACTCAAACATTTTATCAATGGCGACTATAGCGTAAGCCAAGGAACTGAATATTTTGATTTGGTTAGCCCTGTTACCGGCGAGGTCTATGCACAGTCCCCCAATGCCACAGCAGCAGATGTTGATGCCGCTTATGCAGCGGCCAAAGCTGCCTTTAAAATTTGGGGGCGCAGCACACCTTCGGCACGACAAAAAGCATTACTTAATTTGGCGGATGCCATCGTTGCCCATTCAGATCGTTTGGTCGAAGCACAAAGTCGCAATACTGGACAATTAAAACACCTGATTGCCTCTGAAGAGGTTGCGGTATGTGCAGATCAGATTCGCTTCTTTGCTGGCGCAGCACGTTTACTTAACGGCACCGCCACAGCTGAATATATGGATGGTCTAACCTCCAGCATTCGCCGTGAACCAATTGGCGTGGTGGGTCAGGTTACGCCATGGAACTACCCCTTAATGATGGCAGTCTGGAAAATTGCACCCGCCTTGGCCGCAGGCAATACCGTGGTGCTCAAACCCAGTGATACCACCCCTGAAAGTACCTTATTACTGGCGGAAATCGCAGCGCCATTTTTCCCCAAAGGTGCTTTTAACGTGGTATTAGGCAATGCCGATGTCGGCTCTAAAGTGGTTTCACATAAAACACCAGCATTGGTGTCTATCACTGGCTCAGTTCGTGCTGGCTTACAAGTCGCCGCGTCTGCTGCAGCCAATCTGGCCAAAGCTCACTTAGAGCTGGGGGGTAAAGCACCGGTCTTGGTGTTTGAGGATGCCGACTTAGACAAAGCCGCAGAAATGATCGCCATGACAGGGTATTTTAATGCGGGTCAGGACTGTACTGCTGCGACACGTGTTGTTGTCTCTGAACAGGTTTATGATCAGTTCTTGCAAAAACTAATCACAGCCGCGAAAAATACTCGCTTTGGTTGCCCCGATGATGAAGATGCGTTATATGGTCCACTCAACAATGCCAATCAACTGAAAAATGTCACGGCGTTTATTCAAAATCTTCCACCGCATGCCAAAGTAGAAACCGGGGGTAAACAAGCAGACCGTGCTGGTTTTTATTTTGAGCCAACAGTCATCACAGGCTTACAGCAACATGATGATGCCATTCAAAATGAAATCTTTGGTCCAGTCATTACTGTACAAAAATTTAGTGATGAAGCCGATGCCATAGAGAAAGCCAATGATGTCGACTATGGCTTAGCATCAAGTGTCTGGACACAAGACCATGCCCGTGCTACCCGTCTATCACGTGAGCTCGACTTCGGTACAGTTTGGGTCAATACCCATATTCCACTGACCGCAGAAATGCCCCATGGCGGCTTTAAAAAGTCTGGTTATGGCAAAGACTTATCGGCTTATGGCTTTGAAGAATATACCCGTATCAAACATGTCATGAGCGCTAACGACTAATCGAGTAAATCATCAAAGGAAGACCCGCATGGATAAGCAACAGCTTAAAACTTTGGTTAGCACTGCACATCATGAACTGTTTAGCATGCATGATCTCAGTGCATTACAGCGCTATTTTGCACCAGACTTCATTGAACACTCACCTTTGGTTGCCGATGGTCTAACAGGTTTGGCACAACTGGTCAAAGACTGTCCCAATCTACAACATCAAGCCTACCGCGTCCTTGCCGATGGCGATTTGGTTGCCATTCATGGGCGTTTTGAAGGGCTGGATGCAGACCCGTTGGTGGGCTTTGATATTTATCGTGTCAAAGATGGATTGATTGTTGAGCATTGGGATGGTCTGGTCAAAGAAGCACCGCTCAATCGCAGTGGTCGTAGCCAACTCGATGGTCCAAGCCATGTAGAACACACGGGTCAAGAAGCGACCAATAAAGCACTGGTCAGCCGTTTCTTTCAGACCGCATTGATTGATGGCGACTACGAGGCTTTTCGTGACTACACCCAAGACAATCAATTTGCACAACATAGCCCAGATATTGGCGATGGTGTCGATGCAGTCATCGACTTTTTGACAGAGATTCGCGCACAAGGGCAAGGGTTGGTCTATCACAAGACTCACCGTACCCTTGCCGATGGTCAATTTGTGCTGACACATTCTGAAGGCAGTATTGCCGCAGAACGACATGCTTATTTCGAGTTATGGCGTGTAGAACACGGCAAGATTGCCGAACTTTGGGACGCAATCTTAGCGGTACCAGAAGATGAGCAAGCTATTCACCCTTATGGTGTTTTTTAACTATTGTTCAGTTTTAATGGGTATTTGCTTTGCGCGAATGCTCGATTTTAACTGATCGCAATCATTAACCAAAATACAGTCACTTGACCATGATGGTCTTGTGACTGCTGAGAGTGTTGTGATGTCTGCATTGCGTATTATTTTTGCCCCAATCGCACAAGCGACACGTTCTGAACAAGTCGTGGAACGTTTGGGAAATGCCATTATTTCCGGTCTACTCAAGAGCAGACAACAACTTCCCAATGAAGCGGAACTGGCACGTCTCATGGGGGTTTCTCCAATTACCATACGAGAAGCACTGAATACTTTACGCAGTAAGGGGTTTATTGATACACGGCGCGGACGACATGGCGGGAGTTTTATTTGTGAACTGCCGGAACACATCCGACTCAGTGCGCATCCCTTACAACAAGCAAGTAATGAATTTATTAGCGATCTTGGTGAGTTTCATGCTGCGGTACTCTCACATAGCGTCTATTTGGCAGCACAGCGCACCACGCAGGTTGAGCTAGATCGTTTAGCGCTATCCATTGCCCAATTTGCTGCCGCCACAACGGCAGATCTCAGAGCACAACTTGACTTACGTTGTTTATTGGCACTATGTGCTTTGGCACAATCGGCACGTTTAGCTACACAGGAATTATCGATTCAAGCGGAATGGGCACCACTGATTGCGAGCTTATATCAGTGTGATGTTTTCCACCGCACGATAATCCAGCAATATCAACAAATTTTTTCTTCATTTCAACAAGGAAATGAGGATAATGCTGTAGTACAAAGCAAAAAAATCATCGCCATGCTGACGGACCAAATGCTTCGATATAAGTTATCTATGACCGGATGATGTTCATCTGCTCGACAACATGACAACATTTCATCTGCTCGACAACATATAGCTAAGCGATAAAAGGAATTTGTAATTTTAGGAGTTATCGGAATGACCCAAAATCAATATATCGCACAACTGCAGCAACTCCTCCAACAAGTGCTCGATGAAACCACGGCCCATGCGCAACACCTGGCCGTGCATACCAAGAAGATTCTGTCACACCATCTCTACGATATTACCAAGGGCATTAAGCTCACAGCGGAGGAACGTCGTCACTTACAAGGGGCCATTAAAACTACGCTCAGTGATAGCCATTATAGTCATGGCATGGGCTTTGCCAGTTATAGCCCAGAAACCCTAGACAGTGAAGACTATTGGACTTTAGAATGGTGGTATAAAACCGAGAGCCAACTACAACAAGCCAAACTAGAAAATTATCAAAATGCACAGCGTTTTTTAGATTTTCGTTCCTTTGAGTGGTTTCAACAGCCTGCTCAAAATAAACGTCCATATATTCATGGACCTTATGTCGACTATATTTGCAATAGTGCCTATACCATTACGGTTGCCCATCCGGTCATGTTACAAGATCAGTTTATCGGGGTCATTGCCATTGATATTTTGGTATCAGCCTTAGAAAAAGTGCTTATGCCAAGCCTAAAGAATATTCACCAGACTGCGGTCATTATTAATGACGTCGACCGTGTCGTGACCTCCAATGCCGTCAGTATCAAAACAGGGACTTTATTAAAGCATCATCCGCACCAGCAATGTATACCGAGCCCTCCCAAGCCATTACAACTTGTGGTACTTAGCTAAGCCCTAAACAGGCTCTATCTGCATCTAGCACGCTCCCATATGTCACAAGCTGGATTGACTCGCATCAATCCTCAGGGCGTGGTGTGGCTAAAATTTTGCTGGTGCGACTGATTTGACCTGTTCTTGGCATGGATTCTGCACCCGACAAAACAACAAAATATAGGTTAAATAACATGGAAAATCAGATACCTTCCATTCAAAAACTGTCACTATGGCAAGTTACGATTATTGGCATTGCCTATATGACGCCGATGACTGTTTTTGATACCTTCGGCATTGTTTCAGGCATCACCCAAGGTCATGTGCCACTTGCCTATTTATTCGCACTTTCGGCCATGTTACTCACCGCATGGAGCTATGCCCGATTTAGTCGTAGCTCAGAACGTCCTGGTTCAGCTTATAGTTATACGGCGGAAAGTCTGGGACCGCGTAGTGGCTTCTTTGTCGGTTGGTGTTCACTACTGGATTACTTGCTGCTTCCCCTCATTAATGTGTTATTGGCAGCAATTTATTTAACCGCATTATTTCCCCATTTACCGTATTGGTTCTGGGTCATGGTAGCAGCTGGACTGGTGACCTTGGTCAATTGTTTTCGTATTCGGCTTTTGGCCAACCTGAGTCTATTATTCGTTTTCGCACCTGTAATTTTAATGGTGATCTTTGTCTATCTGGTCATACACGGCATTGGCTCTGAACAAGGTTATGCCCATGTTCTGACCTTGGCCCCCTTATGGCAAGGTCAACAGGAACTGCTGCCCCTCATTGCAGGTGCTTCGGTATTATGTTTCTCTTTTTTAGGTTTTGATGCGGTTACCACACTTTCTCATGAAACCAAGCAACCCACCAAAACGATTCCACGTGCTGTGATGTTAACCACTTTGTCTGGCGGTTTTATCTTTTTTACGGCATCATGGTTTATACAGTTATATTTTCCCAATAATGCACGCTTCCATAACCCCTCGGAGGCGTTGCCTGAGATTGTGCTCTACGTGGGTGGTGCATTGTTTCAATCGATTTTTCTATGCGGTCAAATTATGAATACCGTTGCATCTGGGCTTGCCTCACATGCCAGTGCCTCGCGTTTGCTATATATTATGGGCAAAGACAATATCTTTCCCAAAAAATACTTCGGTACCCTGCACCTCAACTTGGGTACTCCTTTCTTCTCGGTACTCTTTGTCGGGTTAATTTCCCTGAGTGCGGTATTTCTAAATCTCGCCCAAGTGATTAGCTTGATCAGTTTTGGTGCCTTAGTTGCCTTTAGTGCGGTCAATTTCTCTGTTTTTGTGCGTTTCTATGTCAGAGATAAACAACGTAAAGGCTTCAAAAATAAATTCTTCAATCTATTTCTACCGATTCTTTCCATGTTTTGCATCATGGGATTGTGGCTCAATCTCGACCATGCTGCGCTCAGCTTTGGTTGTTTCTGGATTGCTATGGGGGTTGGATTATTTATTTATAAAGTTATTAGAAAACAAAATATTGCTATCACAAATGCTTTCGAATCTTAAAGGAGTTCGATGATGTCTAACATCAATAAACCACAATTTTTAGATGATGTTGAATTTAAAGCCAGTCAAGCCACGCAAATGGGCAAAGAATGGAGCTGGGTCAATCCCAAGCGCATCTCCGCAGAGATCACCAATCCGGCCAACTATTATGAAAGCTCATTGGCGGATTGGCATCATTTTGACAGTTTAACAGCAGACCTCGAATGTGATGTCGTGGTCATCGGTGCTGGTCTACTAGGTTCGTCCAGTGCCTTGCATTTGGCGGAACAAGGTGTCGATACCGTGGTGCTTGAGAAAAATCGCGTTGGCAATGCCGCATCGGGGCGTAACGGTGGTCAGCTCACACCTGGGCTAGCACGTTGGGAAGCTGAAGAAATGGCAAGCCGGTTAAGTTATGAAGATGCCAAAAAATTATGGCATTTTACCTCGACCGAAGCGATGCAACTCATCGATGAAATCACCGACAAGTACCAACTACAATTGCGCCGTGGTCGTGGGCATATTACTGCGGCTGTGCATGAGGGGCATTTGGTCGGGCTAACCCAAGGTGCAGATGCGCGTAAATATTTGGGCGAAGATCATACCCGTATCGCGGGCAAACACGAACTGATGGAATATATCCAGTCCGATTATTATCACGGTGGGTTAATCGATGAACTCGGTGGGCAAATCCATCCCCTCGCGTTAAACCGTGGTTTAATCTATGGCTTCTGCCAAAATGGTGGTCGGCTATATGAGCAAACCGAAGTATTGGCAATCGAAGAAAAACCAGATGGCATCTATGTCAAAACAGCCGATGCCGTCGTCAAAGCAAAAAAATCAGTAGTGCTTGCGGTACACCATGCCTCATTTAAACTTTTAGCTGAACACAATCAAACCACCATTCCTTTTTATACCTATGTCAGTACCACCGCACCCTTGGATGTCGACATTGAACGTATTCTCCCCTATGGTCATCCAGTCTATGATACGCAGTTCCAAATCGACTATTACCGTCCTGCTCAGCAAAACCGTCTGTTATTTGGTGGTCAAGGCACAGGAAGTTGCTGGTCACCTGAGCGGACTAAAAACTATTTAGAGCAACGTATTGCCGCGGTATTCCCACAACTGAAAAACGTTGAAATGGATTTTGTCTGGAGTGGTACTACCGATCTCACGGTCAATGGCGCGGTAGATAGTCGTAAATTTGGTCAACACTATCCAATCTATGCGGTACATGGTTGGAGTGGTCATGGTGTGGCACAAACGGTACGCATTGGTAAAGCCATTGCCGACGACTTTGTCGGTCAGTCAGATGACTTTAATATGCTGAGCAACATCGACCATCAAAATATTTTATTTGGTCGCACCCTTGCCCCCGTGGTGATTCCTATTGCAAAAAGTGCCTATGGTCTAGGCGCGTTATTCAATCCAGCCAAAATGGTCTCGTTTTAATCTGTCCCATAGCACATAGCGCTGGTTCAGCATCTGGCTGCACCAGTGAGCAGAGGTCGATTTGCGCTCCTTTCTCTCAGTCTTTCAGTAAGGCTGAGAGTTTCTGGCATCTATTATATGCGCCTTACTGCTGTTGTTGACGAAAGTGCTTGATGCAGCAGCATCAAAAAAACAATAATCTATAAATCAGGGATATGGAGAAATAACGTGCAGAGCTTATTGGCGGATCATCTGTTACAACGACTGCAACAACAAAAACAAGGCGTACTATATCGACGGGTATTTAATTGTCTGCGTGATGCTATTCTGGATGGGGTACTACCGCCGCGTACCCGTTTACCTGCTTCGCGTGATTTAGCACAAGAATTAAATGTATCACGCAATACCATTCTCAATGCCTATGAACAATTACAAGCACAAGGCTATGTACAAGCGGCAATTGGCAGCGGCACCTGGGTGGCCGAGGTATTACCAGAAAGTTATCTTAATGTTCCTGGCAAGACAGCATTGCCAACGCAAAAAACTGCTATGAATCTCACCGATCTATCACAACGCGGTACTGTCTTTTTAAACAATGCCGCTGCGGCTCCCATTCAATGGGGTGCCTTTGTCCCAGGCGTACCCGATGTCACGGAGTTTCCACATGCTGAACTGAGTAAAATTCAGATGCGACTCAGTCGCCAACCCGAAATTGAAAGCCTAATTTATGGCAGTGATGGCGGCAGCTTAGCCCTTAAACAAGCGTTGGCGGAATATTTACGCATTGCCCGTTCAGTACGCTGTGATATCGATCAAATCCTGATTACCGATGGCATACATCAAGCGGTCGATTTTATTTCACGGGTCTTATGTGATAACCAAGACCATGTTTGGATTGAAGATCCAGGCTATTGGGGGGCTCGTAATATTTTACGAATGAATGGTTTAAATATTCATCCAATGGCAGTCGACCATGAAGGCATCGTGCCAGATAGTCAGGCACCTATTCCAAAATTGATTTTTGTCACCCCTTCGCATCAATATCCGTTGGGCTCGCATCTGAGTGTGGCGCGACGTAAGCAATTATTAGAATTAGCCCGCGTACATAAAAGCTGGATCATTGAAGATGACTATGACAGTGAGTTCCGTTTTTCAGGACAACCTTTTCCCTCTTTGCAAGGCTTAGAAGAAAATACCCCCGTGATTTATATGGGTACTTTTAGTAAGACGATTTATCCAGCGTTACGTGTCGGTTATATGGTGGTGCCGAAAAATCTGGTAGCGACCTTAAGTATTATCGCAACAGAGCTCTATCGCGGTGGGCATACACTGATGCAACGCGCCTTGGCTGAGTTTATTCAAGAGGGACATTATGCCGACCATATTCGACGGATGCGCTTGTTATACAGTAAACGTCGTGGCTTTTTAATCGAGCTCATTGAGCGCTATTTAGGCACGGACTTTGTGCATGAATATAGCCATGAAGCTGGCTTACATTTGGTACTCAAACTCCCAGAACATGCCGATGATCTTGCCATCGCCCAGTTGGCTTTTGTACGCGGGGTAAAAGTCAAAGCCCTGTCGGCTTATTATATTCGCCGCCATGCAGAAAAGGGCTTGTTACTCGGCTTTGCTTGTGTGGCAGAAAAAGAAATGCTAGTGGCTTTTAGCGTCCTCAGACAATGCCTCAAAGAACATCATATTGTTCCACCACAGACGGGTTCAAACTAAGCTTTAGGGCGTAGCAAATGCTCAGGTTGTCAAGCATTATTGCCCGCCCATCGCCGCAATGCCACAAGCCACAAGCCACAAGCCACAAGCCACAAGCCACAAGCCACAAGCCAGTATTTTGATCAGCGTGCAGCATGACCTTGCAAGCAACTTAACGATAACGGTGTCGGTATACCACAGCAGCATTCTTTTTACGCTGCGCACGAAATTGTACATATAGCCCGATCAACATCACCAACCCAGCTGCCACACCAGTCGAAAGCACCAATAAGCGATATTGTTCAATAAACGCCATTGCCAACAAAGACAAACTAATAAAAGCAATTACCACATAACTCAGCCCAGGAAAGAGCCACATTTTGAGTTTGATATCTTGCTGCTGCAACTCCATTTTACGTCGCAAACGGACTTGAGATATAGCTATCACCAAATACACCAGCATGGCGATCATGCCTGTGGTATTCATCAAAATATCCAAAATTTCACGTGGTTTCAAAGCATCGAAGAAGTTTAAGCAAGCAATAAACAATGCAACCGCACAGGATGCCAAAACCGCAAAGATCGGTGTCCCATTGGCTTGTGTTTTTTGAAATAACGCCGGTGCATCACCACGTTTAGACAAGGAATACAGCATCCGTGACGCAGTATAGTGCCCCGAAACAAAACAGCTGCTCACTGAAGTCAGCACCACAAAATTCATCACCCATTGTGCCCCTGGAATGCCGAGTATTTCAAAAGTACGCCGATACGCACCATAGCCTGTTTGACTTAATAATGGATCATTCCAAGGCACAATGCAGACGATTAAGAAAATTGAACCAATATAAAAAAGGCAAATCCGCCACACCACCGACTTAATGGCTTTACGTGTTTGCGCGACAGGATTTTTAGATTCGGACGCGGCAATGGTGACAATTTCAGCACCTAGGAATGAGAACATTACTCCTAACAAAGCAATCAACACGGGTCCCACCCCATTCGGCATAAACCCACCATGACGGGTCAGATTGCTCATGCCTGTGGTCGATGCCAAAGGCCACAGTTTGCTAATCGCCAACAGTCCCACCACGATAAAAATCACGATGGCAACCACCTTAATCAAGGCAAACCAAAACTCAACCTCACCGTATTTACTGACTTTCATAAAGTTAATTGCGATCAAGATCAAGGTCATCAACAGCGTAAATACATTAACACTCAGCACGGGAAACCATTCATGTAAAATTAAGCCTGCCACATAGGCTTCCCACGCCATCAGCAGTACCCAGAACCACCAGTATAACCAACCAATGGTAAATCCAGCCCAACGACCAATAGCACGGTCTGCATAAGTTGAAAATGAGCCAGTATCGGGTGAGGTCGCTGCCATTTCTCCCAACATACGCATAATAAAGACCACCAATGCCCCGCCAGCCAAATACGCCAATATGGCAGCTGGACCAGCTTCAGCAATAATACTGCCAGAACCGACAAATAAAGCGGCACCAATTACACCGGCTATCGACATCATAGTGAGATGTCGTGTTTTTAACGCGCTACTTAATTGATTCGAAGTTTGTTTTGTGTTGTTTTGCATATTCAATTCATTCCATGAATAGTTTCAATGACTGCATACACCACGCCAGTTACTCACCTCTATTTAAATTTAAGGTCAGGTATTTAAATTTAAGGTCAAGCACATCATGTGCAAAGCAAATCACGTCGTGGTATCAGTAGGTGTTCATAAAGTTCGAATGTCTTCTCCTGTCTTGTGCGGATCTATAGCGTTATGGCGCAATGACTTTTGCATGATAGCAATGGGTCGATAAAACACTTGAGCCAGATAAAAACAGAGCGATCACAACGCAAACGCCAAATGAGACAGCACATCGCTGGCGATGCTTTGAGCTACTAAAGTTTGGCCTTGTCAAAATACTGTTGCGGTTTTTAGGGTTAAGCGTTCAAACATCCCAACTGTTTAAAACACTATGATTGAAAATTTATTGGCAAATTTCTCAGTAAAAACATTACTATTTCTGGCTAATCCTTTTCAGCCTTAGTTTTGATTGCAACTAATGTCGCGCGTTTATTGTTCTTTGACGAGTACCACTTTTACCCCTTAACAGGGAGCCAATTTCAAGCTGCCGATATCAATCATTGATCACAGATGATGTCTTGCCAGAATGCTCAAAAGCGGCATGAATCTATCGCAATAAATTTTGAGAACAGTGTACAGAGCAGATCAAAAATAATGTAAGCAATTATTTTTAAATTGTATTTTCTAGAGTCAATTTTTTCTTTTGCTCAGGATTGGTTTTTATTTTAGCTTTTGCATTCAAAGAGTCGTTGCCTGATCATCACAATAGTTCACTACGATATTTCACTATAGTATTTCGCTATAGTGCGAATAAACCCTGAAAGCGATGCCATTGCAACATTGCGGTGCTATTTAGATGGTCGATGAAAATCTTTTATGACGTTGATCACTATGATCATTTTTTTTGGGAGCAAAGCGCAAATGCTTTGCTCCTTTGGTCTAACACAGTATGAGCATGCTTTCCTACACCTTGTTTTAAGTCAGATATTGGAGTTCTGTTCAATCCTGTGCGAGCAAAATTCTAATTTTAAATCATTAGATGATGTCCATACCCGCAGCACGCGCAGCCCGCGTTCCTCCCATTAATACAACATAATCACGTGTATCATCCAAACCTTCTAGCTTCTCGGCAGCGCGCGGTGCTTTGCTGCCGCCTCCACATAAGATATAAATGGTTTGATCCGCAGCGACTTCGGCAAGACTTTCCGCAGTTAAACCATCTATGGGGCGATTGACCGCACCTTGAATGTGACCTTCAGAAAAAGAATTGGCATCGCGAACATCCCAAATCACAGCATTTTCTGGGAAGTCGAAAGTCGTAATTTCTTGTTTACGGATCATTGCGTACTCCTTTGATGTAAACAAACACTTGGCAAAAGAAGAAAACATCCCTAGCATCTCAGATATTCTTTCCATTTGTAAAGGTCTAAACTATGCCTTCTTTTGATATTGTATCTGAATTAGAAATTTTTGAAGTTAATCATGCGGTACAAAACACGCAAAAAGAGATTGCCACCCGCTTTGATTTCCGTGGTCAAGACGTTTCAATTGAGCTCAATGAAAAAGCAAAAGAAATCAAGATCTCCACTGAAAGTGATTTCCAATGCGAGCAAGTCTATAACATGCTTGAAAACCACTTTTTCAAACGGAAAATTGATATTCAAGCACTTGATCCACAAAAAATGAGTGCATCAGGTAAACATATCGTCCAAGTGATCAAACTCAAAGATGGACTCGATAGCGACACTGCTAAAAAAATTAATAAAGCCATTAAAGACAGTGGGATTAAGGTGCAATCTTCTATCCAAGGCGATAAAATCCGTGTCACCGATAAGAAGCGCGATACCTTACAACAAGTGATGGCATTCTTAAAACAAGAGCAATTTGGGCTGCCTTTACAGTTCAATAATTTTAAAGACTAAAAACAACAATGGTGCGATCGCCAGTATGCTCAATGTACGGTCGTACCATTGCCTTGAATTCATCTATAGGTTATTTAGCATGACTCAAACTAATCGCTTATCTAAATTGGTCAAAGCGACATCAAGATTCCCAAAAGCTATACGCAGCACCTTGTGGTCCAAAGCATTTGGTCGTGTTGTGCCCATGGTCGGTACTGCCAATATTCGTTATTTAGATGTGAATGCCAATCAGGTCAAGGTTCGCATTGAAAATCAACGTAATATGCAAAACCATATCAAAGGTGTACATGCGGCGGCTATGGCACTGCTAGCCGAAACCGCCACAGGTTTCCTCACTGGTTTACATATTCCAGATGACCGTATTTTATTAATCAAATCTCTACATGTAGATTACTTAAAAGTTGCCAAAGGTGGTCTCACCGCCACAGCCAGCTTATCTGCCGAACAACAACGTTTTATTTTAGATAACCCGAAGGGGGAGCTACTGATTCCCGTCACAGTGCTTGATGATGCAGGACAAGAGCCCATTCAATGTCAAATGATTTGGGCATGGTTACCAAAACAGAAAAAAGAACAATAATAAATGCCAGCAAAAAAGGGGCTAAGATTTTGCAGTACGGTCCTGCACATTAGCCCCTGAAAATATCTTATTGCTGCTGGCACAAGACACCAAAGATTTTAATTGGATGTCATAACATTATACTTGTGATACTTGCGCCAAAAAGCGTTGTTTAGATTGTTCAGGAATTTGCCGTTTGGCACCTTGGGCATCAACTGCCACAAAAGTGAAGACACCTTCAGTAACACGTTTCGGCAAACGAGAGTCATCATGACTGTCCCAGACTTCAATTTGCATTTGAATTGAGGTATTCCCTACTTTTAAAATTTTGGTATAGCAACTAATTACATCGCCAACTTTCACTGGAACCAAAAAAGTCATTTGATTAATCGAAATGGTTGCACAACGCCCTTTACTAAAACGTTCTGCGTGTATAGCACCAGCCAAGTCCATTTGTGACACAATCCAACCACCAAAAACATCACCACTCCAGTTGGTATCTGCTGGCATCGCGATGGTTTGTAGCGATAAAGTTCCTTCGGGTTTTGAGAGAGATTCGGACACATTAACTCCATTGGGAAGATAGTTGTTGGTTAAGCCATTGTTGCAATTCAGCGCTGCGTAATACACCACTGATTCGCGCGATTTCGGTACTCTTGTTCATCAGTACCAAGGTTGGAATACTTCGAATATGAAAAGCTTGGTTTAATCTTGGGTTTGCCTCAGTATCGATCTTGGCAAAGATCACTTGCGGGTTTTGTCGCGCACATTCGGCGAAATAAGGTGCCATCATTTTACAAGGACCACACCACGCTGCCCACAAGTCAATTAAGATAGGCAAATCACTGTTTTGAATGAAGTTACTAAAATTTGCTTCGTTTAATTCGATCAGTGCTTGTGGCAATAATGCGTGCTGACAACGACCACAACTGGGCTGTTGGCTCATTTTTTCTTCGGGTACACGATTTTTCGCTAAACAAGATGGGCATACAATAAACATAATGAACTCCAAACTGTGTGATGCGGTCTCAGTGCCACTGACATCACTGCACCTAGCCATTGCATCGCGTCAAGGATCGACAGAATATCTGTGCGCATATGGTACAGCTGAGAAGCTATGATCTTCAGCATATAGTTGAGATATGCAATTATAAAGTATAAGGAAAATGATAACTTTGCTATATTTTAACAGCTCAACGCTCACAAGTAATATCATGTAGTACAAAATAATCAACTCAAAACCGATCAACAGCTTAATTTACAAATACAGTAGCCGATCTGGTCAGATTATCTTATGATGAATCCGTATGGAGCCATGCTGTCATAAACATGCACGCGCCAGAGTGAATAGAACAATTCCTCAAACATATTTTTAAAATTTAACTGCATCACGGAGTAACAAATGACTGAACTTGTTGGATTCGCAGGACAAATTGGACCAGAACACATTAGCCAAGTTGTCGAAAAAGGTTTTAAGTCGATCATTAATAATCGTCCAGACTTTGAAGGCGGTAGCAACCAACCAACGAGTGCAGCAATTGAACAAGCCGCTTCAGCAGCTGGGCTCAGTTATGTATTTCAACCGGTGGTTTCAGGACAAATCACTGAGCAAGATGTTCATGATTTTGCGGAACATTATAACCAACTCTCAAAGCCTATCCTGATGTTCTGTCGTACAGGTAACCGTTGTAGTAACCTTTATCAGCTTGCCAAACAAATGGATTTACTCGATGATGAATAACTTTTTATTGATCTGAATACGCATGATGAAAAAATTAATCTTTGTTGTACTCTGTACTGCCTGCCTCATGGCTGCTTGCCAGTCAAATTCAGTACGACCGACACTGAGTACCTCTATTGGGACAGCAATCTAAAAGCTTCATGTCGCAATTGCGCAATACCACAAGCAGAGAATATGTAAAAAATTGCAATAAAGCCTGTATGCATACAGGCTTTTGCCTATATTAAGTCGTATGATTAACAAAAAGATCAATTACTTATGTACGACATCATTATTATTGGTGCTGGCTCTGCCGGTATCAGCGCATATAAAGCCGCAATTCAACACAGTTCTAATATCCTGATTATTAACCACGGACCATGGGATACCACCTGCGCACGAGTTGGTTGTATGCCCAGTAAAGTCCTGATCTCAACTGCCAACCGCATGCATGACATTCTACATGCGGAAGAATTGGCATTATACCCAGAGCAACCAATACACTTAGATCGCTCCAAAGTCATGCAACGCGTCCAGCAGTTAAGAGATCGTTTTACCCAAGCGACAGTGCAAGATGTTCTCGCATGGGAAGAACATAGCAAAGTTTCTGGTTTTGCACGTTTTATCGATGCACAAACCGTAGAAGTACAACAAGCGCATGGAGCACGAAAACAATTTCAAGCCAAAAGCTTTATCTTAGCCGTTGGTTCTAGTCCTTTTGTTGAAGCAGAATGGAAACAACAACTACAAGATAAACTCATTACTTCAGATCAAATTTTTGAGTTAAAACAATTACCGCAGCGCTTGGCGGTTATTGGCAGTGGTGTCATCGCTTTAGAATTAGCACAAGCCATGCAACGTCTAGGTGTTGAAATCACGGTATTTGCACGTAGTAACAAAGTCGGTGCACTCAGCAGCCCAGATTTAGAAAAATTAGTCCGTGAATATTTTGTCACAACACTCAATATCAAGTTGCATACGCAACCCGATCATTTACAGCGTGTCGCTGATCATGTGCAACTCGATTACACCGAACATGGTCAACAAAAGAGCTTAGATGTCGATTATGTACTGGCTGCTGCAGGACGTAAAAGCAATTTAGATCATCTAGATTTATATAAGATTAATCCTGCATTTAATGACCTAAAAAATCTTCCCATTAATTTACAAACCAAACAGCTCGGACATTATCCGATTTTTGTGGTCGGTGATGCATATAGTGCACGCCCTATCCAACATGAAGCAGCACTTGATGGACGTGCTGTAGTTGAAAATTGCTTTAATTATCCACACTTAAAAAATATTGATGTACACACCCCTCTTGCTATCGTTTTTACCTCACCAGAAATGGCAACCGTAGGACAAAGCTATCGCGCATTAAAACAACAAGATATTGATTTTATTATTGGGAAAGTATCTTATCAACGCCAAGGTCGCGCATTGGTACTGGCTAAAAATATCGGCGCGGTAGAGATTTATGTCGACCGGCATAGCGGTATTATTTTAGGTGCAGAACTCTTTGTTGAAGCCGCAGAGCACTTTGCTCATTTATTATGCTGGTGTATAAGTGACAAACGTACAGTCACGGATGTATTAAATAAACCTTTTTATCACCCAACCTTAGAAGAAGGCTTACGGACTGCTTTACGAGATGCTGCACGCCAGTTAAATCAACACTAAAATTCAACACTAGCATAAAATTCAAGCCAAAAAAAAATCCCCCAAGTTTAATTTGGGGGATTTTAGAATAATGAGCTGGCGATGACTTACTCTCACATGGGTAACCCCACACTACCATCAGCGCGAAGAGGTTTCACTTCTGAGTTCGGGAAGGGATCAGGTGGTTCACTCTTGCTATTGTCGCCAGCACAACTGTTTATGGTGATTTCTGGTCTGATCTGAACATTTTTATTCAGTGCCATACTTTCTTAACCAAATGAGTTATTAACGGATTAGAACTGGGTCTGTATTGTAACTAGAATTTCACATGAATCAAGTAGATTTGATTTTAAATGAATCGAATGAGCTTTATACAACAACTGTTTGGGTGTTGTATAGTCAAGCCTCACGAGCAATTAGTATTGGTCAGCTTCACATGTCGCCATGCTTCCACATCCAACCTATCAACGTCGTAGTCTTCAACGGCTCTTTAGTGGAGATAAACTCCAAGGGAAATCTAATCTTGAGGTAGGCTTCCCGCTTAGATGCTTTCAGCGGTTATCCCTTCCGAACATAGCTACCCGGCGATGCGACTGGCGTCACAACCGGTACACCAGAGGTTCGTCCACTCTGGTCCTCTCGTACTAGGAGCAGATCCTCTCAAATTTCCAACGCCCACGGTAGATAGGGACCGAACTGTCTCACGACGTTCTAAACCCAGCTCGCGTACCTCTTTAAATGGCGAACAGCCATACCCTTGGGACCTGCTTCAGCCCCAGGATGAGATGAGCCGACATCGAGGTGCCAAACACCGCCGTCGATATGAACTCTTGGGCGGTATCAGCCTGTTATCCCCAGAGTACCTTTTATCCGTTGAGCGATGGCCCTTCCATACAGAACCACCGGATCACTAAGACCTACTTTCGTACCTGCTCGACTTGTTGGTCTCGCAGTTAAGCGCGCTTTTGCCTTTATACTCTACGCGTGATTTCCGACCACGCTGAGCGCACCTTCGTACTCCTCCGTTACTCTTTAGGAGGAGACCGCCCCAGTCAAACTACCCACCAGACATGGTCCTCGATCCCGATTAGGGACCAGAGTTAGAACCTCAACATTACCAGGGTGGTATTTCAAGGATGGCTCCATGGTAACTAGCGTCACCACTTCTAAGCCTCCCACCTATCCTACACAAGTAAGGTCAAAGTTCAATGTCAAGCTGCAGTAAAGGTTCACGGGGTCTTTCCGTCTAGCCGCGGGTACACTGCATCTTCACAGCGATTTCGATTTCACTGAGCCTCTGCTGGAGACAGCGCCGCCATCATTATGCCATTCGTGCAGGTCGGAACTTACCCGACAAGGAATTTCGCTACCTTAGGACCGTTATAGTTACGGCCGCCGTTTACTGGGGCTTCGATCAAGAGCTTCGCTTACGCTAACCCCATCAATTAACCTTCCAGCACCGGGCAGGCATCACACCCTATACGTCCACTTTCGTGTTTGCAGAGTGCTATGTTTTTAATAAACAGTTGCAGCGGCCTGGTTTCTGAGGCTGCCAACCGCTCATCCCGCGAGGGGAATCACCGTCAGCAGCGTACCTTCTCCCGAAGTTACGGTACCATTTTGCCTAGTTCCTTCAGCAGAGTTCTCTCAAGCGCTTTGGTCTACTCGACCTGACCACCTGTGTCGGTTTCGGGTACGATTCCTGTGTAACTGTAGCTTAGAGACTTTTCCTGGAAGCAGGGTATCAGCCACTTCGCTAGTAAACTAGCTTGCTATCGACTCTCAGCATAGAGCACCCCGGATTTGCCTAAGATGCATGCCTACTGTCTTCCACCTGGACAACCAACGCCAGGCTGACTTAACCTTCTCCGTCCTCTCATCGCATTACACAGAAGTATTGGAATATTAACCAATTTCCCATCGACTACGCCTCTCGGCCTCGCCTTAGGGGTCGACTCACCCAGCCCCGATTAACGTTGGACTGGAACCCTTGGTCTTTCAGCGAACGGGTTTTTCACCCGTTTTATCGTTACTCACGTCAGCATTCGCACTTCTGATACCTCCAGCAGACTTCTCAATCCACCTTCTTCGGCTTACAGAACGCTCCCCTACCACGTATACATAAGTATACATCCGCAGCTTCGGCACATAGTTTTAGCCCCGTTACATCTTCCGCGCAGGCCGACTCGACTAGTGAGCTATTACGCTTTCTTTAAAGGGTGGCTGCTTCTAAGCCAACCTCCTAGCTGTCTATGCCTTCCCACATCGTTTCCCACTTAACTATGATTTTGGGGCCTTAGCTGGCGGTCTGGATTGTTTTCCTCTTGACTACGGACGTTAGCACCCGCAGTCTGTCTCCCGGATAGTACTCATTGGTATTCGGAGTTTGCATCGGTTTGGTAAGTCGGGATGACCCCCTAGCCGAAACAGTGCTCTACCCCCAATGGTATTCGTCCGAGGCGCTACCTAAATAGCTTTCGGGGAGAACCAGCTATCACCGAGTTTGATTAGCCTTTCACCCCTATCCACAAGTCATCCCCCGGCTTTTCAACGACGGTGGGTTCGGTCCTCCAGTTAGTGTTACCCAACCTTCAACCTGCTCATGGATAGATCACCCGGTTTCGGGTCTATACCCAGCAACTAGACGCCCTATTAAGACTCGATTTCTCTACGGCTCCCCTATACGGTTAACCTCGCTACTGAATATAAGTCGCTGACCCATTATACAAAAGGTACGCAGTCACTCCAAAATGGAGCTCCCACTGCTTGTATGCATGCGGTTTCAGGATCTATTTCACTCCCCTCACAGGGGTTCTTTTCGCCTTTCCCTCACGGTACTGGTTCACTATCGGTCAGTCAGGAGTATTTAGCCTTGGAGGATGGTCCCCCCATATTCAGACAAGGTTTCACGTGCCTCGCCCTACTCGACATCATCATATTTGCTCTTTCGTGTACGGGAATATCACCCTCTACGTTTGCACTTCCCAGTGCATTCCACTAAAACAAATATGACTTAATGGGCTGTTCCCCGTTCGCTCGCCGCTACTCAGGGAATCTCAATTGATTTCTTTTCCTAAGGGTACTGAGATGTTTCACTTCCCCTCGTTCGCCTCAATAACCTATGTATTCAGTTATTGATACCTACCTTAAAGTAGGTGGGTTTCCCCATTCAGACATCGCCGGATCACAGGATATTTGCCGCCTCCCCGACGCTTTTCGCAGGCTATCACGTCTTTCTTCGCCTCTGACTGCCAAGGCATCCACCACATGCACTTAATTACTTGACTATACAACCCCAAACAGTCGCAAGCACCTACAAGGAGCACTAACAACATCGCAGTTCGAAGTTTCGTGTACTTAAACACTGTACAGCTTCAATCTAAATTCACATACCAAAACGCTTGATTCAGTGTTCATTTACTAGTTCTCAATTTGTCTTTTCAAACAAATCAAGTTGAACAATTTATTTCAGACTCAATTTCTAATCTGTTAATGATTTATCTTGCCTTCGTCAGGTCAAGATACTGTGATAAATCACAGAGGTTAAATATAATCAGCTCATGCCAATTCTTATTTAAACTCTATAATCGATCTTTCATTTTAGCTTTAAGCTTCTTTCTTAGCCTTACTCATCATAATGAGTGGTGGAGACTAGGAGAGTCGAACTCCTGACCTCCTGCGTGCAAAGCAGGCGCTCTACCAACTAAGCTAAGTCCCCAGCTTAAATCTACGAGATTATTTCGTATCTACTTTTCCGTCACCCTCTCACAAGATACCTTGCAAGCATAGTTAGTGGTGGGTCTGACAAGACTTGAACTTGTGACCCCACGCTTATCAAGCGTGTGCTCTAACCAACTGAGCTACAGACCCATCGTAGACACTGAAGAACAACTTGTTGTGGATTCTTACCAATCACTAATCTTTCGTTAAGGAGGTGATCCAGCCGCAGGTTCCCCTACGGCTACCTTGTTACGACTTCACCCCAGTCATTGGCCACACCGTGGTAAGCGGACTCCTTACGGTTATCCTACCTACTTCTGGTGCAACAAACTCCCATGGTGTGACGGGCGGTGTGTACAAGGCCCGGGAACGTATTCACCGCGGCATTCTGATCCGCGATTACTAGCGATTCCGACTTCATGGAGTCGAGTTGCAGACTCCAATCCGGACTACGATCGGCTTTTTGAGATTAGCATCCTATCGCTAGGTAGCAACCCTTTGTACCGACCATTGTAGCACGTGTGTAGCCCTGGCCGTAAGGGCCATGATGACTTGACGTCGTCCCCGCCTTCCTCCAGTTTGTCACTGGCAGTATCCTTAAAGTTCCCATCCGAAATGCTGGCAAGTAAGGAAAAGGGTTGCGCTCGTTGCGGGACTTAACCCAACATCTCACGACACGAGCTGACGACAGCCATGCAGCACCTGTATGTGAATTCCCGAAGGCACCAATCTATCTCTAGATCGTTCTCACTATGTCAAGGCCAGGTAAGGTTCTTCGCGTTGCATCGAATTAAACCACATGCTCCACCGCTTGTGCGGGCCCCCGTCAATTCATTTGAGTTTTAGTCTTGCGACCGTACTCCCCAGGCGGTCTACTTATCGCGTTAGCTGCGCCACTAAAGCCTCAAAGGCCCCAACGGCTAGTAGACATCGTTTACAGCATGGACTACCAGGGTATCTAATCCTGTTTGCTCCCCATGCTTTCGTACCTCAGCGTCAGTATTAGGCCAGAAGGCTGCCTTCGCCATCGGTATTCCTCCAGATCTCTACGCATTTCACCGCTACACCTGGAATTCTACCTTCCTCTCCCATACTCTAGCCACCCAGTATCGAATGCAATTCCCAAGTTAAGCTCGGGGATTTCACATTTGACTTAAATGGCCGCCTACGCACGCTTTACGCCCAGTAAATCCGATTAACGCTCGCACCCTCTGTATTACCGCGGCTGCTGGCACAGAGTTAGCCGGTGCTTATTCTGCGAGTAACGTCCAATACACTTAGGTATTATCTAAGGTACTCTCCTCCTCGCTTAAAGTGCTTTACAACCATAAGGCCTTCTTCACACACGCGGCATGGCTGGATCAGGGTTCCCCCCATTGTCCAATATTCCCCACTGCTGCCTCCCGTAGGAGTCTGGGCCGTGTCTCAGTCCCAGTGTGGCGGATCATCCTCTCAGACCCGCTACAGATCGTCGCCTTGGTAGGCCTTTACCCCACCAACTAGCTAATCCGACTTAGGCTCATCCATTAACGCAAGGTCTTACGATCCCCTGCTTTCCCCCGTAGGGCGTATGCGGTATTAGCGCTCCTTTCGAAACGTTATCCCCCATTAATGGGCAGATTCCTAAGCTTTACTCACCCGTCCGCCGCTAGGTCCAGTACCGAAGCACCTTCCCCCGCTCGACTTGCATGTGTTAAGCCTGCCGCCAGCGTTCAATCTGAGCCATGATCAAACTCTTCAGTTAAAATCATTAGTGACTTAAGGTCACAATTCTGGCTCATCAATTACTGACAAAAAATTTGCTCAAATAAACTTCGAGTAATTCCTACCAATCAATCAATGATAATATTTTCGATCAATCAACCAGTAAAAATCCACACAAGTTGTTCTTCATAATCTCTTAATGATCTTCTTACTACTTCGTCAGGAGTAAGCTAGGTCGGCTATTCTACGCCTTATCTCAGATAAGTCAAGCAAAATTTAATGTTTATTGAATTACTTTCTAATTCACTCAACTTAACTTATCACTCTGGATTTGCTAAGCATCTGATTTTAAAAAGCTTTTAATCAACATCACCGCCGATGGATGTGCATTATAGGCTATTTATTTTCTGGCGCAACCCTTTTTTCACGACAAACGAGTATTCCTTGAGCAGTCGATTGGTTTTTAAAAAATTAAGTTAAAATATGTACAACGCTATTCTAAATACATCTTGTTAGAATAGCTTTCAATACATAAAATCAGATATATCTATTGTAGTGTTTACGTCCTGCACAGGTATTTTACAGACAGCATAGCTTTTATATATAGCCATTTCATTTTGCATTATGCTTTTTCCAATAAGCAATCTGTTGCGCTAACTATAAAAGACCTTATCATAGACTAGAAGTTCAATAGGTTGAGAAACTTATATGCATCATTATCATCTTTTATGGGCAAGCGCACTCAGTATAGGCTTAACGACAAGCGCCTTTGCACAAGTGACAGATACAGTTGAGCAACCGCCGACGACTGTAGCCACTTCCAGCAATACCCAAAGCACAACCGAGTCTGTCGCATTGCAAACGATCTCTGCAAATACTGAAGATAACAATGATCAAGATAGCTCAGATCCTGAGAAAAAACGTTTTGCAGCATTAAAAGAATTAACGCACATTAAATTCCAAGACTTAAAAGTAAATGCCAATGCTGCACAAGAGGATCAAGTGAAAGATCCCCTACAAAGTCTCAATAGAGAAATTTTTAAATTTAATGACATGTTAGACCGTAATGTTGCCCGACCATTGGCAGTACAATATGCCGAAAAAGTACCTGAAGATGTCCGCGGCGCATATCGTTCTTTTCGTAAAAACATGGGTGAACCGTGGAATGCAGTCAACCAAACCGCCCAAGGTCGCGGCAAACGTGCCTTAAAAACCTTAGGTCGCTTTACAATTAACACCCTAACGTCTTTAGGCTTTGCCGACCCAGCACGTCGTTTAGGCTTAACAGCAGAAGAAGATAGTCTAGGCACAACCTTAGGATATTATGGTGTTCCAACTGGACCTTATTTAATGCTTCCAGTTTTGGGACCAAGCACTTTGCGTCATTCCTTAGACGCACTAAGCGATGGCTATGCCAAACCAACCAATATTGCGATGTTGAACCATCACCAAACCGGTTTGGCTTGGTCTAATGCAGTCTTAGCCGGTGTTGATTCGCGCTCTCAATTCCTTGATATCGAAAGTGTATTACAAGGTGATCGCTATGCAGCAATGCGTGATATCTATTTACAACGCATTAACTTTAGCATTGCCGAGAAGAAAGGTGATGATACCGATGGCATCAGCTTTATCGATGATGAATTTGATGATGAAACCACGCCATAAGTGGTTATGCGAGTCCCTCTGTCTGCCGAGTTTTCATGTCAAAACTCGGCAGAACATGCTTTAATTTTATGTAAAAACACCAAAATCACATCGCATATATTGATGTTTTTTGCACATCGATTTGAGAAAGACCTTAAAATTTCACAATAATTTATTGATAAAAAATAAGCACAAAGCATTGATTAAAATAAAATTAGTGGTTTTAAATCCCACAAAGTTCGGCTAGTATTTTAATTGAAAATACCAGCATAAATGCCACAAAAATAGTAACAACTTGCATATGATAGCGCTATCATCCTACACTTTTCATAGCATAGTATATTGTTTTGACGCATATTATGAATGTCATCGTGACGACCAAACTCACCACGCCAAGGATAATTTGATACTTCTATGTACTTTATTAAACCGACAAGGAAGATTACAAATTTAGAGCAAGTCCTCGCAACCTTGCCCAATTTGCAAATCATCGACATAGAAGATCTACATCTATATGATCCAACGATCATTGCCATTGCGGATGTTGAAGATTTTTTACTCTATCAATGGCCGTTACCAACCATCGTACTGGCACATGAAAACGAAGGTGCTGCTTTATCACAATCATGGGAATTGGGCGCGCTAGCAGGATGGATCTGGAACAAACTCCCAGCGCATCCTGAAAAATCCTTACAAAAAATCGATGCGCAATATAAGCGCAACCAAGATAGCCGTGACTTACCGTCCGCAGCTGATTTACAACAAAGACTCCTCCCCAATCCGATTGAACTACCAAACTACCAGATTGAAACTTTTTTTCAGCCTTCCGCCTATTTATCTGGAGACTGGTATGACTATTGGAAACTCAACGATCATGAGCTGTTGTTTTATCTTGCCGATGTCTCAGGTCATGGTGTGACCAGTTCATTACTGACCTCGTGGATGGCAGCCTTTCATGGTCGCTCAAAAACACCGCGTGAACTCATCAAAAAACTCAATGGCATGCTGGTACAAGAAAATATCGAAAAGCACATCACCATGATTGCGGGGATTTTAGATTTTAAAAGCCACGAATTACGCTGGTCCAGCGCCGGTCACTATCCGCCCGCAATTATCTTTGAGCCACATACGGCTCCCAAAGTACTCAATACCAGTAGCTTCCCTTTGGGTCTCACTGGAGACTTAGAGGTTGAAGAGTTCCACTGTACACTTCCCAAACATGCACGTTTCATTATTTGTTCAGATGGTGCACTTGAACCTTTTGAAGGTGGCTTAAACGAACAGTTCACACAATTGGTGCAACATTTGCAAAATCATTCATTTAAAGTACCTGAACACGTTGCAGATGACGTGGCAATACTCAGTTTAAGAAGAATGAATTAGATTTAAATTCAATTACTTAAGCAAGATATCTTGCGACATCGCTACGCAAAGACTTGAGTATAGACTTGCGCTATGTGATAATTTTCCTATCCTTCTTTGCAAATGGCATTTATATGTCAACAGGTCATGTTGAATATGCAAGATTAGATGGAACGCATATTTTCAAGCTTATTGGGGAAGTGCGTGCGCAGTCTTGTATTAGTTTAGACAAACTTTTGGCAAGGATTGAACAACAAGATAACGTCGTTGGCGCTATTGTTGATTTAACCCAAACCACATTTATAGATAGTACGGTATTAGGTGTACTTGCCAAACTGGGGCTCAAGCTCAAACAAGCACATCAAATTCAAGCTGTCATGCTATCTACCAATCCAGATATCTCGACACTTGCCAACAGTATGGGGCTCGGACAAGTTTTTGTGATCCTCAACTATTGTGGTGATCCCAATATCTGCACCAAAACCCTACTTGATGAGCACATTACCCATCAAGCGATGTTAAATACTGTTTTGGATGCCCATAAAACGCTGATGCGTTTAAATGAGAACAACCAAAACATGTTTGAACCTTTAGTTAAAAAATTAGAAAAACAACAAGATACAATGGATGCTGTATCTAACCAACAAAACGTATAAGCACAATCTAGGATGCCTGCGATGACTTTATTTTCTGTTGCTCAAATGAACGCTCAAGATGATCTTGAAAAAAACTTTCAAGACATTGAAGCATTGTTACAACAAAGTCAGGCGCAGGGTTCTCAGCTGATTGTGTTTCCAGAAAACTTTATTTGCTTTGCTGGCGGGAAACAACTGGAAATTGCTGCGCAATTTGAAAGTATTCAACAGCGTTTACAGCAGTTAGCACATCGCTATAACAGCTGGATAATTGCTGGCACCATTCCCTGCCCTTTTCGTCCTGATGGCAGTGTGATTCGAGATGGTCGTGTCAGAACGGTCAGTCTTTGTATTAGCCCTGAAGCCACGGAGGCACGTTATGACAAAATTCATTTGTTTGACGTGCAAGTTGGTGATGCTGTCGGTGGCTACCAAGAATCTAAATTCTTTGAAGCTGGTGATAGCCCCGTTGTTGTAAATACACCGTTTGGTCAAATCGGACTGATGGTGTGTTATGACCTACGTTTTCCAGAGCTCGCCTTACAACTGCGTCATTTAGGTGCCAATATTCTCACAGCACCAGCCGCATTTACCTATAGCACCGGACAGTTGCATTGGCAGTTACTCATTCAAGCCCGCGCGATGGACAGCCAATGTCAAGTCTTGGGCGCCGCACAACAAGGCTGGCATGGTCCAAAACGACAAACTTGGGGGCATTCTGCTGCAGCCAATAGCTTAGGGCAATTGCAACAGATCTGTGAAAAAGAAGGCAATCAACTCATACAGGTCGATTTTGATTTGCTCGAACAACAGAAAATTCGCAATAATATGCCGCTAATGCAGCACCGTCGTCTCATCCATTTTTAAAGCATCATCCTTATCTTAAAATACTAGCCCTGAGCACGCTTTGTACTGGTCATTTCCCACTCAACCCGATCATTGGCTCTATCGCGAAATGATCTGAACCATGAGCTTACTATGGCTAAACCTTTCATCATTACCACATCTTTCATCTGCCTGATTGCCTGTAGCAGTTTGATTCAATCTGCTATAGCCCAATCAAAAACGGCACAACATGAGCAACAACTTTTAGTCGCGAGTCAGAATTTTGAGCAGTCTTGTGTACGCGCGCTCCCAACAGCAGTACTCCTGAAAACAAATGTGCAACAACACCGCTTTCAACTCAAAAGTACGCAGGGTGATTTGCCCATTGCTTATGCCATCGAGAGTGCTGAGCTTGGACAGCAACAAAACATTCGTATCGAAAACAGCGGCTGTGAATTCTATACTTTAAACATTCAACTGCATTTAAATGCTGAAAAAATCGAACAAAAGCAGCAACTCTGCCAAACCTGCCTAGTGGCTGAATTGAAAAATTTAGCACAATATTTTCAAATAGAAGAGCGTGAGTTTTATCTTGCCGGCATCGAAATCTTAGAACAACAGCTGAAACAACGCCATGCATTTGAAGTCGGTATCGGTTATCAACTCAATGAGACAGAAGATATGCCGCAGCTTGTTCAGTTTAAACAAATTCAAAAACAAGCGAATGGTCAATATTGGATTGAATTCAGCAATAGTATTGGTCCGCTTTAATCACATCGAGATAAAGCCCGCCGACCATGCCGAGACAATCGTCCCCACAACCATGCCTAAGCAATCACGTCCAAACCAGCACAAACTATACCTCGGCAGATTTATTGGTAACACGTAAGACTTCTTCAATGGTGGTCTTACCGGCCAATACTTTACGCAAACCGTCATCTCGTATAGAAGCACTGTGCTGACGCACATGTTGTTCCAACTCATACTCTGCTGCTTTCGAATGAATCAAACGACGTAAAGCATCATCAATGGCAATAATTTCATAAATTGCGGTACGTCCACTAAAGCCAGTATGTGAACAGTGTTCACAACCTTGTGGTTGCGGAAGTTTTAAATTGCCCTCATGTTGAATCGCTTGGAACATTGCCACTGCTGTTGCATCGGCCTCATACCAAGTATGACAATGCTGACATAACGTCCGCACCAAACGCTGCGCAATCACGCCAATCAAAGAACTCGATAACAAAAAGGGTTCAATGCCCATATCTTGTAGACGTGTTACCGCACCAATTGCGGTATTGGTATGTAAAGTTGATAAAACCAAGTGTCCAGTTAATGATGCTTGTACCGCGATTTCAGCTGTTTCTAAATCTCGAATCTCCCCGACCATGACCACATCTGGATCTTGTCGCAGCATCGCCTTGAGCGCGCGGGCAAACGACATATCGACTTTGGGATTAACTTGGGTTTGACCAATCCCCTCAAGTTGGTATTCGATAGGGTCTTCTGCTGTCAGTATATTTTTAGAACCATCATTCAGATCAGACAATGCCGCATAGAGTGTGGTGGTTTTCCCTGAGCCGGTTGGCCCTGTCACCAAAATAATGCCATGAGGTCGATGGACCAATAATTTTAATCGTTCATAGTCTGCCTGTGCCAAACCTAAATGCGTCATATTCAGACGACCGGCTTGTTTGTCGAGTAAACGCATCACCACCCGTTCACCATGTGATGAAGGCAAAGTTGATACCCGCACATCAACCTCACGCCCTGCCAAACGCAAAGAAATACGACCATCTTGAGGAATACGTTTTTCGGCAATGTCTAGCTTTGCCATGACTTTAATCCTAGACACCAGAAGTGGAGCTAACTCACGGCGAGGTTGTACAATTTCCCGCAACTGACCATCAACCCGTAAACGCACAGAGAGTTTCTTTTCAAAACTTTCGATATGTATATCTGAGGCATTCACACGAATCGCTTCAGATAACAAGGCATTAATCAAACGGACGATCGGTGCATCGTCTTGTTGATCCATCAAGTCTTCGGTTTCCGGCACTTGATCTGCCAAGCTTAATAAGTCTGGATGATCTTCCAAACCGGCAGCCACTTGTTGTGACTCTCCTGTTTCACCGGCGTAGCTCGAGCTGAGTAATTGATTAAATTCTTGTTGTGAGCATAATTGATAAGGCGCAGCAATACCAAGGAAACGCCTTGCCTCTTGTATCGCAATCGCACTGGTATTCGCACAATACACAATATAAACTTGATCGCCCTCATAGCGCAGGATCACGGTGTGTCTCTTAGCAAAACTATAGGGAATTTGTAATTGTTTCAAAATTTGCATCGTAACTTATTATGATAAATAAAATTGTTTTGAGTGTACTCTAAGCATATGACACCGTGAAGATCGTTTCAAATAATATTGAGCAGAGGAATACAACGACCTTGTCAAATCATGATGAAGATATTGAGATAGAACGACCCACACGCCGCTGGTGGGGAGAGCAAGAATTTGAGCTCTACCAAACCAAGACTTGGCAATTTGGCTCGTTATTATTCCGTCTCACCCGCGGCTTACAAGAATGGCGTCTGGAATATCATCGTCCAGCGATTCAACACGACTATCAACAACAATGGCATCAAATCAAAGAAAATGATCTGGCTTTTCCCAAGCCGGTACATGTTGAACGCTATATGTTCAAAGAAACCCATCGTGAGTTTCAGTTGATGCCGCGTTTGGCTGATCGCTCTGTGGTGATTAAGCCCGCCGATCCGATTTATATTCCTGCTGGGCAACGTGGCACACTCTATATTAGTACGCCACTGTGGATTTCGGGCTTTGTGCATGGGCAAAAAGAGCCTTTATTTGATTTACCCGTTATTTTACCTAAGGATACGTGGTTTGGTCCCGACAAGCGTAATGGTGAAATGTGTTATGCCACCACCATTGACGGTCGTACCGATCTCAACCAACTCAGAACACGTGCCTTTCGTGCAGTAACGCCAATTCATTTTCAAAACACCAGTATTCACCAATTACGTTTTGACAAAATGAATGTGCCGGTGACGGCGTTGCCTTTATTTTATAGTGAAAGCACAGGGCGATTATGGACCTCACAAATCAAAGTATTTCACGAATCCTCTGAGCGTCAGCCACGTATTCGTATCGAAAACCGCACGCCCCCTTTGGCAGGTGAAGTGATTTATGTACACCCACCACGTAATCCAGGTGGTGCATTATTTAATATGTTTGATTCATTTTTTTAACAGGGAGACAGAATGCCTGAAATGAATGTTTCCCAAGACCTGGTCAAAACCTTAACCAGTGTGCTGGGCAGTTTTAAAGCAGATCGTATTAGTGAAATATTAGTGGCATTGATTTTAACCTTTATTGGTTTCTTTTTAGCGCGCATTATTTCTAATACCTTTATCCGCACCATTGGCACACGCTTTAATGCCCACCAACAACTGGTTTGGCGGCGTGGTATTTTCTATTTTATTTTTATGCTGTTTGTTGTGACCAGCCTAAAAGAAGCAGGCTTTAAACTCAGTGTCTTTCTCGGTGCGGCGGGTATTTTAACTGTTGCCTTGGGTTTTGCCTCACAAACCTCTGCCTCCAACTTAATCAGCGGTCTTTTTCTGATTGGTGAAGGTTCTTTTGAAATTGGCGATACCATTCAAATCACTTTGATCCGTGGGCATACCATTGAGGGAGAAGTGATTTCAATCGATTTACTCTCGGTTAAATTGCTCACTTGGGATAATGTCTATGTACGTCTACCCAATGAACAATTGATTCGTGCCCCCGTACATAATCTGTCTAAATTTCCAATTCGGCGTATTCCCATTCCCTTAGCAATTAATTTTAATGAAGACATTATTAAAGTACGAGAAGTCCTCTTAAAAGTCGCAGATAATTATCCCTTGGTGCTTGCCGACCCGAAACCACAGGTCAGTGTCACTGCCTTTGGTGAGTCTTCTATTGAGATCTTATTTGCGCTTTGGTGTAGACAAGAAAATTTTATTCAAGTCAAAGATGAAATGCATGAACTGATTCGCAATGGCTTTTTGGAACATCATATTGAGATTCCTGTACCGAAAATTGGCTTTGTCGATCGCCCGATTACGCCACATAGCGCACTTGCTGCAGATGAGATTGATCAATATAGTAATAAAGGTCAACACCAATACGATCACAGCGATAAATATGAGCGTTAATTCTTCATATTCAACAGCTATTTTATGCAGCGTATTAGATTAAACCTCTGTTATATTAAGCATGAGATGAATCATTTTATATAGCACCCATTGCACCTAAATAGTCAGACTATTTATCAATGGTATGGGTGCTATCGGCGCATATCAGCAGATCAAATCCAACTATTAGCTAAGGATTTAATACTGTCTCGATCCAAATAGATATTGCCTCAATCCAACCCACTAAAATTTAATGCGGGCTTGAATCCTTTGCGACTGAATCTGGAATCGGTGCCAAATAGGCAATCAATAACATTAAACCACCTGCAATCAAGAAAGAACAAACGCGCATCAAGGTGCCGATATTGGCTAAATCCAATAACACCAATTTAAAATTCATCATCACCAAAATACTGGCACCCAAATACCATAGCCCCCGTATCGACTTGGCTGTGGCAAGCGTCATCATAATAAAAGCAATACTGCTCCATAAGACCGTTAAACTTAATTGCACCGTGGCATCAAACCATAATGCTGTCTGGTTATACGGTGTCTCGGCATATACATGCAAGGCACGTAGTAAAATATAGCTGCAAGTCCATAACAAACTAAATACCGCTATCATTGCCAACAACCCGTGATCGGAACGAAGATGTCGCTGATGATTGAGTAAATATAATAAAGCCGTCAGCATCAATATACTCATCAAGTCAAAACTATTGCAGAGCGGTAGATAAAAATGTGATGCCGAAAAAGAGAAATTTAACTGTGCATAAACCAACCAAATCAGAAAAAATAAAAGCATGGCATAACAGTCTAAGGCCTGACCTTTTCCATTCTTAAACAGCAAAGCGACGCTATACAGCCAATACGCCATAGGACCAACACTACTAGCAAGAATGAGATGTTGTGGCCAGATTGCAATACCCAACATACTTAAGCAAAATACACCAACGCCCATACAACATTCGCGCGCAAAAATTGTTTGCTCAGCTTGCTGTTGTAATGCAGACCATGCCAAAAATAAACAACTCGCAGAAAATAATAAAGCAGCACTCAGGTTTGGCCACTGCAATGCATGTGGGAAATGATAGTCAAATAAGACCATCAGTGCGTAAATACTCAATACAAGTAACAGCAAACATTTGGCTGGATACCACGTCCAACGTGCCTGACACGCACGCATATATTGCTGACACAGCATAAATAATGCACTACATAGCAATAATGCCCAGATTTCATCCATTGCACTGGCATAAAATAAGGGGATGAGCCGCAATAAAATTAGAAATGCAGCCAACATCATTAAAGCCAAAAACACACTCAGTGCTTCGCCAAGTTGGCGTCTAAAAGCAGGTCGATGGTTCGCCCATAGTACCGCTACGATATAAATAACGGCAAGACTCAGCTGAATCCAGAGATTTAACTCGGGTTGCTGTTGGTCATAATATAAACAAGACAGAGCTGCGGCAAAAAATAGACCCAGTGCAACATAACGTGCCACGATAGATTGACGCTGTAATGCCAAAATCCAAACCAATAAAGCCGCCAAGCCCCAAACACTGATACTCCATGCTTCTGGCGCCAGTATTGCTGGAATAAACAACAAGAAAATTAAACTCAGACTCAAATAGCTATCGGCAATAAAAACAAACTGCTGGCGTGAGCGACAATAATATGCCAACCCTGCATGTACCCCAGCAAATACTAAGCTACAGCTGACCTGCCAAAAGCTTTGCTGAAAATACAACAGATAAATCAGAATAAATGCACTAATCGGGGCAGCAAACAACATGGCCACATCTAAAATTGGGCGCAATTGAAAGCCTTGAAAATCCTCTCGCATCAATAATTGGCTATAACGGAAACTGAGCCAGATATAAATTGCACTGTGTAATAAGATCAGCAAACTGAGTGTCGATGCACTAAAATCTTGATGCTGCCACGCATAGCCTACAGCGATCGTGAGGCTAATCATAAAGGCTAATTGATTAAGAATTTTCCAAGGTCGAATACTGGTCAATAGCGCGACAATTGCCAAAACCAACGCATAATACGCCACTAACTGCTGTGTTGTGATGCCATCTCGTAACGGTAAACTAAAGGGAGCAAGATAAGCCACCACCATTGCCATTAAAGCCAATTCTAAAGCTTGTTGTTTAAGGCTTAGGGCTATTGCTAGCAGCATAATCAAGCAAAATAATAAACTGCAACTCCATAAGCTCAGCAGCAGCTGATTATAATAGGCAAAGAATAAAGCCAAACATAAACCCGCAATGGCCAATCCCTGTAAGCCCAAAGCAAAACCACGATTTTGCTGACCTAATCTATAACCAACAAATAAAACCAGCAAACACACAGCAGAAAAAACTATGAGCTGCCAGGCTAAATCTAATTGCCAATGTTCACTGGCAAAGCGGAGTAATAAAATAATCCCGATCACCAGTACCACAATCGCGGCTTTTAACACGGGATTGCCCTGCCACAACCATTGTTTGCACTGCGCCCAAAAGCCTAAAGTCTCGGGTGGTGCGGGTGTTTGCGCTACCAGCTGCGTGGGCTGAAGACTCGCTTGTATCGGATCTTGTTCGCTAGGCGGCAGTTCTGCAAGGCGTTGTTGAATCTGTGTTAGCGTATGTTCAATCAATCGTAACCAACGAAAGAATAAGAACAACCAAATACTTAAACTCAAACTCAGCAACCAATACCAATCCAGCAAGCCGGCACATAATGCCGTCATAATACTCAAATAGAGTGGCCATTTTGCTGTCGGCTGTATGCCTTGTTGCAGACGCTGCGCTGCCCATATACTCTGTTGCTGTAACTGAGAGACATAATGCATCACACTACAAACCAGTGCCAAAATACATAAATAACTGATTGCGTGTAGCTCAAAAAACCATGCTCCACCTGTAATCAGGCTAAGCCCCATGAGCCATATAAATTGAATGTCATGATTTTTTTGCATATAACACAACAGTATTACAATAGAGGGTTTTGATCATAACCGAAGCCATCTCTATTTAAATAGTCATTGTCAGTTTTAAAGCGTAACCAGCATGCATTCGCTTCTGCGCATAAACTAAAAATCACGTACAATACGCGGGTTATTTGAATTAGTTTGAATTAGGATGTTATCGATGCCACCATTTGTCTTGGTTGACGGGTCATATTTTTTATTTCGTGCCTATCACGCTTTACCGCCGCTCACCACGTCAACCGGTTTACACACCAATGCAATACGCGGTGCGATCTCAGCCATTCAAAAACTGATGCGCCGCATTCAACCTACGCATATGGCTGTTATTTTTGATACGCCAGAACCGACTTTTCGTCACACTTTATCACCGATTTATAAAGGCGATCGCCCCAGCATGCCAGATGAATTGGCAGAGCAGATTCCTTATTTACATCAACTCATTGAAGCACTCGGTATTCCATTACACAAACTACCAGGCGCTGAAGCCGATGATATTATTGGTACACTCGCGCGTCGTGCAGAAAAGCTCGGTCATCAGGTACTCATCTCAACCGGCGATAAAGACATGGCGCAATTGGTCAGTGATAAAATCACCCTTGAGGATAGTTTTAAAGACAAACCACTCGATCGCGATGGCGTTTTTGAGAAATTTGGGGTATGGCCCAATCAAATCATTGACTATCTGACCCTCATGGGCGATAGCTCAGATGGCATTATGGGGGTACCGGGTGTTGGTGCCAAGACTGCTGCCAAATTACTCAACCAATACCAAGATTTAAGCGGTATTTTAGCCCATGTTGACGACATCAAAGGCAAAGTTGGGCAAAGCCTCAAAGACAATCAAGACAATATAAAAATCGACCATCAACTAGCCAGTATCGTTTGTGATCTCGATCTAACATTTAGCTATGATGACTTAAAACTCACCGATCCCAATACCAGCGAATTACGCCATCTCTATACCGAATTAGAATTCCGTAACCAATTACAGTCTTTAGATCATCCCAATAACCCGCATAACAGCATCTATAAACATGCAGCCAGCAGTCTACAATCGACAGCACCACAGACAGATCCCACGACATCTGAGTCGTCGTCAGTGCTTGATCAAGCCACACAAAGTAGCAGTGATGACCAACTTGGGCAGGCGCAATATCATACGGTATTAACAGAGCAAGATTGGCAACAGTTTTATGCCAAACTCAAACAAGCCAAACGCTTTGCCATAGACACCGAAACCACCAGTATTGATTATCGTATTGCCGAAATGGTCGGTTTTTCGGTGGCCTTCGATGCCCAAGATGCCTATTACATTGCCTTGGCACATGACTATGAGGGCGCGCCACAACAGCTCAATCGCGAACGGATTCTGGCAGAAATCAAAGACATCATTGAAGACCCTCAAGTAGAAAAAATCGGTCATCATCTTAAATATGATGCTCATATTTTTGCCAATCATGGGATTCATCTACGAGGCTGGTACTTCGATACCATGCTCGCATCCTATGTATTGAATGCATCAGCTACGCGACATGGTATGGATGATGTTGCCCGTTTGTATTTGAGTCATTTGACCACAAGTTTTGAACAAATCGCAGGCAAAGGTGTCAAGCAAAAGACTTTTAATCAAATCGAAATTGCGGTCGCTGCACATTATGCTGCCGAAGATGCCCATGTCACCTATCGTTTATATGAAGTGTTGGCAGCCAAACTGGCAGAAACACCGCCGTTAACAGAAATTTTTCACCAGATTGAAATGCCGGTTGCCAGCGTACTGACCCAGATGGAAGAAAATGGTATTCAGCTCGATGTCACTTTTCTCGATCAACTCAGCGTTGAGTTTGCACAAACAATTCAAAACTGTGAACAACAAATTATTGATCTTGCTGAGCAACCCTTCAATGTCAGCTCCCCCAAACAAGTGGGCGAGATCTTATTTGATAAGCTTGGGCTCAAAGGTGGGAAAAAAACCAGTACTGGCCAATACAGTACCAGCGAAAGTATTTTAGAAAAGTTAGAGCACCCGATTGCGGCTTTAATCTTGGAATATCGGGGTTTATCCAAACTCAAAAGCACCTATACCGATGGTCTGCAAAAACAAGCCAATGCAGACACGCATCGCGTACATACCAGTTACCATCAAGCCCTGACGGCAACTGGACGCTTGTCATCAACCGATCCAAACTTACAAAATATTCCAATACGCCAAGATATCGGTCGACAAATTCGCCGTGCTTTTGTTGCACCAGAAGGTCGAGTTCTTTTGGCAGCAGACTATTCACAAATCGAATTACGTTTAATGGCACATTTCTCGCAAGATGAAGCCTTACTCGATGCATTCCATCATGGTCAGGATGTACACCGTCGTACCGCGGCAGAAGTCCTCAATATCAGTTTAGATCAAGTCACTGCAGATCAACGCCGTCAAGCCAAAGCCGTGAACTTTGGCTTACTCTATGGTATGTCTGAATTTGGTCTAATTCGTCAGCTTGGCTTTAGTCGTGAAGAATCGCAAAACTATATCAAGAAATACTTCAATCGTTATCCGGGTATTTATGAATATATGCAACGCACACGACAACTGGCCTTAGAACAAGGATATGTCCAAACCATTTTAGGACGTCGTCTGTATACGCCAGATATCGATGCGCGTAATGTCATGGTCCGTAAAGCTGCGGAACGTGCAGCGATTAATGCACCATTACAAGGCAGTGCCGCAGAGATTATTAAATTGGCCATGATCTCGGTGCAAAAACACTTGCCAGCAGAGCAAGCTAAATTACTCTTACAGGTCCATGATGAATTAGTCCTCGAAGCTGATCGCGAGATTGCCCCGCGATTGGCACAGCAAATTACCGAGATCATGGAAAATGTGATTGAAATTTCTGTTCCGCTCGTGGTTGAAGTCGGTCAAGGACAGAACTGGGATGAAGCGCATTAACATTGCACGCAAAACAACATTGTAATATGTAGCAATGTGCATAAAAACCGCGCTGTTTTGGAGCTGCGCGAATGTTTGTTAACAGCATAGTTTGCAAACAAATACAAACAAATAAAGGAACGATAAACGTTCCTTTATTTGTTTCGGTATCTAGACACAATGCGATGTGTTTTGGGCTATGTAGAATTAGAAAATAATTCTTCTCACATCTGCACAGCTCAAATGTTTTTCAATCTATCTAAGCGTCTTAACCTTATAAGCCACTTAATAAGGTTAATGCCACTTCATTCATAATTCGTTCCGCCAAAAACAAAGCAAAGAACGCCACGATGGGTGATAAATCAATCATGCCCATATTGGGCAGGATACGGCGAAATGGTGCCAATAATGGTTCTGCGAGCTCTTGTACTACCTCGATATAAGGTGAGCGAGACTGGGTAAATACCACCACCCAACTGAGAATAATGCTGGCAAAAATGAGCAATTTTAAAATGCTAATCAAGGCTTGCATACTTTCAATAAAAGTCGACAGCAATAAGAAGACCGCACTGGTCGGGGGAATACCATTCAAATGCATCATGCCGAATTTTTTCAGCAAACACAGCACCAATAAAAGAATCAATGCAGCGAGATTAAACCGACCTTTGGCTAAGGTTGGTAATATTCTGCCAAACATATCGACAATACGGGTCGCTTTATTGGTCGAAAGCACCACAGGATTATATGGGCTTACCGCGGCAAGCTGCATTAAAAACCGAAAAAAGACGAGCAAAATTGCTACGTTCATAATGATTTCAAAAATAACAATCACAGCAGGATTCGCACCCATACTTAACTATTCCTACTCTAAATAACGATGAATTAACCCAGTTGCTTGGCTTGATCACTTAATTCTTGTGCGAGGGCATGGCTACGTTTTTGTGCAGCCGCCAACGCAGCTTGAATGCTTTGTGAAATTTGCTCACGATCAAAAACATCAATGGCAGCCTGTGTTGTGCCATTGGGAGAGGTTACATTTTTTCGTAACTCAGCCGGACTACTGGCACTGGTAATCGCCATTTGTGCTGCTCCCAATGCGGTTTGCAACGTCAAGGTGGTGGCAACTTTTTCATCCAGACCAAGGTTTTTGCCTGCACGAATCATGCTTTCCATCATATAGAAAAAGTAAGCTGGACCAGAACCAGAAACCGCGGTCACTGCATCTAATTGCGCTTCTTCATTGACCCAAACGGTTAAACCCGTTGCTGCAAGCACCTGACTCGCCAATTGACGATCTTCGGCAACAATATCTTCGGTAGCATACAAACCATGTGCACCCGTTTGTACCAAAGCTGGGGTATTGGGCATGACACGGACAATGCGCTCACTGCCAATGAGTGCCGCAATGGTTGCAATTTCTGCACCAGCGACAATGGAAATAAATAACTTACCGTCACACAAGCCTTTAAATGGTTTTAAAACTTGGGCTAATACTTGTGGCTTTACTGCCAACACCACAACATCAGCATCCTGAATCGCCTGTAGATTATCATCCGTGGTATTTACATCTTGCTGTTCTAATATTTTTCTTATTTTTTCAACAGGATCTGCAACTGTAATTTTACTTGCAGGCAAACCTCGGCTTAATAAACCACCAATCAGTGCCTGCGCCATATTACCGCCACCGATAAAACAAATATTACAATCTAAAGCCGCACTCATAAATGTTACTCAACCTTGAATTTGTTATTCACTTTGACATCAAACTGGGTAGCCAACCGTTCTCCACACAATAGTCCGATTGCGCCAACCAAAATCCGTTGGGTGTAAAGACCCCAAGCATAACATTATCTCGCCACAAAATTTGTATAGTGTGACGCATCCACGGAAAAATATTTGCTTGTTGCAGTGCTTTCTTCAACGGCCAACGACCGACACGCCCATAGAGATGAATCTTCTCTCCACCTTGACGATACTGCAGTGTTAATGTTTCACCCAATAAGCTTGCGCTCAAGCCTTGCTGCGCATGAGCAATTTTAAATGATCCACTTTCTAACAGTAGTTCCTGACCCAGCTGACAAAGTATGGTCTGTGCGGTCAGCGGTTTTTTTGCACGTTGCGCCAGATACTTGCGCGCACTTAGTCGATATAAATGCGCTTGAAAACGCACATAATAAAACCCCTGACAATGCAAAGCCGCCTCGGCATCCGGTCGTGCGGCAATGACTTCAGTCTGTAAGCGTTGCACCATCGCCAATGCCGGACGATATACAGCATCACCACGCATCCATGTTGACAATAACTGCCGCTGCCGCGCTGCTGACAGCTGAGCAAGTCGATCTAAGTTTAACAACTCGGCATTGCCACAATGCGTCAAATCTTGCTGACAGACCTCGAACAGAATTTGTTGTGCGTCTTGCATCAAATAACTACTGCGACTGAGCGCATTTTGCATGTGCGGAAAACGTTGCGTCAGCACTGGCCATAACTCACGCCGACACCAAGCGCGATCATATTGGGTATCTAAATTGGTCGGATCATTGACATATTGCAGGTGTAATTGCCCGCCCCATTGCTCAATCTGTTGTCGTGATAAAGACAACAATGGCCGCCAAATACAAAAATGCTCTCGGTATTGAATACTTGGCATCGCAGCCAAACCATCTACACCACTGCCGCTGAGTAGATTGAGCAATATGGTTTCTGCTTGATCTTGTTGATGATGCGCCAGTACCAAGATTTCATGCTGTAGCAAATGCTGTTGAAAGGCGCGATAACGTGCCTCCCGTGCTTGATTTTCTAAATTACCCGCAGCGACATCTACTGCTTGGATCTGACAGTCAATTTGCCAATCTTGACAACACTGTTGCACCTGTTGCCCCCAACTTGAACTTGCTGCTTGCAACTGGTGATCAATATAAATTGCGCGCACACGCTGTGGAAAAAGCTGAGCCAAAACAAAAAGCAGCAGCATAGAATCTATGCCGCCGCTACACCCCACTAAGAATTGACAATTTTCTGGGAGTCGAGTCGACTCGGCTAAGAGGCGAGCCCTAAATTGTTGCTGCCAAACTTCATCAAACGTTGATAACGTGCCTCGCATCGTTGCTTTTCATCCATCGGTTGTAATTGCTCAAGTGATTGCTTCAAAACTTGTTTCAATTGTTGCATCACTTGTTCTGGATGAAGATGAGCACCCTCGCCTTCATCCACCACATAGTCAACTATACCGATTTTTTTCAGTTTATCAGCAGTTAGTGCCAATGCTTCACTGGCTTGTTCCGCTTTTTCTGCTGTTTTCCATAAAATAGAAGCGCAACCTTCTGGTGAGATTACCGAATAGATACTATGTGACAACATCACCACATGGTCAGCAACTGCAATCCCAATAGCACCACCAGAGCCACCCTCACCCAATACCGTTGTGATAACAGGTACTTTTAAGCTCGACATCTGTGCCAAATTGACCGCAATCGCCTCAGCTTGACCACGTTCTTCTGCGCCCACGCCAGGATAAGCCCCCATGGTATCGACAAAGGTAAAAATTGGCAGTTTAAAACGTTCTGCCATCGCAAATAAACGTTGCGATTTACGATAGCCTTCTGGATTACACATGCCAAAATTGTGCTGCAATTTCTCACGTGTACTACGTCCACGGTGTTGCCCAATGACCATGACCGGTTGACCATCAAAGCGCGCCAACCCACCAATCATTGCACCATCATCACCATATAAGCGGTCGCCATGTAAGGCATCAAATTCAGTAAAAATTTCACCTACGTAATCCAAAAATTGCGGACGATCTGGGTGACGTGCAATTTGAACCGTTTTCCATGCTATAGATTGAGCAGCTTTATTTTTCATATATCGATGATGATCCTTAAAATGACCAGTTGCTTTTAACTGATAAATTGTTCGGACTGGATAGTCAAATCAATATCCCAATGCTTCAATTGCACTTGCTCATCATGCAAGTCGGCAACCAATAAAGGCCATTGTTTCGCATCTCCAGAAACACTGAGCTGCCATTGTTGCGCATCTAATACCGCTAATTCAATGGCAGGAAGCATCTCATCGCTACGACTATGATTGAGTGTGACTGAGAGTCGCAGCAATAAACAAAGCCATAAAAGTTTGCTAGCACCCACTTTTAACACCTCGGCTTTATCATCTTGGCGCAATTTACGTCGATGATGAGCGACCAAATGTGACAAATAGTTTTGATCTATTTGTGAAAAACCGGGAATATCAGAATGCTGTAATAGGTAAGCCCCATGACGGTGATAACTACTATGACTAATGGCTAAACCAATCTCATGTAAATATGCAGCACGACGTAATAAATCCCGATCATCGGTATTAAAGCCTAGCTGCGGTGCAACATCATCAAACAGTTTTTGTGCGGTATCGACCACACGACGTGCCTGCCTCGGATCCGCCCCATAACGTCCTAACAAGGCTTGCACACTGCGGTCACGAACATCTTCATGCTGAAAACGTCCCAATAAGTCATACATAACGCCTTCACGCAAGGCCCCATCAGAATATACCAGTTTATCGATCTGAAAGACCTCAAAAATGGCATATAAAATGGCCAAGCCTGCTGGCAATACAGCGCGGCGGTCTTCTTTTAAACCTTGGAAATCAATTTCAGCAACATGCTTAAACTTTAACAGCTTATCTTTTAATTTCTCTAAGCCTTCACGGGTTAGATTTTCTTGTGCATCACTCCAGCCCATATTAATGGTTAATTGGCGGCAAGCTTTTATGGTACCACTTGAGCCCACCACGGTATCCCAACCTGCTGCTTTATAGGTATTGGCAATACCTGACAGTTCCTTACGTGCTGCAACCAAAGCTTTTTCAAAATTTTTACTGTTAATTTCACCATTAGCAAAGAACATTTGACTATAGGCAACACAACCCATTTGCTGCGATTCAGTATGGATCGGCTCAAACTCTTCACCAATAATCAACTCAGTCGACCCCCCACCGATATCGATGACCAAGCGTCGACCACTATTGGCCAAGGTATGTGATACACCCAAATAAATTAACCGTGCTTCCTCACGTCCGGCAATGATTTCAATCGGCTTCGGTAATATTTCTGCTGCACGTTGAATAAACTCGTGACCATTTTTTGCTTGTCTTAATGCATTGGTTGCCACAATTCTCAAACGATTTGGCTGTACTGAACTTAAACGCCCCACAAAGCGCGCTAAACATGCCAAACCGCGCTGCTGAGCAGCTTCTGTTAAATTTTTCTGTTCATCTAAACCAGCCGCCAATTGTACTTTTTCTGACATCGACGCGACTTTTTTGACTTCGCCATGATCTACACGTGCAATCGCCAAATGAAAACTATTTGAACCCATATCGATTGCAGCTAACAGCTCATCATCAATCAAGAAATCGGACATTATTTATAAAAACTCATGCGAAATTTCGCCTAGATTAATTCACCTACCCGTATTTTAAAAGCCCTTTATACTGGCATTTTGCAACCATTTTTATTTTAATTCTTTATGACATTTTTATGACAGCTACGCAAAGATACAGCTCCCCGATTGGCTTAATCGCGAGCATCAATTGGACAAAAAGGCCGATTTCACATAAAAATCTATAACGATCACTACATAGTACAAGATGACTGTGTAATACTTAACGTCATTGCATTTCGTTCATCTTAAGAATATTGGAGCAACATCAATGTCAAATAACATCGTCAACACCACAGACAGCAACTTTGAAAGCGACGTTTTAAAATCAGAAGTGCCTGTTCTTGTTGATTTTTGGGCGGGCTGGTGCGCGCCATGTAAAGCCATTGCCCCTGTCTTAGAAGTTCTTGCAGACGAATATGACGGTAAAGTCAAAATTGTAAAAGTTGACGTCACTACCTGCGAAAACGTCGCTCAGAACTATAACATCCGCAATATTCCAGCATTGCTCATGTTTAAAAATGGTGAAGTTGTTGCACAGCAAGTTGGTGCTGCGCCTAAATCTAAACTCGCTGCTTTTATCGACGAAAATATCTAATTGATCTTTTTTGCTCAAAAAGCAAGCTAAAATAGAACCTGCGCTATGATTTCTTCGTATTTATAGCGCATTTCATTGCAGTTAAAATTGACAAATATAATCGACTCACTTATATTGCTTGAGCAAGAGATATGAAGATCTTTTACTCATATGTCTTAGAGAACACAAAACATAAAATCGCCGCTCGGCAACAGGAATTGTTTCATACATTTTCTCCTTGAACTTACCTACTGGATTTTGAGATATCGCGCTGTGCTTTGCACTATGCGGAGCTCATGTCTTGCAACGCAGGCGATTTTTGACCTCTTTATCTATACTCGTGTAGCACACACACCCTATTATCTATCTGATCATTTATGAACTTAACTGAACTCAAGAAAAAACCTATCGGCGAACTCATTAAAATTGCTGAGTTTATGGGCCTTGAAGGAATGGCGCGTAACCGTAAGCAAGACATTATTTTTGCCATCTTAAAACGCCATGCAATGAATGGTGAAGAGATTTTCGGGGATGGTGTTCTTGAAATTCTCTCGGATGGTTTTGGCTTCTTACGTTCCGCAGCGGGCTCTTACCTTGCTGGACCTGACGATATCTATGTGAGTCCGTCACAAATTCGTCGCTTTAATCTACGTACAGGCGATACCATTACCGGCACTATTCGCCCACCGAAAGAAGGCGAACGTTATTTTGCACTGCTCAAAGTCAATCAAATTAACTACGACACACCAGAAAACTCACGCAACAAAATCCTCTTCGAAAACCTGACCCCGCTCTTCCCAACCGAACAATTGGTCATGGAACTTGGTAATGGTTCAAGTGAAGATTTAACCGCGCGTGTAGTCGATCTGGTTGCCCCAATTGGTAAAGGTCAACGTTCTATCATCGTTGCCCCTCCGAAAGCGGGTAAAACCATGCTATTGCAGAACATTGCACAGTCTATTGTTCGCAATAATCCCGAAGTCTTCTTAATCGTTCTGCTCATCGATGAACGTCCAGAAGAAGTTACCGAAATGGAACGTACTGTTCGTGGTGAAGTGGTTGCGTCTACCTTTGATGAATCACCAGCACGTCACGTCCAAGTCGCAGAAATGGTCATTGAAAAAGCCAAACGTTTGGTTGAACACAAAAAAGATGTCGTTATCTTACTTGACTCAATCACCCGTTTAGCCCGTGCATACAACACCGTCATTCCATCCTCAGGTAAAGTACTGACCGGTGGTGTGGATGCGCATGCCTTAGAGCGTCCGAAACGTTTCTTTGGTGCAGCACGTAATATCGAAGAAGGTGGTTCACTAACCATCATCTCAACTGCACTGATTGAAACAGGCAGTAAGATGGATGATGTGATCTATGAAGAATTCAAAGGTACAGGCAACCAAGAAATCACACTAGATCGCCGTATTGCTGAAAAACGTGTCTTCCCAGCGATGAATATCAAGAAATCTGGTACGCGTCGTGAAGAACGTCTAATGGATGAAGATAACCTACGTAAAGTCTGGATTTTACGTAAACTTCTTCACCCAATGGATGAATTGGCTGCAATGGAATTCTTACTCGACCGTATGAAAGAAACCAAAACCAACGATGATTTCTTTGATCAAATGAAGCGTAAAGCAGCAAATTAAAGCGCTTTATTCGTAAGGCCCTCAAAATGAGGGCTTTTTTATTGGTTGACATTTTTTACATATGTTCACAATGAATCGGATTAAATGTTAATTTTAGAAAAATATTTTTGTGAATTATGTATTTACAATTTTTTTCTCTTGCAATTTAATAGCTTACGCTTAGACAACCAATGCTTTTCACCATGTTAATTGTTATTTTCTGTTAATAAAAATTCTTTTTTTTATTTAAATAGTAGAAATTAAGATTTGCCAATGATAGCATATCCACAGACCAGTTAGCCTGCTCCATGCGTTGTTAACCTATCAAGCGTTAGGAAAAATAAGAGCACAAAACAGACTAATTTGGGTTTTTTAATCTCTATTTTTTACGAGAGTGATGCCATGTTATTCAAAAAAATCGCTATTGCTGCTGCAGTTGCCACTACTTTAGCTTTTGTTGGTTGTACTGATAAAAAAGCTGCTACTGATACAGAATCTGCTGCTGCATCTTCAGTTGCTGCTGCTTCTGAAGTTCAAGCTGCTTCTGACGCTACAACTGTAGAAGTTGCTTCTCAAGCAGCTGCTACAAACGAAGTTGCTGCTTCAGCTGCTGACAATGCTCCAGTTGTTGATCAACCAGAAGCATCTAAATAATAAATAACCTTTTCGGTTATTAAAAAAGAGAGAACCTAACGGTTCTCTCTTTTTATGCCTACTTTTGATGCTGCTTATGACTCATCTGATGCTGCTTATGACTCATCCAAGAGAAACATCCTTTCATCAAGCCCTCTGATGAGGCTATTCGCAACATGCAATCTTTCCAATCAGATTGCCAAACCACTTTGCTAATGCACACAAAAAACCCCGAATATCAAATATCCGGGGCAATAGCGTATGTCATTAAAGCATGAATTAATTCTGTTCGAGCTCTGTACCTACACGCTGTCTAAATTTTTGACCAGCACGGAAGGTCACAACACGACGAGCTGAAATTGGAATTTCCTCTCCAGTCTTCGGGTTTCGCCCTGGGCGCTGGCGCTTATCGCGTAATTCAAAATTACCAAAGCCAGAAAGCTTTACTTGCTCGCCCGAAATTAATGCTTGGCTGATTTCATCAAAAAATAACTCAACCATTTGTTTGGCTTCACGGCGATTTAAGCTCGTAAGCTCACTTAAATGATCAGCCATTTCTGCTTTTGTTAATGCTGTCATGAGGCCCTCAATGTCGCTTGGTAAGTGTTTTGCAACACTTCAATAATATGGTCTATTCCCGTTTTAATTTCAGCATCTTCAAGCGTACGACTTGGATGTTGCCACAACAGTGCAAACGCAAGAGAGCGTTTACCTGCTTCAACCCCCTGACCTGTGTACACATCGAACAACCAAGTAGACTGAAGTAACTCACCACCGGTATTTTCGATAAGTCGCTGAATTTCACTGACATTAATCTTATCATTAATTAAAAGGGCGATATCACGTCTTATAGAGGGAAAACGTGATAATTCTGTAAAATTAGATACATAAGTTTGCAAAACAGCCTGTTGCGACAGTTCTGCGACCCATGTAGCGCCTAAATCTAAAGCATCTTCCAAACTTGGATGTAAACGACCTAAATAACCAATCTTTTTGCCATCAACAATAATGTCCGCAGACTGGCCAGGATGTAGCCAAGCATGTTGTGATACTTGATATTCAGCTGTAATACGTGCAGATGCTAAGACAGCTTCAACATCACCTTTGAGGTCATAAAAGTCCATCGCTTGAGCAGCGTTTAGCCAAGACTCAGCATGACGATTCCCCACGGCAATCAATGCCAAAGTCGGCACTTGTTTGAGATCTTTGATGCTAGCAGCATTTTCATAATCAAAACGCAAGCCCAACTCAAAGAAACGTACACGTGCTTGTTGACGATTGAGATTATATTGCACACATGGAATTAAGCTGGTCAGTAGACTAGAACGCATGACCGCTAAATCACTTGAGATAGGATTTGCCAATTTCAAAGGCTGACCATTGGGATTAAATTGTTGTTCCAATTTGGCATCGACAAAACTAAAGCTAATCGCTTCTTGATAGCCCAAGCTCACCAAGCTTTGACGTAATTGCTCCACTTCAAATTGATCTGCATGTTCTTGTAAATGAACAGACATCTGTGGCAAAGCAATCTGTATATGATCATAACCATCAATACGAGCAATTTCTTCGACTAGATCTTGATAAATACTAAGATCATAACGATAAGATGGCGGTGTAACCAACCATTGCCCTTGGCTAGGCTGACTCACGATACAGCCCAAACCCTGTAAGGACTGTTCAATCACTGCTGGCGCAATGTGATAGCCCAATAGTTGGTCGACATGCTGCTGCGTTAAGCTGATTTGTTCACGTTGCGGCAATAAAGCTGCTTGTTCATGGCAACTGATTGGACCGAACTCGCCGCCAGCCAATTGTTGAATCAACTGCGATGCACGCTGCATTGCCAAGAATGGCAGCTCAAAGTCCACACCACGCTCATAGCGCTGTGATGCATCGGTATGCAAGCCATAGCGACGTGCACGATTGGCAATTGCCAAAGGCGCAAAGAATGCAGACTCTAAAAAGATATCTGTCGTTTGCTCAGATACCGCTGAGCTTGCACCCCCCATAATACCCGCCATTGCCAAAACTTTTTCTTGGTCGGCAATCACCATGACGTCTTCAGCGAGCGTCACTTCCTGATCATTCAGCAATAGCAAGCTTTCGCCAGCTTTGGCTTGACGAACTTGGATTGGGGCTACAATTTTTGCCGCATCAAACGCATGCAGTGGCTGTCCCAACTCAATGAGCACATAGTTGGTAATATCAACCAAAATGCTGTGCTGGCGGATACCTGAGCGCGCTAAAGCTTGCTCCATCCATAAAGGGGTTGCTGCCTGCGTATTAACATTTCGAATGAAACGCCCTAAATAACGTGGACAGCCTGCACTGTTGAGCTCAATCTCAAGCTGCTGAGTGATATCTGCTGCCACATCTTCTATCACGGGTGGTGTAACAGTTAAATCATTACGTACTGCGATCTCACGCGCAATACCGCGAATACTAAAACAATCTCCGCGGTTCGGTGTAATGCTAATATCAATAACATGATCATCGAGTTGTAAATACTGACGAATATCTTGCCCAATTGGGGCATCGGCAGGCAATTCCAGCAAACCATCGATTTTATCTTCAAGATCAATCTCTGAGGCCCCACACAACATCCCGTGTGATTCAATTCCTCGCAATTTACCTTTTTTGATTTTGAAATCACCCGGTAATACAGCACCCACTTTTGCCACAGGTGCTTTCATGCCCACACGGACATTCGGTGCGCCACAAACGATCTGTAGTGCTTGCTCTTCACCCACATTGACAGTGGTGACGCGTAAACGATCAGCATCAGGATGCTGTTCTACAGTGATCACCTCTCCCACAACCACGCCGCTAAACGGTTTTGCAGCGGGTTTAAGTTCATCGACCTCTAAGCCCAACATGGTCAATTGATCTGAAAGTGTTGCACTATCGACCACAGGATTGACCCAAGTGCGCAACCAATTTTCGCTAATTTTCATCTCTTTAAAACCTTAATATTGATTAATCTTTTTAGGCAAATTGGCGTAAGAAACGCACATCATTTTGATAGAACATTCGAAGGTCATTGATACCATAACGGAGCATAGCAAAACGCTCGACACCTAAACCAAAGGCAAAACCTTGATATTTTTCAGGATCGATACCCGATGCACGTAGAACATTAGGATGCACCATACCGCAGCCCAAAACTTCTAACCAACGACCACGCTCATCCATAATATCCACTTCGGCACTCGGTTCTGTAAATGGGAAATAAGATGGACGGAAGCGCACTTTGAGATCTTTTTCAAAGAAAGTATTGAGTAAGTTAATAATCAAGCCCTTCAATTCAGCAAAGCTGGTATTTTCAGCAACGTACAAACCTTCAATCTGATGGAACATTGGTGAATGGGTTTGATCTGAGTCACAACGGTAAACACGACCAGGGCAGACAATACGAATTGGCGGTTGCTGTGTTTCCATGGTACGAATTTGTACACCAGAGGTGTGTGTACGCAATAAATGATTGGCATCAAAATAGAAAGTATCATGCATAGCACGTGCTGGATGATGACCGGGAATATTGAGCGCTTCAAAATTATGATAATCGTCTTCAACTTCTGGTCCAGTTGCAACATTAAAACCAGCTTTGATAAAGAACTGACAAATCCGCTGCTGCACTTGTATGATTGGATGGATACTGCCAACCTGCTGACCGCGTCCAGCAAGGCTAATATCAATGGTTTCTTGGGCAAGCTTTTCAGCCAGCGCTGCTTGTTGTAATTCAGTTTGGCGCTGACTCAAGGCTGCATTTAGACTCTCGCGCACAGCATGTAAAGCTGCACCTTGAATTTTACGCTGTTCTGGATCCATTTTACCCAAAGCTTTGGATTGCTCCGCAAGCTGGCTTTTTTTCCCTGTAAATTGCACGCGAACTTGTTCTAGTGCAGCAAGGTCTTGAGCTGCTGCAATCGCAGCAAGCGCTTCTGTGGTCAGGGCTTCCAGTGACATATTAACTCTCAAAGCTAGAAATTAAATTAATTTGATTTAACCCGCTATTCTAACAGTTTTTATGCAATTGAATGAAGCATCATAGACAAGAAAAACTAATCAGCGTTATGATGGCAAAATCGTTTAAAATCTATGCGTCTAGCGTGAGATTGGGTTATGGCTTTAGATCAAATTTGGAAACAACAACTTGCCTTGGTCTGTTATGGCAATCAATTTTTAACACAGCATGTAGACATTGAACAATGGATCGAGCATACGATTTTTAAAAATTATGATTTACAATTCAGATCCTTAGAGCCATCACAACTGTTAGCACAGCATTTTAAAATCTGGCTAACACACTTAAAAGCTCAGGGTGTTAGCCAGCTTAGTCTGCATCCCAGTAGCTTAATTGCCAGTGAGGCCAATCCCAATCCACAGGTGGAACTATTAGAACTCCCCCATATCATCATCAGTCATCATCCTAAACAAAAATTTGTGTGGATGATTGGTAAAGAACTGGCAGCATGGGATAGCGAAGGGCTGGCTGAAAATCTTATGCTTGCACAAACCAATGCCAAACAGCAGCTATGCTTCTGGCGTTATGCACTCCCCAGTAAATATTCCAAACACGTCAATGCAGCACTTAAAGCTGCCAACTGGGATGAGATTGAGCAATATTTACAACGCGAATTATTTCAGCATCCTTTTAGTAAGGACTTTATATTTGAGGCATCAAATAATAGCTATACCGGTCTAAACCAAGCAAATGCAAACTCACTGTTACCCCCAGCATATCCTGTACCGTATATACACCAAAGCTTGTATCGCTTAGATGCTTTGAGCTTACATATAGGTGATTTGATTCAACATCCCTATCAAGAGACTGGTGAGATTTATCCACCTGAGCAGCAACAACAATTGCGGCAATTTGCAGATAAAATCAGCTTATTACAGCAAAAATTTATCGTCAAAGTCGCCAACCACTACCAAACCGCTACACTCACCATGCAGCCAATACCATCAGCGACTGCCACAAACAATGCCAACAGCAGCGCAAATGTGGATCAAATACAACCACAGCACAATCCCCCTTATCCCAACATGCCACAACCCGCAGCTAAGCATGAACCACGCCAATCCAATGCTTGGAAACTGGTACTGCTCGTAATTGTGCTGTGCGCACTCGCCTATTATTTCGGTTGGTAATGCCTAAGCCTGATTGCAAGTACTAAGCCTGATGCATAGTCCTGAGTCCAATTACAAATACTCCGTCTGATTGCGAGTACTGAGTCTAATGGTACATCCGATCTATTCTAAAACGAGATCCCATTCTAAAACGGCGCAATAACCATAAAACGCAATAGCCATAAAAAAAGATCGCATTGAGCGATCTTTTTTTTCATCTAGCAAGATGATTATGCAGCTAATGCACCTTTTGCTGTTTCAGCAAGCGCAGCAAAAGCAACCGCATCATGCATTGCGATATCAGCAAGAACACGACGGTCGATAATCACTTGTGCTTTTTTCAAGCCAGCGATCATACGGCTGTAAGACAAACCGTTTTGACGCGCACCTGCGTTGATACGAGCAATCCATAGAGCACGGAATTGACGTTTCTTTTGACGACGGTCACGGTAAGCATATTGACCTGCTTTGATTACCGCTTGGAACGCTACACGATAAACACGTGAACGCGCGCCATAGTAACCTTTAGCACGAGCAAGAATTTTTTTATGACGGCGATGAGCCTGTACACCACGTTTTACACGAGCCATTTATAATCTCCTTAGATGTATGGGCACATACGACGAACTGAAGCAACGTCACTGACGTGAACCATTACACAGCCGCGCAATTGACGGATACGCTTAGCAGATTTTTTGGTCAAAATGTGGCGTTTAAACGCTTGTTTACGCTTGAAACCGTTCGCAGTCGCCTTAAAGCGTTTAGCTGCACCACGGCGAGTTTTTAACTTTGCCATAACAACCTCTTTAAGCACCTGTTTGGCTCGTTCGCACCATTGCGATTCGACCTGCAGGTAAGGGAGGCAGTATTCTAATGCATATTGATATAAAACAAAAGCACATTACTGGCTTGAGATGAATTTTTTCCTGCTCATTTTTGCATTGTTGCATTTGTCGATCTTTGCTCTTGTCTGCTATCAGGTTCTAAGATTAAACTCGAGCACAATGAATAGCTTGAATTATTAAATGAAGAAAATCTACCTTCTCTTGAGTAACGCGCTGTTTTGGGCAGATGTTAGTCATGCGTCACCCCCTTCAACAGAACCATTCTCTGAGCAAACATTCACTGCGCAAAGCCCCGCCAAGACCAGCGATACGGAACAACACACGAACAACGCGGCGGCGATCCGCTGGCAGACCCCGCCAAATATCCGTTTAAGCTCACACGATTTACGAGAGATTGATCGTGATATTACACTCACCATATATGCCAATGGCATGGGAAAAGTCACACGAGTTATTATTGAAAAAAGCTCTGGTCTTGCTGCGGTCGATCAAAAAGTGGTCCGCGCTGTATATCGTGCCAGCTTTCAGCCATATCAAGAAAATGGTATTGCCCAGGCCTTCTTTGTCACACAACCCATTAACTTAAAAAACCCTAGTGCATTGACAACGCAGGACAACACATCAGGGCAAACCTGCCATGTTGCATTTAACTCTTGGGTTTGGTCACAACAAATAGCAGGTGTGACAACAGCCTTTCGATATAAAAAACCGTTGCCACTTTCTTTGGATCCCAAACAGCTTCAAGGGCAAGATCGTCATATTGATCTACAATTTAAACTGTCGCGTAACAATGTCATTTCGGACGTTAAACTACTCAAAAGCTCAGGTGACCATACCATTGATAAAGAAGTGCTGCACATATTTGCAAACTATGCAGAGATCAACGCCAAACCCAAATTTTGGCAGTTTTATAAACGCACCATGACAGATCAAATTCAACTCAAACTCCACCACTGTTCAGCGAAGCCGATCACACAGGAATGAATACCATGCACAGCCACACTCATCCTTCGGTTTGAATTAAACCACTGCAACGCGTGTGATGGTTATGGCTTTTCATTTGCTTTATGAAGCAGAATCCTAAGCTTAGCACCGATAACAAACGAGTATAACGAAAGGAGATCTATCGCTAAATAGCTATTACTGTCAATCACTAAAGCTCTATTGCTAAAGCACGTTGCACGGCAGGTCGAGCTTGTATACGCGCAATATAAGCCGCCACATTGGGATAATCCGCCAGATCGATACTTTGCCATGCATAAGACAACAGCCAAGGGAAAATAGCCATATCGGCAATCGAGTATGCACCGCAGACATAGTCTTGACCAATTAACTGCTGCTCTAAAACCTTATATAATCTTTTTGATTCATTGATATAACGCTGTTGCGCATAGTCAATTTGTACTGGTGCAAAACGATTAAAATGGTGGTTTTGCCCAAGCATTGGTCCTAAGCCTCCCATTTGCCACATCAACCATTGCTCAACTTGCACACGCTGTAATTCATCTTGCGGATAAAACTGCCCTGTTTTTCGTCCTAGATATTGTAAAATCGCGCCGGATTCAAATACTGAAATGGCTTGTCCTTGTGGTCCATCCTGATCGACAATTGCTGGAATTTTATTATTAGGCGAGATTTTTAAAAAATCTGCTTGGAATTGATCATTCTCACCAATATTAATCGGAATAATTTGATAAGGCAGTTTCATTTCTTCTAATGCAATACTAATTTTACGACCATTTGGGGTTCCCCAATAATATAAATCAATCATCCTTATACCTTTTTTCTCATGATAGCTGTTGCTTGTAACATGCCGAGCAGACAGCGTCAATCTATTCAAGCTTGCACCCTCTACACGATGCGCAAGCTATGGCTTGTGACCTTGTGCCGCAGCGTTCAACAAATATTTTTGCGCTTGTAAGCCCACAAAACGTCGACCTGGATTATCCCCTTGTATCCACTCTGGTACCGAAAATAAATCAAATAAGCCTACTTTAACCAAAGTCGGAATTGCCATAGTTAACTCATGTTCGACTTCACCACGTTGTCCTTGATTATACAGTTGTATGTTCATCAGCATGGTCGCTACAGTACCAGTTTGCACCCGACTACCATCTTTTAATTCTACTGTAGCAAGTACTTGCCCTTCTTTTACAACTTTTTGATTAATATGTGATAATTCAGCTGTACCTGTTACTTCTGACATCTTCACCTCCCATTAGAACCAATCTGTCGATATACCATAATTCATTTAAAATGAACACAGCAAGCATTTCAGTAAAAACTGTTAAAAAATAAACTGCTATATTTTTCTAAAACCATTTTCCCTGCTAAACTTTTTTCTTCTAAGTTTTTCCTTCTAAATCTTTTCTTTCAACCTATTTTTTCCACACCATAAACTCACCAAGCCCTCTTTTTGAAAGAAAAAAAAGCACTGCTGCGTGCAGTGCTTCTTTTGTCTGAGTGTGTTACTTTTTCTTTTTCGGTCCAAGTAACATCCCCATCTGCCGACCTTCCATTTTCGGTGCTTGCTCTACCACACCAAATTCAGCAACGTCAGTTTCAATTTTCTTCAACTGAGCTAGACCCAATTGTTGATGCGCCATTTCACGTCCACGGAAACGCAAAGTAATTTTTACTTTATTGCCGTCTTCAAGGAAGCGAATAATGGCACGTAATTTGACGTTGTAATCACCGACATCGGTACCAGGACGCAACTTAATTTCTTTCACTTGAACTTGATGTTGTTTCTTTTTCGCATCTTTCTGCTTTTGTTTCAAGTCAAATAAATGCTTGTTAAAGTCCATGATTTTACAAACAGGTGGTTCTGCATTGGCAACAATCTCAACCAAATCAAGATCCGCTTCTTCTGCAGCACGAAGTGCCTCAGTCAAAGAAACAATCCCTCTTTGTTCTCCATCTGCTGCAACGAGGCGCACTTCTTTTGCACGGATCTCGTTATTTAATGCAGGACGATTGCTTTTAGCACCTTGTTGTTGGTTACGATCAGGCTGTTTAATCTTTCTTACTCCACAATATACCGGCCACGTTCGGCGACGGCTGCTTTCACTAAGTCAATAAAGTCTGCAATTGACATAGTCCCTAAATTTTTACCAGAACGCGTACGGACGTTCACTGTACCTTCCTCGACTTCACGGTCACCTAGAACCAAAAGATAAGGAATACGTTCTAATGTACGTTCACGAATCTTAAAGCCGATTTTCTCATTTCTCAAGTCAGAAATTACACGAATTCCACTTTGTTGCAATTGTGCGACAACAGACTCGACAGCAGATGCCTGTGCATCGGTAATATTCATGACACAAGCTTGAATAGGCGCTAACCATGGTGGCATAAAGCCCGCATAGTGTTCGATGAGTATACCAATAAAACGTTCAAAGCTACCTAAGATCGCACGGTGTAACATAATTGGATAATCGCGATCGTTATCCTCAGTCACAAAAGTGGCATCCAAACGTTCTGGCATATTTGGATCACATTGAATAGTACCACATTGCCATACGCGACCTAGACAGTCTTTTAGAGAAAATTCAATTTTTGGACCATAGAATGCACCTTCACCCGGTTGTAAATCCCATGGTAATCCAGCTGCATCTAAAGCATCTGCTAAAGCTTTTTCTGCGGTATCCCACATTTCTTCACTGCCGACACGTTTTTCAGGACGTGTTGAGAGTTTCATTTGTACTTCTTCAAAACCAAAGTCTTTATATACATCTAAAGTCAGCTGGATAAACTTTGCCACTTCATCTGCAATTTGAGATTTGGTACAGAAAATATGTGCATCATCTTGGGTAAAACCGCGCACTCGCATAATACCATGTAAAGAACCAGAAGGTTCATTACGATGACAAGAACCAAATTCTGCCAAACGTAATGGTAATTCGCGATATGACTTAAGCCCTTGATTGAATACTTGTACATGACAAGGACAGTTCATGGGTTTCACTGCATATTCACGACTTTCCGAATGTGTGGTGAACATGTTTTCGGCATAGTTTTCAGCGTGACCTGATTTTTTCCACAAACTGAGATCGACCACTTGTGGGGTACGAATTTCTTGGTAGCCATTGTCTTTTTGCACTTGACGCATATATTGTTCAAGTACTTGATAGATGGTCCAACCATTGGGATGCCAAAACACCATGCCGGGTGCTTCTTCTTGTAAATGGAATAAATCAAGCGCTTTACCAATACGACGGTGATCGCGTTTTTCCGCTTCTTCGATCCGTTTGATATAAGCCGCGAGTTCTTTTTTATCTGCCCAAGCGGTGCCATAAATACGTTGTAGCTGTTCATTCTTGGCATCACCGCGCCAATAAGCCCCAGAAATTTTGGTCAGCTTGAATGCTTTTAAAAATTTAGTATTGGGAACGTGCGGTCCACGGCACATATCGACATATTCTTGATGATAATACAAGCCCATCGCTTGCTCATCGGGCATGTCTTCAACCAGACGTAATTTATAGTCTTCGCCACGTTGGCTGAACAATTCAATCACTTCCGCACGTGGTGTCATCTTCTTAATGACATCGTAGTCTTGTTCAATCAACTGTTTCATGCGTGCTTCAACAGCGGCAAGATCTTCTAAAGTAAATGGACGTGGCATCCAGATGTCGTAATAAAAGCCTTCTTCGATCACTGGACCAATGACCATTTTCGCTTCAGGAAAGAGTTGTTTCACTGCGTGCCCAACAAGATGCGCACAAGAGTGACGAATGATTTCTACACCTTCACTGTCTTTTGGAGTAATAATGTGTACCGTAGCGTCTTCTGTAATCAGATCAGATGCATCGACTAAACGACCATCTATGCGACCTGCCACAGTATTCTTTGCCAAACCTGGTCCAATACTTTGTGCAAGTTGCATAACAGAAATTGCTTGATCAAAACTTTTTTGATCGCCATTCGGTAGTGTAATAACAGGCATAAAAAAATCCTTAAGGAGTGATGCCCCATACATAAGAGCATATCACCGCGAGATTAAAATCGAGGAAAACCCAAAAATAAAATCGGTGTTGAGAAAAATAATGGTTAAATTTTACAACGATACGTTAGATTAATAAACCTTTCTCAGCATTTTATATGCATCAACTGCAAGAAAATAATCTTGTCATTGATATATAGAACATAATGAACAACTCACAATAAAGGTAAAATATATAAAAACAATAATATGTATTTATTTTACCTTTTATATTGGGCGCATTAAAAATGATTAAACTAAAATCAAATTTTGCTTAGCTAGGATGACCGAGCAGAAAGCTCGGCGACGTACAATATCTAGATCAGCTCACATGGACGAATCACGTGTCTATAAACCTATAACGTATAAGCGATAAATCATGCATCTATAAATCAAACCCCTATAAATCAAGCATCTTAATACTGTGGATTTTGAGGGTTTTCATGAATAAACTGATGAATCGTTCTAAAAGCAGGTTTATTCCTTAACCCCAATTCATATTCTATATCCTCTAATTTCCCCACAAATGCCTGTACTTGATTATGTTGCAACAACTGACGTATTTTTTCTATCCGTTCCGTCGCTTTCATATCCAGCCAGCCTATTAGGACTGCCGTTTCCGGACTTAACATCATACTCACAGTAGATGATGCCGATTCAAGTTGACTGCGTTCCAATATTTCATCAAAAACCAAAAGAATTTCACTACGAAAATCTGGATACTTCAATGCCAGCTTTCCTAAACTTTCAGTTAATATAAAAATATTTTCTAATGGCATGGTTCGACAAGCTTGCAGCAAGTATGGAACTGTTCTCACCCCCATCATTTCAAATATAAAAACATAGCTGCTACTCCATTCATCATCTTGTAAATTGACTTGATGCAAAAAAGATAAGATTTCAGGGCAAGCTTCGACATATTTTAAGCCACCTAAAGCATATAAGGCATAATGCATCGCAAAATACTCAGCATCCACACCAAAATAAAATGCCGTATCCGTCGCAATATCTAGTAATTCATCCGTATCTTCCAAGGTGATATCAAATGACGTCAAACTTTGCGCAAAATGATGTAATTGCGTCGGATTACCAGCAGGGCTAGGGAGACTTAGTAACATTTGTATTAACATTGGTTCTCCGCCATTTTATTTAATGAAATTATTTTTTATGATTCTATCTTAAATTATGACAGCGCTGATATATATGCGCTGAGCTCAGCACTCAGTTGTTTAAAAAAGCAACATTTTATAAAACCCTAGCAAAGAACGAAGATACTGTATGTAGAAATTCGATCAAATGCAGCAGCTTATCGCGGTAATAAAAAATGTATAATGCTGGAGTATTGCAACGGATAAAACAGCATCGCAACGACAATAACAACACTTAACCACACTAAAAGTTGCCGCACTTTAAACGGTATAGAATAGAAAAGTAATTTAATTTCAATGGGGCTATTGCTTAAATTCGCCGCTATACTCGACTAAAGCCTAAATGTCAGCCCAAGCAAAACACTTTATCTTTTAAACTGCATGACTGAGGAATAGTCATCATAAAGATAGCCAATAAAAAAACTGAAACAAATGGAGTTGTAGCAATGCATGCTTATGATCAGTTGACAGCCAATCCTGCTAATTTCGTAGCCTTATCACCACTTCGATTTTTACAACGTGCTGCCGCGATTTATCCACATAAAACCGCCATTATTTATCATGATCGGCAGATTAGCTGGCAGCAAAGCTATCGCCGTTGCTGCCAATTTGCACATCAATTGCAGCGTTTAGGGATCGGCAAAAATGATACTGTCTCGGTATTATTGCCCAATATTCCAGCCATGATCGAAGCCCATTTTGCCATCCCAATGGTCGGTGCAGTACTCAATACCCTCAATACGCGTCTCGATGCCAAAAGTATTGCCTTCATGTTGCAACATGCTGAAAGTAAAGTCCTGTTCGTCGATCCAGAATTTGCAGCATTGGCTGAAGAAGCACTTGCTTTGGTCGCAGAAAAAATTATCGTCATTGATGTTGCCGATCACAGCTTTGCGCCAGATCATCCAGGCATTGGTGAATTTGAATATGAAACATGGATTGCCCAAGGTGATGCCGATTTCAAATGGTCGCTGCCACAAGATGAATGGGATGCCATTAGTTTAAATTATACCTCTGGAACCACGGGCAGTCCCAAAGGCGTGGTATATCACCATCGCGGGGCATACCTCAATGCTGCCAGTAATATACTGGCTTGCGGCATGACACCAGGTGCAAGTTACTTATGGACTTTGCCGCTATTTCATTGCAATGGCTGGTGCTTTGCATGGAGTGTTGCAGCCAATGCCGGTACCAATATTTGTCTACGTAAAGTAGATCCAGCGTTGGTCTTTCAGTTAATTGAACAACATCAAATCCAATATTTATGTGGTGCCCCCATTGTCTTGTCGATGCTCATTAACGCCCCCAAGTCACAACAAATTGTGTTCCAACACCGTGTAGAAGTTATGGTTGCTGGCGCTGCACCACCTGTCGCCATTATTGCCGCCATGCATGATCTCGGCATTAAGGTCAATCATGTATATGGGCTCACAGAAACCTATGGACCATCCGCATTATGCGCACGGCAAGTCGAATGGGAGGCACTATCGATTCATGATCAAGCGCAGTTGAACTCACGCCAAGGCGTGCCCTACCCTTTGCAGGATGCAATGTGCGTTTTAGATCCCGAGACTTTACAAGCTGTAGCCCATGATGGCAAAACAGTGGGTGAAATCATGTTCCGTGGCAACATTGTCATGAAGGGCTATCTCAAAAACCCCGAAGCAACCGCGGCAGCCTTTGCTGGTGGATGGTTTCATAGTGGTGATTTAGCCGTAGTCCATCCAGATGGCTATGCCAAAATCATTGATCGCAGTAAAGACATTATTATTTCTGGTGGTGAAAATATTTCTTCCTTAGAAATTGAAGAAGTACTGTATAGCCATCCAGCCATTATGACGGCAGCTGTTGTCGCCAAACCCGATGCGCGGTGGCAAGAAGTGCCCTGTGCATTTGTGGAGCTCAAAGCAGATATGCAGGCAAGCCCTGAAGAGATCATAGACTATTGCCAGCAACGTCTAGCACGCTTCAAAGTACCGAAAGACGTTATTATTACCGAGATCCCTAAAACATCAACAGGGAAATTGCAAAAATTTATTTTAAGACAGTGGGCAGAACAACGTGTTGCTTAAGCAAGCAGCCCCAAATCTAAAGAGCAGCCTGAGCTGCTTTTTAGATGGTCTTTGAGCGTACCCATTTCATTCGTTATTATTTAACGTTATCTGAAATCAATGCAACTTGCTGAGCATAGTTAAACAATTTTAACTTTGATGCAGCCAATTCTTCTTCACTGACCTCTTTGCTGATATCTCGCTGAATACGTAAAACATGCTGGCGTAGACTATGTCGTTCTGCTGCATTATACATTTTAGTAAATTCATTGATTGCCGGATCACCCTGTACGATCATACGGTCAACCCAACGTTGCAATTGGGCAGTTTTTTTTGCGCCTTGCTGTGGGGTTAAATACGATAAAATCGTGGTTTCATCTTCATTGCGCAATAACTTACCAATACGCTGAAACTGACGACGACGGGCTTCAAATGAGCTAATCAATTGCACATCAAGCAAAGCATCTATTAAACGCTCTTCTACGGGCAAATTTTGAATTTGTTTGTTGGATAACTCAGCCAAACGCTCACCCAAAGCTGCCATACGCTGCACAGCTTTCTTTTGTTCGGTTTTACTTGCACGTCCATCTAAGGAGTCGAAGTCTTCTTCAGTATAACGTTGCGGACGACGTGCCACGATTAATCTGCCTCATAAAATTTCGCTGCGAACAGCGCTTGTACTTCAGACAAAGCTTGTTCTTCATCTGATCCATCTATTACCAATCTTAAAGTTGTTCCCTTACCTGCACCCAACATCAGTAAAGATAAAATATTCTTGGCATCTACCAACTTATCACCTTTACCAATTTCAATGCGTGATCGAAATTTTGTTGTGACCTCGATCAATTTACCCGAAGCACGTGCATGTAAGCCCAATTTATTGATTACATCTACAGTCGTGTCAATCATGACCAGTTCTTCATTTCTCTATGTAACACTTGAATCGGCCAATCACGCTGTAATGCCTGCTGCAGACGATTCACCATATATACTGAACGGTGCTGCCCACCCGTACATCCAATTGAAATAGTGACATAATGTCGATGCCCGCGCTGTAAGGCAGGCAACCATTTCTGTAAAAAAACATAGATATCTTGGAACATGTCTTCTACATCGGCATGCTGTTCCAAAAATGCTGTGACCGGTTGGTCTAAGCCCGAAAATTTACGTAATTCTGTATTCCAATGTGGGTTTGGCAAATGACGTACATCAAAAATATAGTCGGTATCTAAAGGAATGCCGTATTTATAACCAAAAGACTGTAAGATCACAATCAAATTATCGGATTGCCCAAGTTTAGACAATAAAATATCTTTAAGATCATGAACACTTTTGTCAGTAGTATCAATATTTACCGTGGCCTGTAATTTTAAGGGTAACAGTAAATTTTTCTCTTCCTGAATACACTCCGACAAACTCTTAAAACGTGTTGCCAAGGGATGTGGACGTCGCGATGCGCTAAAACGAGAAATCAATTGTTGATCTTGCGTGGTCAGATAAATAATGTCGACCGCACCAAACTTTTGTAACTGGCGTAGTACATCATCAAAATCTTGTAAATCCTCACGTGCACTGCGTACATCCAGTCCTAATGCCAATTGTTCTAGATTATTATCATGATCGAGTTTCGCCACAATCTCGGGGAGCAATGCCAAGGGCAAGTTATCGATACAGTAATACCCTAAATCCTCAAATACTTGTAAAGCAGATGATTTTCCTGAGCCTGATTGACCTGTAACGATTAAAATACGCTTCATGGCATCGCTTTCCCCAATTTAGTCTGTATAGCGAATCTGTAAGTTATCAATTAAACGCGTATTGCCAAGCTTTGCAGCGACAAATAAGACAATATCTTGATCGAACGCTGTCACGGTCTGTAACTGTGGGCTACGCGCCTCGGCATAATCTATCACAAATCCAGCATCAGTAAGCGACTTGCGCAACTTTTCTAACACAATTGTTAAGCTTTCAGATTGTTTGAGCTGTTGCTGCGCAGCCAATAGACTGGCATAGATTTTCGGTGCGATTTGACGTTGCTCAGGGGTTAAATAACCATTACGTGAACTCAAGGCCAAACCATCTTCTGCACGAACAATCGGTACACCGCGAACTTCAACAGGGATATTTAAATCCTGTACCAACTGCTGAATCACAGCAAGTTGCTGATAATCCTTTTGACCAAAGAATGCATAGGTTGGTTGTACCATATTGAATAGCTTGGTCACGACCACGGCAACACCATCAAAATGCCCTGGGCGCTGTGCACCACATAAGCCCTCTGTGAGTAGATTCACCGCGATATTGGTGAGGCGTGGTTGCTTACCATACATTTGCTCAACCGATGGGCTGAATAAAATATCGCAGCCGTTTTCTGCCAATAAATGACTATCTTGCTCTAACGTTCGAGGATAACTGGCAAAATCTTCATTGGGTCCAAATTGAATGGGATTGACAAATACACTGACCACGACCACATCGCAAATTCGACGTGCCTCACGTACCAGCTGCATATGCCCTTCATGCAAATTGCCCATGGTCGGCACAAAGCCAATTGTCTTTCTCGCACTTCGTGCTGGCGCTAATGATGCAGATAAACCCTGTATACTTGTTTCAGTTTTCATGGTTATAGCTCAACTTGAAAAGTGTGTTGCGGTGCGGGGAAGGTTCCTGCTTGTACCGCCAGATGATACGCTTTGAATGCATCACGTATGGCATGCTCACCCGCCTGCTCAGCCATAAAGTTTTTGACAAAACGCGCCACATGCCCCGCATTGAGACCCAACATGTCTTGTACTACCAAGACTTGTCCATCGGTACCGCGCCCTGCGCCAATTCCAATCACAGGAATATCTGGGAACAAAGAGGTGATTTCTTGCCCCAATTGCTCAGGCACACACTCTAACAGCAATAGAACTGCGCCAGCAGCAACCACCGCTTTACAATCAGCAATTAACTGATCTGCGGCAGCACGTGTTTTGGCTTGTAGTCTATAGCCTCCCAGTATGTGGACAGATTGTGGCGTCAAGCCCAAATGCACACAAACAGGAACACCATTACGCGCCAAGACGTTTACGGTGTCAGCCAGCCAAGCCCCACCTTCCAATTTAACCACTTGCGCACCTGCCTGCATCACCGCACGAGAATTGGCAATAGCATCGTTTACTGTGGCATAAGCCAAGAAAGGTAAATCGGTTATCAACAAAGCATGTTTATTGCCACGACGAACTGCTTGCGTATGGTAAACCATGTCTGCAACGCTCACAGGCAATGTAGAATCACAACCCTGCATGACCATTCCCAAGGAATCGCCTACTAAAATTGTATCTACTTCAGCCTGTTCCATTGCTTTTGCCATACTTGCATCATAACAAGTTAAACAAGAAAATTTCTTCGCTTGTTGTTTAAATTGTCTCAAATCATTAAGACTAATCATGACGATAATCCTCTATCTATCGGCTTGTCTCAGCTCTATACAGTTCAGCATGTCACCCAAGATGAATCTGCAAGAAGGTGTAAAGTAGAATCTTTGAGCAATGTCAATTGCTGTAAGGATTGACCTGCAACACATAGGGTTGCATCCAATTCTAATAAGGGAATTACCACAAAATCTCGTTCTAATAACCCAGTATGTGGCACAGTCAGACGTGGTACCGAGATCTGTTGATCACCATAGAGTAGTAAATCTAAGTCTAGTGTTCGTTCACCCCAGTGTCTGAGGCGCACCCGCCCTGCTTGTTGCTCCAAATCTTGTAAGACATCAAGCAAATCCAATGGCGCCAAGCTGGTATGTAATTGTACAACTGCATTGTGATAATGCGGTTGATCTTGCGGTCCCATCGGTGCACTGTGATAAAGCGACGAGGCGCGCAATGGACCCCATTGCGCCAACTGTTCTACAGCATGACGCATAATTTTCGGCGAATCGCCAAGATTACTGCCGATCCCGATATACACACATTGCATCATTGTGTTGGTCCAAATACCACTTGATTTAAATCACGTTGCACGCGTTTACGCCTTAAAATTGGATGATCCAAGCTTTGCTGTTGCCCAGACTGCGGAACTGAGACGGTATTATTATCTGTAGATGCTGTACGGCGTGGCTGACGTCCACGACGTGGTTTTTCTTGTTGTTCAACTAAAGGTTCTATCTCAGTATCTGCTCCCTGTTGTAACACAGGCTCTGTACTTTTACGACGATTTCTTTGCCGTTTGCGATTATAAGCACGAATGGTCTGTTCTTTTTCATCGGCAGACAAATGTTGATAGCTTTCCCACCATTGCCCCATGCCTTGCGTACTGCCATCGCCAGATTTTTCACGCAACAACAAAAAGTCAAAACCAGCACGGAAACGTGCGTGCCCCGACAATGCTTCTATTTGCTGTGGTTTAGGATCGAGTAAGCGGCTTTGCATCTCCCAGACTTCTCGAATAAAAGTCTCAGCAAAACGTGGAATAATCGTACGGGTCGCTTGTCGTTTTAATACATCCAAACCAGCTTGGGCTCGTGCTTCACTGGCCACCAAACCTTTTTGCTGCGTGTAGAATTCACAGCGTTGTAAAAAAGGCTGCCACAATAAAACAGCATAAAAAAATGCAGGATTGATGGTCTTGCCAATCTGAATACGTTGATCGGTATTTTGGGCGGCTTTCTGAATAAAAGGATTGACCTGTGCGGGAATATCGGCAAATAACTGCTTCCAAATACCATACTCGATCAGCATCGGTAAGACACGATGCAAATGCCCCATGGTAAATAGCTTTTGTGACTCATCATAGAGACGATGCGGCGACACATCGCGCAATAATTCAGCTTGTTTAGCGGTCAGCACGGCTAAAATTGCGGGGTCAATTTGAAAGCCCAACTTGGCAGCAAAACGTAAAGTTCTCAGCATCCGCACTGGATCTTCTTCAAAACGTACTTGCGGCTCTCCCAATAAACGCAGGGTTTTCGATTGAATATCATCTACCGCGCGACAAAAGTCGAGCACAATACCTTTTTGCGGTTGGTAATATAAAGTATTGATTGAGAAATCACGTCGAGCATAATCTTGTTCGATGGTTCCCCAGTTATTATCTCTTAGAATCATACCCGCAGCAGTCGCTTGACGTTGCTTGGGCGGTGCACGAAAGGTTGCCACTTCGATTAACTCGCGCCCAGAGTACACATGGGCCAATTCAAAGCGACGACCAATAATCCGACAACGACGACCAAAAACCTCTTTGACTTGGGCAGGGGTCGCATTGGTCACCGCATCGAAATCCTTGGGACGATGTCCCAACATAAGATCTCTGACACCACCACCGACGATATAAGCCTCATAGCCCGCTTTGGTTAAACAGTCAATAACATCTAAGATTGAAGAAGGTAATAGAGCTGTGGATAATCCACACTTTGACGCACGCAAGGTTTGCAAAAGACGCTGTCTCCCACGTCAGAACAAAAAAATAACTTCGATTATCATATCGCTAACATGAAGTTTGGGCAATTTTATTCTCATCGAACTGGGCCCGAATATCGCCGATGATGACTTAAACCCAGCTAACATAAACGCTTCTGCTTTATAAACAAAGTACTTTTCGGTTTTTTTCTAAAAATACTTCGCCAAGCCCTTTCACCAACAGTAAATCTTCCACACGTTGAAATGGACCATGTTGCTGGCGATAAGCAATAATCGCCGCAGCCTTTTTATTGCCTACCCCAATCAATTGTTGTAATTGCTCGATGGACGCGTGGTTGACACAAACTTTGTCTGCGCGAGTCACTACGGCTGTCGTCGATGGCGATGCTGGTTGCGCAACGGCTTGATGCGCTGTACGTGGAGACACAGCATCCGCCGATGCACTGGCTTGAGCTGACATCAGCTGGCGATCATATTGCTCTTGTTGAAATTTCCATTGTCGATATTGTAGGTCAAAAGACGGTATGGCCAATGTTGAGGATGAACAAAGTACCACTCCCCAGATAGCAAGGATTCGCCAAAGCATAGACGTTTTCATTAAACTGCTCCCGCTGCCAGACCAAACAGATATGTGACACAGATGAGCAGTCACTGCACAAGCTTATGCTTTAAGCTGTTGTTTAGCCTGATCCCATAATTGATCCATTTCAAATAGATCGAGTTGTTGTAGTGTTTTTTGCTGAGCAGCAGCTTGTTGTTCGATATATGCAAAACGCTGCCGAAATTTTGCCACGGTTGCCAGCAAGGCTTGCTCACTAGAGATATCCATTTTACGTCCGACGTTAATCAAAGAAAATAAACAATCCCCCAGCTCCTCGCGTATTTCATCGGATTGTTGAGCCTGCATGGCCTGTTGCAACTCCCCCAGCTCCTCTTCGAGCTTGCCGTAGGCATCGGCGACACTGGCAAAATCAAAACCAACTTTAGCCGCTTGTTGTTGCAGTGCTTGTGCTTGCATCAAGGCGGGACCCGCTTTGACAGCACTCAGTAACGACTGGGCTTGGCCAGCACGCTCTTGTTGCTTTATTTGCTGCCAAAGTGCTTTTACCTGTGCAACATCATCGGCTTGAATATCCACGTCATCGACTTGCGCCTGAAAAACGTGTGGATGACGGCGGATTAATTTTTGCGTCAACACGGCGACCACATCCTGAAAGTCAAACAGCCCTTGCTCTGCATGCATTTCCGCCTGAAAAATTACCTGCAACAGCAAATCTCCCAATTCCTCACAAATTTCTGCTGGATCACCTTGTTGTATCGCTTGCTCCACCTCATAGGCTTCTTCGATAGCATAGGGCGTCAGGCTGAGTGGTGTTTGTTGACGGTCCCATGGGCATTCACGTCGTAATTTTTGCATGATGGCTAATAATTGTTGCATTTCAACGATCCTTTTCTCAATCTCTTGCATTTAAATGGTTAAACTCAGCATAGATGGACTCAACCTACAGCACACCATCAGTCAAATGATATTGTTCACGAACTAAGTTTCAATAAGAAGGTTTAAGTAAGAAAATTTAAATAAGCGGATTCAAACAATAAAACTTAAATAGTCAAACCCTAAATAGTCAAACCGTACAAGGAGTACAGCATGTCGAATAGCGTTTTCATCAGTGGTGCAGCACAAGGTATTGGTGCTGCAATTGCACGATTATTTTATCAGCATGGTTATAAAGTTGGAATTTATGATCGACAGTACCCAGCTGCCCAACAACTCGCCAGCGAACTGGGTGCACGTGCACATGCTGGTATTTTAGATGTCCGTGATTATGCTCAATGGCAAGCTGCTTGTCAGGATTTTTATCACTGGGCAGGACAGTTCAATGTGCTGGTCAATAATGCGGGCGTACTCTACTCTGGTCCTTTTGTGGACGAAGATATTCACCATCATCAGCACTGTATTGAGGTCAATGTTCTCGGTGTCTTATATGGCTGCCATGCGGCATTTCCATATCTCAAACAAAGCCAAACAGCGCGGGTCATCAACCTATCATCCGCCGCAGCCATTTATGGGCAAGCCGATTTGGCAGTATATTCGAGCAGTAAATTTGCGGTGCGGGGGTTGACTGAAGCATTAGATATCGAATGGCGCTGTCACGGTATTCGTGTCTTTGATGTCATGCCCTTATTTGTCAAAACAGCCATGATTGATCAGATGCACAGCAACAGTATTCATCACCTTGGGGTGCAACTGAGCCCTGAAGATGTTGCTCAACAGGTCTGGACTTTAGCACAGCGCCAAGATCAGGCTTGGCAGCAAAGCCATCGCCCCGTGGGTCTAAAAAGCCAATGGCTGTATCGCCTTTCTGGTTTCAATGCCAGCTTGGACCGCTGGGCAAATATCTTTTTTAATCGTGCTCATAAACTTAATCGTGGCAAAAAATAATCCCAAGACAACATCGCTGGCAAAAAAAACAGCGTGATGAACCACGCTGTTTTTAAGCGACCGCAACAATCCACGACCACTATAACAATCAATTGCCTTGTACTAGACGTCGCGCACTAATGATGCCGGGTTGTTGCTCTAAACGTGCCAACAAACGGGAAAGCTGCGCCAAGCCTTTCACTTCGATCAGCAATTTCATATTGGCAATCCCATCAGTTTCTGAGATGGTATTGACCTGACGAATATTGATCTGATCAGAGAAAATCACTTGGGTCAAATCTTTGAGCAAACCGCGACGATCATAAGCCTCAACCACAATCTGCACTCGCTGACCACGTGTCGGCTGCATTTCCCAATCGGCTTCGACGGCACGCTCAGGTTCTTGTGCAATCATCCGTTGATAATCTGGGCACATCACTTTATGGATACTTACCCCACGATTGAGTGTAATATAACCAGCAATTGACTCACCATGTACCGGCTGACAGCATTGGGCAATGTGCAGTTCAACGTTATCCAGACCATCAATTAAGATTCCGTGTGCCGACAAAGTATGGCTGGCGCGCGGGTTGAGGGTCGGTTTTAGCACCAGTTCCGGCTCATCTTGATCACTGTGCATATGACGATGCACTTGATTGAGCAAGGCATGAATACTGACATCACCACTGACCAAGGCCACTAAAATGTCATCACCAGCTTTGACATTAAAATGCGCACAGTAGTCATTGAGATCGATACTCTTCGGATGGATCGCAAGGCGTGCCAATTCTTTGTTGAGAATTTCCCGACCAACGTCAATATTTTTACTGCGGTCTTGCTGTCTAAACCAATGCCGTAGTTTATCGCGTGCACGTGCGGTCTTGATATACCCTAACGAGTTGACCAACCAATCACGGTTCGGCTCGCGATCTTTTTTGGTTAAAATTTCAACTTGCTCACCGGTTTTAAGACTATAGGTCAGTGGTACATAACGCTGGTTAACCCGTGCTGCATAACACTTATTACCCACCTCAGTATGCACATGATAGGCAAAATCTAAGACCGTGGAGCCACGCGGTAACTCTTTAATATCACCATCACGACTAAACACATAAATCTTTTCAAAGTTATCAAAGTCATGTAGACGTTCAAATTCTTCGGCATCATCTTCATTGGGATGCGTACCGCTTTCGTTACGCTCTTGATAATGCTCCAATACCGAACGTAATGAATGCAAGCGATGGTTAAAAGAATAGTCGGTATTCTTGGCACCTTCTTTATAGTTAAAGTGCGAACATACCCCCAACTCTGCCTCTTCATGCATTTCTAAGGTACGAATTTGAATTTCAAGCGACTTGTTTTCGGCAATCACCGCCGTATGCAAAGAGCGATAACCATTGGGCTTTGGATTGGTAATATAGTCATCAAACTGGTGGGGAATATGCCGCCAAATCTGATGTGCAATACCCAGTGCGTGATAGCACTCGGGCACGCTTTTCACCAAGACCCGTACTGCACGAATATCGTAAAGCTGGTCAAAACTTAAGTTTTTCGACTTCATTTTGCGATAAATCGAATAAATATGTTTGACACGCCCCGAGACCTCAGCCTCAATCTGATGGCTGGCGAGCTCATTACGAATTTTATCTACGACAAACTGGATGTATTGCTCGCGCTCTAAACGCTTTTCATTGAGTAGCGTAGCAATCTCTTTATAGCGTTCTGGTGCTAGATAGCGAAATGCGAGATCTTCTAACTCCCATTTCAGCTGAGCAATCCCCAAGCGATGTGCCAAAGGCGCATAGATGGTGAGAATTTCTCGTGCCACACGCTCTTGACGCTCTTTGGATGATTTGGCTAAATCTCGCAGCGCATGGGTACGCTCCGCCAGCTTGATCAGCACGACCCGCACGTCTTCTGTAACCGAGATCAGCATTTTATAAATGCCAGACAAATGCTCACGTTGGTTATTGTTGAAGTGATCTTCCAAACGTTTGTTTTTTTCGATCAGCTCAGACAGCTTCCCCATGGCCAAAGTGCCTTGCACCAAATTATAAATTTGTGTGCCAAACCTTTGCTGAATTTCAACTAAACTCACCAACTCATCACGCACACTACGATACAGCAATGCCGCGCACAAGGTATCTTCATCAACATGTAAATGCGCCAGAATATCGGCGAATCCCAATGCAGTACTAAAACTACGCGTTTGTTGTTTGAGCTCTAAGTCTCTTTGTAAAACCAATTCAGCGACAGCAGGTAAACGATTAAATGCCTGCCCATCTTGTATTTCACGAACCCGTTCAAGCCAAGAGGCTAAGCCTTGTTGCGCTTTCTCGGTATGTTCTACAGTCGCATCTACAGGCAACTCACCGAGTCGTGCAGGTAAAAGCTCACGTACTGTGACCATCCCCTTCTCCTCTCAAACGTATATCCACCATGATTAAAAAGTACTTACTTCGGTGTCTAATAATTTTTCAAATAAAGTAATTGATTCAACATGACCAGTATGGCTAAACATATCAATAACCCCAGCCGTTTTTAGCACATAACCAGATGCAGCTAATATTCCTGCATCTCTTGCCAGCGTGGCCGGATTACATGACACATAAACTATTCTTTTTGCACCAAAATTAGATACATAATGCATAACTTGCTCTGCACCAGCTCGAGGAGGGTCTATTAATAATGCATCAAATCCTTGATTTGCCCAAGGATTTCTAGAAAAGTCTTTTGTTAAATCTTGTGAGTAGAATGTAACATTTTCTATGCCATTTAGTTGCGCATTGTGACGCCCGCGTTGCACCATCTCCTCACTGGCTTCGACAGCAATCACTTGCCCTGTGGCGCCTACACAACGTGCTAATGGCAATGAAAAATTGCCTAAACCACAAAATAAATCCAAAACGCGCTCGCCTGCTTGTAAGTCAAGCAAATCGCAAGCCAACTTGACCATTTTGGCATTTACTTGTGGGTTGACTTGAATAAAATCTGTCGGTTTAAACTGCAAACGCACATCGAAGTCAGGCAAAGTATAACTCAAGCAATGTTCATCGAGCAGAGAATCCGCCCGCTGCAGCTGATGTGCGGATGCTTGCAAATACAGCTGCCACTGCCGCTGTGCCGCAAAATCGCGTAAGCGCTTTAAGTCAGAGGCATTAAGACGTCGCATATGCCGAACCAATAAGGCAACCTGTTGATCACCTTTGATCAGTTCAACATGACCGATATCACCACAAGCATGTAATTGAGATAAACACTGCTTTAGCTCAGGCAAAGCCTGATCCAAATGCTGATCGAGTATGGCACAATGCTGAATTTCCGTTAAAAAATTGCTTTGTGCTTGGCGAAAACCAAAGCGTAAACGCTTGGACTTGGGAAGGTAACGTACCCCTATACGGGTTTTATGCCGATAAGCACGTTCCGTAGCACGCACCGGGCTTAGCCACTGCTGCGGCGCTAAACCAGCAAAATGGGTAAAGTGTGAAGCCAAAACTTGTTGCTTGGTCGCAATCTGTTGATCGGGATGCATATGTTGCAGACTACACCCACCACAGTCTTCAAAATGATCGCAAAAAGGTGCTATACGTTCGGGGCTCGGCGCAGACAGAATGTCCACCTGATGCGCCTCATCAAAACGTTTATGCTGCTGATCGATTTCAGCAAGCACCAATTCGCCAGGTAAAGCAAAGCGAATAAACACTTTCTTGCCCTGCCATTCATGTGGATGATCGGCTTGATCGACATAATGAGCAATGCCTCGCCCTTCATGTGATAAGCCCTCGATACGAAAAACATAACGAGCGGATGAAGATGCTGCTGTTTTGGCTTTATGCTTCAAAAAAAACGTCTCATTTAAAAATTGAAATCTGTTGCAGTAAATGCAGTCTGTGATGCATTCTTCTGCCAAAGCGCTAAAAAGTCATGCTGCTGTGGCTGAGTTTGCACATATTGAATAGTGTGTTGTATCCACATGTGATGACTTTCTCGGTTCAGTTGCCCTTTTAACAGCAACCAACGTAAATAAATCAACCAACAGTTGAGCACATCACGTTCACAATATTGCGTAAGTTGCGACCAATGTTGCTGCTTCACCAGCTCCATCATGTCCTGACCACTCAGCTCGCCTTTACCCGGAAAGCCAAGTAAACGCGCAATATCATCCAACTTTTGGAATTGTTTGGCATGGAACATCGCCAACACATCCATCAAGTCGATATGACGCTGATGATAGCGATTTTGGTAGTTATTATAGCGTTTATTTCGATCAATTTCTCCTTGATCGAATAAACTTGGTGCAGATAGACCGTGATACATGGCACGCAGCATGATGACAGGAATGTCAAATTGCAAACCATTCCAACTGACCAAATTGGGTTGGCGCTTATCAAAAATAGACAAAAACTTGCTTAGAATTTGTGCTTCACTGTCCTGCGCTTGGCTAAAGGAAAACAAGGTATAGTTGCCTGATTCATCTACCCATAAACCTGAAATACAGACAATTTCATGTAAAGCCAAACGTTGAAAATCATGGCCAGATTCTTGACGGCGCAACTTGATCAAAGCCTGCTCTAGCGCTGCGGGAGGCAAATCTAGATGATATAAATGTGCGCCAGCCTTCAGGTCGGTCACAGTTTCTATATCGAAAACCATGACTGGCAAATTGATATTCATAGCATGCCTCGCGTGTAGCGATCTCAATTCAGTGCCAATTGACTGATATCAGCGATCCGCTGATTGCTCTGAGACCGTATGGTATTGAAAGGATCTAGATGGTCAAAATAATCTGCCCAAATGCTCGCAAAATTAAGAACCTTCGACGGGGTCTTGTACTGAAAATAACCCAGTAGACAAATAACGATCACCACGGTCACAAATAATACAAACAATGACCGCATCTGGCTGTTGTTGTGCAATTTGCAAAGATGCCCACACCGCACCACCAGATGATGTTCCTGCGCAAATGCCTTCTTGCTGTGCCAAACGGCGCATGGTTCTTTCTGCTTCGATCTGTGGGATATCAATAATCTGATCGACACGACGACGCTCAAAGATAGTCGGTAAATATGCTTCAGGCCAACGGCGAATTCCGGCAATACTGGCGCCATCTTCAGGTTGTAAGCCCACAATCTGAATGTCAGGATTTTGTTCTTTCAGGTATTTCGATACCCCCATAATCGTGCCCGTTGTTCCCATCGAACTCACAAAATGGGTAATTTTCCCAGCTGTTTGCTGCCAGATTTCGGGACCAGTGCTGAGGTAATGTGCCTCGACATTATCTGGATTGCCAAATTGATTAAGCACCACACCCTGACCTTGCTGTTGCATTTTTAGTGCAAGATCACGCGCACCTTCCATACCTTCAGCCTTAGTGACCTCAATGAGGGTTGCCCCATACGCACGCATGGCATCTTTGCGTTCCTGGCTCATATTGTCAGGCATAATTAAAGTCATTTTATAGCCACGCATCGCCGCAACCATGGCCAAAGCAATACCGGTATTGCCACTGGTAGCTTCAATGAGCGTATCACCAGGACGAATCTCTCCACGACGTTCTGCTTGCATAATCATATTGTAAGCTGGGCGATCCTTGACAGAACCAGCAGGATTGTTTCCTTCCAACTTTGCCAATACCGTCGCTTGGGTATGCTGCGCCATACGCTGCAAACGCACCAATGGCGTATGCCCGACATAATGATCAAGTAAAAAAGAATCTGCTAGAAAATCGTGTTGTTTCAAACTCATGGTCTACACCTATAACGAGGTGGGCCTATTGTATGAAAAAATGCTGTTGACCGCACCCATTTCAAAGTTATTTTAAGCAATATATTGATTGTAGGTTAATGCACAGGCGTTTTGACTAAAGCATGTTAATATGCCAGCAAGGATAAAACCGGCGCTAGACATGTCAAATTTCAATAACAAAATCTTTAAAAGATTAAAGCTTAACCATGCCTATGGACAACTGATCGCTTTAATCTTTGTACCCATTACCATCTTGGCATGTGTTGGGGCTGCCTTAGTTTTGTATGAAACTTCACATTCAGAAAAAGCACAACAACGCTTTGCTGCAATTGCAATTTTGAGCCGTTATCAACATACCACCGAACAACTGGTTCATATTATAAAACACTATCCCGATCAAAAAAGTTGGGCACAGCATGTCTTGCAAAATATCCTCAATGAAAAATATTTACTCAGCGCAGCGATCTTAGATGATCAACAAAATAATATCGTCAGTGTAGGTTATAACGCGCAGCGCGCTTGGCCTAAATTCCCTAAAAACAATGCATTCTTTGGTCCGATACAACACCAAGGCAATCAAGTCTATGGCATGCGCCTTGGGAGCGACCAGTTGCTCAGCAGTCAATGGCTGGTGGTAGAAATGGATAGCCAGCCATTACAGATTTCCAAGTATCGGGTGTTGATTGTTTTACTGACCACAGGCTTACTGACGCTACTCTTGCTGCTACTTTGCCTTAATTTTTATTCTCGGCGCTGGATTGCACCAATGTACGAGATTCGCATGCAATTGCAACGTCTCAATGCCGATAACCTCAACCAACATATGGTGGTGAACAGTACCGGTGAGCTGCGCCTATTGCAGCGCGATATTGCCAATGTGGTTAAGCGTCTACATGTCAGCTTTCTGGAACTGAAAGAACATACCGAACAAACAGAAGATGACTTGCGTCGCACCCTCGACACGCTCGAAGTACAAAATATCACCTATAAACAAGCACGCGATCAAGCCATCTCGGCCAACCAGTCGAAATCTGCTTTCTTGGCCAATATCAGCCACGAACTCCGTACCCCACTCAATAGTATCGATGGTTTTATTCATCTGATGTTGCGTCAAGACAACCTGAGTCATGATCAAAGCCTCTATCTACAAACCATTCGCAAATCTTCAGCGCATTTATTGGCATTAATTAACGATGTACTGGATTTCTCCAAAATTGATGCCGGCAAACTCGAACTGGAAACCGCGCCATTTGATCTCGAAGAAAGCGTTTTTGATGTGATGGATATGCTGTCCCCTCTGGCAGCGCAAAAACAAATCCATATGGCTTTTTATTATGCCCAAAATGTCCCACAGCATATTATTGGCGATGTACTACGGGTCAAACAAATCCTCACCAACCTAATCTCCAATGCGATTAAATTTACCCCAGATGGTGAAATCATTGTCCGCGTGCGGCTAGAACAACGCGATAGCAAGCAATGTCAGCTACATTTTAGTGTTCAGGACAGTGGCATTGGCTTGAGTGGGACTGATCGTAAACGTTTATTTGAGTCCTTCTCACAGGGCGATGCTTCAGTGACACGTCAATATGGCGGAACCGGTTTGGGCTTAGCCATTTCCAAGCAATTGGTCAGCTTAATGCATGGACAAATCGGCTTTGAAGACAACCAAGAACGTGCCCCGACCGAGAAAGGCTCAACCTTCTGGTTTACGGCACGTTTTGAAATCAATCAAGAATACCTTACACCACAACCGCACTTTGAAGACTTACAGGTATTGTCTTATATTGCGCATCCGGCAACAGCCAATGTACTGCGCCATTACTTAGAAAATTATCAGGTTCAACATACTGAAGCCCAATCCTTACTAGATTTATTTAGTCGCTTACAACCGTTGGCAGCTGCAGGCAATCATACCTGGGTAATCGTCGACTATAGCGGTGATACAGGCGCATTATTAAAAGAAATCCGTGGGCGTTATCAGGGCAATGTCGCGGTCTATGGCTATCAAATGTCGATCAACCCCAATATGTTGCAACAATATAAAGCACAGCCGCTATTCCAACCGCTAAGTCGACACGCTTTAATCCAGTTACTCGAAAACAAACCCGTTTTAGAACCAGAACAGCATGATGACTTTAAGGATCTTAACCTACAAGTGTTGGCGGTCGATGACCATTTACCCAACCTGATCGTCCTTGAAGCGCTGCTCGGCGAATTAAACGTCAAAACCACCAAAGCCCTGAGTGGTCAGGAAGCGCTACAACATATTGAACAAGGTTTAGAACGCGGGCAAAAACCATTTGACTTGATCTTTATGGATATTCAAATGCCCGTGATGTCGGGGATCGACACCACCCGCGCCATTCGCTCCTTAGAATCCACCCGTGAAGGCATCCGCATGCCGATTATTGCCTTGACAGCACATGCTCTTGCGGATGAAAAACAAAAATTACTAAAAGTCGGCATGGATGACTATGTCACCAAACCCATTCAAATGCCGCAAATTATCCAAATTTTAACCCATTGGAGCAGCGAGAAATTCATTCAACAACCTGCCCTAAATGAAAAAAACAGCTTTCATGCCGACCACGATCAACAGATTTTAGATTGGTCACTCAGCTTAGAGTTAGCTGCCAATAAAGAAGACCTCGCCTTGGATCTGCTACATATGTTGGTCGAGAGTTTCGGCACAGAGCTCAGTGAAATGCAACAGCTGATTGAATTGGAAGACTTCCCACAGCTTGAGCATGTTCTGCATCGGTTATATGGTGCCACGCGTTATGTGGGTACGCCCAAACTCCAGAAAATCTGCGGTGAATTTGAGGGCTTTGTTGCTCAACTGCGGAAGCAACAACGCAAAGCCGATGCGCAGTTTATACACGATGTAATGCAACGTTTTAAAAGCTTAGAGCACAGCATGCAACAGCTAAGAGATGCCGCTGATAAAAAGCTAAACCCTTAACATTAGGTATTTTTTAGCAGCACTCAGCGGTCACATTTTAGGTGACCGCTGTGTCAATTGTAATTTTTGTAGCTATGCTATGCTTGCTCAAGTTTTACTATCAGGATGAGCTCAAACATGGCAACAAACGCATCAGAACAACTGGTCACGCTGGAAAAACAAGGTGGTTTGGCAATCGTTACCCTTAATCGTGCAGAAAAACGCAATGCGCTCAGCTTTGCCATGTTGCAACAATTGATTGCGACTGCACGAAAAATTCAAAAAGATCGTAGCATTCGCTGTGTGATCCTTACTGGCAGTCATCAAGTCTTTAGTGCTGGCATTGATTTATCAGATCTCAATGACCCTAAAAATCGCCTTTATGCTGCTTGGGAATTGCTACGCCCTGGTCAAAATCTTTTTCAAAAAGCATGTTTAATTTGGCAACAACTCCCCGTGCCCGTGATTGCCGCAATTGATGGCTATTGTTTTGGTGCAGGCATGCAATTGGCTTTGGGAACAGATATTCGTATTGTACATCCCAACACGCAACTGTCGATTATGGAAAGTCGCTGGGGCTTGGTACCAGATATGGGATTGAGCCGCTCTTTAAAAGCCCTAATTGGTCAAGACCTCGCCAAAGAACTCACCTTTACCGCACGCGTTTTTGATGGTGCTTATGCACAAAACATTGGGCTAATGACCCATAGCGATGAACAACCACTCGAACGCGCCAAACAGTTGGCGGAAGAAATCATGACCCGTTCACCTGATGCGGTACTGGCTGCAAAACGCGTCTTGGATGCCATGATCCATAAATCAGCCACATGTGCCTTGGCTTTGGAAAAAATCTGGCAATTTAAATTATTAGCAGGTAAAAACAGTCAATTGGCGCGTAAAATTGATAAAGATCCAAGCATACAATTTAGACCACGCCAATATCGCTAATGCCCAGCAGTCGTGCAGCTCAACACAGCACAACTGACTTTAAACACCTGTAAGCTTGGAACGGCAATAATCTTGGAAAAACAGTGGTCTTTGAACAACTGTAGGCTTGGAACAGCAGCACCAGATGGCCACGACACTCATCTGACCCTGGCGTGATTCGACATCACCGTGTACAGAAGGATTGACACATGACTGTAGCAAATACAACACCCGCAATTGCTTTTTTAGGTATCGGCCTCATGGGCAGCCGCATGGCCAAACGCCTATTACAAGCGGATTATCCTGTTGCCGTGTGGAATCGTACAGCGACTGCCTGTCAAGAACTCCTCGCGCTGGGTGCCGAAGCCTTAGTGCTGGAACAAATTGGCAATTACCCCATCATCATGACGTGTTTGGCCGATGACGCCGCGGTTAAAAATGTATTTGATCAAGTCAAGCCCTATTTAAAATCACAAGTTTGGATCGACTTTTCTAGCCTTTCTGTTGCCATGACCCAACAACTGGCAGCACAAGCAGCAATGCAACACGTACAGTGGATTGACTCACCGGTCTCTGGTGGTGTCATGGGCGCTGAACAAGGGACATTGGTGGTTTTTGCTGGCGGTGATGCAGCATTAATAGCCTCATTACACGATGTATATGCAGTATTGGCACAACGGGTCAGCTGTATGGGGGCTGTGGGCACTGGGCAAGCCACTAAAATTTGCAACCAACTCATCGTTGCAGCCAATAGTGCACTGATTGCCGAGGCGGTTCATTTGGCACAACATGCTGGGGTAGATACCAGCTTATTTGCCGCTGCGCTGGCGGGTGGTTTTGCTGACTCCAAACCCTTGCAGATCCTTGCGCCACGTATGGCAAGCCATCAGTTTGAGCCTGTACAATGGAAAGTACAAACCCTCACCAAAGATCTCGGAAACGCCGTACAACTGGCTAAACAGCAAGGTTGCACTTTAACTGTGGCGCAAAGTGCTTGGCAACAATTGCAACAACATCAAGCACAAGGTTTTGCACAAGCAGATTTGTCTAGTCTAATTGTGCAAATTGAAAAAGACTCGAATCAATCATCCTAAGCATCTCTATCATCAGTACATCTCTCATCAGTACATCTAATAGAGATCCAGAAAATAAGCGATCTATCGCAATAGCTTTATTGGCATAAGGGCGAGCTACACGCATGAAATTAGCAGTCAATCTTTCCACTATTTTTAGCGAAGTCCCTTTGCTGCAACGTTTTGCATTGGCACGGGCACAAGGCTTCGAGAACGTTGAGATTCAGTTTCCGTATACACTGTCGATAACCGAAATTCAGCAACAACTACAACAACATCAACTACAACTCTGCCTCATCAATGTGCCCGCTGCTGACCTCATGCAAGGTGGTGCTGGACTCGCCTGCGTCGCCGGTCGTGAAGCAGCGTTTCAGCACGCCGTTACACAGGCGATCGACTATGCAACCCAGCTACAGGTTCCTCAAGTCAACATTCTGGCAGGACGTGTTGGGTCAGAACAAAGTGTCGAACACGGTTTAACCACCTTAATTGATAACCTCAAATGGGCTTGTCCACGTTTCAGTGCAGCAGGAATTACCCCGCTCATCGAAGTCATCAATGGTCATAGCATGCCCAATTTCTTACTGCAAACCATGGCGCAAGCTCAGCAGGTCTTGCTTCAGGTTCAGCATCCAGCCTTAAAAATTCAATACGACTGTTTTCATATCGCCATGATGGGTGAAGATATCTTGCAATGCTTCCAGCAATACCATGCCGATATTGCCCATATTCAATTTGCCGACTACCCCAACCGCCACGAACCCAATACTGGTACATTAGACTTTGCCGCATTTTTTCAATTGTTGGATCAATATCACTATACTGGCTTTGTCGCCGCCGAATATTTACCAGCGCAGCATTCGCAACAGTCCTTTGCTTGGCAACAACAGTTTTTTCCACCCCCATCAACACGCGCAGGCATAGATACACCGTCATGATCAACCCCAGCCCATCACTGATCATGGCTTGTGCTACATAGGTGCAATACACAAATTTAAGACATTGAATTTTATGGTCTTAATTTATTTATCCCCCTAAAAAGGCAAGATTTGAATTTTAGCAATAAACCCGTTATATTATAGGGTGCATATTTTTAGGAAAATATTACTTCTATGAATTTAGAACCATCGCCCAGCGCTTCTAATTCTCACGATCTTTCCACAACACAAAAGCAAGATGTCGCAGCGTGTTTAGACGTTGTGCGTGAAGCCTTACTTGATGTAAAAGCCAAAGATATTATTGAAATGGATGTCAGCAGCATCAGCAATGTCTCCGATGCGATTATCATTGCCAGCGGCACATCAACCCGCCATGTTAAAGCCCTAGCCGACAATGTTGCTGATGAAGCACGTAAAGCTGGCTTTCGTCCTTTAGGCATTGAAGGTGAACGTGATGCCGAATGGATTTTAATCGATCTCGGCTTGGTTGTCGTGCATGTGATGCTCCCTACAGCACGTAAATTTTACGATCTCGAAAGCTTATGGCGCAATCCACACAATGAATCTGTAGCTTAAAGCCAAAAAGCGACCATCTTGGTCGCTTTTTTTCAGCTATTCTCAATGAATACCGCTCACTCGCTTTAACGCATACGCATCACATGATTTTTAATCGCTCTTTTCGCCAAAACAAAATACCGCAATAAGCGAAACAGCACATAGGCAACGCCAAAACTCCAAGCAAAAATGGTTAACACCCCAAATAACTGAGTCATCAAGCGTGCTTGATTCGCCCCGGCAATTAAATTTTCATCCACACCACAGAGCGCCAAAGTCCCCCAAACCCCACACATGCCATGAACCACCACAATATCGCCAATACTTCTGACTGCAATATAGCGATTTACCAGAGGGGTTAATAAATGGATAATCAAGGCAGCCCCTCCGCCAATCATCATGGCAACTGTACCGCTTACCAACGCACAACTGGCTGAAATTGCAATCAGTGCTCCCAATGCGGCTTTCATGAGCTCTTCGATATCAAAACGTTTTTGATATAACAGTGCCAGAAACATATAGGCCAGCACCGTACTAATCATGGCAATAAAAGTATGTTTGACTACTTTTTGAATACTGATGTACTCGCCCGTAATCATACTGATATTTAAACTGGACCAGGCCAGCCACAAAATAAAAGTCGCAATGCCCAGCGACAATAAATGGGAGTCATTTAAAATAGATGGCTGTCCATTGACTTCTTGTAATTGACGACGTCCCAACACCCAATACGCGGCTAAAATAATCCATGCTGCGGTAGAGTGCACCACACTGGCACCTGCGAAGTCAATGAAGCCTAAATAGCCACGGAGTAACAAAACCTCACCCCAGACCCAACGCTCCATAAAGGCAAAAATCACCCCAGAAATGACCAATCCAATCCAAAAATGATGAATCGAAGCCAAATCTCTGGGCAGCACACGGCTTACCAACATGCTAATGTTTAGCGCCATAAAGCTATGAAAAACCACAATATTCCAATACCAAGTAGGAATATTTGCCAAACTGATCTGTGCGCTACTCATGGGGCTATAAAACAATAAATAGCTCATAAAGAGCACATTACCCAGTATTGCGGTAAATAAGTTTATGCAAAAAATAGTAAAAATTTTTCGATCAGGCTGAGTACGCCCTTCGATCACGGCGAAACCAATTTGCATAAATAAAATGCACAGCCCACCCAATGCCATTAATTTAAAATCTGAGGAGCTGTTAAGGGATTGTATATCATCAATAATTGTTTGCATTTTGGCCTGACAAGCATAAGTTATCGGCACACTGAATATGGCTAGATCATTTTGGCTCAGTTCAGTGCTGCACTATTTCATTTAAAGTAAGCAGGTCTAATCTGTTATTCGGTTTACTTAGCTTTTGCTAAATAATTTGACCAACAAAAATAACACATTTTAACAATTTATGCTTCACAATTTGCAAAAATTAATTTTTATTCTAAATAATCATATACTTTTAAAACTTACAAAGATACGAAAATATAAAGCCAGTCAGTGCCATGCCTGACTGGCTTGTTGGTTTTTTCATATTAAAGCTGTAAAGCTGGATTATGCTAAGGATATCATGCGATATCGCTCGCCTAAGCACAAACACCTATTAGCGATGACAAGCCTAGTGACCAGAACCACTAATTGACTTGGTCATTTCCTCAACCACTTTCTTAGCATCACCAAAGATCATCATGGTTTTTTCATTGTAGAACAGATCATTATCTAAGCCAGCATAACCTGTTGCCATTGAACGTTTGATCACCATAATCGTTCTCGCTTTATGTGCTTCCAAAATTGGCATGCCATAAATAGGTGAGCTTGGATCATCTTTGGCTGCTGGGTTCACCACGTCATTGGCACCAATCACCAAGACCACATCTGTAGCAGCAAAGTCAGAGTTAATCTCGTCCATTTCCAAGATATCTTCATAAGGCACATCTGCTTCAGCCAATAGCACGTTCATATGCCCTGGCATACGTCCAGCCACAGGGTGAATGGCAAAACGTACCGTTACACCTTGAGATTTGAGCAATTCAGACAATTCTTTGACTGCATTTTGGGCACGACCTTGTGCCATACCATAGCCGGGTACAATCACCACGCTATCGGCATTGGACATCAAGAAACCAGCATCATCGGCAGAACCTGAACGGTGATTACGCTGCACTTGATTGCCACCACCTGCGGCCACCACCGCTGTCGCGCCCATGGTGCCACCAAATAATACGTTTAAGATATTACGGTTCATTGCCTTACACATAATATAAGACAAGATTGCACCAGACGACCCCACCAATGAGCCAGCAACAATCAACATGTTGTTCTCAAGGGTAAAACCGATACCGGCTGCCGCCCAACCCGAGAAAGAGTTGAGCAAGGACACCACAACAGGCATATCCCCACCACCAACAGGTGCAATCCAAATCCAGCCAAAGATCAAGGCCAAGACCGTCATTGCCCAGAATGCTGGCATATTTCCAAAGCCGAAGAAGTAAATACCACAAGCCAACATCGCAATAAAGACTATGGCTTGCAAGGGTTTTACCCAAGCACCAGCAATGGTTTTAGCCCATTTTTTTGCCGCCAGCTTGCCATAGGCAAAAACAGAAGCCGTGAAGGTAATTGCCCCCACAAAGCAACCAACAAAGAGTTCAAACAAATGAACTTTGCTCATATGAGATGCTTGTACACCCGCCTCAGCAAGCCCTTGCGCATTGTAGGCAAATAGCGTGCTCAACTGGTTGTTATGCAAAATGGCAGCAATGGCAATCAAGACTGCTGCCAAACCCACCAAAGAGTGCATCAAAGCGACTGTTTCTGGCATTTGTGTCATAGGCACAGTTCGTGCGCGAGCAATACCGACCACAGCGCCCAATGCCATTGCTCCGACAATCATCCAGATCACAGGATTTTCTGCCACAAAGAAGGTCGTCAGTACCGCAATAGCCATGGCAATCATGCCGTAACGGTTACCAGCAATTGCAGTTTTTGGACCAGACAAACCACGCAAAGTTAAAATAAATAGGATGGCACCTACCAAGTACAACCAATCTGCGTACTCTCGAATCAATTCCATTGTCTGATCCCCTTATTTCTTTGCTTTCGGTTTGAACATTTCCAGCATGCGTGCTGTCACTGCAAAGCCGCCAAAAATATTGATACTGGCAAGGAATACGGCGATCGCACCCAACACACTCACCACGTTAATACTTTGAAAATCAACTTGTGCTTCCATCCCCAATACCGGCATACCGACGGTTTGAATCATGGCACCCACGATAATAATGGACGATAAAGCATTGGTTACTGCCATTAAGGGGGTATGTAAGGCAGGCGTTACCCCCCAAACCACGTAATACCCAACAAAGATGGCGAGTACAAAAATCGTAATTGTTTCAACCATGATCTATCTCCTTAACCGCGCTTTAACAGCACTTGACCGTTATGGGTGAGCAAGAGGGCTTTCTGAATCTCATCCTCAAGGTTGATATTGAACTGCTGTGCTTCAGCACTGAGCGTATCTAAGAAATTAAAAACGTTACGCGCATAAAGTGCCGATGCTTCTGTTGCAACAGTCGATGGAATATTGGGTACACCCAAAATGGTCACACCATTTTCAGTCACCACGTTTTCACCACAGCGTGATCCTGCAACGTTACCGCCACTTTCAACGGCCATATCCAAAATAATAGAACCCGCTTTCATCTTGGCCACAGTATCAGCCTGAATTAAACGCGGCGCATCACGCCCAGGCAATAAAGCTGTGGTAATCACGATGTCTGCATTGGCAACGGCTTTATCGACAATCACAGCTTGATCCTGAATATACTGTGGTCCCGGTGTCCAGCCATAACCATTTTTCGCCGCCTCAGCTGCACGCTGTTGCTCTTCTTCAGACATCGGCACATCTAGCCATTTTCCACCAAGAGACTCAACCTGCTCTTTGGCTGTCGGACGTAAGTCTGTGGCTTCAACCACCGCTCCCAAGCGTTTTGCCGTTGCAATGGCTTGTAAACCAGCAACCCCAACGCCCATCACCACCACACGGGCCGGCTTTACCGTACCCGCAGCGGTCATCAGCATTGGAAACATCCGTTGATAGGCCGCTGCAGCAAGTAATACCGCTTTATAACCTGCCAAGTTGGCTTGAGAGGATAAAACGTCCATATTCTGCGCACGAGATAAGGTCCGCGGCAATAACTCCAATGCAAATGCAGAAATCCCTTGTGCCGCAAATTTATCCAAATCCGGATTACGGTATGGATCAAATAAAGCAACCACAATACTCCCCGTAGCAATATTTTGAATTTCGTCAGCTTGTGGCGCACGAACCTTCAAAATCACTTGGCTTCCCTGATAAGCATTGTCCACAATGGTGGCACCCGCTTGCTGATAAGCGGTATCAATATACGCAGCTCTGATACCAGCACCACGTTCAATCACCACATGATGACCAGCATTGACTAATTTCTTGACTGTTTCGGGTGTCGCGGCAACTCGATGTTCACCGACAACCGTTTCTGTTGGAATTCCGATCTGCATGAGCGTTCCTCAAGCTAACTATCCTTAAAGACAACATTGCCACAGCGGCAATATTTCCCACATTGGGTTGTACTGATTTTTTGGATTCTAATTGAACTAATTAAAATTACTACCCAATATTTATTTAATAAATGACCTTATTTTATTTTAACCATTCATAAAAAGTTGCTTTTTATTTATAATGTGAAAGATTTTCCTTGTCTATTTACCCAGCACAATCAAGCGCATTTTTAGCAGCTCACGCTCGGAATACACCGCCTCAATAGAGCGCTGTTCTTCTCATAAAAAATCAATCAATACAACAATCTATTTATCTTTCACCCGAGCATTTTCAAGCCAATACACCGCATACAATACCGAGCAAAGCCAAGACCTAGCGTTCTTATAGCCAGACCCTAGGCAGAATCAGATTCTCATCATGATGCCTAAGTCGCCATCACGCCAGCCTCTCAGCTGTGTGCCTGTGTAGGCAACCGGCTACACACAAATGGAGCAAGCTTCTTTGTCACGACAATAGCCTCCTTGGTTGTGCTGATCTATTGCGACATCTATGGCAATCTGTGGCAGAGACCCGACAGTCATTTTTAAAAAAGTTTTGCTAAAATACCTAAATACCATTTTGCAGCATGATAATTAGCCCGATACCATGGCAATTCCGTGCAAAAATGCACCATTTTAAAGCAAAACCATCTATGCACCGTAGCACAGCGGATACGCTTCAAATGCCCAATACTATGGCAAAATTAAAATTGACAGCAGAATTGCAGCACTTATACTCGATAACAGATTGATCATACTGTGTATTGGTGTTCTGTGTAGATCTTCTGAATTGACCTTCTATATGAACTATATGGACTATATGAATCTTCTAGTCTAGACACGCGATATAGCACAAGCTCTGTGTCAGCTTTTTATATCACTTTATATTGATATCGCTTTATATCACTCATCCTATACCCGACCGCACCTACGACTATTTTATGCCTGCCTCTCAACCCGCTCCCCCCTTGTTGTCCTCTGCACAACTTGGCGTTATTTTTGGTTTGATTGCTGCTTTTCTATTTAGCAGCAAAGCCATATTGATTAAACAGGCTTATGCTGTGTCTCCTACGGTTGATGCCAATATCTTAATGTTCTTGCGTATGAGTTCGGCACTGCCATTCTTTTTATGCATCGCTTGGTTCAATCGCCAGCATAGTCGACAGATTGCAAAAATGGATTGGTTTCTACTGCTGATTGCCGGCTTAGTCGGCTATTATATTGCCAGTTATTTAGACTTTATCGGACTCATGTACATCAGCGCATCGCTGGAACGGATTATTTTATTTTTATATCCAACCTTAACCGTTATTGCAATTAGCCTGTTTTATCGGCAGCCCTTGCGCCCCATCATGATCTTGGCACTGCTACTCAGCTATGGTGGTACGGTCATCGTACTGCAACAAGAACAACAACTGCTAAAGCAAAACAATTTTTGGTTAGGTGCTAGCCTAGTCTTTGCCAGTGCCGTGATGTTTGCTTGCTATCTATTGCTCACACCGCGCTTAATTCAACGCTTTGGCAGCTGGAATTTTACGGGATTGGCACTCAGCATTGCCTGTCTTGGTACCATGCTGCACTTTTGGCTGGCAACACCACAGCCACTACAGCACTTACAAAGCTTACCGGCAGAAATCTGGTGCTATGGTTTGCTGCTTGGTTTTTTTGTGACGGTATTACCCACCTTGTTGTTAGCACAAAGCATTAAACGTCTGGGGGCATCTCACTCAGCCATCATTGCCTCACTCGGTCCTGTACTGACCATTATACTGGCGGTGTTATTACTGGGTGAACAAATGAATAGCATTCAATATCTAGGCTGTTTGCTCAATATTATTGGTGTTATGCTGATTACGCTTTCAAAAAATAGACTCGCACACTAAGCCCGAATTGGATCTGATATGCATTTTTATATTACAGCGCCCAGTAGTTGTGTCGAACCAGAAGATATTTTACTGGCACAACAACAGCTCGAACAACGTGGCCATCAGGTCAGCTTATCCAAACACATTTTTGCACAACATCGCTATTTGGCGGGTCGTATTGAGCAACGCCTACAAGACTTATATACAGGATGGCAGGATGCCACGGTTGATGCCATCTGGTGTGGTCGAGGCGGTACAGGTGCAGCGCAGCTATTACCTGCTTTATCACAGTCTCATCTGGACTGGTCTACACTCCCGCCTTTAATCGGTTATTCAGACAATACTGCTTTACTTCATTTTTTGGCGCAACGTGGCGCAGCGGCTTTGCATGGTCCGGTATTTCAAGAAATTGCCAGTAAAAATTTGCCAGAGCAAGCCCTGCTCTCGCAAGATGCTGAGCGGGTGCTTGACTGTATTGCAGATGCACAAAAAATCCAGATCTTTCAGCTAGAAGCCTTTAACCATATGGCACATTTGCATGCTTTACAAGACACCGCTGTGCAAGTGCTCGGTGGCAATCTCACGGTATTATGTACCCTACAAGGCACAGCCCATGCCTTAACCTTGACACGACCGAGTGTATTACTGTTGGAAGATGTTGGTGAGGCTTACTACAGTCTAGAACGTAGCCTAACGCAACTGTTGCAGAGTATCGATACACAACATCTTAAGGCGGTGGTCATGGGCGATTTTTATAACTGCCCACAAAAAAATGTTCCCCATGCATTGCCACAAATTTTTGCAGAGCACCTCAATGCCTTGGGCGTTGCATTATATCTATGCCGTGACTTTGGGCATGGTGCACACAACCAAGCTTTTTGGTTGGGCAAAACAGCACGATTTGCCCCCTCAAAACTCTTGATCGGCGGCACTGACTAAGAACTTTTCTTTGAGTAAGCTCAATAACTCCTGCTGAAAATGCGCACCGGGCGAGTGCTGCCCCATGTTATCGCCAGGATTGCGCAGCGGGCAGTGCGCTAAAGACAAACAACCACAGCCAATGCATTGATCCAGCTGTAGTCGAATTTGCAGTAAGCCCAAAATTTGCTGATCGAGGTCTTGTTGCCATTGTGCCGACATTTTTTGCCAGTCCGCTTTAGAGGCAATGCGGTTTTTGGGCAAAATAGCAAAAGCCTTTTTAATCTGTTGCAGACTCATTCCCACCTGCTGCGCTGCTTTGACAATGGCGACGCGGCGCAACATGGCACGCTGATATCGACGTTGATTACCCGTGGTCCGGACACTCCAAATCAGCTGTTTTTCTTCATAAAAACGTATTGCAGATACTGCGACACCACTACGCACCGCCAACTCACCAATCGTCAACCACTGTGCAGCACTTTTTTCTGTCATGACACTTGACCTCAAGTTAAGTTGAGCTTTGATACTAGCACAATCCCTTATTTGAGTAATATACGCATGTCCGACCTCTCTCATATCCATCGCTTAAAAAGCTTCCAATTGCATAATCCAAACAGCTTACATAACCCTAAAAGTTTAGCCTATAGTCATGTCGCCGAAGTTCGGCACTTTTTACGCATCTTACATATTTCTGGGCAAAGCGGCGAAAACGCCCAAGGCATCTTGGCACAAAATTTTGCCTTACAAGCCGAACAAGCATTTCAAAATATCCTATTCGCCTTAGAAGATTGCGATGCTACACTACATGACATTGCTGTACTGCGTATTTTTGTGGTTGATCACAATTCACAAAAGCACCAACAGCTCATCACCATCATGCAACAGTTATGGCAACACCATGACTTTCCTGCATGCACCTTAATTCCTGTTCCAGCGCTTGCCTTACCCGGTATGCAAATTGAAGTTGAAGCCACGGCTTACAGCTTATAGGTATTTCGGCTGCGTGATGATATTGCGTCAATTGGAGAGAAAATGAGCCCATCTTTAGATATTAGCAACAACAAACCTTTATTATGGCTAATGGCAATGGCTTGTGGCTTATGTGCAGGTATTAACTACTATTGCCAACCACTGATTCGCTCAATACAACAATATTTTGCAGTCACTGAATCTCAAGCCGCATTAACCGTCACCTTTGCTCAGGTTTCCTATGCCTTTGGCTTACTGTTTATTGTACCGCTGGGGGACATGGTCAATAAAACCAAGTTTATTCCGCTCTTGATGTACTTGGCAGCACTGGGGTTGTTGATCAGTGCTTGTGCCGTCAATCTTCCCATGCTCTGGCTGGGTACCATTATGGGTGGCTTATTTGCAGTGGCGGCACAAGTGCTGATTCCGCTTGCGGTATTTGCCTCCCACCCCAATAAAACCGGTGAAGTGATCGGCTTTCTCATGAGCGGATTATTGGTTGGGATCTTATTGTCTACCAGTTTGGCGGGGCTATTGTCTTATCTCGCCAATTGGCAATTGATTTACTGGGTCAGTGCGATCAGCATGCTGCTATTAGCCACTGCTCTCAAACGTCGTTTGCCCTTTGTCCCCAGCAGCAAAATGCCGTACTTTGCCATTTTTCGTTCTATGGCAGAATTATTAGCCAGTGAAAAACGCTTATTGTTACGCGGTCTAATCGGTGGGCTGAGTTTTGGCGCCATGAGTATTTTATTTTCAACCATTGCCGTATTACTCACCGCCCCACCCTTTGCGCTCAATGATGTGCTGGTCGGTGTGGTAGCGTTGGTTGGGGTATTTGGTGCATTGTCGACCGCAAAATTCGGCAAAATCGCCGACAAAGGTCATACCAAAGCCTTGGCTTGGATTGGGCTATTGATTTTGGCTAGCAGTTGGTTGTTTTTATACCTTGGTGGGCAGTACTTGATCAGCTATATCATTGGCTATGGCCTCATCAACCTAGGACTTGCCATGGTCCATACCAGTAATCAAAATATTATTTTTAAATTACGTCCCGATGCCAAATCTCGAATAAATGCCATTTATATGACCATTTATTTTATTGGTGGAGCTTGTGGCTCAGCCCTTGGCGTCTATGCATGGCACCATGGCGGCTGGTCGATGGTGTGTATGACTGGCTTGTTGTTAATTGTGCTGGCCAGCCTGATCAATCTATTTGATCAACGACTCGCAACAGCGGCAAATGCGTTATAGCATGCTATAGCGCACTATCAAACCATTCAGCATAAAACGATTCAACATAAAATCATTCCGCTTAAAATCATTCCGCGATACACATACTGACTGATCGCTGCTCGAAGTCCAATTGTCGAAGTCTGATTGTCTAAGTCAAATTATTTACTGTCCGATTGCCTCATCCTGTGCCAATCGGACAGTGCCATACTCAAAACATCAAACAGATAACACATGCAAATATAAGCAGCTTATTGATCATCAATTCGTGCAAACTCTTGTTCCGGAGTCCCGGCAACCAAATGATGACGACTATAAACCAGAAAATACACAATAAACACGCCATAAATCACAGCTGCCAATAACCAAACTTTTGGATTGACCATCAACCCAGCCACTACCGCAATTGCCGCCAATAGCAATGCCACACTAGAAGTTAAAACCCCGCCAGGTGTGCGATAAGGGCGTGCCAAATCAGGGCGTTTCCAACGTAACCGTATATGTGACAGCATCATCAGTACATAAGAAATAGTTGCACCAAAAACTGCCATTAAAATCAATAAATCACCTTCACCGGTCAAGGACAAAATAAAGCCAATCATCCCCGGGACAATAATGGCTAGCGTCGGTGCTTTGTTGCGGTTGGTCAAGGAAAGTTTTTGCGGTAAATAGCCCGCCCGAGACAAAGCGAAAATCTGCCGTGAATAGGCATAAATAATCGAAAAAAAACTTGCGACCAAACCAGCCAAGCCAACGAAATTGACAAAACTTGCTAAGGCGGTATGTTGCCCATAGACAATTTTTAAGGCGTCGACCAAGGGTGCGCCAGAGTTTTTAATCTGCTCAGCACCCGCAGCCCCAGCACTTAAAAACAAAATCAGCATGGCAAATGCAGCGAGAATCAACATCGCCCCAATTAAACCACGGGGCAAAGCCTGTGCTGGATTTTTGACTTCTTCTGCCGCCAAGGGCACGCCTTCAACCGCCAAAAAAAACCAGATCGCATAAGGTACCGCAGCCCAGATGCCTAAATACCCCATCGGTAAAAAGCTACTGGCACCTGTTTGCGTCCCTGCGGCAATATTAAAAAGATTCTTGCTGTCAAAATGTGGGAACATCGCGACAATAAAAACAAACAGTGCAATACAAGCGACCGAAGTGATGCCAAACATGATTTTTAATGCCTCACCTGCCCCCTTTAGATGAATCGTGATAAAAATCACATAGCACAACAAGTAAATAATCCAGCCTCCAATACCAAATAAAGACTCGCAATACGCCCCAATAAAAACCGCAATAGCCGCAGGTGCAATGGCGTACTCGATTAAAATCGCCGTGCCTGTGAGATAGCCACCCAAAGGGCCAAAAGCAATACGGGCAAAACTATAGCCGCCGCCAGCCGTTGGCAACATGGTCGACATTTCCGACATTGCCAAGCTCATACACAAATACATCAAGGCGACAATTGCCGTGGCAATAAACATACCGCCCCAACCACCTTGGGCTAAACCAAAATTCCATCCAGCAAAGTCCCCCGAGATTACATAAGACACCCCCAGCCCCACCAATAAGAGCCATCCCACAGCACCTTGTTTGAGCTGTCGTTTAGCAAAATAGTCACTGGAATCTGTTGCTTGTAGCTTAATTTCTGAAGATTTCATTTGATCTGTACATCCTATACAGCTAACCAGTCTTCATACTGCGCAAAAAAAAGTTCTAAGACTTGACTTTAAAATGCTGCAAAATCGTTTAGGGTCAAGTTGTTAATTTTCTTCTTGAATAAGATCAAAGTCATAGCTCGCGATTGGTGATATTGGATACGCGACAATTTATGAAGCATGGAGCATCGCTATGACTGTTGAACAAAATGAATTTTTAACGCAAACACAATTACGGCAATTGGCACAACAAGCTATGGCTTTATACCCAACGGATTATCAAGGTGAAATTCGCCTCCTGTGCCAATCTGAAAATGCCACTTTTCTCATTCGTACCGCCCAAAAACGCTATGCATTACGTATTCATCGACCGCACTATCATAGTTATCAAGATATCGTCAGTGAGCTGGATTGGCTCAATGCCTTGAGCCAATCGGGTATTGCAGTCCCACAAGCCATTTTAAGTCGTGACGGTGAACGGGTTATTCGTCTGCATCTCGGTCAGGACATCGAACGCTATGCTGTATTATTTCATTGGATTGAAGGCAGCATGCCCACTGTCGATGTTAGCCCAGTCGCCTTTGAACAATTGGGTGAAATCACCTGCCGCCTGCATCAACACAGTAAGCAATGGCAGGCGCCGCAGCAGTTTAAACGAATCGTTTGGAATCATGAGACCATGCTCAGCCCACAAGGACATTGGGGCGATTGGCGTCATGCGCCACACTTAAAAGCTGAAGACCATGTGGTGATCGAAGAAGCCATCGCAGAGATTGCACGGCGCTTAACACAATTTGGTCAGTCGGCAGATCGCTATGGTTTAATTCATGCTGATCTACGCCTTACCAATTTACTGCTCAATCAACAGCACATTGGTGTGATTGATTTTGATGATTGTGGTATGGGCTGGTTTATGCATGACTTGGCTGCCGCCATTAGTTTTAATGAGCATCTGGCTGCAGCACCCGATTGGGTCGAGCATTGGCTAAAAGGCTATGAACGCATTGGGCATATTGATGATGCCGAATATGACATGCTGCCCAGCTTTATCATGCAAAGACGCATTCAAATGATGGCCTGGAATGGTTCACATGCACAAACTGAAATGGCGCAAAGTCTTGGCGATCAATGGAGCAATGAAACTGTACGTTTGTGCAAAAAATACTTAGACAAGCAAATGCCAATCGGTGTATAACAAAACGCTGTCAGTACATTATGGGCTGGGAGCTGTGGCAACAATGGACGCCCAGCCTCAGCCCAAGTCGACACCCGTCACACAGGGAGGGCGTGCTATTTTTACAGATCATATGTGCCTAAACATCGTGTTTATGCACATTGTTTTAGATGCTGTTTGACAGATTTTAGCCCTGTTATTTTCATTCATGGAGATGATGCTCAATAACAGAATAATCATTTAGATTGCACAGATGCTTATGGATAAGCCACCACGACCCAGAACACCGCGTTGTTCAGCCAAAATCATCAACAAAGCTTTGTCATCACGACTTGGTCATCTTGTAAACATTGCTTTGTCATAATATCGGCCACAGCAACATCATGGATGATGAAGAAGAACCGAATGATCGCCAACCGCATCACCTCAGCTCTACATCCATGCCCCAACGTGACATCTTCAGGTCTTGCTACAGCCAGTCCAACACGCTGCACAGCTCGGTTCAGACGGAGTTGGCAACTTATCCATGTGGTATGCATCTTGCTCTAAGGATTTCACCAAAACAATAATAGGTGTCCGTATGATCCACATCAATTTGGCGCATGGGCAAGCAGATAATATGCTAATGAGTAATCAAGGGGTACTCTCCGCCGCTGCCGCAGGCTTGAGTGATTTTATGCAGCAACAAGGAGCCGATGTCGATCGCGTGTTTGGCTATAGCGGCATCAATCCTGAAGCGCTAATCAGCCCAACCCTCAGTCTGGCATTGCCCAACTATTGCACCGTTTTAGAACAAGCCGCACAACAATCAGGTTGTGATAATTTTGGTTTGTATTATGGGCAACAGTTTCACCCCAAATCCTTGGGGCTAATTGGCTATATTGCACTTTGCTCAGCCACACTCGAAGATGCGCTCAAACACATGAGTCGCTATTTTTATCTTCACCAAAAAGACACGCTCACACGCATGGTTGACTTAGGGGATGCTTGGCGTATTGACTATCAAATACAACATGGCGCCATTCTCACCCGACGGCAAGATGCAGAGCTCACGCTCGGGATGTTTATCAATGTGATTCGCGAAGTGCTTGGACCGCACTACGCCCCCCGAGCGATCCACTTTGAACATACCCGCCCAGAGGCTTGGCAAGAACACAGTAAGCTGTTTCATGCAACCGTCTATTTTGAACAACCTTATAATTCCATTATTGTCGCCAAACAAGACTTACAACATCGCATGCCCATGCAAGATCCCATGCTGTTAAATGTCATGTTAGAAAGCTTGCATTTACTCAACTTAGAACGACCACAACAAAGCTTGAGCAACCAAGTCCGTAGCCATATCCAATTGCAGCTCAGTCAGGGCGAACCGAGCTTAGAAAAAATTGCCGCCGATCTTGGACTCAGTGCCGGTATGCTCACGCGACGCCTTAAAGCTGAAGGCAGCAGCTTCAGTGCCTTACTCGACGCTGTGCGCTATGAGCTTGCCAATTATTATATACAACAAAAAAATATTGCTATTTCTGAGATGGCATTTCTATTGGGCTATTCTGAACTAAGTGCATTTTCACGCGCCTTTAAACGCTGGCATGGCGTCAATCCTCGGCAACTACGCCACTAGTCCAACACCACCAATACGCCATCTTTTTTCATCACATCCAGCCAATAGCAGTGTATTTACCAGCTGCTCTTGGTGATTTTTTTCACATGGAACCATAGATGGATCAGGATAACTTAGCAGCGCTTTCAATCGAGAGCCTCAAAAAAAAACACCGTATATCACATCAAGGATATACAGTGTGCGGATTACAAGATCCCAAGGAGATTTCAACGATTTAGCGTATTGCCATAGAGCGTATGTGATACACCGCTCGAGGCAATTTATTTTTTCAGGGTGCTCAGTGCTTGATCCAATGCACCCACCAACCAATCAATATCTTGTGCTTGGAAAGCCAAGGGTGGACGTAGCTTCAATACATTGCCATATGGACCAGCAACCGAGGTCAATACCCGATGCTGATTACGAAGTTCCTCAATCAAATCAAGTGCCAACTGTTTATCAGGCGTTTTCAATACAGGATCTGACACCAACTCAAACCCAATAAACAAACCAGCCCCGCGCACATCGCCAATACAATCATGCTTTGCCATCAATGCTTGCAATTCAGCCAAGAGCAATTGCCCCATTTTTTGGCTATGTGCTTGCAACTGTTCTTGCTCAATCACATCCAAAACGGCTTGTGCAGCAGCCATCGCCACAGGATTCCCCCCAAAGGTATTGAAATAAGGAATATGGTCACTAAAAGACGCCATCACAGCACTTTTGGCCAATAAACCAGACACCGGAATACCATTGCCCATCGGTTTACCAGTGGTAATGATATCGGGCACAATGCCATGTCGCGCAAAGCCCCAAAAGGCATCCCCCGTGCGTGCAAAACCCGGTTGCACTTCATCGGCAATAAACACCCCACCATTGGCATGAACCACATCTACAGCCTTCTTCAAAAAGCCGATCGGATTGGGCATCACACCATCGGATGAGAAAATTGAATCGGCAAGAAAACCAGCAAATTTAATACCATGTGCTTGCATATCATCAATTTGACGTTGAATCTGTGCAGCAAACCAATCCCCCAAATCGCCATTTTGGTGACGATAATCATCGGGGGCTGGTACCAAGCGCGTGGTGCTGGCAAGTCCTTGTCCCGTCCCCAATGCAGGTGAACATCCCGAGGTCAAATCACTGGTGCCATGATAAGCTTCTTGCGACACAATAATACCCGTCCCACCGCTATAGCTACGCGCCATGCGAATCGCCAGATCATTGGCTTCTGAGCCTGTACACATATACATGGCACGATCAACTTCGGCAGGCGCGGTCGCCAATAAACGTTCGCTATAATCCAAAATAGTTTCATGTAAATAACGGGTATGGGTATTGAGCTGTTGCATTTGTTGATGTACTGCATCAATCACTGCCGGATGACAATGACCTATACTGGCGACATTGTTATAAGCATCTAGATATTTATTGCCATCGGCATCCCATAAATACTGGCCTTGACCTTTGACCAAATGTACTGGATTTCGATAAAACAAACGATAAGACTCACCTAAAACACGGCTACGTTTATCGGTTAGACGACGGGTTTCAGCATCCAATGCTGATGCATGTTCTGCTCTAAAGCTATTGGTATCCATAATGGTCGAACGTGTTGCCATATCTGTTACTCCTTGGGCATCAAGCTACACCTTTGCTGATCTGATGCATGTGGTTTGGGCTATTTCCTATCTCGACTGCCTTGCGTACATCATTTGCATCAATCCCCTCGCATATTTGCCCTCGACTCGATTGGTTGATGTATCGATGGCTGTGCTGGCGTTTAATCATTGTCACATTGAGCACGTACTGCATTCATATTGGTTTAGAAAATTGACACAGCGGCTTCCTGCCTCACCGTGGTCAATTTTCATGCTTTAAGCATAATCTGCTTTTTTAAAAAATACAACAAAATACACAAATACTTTTATTTACACATTTGCTTTCGTATTTCATTTGGCTTTATGATGCCTAAAGTCAGATTTGACAGAATGATTTTGCTGAGGAATCTAAGGCATGTTGCAACAAGAACGACTCCATCGCATACAAGCGTTATTACAACAGCGCCATAACATCACCACAGAACGGGTCATGGCGGAACTGAATATTTCACGCGAAACCGCGCGGCGTGATTTTATAGAATTGGAAGCGCAAGGCATTGCCAAACGTGTGCATGGCGGTCTGGTCAGCACCACCCAAATTGCCACTGAAGCCCCCCTACAAATACGTCATGGTCAATATGCCAAAGAAAAACGCGCCATTGCGCGCTGTGCGGTCCAGCAATTATCCGCTGGGCAGACGGTGTTTATCGATGCCGGCAGCACCACGGCCATCTTGGCAGAGGAACTGAGAACCCTGTCAGGTCTGACCATTATCAGCAATAGCTTGCAGGTTATCCTCAACCTAAGCATGGGCAATGAGCAAGATTATCTCAATCACGAATTGATTTTATTGGGTGGGCGTGTACAGCAACGCATGCAAAGTCAGGGTGAGCAAGTCATTAGAGAAATCGAACGTTATCAAGCAGATCTCTGTATGCTTTCGCCTGTAGGACTCGACTTAGAGCAGGGAGCAAGTAGTTATTATTTAGAAGAAGCCAATATTGCAGCAGCCATGCGACAACACAGTCGTGACTGTATGCTTCTCATGGACCATAGTAAGCTCAATGTCCACAGTCGGGTCAACTATGCCCGACTGGATCAGATCAGTGCTTTGATTACCGATGTCGGCAGTCAAAAACTGGCGAATTTTGCAGATTATCAAACACAGCTCAAACAGGTCATTTTGGCCTAAGCGCTAGCATCAACATCAAAGTTGATCAATTTGCTGTTGTAGCTTTTGGATCTCAAACTGCTTATCGCGAATTTTACGCTGGTATTTGCCGACTTTATTAAAATCACCTTTGCTGCGTGCTTTGTCAATATTGCCTTGCAACTTAGTGATTTCAGCTTGTTTTTCTTGTTGTTTGGCTTGGAGTTTAGCGACTTGATCCGCTTGATCTTGCTGTAGCTGTTGATCCGTGCAATGTTGCTCGACTTGGCTTAAAGCACGTTGCAAGCCAGCAAGCCGTTGACTATTGCCATGTTGTTGAGCATAAGTGATTTGGGTTTGAATATTCTGCCGCTTTTCCTGACAGCTTTGTGCTGCCCACAATGGACTACTCAACACACAGCCCAGCACGATGCATAACCCTTGTTTGACCTGAAGCATCTAAAACTCTCCTCATGCAAGATATCGTTTGGCTCAACTACGCGATGTAGACATCATCCTGATCATTGCGGATCATCATGACAGTGCAATGCAATGCACAATCGCGCGCTCATTTCTTTTTCACAATACAACAAACTGAAACTTATAAAATTTTTACAGCGCATAGGCATACTAGCACAGCGCTTGTATTTCTCAAGTTTAGCCGTTGTTTCGGCACCATAATGCTACATCACATTCAAGAAAGCTTCATGATTGCACGGACACTTCTCTGTCAGTCAAAGCCAAAACCGCATAACTCATCAAGCGCTTGTTGCGCATTGCCATATTGTTCTAGATTGCATGCTTATGCTAAAGACGACAGCAAGACAAACTAGCATGAACTCAAATCAAAAAAGACCTCCATGGAGGTCTCAAATGCACTAAGCGCTAAGCAATAGTCAATTAAGAAATAAATTAAGATGCACTTTTATTGTTGATATTGTTTAAAAAACACGGCTTTTGACTCATGATCACTTGACGATCATATCGCTGCATCCAAGGAGATAAGCCATAATATGCCCCATTCAACTGGGAATATTCAATCAAGCTATAGCGAAAAAAATGAAAATAGCCAGCATCCACTGCTGTAGGTTGCATCCAGAATTGATCCAATGCATGTTGACAGGTTAAACGTGGCAAGTCATATAATGCCCGCCCCAACACCTTCACTGGGATCTCATGATATAACGCTTGTATACCCGTCGTACTATTAATCGTTACCATACCGCGACTATTTTTCAATAAAGTCGGCAAATGAATATCACAGAAATAATGCACTCGTCCGCTGATGCCATACTGTGCGGCACAGCGCTGAATTAACACAGCATAATTGCGATAACCACGATCCATTGGATGATGTTTTAACACCAGATGATGTTCTGCATCGGCATAATCACTAAAAGACCGAATCACTTTTTCAATATAGCTTTCCATTTTTTTCAGATCACTGTGGACACGAATCTGAAAATCATTATGCACTTGCAAGGCAAAAACAAAATATTGCTTAGCATGTTGTTGTAAAAAGCCTTGAAAGCGTCGCGGTTCCAAAAAATAATTTTTCAAACGCCGATAGCCCGAGATCAACCAATAATATAATTCTTGATCAGGACGCATACCACGGTGATGTTTATAGTGCGGAAAATACCAACTAGCTAAAATCCACATCAAATAATAAACAAATGCGCAGCACAACATTTTACGATAGCTATTATGTACCACATCATAATGCACAGCAGGGCGAGCTTCTCCAGTTTCGGCTTGCGCGGCTAAATACTGTTTAAAATTGGAAAAGAAATTAACCCCATCTTGCTCAAAAGTAATGTAGTTCGGTCGTATATAGCCTTCTTCACAAGCAAAAAAACCAATGCCTAATTTCAAAGAAACTTCACGCGCGATTCGATGATACTTCCGACAATCCCCAAAACACAGCAGCGCATCAATCTGATGCGCATTGATAAAATCTTGTAACCACAGATTAAAGTCACCGACCCGACCACGAAAATTATAGGCATTCTGACATTGGTGATGAAACCACCAATCTCCACCATTAAAATTTACTTTAAAAGTCTCAATCTGATGCTGTTCGAGCCATTGGGCCAACTGATTGAAGTAATCTCCCATTGGTCCTTGCAGTAATAATACTTTTTTTGATGATAAAAGTTCATCAAGATGCACAGACATACTAATTAAGCTTTCCTATTCTCAAACGCCGCATCGTGGTAAAAAGCTTGGCTAGCCATGATTTTTTGCGCGCGATGGGGTTTAACCTTTCTTGCTGTAAATAATCAATAACTTGCTCCACCCCTACACGCGGTATACACATATGATCTGCTACAGGTAAGTTATATACCGAGTAGTCTATTAAAGTGATATAAACCAATTCTTCTAAGCTCAATTGACGCTGACGTCGCTGGCATACATGACGATCATGTGTTAATCCCCATCCTGCATAAAATGGTAAACCATAGCAACACACAGTTACACCACGTAACAAAGCTTCAAAGCCAGTTAACGAGCTAATAGTATGTATTTCATCACATATTTTAAAACAGTCAATAATTGAAGCAAACAATTCTATACAATTTGCATATTGTAGCACTATATTGTCAGAAAGTTGCCCTTTTCTAAGCCCAGCATGCACATCGGGGTGCGGTTTATAAATAATATAAGCATCAGGATGATCTTGGCGTACTTGCTGCAATAAGCTTAGATTCGTCTTGATGTCTACGCCACCGAGTTGCACAGAAAGATCATCATCAACCTGACCAATCACCAATAAGACACGTTGTGAAGTTGCTGGACGTAATAAGCTTTTGTTTTGTCCAACATTGTATTTGGAAATCCCGGTTTGCTTGATTGTTGCAATTAATGCGCGCGCACGTTGTAACTGTGCTGCATCCAACTGCGCCTGATTAAGTTGCTGTTCCAAACTCGATGGCTGTGTCGCATCATAGTAAATGCCAAGTTCATCAAACACCAAAGCATAAGGTCGAATCAACGCAGCACCTAAGCCCAAGGAGCGAATAAAACCATCTTCTACCGTACATACCTTGCTATAGCCTTGTGCTTTCAAGGCTTTGGCTTTTTTCCCCCAAGCCACGATCTGCTGTGTTTTTTTCGGTTTTAAAAAACAATGGAATCGCACCTGAGTCTGCGGAAAAGCCAGATATGCCCGTATAAATTCACGCTTCCAACGACTAAAACCATAGGCTTGTAAGGCTGAAGGCAAAGTCGTTTGGGCTTGAATATTGGGGATTAAAATCGCTAAGATCTGTTCGAGTGTGCAAGGTTGCCCAGTAATGGGAGACACATAACGCGCATACTGCAGATATGCGCAATCGAAAAGCTGCGCCAGACTCCGCGCTTGTTGGCGTCGCCCCTTTAAAATATGTAAGGGGGCATGTTGATCATCTGTCAGCCCCCATGCGGCATACCAGGGTACCCCAAAGCAATGTACCGTCTTCTCACAGAGTAAAGCTTCAAAGCCCAACTGTGAACTCACCACATAGACTTCATCCATTGCTTGCAATAGGGCAAAGGGATTGTAGTTAGCCGTTAAGGTTTGAATGCGCGGATGTTGTAAATCTTGTGCTTGGAAATGTCCTTGGGCACGTCCAGCCAAAACATCGGGATGGGTTTTTACCCAAATCACTGCATCTGGATGGTCCTGTAAGGCCTGTTGTAACATGTACTGAAAAGTTGCTGGACGCGCCCCCGCATAATGGATCGACTGATCTCCAAAGGTTTGATCCACCACTAAAATATTTTTTTGACCCGCAAATAGCGCGGCATGAAAGGCTTCAAATTTTTGATTATATTTGGTAATACCATAGCTTTTAATCGTTGCGATGGCTGACAAGGCTCGAGGCGCGTCATGCTGTTGCATCTGAGCAATCAATTGTTCTAAATCAGATGTTTGTAAGGCATCAAAATAAATACCACGCCGATCCATTACCAAAGACAAGGCGGGATACCCCGCCTTCCCTAGACCTAGGGAACGGATAAAACCATCTTCGAGGCAAATACAGTCAAGACCATACTGTGCGGCATAGCGCTGCGCACGAAAAAAACTGGCTTTGCGTCCCCAGCCAGCAATTTCACGATGTTGTTTTAAGCGTTTCTTTCTAAGCAAATAATTGTTGGTCCATAAATCGCAACGATCATTGAGTAGCCCCTTAAGGCTAGCTGATTGTGCTATTTTTCTTGAACTAACCAACATAAAGCAAATACCACCATGAAATTTATCGCATTTTAGCAAAAAATTTACTACTATTATAAAAAGTCCGCTCTAAATTTTTTTATGCTTCATGCACTAACACTTTAAATTAAATGATTAGGTAACTAGATTTTTATTGACTAAACTAGCGTGTCTTATCCGTTACATTAAGCTCCATATCTTTCAAATTCAACTGTAAGTGATCCATGATTTTCACCTTTAAAACTAAGCCTCAATTCAATATTCTATCTATCTTAGATCATTTTACAGAGCAAGCTTTAAGCTTAGAGCCCCATGTTAATTTAATTCCAGCAAAAACAAGGTTTAGACCATTATTTAGCACTAAAATAGACATGTTATTGGTTGAGTCGACGTGGCTTGGAAATCAAGGTCATTGGCAATATCAAGTTGCAAGCTATCCTGAACATCCACAACGTAATAATATTAAACTCAAAAAACTAATCGATTGGGCAAAGAACAAAGGCATACCTACCGTTTTTTGGAATAAAGAAGACCCTTTTCATTTTGAACAATTCATAGCGTCTGCTTCTTTATTTGACTATATCTTCACCACCGATAAAAATATGATCAACCATTATAAAAAAAGGCTCAATCATACCCATATTTATAGTCTTATGTTTCCAATACAACCTAAAATTCATTATGCAACCCCACTCATAAATATCAAGCATAAATCCAGTATCTTCATTGGAAGTTACATAAAACACATGCATAGTGAAAGGCAACAATGGCAAGATACATATTTTCCAATAGCGGCTCAATATGGTGGTTTAACCATCGTCGATCGTCATGCACAGAACACTCATGAACACTACCAATTTCCACAATTAGCCAATACCACCTACTTGGCTCAAGTGCCATATGAGCAAACAGGACATTTATATCGGCAATACCAACAAGCATTAAATGTGAATACGATTACAGATTCACCCACTATGTTTTCGCGACGTTTACTTGAAATCATGGCATGCGGTCGACTGGCAATCAGTAATCCTTGTTTAGCCATAAACGAACATTTTAAAGCGTGTTGCGAAGTGATAGAAAACCAACAACAGGCACAACAGCTATTTAAGCAATTAGAATATGGCTATCTACCCGAACAAGTGGAAAAAATAAATTACGCATGCCACTACGTGCAACAAAATTTTAATGTACAGTCTTGGCTACAACAGATTCTACGTACGTGTAATATCGATCACCCTTATTTAACACTTTAAAGTGACAGGACATTATTTTGACTGCTCTACCCAATGACCTTGACCTAAGTATCATCATACCAATCGATTTTAATCGTCGTGCATGGAATATTTATCAACATTGTAAGTTACTTAAAACGCAACTCAATCATCATAATGTACAGGTCATTTTAGGTTGTGTACCACAACCAGCTTTTTGGTATAAACGTTTAATTAATCTATTTAAAGATAGCCCCAATATTCATATCGTACAGACCAACACCCAGTCTAGTCATCTATCTGAATTACGCAATCAAGCACTGCAACAGGTCACTACAACATATGTCATGTTTTTAGACATTGATATCTATTGTTCTTTTGCACAAATACAGCAAAGTTATCTTGATGTGTTGGCGCATCCCCAGCAGATTTGCATGTACCCATGTTTATATCTGAGTGCCAAAGGCAGTAAAAAAATCAATCGACTCAAACCTAATGATTTTAAAAAAGCATATTTTCATTTTAAACGTGATTTAATTTTACATTTAGCGTTCCCCTCTTCCATCATTATCTGTGACATGCAAAGTGTTCAAAAGATTAATGGCTTTGATCCAGCTTATATTGGACATGGATATGAGGATTTTGATTTTATGCTGCGATTATTCCATCATAAAGAGTTACTCAGTTATAGCCCTGAAATCTTAATCGATGAGCCCTATCGTGCGCCACTCATGAGCAGAGGCTTCCGTGCAATGATGGCTGAAATACAATTAGAACAACTATTAGAAGACAATTATTTTATTCATCTATACCATAAAAAAAATAAACAAGAACGCTATTATCAAAAACGTAATAACAATCAAGCTTATTTTTTAGAAAAATTTCAGCATTTAATCAATACAGAATCAACACTAGATCGTGCTCCCCCCTATTTGCTACAACAGTTTTTTCAATTACTCAAAGAAAAACAGCATAATCGCTTGGATTATGCTGTACTTTGGGCTGAGTTAGAGGGGCATTGGTTGAGGTGAGAAACTTAAGTAATACTTTTAATGACATAATGATAGTAGTCATCTATAAAATGAAATGGAGAAACTCCCCATTTATGATCAGACTTTGCGATTATCAAATCTAAAGGAATCTCTATAAATTGATCTTTTTTAAGATATCTCTCCAAATATAAATACATTTGTTCTAACTTTTCATTTTCTTGAAGAACTTGTTCATCACTAATATTTTCAATTTTACTGCCACTATCTAATTCATTTGTCCAAAAAGTTCTCTGCAACTTAATAGTATTAATAGTTCCTTTTTCGTCTAGTATACTAAAAAAATTATCAACTCCCTGTTTCCATAAATCAAAAAACTTATCACTATGTGTATTTATTAAACTTTTAGGCTTAATTTTTGTTTTTAAAAATTCGTTTGAACGCGTTACCAACTGATTATTATCTAATAGTGCTAAATGAAAACGTTCATCTATTAAGTCCATCAACAAAACATCATATTCAGAACTAACTATAGATTTTAAAATTGAATGTTGTAAATCATATTCAACAATACGCTTTTGAAACTTAGATTCAATGTTATTTAAAGAAGTTATAAAACTATTACTGGCTACTGGATTAGTATAGTTAAGAGTAGCTAAAGAGCTTCTTGCAAAATAATTAATTAATGAATATTCTCTATTAGATATAAATTCCAAAGAGTCTCTAGAAACACAACTACCATATATTAATATACTCAAATTTTTCATAATTTAGCCTTTAAACGAAACTTAAATGTAATAGCTACAAACGAATTTTATAGCGTAAATTAATAATCCTCGGTCAAAAAATTAATTCCAGAATAATAATCAACCGACCCATTAAAATAGATCTTAAGGGAAAAAGGAGCGATAATAAACTCTATCTAGACATTAAATCAATATATTAGGAAAACAACTACAACCTAACAATAATAACTAAATTGCATATAATCTTAACTCCTATTTATTCACCTTAATGATAAATACATGCTCACATATAGATACATATACAACAGAAAAATATCACTATAAAAACAATAATTTCTAGTCCACTACATCTCTAAATAATAATATCTACATTATATCAATAACATAAAATATTAGAAAAGAGGTTTTATACTCCAGATAATCTGATTAAAGCGGTCATTCAAATATATCCGCAAATTAAAAACATTAAAACTCTTATAATAAGTTGGACTTACTCTACCTTCATTTACATGATTATCACCATGAGAAACAACTACATCTTCGTATCCACTATGCAACTTTATTTCAACAATTTCTTTATTATTTTTCTTAACCTTTATTACACCATTTTTATTAGAAATAAATATACCATGATTAAATAGTAAATTTAAATAAACTCTTCCATCAAAATCATTTTTTACAACAGAATCTTTAAATAAAATTTCACCATTTGAAAAGACATCAATTTTACGTTTCCATTTAAATATATTTTTATTATTTAATAGAGAGGAATATCCACCTAGGGAACAATCAACATCTTCAGAAAGACATTCATCTTTAAAAACAAAACTTTGATTAAGTTGAACATCTTGCGGATAAAAGATATTATCTTCAATACACAAAACATTATGGGCACGATCAGAGGTGAAATATTTTCTAAAATCACTATGATCGTAACTATACTTACCACCATCAGCAAAAATATTTTGACCAAAAACACCATATATAAAACTTAAATTATCAGCATGTTTATGAATTAGATTTTTATTACTAGCACTAAAACATAAAAAAGTATGCAATTCTTCAAACTTTCTATATACAATATAGTTAGAATCAATTAAATTTAGTAAATAGTATTTTTTGGCAGAATCATAATAATTATTATCACCAACAAAATTAACACCTTTACCTTCAGTATCACCTATTGTAAAAAGATTGCCATCATAATCAGTAAACCATGATAAAATTTTATTTTTATTTCTTTTTATAGCTAAGATACGTTCATTATCTTTTACAAAAAGCTCCTCAGGAATTACACTCAAAAGATCACACAAATATAGATGATAATATGGAGAGTTCTCACTTGAAAAACCATCCTTATTGATAAGACTATTAAGTAATAAAGTCATCATATCTTCACTATAATTTAGTATATCATTATATTTTTCACCATTATATGATATAACAAGCATTCGAAGTGATATCATTTGCCATACACCATGATTCCCATGTGATAAAAATTCTTTGTTAAATAATTTTTCAATATGAAGATCATATAAATGCTGTAACTTCTCTACTTCAACATTCGAAAAAATATTATTTACTAGATTAATATTATTAATTTCAAAAAACAAAGCAAGATGAATACCTCTTAACGCACAAGACATATCATACCATAAAAACTCTTTTCTCCTGCTATCACCATTATAAATAAAATCATAATATTCCAATATCTTATCTTTTATTTCCAAAATATAATTACAATTATAAGTTTTGAAAAATTCATTCCAAATTGGGGAGAGAAAACGCCAAGAGTTTAAATTAAATGCAAGGTTTCTATCTTTATTTATCCAGTTTATTTTTTCAAAAACATTAAAGTATTTAGCATCATTTCTACACTTATACCCTTTTTCTTTTAAGATTTTATAATCACCCAAAATTATCGTTCTATATTTACTTCTAACATCATTGACTAATAATAATTCTTTTGATTCAAATATTTTTTTAGATATTTCATTACTAACATAATACACTAAAATTCTAATTTTTTTATTTAAAAGATCAAAGGCGTTAAAATGAAAATTTAATGATTTAAAGTAAAAAATCTTAATTTTCTTTTTTCCTTCAAACACATACAAAATAAAAGAATCGCCATCTGATTTTACTTCTAAATTTTGGATTTCAATTAGATATCTTTTTTTTGAAGAATTATACGAACAAACCACGCCAACCATATACCACTCCCAAATTCATATATCATAATACATTCTTTTATGTAAAACAATTTAATTCTCATATACTTTATAAGAATTGATTTTGTATAATACATCTACAACTTTACAACTGTTGACCGATAGAGGTCTAAAGCACAGTTCACTTAATACAGGATACTTTAATGTTAAACTCTCTCAAGCACATTTTTAACCTAAAAAAAGTTAAATGGCTTTCTAACTTTAATGAAAGTGAAAATGAAATAAATTTTAGTTTTAAATCTCAAGCATCTTTTAAATATCTAGAATCTGACAAATTTAGTATCGACGATGCAAAAGGAAAATGCTTAAGTTTTATAACATCAACCCCAACCAATTTAAGTTTTATTATTATATATTTTAATGGAAGTGAAAAGCTAAGTTTGCAAGGGTTCTACTCTCATAAAATTCAAGAATTAATTATTCCTATCGATGCAACACATTTTAAATTATGTTTAAGAGTAGTTCCTTCTGAAAATATTAACATTAATTACTTTAAATTTACCAATAAAATAAATATAGAGAAGGATTATTTAAATTTATTTTCATTCAAAGCGCAGTTTAATGAATGTAAGCCATCAATTAAGCAAGTAAAAATAATAATTGAGACTTTGTTTTGCGACACAGAAAAAAATGAGATAACTTTAGATAAATATTTAAGTTTTCTAGAAGCGCAACTATTTATATACTCACAAAATCAATATAATATTGAAAATATATACTGGGTAGTACATATTTCATCAGATAAACAAAAGTATATTAATAAAATCAACATTTTTAAAAAAAAATACTCTATAAAAAATATTTACATCAACATATATAACCACTTAAAATCTTATCAATCCAATGAAAATAGTATTGATAAAAGAGTCAAACCAAATTTATTTTATCCAAACTATAACCGTTTATTTGAAAATTTTTTAAAAAAACTTCCTAGAAACTTCCATCTAAAAAACTATATTATACGCATAGGATTAGACGATGATGACTTCCTATCGAACGATCATTATTTAAAAATTTTTAATACTGTAAAAAAATATATCAGTAATATTAAGTCTAATTCAGAAACTTATATTGGTTTCCCTGAATGTAATTTGGTTTATTATAAGTTTGATGGTAAGATTCTACTAAAAAAACAAATTCTTCGAAGAATTATGACTGGAAATAGATTTGTTATCTCTTACAATAAAATACCACAAACATCACCATTTTCACTAACAGAGGATTTCACAAAACAATCATCAGAAAACTATATTATAGAATCATCAGAAAATCCAACTTTCTTTTACAATAGGCATGGAAATAACTTATCTAATAACTCTAAAGATCATCATACCCATACAAATATATCTGAAATAGATTTTAATAATCATCAGGAACTATTAAACTATATTATTTCCAAATAAAATTAAATAACCGCAATATATAAATATTGCGGTTTACAATAATTAAAATTTGATATTATTAGTTAGAACAACTTTAATTCTTTACCAATCGTTTCGTCAAATCCACATTGGTTAATTACCCGTTTAGATGCATGAGCACTAAGTTTCTTATATTTTTTATAGTCTTTCGTAAGACTATAAATACCATTTGCCATTGCTGTATAATCTTCACCAGCTACTAAGATACCACACTCATCATCGACAAATTCTGGGATAGCCGTTACTGCGGTCGTTACAGGAACTAAGCCAGAAGACATTGCTTCATCTCTAGATACACCTTGACTATCCATACGTGTCGGTACAATAAAAACACCATATTCTTTATGTAAAGCAGCTATTTGACTATGGTTCAGAAAAGTTTTATTTAAACTCACATTTCCAAACTTTTGCAATGGTTGGGTAATTTCATCAAATAATGGTCCATCACCATATATTGCAATATCAAACTTATTAAAACCCGGTTTTTTTGCTAACTCTTCAATTGTTTTAACCGTTAAATCATTAGCATATTTGCGACTTGCAAATGGCCGGATTGATAATAGTTTAAAACGTTGTGATGCTGGTTTTTCCACATAATTAAAAAAATCAGTATCTATATAGTTATGAATGATATGACACTGATTTTTAGGAAATTTAATACCCAAATCTGCTTCTGATTCTTCAAGAAAGTACTGAGAAACAAAAATAAATTGTGTACGATTTTTTAACTCTTTTTGCACAAGATCACGCCAAAAGTTTCTACGTTGATTACTTAGTTTCTTTTGACGCTCTATTTCTTGTCCGCTCATACGCTCAAATTCAAATTCACGACGTTGCCAAACTTGTATCTCTGCTCCATGAACCCATACTAATATCTGCACGGTATCTTGGTATTTCTTTAATACATCCCAAATTTTCTTATCTATTAAATGTACACAAACCCTACTATATGTGCCCGAAGCCAATAATCTATCCAACATTTCATGATCATGACTAAAGATATCTACCCCTTCAAACTCGGAAAAGCCAAATTGATCTGCTACAGTTGTAACTTTAAACATATCTGTAAGTTGATCTTCTTTTTTATATGCTTTTAAACGAGTATGTAAGAACCCATATTTATAAAGATCATGATAAGAAGGATATTGCTTTGCCACCACCAATATTCTGGATTTTGCAATAAAGTCATTAATTTGGTTTTTGACTACACCGATGTCTAATGATTTTATTGTAGTAAGTCCTGTACCAACTACCTTAAAACCAATACGTATATATTTACAATGCATAGGAATAGCTAAGGCATGACCTCCAACAATAGAGTTCATAGAATGTGATATTTTTACTTGATTTTCATCTTGGAACTCAAAAACAATTCGCACATCTTCAGCAGTAGTTGCAGCCTTTAGTTCAAACTCACTATTTAATACTAGGTTGAGCTCTTCTCGAGTATAAATTTTACGCATATACATATAAGCGTGTTTAGTTGGTGCTAATGTGGTTTTTATAACAAACTGATCATCATTCTTATCAAATTGAATTTGCTTAGATGTAGGTTTGACTAGATATTGTTCAAAATCTGTCGGCAATAATGAAATGATACTACTGTTTTTTATTTTACTCTCATTAGGATTCGTCTCATTTATGGTTCTATAACTTAATTGCGTTAAGCTGATGCTTCCAGAACCTTTAAGCCGTACAGAAATATCTATACTTCTAGCATTATCTGGTACTTCTATTTCTTGTAATTTATTTAATTCAAATAGCTTAAATGCTATTTTTTCCTTATTTTCATTATAGAACTCAACTGCAACCAGATTATCTATTTCGGCCTTCCCAATTAATTCTACACAAATTTTATTGGATGACAGTTCTAAACCTTTTATCAAAAACACATAACGATGTGTTTTTTTATCTAGCTTAGACTGCAAACTAAAACCTTGATTATTTTCAACAATATTGATCAATTTATGATTGGTTTTGACATACTGTTGGAAATAATTTCCATCATAAATCCCAACTATCTCATCGTTATTACGTTTAGCTATAATTTTTTCAGCAAAGGGCAATAAGCGTTGTTTTAATTGCACACCATAATCTAAATATGGCATTTCAGTATTTATTAAGTCCAGTTGTTGCTCAGAAGGTAACTGTACATTTTCAATATAATTAAAACGATCAATTGCAAAAGCACTATCCTTAACAACGAATTGTTCATTATCAATAAGATGGGTAATATTTTCTACATGTGATTGAACATATTCGACACTCAATACTGCACGATTCAGTTTAAATTGTGATACAACCTGATATTCAACACCTTGTTGTAAATTACTAAACTGATCATAAAAGCTATCCTTGGTTACTACAGCAATATTCTGGTACTTCAAGTATTTAAAACTAAGTAACATATCAACTAGATAGTGTGCACTGTAATAGTCCAGAACACTTAAAGGTGCAATATAACCAATACTTTTATCCGCAAGTGAACTTAATAAATCTTCTCCGTTATTAAGCTCATAAACTCCCTCTTCGTTTATAAGTTTTAATTGATCTGGATTGTATATAAATAAAACTTTATCAGTATAAAGCTGCTGCTTAAACATTTTTAGTATATGCTGAAGTTCTTTCTGAGTATGGACTATTGCAAAAACTGCAACTTTATATTTATTATTTTCAGCCTCTATTTTCAGTTTCTCTAAGATATACTCAATACGGTCTTCATAAGTATGCTCAGCAAGTACTTTACGTAAGCCCAGCGCTTTAAATTTATCTACAGTATTTTTATCATGCACAATTTGATTGAGTTTTCTTTCAAGCTCTTGAGGATTATCTGAACAAAGAACCAAATCACCAAAAAAGTTTCTCACGCCACGCGAATAATTACTGAGTACAATGGTGTTGGACGCCAACATTTCAAATACACGACGTGCAAACATAGATTGAGATTGCTTTATGGTATTCATATTAATACCATAAATATAGCCTTTATAGGCTTTATCTATCTCATGTGGTTCTAATCTACCCAAAATATACTGCTGATATTGCTCAGGAAATGTATAGTGTGGATGTGGTTTATTAAAGTTGCGATCATAAATATCTAGTTTTCGAAACTTTGTTGCCACAGCTGTTAAATTAACAAAATCACGTTGTCTTTCTGGATATTTTAAATAAAATGATCCAGCAAAGTTAAATGCATCTTTACGTTGATACTTTTCAATAGGATTATGTGTTTGCGGCTGAGCTGCGAAAGGCATTAAATAAACATGGTCATGTTTAACATGAGCTTTATATTGCCCAATACAATCTATATCTGTCGTAAATACCACATCAACTTGTTTAGCAACTTCAATAAAAGTCCCAAAATGTACAGGGTCTTCTTTATTCCAAAATAAGGATTTAATTTTATTAATTTTACAATAATTGATTAGATTAACCAGCTCAGTAGAATTCTGACTGACTTTTGCTTTCCATAAGCTTTCTTTACCTTGCCAAGCTGACTCAATAAATAATATATCAGGTTTAAAGCTAACAATTTCATCTAGCCAATGCTCTGGGGTTAACTGCAATAAATCTGCTTCTGGTGCAAAGCAAAAATATGTAAACTCATCCATAATACAAGCTATCTTTAATTTTTTATTGTTTTCAAGTACTGTATCTTGAAGAATTTTCGCCTGATTATTTTCAGTTTGAGTATGAGGGGATTTTACGATAGCTATCGGTGTCTGTGCCTCAGTAGAATTGCTACTTTTTTTAATCTCTAAACTATTCTCTTTTTTTAACTCAACAAACTGACCATCAACAGGGTTTTTCTCGGACAACTGTTGTTCTGTAGCATCTAACTGTTTAACTATTTCTTTTAATGCTGAAACCACGCCTTTTTTAAAGTTATCTTGTTCTAGTAGTTTTTTATATCTTAAAACATTATAAATTTTCTTTTGAAATACAGTTAAATCTTCTTTATTTTTACGCTCCATAGCCTCTACAAATAAGTTTAGACCTACAACCGGTAAATGGCTTATTTTTTTATTGCCATTAAAAATATCAATGATATTTTTACCTAATTGGAATGCAATGGTTTGGTGTTCCTTACGAGAAAAGCGTACTGCAACTTGATGGCGAATTGAGTTATTTTCGCTGGATAGTTGATTCACTTTTTTTTGCAGTTCAATCACCTGATCTTTGGGAATATATTGGGTATCAATGAATACTTGAAGATTATTGATCAGTGTATTTTTATCATTTTGATTTAAATCACTATAGTTCAATAAACCATTTAAAAGTTGTTCTAAGCTCATTGTCATGCCCAATATATTCCAATTTATCAAATTACGATTTAATATTTTTGACCGATCTTAAATATCGGATACAAAACTTAATATACTCTTTTCAGCTAATTGATTCTGCAAATTAGCAAACTGAGAATGATTTACTAATATTGCAACTAAGTCAGCCTCATTCACATCATTTTGTTCAATTAATTTTGCTGCATTAAGTTTCTGCGGAATAGTGTCAATATTTGGTTCTACAATTAGGACCTCATACAGGCTTTTCTCGACTACTTTCTCAGCAATTTCAATCGCAGGACTTTCACGTAGATCATCAATATTCGGTTTAAAAGCTAAACCTAATAATGCTACTTTAGGTTTACGTCCTAAGTCACCGAGCTGCTCTACAGCCTGCTCAATTTTTTTAACGACCCACTCTGGTTTATGATCATTTACTTTACGTGCAGTATCTACCATACGCGCAAGATCTGGCGTTTTATTAACAATAAACCATGGATCAACAGCGATACAGTGACCACCGACCCCAGCACCTGGTTGTAAAATATTTACCCGTGGATGATGGTTGGCGAGTTTAATCAATTCCCAAACATTGATATCTAAACGATCACTAATCAATGACAGCTCATTGGCAAAAGCAATGTTGACATCACGGAAAGCATTTTCTGTCAGTTTGGTCATTTCTGCAGTACGTGCATTGGTTTCTAGCAAATCGCCTTTTACAAATATTTGATATACTGCCTTAGCCTTTTGGGTACACGCTGGTGTAATCCCACCAATGGTACGGTCATTTTCAACGAGTTCACGTACAACTTGCCCCGGCAATACACGTTCAGGACAGTAAGCCACGTAAATGTCTATATTTTCATCTGTTGCAGATTTTGGAAAGTTTAAATCTGGACGTTGTTCAGCCAGCCACTCTACCATTTGCTCTGTAGCACCGACGGGCGAAGTAGACTCCAGAATGACTACATTACCTTTTTGTAACACTGGTGCAATGGCCTTAGCGGCAGCCTGAATATAACTTAGATCAGGTGTATGGTCCTCACCTTTAAATGGCGTAGGCACTGCAATTAGAAATGCATCCGCTTCCTCTGCTGTATTTGATGCTTTTAAATGTCCTGAAGCAACAACTTTCTTGACAATCTCTTCTAAGCCAGGCTCAACAATATGGATTCTTCCTTGATTGATTGTATCAATCGCATGTTGGTTAACATCTAAACCAATTACTGTAGCCCCATAATGAGCAAACATTGTTGCGGTTGGTAAGCCAATATATCCTAGTCCACTAACAGAAACTTTCATAAAACCAAACTCTATGTAACTTATATAATATTAATCAATAAAAAAATGTGCTGAAAAACGTTTTTTAATCGCTGCGACAATGCGTTGACAAGCTTCTCCATCCCCATATGGATTGTGCGCTTTAGACATTTGCTCATAAACTTCTTTATTTTCTAAAAGCTCAACCACATTATTTACAATATTGGCAACATCCGTTCCAACGAGCTTCACTGTTCCAGCAGCTACCGCTTCTGGGCGTTCAGTGGTATCACGCATCACCAACACAGGTAAGCCAAGAGAAGGAGCTTCTTCCTGTATGCCGCCTGAGTCCGTCAACAATAAATCGCTATGCAACATGAGCCAAATAAATGGCAAATATTCTTGAGGTTCTATTAATTTAATATTCTCAAAACCTTTTAATAGCCGATTCACAGGTTCACGGACATTTGGGTTGAGATGCATTGGGTAAACAAATTCAACCTCAGGAAAACGGCTAGCGAGTTGTTGCAATGCATTACAGATATCTTCAAAACCTTGACCAAAGTTTTCACGACGATGCCCTGTAATCAATACACGCTTTTTAGTCAAATCAAGACTACTATAGTGTTCACGCATTTCTTGATCGATACAGTCATGATGTTCAAGTTTGGCTTTAATTGTCAGTAAGGCATCAATGACTGTATTTCCGGTTACATAGATATCTTCTGCTTTGACAAATTCTTGTTTTAAATGTTGTTCTGCGGTAGTGGTTGGTGCAAAGTGCATGCTTGCCAATACCCCAGTAAGTTGTCTATTGCCTTCTTCTGGCCATGGTGAATAGAGCTGATAAGTACGCAATCCAGCCTCAACATGCCCAACAGGAATTCGATTATAAAATGCTGCCATAGATGCGCAGAAAGTAGTACTGGTATCCCCATGTACCAACACCAAATCAGGCTTAAACTCTTTGAGTACAGGATCTAGTTTCAACAACATATTGGCGGTCATTTCAGTCAGAGACTGACCTGCCTTCATAATATTTAGATCATATTGTGGTGTAATTTCAAATAGTTGCAACACAGAATCCAACATTTGACGATGTTGTGCTGTTACACATACCCTTGCATCAATTTTTGCTTCTGCATTCAAAGCATGCACCAAAGGTGCCATTTTAATAGCTTCTGGTCGTGTACCAAAAACGATGAGTACTTTTAACATGTTTTCTCTCTTCCCCTACCAATCCAACGCGATCTTCGCGCCAACTGCGATTTGATAAATAATCTGAGTAATACCCCGTACCACTTCAATCGATTTAGATTGAACCTTCGGTAATACTAGAATCTCATCGCCTTGTTGAATCTTATAACTCTTCGATAAAAGCTCTGCTTCACCATTGGCATGCATCACAATCACTTTAGATTTATTGGACTTCTGACTAAAACCACCAACCTGTGAAATATAATCAGCAGCTGTTAGATTAGGCTGAAAACCTATCGCATTTGGAAAAGCGACTTCGCCATGGACCATAATCACCGAACTAATTTCTGGTACTACCAGCACATCCCCTTGTTCTAAAATCACGTCATTATAATTTTCAGGGTTAAGCACCACTTGTCCTTTGGGCTGTACACTACGTGCCTTGGCAATAAACTGCTTGACCAACTCAGCGTCTTTAACCCGTAAGTTGGCTTCTTCTTGCGTGCTAGAACGCGCATTAAAAGTGGCGTTTTCAAGATTATCGAGTGCGACATTGAGCATTTCTTTTTGACGCTTTGCCACAGATGGGCGATAAAGCTGTAATGCATTGACATTGGATAAGACATTCGGGGTAATTTGCGTAAGAACTTGCGAAAGTTTGGCACCATAAGGCAGTACAATGGCATGTGGACCATTATGCGCACCTTCCACCCGGACTTGAATACTGCCTGCATAACGATCTGCAGTGACATTGAGAATATCACCATCTTGTACAGTGACATTTTGCGCATCATTCAATGAATAATATTCACTACGGAATTCATTACCCTGACGTCTTAAAATACTGACGTTGGTTGCGCCCGGTTTAGGCTTAGCAATGGCTAATGCTTGTGCAACAGAAATTTGCCCAGCATTAAACTCAAAATCATAGGCATTATAAACTTCACCGCCAATGTTAAAGGTATGCGTACGTGGACCCACCACAATAATATCGCCATCACGGAAGGAGAAAGGTTGTACGCGACCGGATATTAAAAACTCATATAGATCGACACGCTGCATCAAACGACCAGCGCGCATAATATCGACATTAATATAACTGCCACGTTCGGCATCTACCCCACCAGCCCGGTCTAAATAGGCCACCACAGTATCATTGGCAACACCACCATAATTCCCCGGTTGACTCACATAACCAGTCACGAGCACTTGTACGGGTTGTGCTTTTTCTAAGGCAGCATATACACCAACATTGGCTACATATATTTTACGTACATGACTGCTAATTAACGCTTGTAAATTACCATTGCTGGTACCCGCAACTTTTACTGGACCAACATTGGGTAAGAATATATTCCCTTCAGGATCTACTGTTAAATTCCCTGCAAACTGATAAGCGCCCCATAAGCGCACATTAATATGATCCCCTGGGTTAATGCGATAACTGTCATTAAAAGTCGAGCCAGCTGTATTGGCAAAGGCACCTTTAAACAACTGTGCACCGAACATATTTTTAGCATTGGGATCAATCAAATTTTGTGCAGTCTGACCCGTGAGATTTAGCACCGATTGGTTAGGTAAAATCGTTTGATCCGCTGCATTATTTAAACTACGGTCTTGACCACTTGCAGCACTTTGTATTGCCTGTCCTGCATCTGGCAACATATTTTGATTATATGCCGCGTGCACAATCGAAATGCTGGTACTTAGTATAGATAACAGTAGAATTCTTTTCATGATTTATTCTCTATGCTCGCGGACAATGGAATGAACAAGTAACCCAATCGCAAATAAAATATTGAGTAAGATAAATGCGGTAATGCTTAAGTAAACTTTACGTGGATACAATGCATCTTGTGCCAAACGTGGTTGTTCGATGACGATCAATTTCTTTAATTTACGAGCGACTTCTAGACGTGATTTTTCAAGTGATGCCAAAGACAATTTATAGAGATCCGTAGCAAAAGTAACTTGCGCTTTTAACGCTTCAAAATCGGCAATATTACGGTTTAATTTTTCATTACCGGGAGAGGTCAGTTTGGCATTTTCATCTTCTATTTGCTTTTGCACCGATTCCATTTGGCTACGAATTGCAACCACTTGCGGTGCTTCTGGGTTTAAGTAACTCAGCAAAGTACGTTCTTCTGTACGGAGCTGAGCCAAACTACTTTGTAAACTCGCAACAATCGTCGACACAGCCTGTGCTTGGATTTCCGGATCAAACATTTTATGTTTATTTTGATAGGTCAATAAATCTTCACGTGACTGATTCAGTTTATGCGCTGCCTCTTTTAATTGTGTTTCTGCAAATTTTAATTGTTCATCGGCTATGCTTTGAGAGATATGGTTAATAAAGTCATCACTTTGTTTCAGGATGGCATTATTCAATTTTAAAGAGAACGCAGGGCTAAAACCTTGGCTAGAGACTTTTAGCATCATGGTTTTTTCATCCAGATTCACACTTACGCGACTCTGGAAATACTTCACTAATTCTTCGATACTCGGCTCTTTCTTTAAAGAGAAAATCGGGTCACCTGAAATATGGAACTGTTGTCTTAGCTTTAACTCTTTATCAAGTTTCTCCACCATATCACGAGATGTCACATATTCTTTTAAGATATTGGCATCTTCTGTACTGGTATTGGCAACACCTAATAATGCCGAAATTCCAGTGGTATCGGCTGGTGTCGTATCGGCAACTTGTTTCACCAGAACCAGAGAAGAGGACTCATAGCGGTCTTTGGCCAATACTGTTAAATATAAAATAACCAACAGTAGCGGTAGTAGAACCACTATGCTATAGAGCATAATTAGGCGCTTATTGAGTTTAGACTGCATATTGTTTATATACCTCTACCGCATGTTCGACATTATCAAAATATTCTGCTTGACCATCACGTACCAAAAAAGCCACATCACAATTCCGAGTCAAGTCATTTAGATCGTGAGAAACCATAATAATATTAGAATGTTGTTTTAATTCATTAAGTAAAGACTGACTTTTTTTACGAAAAGACGCATCGCCTACTGCGCCAGCTTCATCTAGCAAGTAGTAATCAAAATTAAATGCCATACTCAGACCAAAACCGATTCGGCTACGCATCCCCGAAGAATAACTTTTAATCGGCATATCGAAATATTTACCAATTTCAGCAAAGTCTTCGACAAAATCGACCACCTGTTGCACTTCCTCTTCACTCGAAACATAAAGCCTTGCCACAAAACGGACATTTTGCCGTGCCGTCATACTGCCCTGAAAACCACCAGACAGTGCCACAGGCCAAGAAATTGATTTATTGGTTATTACCCGCCCAGAGTCAGCATAATCAATCCCACCAATAATGCGCAGCAAGGTACTTTTACCCGCGCCATTTTTCCCCAATAAAGCGACACTTTTATTTTCAGGCAATATGGCATTTAGATTTTTAAAAACATAATGACGCCCTTTCGGCGTGGCATAAGATTTAGTCAGGTTTTTTAATTCAATCATTTTGACCTCACTAAGCGACGCTCAAAACGTTTATACAGTAATAGCCCAATCAATAAGGTAATGAAGGTCCAAGTCCAAAAATAGCCTAGACTAATGCCTTGTACCAAGGGATAACTCGGCGCCACGGCATGACGCATATTTTCAAATATATGTATCAGTGGGTTATAAAGTAGATACTGTTGATATTGTGTAGGGATAATATGGATCGAATAAATAATACCCGATAAAAAATATAATAATAAAAAAAGTATAGTCAGGAATTTATTCAGTTCACTTGAAAAACTTCCTAACACCATAAATACTAAACTAGCCGCTAGCATAAATATAAATAGAGATAACCAATAACCCAGTAACTGAGGAATCGCCTCAAAACTCATGCTATAACCAAACCATAACACCAAGCCAGTAAAAAACACATAAGCACAAAAACTTAAAAATAATTCTAATATATTGCGTGCTAACACAGCATCTATTGGTCTAACTGGTCTATAGGCAAATAATCCTTTATTAGCATCAGAAGCACTGACAGCTTGCGTTAGTCCTTTACGAAGCATAAAAAAAGGAATAATGCCATTAATCAGGAATATCTCATAGTCAATACCCGGTAGGGTTTTTTTCATTATTGTGCCAAATAATATAAGCAACACACCGATATTGAACATAGGCTCAATAAAAATCCAAAGATACCCTAAACGATATTGACCAAAACGCGTTTGTAACTCGCGCAAGAATAAAGCACGAATTGCTGCGTACATCACCATTAAGCCATTACGCGGCTTTAGGCGAGGCAACTTTTTAAGGTTATTGTGATTTTGCGCCGACATAGAGTGTGTTATGGAATGCACATAAATGAAAAGTTACATGATTATACACATTTTTCGAATAATTCCGACTAGAACAAAGCTAAATTTAGTGTTTTTTGCTATACATTGCATTTTTTGCATAATTTAGCTACAAACAGAATAAAATCACTTCATATTTTGCTGTCTATTTCATTGAAAAATAATTTATTTTTTATGAGATAGCAATTCACACAAAAACCAAGATAAGCACAACTAAATTTAAATACCTTATGAAATACATCAAGTTAAAATTTTTTATTACAAACTTGCTATACTCTTGCCTACATAGATTAAGAAAAAGTATTTTTAATTCTCGTCTCGTTATCATCCATAATGACTCAGTTTTAGCAACTTAATAATTAACCACACTAAAATAACTTAATATTTATTTAAAAAAACTAATTTATTAAAAATAAATACTCATCAAACGAACTAAAGAATAAACTTCCATTGAGGCACTTAAAACAATACTACCTAGGATCACATCGACAAGCTCCATACTTGTTTTAATTTTTTTAAATAGGCAGCACCAATAACCACGACAACATCCTTCGGTAATGCTCCCCATATAGCATCGACAGCTTAAATCCTATTCGGAGCAATCGAAGGCAGAAGCCTCGGTACGTCATTTTTATGCAATGCTGCATGCTCAGCAAGATGGCTTAAATTTAATTTCGTGATAATATGCGGCGCGATCAGAAGTGTCTAATGAAGTGAAGTGGATTGAGTATATCTTTTGGTTCTAGAGCGGCGGCTCGGGGAATTTAAACAACCCTCTTCATTGAACGATATCTCTATCGCATCAGATAACTGTATATCTTGTATCGTCTTTAACCAGTAAAATATTGGGATTTTTTTCTGTCTCAGCTTTGAGTGTTTTGCCCCAGTTGTCTGCGGTTGTTTGAGTCCAAAAGTTTTACTTTGTTGTCTTCAGAAAAACCCTGAGCTCTCAATCCCTAAACCTAAATACATCTTGCAGCATAAAATGTGTTGTGCCAGCGGTGAGTATGCGAATAGTAATTGATGCGATACAATTTACGCCTTCAATGCAAATTTTAGCAAAGACCTAAACTGTGGTGTAATCCAACAGATTGCAGTCGCTTAAAATGTGTTAGCACAGGTTATTAAATTTAATGTAAGAGTATGATTTTAAATGAAAAATCTTCAAACCATTGATAATAAAAGAGATGTGCGCATCAGCGTTGCCCCGATGATGGACTGGACTACGGCAGATTTTCGTTTCTTCGCGCGACTATTTAATCCCAACATTATTTTATATACCGAGATGGTCACGACTGGCGCAATTTTATTTGGTGATGCTGCACGCCATCTAGATTTTAATCAGGAAGAACACCCGATTGTGCTACAACTTGGTGGCTCCAATCCACAGCAATTAGCCGAATGCAGTAAAATGGCGCAAGACTGGGGCTATGATGAAATTAACCTCAATGTAGGCTGTCCTAGTGATCGCGTGCAAAATAACAAAATCGGTGCTTGTCTGATGGCAGAACCGGAACTGGTGGCAGAATGTATTGCCGCGATGCAACACGCTGTAGATCTTCCAGTCAGTGTGAAACACCGCATCGGTATCGATCACATGCAGTCTTATGAAGAAATGCTACATTTTGTCGACACCGTTGCCGCAACGGGCTGTCGTAACTTTATTGTGCATGCTCGTATAGCGCTACTACAAGGTTTATCTCCCAAAGAAAACCGTGATGTCCCACCATTACGATATGAAGATGTTTATCGCCTAAAAAGAGAACGCCCAGCACTTTGTATTGAAATCAATGGTGGTATTAAGAGCTTGGCAGAAACCAAGCAACACTTAGCACATGTCGATGGCGTGATGATTGGGCGTGAAGCTTATCATAACCCTTATCTCTTAGCTGAATTGGGTCAACTTTGGGGATTAGCAAACGTAGACCGTTATGCGATCATGGAAAAAATGTTGCCCTATATCGAACAACGTTTGGCACAAGGGGCACCGTTGTCGATTATCACACGACATATTTTAGGTTTATTTCAAAACCTGCCTGGTGCACGTAAATGGCGTCAAGCACTCAGTGGTGGCAATGCAAAACAGTTAGCCGATGTACAACAAGCACTGGAGAATATTCAATTGGCGATGCAACGCACTGAAGCATATATTGCCGCACAGCCCCATCACACCGCATCATCATGACATACAGCGATGCGACCAACATTTTTGAGATCGCATCGCATAGCCCCTTTGAGCAAAAACCTTATGACAATACTGCCAGCACTACGCTATCTCCCCTTAAGTGTGTTACGTGCTGCTGCACAAGCCGTTGCGTGGTGGCTTAAACGCTCTCCCCACAAAAGTATGCTCTGGAAAACGCGCGTCAATATTGCATTAGCCTACCCTGAACGAACCGACCAACAACAAGAGCAATTGGCTCGACAAAGTATAGAAGAACAATGTCTATCTTATGTTGAATCACTAAAATGCTGGGCTATGCCAGCAGCATGGAGTGTGGCGCAAATTCGCCATGTAGAACACTTAGAGCGGCTCACCACGGCGCTGAAAAACCCCAATGGTGCGCTGATTATTACCCCACACTTGGGCGTTTGGGAAATGATGAATGCTTGGGTACATCAATATGGCACCCCCACCATTTTATATAAGCCGATGCAAAACCCTCACATCAACGCCTTTGTGCTGCAAGCACGACAACGTCTTCATGCACAATTGGTTGCTACCGATGCATCCGGTGTAAAAGCATTATTTAAGACCTTAAAACAAGGTGGCTTTGGCGTTATTTTGCCAGACCATGTGCCGCAGCCTTCCGGGGGGATTGACGCCGCATTTTTTGGCGTAGAAACCCTAAGTAGTACGCTTGCCAGCAAAATGGCACAAAAAACACGCTGCGCCCTGATTGGCTTGAGTTGCTTTCGTCGTGAGGATGGTCAGGGCTTTGATGTGTATTGTGATGCTTTGAATGATGCCGCACTGTATGACAGCGACTTACAGACTGCCACCACGGCACTCAATCATGCGATAGAACACATGATCGTACGCAATGCTGCCAGCTATATGTGGGGTTATAAACGCTTTAAGCACATCGCCGCACACGATGATGTCTATGCCCTAGAGATTGAGCATATTCGGCAATGGCGGCGGAAGCTATTGTAGTCTCGCGATCTCGCCAAATTATTGCTCACCCATTGCAAGTCGCTGACAGGCAAAAAATAACCCGCACACTTTATGCGGGTTATTGAGATTGAGTTCGTATTGTCTAGGTGCGATAGCATCATCTGAGCAATACGACATCATGCGATACGACGCTTCGCACGAAGATCAACTTAGTTTTTCTCTTTGTCAACAATCTTGTTGGCTTGAATCCAAGGCATCATGGCGCGGAGTTTAGCGCCAGTCACTTCAATACCATGCTCGGCATTTTGACGACGACGTGCAGTCATTGAAGGATAGTTCAATGCACCTTCTTGAATGAACATTTTTGCATATTCGCCAGATTGGATACGTTTCAAGGCATGACGCATCGCTTCACGTGATTGCGCGTTGATCACTTCAGTACCCGTTACGTATTCACCATACTCTGCGTTGTTTGAAACAGAGTAGTTCATGTCTGCGATTCCGCCTTCAAACATGAGGTCTACGATCAATTTAAGTTCATGTAAGCATTCGAAATAAGCCATTTCTGGTGAATAACCCGCTTCAACCAAAGTTTCGAAGCCCATTTTCACCAATTCAACTGCGCCACCACAAAGAACCGCTTGCTCACCAAATAAGTCCGTTTCAGTTTCTTCACGGAAAGAGGTTTCGATAATACCAGTACGTCCACCGCCAACACCTGAAGCATAAGACAATGCAACATTACGTGCATTTCCTGACGCATCTTGATGTACTGCGATTAAGTCAGGTACACCAGAACCACGTTGGAATTCTGAACGCACGGTATGACCCGGTGCTTTAGGTGCAATCATGATCACATCTAAGTCTTTACGTGGTACAACTTGGTTATAAAGTACTGAGAAACCATGGGCAAATGCTAATGTTGCGCCTTGTTTGATATTGGGCTCAATCACGTCACGATACAACTCAGATTGGAACTCATCTGGGGTTAAGATCATAACCAAATCAGCTTGTTTCACAGCATCTGCAACATTAGTCACTTGTAGACCTGCATTTTCTGCTTTTTTCCAAGATGCCGAACCTTCACGGAGACCAACTGTTACATCTACACCTGAATCTTTCAGGTTAAGCGCATGTGCATGCCCTTGTGAACCATAACCAATGATGGCTACTTTTTTGCCTTGGATGATAGATATATCACAGTCTTTGTCATAAAAAATTTGCATTGTTATCTCCGCTAAAATGCTGTGTCACTGTATCTATAACAAGATACGTAATTGCTTAAATCGTATTGTTACTAAGGTGGTACTGTTCATACAGTACTGAATAAAAAGTGTTTTGCAAAGTAGGGGCTATACACGCGTATAAATCCCTACTCAGCACATCAAAACATGCGATTAGATGGTCAGTACTTTTTCGCCACGTGCGATACCGGATACCCCAGAACGCACCACTTCGAGAATGGTGTTTTCCGCAATCGCATCAATAAATGCATCAACTTTTTCAGTCGTCCCTGTAATCTGAATGGTATAGGTGGTCGGGGTAACATCGACAATCTGACCACGAAAAATATCGGAAGTGCGTTTGATTTCATCACGCGCTACGCCAGATGCTTTGACTTTAATCAACATCAACTCGCGCTCGATATGCGGACCTTCAGATAAGTCCACCACCTTAACCACTTCAACCAGTTTATTGAGTTGCTTGGTAATTTGTTCAATCTTATGGTCATCACCATAAGTGGTCAGGGTCAAACGCGATAGCGTGGCATCTTCGGTGGGTGCAACATTGAGCGTTTCAATGTTATAGCCACGTTGTGAAAATAGCCCGACCAAACGTGATAGCGCGCCAGATTCGTTTTCAACCAAAACCGAGATTATATGTCTCATCAGGTACGCTCCCCTTTTGCTAACCACATATCACACATGGATTGACCCGCGATCTGCATCGGATATACATGTTCTGAACGGTCGATCATGACATTAATGAACACGCATTTATCATGAATTGCCATGGCTTCTGCCAATTTAGACTCTAACTCATCGGCATGATCGATCTGAATCCCGACATGCCCATACGCTTCCATTAACTTGGCAAAGTCTGGTAATGACTCGACATAAGAGCTGGAATGACGTCCCTCATAATTCATGTCTTGCCATTGTTTCACCATACCCAAGGCACGGTTATTCAAGCATAAAATTTTAACGTTCAAGCCGTACTGGGTACAGGTTGACAGTTCTTGAATACACATCTGGATCGATGCTTCACCGGTAATACAAACCACTTGCTCATTGGGGAAAGCCAATTTGGCAGCCATGGCATAAGGTAAGCCTACCCCCATAGTTCCCAAACCGCCTGAGTTAACCCATTGACGTGGACGTTTGTATTTATAATACAAAGCCGCAAACATTTGATGCTGTCCAACGTCCGACGTAATGATGGCATCACCGTTGGTCACTTTATATAAAGCTTCAACAACTTGTTGTGGCTTCATGGTGCCATCATCGAGACGTTGATATGCTAAACCATGTACTTTACGCCACTGGTTGATCTGTTCCCACCATGCAGCCAAGGCTTCAGGATTGGGTTTTTCTACATCCATCTGCTTCAACTGTACCAACATTTCTTGTAATACAGGCTCAACCGCACCCACGATAGGAATCTGCGCCATGATGGTTTTAGAAATAGCTGCTGGATCGATATCAATATGAATGACCCGTGCATTTGGACAGAATTTTCTTGGGTTGTTGGTGACACGGTCATCAAAACGTGCCCCGACAGCCAAAATTACATCGGCATGGTGCATAGCATGGTTGGCTTCATAGGTACCATGCATCCCAAGCATGCCAATGAACTGTGGGTCATCTCCAGGGAAACCACCCAAGCCCATCAAGGTATTGGTAACTGGAAAACCAAGACGATGTGCCAATTCGGTCAATAATGCTGCGGCATTGCCTTGTACCACACCACCACCACTATAAATAATCGGGCGTTTGGCATGAATAAGTTCTTCGATTGCTTTACGAATCTGCCCTGAGTGACCGCGTGAAGGCGGCTGATAAGAACGCATCTTAATTTTTTCAGGATATTCGTAAGCGAATTTTTCAACAGGATTGGTTGTGTCTTTGGGAATATCGACGACCACAGGTCCTGGACGTCCACTGGCTGCGATATAAAAAGCTTTTTTGATAATGCTTGGAATTTCGCTGGCGTGACGGACTTGAAAGCTATGCTTGACGATTGGGCGTGATACACCAACCATGTCGGTTTCTTGGAATGCGTCTTCACCAATCAGATGTGAAGCGACCTGACCAGAAATCACCACCATGGGGATTGAGTCCATAAACGCCGTTGCAATTGCAGTCACGGTATTGGTTGCGCCGGGACCTGAAGTCACCAGCACCACACCTGTTTTACCTGTAGTCCGCGAATAAGCGTCAGCCATATGACCTGCGGCTTGTTCGTGACGAACGAGGTAATGCTTAACTTTGTCTTGTCGAAAGATAGCGTCGTAGATATGTAAAACTGCGCCGCCTGGATAACCAAAAACATGCTCAACGCCCTCGTCTGCTAAAGCGCGAACGAGCATTTCACCACCAGATAAAAGTTCCAACGTGATTCACCCTAATCTTTTTTCGACACAATGCGATGGGAGGCATACATCGTGTAAGTTTCGTTTATACGTCTATAGTGTTATAGCACATAGCGTCATTAGTTTTGCTGCAATAAAATTTTTTTTATAACATCTCAGCCGTTTGGGTAGAAATGATCTCAAAATAGATAGGTTTGGATGAACGTATCTAGCTGATTTTCATTGACTCAGTATAGTGCCAATGTATTGCAAGCTTAGCCTAGAATCGAAGGGTGATCGATGACAGGCTGACTAAACTAAGAGAGCATTTTTAGAGATTTTTGCCAGTAAAGTCAAGCTTTCTCAGCGGGTTTTTATTGATTACTTTTAACTCGGGCGTTTTTTGTACAAAAAGGTTTTTTAAACAAAAGTTTCGAGCATTCAGACTGGCATGCTGCATCGCAAGCCGACCTCGGCAATTTTCTACAGAATTTCGTTATTATTATTGCGCTTCTATTTCACATTGCTAGCCATTTTGCGCTATGCTGTGCAGCAAACTTTTTTACTATTGTTGTTCGATAAGATTTATGACTACTCCTCACATTGACCCAGAATATCAAGCGAGTGCGATCGAGCCCCAAATCCAAAAAGATTGGGCAGATCGTCAAGTTTTTAAAGTAGCGGATACGGTTACCCAAAAACATCGTTATATCCTCTCTATGTTTCCTTATCCAAGCGGTAAGCTGCATATGGGTCATGTGCGCAACTATACCATTGGTGATGTCATTAGCCGTTTTTATCGTTTAAAAGGTGAAGCGGTATTACAACCTATGGGTTGGGATGCTTTTGGTTTACCCGCTGAAAATGCCGCGATTGCTCATAAAGTCGCGCCCGCTCAATGGACTTTTGAAAATATCGCCTATATGCGTGATCAATTGAAGCGTCTGGGCTTATCTGTCGATTGGGATCGTGAATTTGCAACATGTACACCAGAGTATTATCACTGGGAACAATGGCTCTTTGTCCAGCTCTATAAAAAAGGTCTGATTTACCGCAAACTCTCAACGGTCAACTGGGACCCTGTAGACCAAACGGTTTTGGCCAACGAACAAGTTGAAAATGGTCGTGGTTGGCGCTCTGGTGCATTGGTAGAAAAACGTGATATTCCAATGTATTACTTCCGTATTACCGATTATGCACAAGAATTATTAGACGATCTCGATCAACTACAAGCGGGTTGGCCACAACAAGTCTTGACCATGCAACGTAATTGGATTGGGCGTTCACAAGGCATGGAAATTATATTCCCAAGTGCCGATCCTAGCCGCTACGCAGACCCGATTACGGTCTATACCACACGTGGTGACACCTTAATGGGTGCCAGCTATGTGGCAGTTGCCGCAGAGCATCCGCTTGCGCTCCAAGCCGCTGAAAACAATGCCACACTCAAAGCCTTTATTGAAGAATGCCGTATGGGCTCTGTTGCCGAGGCAGACTTGGCCACAGCTGAGAAAAAAGGCATGGCAACAGGTTATTTTGTTGAGCATCCCTTGACTGGTGCTAAATTGCCGGTCTGGATTGCCAACTATGTATTGATGTCTTATGGTTCAGGCGCGGTCATGGCAGTACCTGCACATGATGAACGTGATTTCGAATTTGCCAATAAATACCAATTGCCAATCCAACAAGTGATCGATGCACAAGGTGCTGAAGATCGTCCATTTGATGCGACAGTATGGCAAGAGTGGTATGGCGCGAAACACGGTAAGCTGGTCCACTCTGCTGAGTTTGATGGGTTAGATTTCGATACAGCCTATAGCGCAATTTTAGCCAAACTCGAAGCGAAAAACTTAGGGAATAGCAAGGTTCAATTCCGTTTACGTGACTGGGGCGTATCTCGTCAGCGTTATTGGGGTTGTCCTATCCCGATGATCAACTGCACACAGTGTGGTCAAGTTCCAGTGCCTGAAGAACAATTACCAGTGATTTTACCCACGGACGTTGTGCCAGATGGTTCAGGCAATCCTCTCAATAAAATGCCTGAGTTCTATCAAACCACGTGCCCAAGTTGTGGTGGCGAAGCACGTCGTGAAACCGATACCTTAGATACATTTGTAGAATCCTCTTGGTACTATGCGCGTTTTGCATCACCTGATTTCCAAGCTGGCTTAGTCTCTGCCGAGGCAGCACAAACTTGGTTACCTGTAAACCAATATATTGGTGGTGTGGAACATGCCATCTTGCACTTACTCTATGCGCGTTTCTTCCATAAATTGATGCGTGATGAAGGCGTGGTACAAGGCAATGAACCTTTTAGTCACTTGCTAACCCAAGGCATGGTATTGGCCGATACTTATTATCGTGAAGATGCCAATGGCAAGAAAACTTGGTTCAACCCCGCCGACATTGAACTCACCCGTGATGACAAAGGTCGTATCCTCAAAGCGGTCTATCGCGAAGATGGCGAAGAGGTCGTTGTTGGTGGTCAAGAAAAAATGTCGAAATCGAAAAATAACGGTATCGACCCACAACAGATTATTGATCTCTATGGTGCAGATACTGCGCGTGTCTTTATGATGTTTGCCGCACCGCCCGATCAATCACTCGAATGGTCAGATGCTGGAGTTGAGGGTGCCAACCGTTTCTTAAAACGCGTTTGGCGGATGACTTACAACTTCTTGAGCACAGGCGCAACTCAACGTGACTTTGATGCCAGCAAACTCAGTCCAGCTGCACAAGATTTACGTCGTAAAACCCATCAAACCATTGAAAAAGTCAGTGATGATATTGAGCGTCGTTTTGCCTTTAATACCTCGATTGCGGCCTTGATGGAATTGTTAAATGCCATCAATAAATTTGCAGCCAAAACAGCGGATGACCACGCGGTAAGCTTTGAAGCCATTCGTAGTTTATTAATTTTACTCGCACCTTTTGCACCACACTTAAGCCAAGTTTTATTGGCAGAGTTAGGTCTTGACTTGACCACCCAGCAATTGCCCCAAGTAGATCCTTCTGCATTGGTCAGCAATACACAAACTATTGTGGTACAAGTCAATGGCAAACTTCGTGCTAAATTAGAGGTTGCTGTCGATACCGATAAGGATGAGCTGATTGCCTTGGCAAAAGCCTTGCCTGAGGTACAACAGTTCTTGACAGGTGCAACCAAAAAAGAAATCGTGGTTCCCAACAAATTGGTTAACTTCGTTGTTTAATCGACAAGATTGTTTTATTGCAATCGCACAGAAAAATAGAGGTTCAGCATGCACTTTGTTCAACGTATAGCCGCTATCGTGATCACGCTTGGATTGAGTGCAAGCATGGTAGGCTGTGCTGGTTTCCATCTTAAAGGGACCAGTGCAACCACTGCGCCGCTCAGCTATAGCAAACTCCAACTCGCTTTGCCTGCCGATGCACGCCCCCTAGAAAAACGCCTAAGCGTTGATCTGACGGCTGCCGGTATTCAAATGACCGCGGCAGAAGATGCTTATGTATTGCGTATTTTAGAATACCAACCACGTCGTTTAGAACTGAGTGGTAAATTGGTAGAAACGCTGTTAAGACTGAGCGTAACCTTTCAGATTGAAGATCGACAAGGTCGTTTAATTACCGAACCACGGACTGTGATGGCAAATCGTAGCTATCAATATGACGTCGCGACAGTAAACACCGAAGATCAACAAAACCGTTACCTACAACAAGTCTTAATTGATGACATTGCTCGGCAGATTACCCACCAAGTGGTCAATAATCGCCTGCCTAAAGCACAAGGTACGCTGCCCTCTTTTGCGGAACAAGTGCAGCAAGAGCAAAAATAAGCAGCCTATACGCTGTTCCAGTCAAGCAACCCCGTTGAGCTGCTGGGCGTGTTCTCTATTGGTAGCTGCAAAGTTGTACACGATGGCTGGCGTATCAAATACGATCCAGCCATTCTTTATTCATGATGAGATCATGGATGATAATGTCGCATCACTCCTGCCACCCAGCAAGATGTTTAAGATATGAAGATCGATTATTTACAAGCGTTAAAACGTATTCATGCGGCACGTGGTGTCTGGCTCATGCAAGGTCAGGAACCCTTGCTGGAGCAAAATCTCTTACAAGCCTTTCGCAAAGACTGGCAACAACACAATGTAGAGCGGCAACGTTTTGATTTAAATAGTGTTGCCGACTGGAAAACCGTATTTAACGCCCTCAATAGTCTGTCATTATTTTCCCAGCAACTGGCCATTGAAGTGCATGGCAATATCAAACCCGATGCTGCCAGCTTAAAACTTCTTAAGCAGTATATTCAGCACAATGAGCATAATTTATTGTTGATTGTGATGCCCAAACAAGACAGCAATAGCCTGAAATCCAGCTTCTTTCAGACGGTAGAAGCCAACGGAACACTGGTAAATCTCATTGCCAACTCCGCACGTGACCGACAAAATATTTTAAATATCGAAGCGCAAGCTTTGGGTATTCAGCTCACCTATAATGCTTGGCAATGGTTAGAGCAACACCATGAACATAATCTATTGGCAGCCAAAAATAGTTTAATGCGAGTTGCCGATACCTTCCCAGAACAGCAGCAGATTGAGATCGAACATCTGCAACAATGCTTACAAGATCAATCGCGCTACAGTAGTTTTGACCTGAGTGATGCTGTACTCCGGGGAGATCTCGCGCAAGCCACCAAGATTTTGCAATATTTACAGCAGTCAGGCGAAGCAGCAAGCTTAATACTTTGGACACTGAGTAAAGAAATGCGCTTACTGATGCAGCTCTATGAACAGCCACAAAATGCGATTCAATTGGGTATCTGGCGTAATAAAGTTGCTATGTATCAACATGCTTTAGCGCGCCTGTCTGCACAGCAGTTTCTGACCTGGCCGAGTTTGCTGTTACGCGTCGATGCCGCCATCAAAGGCATGCGTGCTGAAAACCCACAATTGCTCTTACAACAATGCGTTGCTGAACTCTGTGGGCGCCCACTATGGCATTAACTTAACATCACATCTCCAATCACATCACCAAGCATTTTCAGTTTAAGCTGGTTGAATTGAATTAAGCTGAATTTAAACAGATTTAATAACAGCTTGTTGAATTGAAGCTGACTTAAAGCTGGTTTAACTGGCGCTGGTTTAATTGAAACAGGCTTAAAGCTGGGTTTAACTGGCGCTGGTTTAATTGAAGCGAGCTTAAAGCTGGGTTTAATTAAACGCTGACTTGGATTTAAATAGGGTGTTGGCTTTAGAACAACTAAAACCCAAACAAGCTGTACTGAAGGGTTAAAAAGCATCCGCTTAAATGCTTTATCGCAACAAAAAATTCATTTAAAATCTGCCAACGCCAAAGAAAAAATCCCTGTATTTTGTGTTACATATCACTCCATTTTCTATTCAAAAAATATTCACGCTTTATCCTTAATTAAACTTTATAATCAGCCGACATTTATTGACCTGCTCATGCTTGATTATCATGCCTAAAATAAAACCAACCAAAGTTATTATCATTGCAGTCTGTATCGCTATTTTAGCCATTGTCGCTTGGGTCTTTTTAAAACCCAAACCACAAACACCGCAATTCATTACGGCACCAATTAGCCGTGGTGATATAGAAAATGCCGTATTGGCAACTGGTAATCTTGAAGCAACCAAAATCGTCAGTGTCGGTGCGCAGGTGTCTGGTCAGGTCAAAAAAATGTACGTCAAACTAGGCGATCAGGTCGAACAAGGTCAATTGATTGCACAAATTGACTCGGTACGCCAAGAAAATGACCTCAAAACAGCTGAAGCCAATATTAAAAATCAACAAGCGCAATTGGCCGTGAATCAAGCCAACTTAGCCAAAGTTGAAGCAGAATATCAACGGCAAAAAAATATGTATGCGCAAGATGCGACATCGCGTGCAGAATATGAAAGTGCTTTGGCTGCATTTAAAACAGCACAAGCCAATATCGCCTCGATCAATGCGCAAATTGAACAATCTCGTTTGAACTTAGACACAGCCAAAGAAAATGTGGGTTATACCCGCATTGTGGCACCGATGAGTGGTACGGTGGTTGCCATCGTGACGGAAGAAGGTCAAACCGTAAACGCGAACCAAAGCGCACCAACCATTGTTAAGCTGGCACAACTCGATACCATGACAGTCAAAGCACAAGTGTCTGAAGCAGATGTCATGAAAGTGGAAGCGGGACAAAAAGTCTACTTTACCACCTTGGGCGATAGCGAGAAAAAACGCTATGCCACTTTGCGTCAAGTCGAACCTGCCCCGAGCTCAATCAACACCGAAAGCAGCAACAACTCCACCTCTTCAAGCTCTAGCAGTAGTGCAATTTACTACAACGCATTATTTGATGCCCCCAATGATGATGGCAAGCTGCGTATTGATATGACTGCACAAGTTTATATCATTCTCGCCGAAGCCAAAGATGTCCTCATGGTACCCGCATCCGCTTTACAAAATACGCAACGTCAACGTAGCGGTAGCGCAGCCCCTGCACGCAATAGTGATCGCGCTGCAGCACGTGCTGATAGAAGTAATAGTAACAACAGCAAAGCCCCACAATTTGAACGCCTCAACCTTACTGCCGAAGAAAAAGCTTTAGTTGATCAAGGCAAGGCCTCTGTGGCAACAGTTCGTGTTTTACAAGCAGATGGTAGTGCCAAACCACAACAAATTCTAATTGGTCTCAATAACCGTGTGAATGCGCAAGTACTGCGTGGCTTAAAACAAAATGACCAAGTGATCATTGCTGATGGTGCAGATGCCAGTAACAATGCCGCTAAACGCAGCAACGGTCCAATGAGATTTTAATCATGAATCAAAAACGCGCTTTACTGGAAGTAAAAGATCTGATTCGTGAATTTCCAGCAGGTGAATCGACGGTACAAATTCTCAAAGGCATCGATCTCACCATCTATGCTGGCGAGTTGGTTGCCATCGTTGGTCAGTCTGGTTCGGGTAAATCTACCCTGATGAATATTTTAGGCTGCTTGGACAAACCCAGTGCTGGTAGCTATCAGGTCAATGGTCGTGAAACAGGACGCTTAAGTCCTGATGAGTTGGCACAATTGCGCCGTGAATATTTCGGCTTTATTTTCCAACGTTACCATTTGCTCAATGACTTAAATGCAGCAGGCAACGTAGAAGTCCCAGCAGTCTATGCTGGAGTAGATGCGAGCGAACGTCAGCAACGCGCAGTCCAATTACTCAGTGACTTAGGTTTATCTGACAAAACCCAAAACCGCCCGAATCAACTTTCAGGCGGGCAACAACAACGGGTTTCGATTGCACGTGCCTTGATGAATGGTGGTGAAGTCATTTTAGCCGATGAGCCCACTGGTGCGCTCGACAAAAATAGTGGTATTGAAGTGATGCGCATTTTGCGTGAACTCAATCAAAATGGTCATACCATTATTTTGGTCACCCACGATCACCAAGTTGCCAAGAATGCCACGCGTATCATTGAGATCAGTGATGGTCAAATCATTTCTGACCAACCCAATGTTCCTGAAATCGCGGCGGATCTCGATTCGGCAGCAGTCAAAGAAACCACAACTCAGCAAAAAAAATCAGCGCCTTGGCGCGCTGCGATTGATCGCTTTAGCGAAGCCTTCCGTATGGCATTGTTGGCAATGAATGCACATCGTATGCGCACATTTCTGACCATGCTGGGGATTATCATCGGGATTGCTTCGGTGGTCTCTGTGGTTGCGCTGGGGAATGGTTCACAGAAGCAGATCTTAGAAAATATCAGTAGTTTGGGCACCAATACTATTACTGTATTCCAAGGGCGTGGCTTTGGTGACAACTCCAAAACCGCTCAAGCCAAGACTCTGATCCCCGCTGATGCCGAAGCCTTGGCTGAGCAACCCTATGTCGATGGGGTCAGTCCAACTGCCACCAGTAATGTCACTGCGCGCTATAAAGAAATCGAGGCAGCGACTACGGTCAATGGTGTCAGTGAAGACTATTTTTATGTCAAAGGCATGACCTTTAAATATGGGCAAAGTTTTGATAAAAACAGCGTCCAACACCGTGCCCAAGATGTCGTCATCGACTCCAACACCGCCAATACCTTTTTCCCCAATACCAATAACCCAGTGGGTGAAGTGATTTTATTGGGCAGCGTGCCGAGTCGTATTATTGGCGTCACCGATGCACAAAAAGGTATGTTTAACAATGACAGCCTCAATGTCTACCTGCCCTATTCCACCGTTATGAGCCGTATGCTAGGACAAAGTAATGTACGCAGTGTGATTGTGCGCATTAAAGATGAATACTCGAGTGCGGCGGCAGAAAATGCCATTATCTCCTTACTCGAACAACGTCATGGCGCACAGGATATCTTTACCCAAAACTCAGACAGTATTCGTGAAGCCATTGAGCAAACCACAGCAACCATGACCCTGCTAATCTCAGCAATTGCTGTTATTTCACTGGTAGTTGGCGGCATTGGGGTGATGAATATTATGCTGGTTTCCGTGACTGAACGGACCCAAGAAATCGGGGTACGCATGGCGGTAGGCGCACGACAAAGTGATATTTTGCAGCAATTCTTAATCGAAGCAATTTTAGTCTGTATTTTAGGTGGGGGACTTGGCGTATTACTGTCCTTGGCAGTGGGTCAAGTGATTAGTCATTTTGCTGGTGCCAGTTTCCAAATGGCTTACTCCAGCTCATCGATTATTGCTGCATTTGTCTGCTCAACCTTGATTGGGGTAGTTTTTGGCTTTATCCCTGCCCGTAATGCCGCACAGCTCGACCCTGTCGACGCTTTGTCTCGAGAATAAGTCTAATAAGGAGTCTATGATGTCAATTCATCATGTTAAAACCACCGGCTGTATCGCATTATTAAGCCAGCTCCTGATTGGCTGTCAGGCAATCGTCAAAAGCGACTATCAAGCCCCCAATGTTAGCGTGCCGCAGCAATTTGCCTATGCGACATCAACGGCCAATGCCTATCCTGCACAATATGCAGATCAATGGTGGACCTTATTTCAAGATCCCCAGCTCAACCAGTTGGTACAGCAAGTGATTGCGCGTAATGGCAACTTGGCAGTTGCTGGCATTAACCTGCAACAAGCACAGCTCAAAGCCGGGCTGGCACAAGCCCAACAAGGGATTCGTGTCAGTGATGCCTCAATCAGTACAGGACATCAATTTGAGCTAGAGGGCGGCAGTCATAGCGATAGCGGTTTTCGTTTAAATTATCCTGGACTGAGCTACCAAATCGATTTATTTGGCAAGCTCGCGCGGCAAACTGAAGCAGCCAAATGGGAAGCTTTGGCAACAGCGCAAGACCTGCAAGCCACAGCACAGACACTGATCGGCACCACTGCCAATTTATATTGGCAATTGGGATATTTAAATGAACGTCACCAAGTGACTTTAAGCAATCTTGAAAAAACCGAAAAACTCTACCAGTTGGTGCAAAGCCAATACCGTGCGGGCTCAGTCTCTGGTTTAGATCTCACCCAAGCGCAACAGGCGGTGCAGAGTCAGCAAGCCAGCCTGAGTCAGATTGAGCAGCAACGTGTAGAAACCCGTAGTGCTTTGGCTGTTTTGCTACAAATTCCATTGCAGCAACTCACAATCCAAGAGCCGCAAACATTACCATCTGCACAATTGCCTGCTATTACCGCTGGACTACCTGCCGAATTATTGTCTAGACGACCAGACCTACAGGCAGCAGAGCTACGCCTGAGAGAAAGTCTTGCCAATAAAGACGCCACCAAAGCCAGTTATTATCCTTCTATTAGCCTAACAGGCAGTTTGAGTACCGGCTTGGTCGGGAGCAGTAGCTCATTGGCAGATGCCCTGAAAAACCCGATTGCAACTCTCGGAGCAGGTCTAACGCTACCCTTTTTGCAATACAATGACATGAAACGTAATTTAAAAATCAGTGCGTTAGATTATGAAAAAGCCATTGTGCAATATCGCAATACCTTATATCAGGCTTTTGCTGACACAGAAAATGCCTTATCACAACGGCTAGAGCTAGACAAACAAGTTGCCTTACAGCAGAAAAATCTGGACTTGGCAGAAAAATCTGAACGTCTGACCGAGGTCCGTTATAAGAATGGTGCCATTGCACTTAAGCAATTATTGGATGCCCAAGAAACCACCCGTAATGCGCGGTTGAGTTTGGTGCAAACCAAACAAAGCCAATACAATGCCTATGTCACCTTATTGCAAGCTTTAGGCGGTAGCCCAATTCAGCAATTACCCGAAAACCCTGAGCAAAAGGCACAGCAGCAAAACACTAGCCAATAAACCCTTAACGCTATTTAGGTCTATGCTATCGCTATAAACCCCAGTCCATCATCATAACTTAAACCAAAGAGGCGACCGCATAGGGTCGCCTCTTTAGTCTAAAGCCTTATTTATAAGCCTTATAGCTTGATAGCGTGCTTTATTCGCTTTGCATCAAATCTGCGCTCATGCCTACAGTGTTGAAACCCGCATCGACATATAAGATCTCACCCGTAATACCGTTGGCCCATGGTGAGCACAGGAATAATGCTGCATTGCCCACATCTTCAATACTGACATTACGTTTCAATGGTGCAATCTTGGCATTGGTATCTAGCATTTTACGGAAAGATTTAATTCCCGAAGCTGCCAAAGTCCGGATTGGACCCGCTGAAATCGCATTTACACGAATGCCTTCAGCACCGAGGCTTGAAGCCAAATAACGTACGCTGGCTTCCAGTGATGCTTTGGCTAATCCCATAACGTTATAGTTTGGCAGTACGCGCTCTGAACCTTGATAGGTCAAAGTCAACAAACAACCTTGTCGCGCCAGCAATAGCGGTTTTGCAGCACGTGCCAACGCCACAAAGCTATAGGCGCTAATATCATGTGCAATACGGAAACCTTCACGATCAGTGACTTCGGTAAAGTCGCCATCTAGAGTATGTGCTGGTGCAAAACCAATTGAATGCACCACACCATCTAAGCCATCCCAGTGCTGTGCTAGGTCAATAAAGGTTTGCTCGATTTCTGCATCATTGGCTACATCGCATGCAAAGACCAGCGTTGAACCGAATTGTGTTGCAAAGTCATCTACCCGTTTTTTTAATTTTTCATTGGGATAGGTAAATGCCAAAGCTGCACCTTCACGATGTAGTGCCTCGGCAATGCCATAAGCGATTGACAGTTTACTGGCAATGCCTGCAATTAAAAAACGTTTACCTGCTAAAAGTCCTTGTGCCATGCTATCTCACTCGAATTAGATGATGATGCATAATGCCAAGTTTAAGGCAATTACTAAATTGCATAATGCACCTTTTTTTCATTTAGCGATGTGCTTAAAAATCGTATTACATCGTTCGCGTTGCAGCGTTAAAGCAAAATAGCTCTTTATGTTTAGATGCAACTAGATTATGCCTGAATGCGACTAGATGTAATATATACTATAAAAAACGCGCCGAAAGCGCGTTTTTTATTGAAAGGCTCAGCCTTGTAAAGCTGATTAGTCATTGCTTTGCGGCTAATTAGTCATTGCTTTGCAGCTGATTAGTCATTGCTTTGCAATAGCCCCAATAAACGTAAGAATGAATAGTACATCCACACCAAGGTTGCCAAGAGGGCAATACCACAAAGCCATTCAAAGTTTTTCGGTGCACGCTGTGCTGCAGCAGATTCGATCATGTCAAAATCTAAGATGAGGTTCAAAGAAGCAATCACTGCCACAAAGGCAGCAAAACCAATCCCTAACCAATTGCTTTCAAAGATATAAGGAATGCTTGAACCAAAAGCTAAACTCATCACCATTTGTACAACAAAAACTAAAGCAATGGCTATAGACGCAGACATCACCACAGCTTTAAATTTTTCAGTGGCACGAATCACTTGGAAACGATACAAAGCAAACATGACCAGCGTCGTTAAGAAGGTTGCCAATAATGCTTGTAGCGGTACACCTGGAAATTTCACTTGGAAAATAACTGAAATTCCGCCCAAAAATGCGCCTTCAAATAAGGCATAAGGGATGGCTAAAGTACGTGCCGTATTGGGTTTAAAAGTTGCGACTAAAGCGAGAATTAAACCACCAATAGCACCCACCACAGCAGCAGCCATGGCTAAGCCAAGGTTTAAGGTCATAAAACTATAAACAAATAAAGATAGCCCCACCACAGCAGCAATCACGGTTAACAGCACAGATTTTTGTACTGCACCTTGCACCGTCATTGGATCGCTCAGATCACTATAGGTCTCGACCCGATTTAAAATAGGATTATTACTTTGCATAAAAATACTCTTAAAAAGATAAAAGCCAAAAAATTAGAATACAACGTTATAAGTTCAAGAATGTTAAATGTCTTGCATCAATGCATTGACATGCGATTTCCCATCGAGTATAGCGAAAATTCAACAAATAAAAAGTATGTTTTTCATACAAAAACAAATTAACACGCTGCTTTTACAGGACCGTTAACACATACTGTAAAGCTGCAAATCCTGTGCTTAGCGCCTCACCGAGCTCGCTGTAAAGCCTCATCGTATCGCATGACGACCAATGAAGCTGAACAGGTTGCAACGGCAGCAACACTTTTTATCGACATAACATCTTTATAGGCACAGCATTTTTATTTTTAGAGCTACCTCTATTTTAAAACTTAGTAGGTATTTTGAATAAAGAAATATTGACGATAATACTTCAACTCGACAATCGAATCACGAATATCATCCAAAGCCAAATGTGAGGCATTTTTCTTAAGCCCACTCATAATTTCAGGGCGCCAGCGTTTTGCCAATTCCTTAATCGAAGACACATCAAGGTTACGATAATGAAAATATTGTTCCAACTCTGGCATTAAACGGTGTAAGAAACGGCGGTCTTGGCAAATGGAATTACCACACATTGGAGAAATCTTTGCATTGACCCATTTCTTTAAGAAGTCCAAAGTCTGTTGCTCAGCATCGCGTGCTGTCAACTTACTGCGACGTACCCGTTCAATCAAGCCAGACTGACCATGTTGACGTGTATTCCACTCATCCATGGCATTTAAAACCAAATCCGATTGATGTACCGCCAACACAGGCCCTTCAGCCAAAACATTTAACTGATCATCTGTAATAATGGTCGCAATTTCGATAATTTGATCATTGTCCGTATCTAACCCAGTCATTTCTAGGTCAATCCATATTAGGCGACTATCAGGGGTGCTGCTCATAAAATGCAATCTTCATCAGAGATAAAAACAAATATAGTAGCAAATTAATGCGTGATCTGCTGTAAATAACATGCATAGCGTGTTATTTTGCTTTGTGCATCAAACTGACTACAACTAGGACTTGAATGAGCCTGATTCGTAAACGACGTCTGACTGAACAACAGCAACGGCGTATTCAGAAACAACAGCAAAACCGTCAAGAAGAAACCGACACTTCACATGATTTAGAAGGCTTAGTGGTACAACACTATGGTCGTCAACTTGAAGTTGAAGCGCTCTCTATTCCGGCGCAATCCCCCATTCCAGCAACGGCTGTTGCGGGTGAAGCTGCACCATTCTGGAAGGATATTCAATTACATAGTGTTTGGCGTTGTCATACCCGAACCAACCTTGAACAATTGGTCACTGGGGATCGCGTCAAATGGCAAGCAGATCCCAATACTGGGCTCGGTATTATTACTGCAATACAACCACGACAATCTCTACTGACACGTCCAGATCGCTATCATAAAGTAAAACCTGTTGCAGCCAATATCAGCCTAATTGTTATTGTCTTCGCCCCTTTACCAGAAGTTGCCCCCGGTTTGCTGGACCGTTATTTGGTTGCTTGTGCCGATGCACAGATTCCAGCATTATTATTGCTCAATAAAATCGACCTATTACAAGCACAAGACCCCATTTTAACGCTATTGGCACAATACCAAGATTTAGGGTATGAAGTGATGCAATGCCAATCGAGTGCAGATCTCAGTGCGCTCAAACAACGCTTAGAAGGTGAAACCGTGGCTTTTGTGGGGCAATCGGGTGTAGGCAAAAGCTCAATTATCAATCACATCGTGCCTGACGCACTGCAAAAAACCAATATCATTTCTGAAAATTCAGCACTGGGGCAACACACCACCACCTCGACACGGCTCATTCATTTTGGTGAGCAAGGTGCCTTGATTGACTCTCCGGGAATTCGTGAATTTGGCTTATGGCATTTGAGTGCCGACAAAGTAGAACAAGGCTTTCCAGATATTGCGCAACATCTTGGTCAATGCCAATTTCGAAATTGCACCCATTTACATGAACAACGCTGTGGCTTAAAACAGGCTATTGCCGATGGCAAAATTTTAGCGCGGCGCTTGGACAGCTATTTACGTCTGCTGGATGAAATTCAGCTCGCGCAACAAAAAAATTAAATTTCTCGGTACTGAGACTTGAAGCGGTGATTTAGATCACCATATATATGCGTTATACTCTACGCAATTTTTGATTGGTAATAAGGTGATTTGTGGAACGTTGGTTTGAGTTTATGGGGAATCACCCCTTTTTATTTGGCCTATTGGCTGTTCTGATCGTACTGTTCTTCTTTTTTGAAGGTCAACGCAATGGACGAAAAATCTCTCCACAATCGCTGGGTATCTTGATTAAAGCCAAAAATGCCATGCTGATTGATTTACGAGACAGCAAAGATTTTCGTGAAGGTCATATTAGTGGTAGCCGCAATATCCCATACAGTCAAATTGCGAGTCATATCGAAGAGTTAAAATCTGCCGAACGTCCGTTAGTCTTTATTTGCAACTTAGGTCAAGTTGCAGGTAGTGCATTACAGCAAGTGGCTCATCGTGACAGCTATCGTTTAGACGGCGGGATCAGTAACTGGAAAGCTCAAGGTCTTCCACTCATTAAAGCCAAAAAAGCTTAGAGGATGCTAAATCATGGCAGTTGATGTAAAGGTTTATTCAACCAATTCTTGCCCTTATTGTGTACGTGCCAAACAACTCTTGGAACGTAAAGGCATTGCCTACACCGAAATCAACTTATCCAATGAAGATCCGGAAGTACGCATGACCTTGATGCAAAAAACCAAGCATCGTACTGTGCCACAAATTTTTATTAACGATGAGTTTATTGGTGGTTTCGACCAACTCTACGCCTTGGAGCGTGAAGGACGACTCGATTCATATTTATAGTATTTTAGTTTTATAGTATTTCAGTTTTTATAAACATCACTTTAGGAAATATACAATGAGTGAAGAACAACAAGCGCAACTTGCTTTAGAACGTATTTATGCCAAAGACATTTCTTTTGAAGTCCCAAGTGCGGCTGTATTTACCAAAGAATGGCAACCTGAATTAAATATTAACTTATCTTCTGCGGCTGAAAAAATTGATGACACTCATTTCGAAGTGTCTTTAAAAGTTGTCGTACAAGCCAATAATGCCGGTGAAACAGCGTTTATTGTTGATGTAACACAAGCAGGTATTTTCCTGATCGATGCCATCGAAGAAGACCGTCTACCGTATGTGCTCGGTGCTTACTGCCCGAACATCTTGTTCCCATTCTTACGTGAAGCAGTGAACGATGTCGTGGTAAAAGGCAGCTTCCCACAATTGCTTTTAACCCCAATTAACTTTGATGCAGAGTTTGAAGCCAACTTACAACGTGCTCAGGCTGCTGCTGAAGGTCAAGCTTAAATCTTAAGCCGACCTGACCACAAAATAGGGCACATCTAGCGCCCTATTTTTATGCCTGTATGTTTGTGTTTGTGCTTGTGCTTGTGCTTAACGCAATAAGCGATTGAACATCCATCCCCATATTGCAACCTGATTAACGCTGATCCAATGGCACCCAGTCAATTACCCAGGCTGATTTCATATTGAGGCTGCTATCACTATTGATTTTTTTACGTGTAGCATCTGCCGCTTCACGGTCCTTAGCCGGTCCAACCATGATACGAATCCCTTTACTGGTTTTACTTTGCGTCACCTTATAACCTTTGGCACGTAGCTTAGCCGCCAAGGCATCGGCATTGGCTTGGTTGGCAGCCAAAGCCACTTGTACCATCCACTGTTTACCGCTATTGCTGCCGCTGTCACCATCCATAATTTGTCGTGCTTTCTCGGCTTCGGCTTTTTTCTTCGCTTCTTCCGCTTTATGCTTGGCATCAGCTTCAGCTTTTTTCTTGGCTTCTTCTGCTTTGGCTTTTTCTGCAGCTTTACGCTTGGCATCAGCCTCGGCTTTGGCTTTTTGTTCTGCCTCAGCTTTACGTTTATTGTCAGCGTCTACTTTCTCTTTGGCAGCAGCTTGCTCTCGACGTTTCTGCTCCAGCTCTGCCTTTTTCTTGGCTTCTTCTGCTGCGGTGGTCTTTGCTGCAGTGGCTGCCTTATTCTTCGCATCATTCACCAATTCTGGTGGAATATTATCAGAACTATCTTGTGCCGATTTACGACGAGCATTTAATGCAGCATATTCTTCCGCCGCTTTACGCGCAGCCTCAGCCTCAGCTTGTTGTTGCATACGCAAAAATTCTGCAGCTTTGGCTTCTTGCTCGGCATTGGCTTTTTCACGCGCACGTTTTTGCTCTGCGAGTAATCGTTTTTCAGTCTCTACGTCTACCGTTAAAGGCTGTAATGGCACAGCTTCAGGCTGGTTTTCAGGATTCGCTTGACGCACTTGTTCAACTGGATGACGAACTTGTGTTTCTTGTTGGTGTAGCTCTTCTTTGCCTTTTAGAAGTAATGCTGCCAACAATGCGCCTCCTCCCAATAAAACAACACCACCTAGCCAACGTTGTTTGTTATTCATTGACATTCTTCTAAATACTCCCAGACCGCTTCCAAAGTATGAAACGATCCACACACTAAAATCAGTTGATTATTGTTGCTTTCATCAAGTGCTGACTGAAATGCTGCAGCGACATGCGCAAAAGACTCAAACTTTTGATCTTGCAAAGCTTGGCTTAATTGTGCAATAGATGCAGCACGCGGCACAATTACTGGCGCTATTTTCCACTTTACAACGTGCTTTTTCAACAAGTTCACAGTGCTTTCAATGTCTTTATCTGCCAACATTGAAAATACTGCGATGATTTCAGTATATTGCGGGTTTAATTGTCGGTATTGTTCTAATTGTCTTAATAAAAATTCGACGCCGTGCGGATTATGTCCAGCATCAAAAATCACGGCTTTATTTGAAATATGCCTACAGTCAAAACGCCCTGCCAAACGCGCTTCAGCCACGCCTTGGCGGATTGCCGCCATGGAGATCTCTAAACCAGAAACAAGACTGGCAGCGACCGCCGCAGCAAGGTTTTCAAGCGCCAAATGACCTAATGGCAATTTTAGCGTTGCAGCTGGGCTAGCAAAGTTCCAGCTTTGTCCATCTGCTGCGAACTGATAAAAATAATCATGTTGGGCTTGATAGAGTGTTGCCTTACAGGCAGCGACACGATCAGCAATGGCTTGTGGCAGTGCTTGTAAACCAGCAAAAATCACAGGAATATTGGGACGAATAATACCGGCTTTCTCAAAAGCAATTTTTTCAATGCTATCCCCCAACCAATCGATATGATCCAAACCGATATTGGTAATCACAGCCACATCGGGATCAATCACATTGACCACATCTAAGCGACCGCCTAAACCGACCTCCAACACCCAGACATCACAATCTGCTTGTTGGAAAATCACCAAAGCTGCCAAAGTGGTGGCTTCAAAAAAAGACAGACTCAGCCCACATGCTCGCCGTGCTTGGTCAACACGGCAAAATGCATCGATGAGCACTTGGTCTGCTACTTCCTGTCCCGCAAGCTTCACCCGTTCATTAAAACGGTAGATATGAGGCGATTGGTAAAGCCCAACACGATAACCTTGGGCATTTAAAATAGCCGCCAAGGTTGTGGTGGTCGAACCCTTACCATTGGTCCCTGCAACGGTCATGACTTTGGCAGAGGGCTGCGTGACAGCCAAGTGTTCTGCCACAGGGAGCACACGCTCCAAACCTAAATCAATTCCAGTCACATGAACATGACCCCAGTAATCGAGCCATGTCGCCAAATTATCGCTGGCAAGCGGTGCGTTTCGCATTATGGTAAATTCATCAGTTTCGATACAATACGGTATACAGTATCACGTAATGCATGGCGATGAACGATTTGATCGATCACACCATGATCAAGCAAAAATTCAGCACGTTGGAATGGTTCTTCTAATTTTTCGCGGACAGTTTGTTCTATCACACGTTTACCCGCAAAACCAATCATAGCCTTAGGTTCAGCAATATGCACATCACCAATCATTGCCAAAGATGCCGTTACACCGCCATACACAGGATGGGTTAATACCACGATATAAGGTAAACCTGCGGCTTTAACGCGCTCAACCACCGCCGCTGTACGTGCCATTTGCATTAAAGACAACATGCCTTCTTGCATACGCGCACCGCCAGAAGATGCAAAGCAGACCAAAGGTTGTTTCAGCGCAATGGCTTTTTCGCCAGCTTGCACAAAACGATCCCCCACAACGGTTCCCATTGAGCCTGCCATAAAGTCAAACTCAAAAGCACAGGCTACCATCGACAAGCCTTTCAACTGACCTTGCATCACCACCAATGCTTCGGTTTCGCCGGTTTTTTGCTGTGCTTCTTTGATTCGCGCTGGATAAGCTCTGCTATCGACAAAGTTTAGCGGATCTTTGGCAACAAACTCTTGTCCAAGCTCACTGTTCACTTGATCAAAAAACCAATTCAAACGCTCACGTGCTTTCATACGTAGGTGTTCATCACACTGCGGACAAACATAGACATTAAATGACATGGCAGTACGAGTCACCAAAGCATGGCACTCGGGGCACTCAATGGTTGGCTCAGTATAGATTGCTTTGAGACTCTGCTGCTCATCTGCAACATCAATGCCAGGCACTGCACGCTCAGTCCACGGCGTTACGGGACTCAAAACTTTCCCTGATTTGACTTGTTGATTCATACTCACTCATCGAGCGCAGCTCGAAGCTCCTTTACTTTTTGAACCGTTTGATCAACGGCTTGATCGATCGAACACTCTGCAAAAGGTTTGACCAAGGCACTACCGACGATGACGGCATCGGCAACTTGACCCATGGCTTTTGCGGATGCTGCATCACGTATACCAAAACCCACCCCAATGGGTAGATCGGTCAATGCTTTAATTTTTTCTATTCGTGCTGCGGCCTCAGCAGTATCTAAGCTGGCAGCGCCAGTCACCCCTTTTAATGACACATAATAAATAAAGCCACGTGCCCGTTCAGCCACGTAAGCAATGCGTTCATCTGTTGAGGTTGGCGCCAACAAGAATACTTGGTCCATTTGATACTGTTGTAAAATTTGGTCCAAACTGCCTGCTTCCTCTGGTGGAAGATCAACAATAATCAGCCCATCGACACCACTGTCATGTGCTGCTGCAACAAACTGTTGATAACCAATTACTTCTAATGGGTTTAAATAGCCCATTAACACAATTGGCGTTTGCTGATCTTGCTCGCGAAAGCGCTTGACCATCTGCAAAACATCTAAGGTATTGGTTCCGCCCGCCAAGGCACGTTCTGCAGCCAAGGCAATCACTGGACCATCCGCCATTGGATCTGAAAATGGCAATCCCAACTCAATCACATCCACCCCTGCATCCACCATTTGATGTAGTAGCGGTACAGTGACCTGTGGTTGTGGATCTCCAGCCATGACATAAGAAACCAATGCCTTTCGCTGTTGAGATTTAAGCTGTGCAAATCGAGTGGCTAAACGTGACATAGTCTGAAGATATCCTTAAATGCTGTTCGATGAGGAGTGTATCGAGTAAAAAGTACCAGAGTTTGCATTGTAACGTGATTTTCTCTAGATGGAAGTCTCGTCCCAAGGCCGCAATCATCTCGCAACTCACTCGCTCACAGGCAGCACGTTTTAACTGCTACATTTATCTATAAATTGCAATGTTTCTCAATGATCAAAGCTTACTAATTGTATTTTTTTCGCAACGACCTTCACCCCCCTACACCCTGTGACACCAGACAGCAAAGCATGATGCGGAGTGATTGTGTTAATTTTCACCCCTTAAAAGATGAGCACTTATGAATTGACATTAGCTGCCTTATACTACGCAGCAATTATTATTTCTCCCCGTATTTATGACCGAACCCAATGAAAATACCACGCCTGCCCGTGCACTGGCTTTATTACCCCTGCTGTTATTTTTGGCGATTTTTTTAGGCAGTGGCATCTATTATTCTTGGATGGGTAGCGAATTCGCATTTTATCAAACCAAAGCGCCCGTAGCAGCACTGCCCGCAATACTGCTGGCTGTGCTGACTTTTCGCGGTTCCATTAACCGTGCCATTGACATTTTCCTGCGGGGTGCAGGTCACCATAATCTGATTTTAATGTTCATGGTCTTTATGCTGGCAGGTGCATTTGCCAGTGTTTCCACAGCAATTGGCAGCATTGATGCCACAGTACAACTTGCTTTGTCGATCATTCCAGCACAATGGGTACTCCCCATGTTGTTTGTGATTTCGGCATTTATTGCAACTGCGATGGGTACCTCAATGGGCACCATCGCTGCCTGTACGCCGATTGCATTTGGTTTTGCCAATGCAACGGATATCGCGATGGTCTATGCCATTGGGGCTGTGGTGGGTGGTGCCATGTTTGGTGATAATCTGTCCATGATTTCAGATACCACCATTGCGGCAACACGCAGTCTGAATGTCGAACTCAAAGATAAGTTTCGGATTAATATCTGGATTGCGCTCCCCGCTGCGCTGTGCACCATCATCCTGTATTTACTACTCAGCCACACACAGCATGAGATTCAACATCAAGCGTATAATATTTGGCTGATTATTCCTTATCTATTGGTCTTTGTACTGGCTTTTAGTCGTCTACATGTCTTGGCTGTACTCAGTATTGGCATCGTCAGTGCTGGAATAATTGGCTTAATTTACCAAGATAATTTTGCCATTTCCCACTGGAATAACGCGATTTACGACGGCTTCACAGCAATGTTTGAAGTGGCATTTTTGTCATTATTACTGGGTGGTATCTCAGCATTGATGCAACATGAAGGTGGCTTAAAATGGTTAATTGCACGGATTTATGCGCTAACCAATCTCATTCAAATTGGTCGTGAACGTGCCGGTGAATTGGGGATTATTTTATTAATCTGCTGTTCCAATCTATTTGTTGCCAATAATACTGTTGCCATTATTTTATCTGGAGATATGGCGCGTGAAGTCGCCAAAGAATATGGCGTCAACCCGAAACGGGCAGCGGCTTTACTGGATATCTTCTCTTGTGTTGTGCAGGGCTTGATTCCTTATGGTGCACAATTGCTCTTAGCCTGTTCTATTGCACAAATCTCACCGCTTAGCCTAATTCAGCATGTTTACTACTGCTGGGCACTCGCCATTTTTAGTCTAGTAGCAGTGATTTTCCGTTATCCACGTTTAAAATCAGGCTAATCCTATCTAACGCTGAAACTGCATAATGCTCAAGCACATGCAGTTTCACACGCCCCATTTGGTTTGATCTAAAGAGCTGTCATTTTTAATCTGACCTACTCATGCGTACAATTTAATAAAGCACATGCAATCAATGCATTATTTTCTATATTCATTTCACTAGACTCTGACTTTGAAACAAATTTTAAAACGAATAATGATCACTTTGGTAAATCGACTTCACAGATTTTGTCTAGTCGCATTTGCAGCACAAAAATAATAAAAAAACAAAAATGCTATAAAAAGGCGTGCTATTTCAATAGCTTTAACCCATTTATTTGACTATATTTTTGCACGGTACATCTAAAATGATCAGCATAAAAGTTTTAAAAACATCAGAAACAATGTCATGTTCAGCCATTTACCTTGATCATTTCGGCAATTTACCATGTAAAAACTAGATTTGCTTCGTTGTAAATCGCCAAACTAATTATTTCTAGCGTCATTTAGGTCAAAAAAACGTGAATATAAAAGAGACAGAAGGATTTAATGTCAATCGCGATACGATTAGTATCCACTTCGTCAATGCCGCATTGACTGGGGTTAAACGTCTAGGTATGGACATCGAGACTTTACTCTCCCACGTCGGTATTGAAGCTGAATTATTACGTCAACCCAAAGCCCGTATTTCGCCAGAGCAATATACGCGCTTTATCAAAATGTTATGGATGGTCACTCAAGATGAACACGTGGGCTTTGATGTCCAGCCACGTCGCTTGGGCACTTTTGCCATCATGTGCCAACTGATTATTCATGCCAAAACATTGGGTGACGCATTAGAATTATCCTCGCAGTTTTATAAATTGTTCGGTGATGAATGGTCCGTGAGTCTTGAGCGTGATAAACACGAAGCGCGTTTGGTCCCTCTCGTTCCCAAAAGCATGGATCCCGATCATTTTATTACTGAAAGCATGTTGATGATTTGGCATGGTCTGGCTTCTTGGTTAATCGAACGTCGTATTCCTTTGGAACGTGTACATTTTGGCTATCCACGCCCAGAGCATGCCGACGAATACGATGCCCTATTCTTTGCGCCAGTCATGCAGTTTGATGCGCAACGTACTGAAATTACCTTTGCGGCTGATTATCTCGACTTACCCATTCGCCAAAATGAACAGGCTTTAGAGGAGTTCCTCAAAGCTGCACCAGCTCAGCTTTTGGTCAAGTTTAAAAATAATAATTCACTCACTTCGCGTATTCGCGATGTGCTCAAAAGTCAGATTGGTGAGGAAATGCCAACCTTAAATGACGTCGCCTCTATGCTCTATCTATCACCACAAACGTTACGACGCCGACTGGCAACAGAGGGTAAAAGTTATCAAGGTGTCAAAGATGCATTACGTCGTGACGCTGCGATTCACCTCTTACTCAATCCCAAACTGACCCTCGAAGATGTCGCTCAACAAGTTGGATTTAGTGAAACCAGTACGTTCCACCGTGCTTTCAAAAAGTGGACTGGTGTAACACCAGGACTCTACCGTCAATTGCATGGTTATCATTGATGTCAGCGTAGTCCTTATTTTATCGTTGCAATAAAGCTTTGATCGTTATCGTTTTCTAGCCACATTGCGCTATTTTCCTCTGCCCAGCTTCTATTCAGAAATTGGGCTTTTTTTATTTTATTTTTTGTTTTAATTTTTAATTTTATTTTTTTGTGCTGTTTTTTCATTGCTTTAGATCTTATTTAACCACTAGAGCCAGCGATCTATAGCCATCCTCAAAGTCGGCGAAACACATAAAATCATGCTATGATACTGGCAATTTTATACGCAGACTTTGGAAGCCGTGCTGATGAATAATAAAGCTATTTCTCCTGAAAAATCTCCTTGGGGGTGGAAAGCCCTCGGTATCGCAGCTGTACTCAGTGTATTATTCCTCGGTATTTTCTATCTTGCCATGAGCAATGAACCTGACTATATGCCGAGCCAACAACAGAAACATACGCAACAACATGCTTTTAAAACAGCTCCTGCCATGTCACCTGAAGCACTTGAAACAGCAAAACAACAGCAACAAGCTGCTGAAGCAGCCAAAGCTCCACAACATAGCAGCACACACAGCGAGCACTAAGCACGTCGTCTAAAAATTAATAGGTGCTCAGAGATGCAGTGCATAACTCCCTGTGCTGCATCTGGTCTTAAGCTTAAGATGGCTGACTCAAGAGCAAATCCATATGACGATGTGGAATATCACACTCTAAATACACTGCTCCTGTCGCTTGAAAACCCAAGCGCTCATAAAAAGGGAGTGCCTGTACTTGTGCAGATAGATATAGATTCGGTCGCTGCTGTTGACGCGCATATGCAATAATATACGCCATTAACTGATAGCCTATCTGCTGCCCGCGATATGTCGCCAAAACGGCAACTCGCCCAATAGAGTGATCTGGCAATAAACGTGCTGTTGCAATAGCTTGTTGTTGATCATAGACCACAAAATGCTCTGATGCTTCGTCGAGATCATCCCACTCATCTTCAACTGGAATCTGCTGTTCTTGCACAAACACCTGTTCACGAATGGATCGGGCATCTTGTGCCAATTGCTGCCAATCCCCTTGTACTATACGTATCTGGGTCATCCCTTGCTCCTTTTTGTCATCGTTTCGTTGCCACTGATCGTTTCGTTGCTACTGAATGCTGTGCTCGCTACCGCTCTTGCGCTAGCAAGATCACTTTTTACCCAACACGCTTCATCTAGCACGTTAAAAATATTAGCATTTTTTACCAATATCATGCGCTTGCCATTGATCATTCAAGAGCAATTCCAAACTATGCTGTTGAATACCGTACATCTTTTTCAATGCCGCAATTTCTGCCAATATTTTAGCGTCAGGTTGTGGCGGCGATTTGCGCTTGGTTGCCAAAATCATTTTATTTTTACTGCTATGCTCCAAGGCAACAAACTCAAATACTTTACACTCATAGCCATAGGCGTTAAGCAATAAGGCACGAATGGTATCGGTCAGCATTTCGGCTTGTTGTCCTGCATGCAACCCATATTGCAACATGGGTTGTAACACTGCTGGGCTGCGTAACTGTGGACGCAATTCTTTATGGCAACAGGGTGCACACATAATCATTGCAGCATTCAAGCGTATGCCGCTATGAATTGCAAAATCCGTTGCAATATCACAAGCATGTAATGCAATCATCACATCAAGGGCTTCGGGCTGATAACGGCGGACATCATCTTGATAAAACTTCAGTTGCTCAAAATGACAGGCTTGCGCTGCTTTTTGGCAAAACTCAACCATCTGTGCATTCAACTCCAAGCCAGTGACGACGGCTTGTGGTGCTTGTGCAAGGGCATGTTGTTGCTGTAAATAATCATATAAAGCAAACGTTAGATAGCCTTTGCCTGAACCAAAGTCAACCACATGCAAGCGTTGTTGTAGAGAGTTAAGCGGTGACGAATCGGGTTGTGATGAATCGGCTTGTGACGAATCAAGTTGTTGTGAAAAATCAAGCTGCTGCCAAGCATTGGCAAATATTTCAACAAATTTATTAATTTGTTTCCATTTACGCGCCATACTCGGAATCACTTGCCCTTCTGCATCGCAAACCCCCAAGTATTTTAAGAATGGACTATTTTGATCGACATAACGTTTTTTACGACGGTCATGTTGAGGGGGAATAGCAGCAACCTCCGTGTGCTGAGCCGATTTAAGCTGCTGGGTCAACTGCCAAGATTTCTTGGTTTTCTTTAATTGCAGATCTTTGTGCTGACAAAATAAATTGGCTTGTTTCGCCTGTAATAACAATTCGCTTAAACAGGTTATCGCTTCAGAAAGTGGATAATTTTTGGTGATATCTTGACGTGGATAACGATAAAGCACTGACAATTGCAGCTGTTGTTGCAACACAATAGAACGTACAGTCACTTTTTGTAGTTCATCGCTACGCGTGGCAAACTGACTGAGCACAAGCCTAATAAAATCTTTTTCTTCAATAGCTTGCAAAATAGCATCTAAGAACTGTTGTTGTTGCTCTGACCAAGAATTCGCCGTAGACATGCATTACACTCACAAAAATTAGCGACCTATTTTAGAACGACTTAACTTAAAGGTAAAACTGTATTATTATACACTTGTACTTTAAAGGATAATAAACGCATGAAAACAACTTCTCCAACGGTCGACTACGATCCTTTAGAAGAAAAAATAAATGCTATCAGCCATGCTATCGGTGCCGTTTTAGCACTATTCGGTGGCTTTGCCCTCATGCAACACAATCAAGGTTTAAGTCTTGGTCAAAATATTGGTCTATTGGTCTACAGTGCCAGTCTAGTTTTATTATTTGCCAGCTCAACCTTCTATCATGCAGCACGTAATCCCTATAAACGCTTTTTACTCAAGAAAATGGACCATACTGCAATCTATTATTTGATAGCAGGAACCTATACCCCCCTGTTATGCATCGCAATTCCAACACAAAAAGCGCATTATTTACTCATTGCACTATGGGTCATTGCTGCACTTGGCACCCTACTCAAACTATTCTTTGTCAATCGATTTGAAAAGCTGTCGCTCTTTGCCTATTTGGCCATGGGCTGGCTGGCACTATTGATCATTGATGATATGCGAGAATTTCTGCCTTCAAAAACACTTAATCTGATTATTATCGGTGGCTTAGCTTATACCATCGGCGCATTGTTTTATGCCTTAAAACGAGTAAAATACACCCATGCCATCTGGCATGTATTTGTATTATTAGGCGCAGGATCACATTTCTTCGCGATCTATTGGTACTTAATTCATTCTGCATCTACTGGATAATCAGTGACCCTGAAAGCCCTGTATATGCGGAACTTTCGTTGTTTTTTTAAAGAATTACGCCTTTTTTAAAAAAATTACGCTTTAGAAACTAGTGTTTATTTTTACAAAGTCTAAGGTAAATTTATGGCGTCAATCACATCAGACTCACAGCACACAGCACCAACAAATTCAAAAGTTCGGGTATTATTTGCCAGCTTAGTTGGTACGACCATCGAATTTTTCGACTTTTACATCTATGCCACTGCTGCTGTCATTATTTTTCCACATTTATTTTTTCCCACCACCACAGATCCCAAAACAGCGACTATTCAGTCTCTTGCGACCTTTGCCCTGGCCTTTATTGCCCGTCCAATTGGTGCCGCACTTTTTGGTCATTTGGGCGATCGTATCGGACGTAAAGCAACGCTGGTTGCAGCCTTATTGACCATGGGGGTCTCAACGGTCTGTATTGGTTTACTGCCCAGTTATGCGCAAATCGGCTTAGCCGCTCCGATCTTATTGGCTTTATGCCGATTAGGACAAGGACTCGGTTTAGGCGGAGAATGGAGTGGCGCGGTATTACTCGCCACAGAAAATGCCCCCGAAGGCAAGCGTGCATGGTACGGCATGTTCCCTCAACTCGGTGCACCAATCGGTTTTATTTTGGCAACAGGCTCATTCCTCATTTTAGGGGCATTGATGTCAGAACAAGCTTTTCTGGATTGGGGCTGGCGCATTCCATTTTTATCCAGTGCCTTACTGGTGATGATGGGTTTATATATTCGTCTTAAATTGCATGAAACACCCGCCTTTCAAAAAGTACTGAACCAACAAAAAGAAGTCGATATTCCATTCGAACAAGTTATGGTTAAACATTTTCCAATGTTGGTTTTAGGGACTATTGCTGCAATCTGTACTTTTGTGGTGTTTTATCTTACCACCGTTTTCGCTTTAAACTGGGGAACCACAGAGCTCAAGTATTCACGCAATGATTTTCTGAAACTACAGTTAGTTGCCACTTTCTGCTTTGCGGCATTTATTCCACTGTCTGCAATTTGTGCTGAAAAGTTTGGACGTCAAGCCACCTCTATTGCCGTCTGTATTGCTTCAGCCATTTTTGGTCTGGTCTTTGCCGATTTACTCAACTCTGGCAGCCCTTGGTTGGTCTTTCTATTTTTATGTATTGGACTGTCGATCATGGGGATGACCTATGGTCCAATTGGTACCGTGCTCTCAGAGATTTTTCCAACATCAGTGCGTTATACCGGATCAGCACTCACCTTTAATTTGGCAGGTATTTTTGGTGCATCCTTTGCCCCCTTAATTGCGACCAAATTGGCTGATAGCTACGGTCTGCCAGCTGTGGGGTATTATTTAACAGCCGCATCGATCTTATCGTTATTGGCATTTGTTGCGATTCGTGAAACCAAACACGATGACGTCAACAATCAAATTTAAATAGCAGTATTAACAACTCAGCTTTAACATCAGCTTTAACATCAGCTTTAACATCAGTGTTAAGTACATTGATCCTATCGATACTTCTCCCACAACACGATGAGGGTTAACGAGCAACCGTCATCGTGTTGCAGTGCATGATTGCCATGCATTGCAGCAATATGCTGATTAACTAAGCTCAATCATATCAATGCTTGGCGGCACACAAAAGCGCAATGGAATACCCACCATACCAATGCCGACAGTCACAAAGACATCGGCATTATCATGCTGATAAAAGCCATGTTTATGCCCTAAGATAGAGACTTTTTTCATGATGTAATTGGTTAACCAAGGCAGTTCAACTTGCCCACCATGGGTATGCCCAGACAACATCAGCGGACGTGTTGACAGCGGTGGCACCATATCAACCGTATCTGGGTTATGCGACAAAATCAGCCAAGGTTTATCTTGTGGTAAATCTGGCATATAGCGCATATCACTTTTTCCAGCCCATAAGTCCCCCACACCAATCAAACGAAAATCATCAAATTCAACCATTTTGCCTTCGATGTCTATGACATTATTTTGTGCCAAGGCATTTGATAACAGCTGTTGAATGGGAGGACCAGGATATTGCTCATCGTGGTTGCCATTGACCGAATATACTGGTGCCTTGAGCTGTTTCAGTACCGCAAGTTCATCGACGAGTTGATCTTCAGGTTCATAGGTCCAATCCCCAGCGACTACAATAATATCTGGATTTTGCTGATTAATTTTTTTAACCATCGACTTCAACTGCCGTTCATGCCCAGAAAACAAACCAATATGGAGATCGGCCACCAAAGCCACTTTAATGGGTCTGGCAAATGCTTCTGCATGGCTGAGTTTGTACTGTCGATGTTTAACCCGAATACAGTGCGGCTCAATAAAGCGCGCATAAATCAATACACTGCTCAATACGCCAATAAATATACTTTGTTTGAGAGAGAAAATATCATGCCATCCCGCATAAGCACTAAATGCCAATAAAGGGAATAATAAATAAGACAAATAAAATGCTAATAAATGAAAAAATGCTTTCAACGGATGAATGGTTTCTGTTCTAGATTGGCTAATCCATGCTTGTGCGATACCCCACAATGCCAATACGGCAAAGCAGATATAAAAACTGAATAGGACGACATTCGGGCTTAACATAGCACATCTCAATCTAGTAAAAATTTACTCAGGGTTTAAATATTTATCTTTTATGCATTCATGATTATACTCTAGCTCTAAATTTACACCGAATACATTATGCAGCGTAGCGACGATCAGACCATAAAATATTTAGCCTTAAGCCAACCACGACGATTTTATGTCGTGTTGCAAAATATGGCGATATTACTCTGCGTACTCAGTGTACTGAGTGCATGCAGTACCTTGCCGAAACGACTCGCGACCCCAGCTAAATTTGCCTATGACATTGAGACCAATGACACCAGCTTAGGGCAACTCATCCAAGCACTTAAAATTAAAAATCCAGAGCTTACTGGCTATCATATTTTATATGATCCACTTGATGCGCTGGCTGCACGCATTCACCTCATCGATCGTGCTGAAAAAACTTTAGATCTACAATACTACATTTGGGATAATGACAAAATTGGCTCCTTGGTACTGTATAAAATTATACAGGCGGCAGATCGTGGGGTAAAAATCCGTTTATTAATTGATGACAATAATGCCCATGCCATGGAAGGGGTTTATCTGGCTTTAAGCCAACATGCCAATATTGAAGTCAAACTCTTTAACCCTTATCGTTTTAGAACCTTACGCGCAATTGATATGGTACTTGATCTCAAGCGTATCAATCGTCGTATGCACAATAAAACCTTTACCGCCGACCATCAGGTTTCTCTGATTGGAGGGCGTAATATGAGCAACCAATATTACAATATCAGTGATAACTACCAATTTTCAGACCTAGATGTCATGCTGGTGGGCGATGCCGTCGATGATATCAATCACTCTTTTGATGAATACTGGAACCACGAATATGCCTATCCCGTCATACAAGTGGTCAACCCGAAGTACAATGCCTTGCGTTTTGATAGTCTCAAACAACAGCTGACTACGCATTATCAAAAAGTCACGGTACAAAATTATCTCGATCTTTCTAATCGTTCCAATGATTTTGAAAAATGGCTCAATCAAAATATCGATCTCAACTGGGTCAAAGCAGAAGTGGTCAAAGATGCTCCCGACAAGATCAAAGCACGCGCCAAAAAAGAAGAACATCTCAATTTCCAACTCATTCAAAATCTGCAAACGCCGGTTCAACATGTCGATTTGGTTTCGGCTTATTTTGTCCCAGAACAACGTGGTGCAGACAAACTCTCCGAGTTAGCCCAAAATGGTGTAAAAGTTCGAGTCCTCACCAACTCTTTTCGTGCCAATGATGTAGCAGTCGTGCATGCTTTCTACGCCAAATACCGCCAGCAGCTGCTAGAAAATGGTGTGGAGCTCTATGAGTTTTTACCTGCATTACCAGATGAGGCCATCGATGGCACCATTGAAGAGCTCTCGAGGAAAACACGGGTCAGTCTGAAGGGGCTGAGTCGCTCTAGTTTGCATGCCAAACTCATGGTATTAGACAATAAACAAGTATTTATAGGTTCTTTTAATTTTGATCCACGCTCTTCAAATCTCAATACCGAGATTGGGGTGATCCTCAACAGTGAACACTTAGCCACACTGGTTCACCAAGTTATGGACAACAATTTAAAACGCTATGCCTACCAGCTGCGTCTTAACCCTGACAATAAAATTCAGTGGTTACGTCAACTTCCAGATAAAACCATCATCTACAACAAAGAACCCAAAATGAAATGGTGGAAAAAAATAGGATTGAAGCTGGTATCATGGCTGCCCTTAGAAGGGTTCATGTAAGCCAAGTTTGATCTGTATAGCCTTAAAAACATGCACTTAAATTCTTAGCTTAAAACCTTAGCTTAAAAATCTATTTATCAGATCAACAACCCTGTGATCTGATCGATCGCTCAAAAACAGCACAGAACTTATGGATGAAGAGCCCGTTGATGTCATACCCGTTAATGCAATACCTGTTGATGTAATTCGTCTAAAGCCTGTTGCATCATATGCTGTACTGTGCTGGTCAAGCTTTCTACCGTATGACCTTGTACATCAATCAAAGGTAATAGCTTTAAATGCGCCGTCACTTGTGGCATTTCAAAAACTGCCAAAACATGATCGACAAAGCCAACATCACCAATATATGGTGCGGTCTTATCGAGTTCACCGTGTTGATTCACATAGCAAATCACGCATGCTTGTACCGGACGCTGTGCTTCAATTGCCGCGCCTAATAAACGTCCATGGATTCTTTTGATTTGTGTTCCATCCGTGGTGGTCGCTTCAGGGAAAAACAAAACTGGAATATCTTGCTTTAAAAAAGAGGCGATTTGCTCGCGAATACGTAATGAATCACCTGAACCGCGTTTGATAAACAGCGTGCCGCCACCTTTGGCTATTTTTCCCAATAATGGCCATTTTTCAATTTCAGCTTTGGCTAAAAAGAATATACGTGCCCCAGAACCCAATACCGCGATATCGAGCCAAGATATATGATTGCTGACCCATAATGCGGGTTGACGATTAATTTCACCATGTAATTCTACTTTTAAATTGAAGACATCACACAGCCTGCGACAGAAATATTGTACATATCTGGTGTTGTGGGGATTATTAGGATCTTTATATAAACCATGACGATAGACTAAATAAAGACCCTCTCCCACCACCCGAGTCATTAATCCAACTTTTCGAGTATAAAGAAATAATTTTGTTAAAGCGTTCTTTGCCACCAGAAGATTCACCTCTTTTCTGTCGTGAAATAATTATAATCTCTATAAAATATTGCTTAAATAGCGTTATTATAATGTTTATACTCAAATGTATAAATTTGCGATGACGAGACAAAACAGCGCAAATATAAATTTAAACATTAAACAACTAACCAATGGTATTCCAAACTTGTATTGTGAAATAACTCTACAAGGTCATCCAATCGTAGCGAGCGATTGCAATATAATATAGGCATCACATGAAAGTACAACAACAGCCGCGTAAATCTAAACAATCTTGGCGTCAGCTTGTAGGTTGGCTGATTCTTATTGCGGGTGCAGTGATTAGCTTATATCGTTTGTTTAATTTGTTCACTTAAAAGCTTTGTTTGCTCATTATAAACAACTTATTCACAGCAAAGCATATTCTAAAAACTTGTCAATACTGCAAAACAATTACGCCATATTCCAGATTATGCTTTAAACTAAAGTTTTAAGCTAAGTGAGTCCTGATCTCTGTGGAATATTTTGATCGACATCAAGGTGGTGAACGCGCTATTTTAATCAGTGTCAGCGTACAATTATTAGAAGACCTCGATACTGAAGAATTTCGATTATTAGCCAAATCAGCTGGTGCCGACATTGTGCAACATCATACTGCCCAGCGCATTAAACCCGATCCGAAACTGTTTATTGGCAGTGGTAAAGCTGAAGAGCTGGCGCACATCATCGCAGCAGAAGATATCGACCTCGCTATTTTTGATCATAGTTTAAGCCCCGCCCAAGAACGTAACTTAGAACGTATTTTTAAATGCCGTGTCATTGACCGTACTGGGCTCATACTGGATATCTTTGCACAACGCGCCCGCACCCATGAAGGGAAACTACAGGTTGAGCTGGCGCAGCTTGAACATCTCTCGACCCGTTTAGTTCGAGGCTGGACGCATTTAGAACGTCAAAAAGGTGGTATTGGTCTACGTGGTCCCGGTGAATCACAATTAGAAACCGACCGCCGCCTACTGCGTATCCGTATGGGGCAACTCAAAGATAAATTAGAGAAAGTGCGTCAGACACGTATACAAGGCCGTGCCGCACGGCAAAAAGCATCCATTCCAACCGTGTCATTGGTGGGATATACCAACGCAGGAAAATCTACACTATTTAATATCTTGGCAGATTCCGAAGTCTATGCAGCCGATCAGTTATTCGCCACCTTAGATCCGACCTTACGTCGTCTCAATTGGGAAGGCATTGGCCCACTGGTGTTGGCAGATACAGTAGGTTTTGTTCGTCATCTTCCACACGCCTTGGTCGAATCATTTAAAGCTACACTTGAAGAAACCTTAGAAGCAACCTTATTACTCCATGTGATCGATAGCAGTAGCCCTGATTACTTAGAGCAAATCGATGCAGTAGACAGCGTGCTCAAGGAGATCGGTGCCGATATTCCGATTTTACAGGTTTATAATAAAATCGATCAAAGCAATGAACAGCCCAAAATTATTTATGCCAAACCGCACCTACCAGAACGTGTTTATCTGTCGGCACAGCACGGGCAAGGTTTAGACCTACTACGTCAAGCAGTACAAGAACATTTACTGGGGCGTCTACGGTTTTTTCAACTCAAACTCAAAGCGGCAGATGGCAAATTACGTAATCAACTATATGCACTTCAAGTTATTGAATCTGAAGAATATGATGACGAAGGCAACCTACATCTAGCAGTACGAATTGCACCGCAAAAACTACTGCAATTGCTTGGGCAAGCACATTTATCTCTAGATCAAGTGCTCGGAACAGCCGCAAAAGAGTTTGAACCAGTACTAGAAGAGTTTGAAAAGAAAGATTAAATCGGTTAAAACTTGAAAGGCGCTTAATACTTTCAGATAAATAAATAATGGACGACTTAAAAAAAATCGACTGGACCGCTTGGCTGTTTATGTTAGGACTCATCGTGCTGTTTCGTGAAACAGCCGTATGGGTCATGACACAATTTCATGTTCCAGAACTGGGTAATCTGGTGGGACTCCTGGCATTGTTGATGTGTTTACTGGTTTATCGTCGCTTTCAACGTATTCCCACACGCATCCTCGACACCAACAACACCCTCATGAAAGAAAGTGCTTTTGCCTTTCTTCCGGTTTGTGCAGGCTCATTAATCACACTCTTTCACATGAAAGACATCCCCGTCTTTCTGTTTATTATGGTAGTCAGCACACTTATTCCACTTTGGGTCTATGCCCAGATGGCAAAGAAATGGTTATAGGAGTCTCAGCATGTTCAGTACTTTGATCGGCTTTATGATCACGTTATTTGCCTATTTGTGTGCCAAACCCATCAACAAAAAACTACCACAAATCCCAGTCATTGTGATCAGTATGATCTTTGTGGTCGTGCTGCTATTGCTGTTTAAAATTCCTTATGAGCAATATCAACAAGACGTCAACACACTGTTTAATCATTTATTGGGCTATGTGACTGTTGCCTTGGCGATTCCACTCGCCACAATGCGTTATGACGATTTACCCCTCAAAGCCATGCTGGGCATTTTACTCTTTGCCAGCTTTAGTGCGGTCGCCATTCCAATGAGTTTGGCTTATCTATTACACATTGCCCAGCCAGATATCATGGCTTATGCAACTCGTGCTGTGACGACACCGATTGCAATTAATATTGCACACCTCCTCAACTCTCCGATCAGCCTGACGATTTTGATTGTCATTTTATCGGGTTTAATTGGCGCTGCCTTTTCACCATTCATCCTTAGAAATATCAATGATGAACGTGCATCTGGTTTAGCACTCGGTCTGGCAGCACATGCCATTGGTACTGCACAAGCCTGGCAGCGCGGCTCAATTGCGGGACGTTATGCTGCCTTTGGCATGGCTGTAAATGCAGTATTTACAGCCATTTGGCTGCCACTCTTTATACATTTTCTGCAATAACGCCTAGCTTGCTGGATGTATTGCAGATCATCTGATCAAGACTCAAAATCATATTGAGTACAACAAAAAAATAGGCGTTTAAAGCGCCTATTTTTTTGAGATTCAAGGTGAAAATTTATGTTTAAATCTGGGTCGATTTCGCAATAAACGGACCTAAAAGCCTTAGCTCATCGGATTGGTCACCTGAAAACACTGCTGATCTTCTAAACGATAAGCCACCAAGTGCTGCCCCCAAACACAACCCCCATCGACATTTTGAATACGCGCGGAGATACGCAAGGCCGCCAAAGCTGCCCAGTGACCAAAGATAATCTGCCGTTGTTGTGTTGCCAAGGACGGATAATCAAACCACGGAGCAAAACCCTCTGGCATCGGCTGATCCAGTTGATCTTTAAAATCAAACTCTAGGCGCCCTACTGCATCGGTTAAACGCATCCGTGTTAAATAATTGGTAATACAGCGTAAACGCGCCTGTCCCTGTAACTGTTCATCCCATAGATTCGGACTTTCACCATACATCTCAGCCAAAAAAGCATCGAGCACCGCATAATCTTCACTACGCAATACCGCTTCAACTTCTTGTGCCAAACGCTGCGTCGTTGCCACATCCCAAATACACGGAATACCAGCATGGGTTAAAATAGTCTGCTCATTGGGACATAAGCACAAGGGTTGTCGTCTCAACCAGTCAATCAACTCATCGCTGTCAATGGCATTGATCACATCAGCAATGTGATCTTTTTCTTTGATTTTTTTTATGCCACGCGCACATGCCAACAGGTGTAGATCATGATTGCCCAGCACAGTTGCCGCTGCATTTCGTTCAACCAGTTTTTTAATAAAACGCAATGCACCCACAGAGTTTTCACCACGCGCCACCAAGTCCCCCGCAAACCAAATAAAGTCTTGCTCAGGGTCAAATGCGATGTGTTTCAATAAGGCTTTTAAGGCTTCAAAACAGCCTTGTACATCGCCAATGACATAGTTATAACGGTTATAACGCGCCATTTATTTCACCATGTGGTCTGACAATGCCACAAAGTCGGCCATTGCCAAGGTTTCTGGGCGTGCCATCGGATCAATTCCAGTCTGTTCAAAAGCATCTTCACCTAACATGCCTTTGAGACTATTGCGTAAAGTTTTGCGACGCTGGGTAAAAACATGCCCAACTAAACGAGACAAGGCTCGTTCATCTTGTGCCACGATAGGTTTTTCGGCATAAGGTTCTAAACGAAATACAGCACTGGTGACTTTCGGTGGCGGGTTAAAGGCACCACGCGGTACTTCAAATAAAAAAGTGGCTTTACAATAATATTGGATCATGACCGATAAACGACCATATTCCTTGCTATTAGGAGCGGCTGTAATCCGTTCAACCACTTCCTTTTGCAGCATAAAATGCATGTCTTTAATATGACTACCAAATTCTAATAAATGAAAAAGCAGCGGCGTTGAAATATTATAGGGCAAGTTCCCCACAATTCTTACAGGTTGATTTTCTCGAAATTGTTGTGAGAAATCATACTTCAAGGCATCGGCTTCAATAATCGTCAAGCGTTCTGGATGAGGAACACGCTTCGGTAAACCTGCTGCCAAATCACGGTCTAATTCAATCACCGTCAACGCTTCACTTTCAGCATTTAACGGTGCGGTTAATGCGGCTAAACCCGGACCAATCTCAATTAAGTGATCGCCTGAACGCGGACTAACAGCACGGACAATTTTGGCAATCACCTGTTGATCATGTAAGAAGTTCTGACCAAAACGCTTACGCGTATGATGCCCTTCATCTTTGGGGTTTAGGGCATTAATCTGATACATATATTATTTCCAAACTCATTAAAAAATTGCCAACTCGGCAAGTGCTGATTTGATCAGGCGATGCACGTGGCGACGCCAATACCGCCCACCAAAATCAGCACGCTACAACAGGTTTTAAGGCATAACCATTGGTTCAGCTAGCTGTAATGCTAAATCTACCGCAATCGCAAGACTTGAACTCTTTGCCAACCCCGTCGCCGCCAAAGACAAGGCAGTACCATGGTCGACTGACGTGCGAATAAAAGGCAAGCCCAGTGTAATGTTAATTGCTTCACCAAAACCTTGCGATTTTAACACAGGTAAACCTTGATCGTGATACATCGCCAATACCGCATCCGCATGTTGTAAGTGTTCCGGGCTAAAGAGGGTATCTGCTGGTAAACAATCACTAATCGCCAAACCTTGTGCTTGGTAGCGCGCCAGAACAGGATTGATAATCTCTATTTCTTCACGCCCCAAATAACCGGATTCCCCGGCATGCGGGTTTAGACCACAGACCAAGATTCTAGGCGATTTAATTTTAAATTTTTGTTGTAGATCATGTACTAAAATATCAATGACTTGCTCCAAACGCTGTGCTGTAATTGCATCGGCAACTTGGCGCAATGGCAAGTGTGTGGTCACAAGCGCCACCCGTAGGCTTTGGGTGGCAAGCATCATAACTACACGTGCCACTGCTGCACAGGCTTGAAAAAACTCGGTATGACCACTAAAAGCAATGCCCGCGTCATTGATCACAGATTTTTGTACTGGTGCCGTCACGACCCCAACACTACGCCCTTGTAATGCATAATCTGCTGCCTGTTGTAACTGTGCCAAGACATAGTGCGCATTGGCTGGATTTAATTGACCAGCCTGTACAGCCTCAGCCAGTGCAATATGTTCAACATATAACTGCCCTTTCTCCGCAGCGGTTGTCTGACCATGATAACGAAGCAATTCAACCTGTTGCCCCAACTGCTGGGCACGTTGTTGCAGTAAATTTAGATCTGCAAGAACCACGACTGGACGTGCATACCATTGTTTCGCCAGATCCAAACAGATGTCTGGTCCAATCCCTGCTGGTTCACCACTGGTCACATATAAAGGAAGCATATTCTGTTGACCCTCGTAGCATTATTGACGACATTGACGATGATGAGATTCATGATGATGACATTCATGAATCTCATCAGGCTATTCGCCCCAATTATAAGCGCTATACGTTGAAAGCACAGTAGTTTGCCAATGATTTCTTGCAAGAGATGGTATGAGTAATTGTTAGTTTGCTATGCGCAATTCTTGCTTTGCCTATGTTTGAGTGCTGCTATTCGCAGCATTAAGTGAATATTACAGAAATATTTATACTCTCATGGTAGATTTACATTGTGATTGGTGGCAATTTCGTTTAGAATCTCGACTCCATTTTGTTTGGATGAAGTCATTCGTCCAAACCAACTATAATAGGTAGTGGTTAATGAAAACTCTCAGCGCTAAGCCAGCTGAAGTACAACACGACTGGTATGTTGTTGATGCTTCTGGCAAAACTTTAGGTCGCCTTGCGACTGAAATCGCTCGTCGTTTACGCGGTAAGCACAAAACTTCTTATACCCCTCACGTTGACACCGGTGACTACATCGTTGTAATCAATGCTGAACAAGTTCAAGTGACTGGTAACAAATCACTTGATAAAAAATACTATCGCCACACTGAATTCCCAGGCGGTTTAAAAGAAACTAATTTCGAAAAATTAGTTGCTCACAAACCTGAAGAAATCTTCCAACGCGCTGTAAAAGGCATGTTGCCTAAAGGTCCTCTTGGTTATGCAATGATCAAGAAAATGAAAGTGTACGCTGGTAGCGAGCATCCACATACTGCTCAACAGCCAAAAGTTTTGGACATCTAAGGGATACAGCACATGGCAACTCATTATGGTACAGGTCGCCGTAAGACCGCAACTGCACGTGTTTTCTTATCACCAGGTAATGGCAAACTCGTGATCAACAACCGTTCACTTGAGCAATATTTCGGTCGTGAAACTGCTCAAATGGTGGTTCGTCAACCTTTAGAGCTTTTAGAGTCTACTGAAAAGTATGATCTTTACATCACTGTAAAAGGTGGTGGTATTGGTGGTCAAGCAGGCGCTATCCGTCACGGTATTACCCGTGCATTGATCGCTTCTGACGACACACTAAAACCATCTCTACGTCAAGCTGGTTTCGTTACCCGTGACGCACGTGAAGTTGAACGTAAAAAGCTTGGTTTACGTAAAGCGCGTAAACGTCCTCAATTCTCTAAACGTTAATCCGTTTACAGAACTGGACAGAAAAACCTCGGATTTTCCGAGGTTTTTTTTCATCAGAATTTTAGCTCTACCCGTAGAAAGTCGATGAAGATTGATTTGCTACCGTGCTTTTCTAGCGCAAGTTTAGTATGCTATTCAATTCACGAAGTTTAATCTTGGGAATATGTCCGTCGAAACCGCACCAGCACAAGGGATTACTATTTATAGCCACAGTGATGACTTTCGCTCACACTGGATTCGCTATGTACTGACTGAAAAAGCGATACGCTATCATCTTATTATTGTTGATCATGAAGATGAAGATCTCGCCAGCCTCAATCCTTATAACCAACTCCCCATGTTGATTGAAAATAATCTCAAGCTCTATCACAGCCCGATTATTTCCGAATATTTAGATGATCGTTACCGCCAAAATAAACTCTACGCTGACAGCCCAGCTGCCCGTGCCGAACAAAGACAGTATATTTGGCGTTTCGAGCATGATTGGTTTAAACTGGCTGACCATATTTTATGTCATCCTGACACCTTAGACTTAGCCGCGCAGCAACAGGCACGCCAACAACTACAAGATACTTTGATTGCACTAACACCATTATTTCAACATTTTCCTTATTTTATGTCTGAAAATTTTACAATTTTAGACTGTATGTTAGCGCCAATTTTTATCCGGTTAAAAGCGATGGGCATTCATTTACCCATAAAGCCATGTCGTCCGATTCATTTATATTGCCAGCGTATTTTTCAGCGCCCTGCATTTATCCAATCGATGACCGCAGAAGAAAAAAACCGTTTTGCAGCATTTATCACCAATTCATGAGTACTAGCCATGTCTGAATCAACACAATTTACTCCGACCCGTCCTTATCTAGCACGTGCGATTTACCAATGGGTTTGTGATAATAACCTCACACCCTATTTATTGGTTGATGCAACAGTGGCTTATACCGATGTGCCCACACAATTTGTTAAAGATGGACAAATCGTTCTTAATATTGCACCGCATGCAGTACATCAAATGCAAATGAGCAATGATGCCATTCATTTTTCAGCCCGCTTTTCGGGTGTCTCCACCAATATCTATGTACCATTTGCTGCGGTATTGGGTATTTATGCACGAGAAAATGGTCAAGGTTTATTTTTTGATCCAGAAGAGTATCAACATATCCAAGCACAAGAAAATACTTTAGAATCAAATACAGCAACAACAGACACTGAAGAGCAACCGAAGAAAAAACCAACGTTAAGAATACTTGATTAAAATGTGAGGGAGAAGAACATGGCCTTTGATCTGGTTCAATACTTTGCTGGACAAATCAGGATACAAAAGCCTGAACTTTTCAAAAAAACAGCTGATCTTAGCGATCCTGAGCATATGGATCACCTCAATGCACTACTCTTTGGCAAACTGATTCAGCTTTGGCAGCACAATCCAGCGCAGCTATATGCAGAAATTCATGCTCAAGATTTACTTTTTATTCAAGACATTGTTCGCCATCTCACCACTTCAGCACACAATCAATCACCCTTAGCTGCTGCCGATTTCGAAGCAATTTGTAGTGAAATATTGTTATTACATTTTGCCGAACTGACCCAAATGGATCAAACTGCACATTATGGTCAAGATGGTATGCAAGAATTATTACTGGGACAAATTGAACATTTGGCTGGACAAGCGCCTGACTGGGTCTGGCAATGTAATGAATTAACAGAACTTGTCGGCTCACAAGCAGTGCCTGAAGACACTATTTCTCTCGATGAAACCATGAAGGAGTTTAATCAAATGGTTCAGCAACATCACGATGATCACAGCCCAGCTATACAAGATAGTGCACCATTACAACCAACCTGGGCAAAAGTGCTTGAGCCTATTGTCGCGTTAGTGGTGTTATGGGTTCTTGCCGATGCTTTATGTAAATATGTTTTCTAATGCGACCCAGCGCTACTATGCATAATGCTAGCTAAGCCAAAACATACCTATCTGCCCATCTTCGCGATGGGCAATTGTTGAAATCTAATCGTGCTTCACGCTACTCATCATAAAAACGGCCAAGGCAGACTCGCTTTAGGTTTTGGCATAGGCTATTTTGAAGGGCTCGCGGGTGACAATCAATTACACCAGCATCACGCCTAGCAACTGAGTTTTTGTTTCACCCCTACCACTTAAGGTTTCTTGATTGCTGCAAATACAGTACATCGTTTGGAACAACAGTGTTGTTGCTCAATTTACATCGATATCTCACTACAACGGCACATCAGGTCGAATTTGCAGACCAAGCACACCTAAGCTATACCTGTACTTCCTTAAACAATAAAAGCTGTATCCAAAATTAAAATAGCCGTTTCGTTCAATTTTAAAAAATCATAACCAGACATGATCGTAACTCACAAAATGATTGGTAGATCATGCAATGTGTCGGTAATGGTTTGAATTTCTCTTCGGCTAAACTAGACATTTTTATTTTGGGATTACAAAAGCATTTCGCATAACCCCCACTATGTTATATGGGGATCAAATAGGTTGAAAATTCTTTTACCAGGATAATCGTTTAAGTACTTATATTGGCTATGTCTATAATATTCATTCCAATAACTTACCATTCTTTGATAGGTTACAATTGTAAGATCATGATTATTATTTATAAATTCAATAAAAAATTCTTTATTTTTTTCAATAAATGGGTATATATCATTGATGATTTCTACCACATATTCGCCAACTAACAAAAATATATAAGGGATCATAAAATCTTGAAATTCGATTTCTATAAGTTTTTTGATCATTTCTTGACGTATATGACCATTAGAGTGTCTAGAATAAAGACAGTAAATTATCGAAAGCTCTTGCGTTGATAAATTATTAAGCTGTGAAAAATTAGGCATATCATTATAAATTCTATAAGGAATTTCTAGAATACCTCCATTCAAGCAAACTATTCTTTCCCCTGCTCCATTAATGTCAGGTAATAAACTTTTAATGACTTCTATTGGCTGAATAGGAAAAGCCTGTTCTAATATATTTTTCATTGATTTTAATGAAATAAAAAATCCCTTTAGCAATCTACTAGTTTTTTAATGTTTCTACAATCAATATAATACAACTTATGTTATGCGAAATACAGCAGTGATTGTTGATTTTTCACAAAATTAACTATATAAAACAATTAGTTATACAATCGCATCATCCCAAAATAACATATTTAGATGTGGCGACCGCCATCCTTAAATCCTATTTGCGTAATCATTCTAAAACTTGCACTAAACCTTTTTTAATTGGCAAATAGTATAACCATGCCCATTGCCGCTCTAACAGATCAGCACGTTGGCGAATTGCATCGTATGAACCGCTTTACCATATATCAGTATTTTTATTTTTCCAAATAAAAAAAATCCCCCAAGTTTAAGTTGGGGGATTTTAGAATCATGAGCTGGCGATGACTTACTCTCACATGGGTAACCCCACACTACCATCAGCGCGAAGAGGTTTCACTTCTGAGTTCGGGAAGGGATCAGGTGGTTCACTCTTGCTATTGTCGCCAGCACAACTGTTTATGGTGATTTCTGGTCTGATCTGAACATTTTTATTCAGTGCCATACTTTCTTAACCAAATGAGTTATTAACGGATTAGAACTGGGTCTGTATTGTAACTAGAATTTCACATGAATCAAGTAGATTTGATTTTAAATGAATCGAATGAGCTTTATACAACAACTGTTTGGGTGTTGTATAGTCAAGCCTCACGAGCAATTAGTATTGGTCAGCTTCACATGTCGCCATGCTTCCACATCCAACCTATCAACGTCGTAGTCTTCAACGGCTCTTTAGTGGAGATAAACTCCAAGGGAAATCTAATCTTGAGGTAGGCTTCCCGCTTAGATGCTTTCAGCGGTTATCCCTTCCGAACATAGCTACCCGGCGATGCGACTGGCGTCACAACCGGTACACCAGAGGTTCGTCCACTCTGGTCCTCTCGTACTAGGAGCAGATCCTCTCAAATTTCCAACGCCCACGGTAGATAGGGACCGAACTGTCTCACGACGTTCTAAACCCAGCTCGCGTACCTCTTTAAATGGCGAACAGCCATACCCTTGGGACCTGCTTCAGCCCCAGGATGAGATGAGCCGACATCGAGGTGCCAAACACCGCCGTCGATATGAACTCTTGGGCGGTATCAGCCTGTTATCCCCAGAGTACCTTTTATCCGTTGAGCGATGGCCCTTCCATACAGAACCACCGGATCACTAAGACCTACTTTCGTACCTGCTCGACTTGTTGGTCTCGCAGTTAAGCGCGCTTTTGCCTTTATACTCTACGCGTGATTTCCGACCACGCTGAGCGCACCTTCGTACTCCTCCGTTACTCTTTAGGAGGAGACCGCCCCAGTCAAACTACCCACCAGACATGGTCCTCGATCCCGATTAGGGACCAGAGTTAGAACCTCAACATTACCAGGGTGGTATTTCAAGGATGGCTCCATGGTAACTAGCGTCACCACTTCTAAGCCTCCCACCTATCCTACACAAGTAAGGTCAAAGTTCAATGTCAAGCTGCAGTAAAGGTTCACGGGGTCTTTCCGTCTAGCCGCGGGTACACTGCATCTTCACAGCGATTTCGATTTCACTGAGCCTCTGCTGGAGACAGCGCCGCCATCATTATGCCATTCGTGCAGGTCGGAACTTACCCGACAAGGAATTTCGCTACCTTAGGACCGTTATAGTTACGGCCGCCGTTTACTGGGGCTTCGATCAAGAGCTTCGCTTACGCTAACCCCATCAATTAACCTTCCAGCACCGGGCAGGCATCACACCCTATACGTCCACTTTCGTGTTTGCAGAGTGCTATGTTTTTAATAAACAGTTGCAGCGGCCTGGTTTCTGAGGCTGCCAACCGCTCATCCCGCGAGGGGAATCACCGTCAGCAGCGTACCTTCTCCCGAAGTTACGGTACCATTTTGCCTAGTTCCTTCAGCAGAGTTCTCTCAAGCGCTTTGGTCTACTCGACCTGACCACCTGTGTCGGTTTCGGGTACGATTCCTGTGTAACTGTAGCTTAGAGACTTTTCCTGGAAGCAGGGTATCAGCCACTTCGCTAGTAAACTAGCTTGCTATCGACTCTCAGCATAGAGCACCCCGGATTTGCCTAAGATGCATGCCTACTGTCTTCCACCTGGACAACCAACGCCAGGCTGACTTAACCTTCTCCGTCCTCTCATCGCATTACACAGAAGTATTGGAATATTAACCAATTTCCCATCGACTACGCCTCTCGGCCTCGCCTTAGGGGTCGACTCACCCAGCCCCGATTAACGTTGGACTGGAACCCTTGGTCTTTCAGCGAACGGGTTTTTCACCCGTTTTATCGTTACTCACGTCAGCATTCGCACTTCTGATACCTCCAGCAGACTTCTCAATCCACCTTCTTCGGCTTACAGAACGCTCCCCTACCACGTATACATAAGTATACATCCGCAGCTTCGGCACATAGTTTTAGCCCCGTTACATCTTCCGCGCAGGCCGACTCGACTAGTGAGCTATTACGCTTTCTTTAAAGGGTGGCTGCTTCTAAGCCAACCTCCTAGCTGTCTATGCCTTCCCACATCGTTTCCCACTTAACTATGATTTTGGGGCCTTAGCTGGCGGTCTGGATTGTTTTCCTCTTGACTACGGACGTTAGCACCCGCAGTCTGTCTCCCGGATAGTACTCATTGGTATTCGGAGTTTGCATCGGTTTGGTAAGTCGGGATGACCCCCTAGCCGAAACAGTGCTCTACCCCCAATGGTATTCGTCCGAGGCGCTACCTAAATAGCTTTCGGGGAGAACCAGCTATCACCGAGTTTGATTAGCCTTTCACCCCTATCCACAAGTCATCCCCCGGCTTTTCAACGACGGTGGGTTCGGTCCTCCAGTTAGTGTTACCCAACCTTCAACCTGCTCATGGATAGATCACCCGGTTTCGGGTCTATACCCAGCAACTAGACGCCCTATTAAGACTCGATTTCTCTACGGCTCCCCTATACGGTTAACCTCGCTACTGAATATAAGTCGCTGACCCATTATACAAAAGGTACGCAGTCACTCCAAAATGGAGCTCCCACTGCTTGTATGCATGCGGTTTCAGGATCTATTTCACTCCCCTCACAGGGGTTCTTTTCGCCTTTCCCTCACGGTACTGGTTCACTATCGGTCAGTCAGGAGTATTTAGCCTTGGAGGATGGTCCCCCCATATTCAGACAAGGTTTCACGTGCCTCGCCCTACTCGACATCATCATATTTGCTCTTTCGTGTACGGGAATATCACCCTCTACGTTTGCACTTCCCAGTGCATTCCACTAAAACAAATATGACTTAATGGGCTGTTCCCCGTTCGCTCGCCGCTACTCAGGGAATCTCAATTGATTTCTTTTCCTAAGGGTACTGAGATGTTTCACTTCCCCTCGTTCGCCTCAATAACCTATGTATTCAGTTATTGATACCTACCTTAAAGTAGGTGGGTTTCCCCATTCAGACATCGCCGGATCACAGGATATTTGCCGCCTCCCCGACGCTTTTCGCAGGCTATCACGTCTTTCTTCGCCTCTGACTGCCAAGGCATCCACCACATGCACTTAATTACTTGACTATACAACCCCAAACAGTCGCAAGCACCTACAAGGAGCACTAACAACATCGCAGTTCGAAGTTTCGTGTACTTAAACACTGTACAGCTTCAATCTAAATTCACATACCAAAACGCTTGATTCAGTGTTCATTTACTAGTTCTCAATTTGTCTTTTCAAACAAATCAAGTTGAACAATTTATTTCAGACTCAATTTCTAATCTGTTAATGATTTATCTTGCCTTCGTCAGGTCAAGATACTGTGATAAATCACAGAGGTTAATAAACTTCTGCTTACTAAGCTCTATAATCTTTCTTAGCCTTACTCATCATAATGAGTGGTGGAGACTAGGAGAGTCGAACTCCTGACCTCCTGCGTGCAAAGCAGGCGCTCTACCAACTAAGCTAAGTCCCCAGCTTAAATCTACGAGATTATTTCGTATCTACTCTTCCGTCACCCTCTCACAAGATACCTTGCAAGCATAGTTAGTGGTGGGTCTGACAAGACTTGAACTTGTGACCCCACGCTTATCAAGCGTGTGCTCTAACCAACTGAGCTACAGACCCTGAGAAAGTTTTAAAGCGCTGCTTTAAAACTTGCGCAAGACAGCGTAGCGATATTCGCTTCCATCCTGCCCTCATTTAAAGCGTCATACTTTAAAGTCTTTGACATTCGATACTCTGAAGAACAACTTGTTGTGGATTCTTACCAATCACTAATCTTTCGTTAAGGAGGTGATCCAGCCGCAGGTTCCCCTACGGCTACCTTGTTACGACTTCACCCCAGTCATTGGCCACACCGTGGTAAGCGGACTCCTTACGGTTATCCTACCTACTTCTGGTGCAACAAACTCCCATGGTGTGACGGGCGGTGTGTACAAGGCCCGGGAACGTATTCACCGCGGCATTCTGATCCGCGATTACTAGCGATTCCGACTTCATGGAGTCGAGTTGCAGACTCCAATCCGGACTACGATCGGCTTTTTGAGATTAGCATCCTATCGCTAGGTAGCAACCCTTTGTACCGACCATTGTAGCACGTGTGTAGCCCTGGCCGTAAGGGCCATGATGACTTGACGTCGTCCCCGCCTTCCTCCAGTTTGTCACTGGCAGTATCCTTAAAGTTCCCATCCGAAATGCTGGCAAGTAAGGAAAAGGGTTGCGCTCGTTGCGGGACTTAACCCAACATCTCACGACACGAGCTGACGACAGCCATGCAGCACCTGTATGTGAATTCCCGAAGGCACCAATCTATCTCTAGATCGTTCTCACTATGTCAAGGCCAGGTAAGGTTCTTCGCGTTGCATCGAATTAAACCACATGCTCCACCGCTTGTGCGGGCCCCCGTCAATTCATTTGAGTTTTAGTCTTGCGACCGTACTCCCCAGGCGGTCTACTTATCGCGTTAGCTGCGCCACTAAAGCCTCAAAGGCCCCAACGGCTAGTAGACATCGTTTACAGCATGGACTACCAGGGTATCTAATCCTGTTTGCTCCCCATGCTTTCGTACCTCAGCGTCAGTATTAGGCCAGAAGGCTGCCTTCGCCATCGGTATTCCTCCAGATCTCTACGCATTTCACCGCTACACCTGGAATTCTACCTTCCTCTCCCATACTCTAGCCACCCAGTATCGAATGCAATTCCCAAGTTAAGCTCGGGGATTTCACATTTGACTTAAATGGCCGCCTACGCACGCTTTACGCCCAGTAAATCCGATTAACGCTCGCACCCTCTGTATTACCGCGGCTGCTGGCACAGAGTTAGCCGGTGCTTATTCTGCGAGTAACGTCCAATACACTTAGGTATTATCTAAGGTACTCTCCTCCTCGCTTAAAGTGCTTTACAACCATAAGGCCTTCTTCACACACGCGGCATGGCTGGATCAGGGTTCCCCCCATTGTCCAATATTCCCCACTGCTGCCTCCCGTAGGAGTCTGGGCCGTGTCTCAGTCCCAGTGTGGCGGATCATCCTCTCAGACCCGCTACAGATCGTCGCCTTGGTAGGCCTTTACCCCACCAACTAGCTAATCCGACTTAGGCTCATCCATTAACGCAAGGTCTTACGATCCCCTGCTTTCCCCCGTAGGGCGTATGCGGTATTAGCGCTCCTTTCGAAACGTTATCCCCCATTAATGGGCAGATTCCTAAGCTTTACTCACCCGTCCGCCGCTAGGTCCAGTACCGAAGCACCTTCCCCCGCTCGACTTGCATGTGTTAAGCCTGCCGCCAGCGTTCAATCTGAGCCATGATCAAACTCTTCAGTTAAAATCATTAGTGACTTAAGGTCACAATTCTGGCTCATCAATTACTGACAAAAAATTTGCTCAAATAAACTTCGAGTAATTCCTACCAATCAATCAATGATAATATTTTCGATCAATCAACCAGTAAAAATCCACACAAGTTGTTCTTCATAATCTCTTAATGATCTTCTTACTACTTCGTCAGGAGTAAGCTAGGTCGGCTATTCTACGCCTTATCTTAGATAAGTCAAGCAAAATTTAATGTTTATTGAATTACTTTCTAATTCACTTAGCTTAACTCATCACTCTGGATTTGCTAAGCATCTGATTTTAAAAAGCTTTTAATCAACATCACCGCCGATGGATGTGCATTATAGGCTATTTATTTTTAAGTGCAAGCCCCTTTTTTCATTATTTTATAAAAATTCGAATTTTTTTTATTTTGTGTTATATTTTAAGTGATCCAGTTCACGAATATGCCGATCCAAGCTTATTTCATAATTCTTAAATATTTGATCGTCTCTAAATGAAATGAAAACACTTATTAAAAGGCTGATGCTGCTCTGCAGCTTTGGATGGCTGTCTGTGACAAGCCATGCCATTTCTACACATGATCTCTATATCACCACACTTTCTATTTTGAGTTATGCCAAGTGGGATAGCAACACGTCAAGCAGACCCATCTTATGTGTAGTCGACAACCCTGCTATTGCGCAGCAATTTAGACAAACAATTCAACAAAATAAATATAATTACCAAGTTTCAGCACTAAGTTTTGAGCAATTATCACGTGCTACTTGTCAAGCCGTATTTTTTTCGACACTATCAGCTCAAGAAGAGCAAAATGCGATAAACAACATACTCAAGCCACCAGTACTAACATTTAGCTCTAAAAACAAACAATGTGAGATTGGTAGTGCTTTTTGTTTATATCAACATAAACAGCTCACAGCTTTTAAAGTCAATTTAGATAGTCTCGGACAATCTAAAGTACATGTAGACCCTAGAGTCTTATTGTTAGCAAAAACCTCGGAGCGATAATGATTAGTCGGATTTATCACACTACATCATTACAGAATATCTTTAAGAGATCACAACTGATTGTGTTCGCTCTGACATTTACAGTCTGTTCTATTGTTTTTCTCGTTATTTCGACTTATACCATGGAGACCTATGCACGACAGAGCTTAATGATTTTAACCGACACGCTGAGTGAACGCATTCAACCCGCTATGGTCTTTAATGACAAACTCACTATTAATCAAATTTTAAATGATTATGCAGAAGAATTTCCGATTCGTTCAATACAAGTTGTCGACACCAATCATCAGGAACTGGCGAGTATTTCACATCAGGAAAATACTTTTATTTCTCTAAACTATATTTTAGACCGTTTATTTTTTAATACCCCTGTTACCCTAGACATCCAGCATAATCAACAAAATTTTGGTCAAATTATTGTCTATGGTAATTCATCACAACTGGTGGATTTCTTTTTAAAGATTATTATTAGTTTATGCTTGGTGTTGCTGATTATTTTAGCAGTGCTATTTTGGTCGGTACGAACTGTATATCAATACCTTATGACTTCTATACGCCCTGTAGTCGATACAGCACATGCCATCAGCGAAAAAAAGAATTATCAATTACGCTTTCCGCCATCAGAGATCAAAGAATTCCAAGATATTACTATTGTTTTTAACCAGCTTTTAGAAAAAATTCAGGCTTCCAATCAACAATTACAATCCGAAAATGACTTATTATTTCATCAAGCGCGTCATGATGAACTCACACAACTTCCCAATCGTCATTATTTTTACCAACAACTCTTTCATATATTTTCTACTGTAGAAAAAGAAAATAGTGCATTAATGTTTATCGACAATAATAACTTTAAAATTATTAATGATCACTACGGACATTTAGCAGGTGATGCCGTACTCAAAGAGATGGCGATACGCTTACGCCGCAATCTTAGAAAAGATGATTTTGTTGCGCGCCTTGGTGGTGATGAATTCGGTGTCATCATTAAAGATATAAAACACGAGGATAATTTAAGAAAAATTAGTGAACACTTATTAAGCTGTTGTACAATACCGATTAATTATGAAGGTGTTGAAATCTATTTTAGTTTTAGTATTGGCATTGCTTTCTTTCATTGTGCAAGCACACCTGAAGATGTCATCACGGCTGCTGATAGTGCAATGTATAAAGCTAAACTTATGGAACAACGCTGGTATATATCACCTTAATTGAATGGAAAATGAATAATCTCATGCTCAGCAAAAGTTTTAAATTCTTCACCATTATCTTTATGGCTGTCGCATTAAATGCCTGTATGAATCTCGGGAATTTAAGCTATAAACAAGCACGTGTTTTGAAAAAAGAAGGCTTTGTTCTGACTGATGAAGGCTGGACATTAGCACTACCAGAACGCTTACTTTTTGATTTTGATAGCTTTGATATAACAGCTGACAAGCAAAATGAATTGACTCACTTAGCCAATCAACTGCACAAATACAACTTGAATAAACTAAAAGTTGTCGGCCATACAGATGATTTAGGTGAAGCAAACTATAACCAAAAACTCTCAGAAAAACGCGCGCAACGTGTAGCACAGATTTTCTTAGAACAGGGTTTTAACAACAATAATATTCATATTATTGGTCGGGGCTCTAAACAACCTTTAGTGGTGAATGATTCAGACAAAAACCGAGCCATTAACCGCCGCGTCAATATTGTGATTATTCCTTAAACACCACAATACAGCCTCTTTATACTGTATTGTACGAGGGCATAGATATTCCATTTTTAACTGTATAAATGGATTATCTATGCCCTCAGTTTTTTCAAAACTTTAACGCTTATATTTAATGCTTATAATAGATAACGCTTATCATCGGTTATTCGCATTTCCCTATTATAAACATGCACGCATAGAAGATACGTAATGCCATGTAGAGCTATAAACTAAATAGATGTGTATTGGATAAATAAGCCACAACATAGAACAAACCGACAAGCGGATATACAATAAACATGCTTTGTATTAAAACAAGATGGCTTAAAAAGAAGATGATAGATGATTTAGAAGAAATAGATCATTAAATAATAGGGTAGAGAGAAAACTCAATATTGATTGGTCGGAATGATAGGATTTGAACCTACGACCCCTTACACCCCATGCAAGTGCGCTACCAGACTGCGCTACATTCCGAATTTTATTTTTTTGACGGGCAAAACAGTTCAATCTTAAAAATGGTCGGAGCAGTAGGATTCGAACCTACGACCCTCTGGTCCCAAACCAGATGCGCTACCAGGCTGCGCCATACTCCGATGTTTAACTTCCAAAAGAAGTTGGGGTGAATGATGGGGCTCGAACCCACGACAACCGGAATCACAATCCGGGGCTCTACCAACTGAGCTACATCCACCGTCATTTTGGTTCTAATGATCAGGCATATCCAAAGTGGCGCGCCTGACAGGATTCGAACCTGTGACCATCCGCTTAGAAGGCGGATGCTCTATCCAACTGAGCTACAGGCGCGTAACGATGATATACAATATCACGCGATACCGTTGCCTTGAAGAATTGGTCGGAGCAGTAGGATTCGAACCTACGACCCTCTGGTCCCAAACCAGATGCGCTACCAGGCTGCGCCATACTCCGTTCATCTCAGCTTTTGCATATCGCACATCGTGCGGTACGGTGTGCATTCTAGGCGTGACGCCGTACGACGTCAACACCTATCTTGAAAAAAAAATCAAAAAAGCCTTCAAATGTATATTTATCAGGCATTTTGCTTATTTTTAGCGCTGCATTGCCGCACTAAACGCCAACATTCGATCTAAAGGTTGTTTGGCACGCTCTCGCAGTGCTGGATCAACATGAATTTCTTGGTGCATATGCTGCAACACATCTAAGATACCTTGCAGATCATTCATTGCCATCCAAGGGCAATGTGCACAAGAACGACAGGTCGCCCCTTCACCAGCTGTAGGTGCTTCAATTAAGGTTTTTTCTGGAACAACTTGCTGCATTTTATAGAAAATACCGCGGTCTGTTGCTACGATCATGGTTTGCTGTGGCAAAGTCTTGGCTGCTTGAATCAGCTGTGACGTACTGCCTACCGCATCAGCCACCGCAATCACAGACATCGGAGATTCTGGATGCACCAATACCGCAGCATCTGGATAAAGTGCACGCATTTTTTCAATACCACGCGAACGAAATTCCTCATGCACAATGCAAGCACCATCCCAAAGTAACATCTCTGCTTTGGTTTTATTTTTGATATAACGCCCTAAATGCTGATCAGGTGCCCAAATAATTTTTTCCCCCAGACTATCGAGATGTTCAATAATCTCTACAGCACAGCTTGAGGTGACCACCCAATCGGCACGAGCTTTCACTGCTGCGGAGGTATTGGCATAGACCACCACGGTATGATCTGGATGAGCATCACAGAATTGTGTAAATTGATCTACAGGACAGCCTAAATCCAATGAACAGGTCGCTTCTAAGGTCGGCATTAAAATGGTTTTTTCAGGTGATAAAATCTTAGCGGTTTCACCCATAAATTTCACCCCAGCCACCACCAAGGTTTTTGCAGGATGATCACGACCGAAACGAGCCATCTCTAACGAGTCAGCAACACAGCCTCCCGTTGCTTCAGCCAACTCCTGCACAATCGGATCACAATAATAATGTGCGACCAACACGGCTTCTTGCTTTAACAATTCCGCTTTAATCTGTTCAAACATCTGCTGCTTATGTGCATCAGTATGTACTTGTCCTTGAGGTGCACCCAACTGGTCTAAGTGTTGTTGCACAATAGCTTTGGCATCTTGATCTAAAACATCAATACCTTGACTAGAACCTTTCATGGCAGGTCTTCTCTATCCTTTTGCTTGCGTTTGCTTGCGAGAATGAAATAACAATACTCAGCTGTTTCATCAGCACTGTATTTGAAAATACTCGGTATTTGCAAAAAGCCTCCCTGTGGGAGGCTTTAAAACAAATGATTATGAACGATAATCTGCGTTTATCTTGACATAGTCATAAGATAAGTCACAAGTATACACGGTATCTTTCGCCACGCCTCGCCCGAGATCTACACGGATGGTCATTTCTGGCCTTTGCATCACAGCCACACCTGCCGCTTCGGTATAATCTTCAGCTGCACCACCATCCTTACAGATTTGTACATCATCCAACCAAACCTGAACTTTATTGACGTCTAAATCAACCACACCAGCATAGCCGATGGCACAAAGGATACGCCCCCAATTGGGGTCTGAAGCAAATAAAGCAGTTTTAACCAAGGGAGAATGCGCAATACTATAGGCAACATCACAACATTCTTGTGTATGTGCACCGCCTTCTACAGTAACGGTGATGAATTTAGTCGCGCCTTCACCATCACGCACAATTAACTGTGCCAGACGCGTCATGACGCGCTCTAATACCTCGGCAACCACGCCATAACGTGGATCATCCAGATTTTCTAGACAAGCCCCACCCGCCTGACCTGTTGCCGCTAGAATGCAAGAATCATTGGTCGAGGTATCACCATCAATCGTAATACGGTTAAATGAGCGATTCACTGTCCGCGTCAATAGCTGTTGCAATATCTCAGCAGATATCGGGAAATCCGTGGCAACAAAAGCTAACATGGTCGCCATATTGGGACGAATCATGCCTGCACCTTTAGAAATACCCGTCATGCTATAGACAATACCATCACATTCGAATTGTTCTGAAGCACCTTTAGGCGTGGTATCGGTGGTCATAATTCCTGCCGCGGCATCCACCCACGCATCATCACGCAAAGCCGCAAGCGCCTGCGGTAAGCCATCGATTAAACGTTGAATGGGTAATTGCTCACCAATGACCCCTGTTGAAAATGGCAATACCTGCGCCATCTCAACTGCTGCCAGCTCTGATAGCTTCAAACAGCTTTGCTGCGCATTGCTTAAGCCTTGCGGTCCCGTACCAGCATTGGCATTGCCTGTATTAATCAGCAAATAGCGCGGGTTACTTTGTTCTAGATGCATTTTAGACACTGTGACAGGTGCTGCACAAAAAGCATTTTGCGTAAAAACACCAGCCACTTGAGTATCTGCTGCAAATTGCAATAATACTAAATCACGTCGGTTGGGATAACGAATATATGCTTCCACTGCGCTTAATTTTACCCCTTGAACCACATGCATCTGTGGCATTGAGACGTCACCAACTGCCATTTTAAGTATCCATCTATCGTGTTAATAAAAAATCAGCTTAGTGCAAAGTACAGAAAAAATCGAGCTTAATTCTTATCAATTCTATAATTTTAATTCAAATTTTTAATTCAAACTTTTAATTCAAAGCATGCCTTCGATAAGCAAACAGCACGCGAGCGTGCTGTTGTATTCTATATGATCACTGTTCTAAGTTAAGCAGTTATGCTTGCATTATGTTTGATCGCCAATCCTTATGGCTTTGCTGCGCTGTTCACACGTTCCAAAAGCGTTTGTTTGGCTTTATCTTGGCTACGTGCGGACAATGCTGGGTTATTGGCAACGATACGGCTCGCAGTTGCTGCAGTCGCAGGAACAATCGCAGCAGTAACCAAGCTAATCGGACGCCCAGCAGTATCGCCTAAAGTATAACGAATCCCCGTACGAGGGCTAATCACAGTGGTGTTATCCCGTTTAACTTCAGTTTGTGCAACAACCTGACCAGTCGCCGCTTGAACCTTGTCGAGTGAAACCGTTTCTTTGGCTTGTGCAAGCATTGCAAGGGGTAATGTACATGCTGTAAATAATGCGATTTTGATAAGTTTTTGCATTGTCTTTCCAAGTTCCCATATCTGTTGCAAAAGTTCATTCAACTTTATGCAAGTAAGTGGTTTATACGCTTCATTGACATTTCACTTATCATTATATGATGTGTCAAGCGCTGTTAATCATTTGTAAAAAAAGCAGAACCCAAGCCCTGCTTTTTTTAAGTTCTTACTTTAACGTAAGTTTTATCAGGTCATCTTGCCTTGAAGACTTAGATCTTACCATGACATTGCTTATATTTTAAGCCTGAACCACAGGGACAAGGCGCGTTACGGCTGGCCGGTGCTGCAAATTGCACAGCTTGAACAGATTCAGTATCGGTACTTTCTGCTGGCTCTTGTTGCGCATAAGTCGATAACTGCATTTGCTCAGCCAAGGCTTGTTGCTGCGCCTGCTGTTGTGCTTCCATCTCCGCGAGTTCTTCCGCTGTTGGAACATGCAAGCTAGATAAGTCCATCACCACTTCGGACTTGATTGCACCTAACATATTTACAAATAAGTTAAATGCCTCTCTCTTGTACTCTTGCTCAGGATTCTTTTGTGCATAACCCCGTAAGTGAATTCCCTGACGCAAATGGTCCATCGCCGCAAGATGTTCTTTCCAATGACGATCCAGTGCACCCAACATATAATGACGTTCTAAGGTACAGGCGGTATCGACACCCATTTGCTCACGGCGACTACGATAACGCTCAACCACTTCATCTGAAATACGTTGAATCAACGCTTCTTCATCGAGTCGACGGTCTTGTTCTAACCAGTCGGCAATCGGTAAATCAATCGAGAAATCACTACGTAATGCATTTTCAAGCCCTGCGATATCCCATTGATCATGAATAGACTCAGGTGGAATAAAGTTGGCAATAAAACCTTGAATAACTTCACGATGCATCTCTTCAAGATAATCTTGCAAAGACGCTTCTTCTAAGATTTCATCTCGTTGAGAATAAATAATCTTACGTTGTTCGTTATTGACATCGTCGTATTTAAGCAAATTCTTACGAATGTCAAAGTTACGTGCTTCAACTTTACGTTGTGCATTTTCAATCGAACGTGACACCATTTTGTGTTCAATCGCTTCGTCTTCTTGCAAGCCCATGGCACGCATCATGGCAATCACTCGATCACCCGCAAAAATGCGCATAAGGTCATCTTCTAAAGATAAGAAGAAACGCGATACGCCAGGGTCACCCTGACGACCAGCACGACCACGTAGCTGGTTATCGATACGACGTGATTCATGACGCTCTGAACCGATGATGTGTAAACCACCAGAGCTGAGAACCATTTCATTATTTTTTTCCCATTCTGCTTTTAGGCTTTCTTCATCTGCAGCCGTTGGGTTCTCTAGCTTAGCTAATTTAGCTTTCCAGTTCCCCCCCAAGAGAATATCGGTACCACGACCTGCCATATTGGTCGCAATGGTCACAGCCATAGGCGAACCCGCTTGTGCAATAATATCGGCTTCGCGCTCATGTTGTTTGGCATTCAACACTTCATGATGAATACCCGCAGCTTTTAACTTTTCCGATAAAATTTCACTGGCTTCAATGGTAGCTGTACCAATCAGAATAGGGGCAACACCTTGTTCGTGAATTTTTTGAATCTCTTGAATAATCGCGTTGTATTTGCCATTGCGGTTGAGATAGATCAGGTCATTGAGATCTTGGCGTACCATAGGACGATGGGTCGGAATAAGAACCACATCTAGACCATAAATTTCTTTCATTTCCGCAGCTTCGGTATCAGCCGTTCCCGTCATACCAGACAGCTTACGATACAAGCGGAAATAGTTTTGGAAGGTGGTGGTTGCCAAGGTTTGGTTTTCTGGCTGAACCTCTAAAGCTTCTTTGGCTTCAACAGCTTGATGTAGACCTTCTGACCAACGACGACCAGGCATGGTACGACCCGTGTTTTCATCAACAATGATCACTTCACCTTCATGCACAATATAATGCACATTGCGTTGATAGAGGAAATGGGCACGAATGGCTGCACTGACATGATGGACCAAATTAAGATTGGCGGCAGAATATAGACTCTCACCTTCTGCCAACAGACCCATTTGGATCAATTCTTGTTCTACTGTTTCATAACCAACTTCGGTCATTTCAACACTGCGTTGTTTTTCATCAATCCAGAAGTGACCGCCATCTGCAACTTTTTCTTCTTTTTGCGGATGTAATTTAGGCGGAATACTATTGATGGCCAAGTAGAGCTGTGAAGAGTCTTCACTTTGACCAGAAATAATCAATGGGGTACGCGCTTCATCGATTAAAATCGAGTCGACCTCATCGATAATGGCATATATCAAGCCGCGCTGTTTCTTCTCCGCCATGGAGAAAACCATGTTATCGCGCAGATAGTCAAAACCAAATTCGTTATTGGTCCCATAGGTGATATCGGCACGATATGCCTCAGCTTTTTCAATCGGGGATTGCATTGAATAAATCACCCCAACTGTCAGCCCTAAAAACTCATACAGAGGACGGTTTAATTCAGCATCACGCTGTGCCAAATAATCATTGACGGTAATAACATGTACGCCAAGACCGCTGATTGCATTCAGATAAACCGCTAAAGTCGCCATCAGGGTCTTACCTTCACCCGTACGCATCTCGGCAATTTTACCTTCATGTAAGGTAATCCCACCGATCAACTGTACGTCATAGTGACGCATGCCCATTACCCGTTTTGAAGCTTCACGACATACCGCAAATGCTTCTGGCAATAATTTAGCAAGGTTTTCACCTTGCTGATAACGTTGTTTGAATTCTTCAGTTTTTGCAGATAAGTCTGCATCGCTTAATGTAGATACCGTCGGCTCGAGCGCATTGATTTTCTCAACAATTTTTCGCATTCGCTTCAGTTCGCGCTCATTTTTCGTTCCGAAGATGCCTCCGATCAGACCTGCCAACATATAGACTCTCTAAAATCTTGCTTGTCAAAATAATTTTTTCTCAGGCACTATTATGAAGCTAGATTTTTGAAGTACAAGGGTTTAACGCCCAATTGATACCAAAAAATCTCAAAATCATGACCTGCTCTTTTGCACTGAGGCGGATTAATGTAGCAAATTTACCCTTTGATTACATCTAATTTCACGTTTTCTTTGCGTAGCATTTCATTCAATAATCTTGTAATTTATTTAAAGATATTGCAATAAAAGCGCTACAAGCATCGGGCAAGCTGATCATTTTTGTTGAGCCAGCCCTATCTCAATCGAGCCGCATGCAGCGAAAAGTTAGGCTCAATCGTGGTTGGCTAATTTTTTGACTGGGAGGCAAACGATGCAACCAGTGTTGCTGTGTTGCACCAGCCATCAGCAATAGGCTGCCATTTTCCAGATACAGATCAACTTTTTGCTGACTCAAGCGATGTTTAAAAGAAAATTTACGTTCTGCCCCCAAGCTAAGACTGGCTATTGCTGCCCCAGCTTGTAGCTGTGTTTCAGCATCACGGTGCCATGCCATCCCCTGACTACCATTGGCATACAGATTGAGTAAACAAGCATTAAATTGGCTCTGACACTGTTGTTCTACCAATTGCTTCAATTCTAATAACGGCGTTATCCATGCCAAGGCAACTTTTTCGGTACCCGAATAACGATAGGAAAATGCTTGATCGCCATACCACGCCACTTGCCGAGCGGTAATATGCTCACGCCCATAAATCACCGCGCGATCATGTTGCCAAGCGATCTGTTGTAATAAACATTGTAAATACTGTGCCGCTGTAGATGCGGTTAGAATTTTGCCGTAATAATATACTTCACCATCACAAGGCAAATAATTATCAGCGGCATTGCCAATCACCGTTGTGCTGTCAGCAAATAAATCTAATGTATGTGGCATAAACTGCCCTCTTCTTATGTTGAGTGTTGAGGTTATGACGGTGCTGGAACAGATCAGCATTCTTGCATCGATCATGCTGATACCGATCATGCATCTACATGCATCTACTCATCATGCTGAGCTTACGTTCATGCATATACCTGCATGTAGCAATCGTGCTTAGGTCGATAACGCTGCTGTTGATTGTGTCGATGATAGCGCTTGCGCACTTTCCCAAGCAATGAGGGCTTGTTTACGTGTTGCTCCCCAACGGTATTGACCGAAATGTCCACTGGCTTGAATAACACGATGACATGGAATCAACCATGCTACTGGATTTTGCCCAATGGCATGCCCGACCGCACGACTGGCTTTGGGTTGCCCAATCGCCTGTGCGATATCGGCATAACGACATAGCTGCCCCATGGGAATACGCAATAAACTCTCCCAGACCTTGATCTGAAAAGCACTGGCTTTTAAATGCAATTTGATCTTTGCCCATTGCTGATGATCTTGTATCAGCTGGCGATCTTGGCAAAACAATGCCACCACAGGCTGCTGCGATGCGCTATAACATGGTCGCAACTGCGCCTGTGGAAACTGCTGCAATAAAATAGCCGATGCAACCGCATCTTGGTCATGCGACTTTTCTACATGCGGCTGGTCTAAAAATGCCATATGGCATATGCCTTTGGCGGTAGAAGCCAATAACAAATCGCCAAATATACTGTCATGCACACTATAGTCGATCTGTAACTGTTGGCCGCCATTTTTATATTCAGCAGGCGTCATACCCTCGATCTGTACAAACAAATCATGTAAACGACTACTACTAGATAAGCCTGTTGCCAGACTGGTGCTTAAGATTGAGCGATTGGGAGCCTGTTGTAATAAAGTCTTGGCATGCTGCAGGCTTAAATATTGCACAAATTTTTTCGGGCTAATACCCGCCCAATCGGTAAAAATTCGCTGCAAATGTGGCGGGCTTAAATGCACATGCGCTGCGATCTGCTCTAAGCTGGGTTGTTCGAGATAATGTTGTTGTATATAGCAAATTGCCGCAGCAATGCGTTGATAACGAGAAGATAAAGACATTGGCGAGCAAACTCCCAAGAATGCCAGAAGCAATGCACTCAGCTTAGCAAGTCTCAAGACAATACGAAATCCAAATCTTGCGCACTGTGCTGCGTTATTTTTATGTTTATCATGGTTGTTTCACCCGAATTGAAGCGAGCCCAATACCAAGAAATGGCTCGCCACTTTGCTTTCTTTAGACTTTAGACGGAACACTACGCTTTAGACTTAAACCGGGGTCTTATGATGTTGCAAAGCGTCATGGATGGCTTCGACCAACTGCTGAGCAATTTCTTGTTTCGGGGCTTTTTCTAGCTCACGACGTGCCAGTTTATATTGCTGCGCAAAAAACACCGTCATGGCATTTTGATCGGAAGCAAAGCCAATATCACTGCGGGAGACATCATTACAGGCAATCATATCGAGTTTTTTTACCAGCAATTTACCCGTTGCATATTCTTCAATATTGCGTGTTTCAGCGGCAAATCCCACCATAAAAGGACGTTGCTGTTGCTGGGCAATGGTGGCGACGATATCGGGGTTTTTTACCAATGAAACATCTAGTTCATCACCGGCTTTTTTGATCTTATGCTCAGCAACCTGTGCCACCCGATAGTCTGCAACCGCTGCGGTTGCGATAAAAATATCACAGCCCTGATCGAGCAGCGCCAAGCTTTGCTCTAACATTTGTATGGCTGAACTGACGTTAATGCGTTCAACACCATTGGGGGTATCCAAACTCACAGGACCAGCCAACAAGGTCACTTGCGCGCCCGCTGCATAGCAAGCCGCGGCAATGGCAAAGCCCATTTTTCCGGTACTGTGGTTAGAAATATAACGTACAGGATCAATGGCTTCTCGGGTCGGTCCAGCGGTAATCACCACCCGCTTACCAGCCAACAGGCCAAATTTTTCCGCAATGGCACGTTGCGCTTGATGAAAATACTGTTGTACTTGTGCTGCTAGAGCTTCAGGTTCTGGCATACGCCCGAGCCCAGTATCACCACAAGCCTGTGAACCAGCATTGGGCATAATCACATGCACCCCGTCATCGACCAAGGTATTGAGATTACGTTGTGTTGCTTTGGCAGCCCACATTTGTTGATTCATCGCAGGTGCAACCCACACCGGTGCTTTGCTAGCCAGATATAAGGTACTCAAGAGATCATCCGCCAAACCCGCAGCAAATTTAGCCATCGTGTCACAGCTAGCAGGCGCGACTAAGATTAAATCAGCCCAGCGTGCCAGTTCAATGTGCCCCATGCCTGACTCTGCTTCGGTGTCTAAGAGTTCGGTATGCACCGTATTGCCAGACAATGCCTGAAAAGTAAGCGGTGTAATAAAAGCTTGCGCACCTTGGGTCATCACCACACGCACATTAAAGCCATAATCTTTAAGACGTCGAACCAGAATTGCACTTTTATAGGCGGCAATTCCTCCAGTAACGGCGACAATAATATTTTTGCTAGACATCACGCTGAGATCAAAACTCACGAGCAAATCACCTATAGACGACAGTGGCGCTCACAATAGCACTAAATATTGCCGATCCCAAGTGCTTAGCCAGTGAAAAATCACAACAAAACTTAGCTTCGACTGACAATTTTTGGTAAAACTATTTTTCGTAAATTCGTAAAACAATTTTTCGTAAAATAGTACCCATGCTCTAGCACGGGTCATCATGGCGGCGTATGCACATTGACAAAGCCCTCAGATCACGACAATATCTGCAAAAATAGTATGTTCAGCATCACATGATTATTCAAGAACAACACAACACCCTAAAAACCTTGCTGTCATGGCGTGGCACCATATTGCCCAAAGTTCTTCCGCCGCTGGGCGTGGTGATGTTGATCTCCGCCATTGTCGGTGGGATTGAATATATTGACCTCTATCGTTTTCCAGAATTACCCTTAGTGGGCTTTACCCTGATTGGGGTGGTGCTATCAATCTTTTTAGGTTTTAAAAATAGTGCCTGCTATGATCGCTGGTGGGAAGCACGGCGGTTATGGGGATCGCTCATTGCTACAGCACGACACTTTGACCGAGATTGCCGCATCTTGCCGCAAGGGCGCCGCGAACGTATTATTCAGCATGTGATTGTCTTTGCCAATGTACTTCGTGATCGCTTACGTCATCAAACCGCCAACCCCGATGCCTTGGGGCAAACCAGTGGCATGTCTGCACAAGCTTTAGCACAGCTTTATCAACAAAATAATGCTCCCCAATATACCTTGAGCCTGATGCAATGGGAGCTGATGCAAGCCCTGAAGGAAGGCGAGATTAGCGATATTATCTATACGCAAATGAATAGTTATGTCACCGATTTAAGCTTGGTACAAACCGGATGTGACCGTATTGCCACCACACCGCTCCCCTTTGCCTATTCTGTTCTGCTCAATCGGACCGTTTATTTTTTCTGTTTTATGTTGCCTTTTAGTCTAGGTTCCTTACTTGGTCTGGCCACACCATTATTGGTGGGGATCTTGGCGTATACCTTTTTGGGGCTCGATGCCTTGAGCACGGAAATTGAAGAACCTTTTGGCACACAAAGCAATGACCTACCGTTGGATGCCATGGTGCGTACCATCGAAATTGAACTGTTAAGCACCTTGGGTAAACCGACACCACCACCAATCTTGGCACAAGACCACAATTTACTCTAAAACAACCCGCCCTAAAAGGGTCAACGCTAAACCAAGCTGTTCTAAAAAGAATTAGCTCTCAATAAAAGAGCTGATTCTACCCAAAGCACTTCTACCCAAGATACTTCTACCCAAAAATACTTCTAAACGACGGCAGCTTAAAGACCACCTCGCGACGACCGACTACAACTACCAACTACCAACTACCAACTACCAACTACATGCTAAATGGCAAAGTCTTGCCAGATGCCATACTGTTCTGCTTTGGCAGTGGGAACATTGCCCAGCTGAATCCATGGCATATAATCGCCATGAAAATCACTTCCCACAGAGACTTTGAGCTGGTGCTGTGCGATCAGCCGATCGATCATCTGCCGAGTAGCCGGTGGCTCATGTTTGGCAGGCAACTCCACGGCATCGCCACCCAGCTGGGCAAACAATTCCAGCATAAAGCGTACATTGGTTGCAGACATATTATAACGTGTAGGATGTGCCAGCACGGCAAAGCCCTGACTGGCATGAATGGTGGCAATGCTGGTCGCTAAGTCAACGCCCTGAAAGCGCACAAAGGCTTTTTTACCTTCTTTAAGATAATGGTCAAAAGCTTGCTGTGGTCGTTTGACTATGCCTTGCTCCACCAGAACACTGGCAATATGACTGCGGGTAATACGATCTGGATGCTGATCAACTTTGTTTAGTACCAAAGGATAAAAATCTTGCGCTAATATTTTTGCCAATAACTGACAAATCTCTACAGCACGATCGGCACGGATGGTTTTTTGTTGTGCCAAGAGCTGTAATAGCGGTTCAGGTTGCTGCATATCCAATGCCACGATATGCACCCCATGCTGTTTTTGGGTACTTGGGCGTGACCATTGACTAGAAATTTCTACACCTGAAATAATTTTTATAGGAAAATCTTGTGCGGCTTGCTGTGCTAAAACCAGCCCGTCCATGCTGTCATGATCGGTCAAAGCTAAGGTATGTATGCCTTTGTCATGTGCAGCCTGCACCAACTGGGCTGGCGTGTAACTCCCATCGGAGATATTGCTGTGTGTATGTAAATCGACACCAATCATGGATTATATTATGCTATCTCACCGAACTCACAACTGTACTGTAGCATGAAAGCGCTGTTTGATTATCTACCCATTATAATTTTCTTCTATTTTTATAAAACTACCGACCCCAAAGACAACCATCATCCCTTACTCGAGCTGATTGGCAGCAGTGGTAATTTAGATCAGAACCATATTTTAGTTGCTACCTGTGCACTGATTATCTCGACCCTTGTGGTGTATGGCGTATTGTTTTTTGCACAAAAATTTAGACTCGAAAAAATGCAATGGTTCATCGTGGTGATGTCATTGATATTTGGTGGAATTACCCTTGTCTTTAGCGATGTAACCTATATCAAACTCAAAGCAGTGATTTTAAATATCGGGATTGGTTTTGGTTTTCTGGTGACGCCACTATTTAACAAAGCGCGTATGCCGATTATTCAAAAATTATTGGGTTCAATGTTAGAGCTGAGCCAAAAAGGTTGGCAACGTTTAAATCTAGCATGGTGCGGACAGTTCTTTTTATTGGCAGCTTTACATTATTTCTTTGGCTTCCTGTATAAAGGCGGCGTGTATTGGGGTGAATTCACCGCCTTTGGTGACATTATCGTATCGCTCACTTATCTTGCTGTTATACTATTTTGTCTACGCCGTCATTTTAAAACTACCGATCAAGGATAAGTCGCATGTCATTCTTTGTGATTACTTGCCAAGACCATGAAAACGTTCTAGAAAAACGCCTTGCTGTACGCCCAAAACATTTAGCTCGCCTAGAGGCATTGGCGGCTGAAGGACGGGTACTGGCAGCGGGTGCAATGCCCAAAGACCCCAGCAATCCACAAGCTGGTTTTTATGGCAGTACCCTGATTTTAGACTTTGCAAGCCGTGAAGCGCTTGATCTTTGGCTAAAGGATGAACCCTTTATTCAAGAAGGGGTTTATGCCCATATTGATATCAAACCATTCAATAAAGCATTTCCTCAAGGATAATTTTATGCGCGTCATCGCAAGCGGTTTACTGAGTAGTCTGCTGTTCCTGAGCCACAGTGCTTGGGCAGTGACACCGACCAATGAAAATAACGCAACACCGCCAACAACAGCAAGCCCCTCAACAACAGCCAATGCAAATAACAATACCGCAACTACAGCAAATACGCGCAGCCCGCACGTCATCGCTGCAACGCCCCCCAATAAAGCCCCCACCGCAGAGCAATTGGCACGCGATAAAACCCAACAAGAAGCCAATATCAAGGCTTTGGTCAAAGACCAATCTGCGCGCTTACAGCAGTTAGAAAAAGCCAATCTCGATGCCCTGACACAAAACCAAGAGCTAAAACTTAAAAATGACAATCTTGGGGTACAAGTACAGGTATTACAAAGCGAAAGCAGTGCACAAATGTTTTTATATGGTGCTATGACTTTAGCGCTTGGGGTGATTTTAGGCTTTCTGATCGCCAGTTATATTTATACCAAACGTCGTCGCCAGTGGTAATGACTGCTAAACCACGTCATCAGGATGGTCAGAGCATATAAAGCTGCGCGTATAGCGCTCTGTCCCTATCCCTTATATCACATGGCATCCTTCAGACAGACTTTATAGGTAACAACGTAAATTTTTCTCATCCGTGTTTTACACACAATGGCTTAGGTAAGTTCAGGTGTCACATCCCATTCAATGTGCCGAATTAACATGGCAAACGGTCGACGGTATCGATATTCCTATCTCCAAACAATTTGGCGATGTTTATTTCTCTAAAGACAATGGCTTGCTCGAAACTCGCCATGTATTTTTGGCGGGCAACGACCTCACAGAACGCCTCAGCCAATTGCAAGATGGTGAATACTTTAATGTCGGTGAAACTGGTTTTGGAACCGGTTTAAATATCTTAGCCTTGTGGCAACTCTGGCAGCAGCACCGTCCCAACAATCGCAGTCATTTACATGCGGTCAGTGTCGAAAAATATCCCTTAACCCGTGAAGATTTGATTCATGCCTTGGCCGCCTGGCCAGAACTCGCTCCGCTAGCAGCACAATTGATCGCACAATATCCCTTGCCCATTGCTGGTTGTCATCGTCTACATTTTCCAGCACAACGCTTTTCACTGGACTTATGGTTGGGTGATGCACAAGATATTTTTCCCAATATGGTCAAAACTGGGCAAATCCATGCTTGGTTTCTGGATGGCTTTGCCCCGTCTTGTAATCCTGATATGTGGCAGCAACAAGTGCTCGATCACATCATTCGGCTATCTGGCGTCGGTACAAGCTTTGCGTCGTTTAGCGTTGCCGGTGTACTCAAACGCGGGCTAAAACAACATGGCATTCAAATCAGTCGCCCACGTGGCTTTGGGCATAAACGTGAAATGCTCAAGGGTATTTGGCCAGCAGATCCGTCGCCGTCCTCCATAACTGAAAGCCATACAGAAAACCGCAATGCCACCACAATACCAGTCACTGCCCCGACCAGCACACCAGCACAACGGCGTATTGCGGTCATCGGTGCGGGTATTGCCGGGTTGAGCTGTGCCTGGGCCTTGGCACAACGCGGACATCAGGTTGAAATTTTTGATCAAAGCGCACCGTTGGCCGGTGCATCCGGCAACCCACTGGCATTGCTCAATCCCAAGCTATGTCCGATTGAACAAAGTGCCGAGCACCTAATGACTTTGGCATGGCAATATGCCTTAAAGCACTATGCCAATTTTACTGCTTTTCGCGCCATTGGCGTCAGACAGCTGCCACCGACTGGGCAAAAATCTGTACACGGTCAGGCAAGCGAACAACTTTTAGCTTTGGTACAGCAATATCCGCAAGGGCTGTTACACCAACATCCCGCACATACGGCACCGGATTATAGCGAACATCCAGCGTTGGAACTGCGCCAAGCGGGTGTGGTAACCCCACAGCAGCTCGCCGAGCAAATTTTGGCACATCCACACATTCAATGGCAGCGCCAGCAAATCACTGCGCTACAATCCTCAGCGCAGGCTGTGAGCCTCTGGGCAGGGACCCAAGTGCTTGCTACGGTCGATCAAGTGGTGATTTGTGCCAGCATCAACAGTGCAGACTTACACCCTCAGATCAAAGCATTAAAACCAATCCGTGGACAAGTCAGTTATTTTGCCCAAACCAAGCCAATACTTCCTTTAGACATCGCCTATAGTTATGGCGGTTATGCCATGGCACTTGATCAACAACAGATGATTATCGGTGCATCCTTCCACCCCAACCGTGCCGATGATGCGGTGTTACTCAGCGATCATCAACACAATGCCCAACTGTTACAGCAGGCACTCCCCCAGCTTGCAGCGCAACTGCCAGCACTATCGACTTGGCAAGGACGGGCATCTGTGCGCGCACAAAGCCCTGACTATTTCCCCCTCTTGGGTAAAGTCGATGAAAATGCTGAAATTTATTGTTTAACTGGGCTGGGTTCTAAGGGTTTTCTCTTTGCACCCCTCTGTAGTGAGGTCTTGGCTGCCATCATGTGTCAACAATGCTGTCCAATTCCGGAAAAACTCTTTGCAAAACTGTCGGTACAGCGCTTTCACAAAAAGCCCAAACCGAAAAAAGCATATTATCCAGCAGCACATACCCACATAGATGAAACATCCCAGCAAACGAAACAGCAATGATCACCAAGCGCTCTAAGCACAGGATCAGCTAAACTGCTAAAAAAAGTAACTTTGCTAGTATTCATAAGCGAAATCAGAGAAAATAGCGGACTTTTAAGCAATTGATCAGCGAACTGTTTTTTCGCCATGATTTGGAAGTCGTATGAAGTTTGAGAAATTAGCTCAGTCTGGGCGCGCACGTCGTGGGCGCTTAACCTTAGAGCATGGCGTTGTGGAAACCCCAGTCTTTATGCCAGTGGGTACCTACGGCACAGTGAAAGGGATGTTGCCTCGTGATATTGAAGAAATTCAAGCGCAAATTATTTTAGGCAATACCTTTCATTTGTATTTACGCCCGGGTCTCGATGTGATCAAAGCCCATGGCGGTTTACATGAGTTTATCAAATGGGACAAACCTATTTTGACTGACTCAGGGGGCTTCCAAGTTTTTAGTTTAGGCGCAATGCGCAAAATCAAAGAAGAAGGTGTGACCTTCCGCTCTCCGATTGATGGATCGAAAGTTTTTTTATCTCCTGAAATTTCTATGGAAATTCAAAAAGTTCTCAATTCAGATATCGTGATGATCTTTGATGAATGTACCCCTTATCCAGCCACACACCAACAAGCACAACAATCTTTACAGCTGTCTTTGCGTTGGGCTAAACGTTGTAAAACGGCCCATACGGAAAATAACAACCCCAACGCTTTATTTGGCATTATCCAAGGTGGCATGTATGAAGACTTACGTGATGAGTCTTTAAATGGTCTATTGGAGATTGGCTTTGATGGCTATGCCATTGGTGGACTTTCTGTCGGTGAACCGAAAGAAGAAATGCTCCGCGTATTAGATTTCTTGCCCAATAAAATGCCCGAAGATAAACCGCGCTATCTGATGGGCGTTGGTAAGCCCGAAGATATCGTTGAAGGAATCCGTCGTGGTGTCGACATGTTTGACTGTGTGATGCCAACCCGTAATGCCCGTAATGGACATTATTTTGTGAGCGATGGTTTAGTGCGTATTCGTAATAGCCGTTATCGCTTTGATCAAGGGCCTTTGGACCCACATTGCGACTGCTATACCTGTAAAAATTTTAGCCGTGCTTACTTATTTCACTTGGAAAAATGTGGTGAGATGTTAGGCTCAATGTTGGGTACGATTCATAATTTACGTTATTACCAACGGTTTACCCAAGATATACGCGATGCCTTAGAGGAAGATCGTTTTGATGCCTTTGTTCAAGACTTCTACCAACGACGTGGACTCGAGGTGCCTCCTTGCCCTGAAGATTGATGCAACAGAGTTTGCGCTCAACGCCAAGACAAGGTAAATTGCAAAACAAATTGAATGAAATGTCACCCTGTGACTCCCTTGATTTAACTTTAGGAAATGACCATGAGCTTATTTATTTCTGCTGCTCACGCTGACCCCGTTGCTGCTGCAGCTCAGGGCCCTGGAATGATGGGTAACCTGATTATGATTGCAGTATTTATTGCAATTTTTTATTTTTTAATTTGGCGTCCTCAATCTAAGCGTGCCAAAGAGCATCGTGCTTTAATTGAAAGTCTAGGCGTAGGCAGCGAAGTGGTATTTGCTGGTGGCTTAATGGGCCGTATCACCAAACTTGAAGGTGATTATGCTGTGGTTGAATTGAACCGTGGTAACGAAGTCAAAATCCAACGTGCCAGTGTCATTTCAGTACTTCCTGAAGGCACCCTTAATAATCTTTAATCATAAATTAGTCGTGTGAGAGCACGACTTTTTTCATTTTAAGAAGAAAGCAAATGCGTTATCCTGCATGGAAATATATACTGATACTGGTGGTGCTTGTCGTCAGTACATTATATGCACTGCCGAGCTTGTACCCGGATGAACCTGCTGTGCAGATCTCTGGTGCCAAGGCAGGTACTCAAATTGATCAAAGTGTAATGGTCAAAGCTGAAAAAATCTTAAAGCAAAACCAGATTACAGCGCATGATAGTAGCTTTAACAATAATGCTGCGTTATTACGCTTAGATTCAACTGACACTCAATTAAAAGCACAAGAAATATTGCGCCAAGCACTCGGTGACGGCTATGTGGTTGCGTTAAACCTCGCGCCAACAACACCGGAATGGCTGAGAAAAATTGGTGCCAAACCGATGAAACTCGGTTTGGACTTACGTGGTGGGGTACATTTTTTACTTGAAGTGGATATGGACAAAGCCATTGCTCAACGCATGGAAACCTCCGCCACCGATTTACGCCGCTTACTCCGCACCCATAAAATTAAGTTCAATAGCTTAAGCAATAATAACCAAGGCATAAACATCCAATTTGCGGACAATACCGATCGTTCTGCGGCAATGGATGTGATTCGTGCTGATGGCAATAAATTCAATTTAAAAGCGTTGGCGAGCGATGAAGGTCCTGTACTTAACTTGACCTATAACGATGTAACCAAACAAGAGATTGAAAATAACGCCTTAAGCCAAAACTTAACGACTTTACGTAACCGTATTAATGAGTTGGGGGTTGCTGAAGCCTTAGTACAAACCCAAGGTAGCAACCGTATTGTGGTTGAATTACCCGGGGTACAAGATACGGCAGAAGCCAAACGTGTCTTGGGTCGTACCGCTAACTTAGAGTTTCGTTTAGTCGCAGACCAAAATGAACAAGTGATTGATCCTTATACGGGTGAAATCCAAGGGACAGTCCCAGCTGGTACTGAAGTCTTTGCGTATAACACCCTAGAAAGCGGTCAAAAAATCTTATTGGAACGTAGCCGTATTCTGACAGGTGATCGCGTACAAAGTGCCTCAAGTGGCTTTAGTCAAGATACTGGCGGTGCCGAGGTAAATATCTCTCTCGACAGCGCAGGCGGTAAATTGATGGCTGATGCCACACGTCGTGCTGTCGGCAAGCGTATGGCCGTGTTGTTTATCGAAAATAAACAACGTGTGAGCTATGTGGCTGACCCTGCAACAGGCGAACAAACTGAAGTACGCACCCCCTACTCTGAATCTGTGGTAATCAATGCCGCGACGATTCAAGCGGTATTGGGTTCACAGTTTAGAATCACCGGTTTATCGTCTCCGCAAGAAGCCGCGGAATTGGCATTGATGCTACGTGCCGGTGCGCTGGCTGCGCCGATGTACTTCGTTGAAGAACGTGTGGTTGGTCCGAGTCTTGGTCAAGAAAATATTGACAAAGGTATTCTATCGACCCAAGTTGGCTTTATCTTGGTTGCCATTTGGATGGTAGTGTTCTTCCGTCTATTTGGTGTGATTGCAGATATCGCCTTGGTGATTAACTTAGCCATGATTTTGACTTTAATGTCTTGGATTGGCGCATCCCTGACCTTACCGGGTATTGCCGGGATCGTAATCACCATCGGTATGGCAGTCGATGCCAACGTCCTGATCTGTGAGCGAATACGAGAAGAGTTAAAATGGGGAGCCTCGCCCAAGCAGGCGATTATCGCCGGTTATGACCGTGCTTTTAATACCATTTTCGACTCCAACCTCACCACGCTATTGGTTGCATTCATCTTGTTTGCAATTGGTACAGGTCCAATCAAAGGCTTCGCCGTAACCTTAATGATCGGTATTATGTGCTCAATGTTTACTGCAATTACAGTAACCCGTGCCATCGTACAAATCATTTACGGTAAAAAGCGTAATTTGAAAAAGTTGAGCATATAGGAGATCGCTATGACAGATATGACTCAACCCTCAAAACAGTACAGTAGACCGGATAACGAACGTATTATCAACTTCATGAAAATTGCCAAACCAGCGGCAATTGTCTCGATTCTACTGACCTTGGCGAGTATTTTCTTTATTGCAACCAAAGGTCTTAACCTCGGTTTAGACTTTACTGGCGGGATCTCTGCGGAGCTTAACTACCAGCAACCGGTCAATCAGTCTGAAGTCATCAAAGCACTCGACAAAGCTGGTTTTAAAGATGCGGTGGTGCAAACCTTAGGCTCACAAAAAGACTTGATTATCCGTATGCCTGTGCAAGAGGATCTCAAAGTTGATGATCTGAACCGCACCTTAACTCAAGCGGTACAGCTCGATAACAACCCTGCCAAAGTACACAAAGTAGATGCAGTAGGCGGTCAAGTGGGTAATGAACTCTATGTGCGTTCTGCCGGTGCTGTTGCCCTAGCTTTGTTGTTAATGCTGGTGTACGTCACCATTCGCTTTGAGTTTAAACTCGCGATGGGTGCGGTACTCTCGTTATTCCATGACGTTGTGGTGACCTTAGGGATCTTTGCCCTTATGCAGTGGCCATTTGATCTCACCGTATTGGCAGCGTTATTGGCACTGATTGGTTTCTCACTCAACGATAACATCGTGGTATCGGACCGTATTCGTGAAAACTTCCGAAAAATTCGCGGAGCAACCCCAACAGAGATCGTCAATATTGCCTTGACCGAAACCTTACGCCGTACCATTCACACCTCAATGACCTTGCTCTTGGTGATTTTAGCCATGATGTTCTTGGGCGGTGATGGCCTGAAATGGTTCTCTGTAGCCATGTGCGTTGGTGTTTTCGTCGGGACCTATTCTTCGATTTATATCGGCACAGCATATGCTTTATGGCGTGGGCTTAACCGACAAGACTTTGTTGTACAGGTTAAACCTGAATTCGAAGATGATATTCCTTAAAGCCTAGAAAAATTTCCTTTTTCTACTAAAAACCAGTCCATTGCGACTGGTTTTTTTAAACCGCCAAAGCGCTAAAAGGGCAGTAAAATTAGACAGATTTAGCAATATTGAGGGCGAGTCAATATAAGTCCTGCACAGAATATATATAGAAATGTTAAGCAAACTAGGCTTTTAAATAAAAGCTCATACAATAGCTGGACATATTATGTGATTTTTTTCAACTTTTATAAGGTAGTCAAGCATGAAAAAACTTGTTCTTGCAGTTGCGATGGGCGCAGTCTTAGCAGGCTGTGATAAAAACACCGAAAACAAAAATGTCGAAGCAGAGCTACAGCAAACCGCTTCAAATGCAGTAGAAGTGGCTAGCGTTGTCGCTGAAACAGAAACTGCCGTGGCATCTACTGTAGCTACAATAGAAAATGAAGAAAACAAAGACCTTAAATTTGCAGCGCAAGATGGTAGCGAATATACCTTAAGCACAACAGATAACTTCAAAACAGCGACCCTTAAAGACCACAGCGGTAAAAGCTATGCATTGAAAGAAGTGATCACTGCAAGCGGTATGCGCTTAGAAAGTGATGAAGGCGTAAACATTTCACTGAAAGGTGATGAAGGGACGGTAGAGATCGAAAAAGACAAAGTTATTAGCGTGAAAGAAGTAAAATAAGCATATTTGAGCAAGCAATGATCCACTTCCCCCCGCGTTAAGTGTTGTTTTTTTAAACAATCAGACATTGCTACAGCATAAAAATGGGTGCTCAACGCGCCCATTTTTATGACCTGCCTCAACCTCTCTAGTTCATCCTATAGTCTATTTTTAAGCAGCACGCAAAGCTATAACCTGTCAGCCATCGCCACGTTTTTGATCAAATCCAGCATTCAGCAAAATCAGCGTCCATACGCCACCGCAGCACTGAACCCTTGTCGTAATCATTCTATTTTGTAACTAACAATGTCAACAATTCATCAGAATATATGATAAGATCAAAGCGCTTCGAATGTATGTTTCTTTATAAAGATTAAATAGTTACGCTATTTTTATATCTTTAGCATACATTTGTTTTTTTCTTTTTTTTAATTCATATCCTATTTTGCAAGGGCTTAGCACCGCGGGATTTAGGATTGTATTTTGCATATTTATAATCCGATTTCTCATCGCAAAAGCAGGAGGCGTAATTAAGAACTCAGAACTAATGGAGATAGCAATGACTCGAATTGCAATTATTGGCGCAGGTCCAAGTGGCATGGCGCAATTAAGAGCGTTTCAATCAGCAAAGGCCAAAGGTCTAAAAGTTCCTGAAATTGTATGTTTCGAAAAACAAAATGATTGGGGTGGGCTATGGAACTACACCTGGCGTACTGGAATAGATGCGCATGGAGAGCCCGTACATGGCAGTATGTATCGTTATCTTTGGTCCAATGGACCCAAAGAAGTTTTAGAGTTTGCTGACTATAGCTTTGACGAACACTTTCAAAAGCCAATCGCTTCTTATCCGCCACGCGCAGTACTGTGGGACTATATCAAGGGGCGTGCAGAAAAAGCGCAAGTCAAAGATCAGGTGAGATTTAACACCGCAGTCAAGGGTGTCAGCTTTGATGCCGAAGGTAAATTATTTACTGTAACGCTTGCCGATTATGCCAATCAGCGTCATTACACCGAACAATTTGACTATGTTGTGGTTGCATCAGGGCACTTTTCCACGCCCAATGTACCCGAATATCCTGGTTTTGATCGCTTTAACGGTCGGATCTTACATGCGCATGATTTCCGCGATGCCGTAGAGTTTAAAGGTAAATCTATTTTATTGGTCGGGAGCAGTTATTCTGCTGAAGACATTGGCTCACAATGCTATAAATACGGTGCCAAACAGATTTATAGCTGTTATCGCAGCAAAGCCATGGGTTATCGCTGGCCGAAAAATTGGACTGAAAAACACCAGTTGCTTCGTGTCGATGAAGAACATGCGTATTTTGCCGATGGCAGCAAAGCCAAAATCGATGCCATCATCTTGTGTACAGGCTATAAACACCATTTTCCCTATATGGCAGAAGACTTACGCTTAGTCACCCATAACTGTCTCTATCCGCAGGGCTTGTATCAGGGAGTGATGTGGCAGGACAATCCACAACTGTTTTATCTCGGGATGCAAGATCAGTGGTATACCTTCAATATGTTTGATGCGCAAGCATGGTATGTACGCGACATCATTCTCGGTCACATCACAGTTCCCGCTGCCGCCCAGCGTGCAGAACACATACAACAATGGCATGAGAAAGAGCAAACTCTGGAAAGCGCAGAACAAATGGTGCGTTTCCAAGGTGAATATATTCGCCAATTGATTGCAGCAACCGACTATCCAAGCTTTGATATCGATGCCGTCAATAAAATCTTTATGCAGTGGAAAAAAGATAAGCAGGACAATATTATGAACTTTAGAAATAAAGTCTATCGTTCTGCCATCACTGGAAAAATGGCCAAGCCACATCATACGCCGTGGCTCTATGCCTTAGATGATTCTTTGCAGAGTTATCTAGCCGACAATCCGCAGCGCGAAGCCATGTAGTACTCGCCCTCTTCCACTTGCCCACGCCAGTAGAAGTCGGATTGCTAAATGATCCATGCCACATCGGTCTGGATCATTTTTATTTAAATATACAAAAATGTTAACTCTGGGCTGGTCTTAGCGATGCTTTGGTTTTAACTTTGGTCTGGTTTTAACGATGCTTTGGTTTTAACGATACTTTGATTTTAACTTTTGCTTTACTTTCATTTAGACCTTGAGACAGGTTTTCAATTTAGCCAAGATGTTGCCTTAAAGTGATCTCAGGCCATGTTGCGCTAGCGCTTGCTGGCAAACGCCACGCCACACACAGCATTGATGCGGCGCACTGCAAATGCTGATAACAAAAATGCCCAATGGCATCATGCAAACACTGCCCCTTTGCTGCCGTTGGCATCACTTGGGTATTGAGTGTTTTCAGGCTTAGCCCGATGCCTAAACCAGATGCTTTTAGCACGGCTTCTTTACATGTCCAGACTTTAAACCAATAGTGTGGGTCGCAGTTTAAATCCTGCCAATGTTGATATTCTGCTGCATGGAAGGCATGCTGAGCCAAAGCCTCAAAGCGCACCTCGCGCTTTAAATCTTCTAGATCAATTCCCAGATCCAGCACCGTATTGGACTTGGCCAAGGCATAATGCCCTTGACTATGTGAGTGATTAAACGCAATGCTGGCATCTTCTCGCCAATAGGGCTTACCGCGAGGACTACGCGCAATATCCTGTGTGGTCACGGGACGTTGTAACCAGTGTGATAATAAGTGATCGCGCTGTGCCGCAATGCACTGTGCCTTATAATGCAAAAAAGCAGAACGACTCGGAAAATCGTCTGCTTTTTGTGGGATAAACTGATCAAGTGCAAAATAGTCGATATCGATGTGCATGATTGCTACTCTACTTTCGCCTCGTGATCTGACCCTAGCCCATTGCTGCTGCTTTTAGAATTTCACTAAATCGCCTTTTAATGCCACGCTGGCAATGGCTGTTCCTTTATAGCACTGATAGGTCGTACTGCTACGGTTTTCATTGGCTTTGAAATAACTCACAATATTAGTCACAGCATTGGCACCTTTGGCCTTTGCAGCAGCGTCTAACTGAATCAGACCGGAACGCAGAACATGGTCACAGGCTGTTTCTGCGGCTTTACCAAAACCATTGGTCTTTTTATTCGAAACGACGCCTTTTTGCAGTACTTTACCGCCAGAACGATTGCCTGCTAAATAAAATTTAACCGAGCCATCAATTACCCCATCTGCAATTGCAGATTGTACGGCTTGGTTAAAATCTAAATCATACACTTTATCTGCTGCTTGTGCGGTCGCAATTGCTGCAAAGCCAAGCAGTGCCACGATCACTTGTTTTGTTATAGACATCTGATTCCCCTATGGTCTGTTGTGAAGTTTAGTTGTAGCGTTTAAAAATTAAGGCGGTATTGATTCCACCAAATGCAAAGTTATTACTCATAACATATTGCGCTGAAATTTCTCTATTTTGTTCAATAATATAATCAAGATCACCACATTGTGGATCAATTGTTGTTAGATTTAAAGTGGGCACGAACTGACCGCTCTGCATCATCGCAATACTCAGCCAAGCTTCTATGGCACCACAAGCCCCTAAACTATGCCCCAAATAGCTTTTTAATGAGCTGATTGGTTTATAACCCAAAATAGCTGCGGTCGCCTGCGTCTCGGCGATATCACCCTGATCGGTTGAGGTGCCATGCGCATTGACATAGTCAATCTGCTCAGCGCTTAATGCTGCATCTTGTAATGCCAACTGCATACATTGCCCCATCCGCTGCGAAGCTGGACGCGTAACATGCTGACCATCGGTATTACTGCCATAACCGACGATCTCGGCATAAATTTTAGCACCACGTGCACACGCATGGTCATATTCTTCTAAAATCAAACATGCCGCACCTTCGCCAATCACCAAACCATCACGTGCTAGATCAAAAGGTCGTGGTGTTTGCTCTGGGTGTTCATTGCTATTGCTGGTGGCCAGTAAAACATCAAAGACCGCACTGCCTGCAGCGCTTAACTCTTCTGCCCCACCGGCAAACATCACTGTTTGTTTGCCGTATTTAATCGCTTCATAGGCTTGGCCAATCGCCATCGAGCCTGAAGTGCAGGCACTGGAGGTTGGTAGAGTTAAGCCATTTAAACCAAAATAAATACTCATATTGACCGCACTGGTATGTGACATCATTCGAATATAAGTAGTGGCATTGAGTTTATTCATTTGCTGTTGTAACAACATCCCACCAAATTCCAACACGGCATCGGCACTGCCTGCAGATGAGCCAAAAGCCACGCCGGTTTGTGCGGATTGAATAATGGGGTGTTGCGCTAAGTCAGCATCTTGTAAGGCACGTTCAGCGGCAATCACCGACATTAAGGCAACACGCCCCATGCCACGGGTGACTTTACGGTTAAAGTGCGCAGGCACAACAAAACTTTCTACAGGCGCTGCCACTTTACAGCGTAAATCTGGGTAAATTTCCCAATCTGGCATATAGCGAACTGCACTCTGCCCTTGCTGCATCTTCAGCAAAATAGTGTCGGCATCTTCGCCAAGTGCCGTAATCCCTGCCATACCAGTAACCACAACGCGTTTCATTAGATCAATCCTCCATTGATGGAAATGACCTGACGGGTAATATATGCCGCTTGGTCGGAACACAGGAAAGCCACTAAATCGGCAACTTCTTGCGGCTGCCCCATCCGTTGTAAAGGAATCATTTTTAAAGCATGTTCCTTGACTTCTTCGGTCAGCATGTCGGTATCAATCAAGCCCGGTGCTACACAGTTGACGGTAATCTTACGTTTTGCCAGCTCCAAGGCCAGTGCTTTACTGGCACCGATCAGCCCCGCTTTGGCGGCACTATAATTGACCTGACCACGATTGCCCATCAGCCCCGAAACCGAAGATAAAGTCACAATACGCCCACCTTGTTTTAGCCGAATCATTGGCATGATTAAGGGCTTGAGCACATTATAAAAACCATCTAATGAAGTCGACAGTACATCATCCCAATCTGCATGTTCTAAAGCAGGAAAAGCACCATCACGGGTTAACCCAGCATTGAGGACCACCCCATAAAATGCACCATGTTGTTCGATATCTTGCGTTAAACACGCCTGTACTTGCTCACGATCCGTCACATCAAACTGCACATAATGACTCTTGCGCCCCAAAGCTTGAATCTCGGCAACCACCGTTGCTGCTTGCTCTACACGTGAACGGGCATGAACAGTGACATCAAATCCTGCTTGCGCCAATTGCAAAGCAACCGCCTTACCAATGCCACGGCTTGATCCTGTGACTAAAATACGTCTATTCACATTGCTATCCTAATTTGTCTGGTTCGTTGTGGTTGTTGATGGTCGAAGCATACCTGTCACACATCGCCTGCATTACAGCTTAGCGCGCTCAGCATCGCTCGGCTCATAGACACTCAATACAGCACTCAATACATGCTGACGATAGAATATTTCGCATTGAAATTGCCCCAAGCCCTCATGCACAAACTGCTGTTCGGCGCGGATCTGTAGCGTTTCCCCCAACGCAAAATATGCGCATGGCAATTGCAACTTACGGCTCCCCAATAAAAACCCGATTTTAGGTGCTTGCTGCTGTTTTGCACCTTGTAAGCCAGCATAACAACTAATGGTCTGCGCCATGATTTCGATACTGACCCAAGTCGGTAGTCCAACTTGCTCACAAAATAGCAAGTCTGGGCGAATCTTTAGGCTGGTTTCGATAGACTGTGCATCAAAAGCTGTTATTTGATCCACAAATACCATGGGAGCTTGATGAGGAATCAAATCAAGTGCGGGATAAGGAAGTGAAATCATGCGTGCCCTGTTGCGAAGATCAAACTAATATTACTGCCACCGAAAGCAAAAGAATTGCTCATGACATAGCGAAGATGCTGGTCTATCTGTGCATCATGCACATAATTTTGTTCAGCCAATGCTGGATCCAGTGCATGGGCATGGTGTAATGGTAGCCATGCTTGGTCCAATAAAACTTGCATGCAAATATACGCTTCTAAGGCTGCCGCAGCACCAAGACAATGCCCGGTTAAATGCTTGGTGCTACTGATGGCAGGGCGATGTTGCGCAAAGACTTGCTGCAGCGCTTTGATTTCCATTGCATCGTTATGTAGCGTGGCAGTGCCATGTAAATTTAAATAATCAATGGCTGTCGCTGGTAGCTGTGCTTGTTGTAATGCAGCACGCATCGCCTGCGCTGCGCCGCGTCCCTCTGGATGCGGTGCAGAAATATGCCAAGCATCCATACTTTCACCTGCTGCCAACAACTGCACCGCAGCACTTTGTTTGGTCAATAGAAAAACGCTAGCGGCCTCACCAATGTTGATACCATCACGTGCCGCACCACAGGGCTGAGCAATGCCAGCACTTAAATTTTCTAAGCTATTAAAGCCATTTAAGGTCAAATGGCATAGAGTATCGACCCCAGCAACCAAGACCGCATCTGCAACATCTGCATGCAATAAACGTTGTGCTGTGGCTAAGGCTTTGGCACTGGATGAACAGGCCGTCGACACGGTATAACTCAAGCCCTGCCAGCCCAAATAACACTGTAAGGCTTTGGCTAAACAGCCCATATTTTGTTTGGCTTGCCAGATTGTGGTGTTCTGCCCCTGTAAATGCGCCCGAATCAAAGCTTCGTTATCGGCAATGCCTGAAGTTGATGTTCCCACCACAATCGCCAAGCGCGTTTTGTCCATAGATGCCACATGTGCCAGTACAGCCTCTTCAATCTGCTGTAATGCCGTCAAGGCAAAGCGTAAATGGCGTGATTGCCAAAAATCCAGCGGTGCTGGCACAGCTTGTAACAGTTCACCCGAATATGCGCCAACCCAACGGGTCACGCCTTGAATCCATTGGCTCGACGCTTGTAAGGGTTGGGCACTATGATCGGTCAATTGCTGCCGTAGCTGAGTCGCTGTTGCCCCTAAGGCAGAAAGACTCGCAGCATACTGAATGCCTACCGCACTTGGACTTGATCTATTCACGAAGCATCCTTGGGCAAATCTTCTAAAGTATTTTCGACCGCACTGAAATGCATCTGATACGGCACCTGTTGGTTGTACACATCGATGCCATCCTCTTGTACTTGAATGTTCAGTACAGGCTGTTGCTTGATGTAAATCACACGCTGTTGCTCTTGTTGCTGCATCTCGACATCTGCAATAGTGGCTGTGGCGAATTGCGGATAGGTGGCAAATAAAATATCACGTACTACAAAGTCAAAGGGCAACAGTTTCATCGCATCAATACGCTGGATAACCTTGACCTGCTGACCATCATACTGTAGCTGAAATAATACCTGCCCCGTCAAACTTAAGGCTAACAATTCGAGCTGCGACGCTTGCTGCGTTTGATACAGCAAAAAGCTAAAACTTTTGTCTTTCCACTGCACCTCAACCTGATCCTGACGTTGGTACTGCATGGCTTGCCACTGCGGATTGATCAAACCCGGTGCCGCAGGAATCAGAGCTTGACAGCCAGTGAAAATAACACCTGTACACAGTAAAGAAATGGCAATAAGACGACGCATTATAAAATCTCAAGCATGTGATCGCTATGACGCTGTTCACGACAATAACTGGCCAAGGTATGCAGGCGTTGTTCGGCATTTTTATGAATTGGATTTTGCTCATCCCAAGCATAACCAGCCAATAACGATGAAATCATACGGCGTATTTTATCATTTTGCGATGTGGCAAATACCACGTCCTGAAACTCACCGCTATACCACGCCTCTACATAGGCACGAAAAACCTGTATGCCTCGGCGTAACGGTTGTTCGTATTGTTGTTGCCAATCGACCGACTCGCCAGCCAGAGTTTTTTCGACCAACGGCACAGCCAAGCTTGATGATTTTAAGGCGATGGTGATGCCAGAAGAAAATACCGGATCGAGAAATTCACCCGCATTGCCCAATAACGCAAAGTTATGCTGTGCCAGATATTTTACATTGGCCGAATAACCAACCAGACTGCGTACTGGGGTAATGAATTTTTTGTCTTTTAGCACCTGACTCAAAGCAGGGTCATCTGCCAAAATCTGTTCAAATAAGGCTTGTAAAGCTTCGGGGCTGGTGTCGGCAAACCCATAATGGTCAAAGAAATCCTGTTCTGCCACCACGCCAAAAGAGCTGGTACCGTCGGCAAACGGAATGAGCCAATACCAAGCACGATGGTCTTTTTCATGCACGGTAATTAAAATTTTATTGCGGTCAAAATCGCTTTGTTCAGCACGTTGTTCAGTAATGCCATCGGCAATATGAGCAAATACCGCACGGCGTACTGGAAAATTAGACGGCGATTCAAGATCGAGTATTTTCGGTAACACACGCCCAAAACCACTGGCATCCAATAAAAATTTAGCCTGTAGTTGATAGACCTGCCCGTGTGCATCTCGCACGGTCAAATACGGATGCTGCTGAGCAACATCGACCGCCAGCACTTCATGCCCAAAACGTAAGTCCGCGCCTTGTTGCTGCACGGCATCTGCCAAAATCTGATCAAAATGCGCGCGCTTGACTTGCCAAGTCGTTCCAGGTCCTGCACTAAATTTCTCGGTAAAATCATAAGCACTACGCTGCTGACCGCGTAAAAATGCAGCACCATTTTTAAACTGGAACGCATACTGCTTTTGCTGGTCTCGGATGGTATCCAATAAACCAGCCTGCTCTAAAAAGACCATCGATTGCGGCAACAGTGATTCACCGATACTAAAACGTGGAAAATACTGTTTTTCCAGCAGAATAACCTGATAGCCCTTTTGCCGTAATAGTGCAGCAGCCGAACAGCCTGAAGGTCCTGCCCCGATAATCACCACATCCGTTTGTTCTACTGCAAGGGCTTCTGTTGTTGCTTGTTCTGGCGCAGCATGTACTGTGTGTTGAGCATTTGCGCTGTCGTTATTTGAATGCTTCATTTTTTCCCCAAAACTTCATTCATCTGGATTAATTTGATTGCTATCTGCTGTGAGTGCGGTATAACGTGGGTCGGCTTTAGTCAATAATGTGGCATAAACAAAAGAGAAAATCACACCCAAGAGTACTGTTAAGCCAAAACAGTGTATGGCGTAGGTATGACTCAAGGACAATAAGCCAAAACCAAATAGCGTCGACATCATACACAGAAACAATGCCATACCCACGACTTGCGGATGGTCATGCCCATGACGGTAGAAAATGGCATAGTCGACCCCTAGACCCATAATCAAAAATGCCGCCATAATGCTAAATAGATTAATTTCAACGCCCATCCACGCTTGTATGGCAAAGGTACTGAGCAATGCCATACAGACTGGCAACATCAAAGACACGATGGCGCGTATGCCATAGATCAAGCTCAAGGCCAATCCCAAGGCCAACAAAGCATAGCCCAATAAGTATTGCGCTTGAATGCGGTGCTCATAAAACAGCTCCGACAACTCTGCCACTGGACGAATCAGGCTGACCTGTTCACTTTGTAGTTGTTCTAAGGCGGGTAAAAGATGAATACCTTGTAATAAGATCAAACGCTCGGTCGGACTGACCTGCAAAAATGCTAAGGGATGCTGACTAAAGTCTGCCAAGCTAAGCGGTCGCTGCTGGGACAGCTGTTGCTGCCATTGTCGTAGCGTAGCAACATCAAGTTGTAAAGCATCGGCATAGGTCATTAAGGTCGCATCAGGCAGGGCTTGTAGCGCTTTAATATTGGCTTGTTGCTGGGCAACTGACGGAATAACTTGCGCAATGGCTTGGAAACTCTGCAATGCCCCATCTTGTTGTAACTGCTGTAATTTTTGCAATAGCGTCTGTTCTAATTGTTGTAGTTGCTCAGCACTGTCAGCACGTAATAACAAATACTCTTGTCCTTGTTGCTGAGCGAAACGTTGACGAATATATTGGTCCTGTTGCTGTAATGTCGGGTCCATGGTCTGTAGGTTATGCACATCATCATTGCTTTTTAGCCACCACAAACTACTTGCCGTCGTGATCAGAATCACCACGATCATGCCATAACGTACTGTATGCTGTCGTTGCATCCATAGCCGTGCTTGACCAATCCATGCCAAACGTCGAATCGCCGGTGCGGCATTCAGTGCAGGCAATCGCGGCAATAATAAAATACTGCTCACCCATGCCGCAGCCAAGCCCATCATCGAAAACACCGCAATCTGCTTAAAGCCGGGAAAAGGCGTAAAACTCAAGAATACATAGGCAACTAAGGTAGTCATCAGCCCAATAAATAGACTCGGTAAAATCGGTTTTAATACCGCAAAGCCAGTCCGTTTTGGCTGCTGAGACTGCAATGCCATAAAGTAAAATGAGAAATCGACACAGACCCCGATAAGACTGGCACCAAACACCAAAGTCATAATATGGATTTCACCAAAAATATAATGGGTTACTGCAAAAGCCAGCAATGAACCAGTACTCACCGCAATAAACTCAGTCAGCATGGGGCGAATAGAACGAAAGCCAAACCAAACCAATAACAAGACGCCTAAACTTGAGCCCAGACCAATAGTTGAAATCTCGTCTTTGGCAGAGTTCGTCCCCGCCGTCGAAAAGATCAAGGTCCCAGTCCATGCACTGTTAACCCCCAATTGTTGTAATTGCTGCCGTGTCTCGGCAATCCAAGCGCTGCTTTGTCCCTGATAACGCACGTTATATGGGCTTTGTGCCAAGTCTAAAATGAGCAGACGTGATAGACCTTGCTGATCTTCAAGTGTGGCAAAACCATCTTGCATATCGATGGCTTGTGCTGCATGTTGTTGCTGTAAACCCATCATATAACGCGGAAATAGCAACAGCGGATCTTGCTGCAATAACTGCCCTGTAATGGGCATACCTGGGCTCAGCACTTGTAATAAACTGCGTTCAATCAAGGCATCGATGTCTTGTTGTTGAATACTGGCAATATCCTCAGCATTGATCAGACCAGCACGATGCTCAAAATACACTTTACCCAATTGGTTCAAATCGGCTTGTGGTTTTAAGGGATGCCACAGTTCTTGATGCTGTTGCATGCGTTGACGCAGCAGAGCCGTTGCCTGTTGTAGCTTTTCTGGATCTTTGGCATCAAGCACAACAAAGACTTTTTGATTCAGCGCCTGATTGACATGCGCACGTGCGCGATCCAAAACGGGATCTTGCTGTTGACTCGGCAGCAAGGCAAAAATATTGGTTTGAATATGAAGCGTCTTGCTCCACCATGCCTGCCCAACGGCAACAGCTGTTATGATCAATAACAGCAACCAAAGTACCGTGAGTCTATTTGGCCAATTGGAAAAGAGCGTTTTCATGTGCAGTCAACTGTTGCGGTTGTGAGCTTTGTCCAGTAAAACGAATTGCGGTGCTGTTCTGACCTTGTTCAGTAATCAGCAAATGATCGACATAACGTCCACCCACCGCATCGACACGCACAAATAGTTTTTTAAATAAGTTACTTTTTGGCGTCAGACTAATCTTCCATTGTTGTGGGGTATATTGCACACTGACCACATCAAAATTCTGCGCAATGGCTTGGCTATTGCCAGCCATCAATTGTAAGAACATGGTCGCCACCGATGCATAGGGCGATTTGTCTACTGCGATTTGACTCATGCTACGCTGGGTTTTTTGCACCAGTTTATGTTGGGTCACAATTAGATCTGCCTGTACTGGGCGCTGCATTTTCCATAACACCCCCTCGGCTTTACTAAACACCACGCTCCCATTGGACACAAAGCTTTTATTGACCCCGGTCAGTTGTTTTTTTTGCTCAAAGTTGGCACGCACAATGGCTGTCGCAGCCAGTTGTTGGAAAATTTTATTGAGATCATTATTTTGCATCTGGCTTTGCACATTGCTTTGCACTGGACTCTGAGCCTGTAGCGCTGTAGTGCTAAGTCCCAGCGAACAACAGAATAAAGCCAATACCAAATGCGTCATGCCAAGATGACGCACTGTGTAGCGCTGGGGTACAGCAGTTTTTTCATCACCCGCATTGTGGTGATTCGCATATCGTTGCATTATTTTCTCTACTATTTTCTCTATTTATTAGACCAACCATAACTTAGACCAACCATAACCGCAGCACGGGTACTGTCTTCAATGTGTCACCAAATTTCAATGTGTCACTCGGTTAATGTGTCACGCGCTGATCAAGGCAAGCATCAATGATCTCAACCCCTTAGCTATCATGAGTCGGCCACAAAATCAGGCCAGGCGGCTAAGCGTTCTAGCAGCACGGGGGGGGATTGCAAACACATACTTTGGCTGGCGATATCGACAGCAACTTGACAGGTAAAGCCCTGCGTCAAGCGTTTGCCGCTCTCAGCAGCATAAATGGTATAAGCGATCTTGAGCCGATTTTCCCATTCTTTTAATTCGGCACGAACTCGTATTTTATCTTCAAAAGCAATCGCTTGTGCATAACGAACATAGCTCTCGATCACTGGCCAAACATAGCCTGAAGCCTGCATATCCATGTAGTTATAAGCAAATTTTTTCAATAAAGCACAACGGGCGATTTCGAAGTATTTTAAATAATGTCCATGCCAGACCACGTGCATACGGTCGACATCATGAAAAGGGATTTCGATTTCTACATCTGCATACATGCTGATAGCTCCAATGTTTGCATTTCAAAGGCAGCGGCAAATTGTAGGTCTGCAAACCGCGCCACCAACGCTTCCAAGTCTTTTTGTAACGGACGATCTTCCACAACATACTGAAAATCTTGCTGAATCCAAGCAGCAAATTGCTGCAATGTTGGACTAAGTGCTGCGCTAGCACCACGTAAATAGACCGCTTGTAGTGCAGCACAACACAGTGCTGCCACAACTTGCTCGGTCAGCTGCACAACCCGTTGTGCATCGCGTGCGGCAATAGTGCCCATGCTGACTTTGTCTTGGTTATGGCATTCGGTCGAACGGGAAAAAATCGATGCCGCCAAAGTATGCTTTAATGCCTCGGCAGTCCAAGCAGACACAGCAATCTGTACCGCTTTAAAACCATGATTTAGCGGCAAACGTTCAGCTTGTGCCGCGGTTAAATTGCGTGCCAAGCCATTATTCATTTTATAGTCCACCAATTGTGCCAATTGCCGATCCAATAAGTCGGCGATATTGGCAACCATGATTTTTAAACTGTCCATCGCTTGTGCAATATGCCCACCATAGAAATGCCCCCCATGCAGAACACGGCGCCCAATCGGATCAATCAAAGGATTATCATTGCTTGAATTGAGTTCATTTTCAATGAATTGTCTTAACCAGCGACTTGAATCTGACCATACCCCAATCACGTGTGGCGCACAACGTAACGAATAGCGATCTTGTAGCCGTGCATTTTGCGCTTGTTGTTGGGCTTGATAATTTAACAATGTTCTCAAATGTGCAGCGACAGCTTGCTGTCCTGGATGGGGTTTTTGTGCAAACAGTACCTCATCAAAATGACTGGCATTACCATCCAGTGCAATCAAGTTCAAAGCAGTTAACATGGTCGCTGCCGTCGCAACTTGTTGGCTGCGTTTATACTGAATACACGCCATTGCCGTCATCACCGCTGTCCCGTTCATCAAGGCTAAACCTTCTTTGGGGCGTAAGGTTAATGGCGCGATATTTTTATCTGCATAGACTTGTGCCGTGTCTTGTATACGACCATCGGCATATACCTCACGCTCCCCAACAATGACCGCAGCAACATAAGACAAGGGCGTTAAATCGCCACTGGCGCCGACTGAACCTTCAGCAGGGATGACGGGAATAATATTTTCATTGAGCAAGCAAACCAAACGCTCTAATAGTGCCAATGAAACGCCAGAATAGCCACGTGCCAAAGAGCATAAACGACAGACCAATACCGCTCTTGCTGTTGCAATGTCTAAGCGCTCGCCCATGCCACAACCATGAAAACGCGATAACTGTAACGGAAGCTCATAGGCTTGTTCGACCGGCACCTCCACCAAACAAGAATCACCATAGCCTGTGGTTACGCCATAAATGACCCCATCCTCAAGCAATAACTGATCGAGAAAATCGGCACCCGCCTGTATCATATCGCGCCATGCTGCATCATTCGGCAAAGCAACTGGACGTCGTTGATAGGCCACGGCAATGACATCTTCAATGCTTAATGCCGCCAAGCCAACCTGCAATGGTGTAGCGCTATACATATTATTTGTTCCAGAATTCATAAAAATTAAACCATTGATAAGGTGCACGGATACAATGCATTTCGACGAGGTCGACATAACCACGTAATATTTTTGCGATTGCCTGCTCACGCTGCCCACGTGCCAAAGCTAAGGCGTCACTTAAGTGATGAATATGCAACTGAAAATGCTGACCATCTCGATAACAAAAAGCAGCCAAGAGTGGCACTTTTAAAATATTGCCCAAAACCCACGCCCCATGCGGCCACGCCGCCGAATGCCCCAAGAAAGGGAGATGGACAACGCGCGCAGAGGCGACGGGGACACGGTCTGCTGCAACAATAACCCATTCCCCCTGTGCCAGTTTTTCTTGCAATAACACCGCCGTTTCGATGCCCAGCTCATCGACACTGATCAGTCGTACATCTGCCTTGGCATTGAGTTTTTTTAAAAAACTATTGAATTGAGTTGCATGCTTTTGATAGACCAAGACATTGATCGGCTGGGCATGGTCCGCTTTTAATGCTCTTAACAGCTCGATATTGCCAAAATGCGACACCACAATAATGGCACCTTTGCCATAATGCTGTTGAAAATATTGATGCCCAGAAATTTGTAATGCCTGTTCAGGCACATGCCCGAGCCATGCTTCGATCTTGTCCAAGATTGCCACGGCAAAACTCATAAAATGCCGATAACTTTCACAGTATCCGGGCACTTTTTGAAAAGGTGAATCTGCTTGGGCATAGTCATGTAAACGTTGGAGATAATTCAGTGATGCCCGACGTGCGCTAGGCGCAAATAGCCAATACCATAAAATAATAAAATACAGCAAGAACAAGCAAAAGTAGCGCCCGCCACGACGATAAAACCATAGCATCAAATTTAAGCACAGCAAGCTACCGCGCTCTTGATAGTGGCTCCAATTATGCTGTTGTGACATCGCAGTTACTCACCAGACTGCCGCGGTGACCTCGACGACAGTTGCTGCGGCGCTCTGTGCTTTTGCTTGAGCAACTGTGGCAACCGACACAACATCCCCGCAAACAAACGGGCATGAGACTTGGTTAAACCCAAATTATCTTTCCAAAGATGAAAATGCGAAATCCCCTGTTCAGGATAAATCACAGCAGTGGGCAGATTGATAAATACTGCATTATGCCACTTTAAACGCACCAAAATTTCAGAATCAAAACTCATATCTGCACCAAGTTTGGCTTGCGCTAAAACTTTGCAGGTCGCAGCTAAGGGATAGACGCGAAAACCACACATGCTGTCATGGATGTCAAAAGATAAGGTATTAATCCACACCCAAATATGAGTTAGATAGCGTGCATATAAGCGTTTTTTCGGTACAGTCGCATCATAAATCGGTTGGCCAATCACCACCGCGTCTGGATGAGCAGCCGAAGTCTCTAAAAACCGAGCGATATCAGGCCAATGATGCTGACCATCCGCATCAATCTGTAAAGCATGCGTCATCCCTTGCGTATAAGCATGGGTCAAGCCCGTCATCACCGCTTGACCTTTGCCCATGTTGTGGGCGTGTTCTAATAGCGCAACCTGATCAAAATCTTGTGCGAGTTGGCGCAACAAGGCACTACAGCTTGCATCACTGCCGTCATTGACCAGATAAATCGGCAAGCCATATTGCTTTAATTGCGTCAATAAGGCAGTGAGATAATGCGGATGATTATAAACAGGGACCACAAAACAGTAAGACATCGATCTATTGCTCCGCTATGCCAGCGCATCAGTTTGAAATACCAAACGTCCTGAGGCGAGCATATCGTCATGCTGGGTTAGGCTAAAAATAATTTTATTGTGCTTGCGTTGTAACTGTAAGTCGCACAACGCATAAGGCTGGATAACTTTTTGAAATTTAATTTGCTCCAGTGCGCAACAAGCACCGAGATCAGACCAGTGATTTTTGGCAAAGCTTTGTATAAAAGCAATTTGCCCAACGCCCGGATAGATGGGATAGTCTGGGAAATGCCCCACAAAACAACGCAATTCAGGAGGAAATTCGAGGGTAAGCGTGATTGCGTCACTGCTTGTCTGCTGTGTCAACAACACGGGTAAATCTTGTGCTACAAATAAATCTCGCATCTGCTGCGCAGATAATTTAGCTTGGGCATTTTGTGGTAACTGCTGTAAAAAGCGCCACTTTTTAGGAATCGCAATGCCTTCTAAACGCTGTTGTAGCTGATGTTTCAGTGCCTTAACACAGGCAGCTTTGCCTTCTTGTATCAGCTGGTGTCGGGCTGTTGCCGTCAGCACCACCACGGCTGCAAGCAATTGCCGCTGCTGATGTGTTAATAACAAGACATGACATTGCTCAACCTCAGCTAACTGTTGAATTTCATGTTCAATCTCATCTAAGCTAATACGCTTTTCTTCCAATTTAACAATACGATCCACTCGACCTAGCAAGCGAAAGCTGCCTGTTTGTGCAGCACCGACAAGGTCAATGCGATCCCCTGTGGCAATCCAATCCTGTTGATAAGCATGGGCTGTTTTGACCAACAGTTGCTCTTGCTGTGCGGCTATCTTGACATTGGCAAAGGCTTGCCATAAAGCCTCGTCTTGTTGGCGATAAGCAATGCCACCCGTTTCTGAGCTTCCTAAAATTTCAACAATGTCATGCCCAACTTCAGCGCGCACGCCACTGGGTAAACGCCCACCAGAACTCAATAACAATTGACAACGCTGTAACCGCACATCGGCACCCCAACGTTTTAACACCGCTGGACTAGCAACCACATAATTTGCATAAGCACGCTGCTGTAACTGGGTTTGAGCCTGAACAATATCTTCAGGAAAAGCCAATTGTTTCCGATAAAAGCCACGACCGCTACTCAGAGGCCACAACAATTTAAATAACAACCCATAGATATGCTGATGACTCACACTGGCTACAGCGATCGCGTGATCTGCCAATGAAAAATGCTCTTCCAGCCCCTGTACTTCTAGCAACAACTGCTTCAAATTGCGCGGAATTTGTTTGGCCACACCAGTTGAACCCGAGGTAAAAAAGCAAATGCTGCTCTCAGCCATCAATGCATCATCGAGTTCAATCGCATCTGCTCGACGCTGCACTGTGGCATGATCTAACTGAATATTTTGCCACGTCAAAAAATAAACCTGTTGTGCCGCCCACTGTTGCTCCAAGCTTGCAACACGATGCGGTGGTAAGATCAATTTCTTGCCAGCCAATAACGCAGCAAAAAACAGCACTAAAAACTGATAACTGTCTTGTTGCCATAACAACCAGGTCTGTTGTTGTAGGGCAGCAATAGCCTGTTGTTGCCCGGCAACATCTTGCCAAAACTCAGCAAAATCAATGGTATTACCCTGTTCATCTAGACATAGAATATTGTTGCGATAGGACTGTGAACTCAAATGACACAACATAACTTATTCATCACTCAAAGCATGGCGTCGTTGTTGGCGACGACGTAAAATATATTCAGAAAGTAGCAATATTCCCATCAACAGATAAGCAATCAACCCATTATAAAGTACCCAAATCTGAGTACTGCACCAGTACACGGTATAGTAGGCTATTGCGCCATTCAGTAAAAAAAACACGCACCAAACCTTGGTCACTTGACGCGTCCAGATCACACCTGTTTCTGGTAGATCTGGCTGTAAGATTCGTGCAAAACGCTCAATCATGGAGGGTGGTTTGCATAGCGTTATGGCAAAAATGCTCAGTGCTGCGATATTCATCAACACGGGATAGAGCTTTAACCAAGCTTGTTGCGGAAAGCATAAACTCAATCCGCCACAAAACAAGGCAATGCCGGTTAATGGCCACAATAACAACTGACTACGATCCCAAAACCGTAATACAGCCAAGGCGATCAGCAATACACTTCCCCACAGCAATTGCCCTTGCAGCAAACTATAGCCCACCACCAAAGGGTAGCAGAGCATCAACAGCAGACTGAGGATACGCAAAATGCCCTTACTCAGCAGTCATGTTTTGAATCACAGCCACTACATCGGCAATGGTTCGAACGGCTTTAAAGTCTTCAGCTTGTACTTGCTTACCGGTGAGTTGTTTAATTTTTACAACCAAATCAATTGCATCAATACTATCTACATCTAAATCTGTATATAGGTTGGAGTCCAATTGAATCGTATTGGGTTCGATTTCAAATAACTCTTGCATCCATTCTCTTAAGTGAGTCAATACTTCTTGTTGCGTTAACATGGCTCCCCCCTTTTAATTTTGACGTTGTGATTCGATTAATTGCACTAAACTATGCACGGATTTGAAATATTCACGCGTCTCAGTAGATTCCGCATTCAAATGAATATTATAGTTTTTTTTCAATGCCACGCCCAATTCTAGCGCATCAATTGAATCTAGTCCCAAACCTTCCCCAAATAAAGGTGCATCATTGTCGATATCATCAATGGCGATATCTTCTAACGCTAAAACATCGATAATCATCTGTTTTAGTTCATCTGCTAAACTGCTCATCTTCGTGTAACTCTTGTTCAATAAATTTTCTTCAATGAAAAATGCCGCTTTTTGATAAAGTGTTATACAACGCCTTATAAAAACATTGGCATATTTTCAAACTTATACCTAGCTCAACTTCGGTCTAGCCCAACTGAGGTGTAGTGCAACTGAGGTCTAGCCCAATCGGCAAGATCGCAATCGTTTTAACCTTGCCATCTTGCATTCAATCAAACGGATAATCATTGTTCATCGTCTGTTTAGCTTTCAGAAAGCGCTATTTGATGATGGTCACCCACAGCATCATATAAAAGCTTTCAAAATATAAAGTTTACAGACTGCTACGCTTTCGGATTATTTTAAATTGCTGTGCATTTTACTCAATTGACCAAAGAGATAAAGTTTTATCTCTATAGACACACTCAATTGTATGCTTTAACTACACCAATCATTCATTAGCAACTGTTTTACTTAACTCTCGATAAAAAAACTGCTGCAACTGACGATTTAAAGCCCGAACATTGCGTGGATTCACGCTTAAATCTTCCAGTAAATCATTTAACTGTAATGCATCCATGATTTTAATCTCGATATGAAATGCACGCTGGGGAATCTTATACCATTTCTCATTTTTACTCAGCGTTGACGGGGTACAACGAATCACAATGGGACGTATCGGCAATTGTGTTCGTAACGCAATATTGGCTGCACCACGTTGAAAGTCATTTAAAATCTCAGCTTTGGCGGTACGAGTACCTTCTGGAAAGATCAATAATGAGCTTTGCTCATCTTGTTTAAGGGTTGCAATACAGTCCTGAATAAACTGCTCAGAACCAGCATTAATAATATAACCGGCACTGCTAATCGGACCATGGGTAAAAGGATTATCCAATAACGCCTGTTTGACCACACAATGTGCTGGTTTCATTGCAGCCAATAGTAAAACCACATCAATTAATGTTGGATGGTTTGCAATCACCAATTCTTGCGGTGCAGATTGTAGTTTTTCTAGCCCCTCAATGTGATAACTCATCACACCGAGTTTATTGACCAACAGCACAAAACTTTTAAAGGCATATTTGATCACCAGCTTTGCTTGTTGCTCACGCTGTGCCGGTGTTTTTGCAGTCAGTTTTAATATCGGTGCAATACAGCCAGCAATGACCACACCACCGACCCCAAAACTGACAAAGCTCATGCCTGTGGCAGCGACACGCCAGCCATAATTTATTTTTCGTTTGATCAATTTTACCAACATTTATACCAAGCCTGATCCTGCCGAATTGCAGCATTCTGCCAAAACTTATAAAAATCAAGAGCATCATGATAGTATGCGCGATGATTTGCCCGAGCCACTGCAGGCAGGTCAAGGCTTAAATTGGCATGTTCCAAACTGACGATGGCACTGAGTGCAAAACCTTCAAAAGCTTCTGCATCTTGATAGAGCTCAGGCAAGGCTTGTTCATAATACACCAGCATAACCTTAGCCTGAGGGTGTTGTTTTAACCAAGCATACGCATCGACTAAGGCTTCAGACCAGCTGGCAGACACGCTGGTTGATGGCGTATCATCTTGAAATAAAATAGAATATAAACCTGCGATTGCATTATGTACCGACGTAGAAAATGCCGTAGGCGAAGCCGGTTGGTCCTGTAAAATATCTTCTAAAATTTTCAGCGTTTTACTTTCGTCAGCATATTGACTTGCCCAAATCATGTAGTCGACCGAACTTCCGGCTAAACACTGTGCTGCACTATCTAAGGCTAATTTGGCAAGTGTCGATAAACGTCGACGCTGCATGGCAGGAATTGATGAAAGTGCTTCATAATGATTGTCGGTGATCACTTGATATCGCACACACGATAAGTTGATTGAAATCATGATTCATCAAATACCAATTTTTATTGAAACGAATTTTATTGGGGCAGAAGTATAGCAGTCTAAGGCTTAAAAGAATATCGTTATATCAAGAAAACAGCCGGCAAAAAAAAACCAAGCATTTCATTTTGCTTGGTTTTTAATGATAATTGGGATCAAAAAAGCTTAACGTTTAAACTTTTTCTCTGCCTTTTTGAACTTCTGGACATAACGACGACGACGTGCTGCCACCCGTTCATCCACTTGAGACTTGCGTCCTTCAAATGGGTTTTCAGAGGTTCTAAAATCAATTTTGACTGGTGTACCTTCTAGTTTATACACTTTACGGAACACGTTTTCGAGGTAACGACGATAATCCGCTGGGGTTTTGTCGACTTTATTACCATGAATCACAATCGTCGGTGGATTTTGCCCGCCCATATGGGCATAACGCATCTTGATCCGGCGCCCACTAATCATTGGCGGTTGATGGGCATCTGTTGCATCATTCAAAATTTGCGTCAGTTTAGAGGGGGTGACTTTGAGATTAGAAGAATCATACGCACGGTGAATCGATGGATATAAATCTCCCACACCCGTGCCATGTAATGCTGAAATTAAATGCACACGCGCCCAAGGAATAAAATCAAAACGACGTTCGATATCCATCTTACATTGGCTACGCGCATAATCGCTCATGTTATCCCATTTATTAATGGCAATGACCATGGCACGACCAGCCTCTAAGGCATATCCGATCAAATGCAAATCTTGCTCGACCACACCTTCACGCGCATCGATAACCACCACCACCACATGCGCATCTTTAATCGCTTGTAGGGTTTTTACGATAGAGAATTTCTCTACCATTTCATCAACTTTACCTTTGCGGCGCACCCCTGCTGTATCGATCAGGGTATATTTACGTTCATTGCGCTCAAAAGGAATATAGACCGAATCACGCGTGGTACCTGGCATATCAAATACCACAACACGGTCTTCGCCCAACAAACGGTTTACTAGCGTTGACTTACCCACATTCGGACGACCAATCACCGCCAAACGTAAACCGGTTGCTTGATCGAGCGCTTCTGGATTTTCGTCTTCAGGAACATCTTCCAAGACATCTTCCAGCATCTGCGCCACACCACGACCATGACTGGCTGCAACTTGAATCGGCTCACCCAAACCAAGTTTATAAAACTCAACAATAGCCGCTTCTGCATGTACGCCATCGACTTTATTGGCAACCAAGAAGACTTTTTTGCCTAAAGTCCGTAATTCACGGGCGATCTGCTCATCAGATGCCAACAGACCCGCGCGAGCATCAACAACAAATACAATTAAATCAGCTTCATGAATAGCAGTTTTTGACTGCTCTGCCATATAGGCATCAATCCCAGCTTCACTTTCACCGATCCCACCAGTGTCCACCACAATAAAGGACTTGTTTTGAAACACAGCATCGCCATATTTACGGTCACGTGTAAGCCCTGCAAAATCTGCGACCAAAGCATCGCGACTTTTAGTGATTTGATTGAATAATGTAGATTTTCCAACGTTGGGGCGGCCAATCAGCGCAATAACGGGTTTCATACAATAACCTTTATTTAAAAACCAGCCATCTCACATGGCATGAGCACCAGTATATATTGAATCGGGGTTTTAACTTAAATTTTAGCTTAACAAAAACGAAAATACGGGGATCTGAATGTTGATTCAAATTCCCCGACAAAGCTTTACCCTTGAATGGGTGGCGAAGTGTATCACAACCACACTGCTAAAATTAAGGCGTTTTCCAAGCAGTCAATGCACCTTTACGGGTTGAGACAAACAATTGTCCATCTACCACGCGTAATGAGCGTACATCACCACTGGTTTTAGAGCGTCCGAGTAACTGCCCTGAGTTTGGATCAAATAAGTGCAATACACCATCATAGTCCCCTACAACCAAATAGCGACCAAAGGCAACAGGGTTACTGAGATTGCGATGCAATAATTGATTATTGCGCCAGATTTCTTGACCGCTGAGCAAATCATAAGCCACCAGCTCACCCTCAGTTGTGGCAACAAAAACTTTGTTGTCCACGACACCAGGACCACTTAGGCTGCTGACATTTTCACTCCACACCACTTGTTGACTCGCCAAATCCAAGACGGTCACTTGTCCTTGGAAGCTGGTGGTTACCACATACTGTGCCACCACGATTGGATCGGAATTGATGTCAATCAAACGTTGAATATCCGAACGCCCTTCACTAACAGCAACGCGGCGCTGCATGCGAGGTACACCACTCAAACTGTCAATCACATAGACATAACCATTTGAGGTGGAGATCAACACATTTTCTTCACCCAAAGCCACAGGTGCAGCATGACCACGTAAACTCAACTGAGCATGCGGCAATTTATAGGTCCAGACTTGTTGACCCGTTTCGGTATTAAAGGCAAAGACCGTACCGTCATTGGCAATCACAATGGTACGATTCCCTTGAATCAAAGCTGGGCTAATACTCGCACCTGAAATCTGCGCAAGCCATTTTTCTTGACCGTTACTTTGATCGATTGCAAAGACTTGACCTTTATGGTTACCCACAACCACTAAGCCTTGTGCCGCTGCAACACCTGAGCTTAAACCGATTTTACTGACGCGTTGTGACCAAAGACGTTGTTTACCTTGATACGCTGCAACACTGCCTTTAGGATCAAGTAGAAAAACCACACCATTGTCACTATCCATTCTTAAACGCAATGGATCCTCTTGACTGGTTGAGGCAACGCTCTGGCTAAATACCGGCACCAAACTGCTTGCCTGTGCAAGTTTAGGCAGAGGATTGGGCTTAATCTTTTCTTCTTTCACTTTTTTGCTAGAACAGCCAGCAATCACTGCAGACAAAATCGCCAAAGCGAAGGGTATTATGTATTTTCTTTCCATTAAAGCTCATCCACATGCGTTAATATTGGGCGCTCAAGATCAGGATCTTCTACTAATACGCCAACACTTTCGAGTTTAATTTGTAAAATTTGACGTTCTTGTTTACGTTCAATCAAAGTATTCCAAGCCGCTTGATACGCTTTTTTGGCATTTGCTATATCATTTTTGGCGACATAAATATCCCCACGCGCTTCATCTACTGTTGCTTTAAACGTATCTTCTTGAACTTTATCTAAGGTTTTTAAAGCAACATCAAATTTCTTTTGTGCCAGTTGCGTATCGGCCAACTGAATCAATAAAATGCTTCTTAAACCTTCATCTTTCAATTTTGAAGATTCAGCTTTGGTTAAAATGCGCTCAGCCAAAGCATAATCATTTTTATTGTACGCTTGCTTTGCCATAACCAATTGTGCTTGCAAAGCTTGTACGGAGTCTGGATCTTCTTGCAGGATACTCTCGGCTGATGCTGCTAATGCGGCAAAGGCTTTGGCATCGGGCTGATCACCCAAAGCGCGCGCTTCATCCATAAACATCGCAGTTTTTGCAGTTTGCTTTTGTAGCTTGGCAGTATTTTTATTTTGCCAATATTGCCAAGCAAAAAATGCAATCAGCGCAACCAAAATCAAACTCAAGACTTTTGAGCCATATTTTTTCAAAAATGACTTTAGATCATCAAGTTGTTCATTCTCTGTCATTGCGCTCATATATTTACCCTTATATTTATGATTCTGGTCAAATTATCTGCTAGAAAGCTGTTGTTGCAGGAATGTGCTTATCTCTGCAATGGCCACCGTGCTTTGATCGGCATTCGCCAATGTTTTCACCGTCAATTGCTGCGCATCCCATTCACGCTCACCCAAGATCAAGGCATATATTGCACCAGATTGATCTGCTTTCTTCATTTGGCTTTTCATAGAACCCGCTGAACCCACTTTTAAACGGATGCTAGAACCAGCTTGCTCTAATTGATCACGAATGTTTTCAGCAAGTACCAAGGCTTGCATTTGATAAGCGACATCGGCCAATAAGAAGACTTCACAATCACGCTGTACCTCATCCTGAGCCACTTGCTCAAGTAACAACAATAAACGTTCAATCCCCATGGCAAAGCCAACAGCCGGCACAGATTGCTCCGCTTTACCTTTAAGCTGTCCAACTAGACCATCATAGCGTCCACCCGCACAAACCGTTCCTTGTGAACCAAGGTGAGTTGTTGTCCACTCAAAAACTGTTTTGTTGTAATAATCTAGCCCACGGACTAACTTTTGATTGATTACAAAGTCGATGCCTGCGGCTTGAAGATATTGCTGCAGTTGCGCAAAATGTTGCAAACTCTCTTGTTGTAAGAAGTCATGCAGTTTCGGTGCATGTTCTAAAATCTTTTGCGTATTGGCATCTTTAGAATCTAAAATTCTGAGTGGGTTGGTGCCAAGACGACGTTGCGAGTCTTCGTCCAAATCTGCTTTATGGGCACTTAAGAAGTTCACCAACGCATCACGATAAGCCGCACGTTCATCGCTTTCACCCAAGCTATTGAGTTCCAGCTGAACTTTATCTGAAATACCTAAACGTTTCCATAGACGCGCCGTTAATAAAATAAGCTCCGCATCCATGTCTGGTGTTGCCACACCAAAAGTTTCCACCCCAAATTGATGAAACTGACGATAACGACCTTTTTGTGGTTTTTCATAACGAAACATCGGTCCGTTATACCAGACACGCGGTGTCGCACCACGCAGCAAATTATGTTCAAGCATGGCGCGTACACAGCCTGCTGTCCCTTCAGGACGCAAGGTCAGTGACTCAGGTGGATTACCTTTATCTAAAAAGGTATACATTTCTTTTTCAACAATATCCGTCGCATCACCGATGGAACGTTTAAACAAATGCGTATGCTCAACCATCGGCAAACGAATTTGTTGATAGCCATAAGCATCCATGAGGGATGCCAGTTGCTGCTCTAAACGTCTCCAAGCCGGTGTTTGGCTCGGGAGTATGTCATTAAAACCTTTGATTGCGACGATTGAACTCATGATGAACTACGAATGATCTCTTTAGATTTAGCTTCTTCAAGCACCTTAACACGTTGACGAACCATATTTTCGATCTCATCAACCAATTGGTGAGTATCAATTAAATGGCTCTTTTCGCCGTTATGATACACCAGTGAACGCGGACTCGCACCTACTACGCCAATATCGGCTTCTTTGGCTTCACCAGGTCCATTGACCTTACAACCAATCACAGAAACATCCATCGGCGTGCGCACATCTTCCAAGCGCTCTTCTAACATTTGCATGACTTTGATGACATTAAACTCTTGTCGTGAACAACTCGGACAGGCAATAAAGTTAATCCCGTTCGAGCGTAGCCCCAAAGACTTTAAGATATCAAAACCAATTTTGATTTCATCTTCAGGCTCGGCAGCCAAGGAAATACGCATGGTATCGCCAATGCCTTCCATCAACAGCCCACCCAAAGCAATCGCAGACTTCACCGTACCGGTACGATAAATCCCCGCTTCGGTCACCCCGAGGTGTAAGGGGTTATCGATTTGCTTAGACAAGAGTCGATAAGCATCTAGCGTCAAAAATACGTTTGATGCTTTCACCGATATTTTAAACTCATGAAAATTCAGTCGGTCTAAAATATCGATATGCCGCAATGCCGACTCTAACAATGCTTGCCCAGTCGGTTCACCATATTTCTTTTGTAAATCTTTCTCTAAAGAACCGGCATTCACCCCAATTCGCATAGAGATATCATGATGTTTTGCCGCAGCAACAACTTCACGAATTTTGGCTTCTGAACCAATATTACCTGGGTTAATACGCAAACAATCTGCGCCTAAATCTGCAACTTTTAAAGCAATTTTATAATCAAAATGAATATCGGCAACCAAAGGTACATTGACGAGTTTACGGATTTCACCAAAAGCGGCGGCCGCTTCCATACTGGGCACAGAAACACGCATGATGTCTGCACCGGCATCGGCACAACGTTGAATCTGTGCAACCGTTGCCGCAACATCACAGGTTTCTGTATTGGTCATACTTTGAATGGATATGGGTGCATCACCACCAACATAAACAGAACCAACCCGGATTTTACGCGTTGGACGTCGTTGGATTGGATTTTCGATCATGATTGTGCTCCACAGCTTTTCATCAGCAACATTAACGAGATAAACGGAATTCAGCTTTACCATTTACCGTATATGGAGATAATGAAATCTGCTCATCATTAAGGCTTAATGACACAGCCGTTGCATCATCAAGGCGAATTTGGAATGGCGAGCTGCCACTGAGTTTTAAACGGTCGGCTTGGCGTCCCGTTGCTAAAACTTTACCGGTACCATCCACAATATGTACCGATGTCGGATGATTAAACTGCAAGCTCAGCTGATCACCGCTGGCAGCCTGATTAGACTCCCCTAAAGACAGCACTTGCACCGCTTGTTCAGTATTGTTGGTATCGGCAGCGACATCGGATTTCTTCGCAGACCATTTTTGTGCCAGTATCACCAGCATCCAAATTATCGCAACAAGCACGATTGCCAAAGCAATGCGTTTTAACCATTTTTTATTACGGTCACTGTTGGAACCTGGCAATTTACCCATAATTTTGATGGGTGAATCTTGCAAAGTATGATGCGGCAAGCGACCAGTGTCATTTTCATAAATTTCATCAAAACGCTGTATGAGCGCAGTCGCATCGACATTTAATAATTTTGCATAAGAGCGATAGTAACCTTTAATAAAGGTTGCTTCAGGCAGACGATTGTATTCATCTTGTTCTAAAGCATCTAAGGTTTTGAGCGGCATGTTTAGGCGCGCAGCAACATCTTCAACTGTAAGCGCTTGCTTTGTCCGTATTTGACGTAAGTACTCGCCAGGACGTTGAACATTTCCTAATGCATTAGGTGCTACGTTTGAACCTGTAGGTTGCTGTGAATTAGGATTTACTTCCATACGGCCTCAGTACTGTACTGTAATTTTAGATAACGTTGATATTCTGGACTCTCAGGAAAAGCAACTGCAAGCTGATTAATCAACACTTGCAACTGATTCTGCTGATGATTAGCACGCGCTAAACGAATGCCCAACCAAAGTGCCCGAGCACTCTGATTATTATGACCTGTTTTCTGAACATATTGTTCATAGAATGCGGTCGCAGCGACACTATTGTGCTGCAAATAATGTAGTTCTGACAACTCTAACATTGAAATACTAGAATCGGGTCTAACTTGCAAGGCTTGTTTAAAGTTTTTTTCAGCCAAAGCGAAGTTTTGTTGTAGCAAATAAATGCGTCCCAGATTTTCCAATGCACGATAACGCTGTTCATAGCCCAAGTGCTGTGCTGCGAGCTGAAGTTGTGCAATGGCTTGATCATAGCGTTTAATCTGAAACAGATAAGTACCGTAATTATTATGTAGCTGAGGGTTATTGCTATCTCGCGCAATCGCCTTCAAAAAATATTGTTCTGCTTGTTGCAAATGTTCGGGGCTACCGTCTTGTTGTAATAAAACGCCCATCATCATATTGGCATTGGGATCTTTAGGTGCTGTAAGCAAGGCTTGGTCTAAGGCTCGTTTCGCAGCATCTAAATCCCCTTGGCGAATATACTCGGCAGCCATCTGCACACGAATTTTAGCCGCTTTTTCTGGGTCTTTCGCCCCTAATGTCGCGCGCGGGTTATGATGACATCCCTGAACACCGCATAGACCTAAAGCGATTGCAAACCCTGCAATACGACTTAAAGTTAACGCTTGGTTCAAAGAAAGTACTCCTATGTACAATATAATTAAAAATAAAAACTATGAAGAACTACGCATAATCACATGTTGTTGTTCTACTTTTTTCTTCCACTGGGCAGCACGACGGGTACGGTCAGCCACTTGCCCCACCAATTGCCCACAGGCAGCATCAATATCATCACCACGTGTCTGACGAATGGTACAGACAAAACCAGCATCCGATAAAGTTTTCTGAAACGCCATAATCCGATTACGACTCGAACGCCCATAGGGTGCATGTGGAAATGGATTAAATGGAATTAAATTAATTTTACTTGGTAAATTTTTCAATAATTTCAATAACTGTTGTGCATGTTCAGGCTGGTCATTGACACCATCTAACATGACATATTCAATGGTGACATGACGGCGTGAACTGTCATGACCATCTTTAGCCAAATAACGTTGGCAAGCAGCAATTAACTCTGCCAATGGATATTTTTTATTGATCGGGACTAATTCATTTCGTAGTGCATCATTGGGTGCGTGTAACGAAATCGCCAAAGCAACATCGATATCTTGAGCCAACTGGTCTATTTTAGGCACCACACCGGAGGTTGACAAGGTCACTCGGCGCTTTGACATCCCATAAGCAAAATCATCGAGCATAATTTGCATTGAACTTAATACAGCATCATAGTTCAACAGCGGTTCCCCCATGCCCATCATCACCACATTGGTCACGGTACGTTCACGCTCTGCTATCGCAACCTCTTCCATATAAGAGTAGTTTGCCATCCACAGCTGACCAATAATCTCGGCAGGTGTCAGATCACGTTGAAAACCTTGTTTACCCGTCGAACAAAATGAGCAATCTAATGCACAGCCCACCTGAGAGGAAATACATAGGGTTTTACGTGCGCCGGTTTTATCATCGGCTGGAATCAGTACAGTTTCCACCAAAGAGCCAGCGCCATCACCGACACGAAACACCCATTTACGTGTACCATCTTTAGAATAATGACGATGTACCACTTCAGGGGCGCGAATCTCACAGCGTGCCATGAGCTTTTCTCGTAACTTACCGGAAATATTGCTCATGAGGCTAAAATCGGTCACAAAAAACTGATGAATCCATTTCATGACTTGCGTTGCACGAAATTTTTTCTCACCCATCGCTTCAAAAAATTGTTCTAGCTCTTGCCGTGACATCCCCATTAGGTTGACTTTAGGGGCAACAGCATCCTGTGGCTGTACCAGCGCGGCATCGCGTTGCTGGGCTTGTGCTGGGGATGAAGTGAGCACTTCAGTGTTCATGAGGAATACCTAAAACGACGAGTTAACAAATAGTCTGCGCGGGTGCAATCAGCAAAACCGAATAAAAAACCGAACAACAAATCAAAGATTGAGAAAAGAAAAAACCAAATAAGGAGTATAACACTTATTTGGTTTTCGCTTTTGGTGTATTAACGTGTACGTGGGCAGATTTCTTCAGCAGTGAAGAAATAAGCAACTTCACGTTCAGCAGATGCAACAGAGTCAGAACCGTGCGCAGCATTTTCATCAATGCTTGTAGCAAAGTCTGCACGGATAGTCCCTGCAGCAGCTTCTTTAGGATTGGTCGCACCAAGAATTTCGCGATGAGCAAGAACTGCATTTTCGCCTTCAAGTACAGACACAACAACTGGACCAGACGTCATGAATGCAACGAGGTCAGCAAAGAAACCACGTTCTTTATGTTCAGCATAAAAACCTTCTGCTTCAGCTTGGGTTAAATGCTTCATTTTAGTCGCAACAATTTTAAGACCAGCTTTTTCAAAACGTGCAAAAATATCACCGATGTGGTTTTTTGCAACTGCATCTGGTTTAACAATTGATAAAGTGCGTTCAATCGCCATGACGAGGCTCCTCAAAGATATCATGAAAAATTGGGCGCATTATACAGAGTAAATGAGCCATGATCAGCTTTTGATATGTAAAAAAAGCAGTTTTTTAATTTGCTTCGTCGATCCAAGCCATTTGTATGGCTTCTAATAAGCCCTCAGATGACTTTTCGGGGTCATCGCTAAAATCGTCTAATGCACAAACCCAACTGTGTAAATCGGTAAAACGAACCCACTGTGGGTCGACATCCGGATGCGCCTCCAGCAACTCAATGGCAATATCAATGCTATCACTCCAACGTAAACCCATACTTCGTCCTAGATATTTCAAATTATGGCTATACTCTAACAAAGCCATTGAACATTGACTATGATTGACAATGTAAGCTAGCGCTTTTTTAAAGGCTAATTTGCAGATAATTGGCAGATAAAATCACCAAACCGGCAACACTGGCACCAATCAAAGCCCCCACCAGAACATCACTAGGATAATGCAGTCCTAGAACCATACGCGACAATGCCACCAGCACCGTAAAAGGCAACATCAACCATAATAAACTTGGCATAATATAGCCCAGCACCACACTCAGCATAACGGCATGTAAAGTGTGCCCAGATGGAAAACTAAAGTAATCCAAAGGATGTTCACCACGCATAATCACTTGGTGTACTTGATATGGGCGGGGTCGTGTGGTGTGTTGTTTTAACCATTTATATATCAGCGTTCCAACACTACATCCCAACACAATGAATACCATCTGCCGCCAATAAGCCCAGCCCTGCATCACATAAGCAATCATCAATAATACATACCAAAATATGCCATTACCCAAACGACTCACCCAGCGGAAAAATAATGCAATTCTTTGATAATGGAGAAAATCATTAAAATATAGGCAACCTTTTAAATCTAAATCTAATATTTTTATTTTAGCGTTCTTTAGCTTCATCACGGTCTCCCTGAGTCGATCTGCCGATCTTGCCTGGCGAGTCGACATGGTCTCAATCACAGTGTTTTTTGTTGTTTCACTTGTTGATCATCTACCTTCTTGCAAACTTCTTGCAAAGTTGTTTTCAAGGTTGTTGTTACAAATTAGCTTGTTTTGCGATTATTGTAGTTGCATCTGATAGGCGTATTTAACCTGATATAAAGCACGTTCAAAGTCCTGAACCACATGCTGCCATCCAACATTCTGTACCCGCTGTGCTGCGTATTGACCCATCTCTCGCAACTGCGTTAAGTCAGGCAGTTGTAACAAACAGCGTTGAAATGCTTGACTTTGTTTTAAGGGAATACGCCAACCACTCCGCCCCTGCTGCACATACTGCTGAGCACAGGCATAATCATAAGCAACCACAGGCAAAGCACTTGCCATCGCTTCTAACACCACATTGCCAAAGGTTTCTACTTGGCTTGCAAACACAAACACATCGGCACTGGCATATGCTGTTGCCAATGCCTGATCGCGTAAAGCACCGGTAAAAATGACCTGCCCTTGCGCCAAAGCCTGTAAGCGCGCCAGATCAGGACCATCCCCCACCACAACCATACAAAAGTCTTTGCGTTGGTCACGCAACTGTAAATAATGCGCAATCAATTGATCGACTTGTTTTTCTGGCGATAAACGCCCCACATAAAGTAATACCGTGGTGGCTGCATCAACACCCCATGCGGCGCGACACTGTTGACTGCGATATTGCGGTGAAAAGCGCTGAGTATCGACACCTCGTCCAATAAGCACCATCGGGCAGTACACACCAAAAGCCAGCAATGCCTGCTCGGTATCTCGACTGGGCACGCAGGTCAACTGGGTTTGATTATGAAACCAACGTAAATAATGTTGTATTGGTTTCATCAGAAAAGCCAAATCAAAAAAACGACTAAAATCCTGAAATGGAGAATGAAAACCGCTGGATATAGCGATTTGCAGATGTTTTGCTGCATAGAGCGCAGCCAAGCCTAAAGGACCTTCTGTCACGATATGCACCACATCGGCATTAAAATGCTTTAAAGCGGTTGCAACCTTTTGGTACTGTGGCCAACCAAACTGTAAGCCACTATAACGTGGAATAGTCTGTGCTTTGACCAGACATTCCCGATTCGGCACAAAACGATGACAGCTTTGTTTTTGTTGTGGGCGAATCAATAAAATCTGATGCCCTTGGCGCTGCAAGCCTTGGCATAACTGCAATAATGTCATTGCCACACCATTGATTTCTGGTGTCCATGTTTCTGTAACAATGGCAATTTTAAGTCGTGGTCGGGTCAAGGTTTGTACATCAAGAGCAGTCATTGCAGCCAAACTTGATGTATTTTTGGTTAAATAAAGTGGCGTAGGGCTACGGAAATGATGAGCCTTTTCAAAGAAAGGTTGTGCATACTGATGTGTCATAAAAGCACCCAATAAGCTAATTTTTACTGAGCATATCGTGGTGTTCTTTCAGTTTAATGTTGCTTTGATGACAGTTTATTGAAAAAACAAACTGCGTATTAAATAACTTACTCAACATTTGCATTGCTATAGGCTACACTTCTCTCATGCCTCTGAATGAATGATAATAATGAAGGACAATTATGCGATATATTTTTTTAGCATTATCAATACTAGGTAGCACTGCTTGTAGTCCCAATACATCCGATGTAAAAAAAGAGCAGTCCGAGCAAAACGCAAGCAATATATCTCAACAAAAAAATGATGATTATTTTGATACAGCCGTGCAACTGTTAACACAGGGTGGTGTAGAAAATGTAACTTTAGCGATCAAAGCGCTAGAACAATCTGCAACACAGGGAAATAGTGAAGCACTTTATAATTTAGGAACCATCTATCATTATGGGAAAGCAGGAACGATAGATTATAAAAAAGCTTTAGATTATTACTTACTTACTTGCTGCTGAAAAAAACCATTTAATCGCTACACACAATATAGGTATTCTATATCAGTTTGGTCTTGGTCTTCATCAAGATTACGCTGAAGCATATAAATGGTATAAAAGATCTGCTGATCAAAAACTTCCTATGTCTATAAATTCAATAGGAGCTATTTATGCAAAAGGATTGGGCGTCAATCAAGATCATAAAAAAGCTTTTGCATATTTTAAAAAAGCTGCAGAACTAGGCGATATAGCAGGTGCCTATAATCTTTCCTCCTGCTATAAATACGGAAACGGCACGCCTAAAGATGAAAAACAAGCCTTTTATTGGTCTAATAGAGCAGCTAAAGATAATCATCCTCGTGCTCAAAATCGTGTGGCAGAGTACTACCAGCAAGGTATTGTCGTCCCTCTAGATGAAAAGCGTGCTTTTTACTGGTATAAAAAAGCAGCGGAGCAAGGTTTAGCATCAGCTCAATATAATCTCGGCTTAATGTATGAAAAAGGGCAAGGTACCACGAAAAACTTAGCGCATGCTAAAGTTTGGTACTTAAATGCAGCAACACAAGGCAATCCCGATGCTTTAAAAAAAGCGAATGCTTTGTAAAACTTATAAAAATCCTGTCTCACACGCTAATCTGATACAGGAGCCGCATTTTGTTTCTTAGGACCGAGCTGCTCTAATTTCTTAAACACCTCAGCAACAGCAATCATGGCAAAGCTAGAGGTGACTACGACAGCGGAACCATAACCGCCACAGCGGAGTCCTGCACTGGCACAAACATCGGCACTCGAAAATGGATTATCAATCGAGTACACGCACGTAATGCCAAATTTCTCTTTGGGCTTTTTACAAATCCCCATGGCACGTAGTTGACTGCGCAATTTGGCCAACATTGGATCTTGTTCTGTTTTAGACAAGTCGGCAACCCGGATCTTTAAAGGGTCTAATTTACCGCCGGCACCACCAGAAACAATCAAAGGTATTTTATTAAAACGACAATGTAACATCAGTGCCAACTTCGCTTTAACATCATCAATGCAGTCCAATACCACATCGGGTGGAGTAGCCAAAATCTGTTGTATATTATCGGCGCTTAGATAATCATCCACCAGATTGATTTTAATACGTGGGTTAATCTCACGACAGCGCTCAGCCATCACCGTTATTTTTTCATGCCCCAAACTACTACTCAACGCCGGTAGCTGACGGTTCATATTCGATGCCGCCAAAACATCCATATCGACCAAGGTTAATTCAGCAATCGCACTACGTGCCAATGCTTCAACCGCCCATGAGCCTACGCCACCAATGCCAATAACCATGACATGACTCTTTTCAAAATATTGAAATGCACGATCACCATAAATTTTGGCAACACCCGCAAAACGGCGATCATATTCATCTGAAGAAGTTAATACAGTCATGGTGAGTCTATATCATGTTAAAAATACCGCGCTATTCTAACAAACTTACTCCATAAAAGTGTCTAGTCATGAAAAAAGGCTCTATACACATAGAACCTTTGTTATAAAAATATCAGTTTATAATTTAAGCGGCCAGGATATGACGTAGTACATAATGCAAAATCCCCCCGGCTTTAAAATATTCCACTTCATTAAGGGTATCGATACGACATAACACTTGGAACTCATCACGACTACCATCTGCACGTTGTACCGTTACCGTTAAATGTTGATGTGGTTGAATATCATCGGATAATCCATCAATAGACAATTGTTCATGTCCAGTGAGATTAAGCGTATGCCGGGTTTGATGGTCTATAAACTGGAGTGGTAATACCCCCATCCCCACCAAGTTAGAACGATGGATCCGCTCAAAGCTCTCCGCAATCACAGCCTTAACCCCCAATAAATTGGTGCCTTTGGCAGCCCAGTCACGCGATGAACCAGTACCATATTCTTTACCCGCAATAATCACCAAGGGAACATGCTGTTCTTGATAACGCATTGCTGCATCATAGATCGACATTTTTTCTTGGCTTGGGATATAAAGCGTATTCCCCCCTTCTTCTCCACCCAACATTTCGTTTTTAATCCGAATATTGGCAAAGGTACCACGCATCATGACTTCATGATTACCACGACGCGAACCATAAGAGTTAAAGTCTTGTGGCGCTACCCCTTGTTGTTGCAAATAGCGTCCAGCGGGGCTGTCCTTTTTGATATTTCCTGCCGGTGAAATATGATCGGTCGTCACAGAGTCACCTAAAACCGCCAAGATATTGGCTGATTTAATATTTTCAATTGGCGCAGCAGGCTGGTCGATATCGGCAAAGAAAGGTGGGTGGCGAATATAAGTCGAATCCTCTTGCCATACATAGGTTTGACTGTCAGGAATTGCAATTGCTTGCCAAGTCTCATCGCCATCAAATACCGCAGCATATTCTTTATGGAACATCTCGGTATCAACTTTTTGCAATACATTTTGAATGTCGGATTGAGTTGGCCAAATATCTTTTAGATAAACATCTTGCCCGTCTTTATCGACTGCAATCACATCCTGACTGATATTCAAACGAATGGTGCCGGCTAATCCAAAAGCAATCACTAAGGGGGGTGAAGCCAACCAATTACTTTTGACCAAAGGATGTACCCGCCCTTCAAAGTTACGGTTACCAGACAGTACCGATGCTACATTCAGATCGAAGCGTTGAATAGCGTCTTCTATCGGTTTAAGCAAAGGACCTGAGTTACCAATACACGTAGTACAACCATAACCCACTAAGTTATAGCCGAGCTTATCTAAATACGGCAATAATCCTGCGGCAGTTAAATAGTCCGTGACCACTTTAGAGCCTGGTGCCAAAGAGCTTTTCACCCAAGGTTTGAGTTTCAAGCCTTTTTCTACAGCCTTTTTCGCCAATAACCCTGCCGCCAACATCACACTCGGATTTGAGGTATTGGTACAGGATGTGATCGCTGAAATCACCACATCCCCTTGTTGTAGCGGATAGCGATGTCCATCGATTTCAAAATGTGGCTGCTCACTGTGTAAGGCTGCGCTTTTGGCATCAATTGCTGTTCCACCGCCTTCATTGCGCATGCGTTCTGTAGCTTCTATAGAAGGTTTTAAATCAAGATCAAGCATGGCTTGGAAAGCCTTAGGAATATCGGCAAGCACCACACGGTCTTGCGGACGTTTGGGTCCAGCGACACTGGCTTGTACCGTATTCATATCAAGGCTTAGGCTATCGGTAAAAATAGGTTCATCGCCATGATGGCGCCATAAGCCTTGCGCTTTGCAATAGGCTTCGGTCAAAGCAATACGCTGTGCATCTCGACCGGTCAAACGCATATAATCCAGCGTCACCTCATCGATGGGGAAAAAGCCGCAGGTTGCACCGTACTCGGGTGCCATATTGGCAATGGTTGCTCGGTCTGCCAGTGCTAAATCGGCTAGCCCATCACCATAAAATTCAACAAATTTTCCAACAACACCTTTTTGCCGCAACATCTGCGTAATGGTTAAGACCAGATCTGTTGCCGTAATTCCTTCGCGTAGCTTACCCGTTAGTTTAAAACCAATCACTTCAGGAATCAGCATCGAAATCGGTTGCCCCAGCATGGCTGCTTCGGCTTCAATCCCGCCCACACCCCAACCGAGTACCCCCAAACCATTAATCATGGTGGTGTGTGAGTCTGTTCCAACCAAGGTATCTGGGAAGGCAAAGCTTTGCCCTTCACTTTCACCCAGCCATACGGCTTGTGCCAAATACTCAAGATTGACCTGATGACAAATCCCCGTACCCGGCGGTACAACACGGAATTGTTGAAAGGCAGACTGCCCCCAACGTAAGAACTGATAGCGCTCAGCATTACGATACATTTCTAGCGCAACGTTCTCTGAAAAAGCTTGCTCTGTTGCGTAATAATCCACCATCACCGAGTGATCAATAACCAGATCGACAGGTGATAAGGGATTAATTTGATTGGGATCCCCTCCCGCTTTGGCAATGGCTGCGCGCATGGCCGCCAAGTCAACCACGGCAGGGACTCCGGTAAAATCTTGCATCAACACCCGCGCAGGTCGATACTGAATTTCTTGCTCTGAACAGCGTGTTTTTTGCCAATCGACAAGCGCTTGGATATGCTGTTTTTTGACTGTTTTATCATCTTCAAAGCGCAATAAATTTTCCAATAACACTTTTAAAGATTTGGGTAAACGAGAACAATCACCTAATGCAGTCTCCAAAGCTTTTAAATGAAAGATTTGATACTGCTTTTCCCCAACAGACAAAGGTTGTAATGCATTAAAACTATTGATCTTACTGTACTTAGACATAGGTCCGTCCTCCGGCTTGCTGATTTTGAAGCTAGCTTGTAAAACACCCTATTCCACTTTATGCCAAATCTAAAATTGTAATGTTATTAATTGGTTAACTTGAAGTATATTGCAAATCAATCGCTTTTAACGCATAAAAAACACATTTCAACTGATAATATAATAATCAATTTCTTATCAATAACTTATTATAATTATCTAAATTTAGGGTCATCCCGAATCTGGCTGAATATCCCAATTTAGCATCCACATAGTCATGAAAATTTATGAGAGATTTTTTGAGAAATACCAAGAGATCATTTATGCTATGTCTGCTTTATTATTTTTAGATTCAACATTATTTTAATTTTATCTGCAATATACTCAGCTTTGATCATGACCGAACTGATCGCAAGATAAGCTAGATTAATCCAATGCTTTTTTGATTAATCGCTTTGGGGATTAAATATTTGAGAGTGAAATACCGTTTCAATGAAATAGCAAAGATAAGATCATCACGATGCCACAAAAAATAGCAAATGCAGCAAATAGCCGCGCTAACAAAAAAAACCAGCCGCATAAGACTAAAAAGCAGAATCATTTTAAGCTCATTGTTGCCGCTATTATTTTTATCATACCACTGCTATTTTTTCCTGCGGAAGCACATTCTAACTGGCAATATTCTATCTATAAATTACTCAGTGAAAAATTTTATCTTAGAATTGGTCAACATGGTCCTTTACCTTTTTTTACTGTATTAACGAGCATTTATAGCGTCCTTATTATCTTTATTCTTGAGTCTTATATTTTTTTATTATTTTTAAGAAAACAAGGTTGTACTAAGAACTATCAACAATTTTGTTATGATTTTCTGACATCGAATAAATTTGGCCCGTTTAAAACATTCACAGGGCTGAATCATCCATTGCTACAGAACAGCATGTTGTTTGCTGGTTTTGGTATCGTTTATATCGGTATAATATTGAGTTTTTTCGATGCAGATATTTCAATTCAACAGAGTCGTAGAGGTGCACTCTTTCATTTCGCTTATAATTATCGTATTGGCGTGATCATTGTTGAGATGCTTCGCAATCTCTTTAGTATTATGCCTATTTTTCTTTTTTTAGCGACAATGCTTTATCTTTTCAATATCGTCCGTGGTGTCGGCTATGGAAAAATTAAACCACAGCCCAACCAAAAGACCAAACGTTAAAGACTAAATGTGACCAACTAAATATTCAAAAATAAATATTAAAAAAGGTAGGTTTTTTTAATAATCGTATTGGCAATCATCTCTGCTTGGATCGATTTTAAAGCGACTGCTTGTATCTTATTCTGAGGAAACAATGGAATACCTGCACCAAGTAATACTGGCATCTCATAAATTTCTAACCGATTTAACAGATTATTTTCAATAAATGTATTCTGCAATTGTGTTCCACCAACCACCCATACCCGACCATGATATTGCTGTTTAAGCATGTCAACCAATGCCGCTGGGCTGTGTTGCCAAAGTTGTAAAGATGGGTGCACAAGCGGTAAATCTGCCTGAGAACTAACAATAAAACCTTTTTGATGCGGATAAGGCCAAGCTTCACCAAAAGCACAAATAACTTCATAGGTTTTTCGTCCCATCACGATAATATCAATATCCTGAATGAATGCATCATAACCGCAATCAATATGTTGGTACGCTGTGAGAAAATCAAAACGACCATCCTCAGTTGCAATATAACCATCTGCACTGGTTGCGATATAACCTATAATCTGTAACGACATATTATCCAATATCCACGGCTTAATTTTATGAAGTGATTATAAAATAATAGTTCGCACAGTAATCTTTTATTTTCCTTACATGGCAGAAAATAAAGACCCGATAAATAAAAGCTGTAGCGCGCTAAAAAAATAATTGATCTTTTCGCTCAACAGATTATGATAATTCTTCAGGAGATGGTCATCCTCCTCTAACAAACCGCCACGATCGGCTAATGATGCCTACGTTTCCCTCATTGCAGGGTGCGTAGTCACGTGCTCTGCAGTTATTCAACTGGAGCCCCTTATGCCACTTTCTCGATATCATTTTTCTATCAATCATTTTCTGTCTTGTTATGATGTTCAGCATCATCAACATTCGCCTTTTTTTAACCCTCGGTATGATGCTCGGTATAACGACCGCATACATGATATGTTCCTGCAGCCAGAGAACGCATATAGACGTTATTTTTCACTGAGTACATTTTATGTTGTGTTGCAGGCATAATCGGACTAACTTTCATTTAAAAATAAATCCGTAAAAATTTAAAAAGGAATAAAGAATGAGTTTTAATAAAATTTCTGCTGGTATACACCCACCTGAAGATTTCTATAGCATCATTGAAATCCCAGCATATGCCAGTCCAATCAAATACGAAGTCAATAAAGCATATGATGCTTTATTGGTTGATCGCTTTCTCAGTACAGCCATGAGTTATCCAGCCAATTATGGTTATATTCCACAGAGCTTAAGTGAGGATGGTGATCCATTAGATGTTCTGGTGTTGGCTCCTCATGCCGTGGTTGCGGGGAGTGTAATTCGTAGTCGTCCTATAGGCGTGATGTATATGGAAGATGAGCATGGGCTCGATGCCAAGATCATTGCCGTGCCCCATCCCAAACTCAGTGCAGTATATGATAGGGTAAACGCCCTGACGGACTTAGCCAAACTTGAACTGGATAGAATCCAGCATTTCTTTGAGCATTATAAAGACTTAGAAACAGGAAAATGGATGCGCTTTAATGGTTGGGGAGATCGTGACGCCGCCCAGCAAGAGATTTTAAAATCCGTTCAAGCCTATGCCACCCAACACGATCATCATTGATTATAAGCGCAGTGCCTGATGGCTATTGCGCCATAAAATCTCAGCCAATGTCGCACATGGCATTTGTAATACCTCTGCCAAAGCCGTTAAAACATAAGGTAAATTGGCAGGGGTATTACGTTGTCTACTTTGATGCTGATCATAGCAACAGCGTGGTGTCATATCTGGACAATCCGTTTCAATCACCAAATGCTCTGCGCCCAATTGCTGAACCACCTGCAAGAGTTTTTTAGCATTCGGCTGAGTAATCTGCCCCGTAATACCAAGTTTAAACCCCAGTTTTACCAAAGCTTTGGCTTCTTCTACCCCACCACTAAAAGCATGCGCAATACCACCATGCTGAAATTTAAGCTGCTTTAAAATAGCTAGACATTCAGCATGTGCCTTACGAATATGCAATAAAACCGGTAAATCATAGCGCTTCGCCAGCTCAATTTGCGCCATAAAATACTGTTGTTGTTGCGCTTGTATAGCAGCATTTTTATGCTGTGGCAAAAAACGATCTAAACCAATTTCACCAATGGCCACACATGAATAGCGATTTAAAAACCGTTCTAAAGCTTGCAAGTCTGCTGGTCGATGCTGTTCAACATATACTGGATGTAGCCCTGGTGCCAATAAACATTGTGGGGTCTGATCGACCTGCTGTAATTGTTGCTGTGTTTGCTGTAAAGCCTGAAATCGCTCAGCCACAAAGCCAATCAACAACAGCTTTTCCACCCCACGCGCTTTGGCCTGCTGCGCCAACTCAATACGATCCAGCGCAAATTCTTCGACATCAAAGTGCGTATGGGTATCAAATAAAGCATAAGGCAGCATTAGACTTACTCAGGTTGTACTGCGCTACTGGCATTTAGATTCGCCTCAGCTGGAATATATTGCTCTTTTAAAATACCTTTTAATTGTGCATAAGGTAAAACTAAACGCGGTAACCCCACCACATAAGGTCCAATTTCATATTCAGCATACTGCAAAATTAAACCCTGTTTCCCCAAATAAAAATTATTGGTCATTTTAAAAGACCATGTTTGCTCATAATCTTGTACAGAATTTGCCAGATTATTGTCTTTGATCCAGCTTTGAAATGCGGCATAGGCAAGTTTATTTAATGCTGGATATTGTTTATTTAGGACAATATCTTTTAGGTTCATGACCTTTTGCTTTTCTAAATCAAAATTATAATAATTTTGTGCAGAAGCACCATGTGCTCCCCCCAAATAACTACTGCTATTGAGTACCACCGTCGCCAAAGGCGGGGTCGAATTTAAAATCTTAGGGCTAATACTCAGACTCATTTTATGTTTTGCCCCTAAGGTATTGAGCTCTTCGTTCAGTTTTAAGAACTGCGTCAAATAAGGCTGTACTTGAGTTTGTAATTGTTCTGCTGGGGATTGCACCGCCAAAGTAGCTTGACTGGCAGCAAGCTGCGTATGTACCACCGAACTGGCATTCGGCTTAGTCGATTCTTCTTCACCCAATGACTGTTGCAACTGCGTGACAATCGCTTGGTCGATCAGCTCATCCAACACAAACTGATTGCTGTGTAAGCGTTCCACGGCAAAATCTGGACAATTTTTACCACTGCACTCTGGTAATTGCAAACGCAATGGCTCAGCACGTCCATCCAATATAATACGTGGTTGTTCAGCCTCGGCAGCGGATGCCGCAGACTCTTCTAATTTATTCTCTTGTTTTTTCTGTGGTTGACAAGCACTTAACAGCCCCACTGTCCCAATGATCGTTAGCATCATGACCATGCGTGTTTTTAGCATCAGCAAACCTTCTTAAAAAATTTCAAATGTATTTAAATCTTTCACAGCTTAGAACACAATTCTGAGCGACTCAAGACAGTTTTGTGTGATCTAAGCAGTGCTATTGCTCGATTGAAGCTGGCACATAAATATGAAAAAGCGGTTGGATTGATTAAACCCAACCGCTTAACGCTACACAACCACTTAACGCTGTAGCACACAAGCTCTGTGTCTGTGCAATTTCAAAACTGCACAGAATTTACTTCACTTTTTAGTACCACTACTGACCATCAACTCAACATTTGCCGAATGCTTCATTACGCACTGTCTGTTGCGTTGAGGGCATAGCAAGTTATCTAATCCGCGTATTCCCGCGCATTAATGTTCACGTGTTGCATTGAAGATAATGTCTGGATAACGCTCCTGCATCAATTGCAAATTGACGCGACTAGGTGCCAAGTAAGTCAAATGTCCGCCACCATCAACAGACAGCTGGTCATAGGCTTTCTTCTTAAATTCGTTAAACTTTTTCTCATCATCACAAGACACCCAACGCACAGTATTGATATTAACTGGCTCATAAATACAATCCACTTTGTATTCTTCTTTTAGACGATAAGCCACTACATCAAACTGCAAAACGCCGACAGCACCAACGATTAAGTCATTATTGCCTTGTGGCATAAAGACTTGTGTTGCACCTTCTTCAGACAGTTCTTTTAAGCCTTTTTGTAGCTGTTTGGATTTTAATGGATCTCGTAAACGTACCCGACGGAACATTTCTGGTGCAAAGTGTGGAATTCCTGTGAAATGTAAATTTTCACCCGAAGTAAAGGTATCACCAATTTGAATGGTACCGTGGTTATGTAGACCAATAATATCACCCGGCCATGCTTCTTCTAACTGCTCACGTTCACCCGCCAAGAACGTTAATGCATCACTAATACGGACCTCTTTACCAATACGGACATGGTTCATTTTTAAGCCTTTTTCATACTTACCTGAACACACACGCATAAAGGCAATACGGTCACGGTGTTTAGGGTCCATATTGGCCTGAATTTTAAAGACAAAGCCAGAAAAAACGGATTCAGTTGCAGCCACTTCACGTTCTTTGGTTGGATGAGCTTTAGGTTCTGGTGCCCAATTTAAGAAAGCATCGAGAACATGGTCAACCGCAAAGTTCCCCAATGCTGTACCAAACAATACCGGTGTTTGCTTACCTTGTAAAAATTGCTCACGGTCCAAAGGCTCATTCGCCATTTGCACCAACTCTAAGGACTCTTCAAAAGCAGCAAATGCAAGATCGCCCACTTTTTCACGGATATCGGGATAATCATAACCATCACGAACTTCAATCTCTGTAATGGTCGAACCGAAGCCCGCTTTATAAAGATAGAGCTTTTCTTCGGTAATATGATAGACCCCTGCAAAATCACGCCCCATCCCCAATGGCCAAGTAATGGGAACACAACGAATTTTGAGTACATTTTCAATTTCGTCTAATAGCTCTAAAGGCTCACGGATTTCACGGTCCATTTTGTTGACAAAAGAGATGATTGGCGTATCGCGCATGCGACAGACATCCATCAATTTAATGGTGCGCTCTTCCACGCCTTTGGCGCCATCAATCACCATTAAGGCAGAATCCACTGCGGTCAAAGTGCGGTAAGTATCTTCGGAGAAGTCTTCATGTCCTGGAGTATCCAGCAAATTAATGACATGATTTTTATACGGAAACTGCATTACTGAGGTGGTAATCGAAATACCACGTTCTTTTTCCATTTCCATCCAGTCCGAGGTTGCACCACGGTCAGATTTACGGCTTTTGACCATCCCCGCAACTTGAATGGCTTTGCCCCACAACAGCAGTTTTTCAGTCATGGTGGTCTTACCCGCATCGGGATGCGAAATAATGGCGAAGGTTCTGCGTGCCTTTACCTGCTTGCTTAGTTCATCTTGAGACATATATTAAATCTTGAATTGGTACACACATTTGTACACATTATAAAAATAAAAGTGCAATCCAATGTGCGAAATGAAAATATTGAGAATGGGCGTAATTGTATATCAATACTTAGCATGCTTCTATTAAATTAAAAACACAGCGTCGGAGATTGGCGGGAATCTAGGTACTCCAATCTTTACTACAAGCTTATAAGGTGCAAGCTTATAAAAAGAAGGCCACCTATAAAAAGAAGGCCACCTATTGGCAGCCTTCTTTTTATAACAATGGACTTTGTGCTACTTACTATATGACTAACTGATTATTATAAAGTAACTCAACCAAGTCCGTCTGAACTCCGTTTAAGGTGAGTACTGTCGTAAATTGATCACCCCCACCATCGCGGTCGATTGCAATGCTGGTATTGGTTCCATCATTACTTACTTTTAAATAATCATTCAAAGTCGATGATGCATAATCAAGTTTTACTCCATCACTATCCGTATACAATCCAGCTGTACCGTTATAATCACTGAGTAATTCGTGGATATCGATGATATCTGCATCAACATCTGAGCTAACTTGACCAACATGGAAGCCATTGACAACATCCGTACCATTGCCACCAGTAGCATCTGCGGCATTGAGTAAGGCCAGATAAATTGTATCTTGCCCCCCTCCGACTCCAGCTAAATTATAGGTATCATTGCCAGCACCACCACTAAAGACTTCATTTGCCGTAGAACTATTAAAGATAGAATCACCACTACCTGCAATAATTTTTTCAATATTAACAAAGGTATCTGTTGTCGTTACACCGGCAATGACTTTTGTTACGGTACCAGCAAGCATATCTACTGTAATATTGGTATTGAGTTTGCTGTAATCCAAGACATCTAGACCACCATCGGCAACCCATGTCTTATTACCGGCAGCATCAATTTCCCATCCGCCACCACCATTATAGTGATCATTACCAAGGGACGCATAAAAATGATCATTATAGCCTGTACCAACAATACCTGTTGCAATATCTTGGCTATTATTCACAGCTGTATCAGACTCTGCTGTTAAAATAATGGCTTCATTGGCTTTACCTGCTTTTATGTCTGTCCAACTTTGATTAATCGTGTTATTTGCATATCCTCCTAGATTGGCAACGCCTGCAACATTATCGATCGTACCATTGATGTTACGTAATAACTGAACGGAATAAGTGTCATTCGGATCTAATCCATAAAAATTGACAATACCCGTACTATCCGTTGATGCTGAAGACTGCGCATTGATCACCTGAGTCGATACCAATTCTCCAGCAGAGTTATATAGTTTAACGGTATTGCCATAATAACTATTAAATCCCATACCATCTAAAATACGAATATGGAGGCTGGTACCATCTGCAGCTACATTTGTATTATGAATAAGAACTGTTGGAGCTGAATTATCTGTCGCTCCAACCTGTGCATTTACACCTGAACGATACAGAACTAAATCGACAGAACCATCCCAATCGTAGTCTACTGCAACAGCTCCAGTGATATCACTATAAACCGCTCCCAGAGTCGTTACTGAACCCGTTGCCCCCCAAACATTCGTACCGGTATTGGTATAAAGTGTGGGTGCAAATGCAGTTCCAACGCCAGCAACAGGAATTTCAACAATATCCACTTTACCATCAAGATTCCAGTCTACGGCAAATGATGTTCCTCCAGGCGAATTATCTCCAAACCATAAAGCATCTGCATCAGTCGCATTCAGTTGACCTTTGCCATCATTAAGATAAATGCGACTTTCATCTGAGTTAGCATTTCCCTTGCTTCCTTTATTGATATAAAGATCAAGCCAGCCATCTCCATTAAAATCTGCATATGTCATTGAAGTTAATAAATTAGGAGCATCTTGTGATCCACCATCATTCAAATACACATTTGGTTTATTGATATAGGTAAAGCCATCACTCCCTCCTGAATTATATAAAATACCTAAGCCGCGAGATAAATTGCCAACTCTAGATGCATCGTTATAGCTCACATGAGCTAAGAGATCGACAGCACCATTATTATCTAAATCTACACCAGAGATATTTTTGAACATATTAAAGTTATTGGGTAGAGCCGTTCCTGAGACTGTTCCTGTACCTAAGCCATTTTCCACAACAAATGCCTTAGATGGTGGCAAATCATAAGCTCCGCCACTGCCATTACCATTTTCTACTGACAATATTCCATTCTCATTTTTAATAAATGTCATAGAATCTGGAGCAGAATCTCCAAAAACGAAGTCTAAATATCCATCACCAGTTCGATCATAAGCAACAACAGCACCTAAATGATTTAATTGTCCTTTGACTAAAACCATTGGTTGATAACTGCCATCCTCTTGAGCAACCCAATATGCTGTAGATCTTGTTGTTGGTCCTGTCGTATAGTCACTCACCTGTGACATTACATCCATTAAACCATCTCGATTAATGTCTAAAAATACAGCTGAAGTTAATGAATGACCATATGTAGTTGCGCCACCATTTAAACCACCGCCAGCACCATTCGCAACAGTGGGTTGAGCTAAATACGTTGAAGTATACTCATCACCTTTAATTTCATAGATACGACCAGCATAAGCATTTGTTCCATTTGGTGCTGTTACCCCTTGGAAGAAGTTCCAATTACCATCTGAACTTAAAGCAACAGCTGCTAAATTCATACCATCGCTGGTATTTGTCGCGGTTCCTCCCCAGCCTGTAAGCGTTTCATTACTTCCTGTCGTACTTGATCCGACTCCAGTATGTGTAATTGGACTTAGACTGGAAATATTTCCTGCTTTATCCCAAACCATAAAGGCTAAGTTCAATGCGCCATCAGGCAATGTCGTATCAATACTCCATGTTCCATCACTATTCACAATAGCACTGGCAATTACAGTATCTATCCCTTCCTGCCACATACCATTATTATTGACATCGTTGATTAAAGCGATTGTAGTCCCTGCTTCTAATAAACCATATGTACTATGACTAAAGTTATTGGAAACTGAACTATCCGTTTGTGTGTCTATAACTGGCGCAATGGTTGGAGCATCAGGTGATGTTACATCAATCACAACTGTACGATCCTCTGTACTCAAATCACTAGAGGCTCCTGATTCATTCCGGACACGCAATTTAAAGTTTAATGTCGTATCCGCGGTATATACATCAGATAAGGTATAACTCCAACTTGTGCCCACCAATGAACTCACATCATCCCAAGTAACGCCTCCATCTTTAGAAATTTGCAACATTTCACCTGCAGCCAAGGCATTGCTTAACTCTCCATTTACAGCTGTTGGTGTATTATCTCGCGTAATTAAATCATCATTGCTATCAGTAATGGTTGTGGTAAAACCAGATGCAGGAACACCGTTTGCTGTATCCGTCTCCAATATAAATGTTGTCGTTAATCCGTCAACAATTGGCGCCAAATCAACCACAGCTGTGGTTGTATCAGATGGATTACCTGCTGGATCTGTGGCAATAGCTTTGACTTCATCACCATCAACCAAGTTACCCGGATTCGAGACCGACCATGTACCATCTGGGTTTACCAGCGTATCGACGCTACTACCATCTGGATAGGTCACGGTCACTGTGCTACCCGGCTCTGCGGTACCGGTAATTGGATCTGTGGCATTGACTGGATCAATCAACGGTGCTGCAGGTGCAACTGCATCAACGGTCGCAACCGTTTCAGGTGACGTATTACCCGCTGCATCCGTGGCAGTGGCTTTGACTTCATCACCATCACCTAAGTTACCCGGATTCACTACTGTCCAACTACCATCAGGACCTGCAACCACATCTTCGGTTGAACCATCTGGATAGGTCACGGTTACTGTGCTGCCCGGCTCTGCCGTACCGGTAATTGGATCTGTGGCATTGACTGGATCAATCAACGGTGCTGCTGGTGCAACTGCATCAACGATCGCAACCGTTTCAGGTGACGTATTACCCGCTGCATCCGTGGCAGTGACTTTAACTTCATCACCATCACCTAAGTTACCCGGATTCGGTACGGTCCAACTGCCATCGGGACCTGCAACCACATCTTCGGTTGAACCATCTGGATAGGTCACGGTTACTGTGCTGCCCGGCTCTGCAGTACCGGTAATTGGATCCGTCGCATTGACTGGATCAATCAGCGGTGCTGCTGGTGCAACTGCATCAACGGTCGCAACTGTTTCAGGTGACGTATTACCGGCGGCATCCGTGGCAGTGGCTTTGACTTCATCACCATCACCTAAGTTACCCGGATTCACTACCGTCCAACTACCATCAGGACCTGCAACCACATCTTCGGTTGAACCATCTGGATAGGTCACAGTCACTGTGCTACCCGGTTCTGCTGTACCCGTTATTGGATCTGTGGCATTCACTGGATCAACCAACGGTGCTGTTGGTGCAACCGCATCAACGGTCGCAACCGTTTCAGGTGACGTATTACCGGCGGCATCCGTGGCAGTGGCTTTGACTTCATCACCATCACCTAAGTTACCCGGATTCACTACCGTCCAACTGCCATCAGGACCCGCCACCACATCTTCGGTTGAACCATCTGGATAGGTCACGGTCACCGTGCTACCCGGCTCTGCGGTACCGGTAATTGGATCTGTGGCATTCACTGGATCAATCAACGGTGCTGCAGGTGCAACTGCATCAACGGTCGCAACCGTTTCAGGTGACGTATTACCGGCGGCATCCGTGGCAGTGGCTTTGACTTCATCACCATCAACCAAGTTACCCGGATTCACTACGGTCCAACTACCATCAGGACCTGCAACCACATCTTCGGTTGAGCCATCTGGATAGGTCACAGTCACTGTGCTGCCCGGCTCTGCGGTACCGGTAATTGGATCTGTGGCATTCACTGGATCAATCAACGGTGCTGTTGGTGCTGTAGCATCAACGATCGCAACCGTTTCAGGTGACGTATTACCCGCTGCATCAGTAGCAGTGACTTTAACTTCATCACCATCACCTAAGTTACCCGGATTCACTACTGTCCAACTACCATCAGGACCTGCAACCACATCTTCGGTTGAGCCATCTGGATAAGTCACGGTTACTGTGCTACCCGGTTCTGCTGTACCCGTTATTGGATCTGTGGCATTCACTGGATCAACCAACGGTGCTGTTGGTGCAACTGCATCAACGGTCGCAACTGTTTCAGGTGACGTATTACCGGCTGCATCCGTGGCAGTGGCTTTGACTTCATCACCATCACCTAAGTTACCCGGGTTTGGTACGGTCCAACTACCATCAGGACCTGCAACCACATCTTCGGTTGAGCCATCTGGATAGGTCACGGTCACCGTGCTACCCGGCTCTGCGGTACCGGTAATTGGATCTGTGGCATTCACTGGATCAATCAACGGTGCTGCAGGTGCAACTGCATCAACGGTCGCAACCGTTTCAGGGGAAGTATTACCCGCTGCATCAGTAGCAGTGACTTTAACTTCATCACCATCACCTAAGTTACCCGGGTTTGGTACGGTCCAACTACCATCAGGACCTGCAACCACATCTTCGGTTGAGCCATCTGGATAGGTCACGGTCACCGTGCTACCCGGTTCTGCAGTACCCGTTATTGGATCTGTGGCATTCACTGGATCAACCAACGGTGCTGCAGGTGCAACCGCATCAACGGTCGCAACCGTTTCAGGTGACGTATTACCCGCTGCATCCGTGGCAGTGACTTTAACTTCATCACCATCACCTAAGTTACCCGGATTCACTACGGTCCAACTACCATCAGGACCTGCAACCACATCTTCGGTTGAGCCATCTGGATAAGTCACGGTTACTGTGCTACCCGGTTCTGCTGTACCCGTTATTGGATCTGTGGCATTCACTGGATCAACCAACGGTGCTGTTGGTGCTGTAGCATCAACGGTCGCAACCGTTTCAGGTGACGTATTACCCGCTGCATCTGTGGCAGTAACTTTGACTTGATCACCATCACCTAAGTTACCCGGATTCACTACCGTCCAACTACCATCAGGACCCGCAACCACATCTTCGGTTGAGCCATCTGGATAGGTCACAGTCACTGTGCTACCCGGTTCTGCCGTACCCGTAATTGGATCTGTGGCATTGACTGGATCAACCAACGGTGCTGTTGGTGCAACTGCATCAACGGTCGCAACTGTTTCAGGTGACGTATTACCCGCTGCATCCGTGGCAGTGGCTTTGACTTCATCACCATCAACCAAGTTACCCGGATTCACTACTGTCCAACTACCATCAGGACCTGCAACCACATCTTCGGTTGAACCATCTGGATAGGTCACAGTCACCGTGCTACCCGGCTCTGCGCTACCGGTAATTGGATCTGTGGCATTCACTGGATCAATCAACGGTGCTGCAGGTGCTGTAGCATCAACGGTCGCAACCGTTTCAGGTGACGTATTACCGGCTGCATCTGTGGCAGTAACTTTGACTTGATCACCATCACCTAAGTTACCCGGATTCACTACCGTCCAACTACCATCAGGACCCGCAACCACATCTTCGGTTGAGCCATCTGGATAGGTCACAGTCACTGTGCTACCCGGCTCTGCCGTACCGGTAATTGGATCTGTGGCATTGACTGGATCAACCAACGGTGCTGTTGGTGCAACTGCATCAACGGTCGCAACTGTTTCAGGTGACGTATTACCGGCTGCATCCGTGGCAGTGGCTTTGACTTCATCACCATCACCTAAGTTACCCGGGTTTGGTACGGTCCAACTGCCATCAGGACCTGCAACCACATCTTCGGTTGAACCATCTGGATAGGTCACGGTCACTGTGCTACCCGGTTCTGCGGTACCGGTAATTGGATCTGTGGCATTCACTGGATCAACCAACGGTGCTGCAGGTGCAACCGCATCAACGGTCGCAACCGTTTCAGGTGACGTATTACCGGCGGCATCCGTGGCAGTGGCTTTGACTTCATCACCATCACCTAAGTTACCCGGATTCGGTACGGTCCAACTGCCATCGGGACCTGCAACCACATCTTCGGTTGAGCCATCTGGATAGGTCACGGTTACTGTGCTGCCCGGCTCTGCAGTACCGGTAATTGGATCTGTGGCATTGACTGGATCAATCAACGGTGCTGCTGGTGCAACTGCATCAACGATCGCAACTGTTTCAGGTGAAGTATTACCGGCGGCATCCGTGGCAGTGGCTTTGACTTCATCACCATCACCTAAGTTACCCGGATTCACTACGGTCCAACTACCATCAGGACCTGCAACCACATCTTCGGTTGAGCCATCTGGATAGGTCACAGTTACTGTGCTACCCGGTTCTGCGGTACCGGTAATTGGATCTGTGGCATTCACTGGATCAACCAACGGTGCTGCAGGTGCAACTGCATCAACGGTCGCAACCGTTTCAGGTGACGTATTACCCGCTGCATCCGTGGCAGTGGCTTTAACTTCATCACCATCACCCAAGTTACCCGGGTTTGGTACGGTCCAACTGCCATCAGGACCTGCAACCACATCTTCGGTTGAGCCATCTGGATAGGTCACAGTCACTGTGCTACCCGGCTCTGCGGTACCGGTAATTGGATCCGTCGCATTCACTGGATCAACCACCGGTGCTGCAGGTGCTGTTGCATCAACGATCGCAACTGTTTCAGGTGACGTATTACCCGCTGCATCCGTGGCAGTGGCTTTGACTTCATCACCATCACCTAAGTTACCCAGATTCGGTACGGTCCAACTGCCATCAGGACCTGCAACCACATCTTCGGTTGAGCCATCTGGATAGGTCACAGTCACTGTGCTACCCGGCTCTGCGGTACCGGTAATTGGATCCGTCGCATTCACTGGATCAACCACCGGTGCTGCAGGTGCTGTTGCATCAACGATCGCAACTGTTTCAGGTGACGTATTACCCGCTGCATCCGTGGCAGTGGCTTTGACTTCATCACCATCACCTAAGTTACCCAGATTCGGTACGGTCCAACTGCCATCAGGACCTGCAACCACATCTTCGGTTGAGCCATCTGGATAGGTCACAGTCACTGTGCTGCCCGGTTCTGCGGTACCGGTTATTGGATCTGTGGCATTGACTGGATCAACCAACGGTGCTGCAGGTGCAACCGCATCAACGGTCGCAACCGTTTCAGATGACGTATTACCCGCTGCATCCGTGGCAGTGACTTTAACTTCATCACCATCACCTAAGTTACCCGGATTCGGTACGGTCCAACTGCCATCAGGACCTGCAACCACATCTTCGGTTGAGCCATCTGGATAAGTCACGGTTACTGTGCTACCCGGTTCTGCAGTACCCGTTATTGAATCTGTGGCATTGACTGGATCAACCAACGGTGCTGCAGGTGCAACTGCATCAACGGTCGCAACTGTTTCAGGCGACGTATTACCCGCTGCATCCGTGGCAGTGGCTTTGACTTCATCACCATCAACCAAGTTACCCGGATTCGAGACCGACCATGTACCATCTGGGTTTACCAGCGTATCGACGCTACTACCATCTGGATAGGTCACGGTCACTGTGCTACCCGGCTCTGCTGTACCCGTTATTGGATCTGTGGCATTGACTGGGTTAATCAACGGTGCTGCAGGTGCAACTGCATCAACGGTCGCAACCGTTTCAGGTGATGTATTACCCGCTGCATCAGTAGCAGTGGCTTTAACTTCATCACCATCACTTAAGTTACCCGGATTCGGTACCGTCCAACTGCCATCAGGACCTGCAACCACATCTTCGGTTGAGCCATCTGGATAGGTCACGGTCACTGTGCTACCCGGTTCTGCAGTACCCGTTATTGGATCTGTGGCATTCACTGGATCAACCAACGGTGCTGTTGGTGCAACCGCATCAACGGTCGCAACCGTTTCAGGTGACGTATTACCGGCGGCATCCGTGGCAGTGGCTTTGACTTCATCACCATCACCTAAGTTACCCGGATTCACTACCGTCCAACTGCCATCAGGACCCGCCACCACATCTTCGGTTGAACCATCTGGATAGGTCACGGTCACCGTGCTACCCGGCTCTGCGGTACCGGTAATTGGATCTGTGGCATTCACTGGATCAATCAACGGTGCTGCAGGTGCAACTGCATCAACGGTCGCAACCGTTTCAGGTGACGTATTACCGGCGGCATCCGTGGCAGTGGCTTTGACTTCATCACCATCAACCAAGTTACCCGGATTCACTACGGTCCAACTACCATCAGGACCTGCAACCACATCTTCGGTTGAGCCATCTGGATAGGTCACAGTCACTGTGCTGCCCGGCTCTGCGGTACCGGTAATTGGATCTGTGGCATTCACTGGATCAATCAACGGTGCTGTTGGTGCTGTAGCATCAACGATCGCAACCGTTTCAGGTGACGTATTACCCGCTGCATCAGTAGCAGTGACTTTAACTTCATCACCATCACCTAAGTTACCCGGATTCACTACTGTCCAACTACCATCAGGACCTGCAACCACATCTTCGGTTGAGCCATCTGGATAAGTCACGGTTACTGTGCTACCCGGTTCTGCTGTACCCGTTATTGGATCTGTGGCATTCACTGGATCAACCAACGGTGCTGTTGGTGCAACTGCATCAACGGTCGCAACTGTTTCAGGTGACGTATTACCGGCTGCATCCGTGGCAGTGGCTTTGACTTCATCACCATCACCTAAGTTACCCGGGTTTGGTACGGTCCAACTACCATCAGGACCTGCAACCACATCTTCGGTTGAGCCATCTGGATAGGTCACGGTCACCGTGCTACCCGGCTCTGCGGTACCGGTAATTGGATCTGTGGCATTCACTGGATCAATCAACGGTGCTGCAGGTGCAACTGCATCAACGGTCGCAACCGTTTCAGGGGAAGTATTACCCGCTGCATCAGTAGCAGTGACTTTAACTTCATCACCATCACCTAAGTTACCCGGGTTTGGTACGGTCCAACTACCATCAGGACCTGCAACCACATCTTCGGTTGAGCCATCTGGATAGGTCACGGTCACTGTGCTACCCGGTTCTGCAGTACCCGTTATTGGATCTGTGGCATTCACTGGATCAACCAACGGTGCTGTTGGTGCTGTAGCATCAACGGTCGCAACCGTTTCAGGTGATGTATTACCGGCTGGATCTGTGGCAGTGGCTTTGACTTCATCACCATCACCTAAGTTACCCGGGTTTGGTACGGTCCAACTGCCATCAGGACCTGCAACCACATCTTCGGTTGAACCATCTGGATAGGTCACGGTCACTGTGCTACCCGGCTCTGCGGTCCCTGTAATGGGATCTGTGCCATTGACTGGGTTAATCACTGGTGCTGCAGGTGCGGTGGTGTCGATTAACTCAACCACTGCTGTTGCAGGAACAGAAGTATTGCCCGCGGCATCGGTCGCGGTAGCTTTGACTTCGTCACCATCATCCAAGTTACCCGGATTGGCAACCGACCAGCTCCCATTGGAACCGGCAACCACTGTTTCGGTTGAGCCATCAGGGAAAGTCACTTTAACTGTGCTACCCGGCTCTGCGGTCCCTGTAATGGGATCTGTGCCATTGACTGGGTTAATCACTGGTGCTGCCGGTGCGGTGGTGTCGATTAACTCAACCACTGCTGTTGCAGGAACAGAAGTATTGCCCGCGGCATCGGTCGCGGTGGCTTTGACTTGGTCACCATCATCCAAGTTACCCGGATTGGCAACCGACCAGCTCCCATTGGAACCGGCAACCACTGTTTCGGTTGAGCCATCAGGGAAAGTTACTTTAACTGTGCTACCCGGCTCTGCGCTACCTGTAATCGGATCTATGCCATTGACTGGGTTAATCACTGGTGCTGCCGGTGCGGTGGTGTCGATTAACTCAACCACTGCTGTTGCAGGAACAGAAGTATTGCCCGCGGCATCGGTCGCGGTGGCTTTGACTTGGTCACCATCATCCAAGTTACCCGGATTGGCAACCGACCAGCTCCCATTGGAACCGGCAACCACTGTTTCGGTTGAGCCATCAGGGAAAGTTACTTTAACTGTGCTACCCGGCTCTGCGCTACCCGTAATTGGATCTGTGCCATTGACTGGGTTAATCACCGGTGCTGCAGGTGCGGTGGTGTCGATTAACTCAACCACTGCTGTTGCAGGAACAGAAGTATTGCCCGCGGCATCGGTCGCGGTGGCTTTGACTTCATCACCATCATCTAAGTTACCCGGATTGGCAACCGACCAGCTCCCATTGGAACCGGCAACCACTGTTTCGGTTGAGCCATCAGGGAAAGTTACTTTAACTGTACTACCCGGCTCTGCGCTACCTGTAATCGGATCTGTGCCATTGACTGGGTTAATCACTGGTGCTGCCGGTGCGGTGGTGTCGATTAACTCAACCACTGCTGTTGCAGGAACAGAAGTATTGCCCGCGGCATCGGTCGCGGTGGCTTTGACTTGGTCACCATCATCTAAGTTACCCGGATTGGCAACCGACCAGCTCCCATTGGAACCGGCAACCACTGTTTCGGTTGAGCCATCAGGGAAAGTCACTTTAACTGTGCTACCCGGCTCTGCGCTACCTGTAATCGGATCTGTGCCATTGACTGGGTTAATCACCGGTGCTGCCGGTGCGGTGGTGTCGCCAAGATCAACCACTGCTGTTGTTGGCGGAGATGTATTTCCTGCCGGATCTGTGGCAGTGGCTTTGATTTGATCGCCATCGCCTAAGCCGGGATTGGCAACCGACCAACTACCATCGGGACCGGCAACTACTGTTTCAGTGGTGCCATCAGGATACGTCACGGTCACCGTGCTACCCGGCTCTGCGCTACCGCTAATAGGGTCTGTGCTATTGATAGGATTGATAATAGGTGCTGCCGGTGCAACCGCATCGACAATAACATTGGTTGGAGGTGAAGTATTGCCCGCAGGATCTGTAGCAGTCACTTTGACTTGATCACCATCACCTAAACCTGGATTCGGCACCGACCAACTACCATCGGGACCGGCAACCACTGTTTCAGTGGAGCCATCGGGATACGTCACCGTCACTGTGCTGCCCGGCTCTGCCGTTCCTGTAATGGGATCTTTGCCATTCACAGGTTTAACAATTGGCGCATCCGGTGCCTGCGTATCTATATTCGGCGTAGTATTATCATTTTTATCATCATCGTCATCACTCGCAGCCCAAGCGATCACACCACCAGCTGCAATAGGTAATGCCAACCAAGCCCACGGTATGCTTGCATCATGATAGAGCAAAGGCTCGATACTATTGATGTAACTTAATTCTATATTTTCAAGTACTGCACCATTAGCATCGGTAAATTGTGCCCAAAGTAGTTTTTGTTGATCATCTTCAAATACCAAACTATTTTCAGTTTGCGCACTTGCATCGGTAAAAAAGTTTTCGACTATTATTTTTTCACCATTTTTTAAAGTAATCACAGCATTGTTCGCTTCTCGACCAATCGCTGCAACATCGTCTTTATTCATCTTTATCAGTACTACAGATGCTTCTGAAACGCTTACAGTGTTTCCACTAACGCTTTCTAGTACTTTATGTGTTTCTTTTGATATTACTTTTATCTCAGACATAATCGTTCCCAAAATTTAAATTAATGGAAGTCAATACTTAAAATTATTGATTTTCATAAACTAACAAACCAAACAATCAGCCATTACGGTCTGAACATAGACAATAGTTTAAAAAAAGACAAAACAAAAACATGTTATGAGACATATTGTTTAACAAAAGAATTAATAAAAAAAATATTCAATCAAATTATTACAAATCAATTAGTTATAACAGCAATACCAGAAACAAAACCATCTATTTTAAAATAGCAAAAATAACAACACACGGTATTTAATTATAATTATTAGCAGCAAACAAACTAAATTGAATCTTAAAATAAAATCTAAAACAATATAAATAAAAATCAAAAAATAAAGGCTGCTCATCAGCAGCCTTTATTTATAAAAATATAATCAAACTTTAGCAACCAAAGTTAATTATATAATTAATTGATTATTATACAGCAATTCAATTAAATCAGTTTGTACACCATTTAAAGTGAGCACTGTTGTAAACTGATCTCCGCCACCATCACGATCAATTGCAATGCTGGTGTTGCTGCCATCATTCGTTACTTTTAAGTAATCATGTAAAGCTGATGATGCATAATCTAGTTTTACCCCATCACTGTCCGTATACAGCCCTGCTGTACCTTTATAATCACTAAGTAACTCATTGATATCTATAATATCTGCATTGAGGTCTGTGGCAACTTGTCCAACATGGAAACCATTGACGATGTCACTACCATTACCGCCCGTTGCATCTGCTGCATTATGTAGCGCAAGATAAATTGTATCCTGCCCACCGCCTGCACCACCAAGATTATAAATATCATTGCCTGCGCCACCACTAAAATGATCATTACCAGCGGAACTATTAAAGACAGCATTGCCATTCCCTGCAATGAACTTCTCAATATTGACAAAAGTATCCGTTGAGCTTACACCGCCAATGACTTTAGTCACTGTTCCAGCGGCCATATCGACACTAATACTGGCATTGAGTTTGCTGTAGTCCAATACATCCATACCACCATTGGCGACCCAGGTTGGATTACCAGCAGCATCTACTTGCCAACCACCACCACCGTTATAGTGATCATTGCCGAGAGAGGCGTAGAAATGATCGTTATATCCCGTACCCACAATACCCGTTGGATTCGTGACACTATTATTGACTGCGCTGTCTGACTCGGCCGTTAAGATAATTGCTTCATTGGCTTTACCAGCTTTGATCCCAGTCCAACTCTGGTTAATTGTGCTATTGGCATAGCCACCAAGGTTGGCAACGCCAGCAACATTGTCGACCACACCATTGATATTACGCAACAATTGTACAGAATAGGTCTCGTTTGGATTCAGCCCATAGAAATTGACAATACCCGTACTATCATTTGAACCAGAAGACTGCGCATTGATCACTTGGGTAGAGACTAAGACGCCAGCGGAATTATAAAGTTTTACGGTATTGCCATAATAACTATTGAATCCCATCGCATCGACAATACGCACATGCAAACTGCTACCATCCGCTGCAACATTGGTATTGCGAATCACGATGGTAGGTGCAGCAGCATCACCCAACCCTACATTGCTATTTACACCCGAACGATAGAGTACCAAGTCAACCGAACCATCCCAGTCATAATCAACTGCCGTTGCGCCAGTAATATTGTTATAGACTGTGCTGCTTAAAGCACTGACAGTGCCAGCGCCGCCCCAAACACCTGTGCCCTGATTGGTATACAGTGTTGGTGCAAATGCAGTTCCCAATGTTGCTACAGGCACTTCGATTACATCGACTTTGCCATCGAGGTTCCAATCCACCGCAAAAGAACTTCCTCCTGCACGGTTGTCACCAAACCATAATGCTTCTGCATCAGTGGCTTTTAACTGTCCTTTACCATCATTGAGATAGATGCGGCTTTCATTAGAGTCAGCACCGGCTTTCGTCCCTCGATTGATATACAGATCTAACCAACCATCACCATTAAAATCGGCATAGGTCATCGACATCAACAAGCGCCCTTCATCATCAGCCCCACCACCAGTCATAAAGACATTGGCCTTATTGATGTAGGTAAAACCAGCACTGCCACCAGAGTTATATAGCACACCTAGACCACGAGAGTTATTTCCGTCCCTTGATGCATCGTTATAACTCACATTCGCCAAGATATCGACGGCACCGTTATTGTCTAAATCAACCCCAGAAACTGTTTTAAAAATATTCATAAGGTTGGGGATCACGGCTCCCGCAACGGTTCCCGTTCCCAAACCATTAACAACGGTAAATGCCGATGAGGGGGGCCGGTGATAGGCGCCACTCGACCCATTTCCCGCTTCGGGTACAAATGAACCCGCATTATTTTGCATAAAGACCAATGAATCTGCTGCAGAATCACCAATCACCAGGTCAAGGTAACCATCACCAGTGCGGTCATAAGCCACTACACCACCAATATGGTTTAAAGTATCCTGATCGAAGGTTTGTCCTGTATAAGAGCCATCGCTATTTCCTGTCCAATACGGTACTCGACCCGAGTTGCTATAACTACTTACCTGAGAAACCACATCGCTATAACCATCACGGTTAAAATCTGCAAACACCGTAGATGTGATCACACCACCATAGGTATGACTTGTCAAATCACTTGGCTCAGCTAAATACTGAGAGCTGAATCCTGTTGTTCCCTTAACTTCATAGACACGCCCAGCATAGGCATTATTACCATTGGTTGCTGTTACACTTTGGAAAAAGTTCCAGTTACCATTTTGACTAATACTAACCGCAGCAGAGTTCATCCCTAAGTTCGTTCCACTTGCAGTTGCTGTGCCACCCCAGTCAGTAACAATTGTTTCTGTACCACCGCTACTTGAACCAACACCGGTATGGGTAATTGGGCTGAGACGAGAAATATTGCCGGCTTTATCCCAAACCATAAAGGCTAAGTTTAATGCGCCACTAGGTAACTCTGTATTGAAGCTCCATGTACCATCATTAGCAACAACTGTGCTGGCAATGACAGTATCAATACCTTCTTGCCACATGCCATTTTTATTGACGTCATTGACCAATGCAACCGTTGTTCCAGCCTCTAATACACCATAAACGGTATGGTTAAATGTATTTGAGGCAACATTATTGGTTTGTGTCGGCACAATAGGTGCAAGCGTTGGTGCATCTGGTGTAGTCACATCAATCATGACCACACGATCTTCAGTACTCAATGCAGTGGTATTTCCAGCTTCATCACGTACCCTAAATTTAAAGTTTAAAGTGGTATCGGCAGTATAGGTATCGGATAAGTTATAGACCCAATCACTGCCTGCCAAACTGCTCACATCTTGCCAGGTTACGCCATTATCCTTAGAAATCTGCAACATTTCACCAGTTGCCAGAGCCGTGCTTAAAGTACCTTTTACCGCTGTTGGTGTATTGTCACGTGTAATGAGGTCACTATTCTGCGCTGTAATGGTTGTAGTCAAACCAGAGAGCGGCACACCATTACTCGTATCGACGTCTAAGCTAAACGTAGTGCTGAGACTTGCAACAACAGGCGGAGTTAAATCAACAATGATCGTGAAATCATTACTTTTTGCGCCCTCATTACCCACGGCTGAAACCACCTTGGCATAATAGCTACTACTACCTTCAGTTAGACCTGTTAGTGCATAGCTCCATGTTAGATTCACGGCATCGACCGTGGCATAACCTAAAAGACTATTGTCACTGGCATAGACTGCGACTTGATGACCCACACCCAGTGCTGCACTGATCGTCCCATTCAACACAGGAGCGGTATCATCTGTTTTAGTATTAGATGCAAAATCACCAGTAATCGCGCCTACATCATCGGTATAGGTGTTGATCGTTACGGTTTCTAAAGGAATGAGCGTATCGTAATCCTGACTTGCTGATGCGGCAGAATTTTTATTCCCAGCACTATCTGTTGCCACATTTGCAGCCACATTTACCGTGATGGTGCCAAGACTATTGGCTGTTGGTGTAACCAATAAGGTATATGTGTGAGCATCTACTTGGGTTAAAGTTGATGCCGCTGTTCCACCAGCGACAACAATGTCGCTTAACTCAAAATCAGCCACATCCTTATTAAAACTAAATGTAAAGGTCACTGGATCATTGGTAATACTCGCAGCAACATCATCTGTAATGGTTAAACTGAGTGGTATCAGGTCGGTAATAAAGCCCGCGCTGCCATCCAACACATCACCTTTACCTAGGTTCCCAGCAAGATCGCTATAACTATCATCGGCAACACTGATGCTCGGTTGATCTGTACCACTTTGGGTAAAGCTTGCTGTCCAAGTAATATTGTCTGTTGTGGTTAAGCCAGTTAAGTTACCACCGACTGTGGTGATATCACTCGCATCAAAGCCAGTCACAGCCTCACTAAATTTAAAGGTCACTGTCACCACTTCACCCACAGACAACACTAAGTCTGTGGCACTGATCTCAAGTGTCGGCGCTGTGGTATCGGTAATAAAGCCCGCGCTGCCATCCAACACATCACCTTTACCTAGGTTCCCAGCAAGATCGCTATAACTATCATCGGCAACACTGATGCTCGGTTGATCTGTACCACTTTGGGTAAAGCTTGCTGTCCAAGTAATATTGTCTGTTGTGGTTAAGCCAGTTAAGTTACCACCGACTGTGGTGATATCACTCGCATCAAAGCCAGTCACAGCCTCGCTAAATTTAAAGGTCACTGTCACCACTTCACCCACAGACAACACTAAGTCTGTGGCACTGATCTCAAGTGTCGGCGCTGTGGTATCGGTAATAAAGCCCGCGCTGCCATCCAACACATCACCTTTACCTAGGTTCCCAGCAAGATCGCTATAACTATCATCGGCAACACTGATGCTCGGTTGATCTGTACCACTTTGGGTAAAGCTTGCTGTCCAAGTAATATTGTCTGTTGTGGTTAAGCCAGTTAAGTTACCACCGACTGTGCTGATATCACTCGCATCAAAGCCAGTCACAGCCTCACTAAATTTAAAGGTCACTGTCACCACTTCACCCACAGACAACACTAAGTCTGTGGCACTGATCTCAAGTGTCGGCGCTGTGGTATCGGTAATAAAGCCCGCGCTGGCATCCAATACATCACCTTTACCTAGGTTCCCAGCAAGATCGCTATAACTATCATCGGCAACACTGATGCTCGGTTGATCTGTACCACTTTGGGTAAAGCTTGCTGTCCAAGTAATATTGTCTGTTGTGGTTAAGCCAGTTAAGTTACCACCGACTGTGGTGATATCACTCGCATCAAAGCCAGTCACAGCCTCGCTAAATTTAAAGGTCACTGTCACCACTTCACCCACAGACAACACTAAGTCTGTGGCACTGATCTCAAGTGTCGGCGCTGTGGTATCGGTAATAAAGCCCGCGCTGGCATCCAACACATCACCTTTACCTAGGTTCCCAGCAAGATCGCTATAACTATCATCGGCAACACTGATGCTCGGTTGATCTGTACCACTTTGGGTAAAGCTTGCTGTCCAAGTAATATTGTCTGTTGTGGTTAAGCCAGTTAAGTTACCACCGACTGTGCTGATATCACTCGCATCAAAGCCAGTCACAGCCTCGCTAAATTTAAAGGTCACTGTCACCACTTCACCCACAGACAACACTAAGTCTGTGGCACTGATCTCAAGTGTCGGCGCTGTGGTATCGGTAATAAAGCCCGCGCTGGCATCCAACACATCACCTTTACCTAGGTTCCCAGCAAGATCGCTATAACTATCATCGGCAACACTGATGCTCGGTTGATCTGTACCACTTTGGGTAAAGCTTGCTGTCCAAGTAATATTGTCTGTTGTGGTTAAGCCAGTTAAGTTACCACCGACTGTGCTGATATCACTCGCATCAAAGCCAGTCACAGCCTCGCTAAATTTAAAGGTCACTGTCACCACTTCACCCACAGACAACACTAAGTCTGTGGCACTGATCTCAAGTGTCGGCGCTGTGGTATCGGTAATAAAGCCCGCGCTGCCATCCAACACATCACCTTTACCTAGGTTCCCAGCAAGATCGCTATAACTATCATCGGCAACACTGATGCTCGGTTGATCTGTACCACTTTGGGTAAAGCTTGCTGTCCAAGTAATATTGTCTGTTGTGGTTAAGCCAATTAAGTTACCACCGACTGTGCTGATATCACTCGCATCAAAGCCAATTACAGCCTCGCTAAATTTAAAGGTGACAGTAATCACTTCACCGGCTGACAGTACTAAATCAGTGGCACTGATCTCAAGTGTCGGCGCACTATCATCGGTAATAAAACCATCTGTTGCATCAACAACATCGCCAGTACCAGCATTCCCCGCAACATCCGTATAACTTCCATCATTCACTTTAATACTGGGTTGTTCACTGCCACTTTGGGTAAAGCTTGCAGTCCAAGTAATATTGTCTGTTGTAGTCAAGCCCGTTAAGTTACCACCTGTTGTGAGTACATCACTGCTATCAAAACTACTTACTGCTTCACTAAACTTAAAGGTCACAGTAATTGTTTCACCCGCGGCTAGTTCCAAATCACTCACAGAAATACTCAGGCTTGGTGCTTGTATATCCACCACCAAATCAAAGCTTTCTGGCGCACTTTCATTGCCCGCCTGATCTGTTTGTGTCACTTGTAAATGATGCGGACCTTCAGTCAATGGGCTGGTCGGTTCAATGCTCCACGTTCCATCCGCTGCTGCCACCGTGGTCCCTAAGATGGTACCGTCTGTATCTTTTAAGGTAACGGTCGCATTCGGCTCTGCACCATGCCCCTTCACCGTTGGATGGGTGTCATTGGTACTGCCTCCTGCTGTGATCTGACCCACGATGTATTCCACATCATCAATTACTTCATCTATCTGTAATTGTGCTGGTGCTTGAGTGTCTAAATTAATCTCATAGACCGCGGAAGGTGCACCAGTATCACCGGTATTATTTCGAACCGCAGCGGTATAACTATAATGACCATCACTGCCTAAGTTATCCGTGAACTGCCATGTGGTGCCTGTTACTGTAGCCGTTCCCACCTCAACACCATCACGGAAGATCACCACAACATCACCAGCTGACAATGCCGAACCAATCGAACCTTCTAAGGTCGGTGTCTGATCATTGGTATAGCCTTTGTTGCTCACCACACCTTGTACTGGATCGACATTATCCAATACCCGTACAATCGCAACACTTTGTGATGCACCATCAAAGTTGGTGTTGATGTTATAGCTATTGCTCAGGGCTGAAGTATTGCCAGCCAAGTCTTCAACTTGTGCGGTATAAGTATAACTTTGACCACTGGCCAAACTGGCATCACTAAAGCTCCAGTTATTTCCTGTCACCGTTGCTGTACCAATCTTCACCCCATCGCGATAGACCACCAGCACTTCACCTGCCGTTAAGGCACTGCTCAATGTTCCCTTAATTTCTGGGGTATCATCATTGGTAAAGCCACCATTCGCCACCACACCTGTGACTGGGGCTTTATTGTCCACCACCTCGGTAATGCTGACACTTTGACTCGGCGCTACGGTATCAATATGAATGGTATAGCTATTGGACTCAGTGCCTGCAATACCCGCTGCACTTTCAACCACCACACTATAAGTATATTGTTCACCATGCTGTAAGTTGCTGTCTTGGAAAGTCCATGTTTGTCCTGTGACGATCGCTTCACCAATCACTTGACCATCACGCAGCACCACAACTTTTTCACCTGCTGCCAATGCTTCCGCTAAATTACCTTTAACCAAAGGCGCAGTATCATTGCTATAACCATTATTGGCAATAACACCAACTACAGGGTCAACATCATCTTCAATCTCGGTAATGGTCGCAATATTACTTGAACCATCCGTCACATAGCTAAGATCAAATGGATTAGAGCTTGGACCTGTCAGCCCAGAAGCATCTTCAACCTGTGCGGTATAGCGATAGTCTTGACCATTGACCAAACCATGATCGGTATAAGTCCATGTGGTTGCACCATTGGCGATGGTCGCTGTACCTACTTTGACCCCATCACGATAGATCACAATCACTTCGTTGGCAGCCAAGACACTGCTAATGCTACCGTTTAAGCTTGGCGTAGAATCATCTGTAATCGCACCCGATGCCAATTCACCCGTCACTGGACCGACGTTATCAGTCGCCGAGATGATCTGCACCGTTTGTGTTGGGGCAATAGTATCGACATTGATCACATAGTTATTAGAAATACCACCTCGGTTACCTGCGGCGTCTTCAACCCGTGCGCTGTACTCATACTGTTTGCCATTTTCAAGACCGCTGTCTTTAAAGCTCCACGTCTGTCCTGTGACAATCGCTTCGCCGACGACCTGACCATCACGCAGTACCACAACCTTTTCAGCATTGCCCAAAGCTTGGCTCAGCGTACCTTGTAAGGTCGGTGCAGTGTCATCGGTATAGCCATTATTGGCAACACTGCCTATCACTGGACTCACCGCATCTAAGATATCAATGATCTGCGTCGCTTGTGTTGGTGCAACACTATCCACCACCAAATCAAAGCTTTCTGGTGCACTTTCATTGCCCGCCTGATCTGTTTGTGTGACTTGTAAATGATGCGGACCTTCAGTCAATGGGCTGGTCGGTTCAATGCTCCACGTTCCATCTGCTGCTGCCACCGTGGTTCCTAAGATGGTACCGTCCGTATCTTTTAAGGTAACGGTCGCATTCGGCTCTGCACCATGCCCCTTCACCGTTGGATGGGTGTCATTGGTACTGCCCCCTGCTGTGATCTGACCCACGATGTATTCCACATCATCAATTACTTCATCTATCTGTAATTGCGAGGGTGCTTGGGTGTCTAAATTAATCTCATAGACCGCGGAAGGTGCACCAGTATCACCGGTATTAGTTCGAACCGCAGCGGTATAACTATAATGACCATCACTGCCTAAGTTGTCCGTGAACTGCCATGTGGTACCTGTTACCGTAGCCGTTCCCACCTCAACACCATCACGGAAGATCACCACAACATCACCAGCTGACAATGCCGAAGCAATCGAACCTTCTAAGGTCGGTGTCTGATCATTGGTATAGCCTTTGTTGCTCACCACACCTTGTACTGGATCGACATTATCCAATACCCGTACAATCGCAACACTTTGTGATGCACCATCAAAGTTGGTGTTGATGTTATAGCTATTGCTCAGGGCTGAGGTATTGCCAGCCAAGTCTTCAACTTGTGCGGTATAAGTATAACTTTGACCACTGGCCAAACTGGCATCACTAAAGCTCCAGTTATTTCCTGTCACCGTTGCTGTACCAATCTTCACCCCATCACGATAGACCACCAGCACTTCACCTGCCGTTAAGGCACTGCTCAATGTTCCCTTAATTTCTGGGGTATCATCATTGGTAAAGCCACCATTCGCCACCACACCTGTGACTGGGGCTTTATTGTCCACCACCTCGGTAATGCTGACACTTTGACTCGGCGCTACGGTATCAATATGAATGGTATAGCTATTGGACTCAGTGCCTGCAATACCCGCTGCACTTTCAACCACCACACTATAAGTATATTGTTCACCATGCTGTAAGTTGCTGTCTTGGAAAGTCCATGTTTGCCCTGTGACAATGGCTTCACCAATCACTTGACCATCACGCAGCACCACAACTTTTTCACCTGCTGCCAATGCTTCCGCTAAGTTACCTTTAACCAAAGGCGCGGTATCATTGCTATAACCATTATTGGCAATAACACCAACTACAGGGTCGACATCATCTTCAATCTCGGTAATGGTCGCAATATTACTTGAACCATCCGTCACATAGCTAAGGTCAAATGGATTAGAGCTTGGACCTGTCAGCCCAGAAGCATCTTCAACCTGTGCGGTATAGCGATAGTCTTGACCATTAACCAAACCATGATCGGTATAAGTCCATGTGGTTGCACCATTGGCGATGGTCGCTGTACCTACTTTGACCCCATCACGATAGATCACAATCACTTCGTTGGCAGCCAAAACACTGCTAATGCTACCGTTTAAGCTTGGCGTAGAATCATCTGTAATCGCACCCGATGCCAATTCACCCGTCACTGGACCGACGTTATCGGTCGCCGAGATGATCTGCACCGTTTGTGTTGGGGCAATAGTATCGACATTGATCACATAGTTATTAGAAATACCACCTCGGTTACCTGCGGCATCTTCAACCCGTGCGCTGTACTCATACTGTTTGCCATTTTCAAGACCGCTGTCTTTAAAGCTCCACGTCTGTCCTGTGACAATGGCTTCGCCGACGACCTGACCATCACGCAGTACCACAACCTTTTCAGCATTGCCCAAAGCTTGGCTCAGCGTACCTTGTAAGGTCGGTGCAGTGTCATCGGTATAGCCATTATTGGCAACACTGCCTATCACTGGACTCACAGCATCTAAGATATCAATGATCTGCGTCGCTTGTGTTGGTGCAACACTATCCACCACCAAATCAAAGCTTTCTGGCGCACTTTCATTGCCCGCCTGATCTGTTTGTGTCACTTGTAAATGGTGTGGACCTTCAGTTAATGGGCTGGTCGGTTCAATGCTCCACGTTCCATCTGCTGCTGCCACCGTGGTTCCTAAGATGGTACCGTCCGTATCTTTTAAGGTAACGGTCGCATTCGGCTCTGCACCATGCCCCTTCACCGTTGGATGGGTGTCATTGGTACTGCCCCCTGCTGTGATCTGACCCACGATGTATTCCACATCATCAATTACTTCATCTATCTGTAATTGTGCTGGTGCTTGGGTGTCTAAATTAATTTCATAGACCGCGGAAGGTGCACCAGTATCACCGGTATTAGTTCGAACCGCAGCGCTATAACTATAATGACCATCACTGCCTAAGTTGTCCGTGAACTGCCATGTGGTGCCTGTTACCGTAGCCGTTCCCACCTCAACACCATCACGGAAGATCACCACAACATCACCAGCTGACAATGCCGAACCAATCGAACCTTCTAAGGTCGGTGTCTGATCATTGGTATAGCCTTTGTTGCTCACCACACCTTGTACTGGATCGACATTATCCAATACCCGTACAATCGCAACACTTTGTGATGCACCATCAAAGTTGGTGTTGATGTTATAGCTATTGCTCAGGGCTGAGGTATTGCCAGCCAAGTCTTCAACTTGTGCGGTATAAGTATAACTTTGACCACTGGCCAAACTAGCATCACTAAAGCTCCAGTTATTTCCTGTCACCGTTGCGGTACCAATCTTCACCCCATCGCGATAGACCACCAGCACTTCACCTGCCGTTAAGGCGCTGCTCAATGTTCCCTTAATTTCTGGGGTATCATCATTGGTAAAGCCACCATTCGCCACCACACCTGTGACTGGGGCTTTATTGTCCACCACCTCGGTAATGCTGACACTTTGACTCGGCGCTACGGTATCAATATGAATGGTATAGCTATTGGACTCAGTGCCCGCAATACCCGCTGCACTTTCAACCACCACACTATAAGTATATTGTTCACCATGCTGTAAGTTGCTGTCTTGGAAAGTCCATGTTTGTCCTGTGACAATGGCTTCACCAATCACTTGACCATCACGCAGCACCACAACTTTTTCACCCGCTGCCAATGCTTCCGCTAAATTACCTTTAACCAAAGGTGCGGTATCATTGCTATAACCATTATTGGCAATAACACCAACTACAGGGTCGACATCATCTTCAATCTCGGTAATGGTCGCAATATTACTTGAACCATCCGTCACATAGCTAAGATCAAATGGATTAGAGCTTGGACCTGTCAGCCCAGAAGCATCTTCAACCTGTGCGGTATAGCGATAGTCTTGACCATTGACCAAACCATGATCGGTATAAGTCCATGTGGTTGCACCATTGGCGATGGTCGCTGTACCTACTTTGACCCCATCACGATAGATCACAATCACTTCGTTGGCAGCCAAGACACTGCTAATGCTACCGTTTAAGCTTGGCGTAGAATCATCTGTAATCGCACCCGATGCCAATTCACCCGTCACTGGACCGACGTTATCAGTCGCCGAGATGATCTGCACCGTTTGTGTTGGGGCAATAGTATCGACATTGATCACATAGTTATTAGAAATACCACCTCGGTTACCTGCGGCATCTTCAACCCGTGCGCTGTACTCATACTGTTTGCCATTTTCAAGACCGCTGTCTTTAAAGCTCCACGTCTGTCCTGTGACAATCGCTTCGCCGACGACCTGACCATCACGCAGTACCACAACCTTTTCAGCATTGCCCAAAGCTTGGCTCAGCGTACCTTGTAAGGTCGGTGCAGTGTCATCGGTATAGCCATTATTGGCAACACTGCCTATTACTGGACTCACCGCATCTAAGATATCAATGATCTGCGTCGCTTGTGTTGGTGCAACACTATCCACCACCAAATCAAAGCTTTCTGGCGCACTTTCATTGCCCGCCTGATCTGTTTGTGTGACTTGTAAATGATGCGGACCTTCAGTCAATGGGCTGGTCGGTTCAATGCTCCACGTTCCATCCGCTGCTGCCACCGTGGTCCCTAAGATGGTACCGTCTGTATCTTTTAAGGTAACGGTCGCATTCGGCTCTGCACCATGCCCCTTCACCGTTGGATGGGTGTCATTGGTACTGCCCCCTGCTGTGATCTGACCCACGATGTATTCCACATCATCAATTACTTCATCTATCTGTAATTGCGAGGGTGCTTGGGTGTCTAAATTAATCTCATAGACCGCGGAAGGTGCACCAGTATCACCGGTATTAGTTCGAACCGCAGCGGTATAACTATAATGACCATCACTGCCTAAGTTGTCCGTGAACTGCCATGTGGTACCTGTTACCGTAGCCGTTCCCACCTCAACACCATCACGGAAGATCACCACAACATCACCAGCTGACAATGCCGAAGCAATCGAACCTTCTAAGGTCGGTGTCTGATCATTGGTATAGCCTTTGTTGCTCACCACACCTTGTACTGGATCGACATTATCCAATACCCGTACAATCGCAACACTTTGTGATGCACCATCAAAGTTGGTGTTGATGTTATAGCTATTGCTCAGGGCTGAGGTATTGCCAGCCAAGTCTTCAACTTGTGCGGTATAAGTATAACTTTGACCACTGGCCAAACTGGCATCACTAAAGCTCCAGTTATTTCCTGTCACCGTTGCTGTACCAATCTTCACCCCATCTCGATAGACCACCAGCACTTCACCTGCCGTTAAGGCACTGCTCAATGTTCCCTTAATTTCTGGGGTATCATCATTGGTAAAGCCACCATTCGCCACCACACCTGTGACTGGGGCTTTATTGTCCACCACCTCGGTAATGCTGACACTTTGACTCGGCGCTACGGTATCAATATGAATGGTATAGCTATTGGACTCAGTGCCTGCAATACCCGCTGCACTTTCAACCACCACACTATAAGTATATTGTTCACCATGCTGTAAGTTGCTGTCTTGAAAAGTCCATGTTTGTCCTGTGACAATGGCTTCACCAATCACTTGACCATCACGCAGCACCACAACTTTTTCACCCGCTGCCAATGCTTCCGCTAAATTACCTTTAACCAAAGGCGCGGTATCATTGCTATAACCATTATTGGCAATAACACCAACTACAGGGTCGACATCATCTTCAATCTCGGTAATGGTCGCAATATTGCTTGAACCATCCGTTACATAGCTAAGGTCAAATGGATTAGAGCTTGGACCTGTCAGCCCAGAAGCATCTTCAACCTGTGCGGTATAGCGATAGTCTTGACCATTGACCAAACCATGATCGGTATAAGTCCATGTGGTTGCACCATTGGCGATGGTCGCTGTACCTACTTTGACCCCATCACGATAGATCACAATCACTTCGTTGGCAGCCAAGACACTGCTAATGCTACCGTTTAAGCTTGGCGTAGAATCATCTGTAATCGCACCCGATGCCAATTCACCCGTCACTGGACCGACGTTATCAGTCGCCGAGATGATCTGCACCGTTTGTGTTGGGGCAATAGTATCGACATTGATCACATAGTTATTAGAAATACCACCTCGGTTACCTGCGGCGTCTTCAACCCGTGCGCTGTACTCATACTGTTTGCCATTTTCGAGACCGCTGTCTTTAAAGCTCCACGTCTGTCCTGTGACAATCGCTTCGCCGACGACCTGACCATCACGCAGTACCACAACCTTTTCAGCATTGCCCAAAGCTTGGCTCAGCGTACCTTGTAAGGTCGGTGCCGTGTCATCGGTATAGCCATTATTGGCAACACTGCCTATCACAGGACTCACCGCATCTAAGATATCAATGATCTGCGTCGCTTGTGTTGGTGCAACACTATCCACCACCAAATCAAAGCTTTCTGGCGCACTTTCATTGCCCGCCTGATCTGTTTGTGTCACTTGTAAATGATGCGGACCTTCAGTCAATGGGCTGGTCGGTTCAATGCTCCACGTTCCATCTGCTGCTGCCACCGTAGTTCCTAAGATGGTACCGTCTGTATCTTTTAAGGTAACGGTCGCATTCGGCTCTGCACCATGCCCCTTCACCGTTGGATGGGTGTCATTGGTACTGCCCCCTGCTGTGATCTGACCCACGATGTATTCCACATCATCAATTACTTCATCTATCTGTAATTGTGCTGGTGCTTGGGTGTCGACCAAAATTTCAAACGCCGCACTGATTGGACCGACTTTCCCGCTGTCATTCTCCACTCGAGCGCTATATTCGTATAAGCCATCAGCTAAAGTACTGTCGGTAAAATGATACTTATTATCCGCACCTAAAGTTGCCGTACCCACTTTAACGCCATCACGATAAATATTGATAACATCGCCAGATGCAAGCGTCCCCGTTAAAACAAGGTTCAAGGTTGGTGTCGGGTCATTGGTACTACTGCCCGATGTAAAGTCACCAACTTGTGGATTGACGTTATCACTATAACTTTCAATCTCCACCAATGCAGAAGGTACGGCAACATCAACCACAGCCGTTGTTTCCGGTGAGGTATTGCCAGCTTTATCTGTCGCAGTGGCTTTGATTTCATCGCCATCTTTTAGACCGGGATTCGGCACCGTCCAAGTCCCATTCGGATTGGTCGTGGTTGTTTCCGTGCTGCCATCTGGGAAAGTCACGGTCACGGTGCTACCAGGCTCTGCTGTACCCGTAATTGGGTCAGTCTCACTGGGTGGGTTAATAATCGGTGCATCCGGTGCTACCGCATCAACAATTGCCGTCGCTGGCGGTGAAGTATTATTGGCAGGATCCGTAGCGACTGCTGTAATTTTATCACCATCTTTTAGACCGGGATTCGGTACCGTCCAACTTCCATCAGGATTGGTCACAGTGGTTTCAGTTTTGCCATCTGGGAAAGTCACGGTCACGGTGCTACCCGGTTCTGCTGTTCCGGTAATGGGGTCTTTGCCATTTACAGGATCGATAATCGGCGCATTCGGTGCTACCGCATCAACAATTGCCGTCGCTGGCGGTGAAGTATTATTGGCAGGATCCGTAGCGACTGCTGTAATTTTATCGCCATCTTTTAGACCGGGATTCGGTACCGTCCAACTTCCATCGGGATTGGTCACAGTGGTTTCAGTTTTACCATCTGGGAAAGTCACGGTGACGGTGCTACCCGGTTCTGCTGTTCCAGTAATGGGGTCTTTGCCATTTACAGGATCGATAATCGGCGCATTCGGTGCTACCGCATCAACAATTGCCGTCGCTGGCGGCGAGGTATTATTTGATGGGTCCGTGGCAACCGCTGTAATTTTATCGCCATCTTTTAGACCGGGATTCGGTACCGTCCAAGTGCCATCAGGATTGGTCACAGTGGTTTCAGTTTTACCATCTGGGAAAGTCACGGTGACGGTGCTACCCGGTTCTGCTGTTCCAGTAATGGGATCTTTGCCATTTACAGGATCAATAATCGGCGCATTCGGTGCTACCGCATCAACAATTGCCGTCGCTGGCGGCGAGGTATTATTTGATGGGTCCGTGGCAACTACAGTAATCTTGTCGCCATCTTTTAAACCGGGATTCGGTACCGTCCAAGTACCATCGGGATTGGTCACGGTGGTTGCCGTTTTTCCATCTGGAAAAGTCACGGTTATGGTGCTACCCGGTTCTGCTGTTCCTGTAATGGGGTCTTTGCCATTTACAGGATTAATAATCGGTGCATTCGGTGCCTCCGTATCCCCTTTAGAGCCATCGCTATGCCCCGCCCATGCGATGATTCCTCCGGCAACGATAGGCACAGCAAGCCAAGCCCAAGGGCTGCTTGCATCATGATACAACAGCGGTTCTATGCTATCGATATAGCCCAATTGTACATTTTCTAAGACTGCACCTTGCGCATCGGTAAATTGTGCCCACAACAATTTATGCTGATCATCTTCAAAAACAAGGCTATTTTCAGTTTGGTACTGCCCATTTGGAAAGAAATTTTCGATGACAATTTTTTCACCGTTTTTGAGGAGGATGACGGCATTGTTGCCGTCTTTTGCGATCCGCTCAACGTCATGGTGATTGATCTTAATCAAAACAACAGAGGCCTCAGATACAGCAACGCTATCTCCATCAACGGTCTCTAATACTTTGTGTGTTTCTTTTGATATTACTTTTATCTCAGACATAATGTTTCCCAACCCAAGAAAATATAAATTAGATATTTAAAATTATTAATTTTTAAAAACTTAAATAAAGCCCACATAAAATAGAGCTATCGGGAATATCATAGAAAAGTAATAAAATAAAACCAATGAAATAGTTAAAAATATAAATGCCTTATAATGCTACATTTCTTATAACATAATGATATCCATACTTTGCTCTATCTCACACTTTTAAAAATAAAGCTCGACTTAAAAATAATATATCGCTGAAATTAAGATTTAGGCATTCAATAAAACTCGTTAAAATACGCACAATTAATCAGTTAAAAATTAAAAATAAAATAAAACACTCTGTCAAAATTATACTTTATTATTTATTTTAAAATTTAAGGTAATAATAAAGTAATAGATCAAGCTTTTAAAATCATACTAAGCGCTTATTCTAAATCCTGTTACTGTCAATATTTTTATTCTAAGCCCTTCTATTGTGGTTTATTCTGCGAGGTTCTTTTCTACTAGATCAAAGCTAATCATTGCTTTCATGGAGATACTTAGACCTTTATTGAGCATCCAAGATGCTTTATCAAAACACCACTCAGCATAAAAAAACCAGTGATATCTATCACTGGTTTTTCCGAAACAACCAAGCAAAATGACTCAGTATTTCCTTACTTTTGTAATTTGGCGTAATCCAATAAGATTTGCGCAGCCTCATTCACAAAAGTTTCTTCTTCAGGAAGTGGCGGGCGCTTATTGGCTTTCATTTTAGCACGCGTCTCTGCTTGTGCTTCCAGTGCAGCTTGATAGCTTTCCCAGTTAACATATGGCTTAAGCCCCGTGGCTAGACGGCGTGTATTTTCAGCAGCCAAGGTCTTTTGTTCTAAAGCCGCCAATTCAGCTTTACGTTTGTCGATATCTAACACAACTTTTTTCTGCTGTTTGGCTTCCTTCGAAATCGCCATTCGTGTTTCAAGATAGCTAAATTGCGGATCTTGTGTCGTACGTTGCTTCGATAAAGTAGCCAGTTCTGCTAAATATGGTTTGATGGTCCCTGCGCGTTGGAATGGTGCCGTTTGGATGGTATCCCATACCAAAGCATTTTTTGCTTTACGTTCACCAAACTCTTCGTCATAGATATCAACCAATTTAATATCTGGAATAACCCCTTTATTTTGTGTACTTCCACCGGTAATACGATAAAACTTACGCTGCGTTAAGGTCGCCTGTCCATGCGCCAGACTGTCCAATTGTACCTGAGCGGTCCCTTTCCCCGTGGTGGTACTTCCAATCACAATACCGCGACCATAATCTTGTACCGCTGCAGAGTAAATTTCACTGGCTGATGCTGATGCGAGGTTAATCAGTACTGCCAAGGGTCCTGCATAGGTTTGTACACCGCCATCGGTATCTTTAAACACGCTGACATTACCATTGCCATCGCGAATCTGTACCACTGGACCTTCTTTGATGATTTGGCCAATCATTTTTGCCACTTCTTCTAAAGAACCACCAGGATTATTTCTCAAGTCAATGATGATGCCCTCAACCTGCTGGGCTGCCAATGCTTTCAGGGCATTATTGGTATCTTCAGCAACAGAACGATATTCGTTACCCGCACGGCGTGCGCGATAGTTTAAATAGAAGGATGGGATTTCAATCACACCAAAAACATGTTCTTTACCATCACGGTTAACCGTCACTGTCCGTGAACGTAAACCGGCATCTTCTTCTTGAATCACATCACGGGTCAAGGTAATCACACGTGCTTGGCTCATCGGGCTACCAGCAGCTTGTAACTTCAGCGTGACTTTGGTACCGCGTTTACCACGAATCAGCCCCACAATTTCTGAACTTTGCCAGCCGATCACATCTATCATTTTTTCGCCATCTTGTGCGACGCCAATGATACGATCACCAGCGCGTACCTGACCCGACTTACTGGCTGGACCACCATCTACAATGGTTTCAATTTTGATGTAATCTTCATTGCCCCGCTCAGGACGAATCGACACCCCAATGCCCTCGAGCTGCAACGTGGTTTGACGATTCAACTCCATGGCATCAATCGGTGGGAAATAATTACTATGCGGATCATAAGTTGCCATCATGGCGTTGAGGGTTTTATCTAAGACATCATCGCTTTTTAAACGCTCAATACGTTGTAATTGGCGGGTATAACGTTTGGTCAAAGTCTGAACCGGGGTGAGATCTTCAGAGCTCGTCAAATCCTGCCCATTCGCCAAAGATGGATCTGCTTTTAACGCTTTTTGTTTAGCTTTTTCTTCATCTTTGGCAATGGTTAGATTGATCAGTTGTGACACGATCATATTTTTCCAATGCGCTTGCTGTTGCGCTGTACTGGTAAAATAGGGGGCTTTCTCACGATCGGTATCGATATAAACATCAGGTTGATGTAAGTCTTGTGGTTTTTTTAACTCAGCCAACATAAAACGATAGAAATTTTTTAAGCGTTCACGATAATCGGCATGAATCGCATATCCCGCGGTTAAATCACCCGCTTTTAATCTCGTCCCAAAATTTGACGCATAGGCTGCTTTATATTTTTCTATATCTGATGCCAGAAAAATATTATGGTCTGGGTCCAAAGCATCTAGATACATGTCGAGGATTCGTGCTGAAGTCTCGCTATCTAGTCTCATATTTAAATAGTGTTGACGGTCAACCAAAGTTGCTAATTGGCGCGCGACCAAAGCTTGTGGTTGGGTGGGTTGGAGAGTAGACGAAACAACTGCAGGCTCTTTTGCAGCGTTCGCTTCACTGATTGCATGATTAAAAAGCAACCCACCAGTCGCAACAGCAACGGCGCAGGCAATTAATTGAAGTTTCATAAATTCTGTTGAAGTCCTACGGTTTCCAAATTCTACGCTGTTTTAAACTGAATTGATTAATATCAGAATCTTAAACAACTTATCAGGTTTATACTTTGTCGTTTTATCATACTCTGCAACTATAAAATGTAGCAAATCATTGCTGATTTAAGTTATTGTTGCTGCAGTTTGACGCGAATACACTGGAATAATTTATGATTGGCGCATTGATGTTAGATATCTCTGGCACAACTCTTACACAACAAGATATAGACTTATTACAGGCTCCACAAGTTGGCGCAGTTATTTTATTTCGTCGTAATATCGAATCGCCCCAACAAGTCCGCGCCCTGACAGATCATATGCGAAAGGTCCGTCCAGATATTCTAATCGCGGTTGATCAAGAAGGTGGTCGCGTACAACGTCTGAAAGATGGTTTTAGCTTACTTCCAGCAATGGGGCGTTTTGGTGAGCTTTATCAACAAGACCCCACACAAGCATTACAACTCACAGAACAATGTGGCTGGTTAATGGCAAAAGAAGTATTGGCTGTGGGAATTGATTTTAGCTTCGCCCCTGTGCTCGATCTCAACGGCATTAGTGATGTGATTGGGGATCGCGCTTTTGCCAATACCGCACAGCAGGTCATTGTATTGGCACGTGCTTTTATGCAAGGGATGCAACGTGCTGGCATGGCAACCACAGGTAAACATTTCCCCGGTCACGGCTCTGTACAAGCCGATTCACATGTTGCTGCGGCAATTGATCCACGCAGCTATGCAGACATTTATCAGCAAGACATGCAAAGCTTTATCGAGCTCCAACCGCAACTAACAGCCATCATGCCGGCCCACGTGATTTATTCCCAAGTTGATGCCCACCCGGCTGGTTTCTCAGCCTTTTGGGTACAACAGGTATTACGCCAGCAACTTAAATTTGACGGTGTTATTTTCTCTGATGATTTAAGTATGCAAGCTGCCGATGCAGCGGGTGATGTGACGGCCAGAATTCGCGCCGCACTGGATGCTGGCTGTGATATGGGCTTAGTCTGCAATGATCGTGCCGCGGCATTGGCAGCACTGGGTGCCATTGAAGATTATCCACTCCCCGATCAGACCCGACTGGAAAAAATGCGTGGACAAATTCCAGCAGTGGACCCCGCACAACCATTGGCAGCAGATGCACAGTGGTTAGCAGCAAAACAGCATATCGAACAATTCCGCACGCGGGTTTAATGCTGTCCTATTGTTTGCTGGTTGTGTACCTATTGTTTGCTGCAATACCCATATATGACCAATACACGGTCTAAGCCATACACGGTATTGTTTCAGCGACAGCAATTAGAGCAAAGCGCACTGTAATGGGTTATTCAATTTAATCAATTAATTGTCATAGCGTCATGGGCACAGTTAAGCTACTATCGAAGCCATGACGCTCCACTCAATTTTGGGTTTTCTACAGATGACTGCACAAGATTCTATACAGCATTACATGCTACAACTTGGCAAAAATGCACGCCGAGCCGCGCAAACTTTAGCTTGCGCCACCACCAACAGTAAAAACCAAGCGCTGGCGGAAATTCACACGCAATTAAAGCACCATCAAGCAGACATTCTTGCTGCCAATCAAATCGATATGGCACAAGGACAAGCGAAAAATCTTGATGCTGCGCTCTTAGACCGTTTAGCACTGAATGAACAACGCTTCCAAGCAATGCTGGATGGACTTCAAGATGTGATCTCACTGAAAGACCCTATTGGTGAAATTACCGATATGGCTTATCGCCCAACCGGTATTCAACTCGGAAAAATGCGTGTGCCTCTAGGTGTGGTAGGCATGATTTATGAATCACGTCCCAATGTAACCTTGGAAGCAGCGGCATTGGCACTCAAGTCGGGCAATGCCATTATTTTACGGGGTGGCTCTGAAGCCTTACATTCCAACCAAGCCATCGCTACCGCAATACATCAAGCACTCAAAAATGTCGCTTTACCCACTGAATCGGTACAAGTCGTCAACACACCGGATCGTAGTGCTGTCGGTTATCTGATTAGCATGGTTGACTATGTTGATGTCATCGTACCTCGTGGTGGTAAGGGCTTGATTGAAAGAATCACCAAAGAAGCCAAAATCCCTGTGATTAAGCATCTTGATGGAAACTGTCATGTATATATTGATAATGAAGCGAACATTGACAAAGCCCTCGCGATTGCCCTGAATGCCAAAACCCATCGGTATGGCGTCTGTAATGCCATGGAAACACTGTTAGTAAATGCTGAAATTGCTGAACGTTTTTTACCACAGATTGCCGTACTCTATGCTGAAAAACAGGTGGAATTACGCGGCTGCCCCATCACACAAAATATTTTAGCAGGACACGTGATTGCGGCAACTGAAGAAGATTGGTCGACCGAATATCTTGCCCCAATCCTTGCCATTAAAGTACTACCAGATATGGATGAAGCGATTCAACATATCAACCATTATGGTTCACACCATAGCGATGCGATAGTCACAGAAAACTTTAGCAAAGCACGACAGTTTTTGGCACGTGTCGATTCAAGCTCGGTGATGATCAATGCATCTACACGTTTTGCAGATGGTTTTGAATATGGTTTGGGTGCAGAAATTGGCATTTCAACCGATAAAATCCATGCCCGTGGACCGGTTGGACTAGAAGGTCTAACCTCACAAAAATGGGTGGTCTTTGGTGACGGTCATATCCGCCAATAATCACATATGCATCAAGCATCAACCACCAATAGCGTCATGCTGATTTGCAGTACACGTTTGCAGTGCTAGATCGTTTGCAACGCTAAAAAGATATCCATGACACTATCGCGATCGCAATAATATCTGTCTTATACCTGTGATTTACTTGCCTTAGCCTAACTTAATGTTGGGCTTTTTAGCATCTACTGCGCCAGCAATAACCTAAAAAATGGTTCAAATCCATGCCAAGATTCACGTTATCGTTACATTTAGCCACAACTTATATATCGTCAATAAATTGCAGACCAATCAAATGCACGGTAAATTAAAGCTAATTTAAAAAATTTAACGCACAGATATTAAATATACATTTTTGTATCGTCGATAGTGCTTAAGTCTAATCGGCTAAAGTCTATCTATGCTGCTGTGAATGCGCATGATACAAATTAAGCCTTGGTTGTGACCATTGCTCGTCAGCAGCAGCTTATTGCACGAGCATCAGTATAAAAAATGGTCCGATCTATAGGGAATTAGCGATCTACAATTTTGTTTTTATTTGAGTAATAAACGTGTCTACATCAGTATTAGTAATCAATTGCGGCTCTTCATCTATCAAATACGCACTCGTTTCAGACCTGCGTGAAAACCGAATTTACGGTATTGCAGAAAATTTAAATTCAGCTGATGCGCGTATCAAAGGTATTACCTTTGGTGGTCAGCCACTCGAATTAAGCATTCCCTATGCCGATCACAGCCAAGCATTAGAAACCATTTTAAATCGGCTATCACATTATAAACCTCAAGCCATTGGTCACCGCGTCGTTCATGGCGGCAGTCTCACCAAAGCAGAATTGCTTACACCAGAGATTATTGAAAAAATTCGTGAAGCAACACCACTCGCCCCTTTACACAATCCAGCACATTTGATTGGTATCGAAGCGACCTTAAAACTGTTCCCAGAACTGCCACAAGTAGCAGTATTTGACACAGCCTTCCATCAAACCATGCCAGAGCATGCTTATCGTTATGCCTTACCAAAATTCCTCTATACCGAGCATAACGTACGTCGTTATGGCTTCCATGGTACCAGCCATGCCTATGTGACGGACCGAGCATCAGAACTCGCTGGAGATTTTCGTAAGGGTGGTTGGCTCTGTGCACATTTAGGTAATGGCAGTTCGACCTGTGCGGTATGGAACGGTGAAAGTATAGACACCTCTATGGGATTAACCCCATTAGAAGGCATTGTCATGGGAACCCGTAGCGGTGATGTAGACCCAAGCCTACACAGCTTTCTTGCCAGCAACTTAGGCTGGGATATCGAAAAAATAGACAATATGCTCAATAAAGAAAGTGGATTACTTGGCTTATCCAATCTCTCCAATGATATGCGTACATTAGTTGAAGCATCTCAAGCAGGCAATGAAGATGCTACATTGGCCATTGAAGTCTTTAGTTATCGTCTGGCCAAATCACTTGCTGCGCTCAGCTGTGGTTTACCCACCATTAATGGTCTAGCGTTTACAGGTGGTATTGGTGAAAACTCTGCTTATATCCGTGAAAAAACCCTAGCTTATTTACCGCATTTCTCCTTCAAACTAGATAAAGCACTCAATAACAACTTAGCACGCGGTAGCGAAGGTCGTATTGACCAAGGTGAAGGTCCACAAATTTGGGTGATTCCAACCGATGAAGAAGGTCGTATCGCACAAGAAACACGCGCAGTAGTCGATGCTTAATGCGGGTAGAGCAGATGCATTGCATCTGCTCTAAGATTTATTTTTTATTCTCTCATTTTTTGCCATGCCCAATGATGGGCTATTTGTCATTAAGGCTATGAAAAACATATGAAAACCATACTCGTCGTTCCAACCGCTGAAGGCGTCGGTCTTACGTCAGCCTGTTTAGGCTTAATCTATGCATTAGAATGTCAGGGCATCAAAGCTGGCTTCCTTAAGCCTTTTTCTCAAGAACGTCAAAATGGACCAGACCGTAGTAATGCGCTCTACCAACATTTATTCAAATCAGAAACTGTTGAGCCCATTAACTATGAAGAGCTCACGAGGCAATGGCAGAGTGGGCAACGAGATGAACTACTCGAACAGGCGGTTCATTTACACCGACAGATTTCCAAAACACATGATGTGATTATTGTGGAAGGGTTGGTGCCAACTGCACAAGATGGTTTCAGCAATGAACTCAATGCCGCTTTGGCTCAAGCGCTCAATGCCAAAGTTTTGTTTGTTAGCCAAGCAGATCTCAATCATGCACTACACAGTGCTAGTATTGTCGATCATCAATTACGCCAATTCGGCGGAACCGCATCCTCGCGTACATCTGGCATTCTCTTTATGCGTACCCGCGGTCTACCCGAAGAGTCTGCACAAATTCCTGTTACGCTCAACACCAACTTACGCTTAGTCAAAGAAATTACCGAATTTGAATCGCAAATCAAACGTAACTTCCCTGAGATTGGCAGTGCTTCGTTCCCTATTGTTGGTATGGTCCCGTTTAGTAATACCTTAAGTGTGCCACGAGTCTCTGATTTAGCGACCCAAATTCATGCCAGTTGGATTAATCGCGGCAAGGCAGAAAAGCGCCGTGTACTGCATAGCAGCCTAATGTCCGCCAATATTAATCACGAACTCAACAAGTTTATTGCTGGTGAACTGATCATCAGCTCTGCTGATCGTATTGATGTTCTTTTGGCCAGTAGCTTAGCGGTAAGTAATGGTATTCCGCTGGCAGGTTTAGTGCTGTGTGAATATCCACAGCCTCAACAGTACATCTTTGATTTCTGTCAAAATGCCGTAAAGCATGGCTTACCAATCTTGCATACCTCAATGAGCCCACTGGATGCTGCACAACGCCTCAAATATCAGCACAATGAAATTCCTGTCGATGATATCGAACGTGCGACCCAAGTAACTCGTTTTGTTGCCAGTCATATCGACCCAGAATGGTTGTCACAGTTGGTTAATGGTGACTATAGTGCACGTCTATCACCCTCAGCATTTCGCCATGAACTGGTACAAAAATCCATTAGCGCACATAAACGTATTGTTCTACCAGAAGGTGATGAACCGCGTACCATTCAAGCAGCGGCTATTTGCCAAGCACGTGGCATTGCCCAATGTGTCTTATTGGCAAAACCAGAAGCAGTGATCGAAATTGCTAAGGCACGTAATATCGACCTTCCCAATGATCTGGAAATTATCGATCCAGATTTGATACGTGATCAGTACATCGATGCCATGGTTGAACTGCGTAAAGGCAAAATCAACCAGCTACAAGCCAAGGAGCAATTACAAGATACTGTGGTGCTCGGGACCATGATGCTCGCCTTAGATCAGGTCGATGGTTTAGTCTCTGGCGCAGTACATACCACCGCCAATACGGTACGCCCAGCGTTCCAACTGATCAAAACCGCACCAGAATACTCTTTGGTCTCTTCAGTATTCTTTATGCTGCTTCCCGACGAAGTCTATGTCTATGGTGACTGTGCTATTAACCCAGATCCAGATGCACAACAACTGGCTGAAATTGCTATTCAATCGGCGGACTCAGCCAAAGCATTTGGCATCGAACCAAGAATTGCTATGATCTCCTATTCAACAGGATCTTCAGGCACAGGGGCCGATGTAGACAAAGTTCGTGAAGCCACCCAAATTGCACAGCAACGCCGTCCTGATTTATTAATTGATGGACCACTCCAATATGATGCGGCATCGGTCGAAAGTGTTGGTCGCAGTAAAGCACCTGACTCCGCTGTTGCGGGACGTGCCAATGTCTTTATTTTCCCAGATCTCAACACGGGGAATACCACTTATAAAGCAGTACAACGTGCAGCCAATGTGATCAGTGTTGGACCGATGCTACAAGGTCTCAATAAACCCGTGAATGATTTATCACGTGGCGCACTGGTAGATGATATTGTATTTACCATCGCACTGACTGCAATCCAAGCTGAGCAACAAGCCCAAAGTATCCAAAATAAATAGCAATGCATTAATCGCGGCAAATCAATACTGCGTGAATAAATAAAACATTGCTAATCATGATAAGCGCTAAAGTGAAACACTTTACGCTATCTTGTGCACATTACGATGTGCACAAGATAGCCTTTGATTCGATTGGATCACAGCAAATATAGGTCACGGCAAACAGTAATTTTTTGCCTCTAATCAAATTGAGTGCTTGAATCAGGCTGTTGCAGTCGATCAAAAAAATGTTGAATTTGTTGTTCAGTGACACGTGCTGTAGAAATTTTTGGCAGCTCACTCCGTGAGAAAAAGCCCAGTTCTGGCGTTTCATAACTTGTAGTCAACACACCAGACAAAACTTCGCAGCGAAAAAATGCTTTATAGACATGCAGAAAAGTCGGCTTATGCCCGTGTTTGCGCATGTCACTCAGTTGCAATAGTTGCGTTACTCGAACCTCTAACCCAGTTTCTTCTAATACTTCTTTTTGTACATTCTCACTGGCTGAATAACCTGGATCTGCCCAACCACCCGGTAAAGACCAACATCCATCACTACTTTCTTTGACCAAGAGAATTTTATCCTGCTTAAAAATCACGGCACGGACATCAATTTTAGGTGTCGCATAACCAACATCTTTTAAAACATCTGCTTGAAAATGTTGCGTATCAATGTTTTGTAGTTGTAATAACCGCTCTACCAGACCCAACAGTTGTTGATAACGCTCCTGATCATAGATGTCCCGACTATAGTGCAAACCGGACTGTGCCAATGCCATCATTTGCTGCACAGTCGCCAACCATGATTGTTGTTCAGACATCAATGATCTCCTTATTCATAGATAATAAAAATACAATCGTATAACTTTGCTGTAAGGTTGAGCGCATCATGCGTACAGCATTTTAAAAACTAATTTTTTTGCTATAAATAGCGCTTGTACTAAAGCAAGATTATGCTAGAATTTCGCAGCAATCCGCGCCTAGACAAGCATAACAATGTTCTCTTTTTTATCCATAGAATTCAGCCTATTATTTATAATATTTTTTGCAATCTATTGGGCATTTCGCGCCTCGCCGCACATACAAAATTTATTATTATTGGCTGCAAGCTATAGCATTGTTTATCTCATGGCAGGCGGACTTGCCATCAGTATTTTATTGGCGTTTAGTGCGATTGTTTTTGCCTTATCCCTAGCCATGGACCGCTTTAGTGCGCAGCGCAAATTATTTCTTTACTTGGGTATTGTCATTACCATTGCACAACTGGCTCTGTTTAAGTTTTACGACTTTTTCAAAGAACATATCAGTACTGTCATGGCGCAGCTACAGCTAGACAGTTCTGGTTTGGCAGCCAATCTGATCTTACCACTGGGAATTTCTTATTACTCCTTCCAAGCGATTAGTTATTTGGTCAGTCGTTATCGACAAGAACTAGACGTCCCGCGCTTTAAACTATTAGATTTATTTTTACACTTTAGTTTCTTTGCTACGATTACCGCAGGTCCTATTGCACGTGCACAATCGGCAAGAGGATTACAGGACGTCGATGGCAAGCCTTGTGGTATGAGCGAGCAGATTCGCCGCACCGAGCCACGTAAGATTTTATATCCGAGCTTGGCATTATGTCTGATCCTATTCGCATTGATCAAGAAATGGTGGATTGCTGGTTGGTTAGCCGATCAATGGGTTAATCCTGTCTTTTCCAACCCGATGCAATACCATAGTCTCGAAGTCCTCACCGCGATTTATGGCTATACCTTACAGCTCTTTTTAGACTTTTCTGGTTATAGCGAAATGATGATCGGCTTTGCTCTCTTACTGGGTTTACGTTTACCGGTCAATTTTAAAGCCCCCCTACTCGCCCATAATATTCGTGACTTTTGGGATAAATGGCATATTAGTTTGTCGACCTGGATTCGTGACTATATTTATATTCCGCTAGGCGGTAGTCGGGATGGTTTTGCGAGAACCCAATTTAACCTATTGGCTGCCATGGTGTTTTCTGGTGTATGGCATGGTTATGGCTGGAACTTTTTCTTTTGGGGGCTATTCCATGGGCTTGCCTTGGTTTTACTCAATTGTAGCGACAAACTATATGAAAAATTATATAAAGTCAGTCCCAAAGAGGCGCGAAATCGCCTGTATCAATCCGGTGTAGTGGGTAAAATTCTTGGGGTATTTATCACCATCAATTTTGTTTGTTTCTGCTTTGTTTTCTTCCGTGCCAAAAACTTTGCAGAGGCACTGCAAGTTTTCCAAGCTTTATTGCAAAATACCATTAATGTACCATTGGTTAATAATCCGTTGTATCTATTGGTATTACTCAGCTTGGCTTGGATCATGTATCCCTTTATACGCCGCTTATCTACTCAGCTTAGACGACGTATCGATACCTTGCCACAATACGCGTTATCTATACCGTTATTTGTTCTATTCATGATCATTGTTATTTGCGCACCTTCAGGCATTCCTGGATTTATCTATGCAAACTTCTAATCCCCCCTCAGCTCTGCCCACGACAGAAGATCAGCCACAAAATGCTGAGGAGCAAACACCTCCATCCCGCAGGCGCTATTCATTTCTTTTTATTTTTAGCAATTTGCTGACCTTTGCTGTGCTTGGCTTATGGATTATGCAAAACTCCGTCAATGCTTATTACCAGCAAACGTATCATCAACCCAGCCCCTTAGCATTTTTAGATGACTATGCACTCTGGCATAAGGGACAAGAAATTGGCGAAACGTTATATAAAAAACATGATCAAGTTCAACTTGCCATTCAAAAATTCAACCAACACTGGGTTGATCTGTTTAACCAAGAATATGCCTACACTGCAGAGTTTAAACAACAACAAGCTCTCAAAGCTGAGCAACAACGGTTATTGGCACAACAACGCGCAGCGGCACAAGCTAAACAGGCATTGCTCGATCAATTTAGGATCAACAAACAACAACAAGTGTTTTTTGCCGGCGACTCGCTTATGCAAGGTGTCGCCCCCCATGTACAAAAATATCTGCAAGAAAATTATCAGGTCAATACCGTCAATCTTAGCAAGCAAAGTACCGGCTTATCTTATCCAAGCTTCTTTAACTGGCCAAAGACCATTCAAGAAACGCTGCAAAGCAATCCCAATATCAAAATCTTAGTGGTCTTTTTAGGGCCGAATGATCCATGGGATATGGCAAATCCTGCTGGTGGTCGCTATCTCAAATTTCAATCTCCTGACTGGGAGGCATTGTATCGTTCACGTATTGCCGATATTTTCCAGACTGCTCAACAACATCAAGTCAGCGTGATGTGGATTAGCCCGCCCAATATGCGTAAAGATAGTCTGAATCAACAAATGATCTATTTAAACCAAGTCATTACTGATGAAGTCAAAAAACATCATGGTTATGTGATTGACTCACGCGCCTTACTTGGCAGTCAAAATAACGTTTATAGTGACTATCGTATGGAAAATGGTGTATCGAGCAAAACACGTAGTGCCGATGGAATTCATTTTTCTGTCGAAGGGCAAAAGATCGTTGCTGCAAAAATTGCCGAAAACATTCATGTTGTTTCCTAAAGCATTCAGGTGATATGGTAAATAATTCATAGCTGGACTTAAGCTTAAACCGTCAAGGCTCCAGCTAAAACCGTCAACGCTTAAATGTAGTAATACGCACAAAACGCAGCTATCGCTGCGTTTTTTATCTATAATTAGACATTATCTTGCATTACAGATTGTCTTGTCATACATAATTCATTTATAGATTATGCTTGCAACACATATAATGTGATTTAGATTTGAAAAAGCTTTAGGAATCATAATGAAAAAATTTACTGCCGTCGTCTCGATGTCATTTTTAGGTTTTATCTGTAGCACATTGAGCCATGCCGCCAGCTTAAGTAATTTCAATGACCCCAATAGTCAAAATCTTGTTCAAGCCATCTACAATAAATCACTGCATATCGTGCAACTCGGCGACTCACATACAGCAGCAGATGTCATGACCGACGCATTACGTGTCGACTTACAAGCCCATTTAGGCAATGGTGGAATGGGCTGGGGTATGCCGATGTATTTTACTGGGCATCGTTTGGCACGTTATGGTTATGACAACAGTGGTTGGTCGCCTATTTCAAGCCGTACCCAATCTAATGAAAATTATAGTTTAGGTGGTTTACTCGCCATTCCTAAGTATGCGGGTGCCTCGCTCACCATTAAGGCCAAACAAAGTGAAGTCTCGCAACGGATTAAAGTCAGTATTCGCCAAGGTGCTGGTGATGAAGCGTTATTAGGTCATGATGCGCAAGGACGTCGTTTTCAAATCGAAGCCCCGATCAAAAATGGGCAATGGCAAATGGTCGAATTCGTCGCGCAACTGCCCTTTACCTTTGTTGCTCAACAATCTTCTCAAACAGCACTTGCGGGTTGGTGGGCACAAAATGAAAATGGTCAAGGAGCTATCGTGTCAGCACTGGGTATTAATGGTGCACAACTCTCGTACTGGGACCGTTGGAGCCAACAGGGCATTCGTAATGATCTTGCCAATATCGCACCAGATTTAGTCATTCTCGCCTATGGTACCAATGAGGCTTATAACAATAATGTCGATATAGAACAGGAAAGATCCAATCTCATTCGACAGATTCATTCCATTCGTCAAGCCAGCCCAAGAAGCGCCATTTTAGTGGTATCTGCACCTGAAAGTTTAAAAAACACCGCAGGCAGTTGTGGTACGCGACCAGCAAAATTAACCGCCTTTCAAAATATGCAGTATCAAGTTGCACAACAACAAAAAACACTCTATTGGGATTGGCAAGATGCTATGGGCGGTAGCTGTTCTATGAAATCATGGATCAATCAAGGTCGGGCACGCGGTGATGGTGTACACTTTACCAGCTTAGGTTATCAAGAACTTGGTCAGCAAATGGCACAGGATTTATTAGCCTTACCTTAAGTCTGTTTAAACAAATTACATAGAATCTCATTATTTTCCTGAAGCGCCTAGATGCGCTTCATTTTTTATCAATCAATTCAGCGCCATCTTCTTAAAGCAATTTCAAAATATCTCTTGATAAATACGCCCAAAAATCAGGCAAATCCACCACAGTAGATGCTTTATCCCGTATAATTTAGCCTGCTAGCTAACAGCCCGCTCAAGAGATTTTTTGATATGACAACGATTATCAAGCAAGATGACTTGATCACCTCGGTCAAGGATGCATTGCAATTTATTTCCTATTACCATCCACAAGATTTCATCCAAGCCATGAGTCGCGCCTATGACCGCGAACAAAACAAAGCAGCCAAGGATGCAATCGCTCAAATCCTCATTAACTCAAAGATGTGTGCCGAAGGACATCGTCCAATTTGCCAAGACACAGGTATCGTCAACGTCTTTGTTGAAGTCGGTTTAGAGGTAAAATTTGACCTCACAATGAGCCTAGATGACGCTATCAATGAAGGCGTGCGTCAAGGTTATCTTGAGCACAGCAACGTACTGCGTGCTTCGGTATTGGCAGATCCTGCCTTTGGTCGTAAAAATACCAAAGACAATACTCCTGCGGTTATTCATTACAAATTAGTGCCTGGTAATAAAGTCGATATTACCGTTGCAGCCAAAGGCGGCGGCTCTGAAAATAAATCGAAGTTGGTGATGTTAAACCCGTCTGACTCTATTGTGGATTGGGTACTAAAAACAGTTCCAACCATGGGTGCAGGTTGGTGCCCACCTGGCATGCTCGGGATTGGTATTGGCGGTACTGCAGAAAAAGCCATGATGCTCGCCAAAGAAGCACTCATGGAAGAAATTGACATGCACGAGTTACTACAACGTGGTCCGCAAAACAACATTGAAGAACTACGTATTGAAATCTTTGAGAAAGTTAATGCTCTTGGTATTGGTGCACAAGGCTTAGGCGGTCTAACAACTGTTCTAGATATTAAAATTAAAGATTATCCATGCCATGCCGCTGGTAAACCCGTCGGTATGATTCCAAACTGTGCTGCAACACGTCATGCGCATTTCCAACTAGATGGACAAGGACCTGCACACATTCAAGCACCAAAACTTGAGGACTATCCGCAAGTGACTTGGGATGCATCGCAATCTAAACGCGTTAATGTTGACACCATCACTCAAGAAGAAATGAATGCTTGGCAACCTGGCGATACATTATTGCTCAGCGGCACAATTTATACTGGTCGTGACGCTGCGCATAAACGGATGGTCGATATGCTTGCCAAGGGTGAAGAGCTTCCTGTAGACCTCAAAGGAAAATTTATTTATTACGTTGGACCAGTTGACCCAGTTGGTGACGAAGTCGTTGGTCCTGCTGGTCCAACGACTGCAACGCGTATGGATAAGTTCACGCGCACTATTTTAGAAGAAACAGGTTTATTTGGCATGATTGGTAAAGCAGACCGTGGTCCTACGGCTGTTGAAGCAATCAAAGACAATAAAGCAACCTATTTAATGGCTGTCGGTGGCGCTGCTTATTTGGTATCTAAAGCCATTCGTGAAGCTGAAGTCGTCGCATTCCCAGATCTAGGGATGGAAGCTATTTATAAATTCGTAGTGGAAGACATGCCAGTATCTGTGGCTGTCGATGTCAATGGCACATCCATTCATGCGGTTGCACCAAAAATCTGGCAAGCAAAAATTGGTAAAATTCCAGTACAAGATGCTTTAGCTGGTTAAATCATGCTGTAATATTGCCAAACAGCCAAAGGCGGTCTTTTATCCTATAAAGATCGCCTTTTTTATTGCTACTGTCCCAAAGATTTCGCATCATTACTCGCAGTTTAATCTACTTAGAGACAGTGTAATTATGCTGCAATGCCATGACCTGCATTCAAAAATGAACGCTAAAAACTAAATACTGGAGAAATAAAGTTAATCAAACAGCGCCCAACTTAATTTTTATAATTTTTTGAAATTTCATTGCCTTATTAATAAAATAACGTATATTATAATACCAAGTAAAACAGTAGGTATTTAATTTTAAAGCAATATTTATTAAAAAAACTCCCTCACACCATATTCCTTTAGCTTCATTATTTCTATTAAATGTATAAATAATTATAATACATATACTTTTTAATGTTATTTTAAGTTTAAAACAATGCCATATTTAAAACAAAAGAATACATACAAGAATAATATTTTTTTTATTTTGCTGTCATAAAATAATTTTTGTCGATATATTAAATTTAACTACAAGCACCCACTCCCCCACTTACAGCACAAAAAATAGTCACCAAGCTATGAGCAACCTAGACTACAAGCTAAAATATTATTTTTTTCTCCACACATCCATAGACAAAACTGTTTAATTTTACTTATACATAAACTTATAATGAATTACATTATTCACAACCAACAGTGATTTAGTTTGCATAAAAACCATCAAATATCCGCTTAAATCAATTCAATAAATTAAATCTTATTTGCTAAATCGATCTTTTTTTTAATAATGAGGCATTACATAATATTTTATTATGATTTGGAATATATATGAACCTTGCAGCATTTGAAGCATTTATGAGAGTAATGGAAACAGGGTCAATCTCTATGGCCGCTGAGTTACTATTTATCACACAGCCAGCTGTGACTAAACGTATTGATACTTTAGAAGAATATTTCGGCGTCAAATTATTTGAATCTGCCGGTCGTGGTATTCAAGCCACACCTGCTGCACATACTTTACTGCCAAGAATAACGCAGTGGATGCATGAATTAAATGACATTCACTACACACTCAGCCATGAGCAGGACCAAGTCCGTGGTCGACTAAAAATTGGTACCAGCCACCATATTGGTTTACATCATCTGCCACCTTATCTCAAAGACTACGTGCAAAAATTCACTGATGTAAATCTCAATGTGCTGTTTGTTGATTCTGAACAAGCACATGAGCAAGTACTCTCCGGTGATTTAGAATTAGCTTTTTTAACATTGCCCCCCAATGGTGATGCTCGGCTCAAATATCAAAGTATCTGGAATGATCCCTTAGTCTTTGTTGCAGCCCCTTTCCATCCACTGGCAGCAAAAAACAATTTATCATTAAAAGATCTGATTGATTATCCAAGTATTCTTCCAGCCTTACAAACCTATACCAGTCAAATCACGCTGGCAGAATTTGAAAAACAAGGTCTCAAGCCACGTATGAATATGTTAAATAACTCACTCGAAGCGATTCGTATGTTGGCATCGATTGGTACAGGTTGGTCTGTTCTGCCTAAAACCATGCTGAATGCGGACTTGATTCAACTTGATGTTGATGTACAAATGCAACGCCAACTCGGCATTGTCTGGCATCCAAACAGAACCCAATCAAAAGCGCTAGAAGCATTAATCGAAATGGTTCAATGAAGTTGGTAGCAACAATCACAATAACTTAAAATAACAAAGCAATAATAAAGTTGATTGTTATTACTTATCCCCAATTAACAAAAATCAAGACCCTGATTTACAGTAGGTTTTACCAGAAAGCCAAGCAAAGTCTATAAAGTGCATTAACATTCAGAAGATCCACCAATAGACCAATCGACAATCGGCCACTGTCGTTGCTGCGCGAGTGCAGCCAAAGCTGTGTCTGGGCTAACGACAATGGCATGGTCTACATATTCTAATAGAAACTGGTCATTGATAGAGTCAGAATAAGCCCATGATTCTTCGATGTGGCGATCGGCTAACCACTGTTCGAGACGTGTAATTTTACCCGCTTGATAGCAAGGAACACCTGCAACTTGCCCAGTATATTGACCATTTTTAATTTCCGCGCGTGTGGCAATCACTTCTGTAATACCAAATGCTGCAAAAATCGGTGCCGTAATAAAATCAGAAGTTGCAGTAATACCAACCAGTTCATGCCCTGCTGCACGGTGTTCCGCAATGGCAACAAATGCTTGTGGACGCATTTGTGGTTTGATCACCTGTTGCATGAATTTTTGATGTAACTGTATTAGATCAGCCATATCATTTTGAGTTAAAAACTCAAATACAAATTGATTATAAGCAATTGGATCTAAACAACCTGCTTTATAATCATTATAAAACTGATCATTGATTTGACGATGCCGTGTCTCATCTACTAATCCCTCATGAATCAAAAACTCTCCCCAAGAATGATCAGAATCAGTATTGAGTAATGTGTGGTCAAGATCAAACAGTGCCAATTTCATGAAATTTCTCGTAAAAACTGAATATTAAGAAAAAAAATGTAAATCTATCTCCGCTAGTCGATAGAAATTAGTTAAGATCATAGCAATTTTAAAACATTATTACTTTGAACTTTTCGTGTTGGTCAGCAATTTGCAACGCTCCCCGAAAACAAAGTCAAATATACGATGAATTTTAGGTAGCCAAATGATCGATTCAGAAGGTTTCCGACCCAATGTCGGGATCATTTTGGCAAATGATGATGGTCAAGTTTTATGGGCAAAACGCATTGGACACAATGCATGGCAATTTCCTCAAGGCGGCATTCATGTGGGGGAAACTCCAGAGCAAGCTCTTTATCGAGAACTGCACGAAGAGGTCGGCTTATTGCAGGAACATGTCCAAATTATTGCGCAAACAGAAGGTTGGTTGCATTATCGTTTGCCACAACGATATATCAGGTCTGACTCAGACCCTGTATGTATTGGACAGAAACAAAAGTGGTTTTTATTAAAACTAACAGCTTCAACTCAATTTATTCAGTTGAATCTATCTGATCCGCCAGAGTTTGATCAATGGCAATGGGTCAGCTATTGGTATCCTCTCGGTCAAGTCGTCAATTTTAAACGTGATGTTTACCGTAGAGCCATGATGGAACTGTGTCGGCAATTACCGACACAAACAATTGAAAATTCATCATAAATATGAATGATTTTTAATGGTAGCCCTGTTATAAATAGCTGTTACGATAATGGTCTAACAGCGACAGCAGTATAACTGCGACACCATTTTAAGGAGCAGACTTCATGTCAAACATGCAACTGGACACCTTGCGACGTATTGTGCAGGAAATCAATGCGTCCGTCAGTTTGCATGAGTCTTTAGATATCATGGTCAATCAGGTTTCTGAGGCCATGCAAGTGGATGTCTGCTCAATTTATCTATTTGATGAACGTAATCAACGTTATGTCTTAATGGCGACCAAGGGGCTCAAAGCAGAAGCCGTCGGCAATGTCTCACTTCCTCTAGGTGAAGGCTTAGTCGGCTTAGTCGGGCAGCGTGAGGAGATTGTCAATTTACACAATGCTCCTCAGCACGAACGCTTTGCTTACTTTCCAGAAACCGGTGAAGAACTTTATAACTCTTTTCTCGGCGTTCCAGTGATGTATCGCCGTAAAGTTATGGGCGTTATGGTGGTACAAAACCAGCATTCCCAAGATTTTAGTGAAGCAGCAGAATCCTTTTTGGTGACGCTCTGTGCACAACTTTCAGGTGTAATTGCACATGCTCAAGCTGTGGGTAATATTGATGTTTTTCGAAAACCCAATAATGCATCGGCTTATAAAACCTTTCAAGGTGCAGCCGGTGCAGGTGGTATTGCCTTGGGGCGTGCCATTATTCTCTATCCACCAGCCGATTTAACCGCTGTTCCAGACCGCGAAGCAGATGACATTAGTGAAGAATTAACATTATTAGATCAAGCGATTATTTCAGTTCGTCATGAAATACAAGCACTTGATGACAAAATGCAAGACTCACTGATGGCTGATGAACGCACCTTGTTTAGTGTGTTCCTCCGAATGCTAGATGAAAATGCATTACCGTCAGAGATTAAAGAAATTATTCGTGAAGGCAATTGGGCGCAAGGTGCAGTAAAGCGTGTCATTGATCGTCATGTCACCCTGTTTGCCCAAATGGAAGATGACTATTTACGTGAACGTGTTGCGGACCTCAAAGACCTCGGACGCCGCATTTTGGCCGCATTACAACGCTCAGACCCAAGCCATAAAGAATTAAGCTCAGACAGTATTTTAATCGGCGAAGAAATTAGTACCGCAGCCTTGGTCGAATTACCCGTCTCTAAAATTGCAGCCATCGTCACCAGTGAGGGGGCAGCAAACTCTCATATGGTCATCGTTGCACGCGCACTCGGCATCCCAACCGTTGTTGGAGTAACCGAGTTGCCTATCAATACCCTTGATGATGTCGAATTGATTGTTGATGCTTATCAAGGACGTGTCTTTGTTAATCCGCCACGTCGACTCAGACAACGTTATAAAGAAATCCAAAAAGAAGAAGAGCAAATCGCCAAAGATCTAAAACAATATGAAAGCCGCGACGCCATTACGCCAGATGGTGTTGCGGTTAGATTATTTGTCAATACTGGTTTAATGATCGATGTGGTTCGTGGTGTACAACGTGGTGCCAAAGGTGTTGGGCTCTATCGTTCTGAAATTCCATTTATGCTACGTGAGCGCTTTCCTGGCGAAGAGGAACAACGTGCCATCTATAGACAGCAACTCAGCCACTTTGCCAATAAACCTGTGGTCATGCGAACCCTAGATATTGGTGCAGATAAAGACCTTCCCTATTTTGAAATAGAAGAAGAAAACTCTGCATTAGGCTGGCGCGGAATTCGCTTTACTTTAGATCATCCTGAGATTTTTTCTGCACAAATACGCGCCATGCTAAAAGCAAGTATTGGGTTGAATAATTTGCATATTTTGTTACCGATGGTCACCAGTGTAAGTGAAGTAGAAGAAGCACTCTATTTATTAGAGCGTGACTGGATTGCAGTACAAGAAGAAGAAGAAGTCAAAATCACCAAACCCAAAATAGGGATTATGGTTGAAGTTCCAAGTGTGTTATTGCAAATCGAAGAATTTTCCGAGCTGGTCGATTTCTTTTCGGTAGGCTCCAATGACCTGATTCAATATTTACTGGCGGTCGATCGTAATAACCCACGGGTATCGAGTGTTTATTCGCATTTTCATCCCTCTATTTTGCGGGTATTACAGCGCTTGGTTAAACAATGCCATGACTACGACAAACCCATTAGTATTTGTGGGGAAATGGCAGGCGATCCATTGTCAGCTGTGTTGCTCATGGCGATGGGCTTCAATACACTTTCCATGAGTTCAAGTAATATTTTACGTGTACGTAAAACGATTTGTCATATTTCAATGCAAGACGCGCAGCAATTATTAGATCAGGTCTTAAAGCTAAATAACCCCCTCATGATCAAAAGTTGGATGGAATATTATTTTAAGACACATGGATTAGCAGATATGGTCAAGTCTTCACGCTTGATTAATGTTTAACAAAACACAATAGGTCAAAAATTATTTTAGCTCTGGTCATTCACAATACAAAATTAGCAGCATAAAAAAAGGCGATCCTCCTGTTGGTATCGCCCTTTTTTATGCTTTTCATAGCCCCGTTTTAGGTTTTTCTTACGGTCTATAAAAGTTTGACTTCGATTGACTTCGTGCATATGTTTTGCTACGAAATTATGAATCACCGGTTCTATTGCTGGTTTAGACTTCTTCATCTATAGCCTCTATTGAGATTGCATGTATTGAGTATTAACCTCATCGATAAAAAAGAAATTTAAATAATTCCTGTTTATCGACTTCCAACCACCACAGCATGTTGGTTTTTGCAACCGCCATTGTAATCTCTCTGTTTAAAAAAGCAACGTGATCAAAAATGCATTATCAGCCGCTTTAATCGAAAAAATGAATTAACTATAACTTTTTAATCTGTTTGAAGTCTAACAGTGCTTCATATAACGTTAATTGTGCAATTTATCATTCATCGATATGAACGATAATCGTCACGGAAGGCTCTACTTTCTATATGCCAAGACCGGCAAGAAAAAGCCCGATAAATCCATAGATTTACTTTTTAAAAATAGTGTGAATATTTTGGAGAAATACAATGAGTAACCCCCCTAAAAAATGTCCAGTCACCCACCTTACCACTGATTTTGGTGCCCCTGTGGTCGATAACCAAAATAGTTTAACGGCAGGCGCACGCGGCCCTCTACTTGCCCAAGACTTATGGTTGAATGAAAAATTAGCAAATTTTGTACGTGAAGTAATTCCTGAGCGTCGTATGCATGCCAAAGGATCTGGTGCTTTTGGTACGTTTACTGTTACACATGATATTCGCCAATATACCAGCGCCAAAATCTTCAGTGAAGTGGGTAAAAAAACTGAAATGTTTGCACGTTTTACCACTGTTGCCGGGGAGCGTGGTGCAGCTGATGCCGAACGCGATATTCGTGGTTTTGCACTAAAATTTTATACAGAAGAAGGCAACTGGGATATGGTGGGAAACAATACCCCTGTATTCTTTTTACGTGACCCGCGAAAATTTCCAGACTTAAATAAAGCTGTTAAACGCGATCCGCGTACCAATATGCGCAGCGCCACCAATAACTGGGATTTCTGGACTTTATTACCTGAAGCACTACATCAAGTCACCATTGTCATGTCGGATCGTGGTATTCCCAAAAGCTTCCGCCACATGCATGGCTTTGGTAGCCATACCTATAGTTTTATCAATGCTCAACAACAACGTTTTTGGGTGAAATTTCATTTTAGAACACAACAAGGCATCGCTAATCTAACCGATGCTGAAGCGGCGGCTGTGATTGCCAATGACCGTGAAAGTAATCAACGTGACTTATATGATGCAATCGAAAAAGGCGACTATCCCAAATGGACCATGTACATTCAAGTCATGCCAGAAACCGATGCAGAAAAAGTACCTTACCATCCTTTTGATCTAACCAAAGTTTGGCCACATGGCGATTATCCACTGATTGAGGTCGGTGAATTTGAGCTTAACCGTAACCCTGAAAACTTTTTCTTAGATGTTGAACAATCTGCTTTTGCACCAAGCAATCTTGTACCAGGTATCAGTGCATCACCCGATAAAATGCTACAAGCACGTTTATTTAACTATGCCGATGCGCAGCGTTATCGTTTAGGTCCGAACTATCAACAAATACCTGTCAATGCGGCACGTTGCCCTGTACACTCCAACCATCGTGATGGTCAAGGTCGTATCGATGATAACTATGGTGGCTTACCACATTATGAACCGAATAGCTTCCAACAATGGCAGGAACAACCTCAATATCGTGAACCACCACTAAAAATTACTGGTGATGCTGACTATTGGGATTATCGTGAAGATGATAGTGATTATTTCAGTCAGCCCAGAGCTTTATTTCAATTGATGCAACCCGCACAACAGCAAGCTTTATTTGACAATACTGCCGCAGCAATGGGTGATGCACCAGACTTTATCAAATATCGTCATATACGTAACTGCTATTTCTGCGACCCCGCCTATGGCGAAGGCGTGGCTCAAGCACTAGGGATGAGCGTTGCCGATGCACAAGCTGCACGCGCGACTGATCCAGCCTTGGGACTGCCTAGCCTATTATAAATCCGCAACCGCATCGCCATAAAAATGGTGCTGCACAACAAAACGCCACCCTGTAACTTCGGCTACAAGGTGGCGTTTTTTCATGTTTAGGCGTGTTGAGTGCAAGCTCAGCCAAACGCTATACAATCATTTTACGACCTTCTTGAATACAATAAAACGGACCCATCAGCTTCGATGAGTTTTTCAAGACTTGTTGAAGATCAAATTCAGGTTGATCACGTAACTCATCTGTCAGTTGATAACTACGATAATGAATTGCAAGAGAGCGCTTAGCTTGTAAATCCAAATGGGCTTGAAATGCATCTTGTGGATTCATATGCATATAGCGTAGTAATTCGCGCGGCGCATAAGCACCGATCGGCAATAAAGCCAAACGAGGGGCACCAAGCCTGCGATGCAAATCTTTAAAATGATCTGCGTAGCCGGTATCGCCAGCAAAATAACAATAATCTTGGTCTGTTTGAATACAGAATGCTCCCCATAAGGCAGCATTTTCATCTCGCATGCCCCGACCAGAACCATGCTGAGCAGGCGTATAAATAATTTTTAAATCTTTAAAAATCGCAGATTGCCACCAATCCATTTCCATGACTTTAAAATGTTTTGGTAAATAATAGCCATTGCCAAGCCCTGTATAAATCGGCATTTCAAAGCGCTGATGCAACCAATTTAAAGTAGCAAGGTCCATATGGTCATAGTGATTATGGCTCAATAAGACTGCATGTATTTCTGGTAGCTGTTCTAAAGCCAAACCAGCTGGAATCGCTCGTTTGGGTCCAAGACCTTGTTTAGGGCTGACATAATCAGCCCAAACAGGATCGGTTAAAATATTATAGCGACCAATTTGTAATAACACGGTGGCATGTCCAACAAACCAAACCTGCCAATCGTCTAAATTGGCATGTGGTCGATTTTGAGGCAAAGACTGCATTCGGCTATAGCGTTCAGTTAATGCCTGTTGATAATCCACCTGCCAAGTATTGGATTTACGCAGCAGAACCCATTTAAGCAATTTGGCTTTTGCAGTAGGTGCCCATGGCGATTGCGTGATATTGATAAAATGTCGACCATTATGATGCTGAAGATCTGTAGCTGAATACTTTGGGGATGCCATTAAATGCCCTAAGCAGGATTCAGTTGGTAGGCGATAGTGCAAGGCATCGACCGAGTTGTGCTGTTGTAAATCGATTGTATTCGGCGCTGCTGTTAGCAACTGTTCCAATTCCACCTTTTTTGACATGATTCGTCCAATCACCCTTACTTGATCAACAGATTAGATCTATACCTAAAATTTCAATTGTCTTGATGTCCACTATGGCATGACATCACAACATCAGTTGCTTGATCTAAAATGCTAAAAGTATTTTATTTCAAATATATAAATTTAAAGATATCCAGAGTATGCAATACATTAAAAGCGATTGACTTGGCTGAATCCTTCAAACAGCACAGTCACTGACTATTTTATTGCTTATCGATCCTTCAGCTAAGCGTAATCAATCATAGGAATCAATACTTTAACTATAATTTAGCGATTTTGTATTACATCGTAACTTTTTATTTTTGCATGACTGCTCACTGGGCAACTTAAGCTTTTTTTACACTATTAGCGATTACAACACTATATTAGCCATTGCACCATTGAGCCACACACACATCCAAATAACTTCAGCATCCAAATAACTTCAGCATCCAAACAACTTTAGCACCCCAATAACCAATACCGCGGCACAAACGTTCGCTATTATGAACTGTCACCAACCATTATAAAAAAATAAAATATTAAAATACGCTCATCATTGCACGCTAACACAAAGCATGAATACGACTCAATAAAGTCTGGTGTAATTGGGCAATACTATCGACGATTGCCAAAGGCTGATACTGCGCTAGGGTGGCAACATCATGTACACCATAGCTCACGCCAATCCGTGGCATAGAAATATTTCTTGCCATTTCAAGATCATAGCTAGTATCTCCAACCAAAATAGCTTGCTGAGCATGACATCCCGTCTCGGCTAGAATTTCTTGGAGCATTAATGGGTCTGGCTTAGATTTGGTTTCACTGGCAGCACGTGTCACCGCAAAAAGATCTTGGCTTTGCGTATGGGCTAAAACACGGTCTAAACCACGACGGCTTTTACCTGTTGCCACGGCCAATAACACCCCGCGTTGATCGAGATCTTGTAATAACTCAGCAACACCATCAAACCACTGATCTTGTTGTGAATGCTGGGGATAATGTGCAGCATAGCTATTGAGTAAATCCTGATGAAGCTCAGGAACTTGTGGAAATAAACGCTGCATAACTTCTGGTAAGCCAAGACCAATTATGCTTTTAGCATCATCTGGATGTAAAGGTTGCTGATATTGTGCTGCAACAAACAAAAGACTGGCTACAATTTGATCGACCGAATTAAACAATGTGCCATCCCAATCAAAAATAACCAGTTTTACTGCTGTATCCACCATATTTATACTCAAAGTCCAAGATTCATAGCAACAGACATCATAGGCGATCAGACATTAATGAGCCAGTTGCAATTGCTGCAATAACTGCTGCATATCTTCAGGCATTGCAGCTTCGATTACGGGATAACCAGGAATTTCCAAGCGCATAGCATGTAAACATAAGCGTTTCGGCGCTGGTCCTTGGTAATTAAACTGATGACCATACTTATCATCCCCCAATAGCGGATGACCAATACTCAGCCCATGCACACGAATTTGATGAGTACGTCCAGATAGAGGAGAAGCATGCACCAAACTAGCGTGTTTGAAACGTTGCACAACGCGCCATTGCGTTTGACTTGGCTTACCATCTTTCGATACCCGCACACGGCGTTCGCCATTGGCAAGTTCGTAGCGTAATAAAGGTGCATCAATCAATTGCTGATCCAAACTGACCTGCCCTTTTACAATGGCAGCATAAGTCTTGGAAATATTGTGAGAACGTAGCAGATCTTGCAACGTTTTCAAGGTACTACGTTTTTTACTAATCATCACCAAACCCGAAGTATCTCGGTCAATCCGATGAATCAATTCAAGATATTTTTTACCAGTCGCAGCTCTTAAGGCTTCGATCAAACCATAGTTAACACCACTACCGCCATGCACGGCAATCCCTGATGGTTTATTGACGACCAATAGCCCTTCATCTTCATAAACAATACGTTGCAATAAACTATTGGCGAATTGATCGGATAGCACAATAGCGTCTGCTTGTTTTTGCTCATAGCGTATCGGTGCCACACGAATTTGATCGGCAAGTTGTAGTTTCGTTTCAGCTTTGATGCGTTTTTTATTGACACGCACTTGCCCTTCACGAATCAAGCGATAAATACGACTTTTCGGTACACCTTTGAGTCGACTAAATAAAAAATTGTCTATTCGTTGTCCAACTTGATGTTCATCAACGTCAAACCAAGTGACACTTTGCCACTGCTGTGAGGAATTCATAGAGTTACTCAGTGCATAAAAAGAATTTGATTAAAACTTGAACATTTAGATCATGTTTTTCACAAGAATATTTCGTTTAACCCATAGGCAGAACTATTTTGGTTTGCTATAGTCAACCCACGGATACCGCCGTAATAGAGTTAGGCTTTAGTCATTTCATATCCTGAAATCTAAAACTAAAACACTGACTCGCTGCAAACTCGGAAAGGTCCCCAAAGAATACGCCGACGCCGAAGGCTTATTATATCGGTAAAAACACAAACTGTTAGGTTTAATTGTGCTTTTGTACATAAATCGACATGTTGAAAAAATGATGATGCCAACTGCTATGTTGGTTTTTAAATGTAAACTGATACACATCAGAAGTGATTGCTGTTGTGTGTTTTCAGGATACAAGTGACTGAAGCATTGGAATTGTTTCCTTGTAAAGATACGACGATCATTCCGTATCAAGAGCAACTGCTCAACCAGCAGCCAATCTTCGAGCAAAGGACAGTGAAAGTTAACCATCCAATACACCACTTGTTTTACCAGTGAAAATACCGACAACTCAGGTCGTGGAGATAGTGCCAATTACACTATACGCTATTACAAGAGCCAGCCTATTGCCTGCTCATTGGCAACCTACCCATCATCCAGATATTCACCAAATATTTGCGTGATCAGGGTTTCGTGCATCTTGTCAGCTATACACCGTCGAGTCTAAGCAATTGACTGTTGTGGGTCACTATTAGGTATTACCCCATGAAACGTATGTTGATTAATGCAACACATGCTGAAGAGGTTCGTGTTGCACTTATCACTGGTCAAAGACTTTACGATTTTGACTTAGAAAACCGTACCCGCGAACAAAAAAAAGCAAACATTTATAAAGGGCACGTGACTCGTGTCGAACCTTCTCTAGAAGCCGTCTTTGTTGAATACGGTGCTGGTCGTCAAGGCTTCTTGTCGATGCGTGAAATTGCCAACAGTTATCTCAAATCAGATCCACGCCAAAACACTAATATTCGTGAATTAATTAGCGAAGGTACAGAGTTATTGGTACAAGTTGAGAAAGAAGAACGTGGCAATAAAGGCGCGGCACTGTCGACTTATATTTCTTTGGCTGGGCGCTATTTGGTCTTGATGCCCAACAATGCCAAAGGCGGTGGAATTAGCCGTCAAATTTCTGGTGCTGTTCGTGACGAACTCAAAGAAATGTTGGCATCGCTCAATGTTCCACGTGGGATGAGTGTGATTGTGCGTACTGCAGGCATTGGTCGCACGCAAGAAGAATTGCAACTCGATTTACAACATCTACTCGACCTATGGCATCAAATCCAAAATACTGCCAGTTCTGGTCCATCACCGATGTTGGTTCACCAAGAAGCTGGCGTGGTTACCCGCGCAATTCGTGACTATTTACGTGACGATGTTTCGGAAATTCTCATTGATAATGAACAAGCTTATAATGAAGCACATAACTTCATCAAAGCGGTCATGCCCAATCAATTAGAAAAATTACAGACTTATACTTTAAATGAGCCTTTATTTGCGCACTTTGGGATTGAAAGTCAAATCCAAACGGCCTATGAACGCGAAGTGAAACTGCCCTCTGGCGGTTCGATTGTCATCGATCAAACTGAAGCCTTGGTTTCAATCGATATCAACTCTGCCAAATCTACCCGCGGCCACGATGTCGAAGAAACCGCGCTCAGCACCAACCTCGAAGCTGCTGAAGAAATTGCACGTCAATTGCGCCTGCGTGATATTGGCGGTTTGGTGGTGATTGACTTTATCGACATGTCCAAAGAACGTAACCAACGCATGGTTGAAGCCAAACTGCGCGAAGCGACGCAAAGTGATCGTGCGCGTATTCAATTTGGTCAATTATCACGCTTTGGTCTAATGGAAATGAGTCGTCAACGCTTACGTCCATCGCTAGAAGAAGCGACGGGTTATGTTTGCCCACGCTGTCATGGTACTGGCATGGTTCGTGACCTACGCTCATTGTCATTATCAATTATGCGTAAAGTTGAAGAAATTGCTTTACGTGAACGCCAAGGTGAAGTGCAAGTTGAAGTGCCTGTTGAAATTGCAGCCTTTTTACTCAACGAAAAACGTCACAGTTTGGTCTATCTCGAACAAACCTCAAATGTACGTGTGACTGTTTTACCACACCCTCATTTAGAAACACCGCATTATCAAATTACCTTCAATCCTGAAGGCTTTGCACCAAGTAGCTATGAACGTACTGAAGCAACACGTTTAAGCGAAAAAGAATTGGGTTACGAATCGACACACTGGCATTTAGAAGATGAAGCAGTACATGCCCCTGTGATCACCCCAGCAGCAGAAAAACCGATTCGCAATAATCAACCAAAAGCCGTGGCTGCAGCGGCGACCCCAGCAGCGACAGCCGCAAGTCCTTGTGCTTGGTTAGAAAATTTATTTGTACAAAAACAAGCCAGCACAGTAGACCAATCTCGCTCTGCACACAATGCAGCCGCCGCGATTGAGCAAATGGTCAACAATGGCGCTGTTAGCCGTGGTCAATATGGTCAAATTGATCGTACAGCTGTTGTTGCACCGGTAGCAGCTGCACCTGTTGCCGTCGACCAAAATGCGTATTTAGCAACACCGCATGTGGCGAAAACTGAGCGTGATTATCCAGAAAAAGCGCCAGAGCGTGAAGAACGCAGTAATCATCGCAACAGAAAACGTAGCAAGCAAAAAGAACCACGTGAACAAGTACAAGAGCCTGTACTGCCGCATGAAGAGCTCAATAACAATCGTGCTGAATCACGTCAAGACAACCGTGAGCAAAAGCGTCAACAGCACAAACAACGCCAACAGCAAGTCGCTACGCAAGAGGCACATGAGCAATCCGCTACAACGGAACAAGCTGTGCCACGCCGTGATCGTCAATCACAACGTCCACAACGTCCGAACCGTCAGCGCGACAACAGCGTACTCAACAACAATGCAGCGGCAACAGCTGCGACAACAGCCCCAACGGCTCCTGTCGTAGTAGCAGAAGCAGCAACCACGCCTGCGAATACTGCTGAAAAACCAATCTTGCATGTTGAAATGGTTGATGCACCTAAAAATGAAATGATGCCAACGGCATTGATCATTAACATTGACAAACAACAAAGTGAAATTGTTGCGCTCAATGCCAACCTACCTGTGAGTGCACCCGTCGTCGCAGAAGCAGCACATGTAGCAGCAACTGAGCTTACCGCAGCGACACCTGCTGCAGCCGTGCAAAAGAAAGCGGAGAAAAAACCTGAAGTTGTCGCGGAAGAGCCTCAACGTCGTGCCAGCAATGATCCACGCTCACGTCGTCAACAACGCGTGCAACACAAAAACAAAGCACTAGCACCCCAAAAGCCCAATCCGTCACAAGTACCGACCTTGTCAAACTACACCATTGGCAGTTTAATCCGCCATGTCTATGGTGAGGACTGTTCCGTACTGATTGAGCAATTTGGTTTAATCGCTACCTTTAACCGTGCCCTCAGTAAATTTAGTGATGAGTATTTTGCACAACAACAGGTGCAGCAACCGACTCAAGCCGCGCCTGAGAGCAAACCCGTTACACGTGATGTAGCGATTAGCAAAGCACAGCCTGAAGCACAACCAGCTGCAGTATTAGACTTGGTTCCACCAACGGCAGCAGCAACCAAACGTGTTGCCAATGACCCGCGTGAACGTCGTCGTCTTGCCAAATTGGCAGCCGAACAAGCCTTTGTGCAGTCAAAACAGGCCTTGACGGCAGCTAAGACAGAAGAAGTTGCTGAGAAAACTGAAACTGTAGCCAACGCGGCAGAGCTGAGCGCAAAAACTGCCGCCACAGTCGCAGCAGAACCTGCAACGGCTCAGCTAGAAACAGTTGCTGAAAGCACGCGAGCAACTGAAGTGGGCACAGCCGCAGAAGCGGTAACAGAGCACCTTGCCAATGATGCAGACACAACTGCAGCCACTACAGCGGAAGCTGTAGCAGTTGCTGAAAAGCCTGCTACAACACGCGCACCAGCAGTACGCCCAGCGCCTGCTGCGTCAAGTAGCGCAGAAGTGGAGGTGGCAAACGCTACTGCAGAAGCAGCTGTAGCCACTCCAACAGCGGATCTTGCCACAACCGAAAGCGCTAATGTGCAAAGTAGCGAAGCGCCAACCGCTGAAGCACCAGCCACACCTGTTGCAGCACCAGCCAAGACCCGAAGTACAGCCAAAGCACGTAGTAGCAAAGCTGCTGCTGCCAAAACCGCTGCGGTGGTCGAAAATGCTGCTGAACAACAGCAAGATTTAGCATTGGACAAAGCACAAGCAAGTCCAGCACAAGCTGCCGATGCTGAAGCAGAAAAACCAGCACGCCCACGTCGTCCACGTGGTCGTCCACCGAAAAAAGCAACGCCTACTGCGGAGTAAAGCGTTTACTTTTTTGAGCTAAAAAAATCGAACCTAGCCATTCCGATGGCTAGGTTTTTTTTGTATTTTGATGAATTAGGTTGATTGCACTACAACAAAAAGATTAAAACCTAATAATATCAAAAAACTTGCATAGATTTGCCCATATATAAAAGCTACTGATCACGTATTGAGAATGAGACGAAGTGCAACACTGTTGATTCGTATCAATTTAAATCAAAATATAGCGTAGCTTATACATCCAAATCAGATAGGATAGACATGAATCAGACTAAACAATCAGACCTCATTGGTTTCACCGATGTTGCAGCAAAATTACCTAAGTTCCTCAATAAAGTTCCACATATTGTCAGTGGTCTAAAACAAGCTTACTTAAGGACACCCAATACTGCCGCAGGTCTCGGTTTAGCTTTTGAAAGAGCCGTCAAACGAGCTCCCCAAACCATTGCATTGCGCTACGAACAACAACAATATAGCTATCAAGCGCTCAATGAGTGGTCTAATCAAATTGCACATTTCTTTTTGGCAGCAGGATTGCAAAAAGGTGATGTGATTGCAGTCATGTTAGAAAATCGTTCCGAGTTGATTGCAACGGTCATCGCCTTGGCAAAAATTGGGGTGATCTCCGCCTTACAAAATACCGCTCAACGTGGTCGAGTGCTCAGCCACAGCATTAACTTAGTCAAAGCACGTGCGGTGATTGTCGGGGAAGAATGCCGCAGTGCAATAGATGAAATTCGCCAAGACTTAAGCACAGCACACGATCATTTCTATTGGTTTGCCGACCAAGCCACGGTAGAAGATCATGGCATCGCGCCATTTAACTATCAAAACTTGGCCGAGAAGATCATCCCTTTTGCGACCTTTAATGTCCCCACCACCCAAAGTGTCAAAGGCAAAGACGGTTTATTTTATATTTATACATCGGGCACCACCGGTTTACCCAAAGCCGTCATCTTTAGTAATAGTCGCTGGGCACTAGCATATGGCACTTATGGTCATATTCTTGATCTCAATCAACAAGATGTTATGTATTGCACCCTACCGCTCTACCATGCGACAGGCATCGTGGTGTGCTGGTGTGGGGTGATTGCAGGGAGTGCAACCTTTGTGATTCGCCGTAAATACTCAACCAGTGCATTCTGGCGTGATGTTGCAACCTATAATGTCTCTGCCATCGGCTATGTCGGCGAGCTATGTCGCTATCTACTCGATGCACCGACAAGCGAGCTAGATCAAAGTCATCGCGTACGCAAAATGATTGGTAATGGTATGCGCCCCACCATCTGGCAGAATTTTAAGCAACGCTTTGGGATTGAGGAGGTTTTAGAACTCTACGCGTCTAGTGAAGGCAATGTCGGTTTTAGTAATGTCTTTAATTTTGACAATACCGTTGGCTTCTCCCCTACACCTTATGCGGTGGTTCAATACGACAAAGCAAAAGATGAAGTGATTCGAGACAAGAAAGGTCACTGTATAAAAGTAAAAAAAGGCGAAGTAGGGTTATTGATTGGAAAAATAACCAAGCGCTCACCTTTTGATGGCTATACAGATCCTGAAAAAAATAAAGCCGTGATTATGAAAAATGTCTTTAAATCTGGCGATGCTTATTTTATTACCGGTGACTTAGTCCGTGACTTAGGTTTTCGTCATGCACAATTCGTTGACCGCCTAGGAGATACCTTCCGCTGGAAAGGTGAAAATGTATCGACCACAGAAGTTGAAAATATCTGTAGCGAATATCCGAAGTTACAAGAAGCTGTGGTCTATGGCGTAGAAATTCCATATACCGATGGTCGAGCAGGTATGGCAACCATCACCTTGCACCCCAATACCCACTTAGACTCCCAAGATCTCAGTCAGATGTATATCGATTTCAAAAAAAACCTACCCGCTTATGCTGTGCCGTTATTCTTGAGAGTGCAATCTCAACTTGAAACCACAGGAACTTTTAAATATCAGAAAAGTAAATTAAAGCAACAAGGCTTCGATCCAATGCAAATTTCTGATCCACTGTATGTTTTATTGCCAAATGAATCGACCTATACCCTGCTCGATGCTGAGATATTTAAAAATATTCAGCAACAGCAATACCGTTTTTAGTTGCTTTTGCACGTTTTTTAGCAAGAAAAACACCAAATTGCATTATTTATAATCAAACAAGAAAAAGTCTTATATTTTTTACTTGCGCTCGTTCGAGATGCTGCTACAATACGCAGCATCAAAACGAGATGGGTCGTTAGCTCAGCTGGTAGAGCAGCGGACTTTTAATCCGTTGGTCCCGCGTTCGAATCGCGGACGACCCACCATCTACCGTTTTGACAATTTTGGGTCGTTAGCTCAGCTGGTAGAGCAGCGGACTTTTAATCCGTTGGTCCCGCGTTCGAATCGCGGACGACCCACCAAGATTCTAAAAAGCCTATCACCTTGTGATGGGCTTTTTTCTTATCTGTTTTCTTATTTTCTTATCTATTTTCTTCTGTATGTTCTGATCTGCATTTTTAAAGCCCACATACCAACAGCAGTTATTAGGTGAAGATTGACATGAAATGAAAGCTAAAAAATGCAAGCTAGAAGTCATAAAGCTAAAACACTTCGCCTCCCCCAATACCCATAGGGTTGATCACATTGAACACAGCGAGTACAACAACATAACATCTGGAATAAGAGATCGCGAAGCGCTACATCTCTGCATATTTTTTCAAAACATAGCTATAGTTCGGTGCAGGATAACGTTTGCTAAAGAAATCATGATTTAGCTGGTTGACGTTTAAGGTCTTCTCTATATTTAAACGCAATTCTAAACGCTCATTGACGCTATAAAATAATTCAGCCCCTTCCACCAAATGAATCACCAGCTCCTTGTGCTGCTCATCATAATTCCATGAATCTTTTCGATAAGATTTAATGGTACCAATCTGACCGCTGTACAAACGCCCTAAATGGATAATCGTGCGATGTGCTGTGCCATCAGGACGCAAATTGAGGATATATTCTACATAACCCTGATTACAGGCAATGAATTCGTCGCTACATGGAATAAAGGTATGATAACGACCAATATACTTCACTTCCTCTGCACTTAAACGACCTTGTCGGTAACTATGTTCTTGTTGCGGTGGTGGAGAAGCATATTGCCCCACAACATCTGTCAGACGCATACCTTGCTCAACATCATCCCCGTCGCCACTTGCATACGCTTGATTATGCTCGACCAATTCGCTCGCTGCATGATCACTGTGTTGTATAGAGAAATCTTGTACATCATTAGACCAATAATTATCACAAGCACTCAATAACAACATACTGAGTAGACTGCTGATCGCTACTTTAGAATTAACTTGCAAATAATTGAGATTTATCATCTTTCGCTATTCAGCCACCATGATTACAACGATCAGCTCAACGCTGGGTACATATTATTGATTTTCTTGTAAATAATAATCCACACTGTGACATACTTACAGAAATACAAAGCTTACTACATCACATTTTTACATCGATAGACAATAACTTATTTTAAATTTGACACATTTTTTTGTGAAAAACTTTAAATTACAGATGACAGCACCATCTATACAATATGTTGAATATCTTAATTGTGCTTATATTTCCCCCAAAGCTATGGAGTACCACATGAATCAAGTTGGTTTATATCGTTCGCAACGGCAGAAAATCATTGCTGGCGTGATGGGCGGAATAGCAGAGCGGTTTAATTGGAATGCCAATCTACTACGCCTTGTGTTTGTTGCCGTATCTATTTTAAGTGCAGGTTTTCCAGGTATTTTAATTTATCTTATTCTTTGGTTTATTATGCCGCAGCGTAGAACCCAAGCAAATCTATCAGAAGATTCTCAACGCCCTATGCGTACCATATATGAGAATAAGCATTAAAAAAACGCATCCCGGAGAAGGATGCGTTTAAACGAGATGACCTCATGAAGGTAACCAGCAATATGCTACTGCCTCGACATGACTGCCTGACTGAGCAAGCGCAGACGGACTAAGCTGGCGATGCTTCTGCAACCCGTTGCCATTGTACCGCAATGGCAACACCAGCATCTTTTAATAAACGATACACAGGGCAGCGTGCTGCAACACGTTGTTGTAACGCTTCAAAACGCGCATCAGTTTCATCGGTATCAAGTACAATACTAAATGCGATTTTTTGAAAATGTGGTGAAATGCCACTTTGCCCCATTAGACCACGTAAATCCACTTCAGCATCACAATCAAAAGACAGCCCTGTAAATTTAAAATCAATTTCTTTAGCAATCAAGGGAATCATCACTGCATGACAACCGTTTAATGCAGCAAGTATATATTCTAAAGGGTTGGCACCTTGATCTTGACCACCCAACACTTGCGGTTCATCCATCATCACTGGCGCGAACTGACGGATCTGGGAACTTGAGGCAACACCACCACGCCATGTTGTTGCTGCATTCAATTGTAAAATATTTGCGTTTGCCATGCGGTTTAATCATGAAAAATGAAATGATTTTTGATACTAAGCCAAGATCGCCCTATTCCAAATCATCTTTTTATATAAGCATATAATTTTACCAAAGATTCAAAATGCTATCGTGCCGATGCAAGTGCAATGAAGACGCAGCTGATCAGTGCACGCCCCTGTCAGTTCTCTGTAGAAATCACCTTTCTTCGACTAGATTGTGTAGCAGAAGTTAAATCGCTATGTTTTCAGCAACAAGCCTTTGCCAGTACTGGCTAAAATCCTTATACTTGAACACAATTTTTTTCTCATTTTAAAGTGGATGCACCATGAGTCGCGCCATATCGCAGATTGATACCTTTCAAGGCTTAATTCTAGCCTTACAAAATTATTGGGCTGAACAAGGCTGTGTCGTTTTACAACCTTATGACATGGAAATGGGAGCAGGCACCTTTCATACTGCAACCTTTTTACGTGCTTTAGGACCTGAAACTTGGAATGCGGCTTATGTTCAACCTTCTCGCCGTCCCAAAGATGGACGCTATGGTGAGAACCCAAACCGTCTACAGCATTATTATCAATTTCAAGTGGTGCTCAAACCCAACCCAGATCATATCCAACAGCTGTATTTAGATTCCCTAAAAGCAATTGGTATTGATCCATTGGTTCATGATATCCGCTTTGTTGAAGATAACTGGGAATCTCCAACACTTGGCGCTTGGGGCTTAGGTTGGGAAGTTTGGTTAAACGGTATGGAAGTCACACAGTTTACCTACTTCCAACAAGTGGGCGGTGTCGAGTGCTACCCTGTAACAGGAGAAATCACTTACGGTCTAGAACGTCTTGCCATGTATTTACAAGGTGTAGACTCAGTCTATGACTTGGTTTGGACCAAAGGCCAATTTGGCACGGTCACCTATGGTGATGTATTCCACCAAAACGAAGTAGAACAATCAACCTACAACTTTGAATATGCGCCTGTTGCTGAGCTCTTCAAACTCTTTGACTTCTATGAAACTGAAGCCAATCGCTTGATTGAAGCAAAACTGCCCTTGCCGGCCTATGAGCAAGTTATTAAAGCATCACATAGCTTTAACCTACTCGATGCCCGTGGGGCAATTTCGGTGACTGAACGTCAACGTTATATTTTACGCGTGCGTACTCTAGCCCGTGCCATTGCGCAAAGTTATGTGCAAGCGCGTGCCGAACTCGGTTTCCCGATGGCACCGGCTGAATTACGTGATGAAGTTCTTGCCCAACTTAAAGCACAAGCTGATGCTGATGCAGCCAAAGCGGAGAAAAACTAACATGACTCAACATACTGTTTTATTCGAATTAGGCTGTGAAGAACTCCCCCCAAAAAGCTTAAAAAAACTACGTGATGCATTACGTGACGAAGTCATACAAGGCTTAAACGATGCAGCATTAAAATTTACTCGTATTGAAGCCTATGCAGCACCACGTCGTTTAGCCATTAAAATTATTGACGTCGATGGCGCACAAGCGGATTCACAAAAACGTTTTGATGGTCCAGCGCTCCAAGCAGCCTATGACGCTGACGGTCAACCGACCAAAGCACTGGAAGGCTTTATGCGTGGTCAAGGCATTGGCGTTGAACAAGTGAGTACCTTCCAAGCCGGTAAAGTTGAAAAAGTTTGCTATTACAAAGACATCAAAGGGCAAAGCCTCGACGCACTCTTGCCTGAAATTTTACAACACGCTTTAGATCACTTGCCTATTGCCAAACGCATGCGCAGTGCAGCCAGCCGTACTGAATTTGTACGTCCTGTCAAATGGGTACTATTGCTCAAAGATGCTGACGTCATTCCAGCAAACATTCAAGATCATCGCGCTGACCGTTTCAGTTATGGTCACCGCTTCCATGCACCAGAGGCGATTGAGCTCAAACATGCCAATGATTATCTTGACGCGTTACGCGATGCGAAAGTCATTGCTGACTTCGATGAGCGTCAACAGATCATTGATAAGCAAATCCAAGCATTGTCAGATGAAGTCAACGCAACTGCAATCGTACCAGACGACTTAAGAGATGAAGTAACCGCCTTGGTAGAATGGCCGGTTGCCTTACGTGCCAGCTTTGAAGAACGCTTCTTGGCTGTTCCACAAGAAGCCTTGATTACCACCATGCAGGATAACCAAAAGTATTTCTGTCTGGTTGATCAAGCACATAAATTACAACCTTATTTTATTACCATCTCTAATATTGAGTCGAAAGACCCACAACAGATTATTGAAGGCAATGAAAAAGTGGTGCGCCCTCGTTTGTCTGACGCGGAATTTTTCTTTTTACAAGATCAGAAACAAGCTTTGGCAAGTCGCAAAGACAAATTGGCAAACATGGTTTTCCAAGCGCAATTGGGCAGCTTATGGGATAAATCACAGCGTATCGCCAAATTGGCTGTAGCACTAAGCCCATTTACGCATGCAGATGCCCAATATGCTGAACGTGCTGCGCTGCTGGCAAAATGTGATCTTACCTCAGAATTAGTCGGTGAATTCCCTGAATTACAAGGCATTGCGGGTACTTATTACGCACGGCTCGAAGGTGAAAATGAAGAAGTCGCCCAAGCTTTAGGGGAGCAATATCTGCCTAAGTTTGCAGGCGATGTATTACCGCAAACTCAAACCGGAACCACCATTGCCCTTGCCGATCGCTTAGATACGTTGGTCGGTATTTTTGCCATTGGTCAAGCGCCTACTGGTTCTAAAGATCCTTTTGCATTACGTCGTTCTGCGATTGGTATTTTACGTTTAGTGATTGAAAATCAAATCGAAGCCTCTATTGAGCAGTTGATTGATGCCACAATTGATAGCTATGGCAGCATCATTCAAGATCCTGCCAAAACACGTCAAGATGCCGTGGCATTCTTAGAAGGTCGTTATCGTGCCAAATATGAAGACCAAGGCGTTGCAGTAGATGTGATCCAAGCGGTACAAGCCTTGGCACCAAAATCACCACTTGATTTTGATAAACGCGTCAATGCGGTCAATCATTTCCGTAAGCTTGCTGAAGCACAAGCATTGGCAGCAGCCAATAAACGCGTTGCCAATATTTTAGCCAAAGAGACAGCCCCATCAGGCGCAGTCGATGAAAGCTTATTGCAAGAAGCAACTGAACAAGCGCTTTATGCCGAGCTACAACAATTAAGCCCGATCGTACAGCCCTTGCTTGCAGCCAAAGACTATACCGCAGCACTGTCTAAACTGGCAGCCTTACGTACCCCGATCGATGCTTTCTTTGACCATGTCATGGTGATGGCGGAAGATCCGGCACTCAAAGCCAATCGTCTACGAATCTTGGTGCAATTACGTGCTCTATTTATGAGTGTTGCTGATATTTCGGTACTACAACACTAATCTAGTGCAATAGCAGAAGACCCCGACTTGGGGTCTTTTTTATGTAATATATGAATGTCTTTCAGTTCACACTGGTTTTATTTAACTCAGTTCATTGTTATGCTGCGCTAGAACTATTAAGCGTTATAGGTTGAACCCGTGACTCATTTTTTTAAATATACAAAAATCGTTTTCCCTTGGTGCGCGATATTATTATTGAGTGCTTGCCAGAATATGCCATTATCCTCTTCATCTAAACCCATTGTTCTAGAACAACATCAGAATATTGCGGTAGAGCCAGAAACCCAAAATAATACCGTTCAACTCCTTAAATATCCGCAGCACTGTAGTGTTAAATTTACCGGCTACTTTAACAACTTTGAAGTCACTGAGTATTGGATTTTAGAGCAAGGTCAATTAAGCCGCGCATTTACCCAAAACTCTCTCGATCAAACTCAGCATAATTTTGATATCAAAGATCCGATGCAACAAAATAATTTTAATCATCTACTGAAAAATTTCAGTGCCAAACATCTACAACAATGTCTGGATTTAAAATAAAAAGACCCGCGATAAGATCAATAGGATTTTGCCCCATTAAGCTTTAAACATGGCTGGTTAGACTTTGAGCATGGCTGTAAAAACTTGAAAAAAGCTTAACATTTAACGGCTTATTTTTTGCTGACGACTACGGCGAAAAGCAATAAAAATGGGGGCAAACCACAAGAGCAAGAGTAAAAATAGCACAATAAATCCCACAATCCTCTCAACCAACAGATTGCTGATCATGGGTATAAGAGAATTTAAAAGTGATTCATGCCCACCGAGAAACGCACAAAAGATAATACCCAGATGAGAAATCACAATCGGCATGGGAGAAAGTGGCGTACGTAAATTTACCCGCAAATAATAAAATGTGGGCAATAAATAAATCCCTATCAAAAGGATACCTATTGATATTTGAAAGAATGGATGATGTATTATTGGTAGATCTCCACCACAACCACATGCCCAACTGGGTTGCAGCAATAGACTCACCATAGCGAGTAGAATAATTTTTATTTTATGCATAAACTTCTTCTTTAATTTATGTGAGTAAACGCTATGCTACTTTTAATGCATATGATCGACTAATGCATATGATCGACTTATGTTATCGACCGTCATCGATAATATGTTAAAACTTACACAATGCAAAATTTTTCAGTTTAAAATAACAATCGATAATTTAATCATTTTCCCCTCTTTCACTCCTATAGAGATCACTCAGCCATGGCATGGATCAAACTTAGTTTAGGCACGATGTTATGTGTCAGCAGCATACAACTCTATGCAAACACCACCGCTTCAGTCCCTCCTGTCCATAGCGCTGAGGCTGAGCAAAAGACCACGCCACCTTATGGTGACAATCCTAATATTTTTAAAGTATTGGCGTATAAAACAGGGCAAAAAATTCATAAAACAGCAGATCAGGTTGGTGAAGCCACCGAACAAGGCATTGAAAAAGTTAAACCTAAAGTTGAAGAAGCAATTGATGCTGTGACGGGTAGTCATAGCGCAGGCAAAGCACCGATCGAACGTAAAAGTTTAAGTCAATCTTCTAGCAACAATACCCCGAGTACTGCCTCAGCCACGGTAATGTCACCCACAACACCAACAACCTCATCCGTGACAACCCATACAATTACTGAACAACCCGCTGAAATACAACGTATTCCACAGCAGAACAGCACAGATACTGAACCAGCTAAATTAGATCATGAACAGACAACACCACCGACTCAACAAACCGATCAGCAACCCAATCAACAACCCAGTAATGATGCTCCTCAAGCGGACACAGCTCCAGCATCGCCAAACGCAGTACCTACGCAAAAACCAATCGTACATGGAATAACAGAACAATCGGATAATGCAAAACCGAACAATAGGCTTGAAGTCATCTCACTTTAATATGTTCAGCTCAAAGCACTCAAGCTGAATATATTTTTAAGCGATGACTCAAATATCTGTTGACGGAATGACTTAATCCATTCTTTGACTAAATCTGCTGCTATCGACTTAGCTGCTCCACTGCGATGCATTCGGCAAAGTCATCGCCAGTAAATCACTATATAGTAAATTGCTATGTCTTAGATGAGTTCAGCACTGAATGGCTCATGATAAAACTTGGCATCTTCCACGATATCTTCTGATTCAAACTGACAATATCCTTGTGTATTACACGCGAGGTTAAATTGTTTATAGCTGAGCACATAATAGTCTGAATATTTTTTGACAATAATCGGATGTAATCCAGTCGTTAGCACTGCATCTGTTTTCAGTAATTTAAAAATACGGCGATCATTCATAGCAACATAATAACTCTCCCCTTGTATATCGACTTGTGCCAAACCCGTCGCTTTAATAATCAGAGGAATAATATATTTACCATTGAGGTCAACAACCTGTTGTGGGTAGCTTTCTATTTTTTGACTGATTAAATTGAAAACCAACACTTGCCCTTGTGCATCATAAAGCTGATTTTTTTGCTGCTGTGGCAGATCAATATTAATACCCAGCTTTTCTAAATCTTGCTGATCAACTTGTTTATGTGCCAATAAAATACGGGTAATACGTTGTTTGAGTTGATTATCAAAAAATTGCGCATCTAACTGCATATCGAGATTTTTAAGAATGTCGCCGAGTGCGTGATAATGCTGACCTAATAAACGTGCGATAACACCACGATAATAAAATTTATTGCTTTTCTTGACCTGACGAATTTGCCGATAAAAATAATGCTCATCCCAAGTATGTTCAATAAAATCATGCAGCAAGGCAGAGTTCGCCAAGACCGCTATCACATCATGCCCCGTATGCGGCACATGTAAATGTTTCAACTGCGGAATAAGGGGTTTAATTTTTAAATAATGCTCTCGATCTTCAGCATAATAAGGATCATAGAGAATGATATATTCACAGTCAGCATCGATATCTTCTGCTTGAATGCGCATATTATGATTGAGTTCAGGGTCATAAAAACCATGATAACGGCTATCCACCACTTCAGTCGGATCGATAGAATATTGTGGCACCATGGCAATAACGCGTTGCATCTGTAAAGCTTTGGCATATTTGATCGCTGCATAAGCGCCCATAGAACCGCCATAACCCACGCGATACGAATACTGCTGCAAAATATCCAGCACATGCGGTAGCATGGCTTGCATACTGGCTGCTGGATACCATGATTTCTGTTTAGGCATAATCCCTAATGCCGCATAACCATATTTGAACAATGATTTTTCTGCATTAATCATGGTTCCTTTGGCACGCGTAATCAAATCACCAAAAGAAATGACCAATGTGGATGTGTGCGCTTTTAAGTAAATGACGCGAATATGTTCATCTTCAAATATTATTTGCTTATCCATTGCCACACCGAAAAAAGACGGAAAATGCTTTTCTTCACTTCAACCTATGCTTCACAACAAACACAGGGCGAAAAGCTCTATTCTAACCCCGTCAGTCTGAGACAAAAGCACATTATATTCCAGTTTTAATCCACACCCTGTCGCTACACGCTATTTGTTTAAATGCTAAACATTTGTTTTAAATCTGCTTATCATCACAATTTATCCTTTATTTTGCATTAAATTGTACAGTGTGATTCAACAATATTTAAACAAAACTGCTGGACGAGATCCGATTTAATTCGTTAATTTAAGCACTTAGAATGAGATAGGTGGTTTTGCATATGTCTGAAACAATTCATCACGCAGCACAGGCGGGTTTTTCCAGCCATGCCCAGCAATATCAACTGGCGCGACCGCATTATCCTGAACAAATTGTTGCTTGGCTTAAACAGCACATCGCACTTGATCGTCACAGTACGGTGGTGGATGTTGGCTCGGGCACTGGCAAATTTTTACCCTATTTACAGCAATCTCAAGCAAAAGTTATCGCAGTAGAACCGATTGCAGAAATGTTACAACAATTACAACAAGCACATCCAGACATTACTGCTTATCAAGCCGACAGCCAACATCTGCCCTTCGCCGATGCGACGGTTGACTTAATTAGTTGTGCGCAATCTTTTCATTGGTTTGACAACATTGCCACCTTACAAGAATTTCATCGTATTTTAAAACCCCAAGGGCATTTGTTATTGGTTTGGAATCAGCGTGATATCAGCGTACCTTGGGTGCAAGCTCTGGCTGAACAAATTGCACAATATGAAGCCGATACGCCGCGCTATCACAGCGAAAACTGGAAAAAAGTTTTCCAACAACAAGACTTTTTTCAGGCACTAGGCAGCAGTCATTTTGCTTTATATCATGAAGGTCGCGTTCAGGATGTGGTCAGTCAGCGTTTATTATCGACCAGTTTTATTGCCGCCATGCCGCAAGCTCAACAGCAGCAACTCAAACAACAGTTTGAAAGCATAGTACAGCACTATACCCAGCAAGGTCCTGAAGATCAGATTGCCTTCCCCTATACCACTTATCTTTATCACTTCCAAAAAACCGAATCCTAACACTCTGGAGTAATGTCATGCGTCCAAAATATGCTGCACGCTTAATCAGCAGCCTTGCACTGAGTTTAATCCTGCTTACAGGATGCAACCCCAAAGATGCATCTGATTCAGCAGCAGATAAAAGTAGTGCCAGTGCCGCAATCAAAGATTTTCAGCAAACAGCAGATGATCCGCATGACATTGCACAATTAATTCAATTTGAAAAGCAAATTAAAAATTTGACCCATGATATTGAAAAAGACTTACAGTTATTGGCAGAGCAGCAAAAAATGAGTCAAGAACTGCTACAACAACGCCAGCATGACTTTATTTTATCTGCACTAAACCTACTGAAATCACTAGATTTAAGAACTGAGCAAGGGCGTTATATCCAAGCTTTATATGCCACCCACTGGGATGAACAGCTACATCATTTTTCAGAGAATCCAACACCAGTCAGCAACAGCGCAAATCTTTCCGCCTTCACCACAGGAGATGCCCAGCAACAAGCACATCAACAATTACAAAAATGGCAATCGCAACAGAAAAAATAAACCTGATTCCATTGATTATTCTCTTGCTCAGGCTGGCATGCGTCAGCATTCAAGATGGTATGATTCTGGGTTCATAGCACTAGGCTAAGTCTAAGAATGTACAGCAAAATGCCCTGATCATTGTGATCAAGGCATTAAATCTTACATACATCCTAAAAGAGCAGATCGCGGCTTAAACTATATATTTTCTCGTTCTAACCACTGTATTGAATCCACACGAATGAGCTTGCATGCACCATCCCCCACACCATTCCAATCTAGTGCTGAGGTCCATACCAAATCACGATCATTGACTTGGACCATTTCACCTTGAATGCGGACTAAATCGCCTCGTTTAACCTTTTTAATTTCTTGCGCAATCTTCGGGTTGGCAGGAATAATGTGCATATTACTCACCAATTGCGTCGCCAAACGCGGATCAATTGGGGGATGTGCCATTTTCCAATTTAAAAAGCGGTCATATTGATTAATCGAAATTTGTCGTGCAATTTCAGGTTCGGTAAATAAACCACGTGTTACCGCATAATCGATTGGAGAAAACTTAGCTTGTTCATCATGATGATATTCTTTACTGCCTAAAATACGGAATTCACCATCAAAATGATCCAGCACTGAAATATTTTGACTTTGCACAACGGGCGCTAACCCTTTGGCAATATTATATTCTACGCTGTCAGCTTTGCCTTGATCATGACGTGGATCAACCGCAAAGCCGAACTGACTCACCACACACAATAAAACCCCACACAACCCCATGCGGTAAATCCTAGTCGATGGACGCTGAGTTTGCGTCCAGGATTTAAATCCCAATAATCGAGCCTGCATACAACGAAACTCCTTTGTTCGCAAGTTGCTACTGAGCGCAACGCATCAAGCAATAACACAAATTTAAACTATCCTAAAATAATAGAGGCTATTTAAAACGAGTCTTCTATAAGATTTATGTAACTGCTGTCTTATGCCACGCCTGTAAAATACCCAGCGCATCCCATGCAGTGTCAGTCAGCAAAATCTATACGAATGGTCTCAAAGCGTACTCGCCCCTCAGCAACCGCCTGAGCGATTGCCTGTTGGCCTTTGGTCAGACGTGCAGTACCACTCTTAATGTCAATCAATACCACCTCTATATCTTCTGCAGCGCCATCACCATCTCTAAAATCGCTATAGCCATCAAAAACAATATAATCGACCGGATCCCCCATAAATTTGGCATCACTAGGTAAATAGGGAAATTCCGGTAATAACGGAGCCAATTGCTCAGCCATTTTACCTTTTAAAACTGCCCGACTGGTATTGACACTTTTTTTCTGTGCCACAATCAATGCCTGCTGGTGATCACGTTCCAACTCGGCTATATATTGCTCGTATTCCGCTTTTATGCGACCATTCCGTGTACCATTTAACATTATTGTGGTCAATATCATCCCGATCACTAAACCGATCGCCATGGCCACCCAAACTGACATAAAGTTTTCCTAAATTTTTAAGCGCCATTTAATGTATACAAACAGCTTTCTTTTGTCATGTAGCATCGCAAACCCATAAAATAATGTTAAGGTATATAGTTGAAATATAAATCAATCTAGCGATGACCTAAACCGATCAACATTTACTATTTTTTTTAATAAAGCGAACATGAAGACGATACTTATTGCCAATCAAAAAGGCGGCTGCGGAAAAACCATAACGGCAATCACGCTTTCGACAGCACTCGCCCAAAAGCGTTATAAGGTGGCATTAGCAGATGCCGATAACCAAAAATCTGCGCTACAGTGGCTGAAGCAGCGACCGTCGGACTGTGCCCCCATTCAGAGCTTGAATTGGAGCCAAGAAAAAGCCATTGGTGATGCGCCTAAAAACTTAGATTATTTGATTATCGATGCACCGGGTGCGTTACATGGTGAGCATGCCGAGCAGCTGATTGCCGAATGCGATGCCATAGTCATTCCTTTACAGCCTTCATTCTTCGATATCGACAGTACCCGACGATTCTTAAAGCATATACAGAATATCAAGCGCATTCGTAAAGGTAAGGTCGAGATCTACTTGATTGCCAACCGTGTTAAAAGCAATAGTGCCAGCAGTAAAATCATTCAAGAGTTTTTTGAGAAAGTAGAGCAGCAACCAACTGCTTGGATTTCTGAACGCAGCCTATATGGGCAACTGGCGGCACAAGGTTTAAGTATTTTTGACAAAACCCAAAAAAATGCCTACCAACTGCAACAGCAATGGCAACCCTTGTTAAATGTTTTAATTGATGATCCAACCACTTGGTTTTAAACCCTGACATTGCAATGCTCGCCTTTGCGGTATTCAGTAAACACACTGCGTTGCTGCCAATCCGTGCAGTATGTCCGCGCTAGGGTATGCAGATACAGCCTATTCTAGCGTTGTCTATGGTTTGCTCTGAGCTGTTTTTCTCCATCGGGTTTTCTCCATCGAAGTAATTGATAAATAAAAACAACCCAAATGATTAAAATTAAAGCTAGAATAATTTTGGGTGAGGAAAGATGATTTAAGCCCTTGAGCGGTGCGTCATCATTTATTCTGTTATCAGCACCATGCAGTCTGTAAATAAAACTGTTTAAATGGCTGATAGCAGCTCCCCCAATTGCCATTTGATATCCATCCCTTTGTTTTATATCCATCCCTTTGATTGACTGATATTCGAGAAATTTGTGCAAAATACTTTTTCATCTTTACAGCGTATTTTATTACTTGGCTTGCTCGTCATTTTAGTCATTTTGGGCTACGACATTCTCAAGTACTTTATCGTTCCCGTATTGTGGGCCAGCATTATTACCTACATGACTTGGCCGCTATATAAATATATTCTGCGCTGTTGTGGAGAACACCGCCCTAATCTCAGCGCATCCATCATGTTAACGCTGGTTATTTTAGTGGTTGGCTTACCGCTCATTATTACTATTTTTATGCTGCAACAAGAAGGTCGTCATCTTTATCTGAACCTCGAACAACAACTCAGTTCTGGTGATCTCAATCTGCCAGCATTTATTTTACAGCTGCCAGTAATTGGACCTGAAGTAGCCCGTATTATGGAACAGATTAATGCTGAGCCAGGCAGCCTATCGCAGACCATTGCAACATGGTTACAGGGGCATCTCAGTTATGGTAAGGCTGTGGTGAATGAAATTAGTCGTAACCTGATTAAACTGTTCTTTGTGTTATTAACTCTATTCTTCTTTTACCGCGATGGTAAAACCATTTTGCAACAAGTCAGCCAAGCCTTAGAGAATATTATCGGTCCACGTGTGCATCATTATCTGGATACGATTTCTGAAACCACACGTGCCGTTGTTTATGGCGTAGGGCTAACCGCTATTGCTCAAGCACTGTTGGCAGGACTCAGTTATTTTGTTGCCGGAGTTCCCAACCCCACAGTCCTGACGTTGGTAACATTTTTATTTGCATTAATTCCATTTGGAACGCCTTTTGCCTATGGTGCAGTATCACTCTGGTTATTTTCACAAGGTCAGACCATTGAATCCATCGGCGTCATGCTTTGGGGTATTGGCATCGTCAGTACGGCAGATAATGTCATTCGACCGATTGTGATTTCTGGCGCTACACGTATTCCATTTATTTTGATTATGTTTGGTGTGCTGGGTGGTATAGCCAGTTTTGGTTTTGTTGGTTTATTTATTGGACCAGTTATTTTAGCGATTTTATTGGCGATTTGGCGTGAGTGGCTGCATGAGAAAAGAGAAAGCATGCAGGTCCCTAAAACCACCCTGCTGTATGATGATGAGAATGATGCATGATCATGCCCAAGGCCGTTGCAATCGCTTCACTTAAACCAATCCCTTAACTTAAATAAGGTTTTCATTGCGATGATTTTGATTAATTGATCTATACAATCATATAGTTATTTTCGATTGCCATCTGGCTGTAGCTTTGTTTAAATCATGCTACACATCGAAAATTAGGATATGTCAATGTCATTAAAATTATTAAAACTGAGTGCTTGCTGTAGTATTGCAGCAGCCGCTTTATTGGGGTGTAACACAGCAACCACACAAACAGAAAATCTCAGTCAAACAACTGTACATCGTGTCACTGTACATGCGGTAAGCCCTGCAGGGGTCGGTGCTGCCATTGGTACAGTAAAACTCAGTGACAGCGCGCAAGGATTGGTTATTGAAAATGACTTATCCCAATTAACCCCAGGCTATCATGGCTTCCACATCCATGAAAAAGGCTCTTGTGAACCAGCTGAAAAAGATGGCAAGATGGGGGCAGCATTGGCGGCAGGTGGTCATTTTAACCCGAACAATGCACCACATCACGGCACGCCCAATGATGGTCACTTAGGTGATTTACCGGTACTCAATGTCGACAGTGATGGTAAAGCCCAAACCACGGTCATTGCACCACGGTTAAAATTGGCAGACATCAAAGGGCTTGCCATTATGGTACATGAGGGAGGTGATAACTATTCTGATAGCCCTGCGCCACTAGGTGGCGGAGGTAACCGTGTAGCTTGCGGTATTATCTAATGCTTGAAGATTTGATCGGATGATAATGATCTGATTATTATTATTATGATGATGATGTGGATATCTACGAAGATATCCACATTTTGATGATACCCTGCACTTTGCATCATGATGGATGCCGATGATGACAGCTTGGCAAGCGCTACGACAGCACCTTAGCAGTAACTCTTTATTGCTGTATTGCATACAAATTGCAATTGTACTCAGTGGCACCACACTGGGATTATATTTTCTTGATAATCAGTCACTCATCGTCCCGGTGACCTTAGGTGCTATTGCAGCAGCGCTCACAGATTTTGATGATCGCCTAAGTATTCGGCTTAGAAATCTCATTTATGTCTGTGTTTTATTTTTTGCAGTCAGTAGCCTATTAAGCCTCATCTATCCTTATAAAATACTGTTTGTGGTTTATTTTTCTTTATCCAGTGCTGCTTTGATTTTATTGGGTGCCTTGGGACAACGTTATGCGGTTATTTCGTTTGGTGCAGTCTTATTATCTATCTATACACTCTTTGGTATCGGTGAATATCCACACTGGTCGACCCAAGCCAGTTATTTTGTGTTAGGCGCTTTATATTATGGTCTGAGCTCGATCATTTTTTATTTACTCAAACCGACGCAAGCATTACAAGATAATCTCGCGCAAAGCTTTAGCCAAATTGCCGACCTACTCTATGCCAAAGCACGGCTATTTGATCCCGATAATTATGACAATGTCGAACAACTGCTCTATACCCTGTCACAGTACAATACGCCTATAGTGCACAGTCTAAATCAAACCAAACGCGCATTACTGACCCGTCTAAAAGCCTCACGTGCCAATGCCACTACCATTTACTGGTTAGATTTATATTTTCTAGCCCAAGATTTACATGAGCATGCCAGCTCCAATTTTGTCCATTATCAACAACTACAAACACAATTTAGTCGCAGTGATTTGATTTACCGTATTCAAAAAAATATTCGTTTACTGGCACAGTCCTGCCAACACATTTCACAATGTATTTTGCATCGTCAAAACTATCAGGAAAATCCAGAACAACGCTATGCCCTGACACAACTAGAATACTCTATGCAAGACTGGATCAGTGCCAATCCCAAACAATTACAAGTTAAAAACCTTAAACTGATTTTAAATAATCTCACATCACTGCAAGAGCAATTGCAACGTCTCAGCCAACAACAAAGCATAGAATCACCGAAAAATAGCCAGCAAGTTGAACATCTCAAACTGTTAGATGACGATATTCAAGGGCTCGGTGATTTATGGCTCAAGCTCAAGCAGCACCTCAATACCGACTCGGCTCTTTTTCGTCATGCGGTTCGTATTGCGGTGGTCTTTCTGATCGGTAATCTGATCTCCTTACTGCCCATCACAGAACACGGTTATTGGATTTTATTAACCAGTTTATTTGTTTGTCAGACCAGTTATTTTGCGACCAAAAGTCGCTTAAAACTCCGCACCCTCGGTACGGTTCTAGGGGTATTCCTCGGTATTCCAATTCTGTATTTTGTTCCCAGCATGACTGGACAATTATTATTGACCATTATTTTTGGCGTATGCTTTTTTTATTTACGTTCCAAAAAATATGCCATGGCAACCCTCATGGCCACCTTGATGGTATTGTTAATTTTCAATTTAAAAGGCGCAGGTTATAGCGTCATTCTGCCCCGTATTATCGACACGCTATTGGGCTGTTTAATCGCATGGTTTGCTGTCAGTTTTATCTGGCCAGATTGGAACTTTAGAAATATTAGTCGCAATATTCGTCAGAGTAACCTCAATAGCATGGCTTATTTTGATGAAGTGGTACAACAGTATTTGCAGGGGCGCAATAACCATACTGCTTATCGCAAAGCACGGCGCTATGCGCATAATGCGCAGATTGAACTATCCAATATGATTTCGAGTTTAAGTACCGAACCACACCCCAATGCTGAACTAATCCAGCAAGCTTTTCGTTATCTGGTTTATAGTCATAGTCAATTGAGCTATATCGCCGCTTTGGGTAGCCATCGGCAGTACACGGCACAAACTGCCATCCGCCAATTACTCATAAACTGCCAGCAGCTATTACAACACAGCGTAGTCCAGCAACAACCGCTTGATGAACAACAATTACAGCAATTGAGTACGCAAATTGCTGCGCTCAGTTTCGGCAATGATCATGATGAACACATATTATTGGTACTCAAACAACTGAGTTTGCTATTAGAAACTTTGCCTGAGTTTTTATTATTACAACAGCAATTATTGGCTTGGGAAATTCGCTAACTTACGGGTAGAGCTGGCTTTGCAAACACTGAGATTTCAATGCTTGGCTTTGCAAAACTGAAGTTTCACAGCTAGCGTTTCAGTATTTGATTTTCACAACTAAGCTTTTTAAAACTGGGCTTTTTAAAACGAGGCTTTTTAAAACTGGGACTTCAAAGCGGGATAGTCATGCTGGTTTAATCCAGCAAGTTGTGCATCGCACAAACATTGCTGAAGAAAACCCTAACTCTCATCGACACTGGCTCTCATCGACAAATGACGTCATCTAGACCATGCTAGATTAGAACTGCTGATTGGCAGCACGTTCTTGCATGATCTTTTTAAGCTCTGTACGCGGTAAAGTAAACCACAGTAATAGCAATACCAAACAACAGAAAGCAAAGGAGATGATATGAAAATGCTCATATAACACGCGGGCAATTTCAATAATACTAAAGAACAAAGTCATTAATAATAATGAAATGGCTGCAGCAACCGTTCCTTTTGAAACTTCAGATGACATTAATGCCAAACGATAAACAATAGAAAATCCAATTCCCTCACCAAAACTAATCAAGCTCAAACCCAGTAAAATACAAGGCAACACATAGTCTTGATGAAAAGTACCGAATAATAAAATCAAGGCACCGACCAACATAATCGGTACACCGATTAAAACAGTTTTGCCCAATGGATATTTATCTACGATCCGCACCAAAACCAAATTACCCAAAATTAAAGCACCGAGAATGGGAAATTGACTTAGACCATATTCAACACTACTCAAGCCCAATTCATCGACCAACATCACGGGGGATAACGCGATCCAAAGCATCAGTGGCATACTTAGCAAAGGCAATGATGCCGTCATGATTAAAAAACGCTTATTGTGATAAACCTGTTTAAAATCTTGCAGCATATAACGTAGCGAACGTTTGGGAACAGAGACTTGTATATCTGGCATTTTGCTTTTGAGACCAAACCAACTGAGCCCAGCCATGGCAGCAATACCAATAAAGCCCCAATGCCAAGAGACATGTTCTATCAGTCCTGCACCGACCACAGGACCTAATAAAGGTGCCAATAGCGAAATATTTGCCATCAACGCCATCACCTTAATAGCATCACGTTCCGCAAAACTTTCTTGGATTGCAGCATAGCCGACAGCAGAAATGACCGTCAGACCAAAGCCTTGTAAAAAACGCAAAGCCAGAAACTGATAAATATTTTGCGTCAATAAAATCAATAAACAGGTCAGTACAAAAAAGAGTACGCCACCGAGCAATACTTTTTTACGACCTAAACGATCGGATAAAGGTCCTAATAACCAGGCGACACAAGCCCCACCCAATAAATAAAAAGACATGGATGACGGTGCCCATGTGCTACTCACGCCGAAGTCTCGTGTAACGGCAAGCATCGCAGGTTGGACTAAATCATTTCCGATATATACCGAAAATTCGAACAGCACCAATGCCAATGGAAACATTAACGTAGCGCGGCTCAAGGTGGTAGTTGGAACCTTTTGCATTTTAATCTACACACAAAAATTGTACTTGCTGCCCCAAATACAGACCAAGCCTGCATGAGCGAACACAAGTAGGATATAAACAATATAGAGATTTTTAGAGGTTGCTAGGAAAGTCGGTGCCAAAAAGCACAGCAACAAGAAAATTTATACCTAGCACATAGATACACCGTATTCACAAGGTGTCTAAAGCAATTCAAAAGAGAATGATAGAATTGTTTTCACTTAAAACAGACAGTATCAAGTCAGAAAATTCTAACAGATTTTTTTAGTAATACTAAACATTTTTATCAGCTTTTCTTCAACATAACCCATTTATGCTCACGGCAAAGTGGATCACTTGGTAAATCAGCGCACTTTTGCTAAGCTACGCCTCGCACAATTGCATCAGCATAGCCTCCTATTATTCATTTAACGTATTACAAAATCATTGCAAAAATATGCCGACAACAACAAGTTTACATTTTGCCATTATTGGAGCAGGAACCGCTGGCTTAGCTGCCGCGATCGTGCTCGCCAAACTTAATATACGGGTCAGTCTTTATGAACAAGCACCGCGCTTAGCCCCTGTAGGAGCTGGCTTGTTGTTACAACCCGCTGGCTTAGCAGTGTTTGAACACTTAGGATTATTAACGCAGGTTCAGCAACTGACTGCTGAGATTTCTGGTTTAAAAGGTTGCTTGCCAGATGGTCGTTTGGTGGTCGATAGCCATTATTCACAAGCAGATACTGCGTATTATGGCCTGGGTATTCATCGTGCTAGCTTATGCCATGTGCTACAACAAGGTCTCTTGCCCTATCGCGATCTGATCGACTGCCACTTCAATACACGCATTCAGCGGATTGAGGAACAGTCACAGCATGTACTCCTCCATGGTGAAGTCATATCACAGCAGCCAACGCAACAATCGTCTCAAGCTTTTCAACAGGTTCATGATGCCGTGTTCATTGCCAATGGTGCGCGCAGCCAATTACGTCCCGCCGCTTGGGTCAAAATCGAGCAAGTTTATCCTTGGGGTGCAGCCTGGTGTATTGTGCCAGAACAGCAAGATCACACCCTGTTTGAACAGAAAATTTTGCATCAATACTATGCCGGTGCTCAAGTCATGCTGGGCATCCTACCCTCGGGCTGTATACCACATGCCCCCACACAGCGTCTCAGCAGCATTTTTTGGAGCATGCCGAGCAAGCAGCTTCCCGCCTTTATCCAACAACATGATCATGAAGTTTGGCTACAGCAGATTGCACAACATTGGCCCAAAGTTGCACAACACTTGGCACAGATTTGGCAACATAGCGCACAGCCACCACAATGGCTGGCGGCTGAATATCGAGATGTGGTCCTCAAGCGCTTTGGCATGGGGCGTATTGGTTTGATCGGTGATGCAGCACATGCCATGAGCCCGCAATTAGGGCAAGGTGCCAACATGGCATTGCTCGATGCTTGGGCACTGGGACAAGCGATACAACAAGCACGTCAGCACGAACAAATGGACTGGGCAAAACTATGGCAGCATTATCATCTACTGAGACAACCTTCGACCGCTTTTTATCAAACGCTGAGTCGACTGCTCACCCCTTTATACCAATCACACAGCCGTAGTGCGGGCTATTTTCGTGATGTCTGTTTTCCACTGATGAATCAAATTCCCTATTTACAAAGACAGATGGCATTGACCATTGCAGGTCTAAAGCGTAATGCCTTACAACAATTTTCCTATGCTGACATCGCCAAAACTTGCCGTTAGCAGCCGCTGTGTCACATAGCGATGTTCATGATGGCAAAAAATGGGTAAAATCGAGCTAATTTATTTATAGTATAGAAACTTAATTATGTTCGCGCGCCAAAATAGCTCACTGCTCAAAACAAGTCTTTGCTTTGGGCTCTGCTTTAGCTTTTTATTTGCTTGTTTTTTCCTATCACAACAACCGCATATAAACTTAAATCGTATCGCGTTGTTATTGTTCATCGCGGCATTGGCAAGCAGTTTATGGGCGATCCTGATGTATTTTTGGCAGCAAAAAACTCGCTCTTAAGCCCAGCACATGCGGCTTTGCCTCAACGACAAATCAATAGACACAGCTATACTTCAGTATAGACCAGCCAGTTGGCCGCTAGACGACCATTGGCTGCCCCCTAGAGTCATGCTATAAACTTGATGTTTTTCAATTAAATAATTTAATATAAAGAAGTTGACAATACATCATGTCAATTATTGTTCATCGCTAGATCAATGTCATGCACACGATGTATTGAAAATGGATAAGCATGTACTGTGCCAACAGCAGTGCATGCTCTCATCCAATCCACGCATTCGATGCAGTATTTTAAGACTTAATATTTTTAGATTTAATATTTCGAATTCAAGTTATAAGCAACACGATATCTGGGGCATTTCATGAAAGTATTAGCAATAGGTGGTAGTGGTGGTATGGGACGTGCTGCCGTTCGTGCAGCATTAAGCTTTGACTTTATTGAAGAAATCATTATAGCGGGCATCGATGCTGACTTAGGAGAGCGTTTTGCTGCATCCCTCAACGACCCGCGCGCCCGTAGTATCTTTTTAGATGTCACCGATCAAGAACAACTGCGATATGCGATTGCCGCAGTCGATGTGGTCCTCAACTCAGCAGGACCTTTCTTCCGTTTTGGCGTTCCCATTTTGTCTGCGGCCATTGCTGAAGGCAAACACTATTGCGATATTTGTGATGACTGGCAGCCAACCGTAGCCATGCTGGAATTACATGAACAAGCCAAACAAAATAATGTCATTGCTGTTATTGGTTTAGGTGCAAGTCCAGGCATTATTAACCTGCTCTGTGTCAAAGCAGCGCAGCAATTGGATCGTGTTGATCGCATTATTTCGGCCTGGAAACTCTCGGGTGCCGTCAATGCCGATGATGGTTTTCAAACAGCACCCGTTGCAGGCAGTGTTGATGCCGCTGCAGTACACTTAATGCATTGTTTGTCTGAAAAAATTCGGATTATTCGCGAAGGTAAAAGCATTGAAACCGATGCACTGGAACACTCGACTATTGATTTCCCTGAGTTTGGTTTAATGGACGTTTGGTCATTGGGGCATCCAGAAGCCATTACCTTGCCACGGCACTTTACGCAATTACAAAGCTGTTATAACGGCATGTTAGGCATTGCTGATTGGGTTGATAGTTTACGCCAAGCTGCCCAAGCCATTGCTGCTGGACAAATCAGTGTCGATGATGCAGCACGCAAAATATTGCAACAGGTACAGCAAGATGCCCCAACGACTCAAGCCAGTCCCGTGGCAGTAAAAACCCCGGGCTCATTTGCTTTTGCTGCGGGTCTCAAAGACAACAAACCGACGCGCGTCGGTGCCTACTTAAAACACTTGCCAGCAGGTGGGATGGCCACCCTGACCGGTATTCCACAAGCATTATTTTTACCCTTGTTGCAGCAAGGTCATTTCCAACACGCAGGCGTCTTTTCACCAGAGCAAGTTATAGATCCAGATGCCTTCTTTGCATTGTTTGATGGTTTTTGTGGTTCAGAAGGTGCTGGCGTGACCGTACTCACCGCACAAGATAGCGCGGCACTTTAAGTTTCACGCTTGCGCACTGCATTTTGCCCAATCCATGATCAGGGTACAGGACAGCTTTTTAGTGTCTTGAGTCCTGATTATGGATTTAGTCGTGTTAGTATTTACAAGCAGGCACACATGCTTGCATGATAACATGCAGCAAAATATCGCTTGCCAAGACACAGCATATTGGCAAGCCATACGTGAAATAAACAAAAGGTGAACCCTCATGGCAAATACGCAATGGCTTGATGAAGTCAAATTTAATCAACAAGGTCTAATCCCTGCCATTGCTCAGGATCATCGTAGCGGTCGCGTGTTGATGGTGGCATGGATGAACCGTGAAGCCCTGAGCTTGAGCGCTGAAAAAAATCAAGCCGTTTATTATTCTCGTTCTCGCCAAAAACTTTGGCATAAAGGCGAAGAGTCGGGGCATTTTCAAAGTATTCATGAAATCCGCTTAGACTGTGATGCCGACGTGATCATCTTATCTGTCGAACAACACGGCGGCATTGCCTGTCATACCGGGCGCGAGTCCTGCTTCTACCGTAAACTCACGGCACACGGTTGGGAGGTGGTGGATGCTCAGCTTAAAGATCCAACACAGATCTATGCCGAAAAAAGCCCAAGCCCAAATGCACATAGCCAAGTCATGCAAGCTTCCAATGCACAAGCTGAACAAGTTGAAGTTCTCAACTATTTGGCAGACTTGATGCAACAGCGTAAAACGGCGAATCCCGATAGCTCTTATATTGCTCAGCTTTACCATAAAGGGCTCAACAAGATCCTCGAAAAAGTCGGTGAAGAAAGCATAGAGCTGATTCTAGCAGCCAAAGAATATGCACAAGACCCTTGTGCCGACCATAAAAATGACTTTATCTATGAAGTGGCTGATGTCTGGTTCCATAGTATTATCGCGCTAGGCTATTTCGATATCGACCCACAAGTTGTGCTCAATGAATTGGCACGCCGCCAAGGGCTATCTGGCTTAGTGGAAAAAGCCAATCGTCAAGCATAAGCCAGTCATCAATCATAAAATGTGGGGCTGCGCCATTAGACCAGCGCCACAACATCAAACACCTACGTGATGGTGTTTGATGTCACTGTTGAAGGAGTCTGACACCATGCATTATCATCATGGTCATCTTGACTATCCTATTTTTGCCTTTGCACAGCATTATGCACATGGTTGTACCGAACCCTTTCACCAACACGACCGCATTCAGTTATTACACAGTTTAAGTGGCGCGATCCACGTACAAACACGGCAAGGCATCTGGGTCATTCCCCCCAATAAAGGGGTATGGATTCCTGCACAGACTGAACATTGTATTAAGATTTATGGTCAGGTCGAAGCCCATGGGGTGTTTATCGATCCCTATGCCAGAGCCGATTTAGCCAATCACTGCCAAGTGGTCGCGATTAGCCCTTTACTGTCCGAATTGATCAATAGTGCACTGAGCATTCAACATGCTGTACAAGCGCATAGCCGCGATGAACGTCTGCTACAATTGATCTTAGATGAAGTTCGTTTCTTGGAACAATTGCCTTTTCAGCTACCCGAAGCCAAATCGGCAACGCTACAGAATATTTGTCTGTATCTTAGTCAAAATCTTGGACAAAACATCAGCTTAGAACAATTAGCCCAACAGTTTCATTTGAGCAGTAAAACCATTAGCCGTTATTTTTTACGCGAAATGCAAATGAGTTTTGGGCACTGGCAACGACAAGCCAAATTATTACACGCGTTAACTGCGCTCTCTCTCAACACACCGATTCTCACCATTGCACTTGATCTCGGCTATGACAGCCCGAGTGCTTTTAGTTATATGTTTAAGCGTGAAATGGGCTGTACCCCAAGCCAATATCTCAAAACCGCACCGACGATTGATGCTTAAGTGAATGCTTAAGTTGCTCGGCTCCACATCGCAAATCAACCGCAAAAACAAATGTCTTTTATTCGACAGCATTAGTCTATGCCGCGTTAGATAGACATAGGCTGAGCTTGGCATGATGGTCTTATCTGCCAAAGAGGTCTTTGTTATGTTAGAACAACCACAACAAAAATATCGTCCATTTATATTTATGGATTTCCCTGAACGCACATGGCCCAGCCGTCGTATTCAGCAAGCACCAATGTGGTGCTCGACCGATATGCGTGATGGCAACCAAGCCCTTGCCAATCCGATGGATCACGACAAGAAAAAAGCTTTTTTTGAATTATTGCTGGGCTGTGGCTTTAAGCAAATTGAGGTCGCCTTCCCTGCTGCCTCACAAACTGATTTTAATTTTGTCCGCTATCTTATTGAAGAACAAAAAATTCCTGATGATATCACGATACAGGTGATGACTCAGGCGCGAGCAGATCTGATCGACCGAACTTTTGCGGCATTAAAAGGTGCCAAAAGTGCCATTGTGCATGTCTATAATGCGACGGCGGAAGTATTTAGGCGTATTGTTTTTCAAAAAAGTCGAGCGGAAATCATCCAACTTGCCATTGCAGCCACGGCGCAAATCAAAGCTCGTTGCGCGGAACAAGCAGACACCCAATGGACCTATCAGTATTCACCAGAAACCTTTTGTTTTACTGAAATGGATTTTGCCTTGGAAATTTGTGAAGCCGTCGCTGCGGTATGGCAACCCAGTGCCGATCGTCCAATGATTATCAACCTTCCGACCACGGTAGAGGTCAGTACGCCCAATGTTTTTGCCGATCAAATCGAATATTTCTGCCAGCATTTTTCACAACGTGATGCTGTCAGCATCAGTATTCATCCGCACAATGACCGTGGTACAGGAGTGGCAACGGCAGAGCTCGCTTTAATGGCAGGTGCCGATCGGGTAGAAGGCTGTTTGTTTGGCAATGGTGAACGTACCGGTAACGTCGATTTAGTCAATATTGCACTAAATTTATATAGCCAAGGTATTGCGCCTCAACTTGATTTTTCAGACATTCGTAAAGTCGCAGAGATTGTACAGCAATGCAATGAATTGCCGATTCATCCACGTCACCCCTATGTTGGTGAATTGGTCTTTACTGCCTTTTCGGGAAGCCACCAAGATGCCATCAAAAAAGGCTTTCAAGCCCGGCAACAACAAACGCATTGTTATTGGGAAGTACCATATTTGCCGATTGATCCTGCCGATTTAGGCTGTAGCTACGAGGCGGTTATTCGGGTCAACAGTCAATCGGGCAAAAGTGGTGCGTCGTGGATTTTACAACAAAATCATGGTTTGGAATTGCCCGCAAGCTTACAACGTGATTTTAGCCAAGTGATTCAACAACACACCGAACAAGCCAATCGCGAACTCAGTGCAGCGGAAATTTGGCAAATTTTCTGTCAAAGTTATGGAATACACGCTACACCACATTTACAGTTGCTAGACTATCAAAGTCAAAAAATGACAGATGCGAGCTATCAAGTGCAGCTCAACATTGATGCTGCGGGGCGCAAGTCCAAACTCCAAGGGCATGGTAATGGTTTACTTTCGGCATCATTACTTGCTTTACAACATAAATGGCCTGTTGCAATGACCATTGCGGAATATAGCGAACATACCTTAGGCAGCCGCAGCCATAGCCGTTGTATTAGTTATATCCGTTGTTTAGATGCACAAGGTCAAAGCTATTGGGGCGTTGCCATTGATCACGACATCGCCAGCAGTTCCGTACAAGCCTTACTCAATGCCCATGCCAATTATTTGGCACAACAAGGTCTGTCCTTAAGCGCTTAAACGCTTGACCGTAGCACTTGGTTTTAGCGTTTGGTTTTAGCGCTGCATCTGAGACCTGAGAACTTTGCCAGCAAGCACAGCTGTCTTGTTGGCAAAGCTCAGCAATACAGCGCAAATCTCCCCGCCATGTGAATATTTTGCTATACTCAAGCCTGCGCATTGCGACCTCTGGTCACAATCTTTGCCAACCCTTTGACCTATAGACGCTTTGCTTGTGCCTCAAATATTAAAACCAACCGCAGAACAAAGTCTTGCCATTACGCAAGCCGCAAAAGGTGAATCTTTTAAAGTCATTGCCTATGCGGGTACGGGTAAGACCACGACCTTAGAAATGATCAGTAATGCCTTGTCGCAACGACGTGGGATGTATCTGGCATTTAACAAGGCCATTGCCAATGAAGCCCAAGCTAAATTTCATCAAAACGTCAACTGCCGTACTTTTCACTCCTTGGCTTTTCGCAGTGTGCCACGAGGAGTCACCGACAAATTACGCCTGCCGCGTTTAAGTCCAAGCTTTATGGCCAATGAATACCGTCTGACACCGATTACGCTCAGACGTTTAATGGGGGGACGATATGAAAAATACCTGCTCACCTCAAGTCGTCTCGCCAGTCTGGTGGCCAATGCCGTCAGTTACTTTTGTTCAACCAGTTCACAATACCCAGCACCAAGACATTTGCAAGCACCCTCATGGTTGCATCCGGACGATATCGACAGCTTGCAAAAACATCTCTATCCTGCGGTGGAACGTCGTTGGTTGGAGTCAATAGACCCGCAGCATCAAGCGGGTATTGGTCATGATATCTATTTAAAACTCTGGGCTTTATCTGAACCCAATATTCCTGCTGACTATGTGCTATTTGATGAAGCACAAGATGCCGATCCACTTATGTTGGGTATTTTACTCAAACAAAGGCAAACCCAAGTGATTTATGTCGGTGATGCCCATCAACAAATCTATGCTTGGCGTGGTGCCATCAATGCCATGCAAAAATTGCCGCTCCCCGAGTCTCGGCTCACCACCTCTTTTCGTTTTGGTGACGAAATTGCAGAGGTTGCCAATGCCTTACTCGGTGGGCTAGATGAAGCAGTACCCTTAATCGGCAATGCTGAACGCAAATCGCGTGTAGTCAACAAACCACATACCAAAATGCGTGATGCAATCTTATGTCGTACCAATGCACGTGCCATGGAATTACTGTTATCTGGTTTAGTACAAGGTGATAAAGTCAGCTTACAAGCCGATCACCTAAAGTTAAACCGTTTTGTCGATGCAGCCAGCTTGCTGAAACAAGGCAAACGGGTAACCGATGTGCCAGAGCTGGCATGGTTCAATTCTTGGCATGATGTACACGAATACTGTGAAACCAATGACGGTAGTGATATCAAGCCTTTGGTAAAATTGGTCGATGAGCATGGCACCGCCCCCTTAAAAAAAGCTTTGGCTAAAATCAGCCCGTTAGATCAAGCAGATTATGTCATTTCTACCGCCCATAAAGCCAAGGGCTTAGAATGGGATCGGGTGCATTTAGAAGATGATTATCAGTTTAAAATCAATGGGCTTGATCATAAAATTCAGGATGAAGAACTGCGCTTACTCTATGTCGCATGTACCCGTGCCAAAAGTAGCCTCAATATCCACCATATTTATGATCTTGTTCAGCAACTTAAACTCAAACGCGGTCAGGCTAACATCGCAACAGCCTAGCCGACCGCATAGCGACAAAACTGTCTAAAACGTATTAAATACAGCATACAATTTCATTGCGAAATCGCTATAGCAGATACATGCCAGATCAGCACAATAGCACCATAGCATGCAGCCAAACGCCGCATCTGCTGCGCTTCTCGGTTTTTTATTGAACAGATCAAGCAACACAAAATCACTATGATCAGGTAATAATTGCAAATAAGCGCTAGGGAGAATCCACACATTCTGCTAAGGTATGCCGACATAAATACTATGAAAATATGAGTTATTTTATTTATAAACGCGCTGCCCACCATCCAGCAAACACAGCAATCTGAGGTAGCCCGTGCGCTCGCGTTGTACACAACACAGTTCTGCTGTGATCCGAGGTGATTATGTTATTAAAATCGGTAACACTCAAAAACACATATTGTTTTTCACAGCTGCATATCGAGTTTGATTATAAAAAAAGTTTAATCAGTGTGATTTTAGCCGACCAAGGCTGTGGCAAAACTGCAGTTATAAAAAACATCTTCCATGCATTGAGCTGGTTTCCTGCGCGCCTCAAAGATATGCGCTATGCAGGAATCGTCTTGGCAGATTGGGAAATCAAGGCTGGGCAACGTTCAGCCAGCACCGAAGTTTGTGTGCAAATTGCAGAAGAAATTGGGCAACTTTCCGAAGTCGATCATGTCGCGGCAACTGACCTCTCTTTATGCCATTGGCAGCTTTTTAAGAATCTTAATGCTCAAGATGTTGGCATGAGCCGTGTTGAAACAGAACAATTAGAACAACTGATCACACGCTATCAACGCACGCTAAAACAGGATAGCCTACAAACGCTGCCATTATTGGCGTATTATCCTGAAACACGTTTTGTGCATGAGATCAATTTATTAAATAAAAATAACCCCGCCCAATTCAATCTACACAATGCCTATGAGCTTACGGCAGTGCCGTTTACTACATTTAACCGTTTTTTTGAATGGTTACGTGAAATTACCGATATTGAAAATGCAAAGAGTGCTTATTATTTTCAACAATTACTTGGACCCAGTGCACAACAGATGCTCAATCAGCAAGCATCTTCTACTTTTTTTCATGATGCCCTGCTTCAAGCACGTACTGAACAGCATTCACCGTGTTTACATGCCCTCAAACAAAGTCTGTGTACTGTATTCCCTGAGCTCAGTGAGCTGTATCTGGTCTATGAACCAAAATTACAATTGATGCTGGAATACCAAAATCAAAAATATAGTTTTCAACAACTTCCTCACCATCTTAAAGTCTGGATCGCTTTGGTCGGCGATATCGTACGACGTTTGTGTTTGCTCAACCCGCTTAGTCTTTATCCCCAGCAAGAAGGCTATGGTATTGTGCTGATTGACCAAATTGATGCCGAACTCGATAGTGATGCATGCCGTAGTATTTTAAGCCGTCTACAACACGCCTTCCCGCAGCTACAATTTATTGTCAGTGCCAGTGATCCAGCAATCTTAGAAAATGCCGAAGATTATCAATGCCTACGCCTCAAATCTAACGGTATTTTCCCAATTGAACTGGATGCACACTGGCAACAACATCAAACACACTATCTTGAGCTTGCGCCTGTTGCAGAACCCCACGCGCCAGCTGAAACCGCAGAGCAGCTGCCTGAAACAACAGCCCTTGATCATCATGCAGCGGACCAAGATGTACAGCAACTCTTTGCCCAGATTCAAGCATTAAATCTCACGCAACAGGCGGCTTTATCGCGTTTATTGGCTGAAGACAACGACCGCAAAAGTAATATTTTTTATCCAGAGTGCTAGACCTAAGCGTTGTCTCACTTTGCAGCAAAATGATGCGAAATTTCACGTATAAATAATGTGAATATCTATGTAATTATTATTGATGTTCACCGAGTCATGTAATAAGATCATTACGATCATATATCTTGCAGCATCAGTATTTTACTGCATTTTATACTTCAAATCTGATCGACAGTGAGTTGCGCAATACAACTGACTCCTAATTTATTTTAATTTTCGTTTGGCTTTCAAGATCGAGCATTTTGGAACTCCTTTTGAGTTCCTGTAATCCTTGAAAGATAATATCCACATAGGTTTCGACCTATTCACGACATTGGATACGCGTGTGCTACCGATTATCATCTTATTTCCTTTAGTCATTGGCACAATACTGGTGCTCTGGCTAAAACGCTACTCAAGGGGGCTTACCGCCTTAGGGGCAATCAGTGCCAGTCTCACCAGTTTTATCTTATTACTTAGCCAAGCAAAATCGGTATTACACGGTATAGTCATCACAGAAACATGGTCTTGGTTACCGCAATTGGGCATCGATCTCAGTTTCCGCTTAGATGCGCTGGGTTTAATTTTTTCGCTACTGATTAGTGGCATCGGTACCCTGATTTATATTTATGCTTATTATTATCTTAGCCCGCCCAATTCATTGAGCAAGCTATATGCCTTGTTCATGCTGTTTATGACGGCAATGCTCGGCATTTCACTTTCAAACAACCTCATTATTTTATTGGTTTTTTGGGAGTTAACCAGTATTTCATCCTTTTTACTGGTGGGCTATTGGAGCCAGTACGAAGCAGCACAAACTGGCTCACGGATGGCACTGACGGTCACTGGACTGGGTGGTCTCGCAATGCTGGGTGGTTTTATCTTATTAGGGCAAGTTACTGGCACTTATCAAATAGATGAGCTCCTCAATATGGGACCACAGATTCAGAGTAGTCCATTATTTGTGCCTATTTTGCTGCTGATTTTATGTGGTGCATTTACCAAAAGCGCGCAATTTCCTTTTCACTTTTGGCTCCCCAATGCCATGGCAGCCCCCACTCCGGTTTCGGCTTATTTGCACTCCGCCACCATGGTCAAAGCCGGTATTTTCTTACTTGCCCGTTTGTTGCCGATCTTTGCTGGGGCAGCGCTTTATCATGGTATCGTGACCACGATTGGCTTATTGACCTTCTGCATGGCAGCATGCTTTGCGATTTTCAAAGATGACCTCAAAGGTTTATTGGCATATTCCACTATTAGTCATCTGGGGTTGATCGTCTGCCTATTAGGCATTGGCTCGCCTTTGGCTGTTGCCGCAGCTATTTTCCATATCATTAACCATGCCACCTTTAAGGCTGCATTGTTTATGATTGCCGGTATTATTGACCATGAAACTGAAACACGTAATCTCAGAAAGTTACGCGGTGTCTGGCAAGTTCTACCGTTTACAGGGACCTTAACCATGATCACGGCGGCAGCGATGGCTGGCGTACCGCTGACCAATGGTTTTATCTCTAAGGAAATGTTCTTTACCGAATTATTAGCCAACCTCAGCAGCTCAGCAGTCGTGATTGCCGCCATTGTTGCAACCCTAGCAGGGTTATTTGCGGTGGCGTATTCAACACGCTTTGTACATGGGGTATTTTTTGATGGTCCTTTGGGACGTGATATCCCCAACCAACATGCGCATGAACCCAGCCTAGGCATGCGTGCGCCGGTTATCCTACTGGCGGCACTGTGTCTTGTAGTTGGGATCGTACCGGCTATTAGCGTACAGATTTTTGTCAATGCCGGCGCCATGGCAAGTAGCCAAGACTATAGTATGCAGTCTGTGCACCTTGCAATTTGGCATGGCTTTAATGCACCACTCTTGATGAGTGCCATCGCCCTGTTCGGTGGCGTGCTATTTTATAGCGTCTTGGCACGTGGTGATCGTATCCGACATATCGCGCTAGAGCGCTATCTCGGTCCTGTGCAAGGCAAACTGATCTTTGAAAAAATCCTAAAATATCTGAAGAAATTTGCTGCGCAGCTAAAAAAATACACCGAAACAGGTTCATTACAAAACTATCTCTTTCTGATTGTGCTCTTTAGCGTGGTGATCGTCAGCGTCCCTCTGCTCAACCAAGGCTTAAGCACAGGTCAACGCACGCTCACCGCCGCACCGTGGACCGCCATCGTATTATGGTTACTTTTATTCTCTGCATGTTGGATGATGCTCTGGTTTCACCATGAGCGGATCAAAGCCGTTTTAATCAGCGGTGCCATTGGTCTAGTTGTCACCATGGTCTTTGTTGCCTTATCTGCACCAGATCTTGCTTTAACGCAAATCAGTGTAGATGCTGTCACCACGGTCTTATTGCTGATGGGGCTTGGTCTACTTCCTCAGCTCACACCATATGAATCACGCAGTGCAAGACGCTGGCGTGATGGGATCATTGCAGTACTTGCCGGTGTCGGTATTGGCTGGATCAGTTGGCTCATGCTCACACGCGACCACAGCTCAATTTCATGGTTTTTCGTCCAACAGTCCTTGCCTCTAGGTGGTGGTTCCAATGTGGTGAATGTAATCTTAGTCGATTTCCGTGGCTTCGATACCTTCGGTGAAATTACCGTCTTAGGCATTGCTGCAATTGGTGCACTGTGCATGATGGATGGCATGCGAGCACATGGCACCACGGTAACACAAGGTCTAACCTATCGTTTTAGTCCCTCTCCCCTGATGCTACGCATGACAGCTTCTTGGATTTTACCTCTGGCATTGGTGGTAAGTTTTTATATCTTCCTACGTGGTCACAACTATCCTGGGGGTGGATTTATTGCAGGTCTGATCACGGCGATGGCACTGGTCATCCAGTTTATGGCCATTGGACAGGACCATGCCGAATCCATTCTCAAAGCCAAATCTGGGCGACGTTATGAAAGCTGGATCGGTACTGGATTATGCATCGCTGGACTATCTGGTATGGCATCATGGTTTTGGGGCAGACCCTTTCTCACCAGCGCGCATATTTATGTCGATGCACCCTTATGGGGGAAAATGCATCTTGCATCTGCGGCAGCATTTGATCTGGGTGTTTACGTCACCGTCGTGGGTGCCACCATGTTACTCATTTCTGTATTAGGCGACTCGCGACATTCTACGATGTCCGGTCCAGTACCCAAGGGATAATTCATGATCAGTCTCGAATTTTTACTCGCATCTGCTATTGGATTATTGGTTGCAACAGGTGTCTATCTTATTTTACGTGCCAGAACCTTCCCCGTAGTGCTTGGGCTTGCGGTGATTGGTTATGCCGTGAACTTATTCTTATTTAGTACCGGACGCATTCAAGTCAATGCACCCGCGATCTTAAGCGATACGCTGGGGGTAACCGATCCACTGCCTCAAGCCTTGGTGCTCACTGCCATTGTTATTGGCTTTGCAACAACAGCCTTTATTGTGCAATTGGCCTTACGTAGTCGTTATGAAACAGGTTCAGACCATGTCGACTCCAAAGAAGAAATTCCTGTGACTGACCCGCGTGAGGATGAGCCTTGATGATGAGTTTTTTTAATTTTTGGCAAACCCATACGCCGATCATTGGCATTTTAATTCCTGCAGTTACCGCCTTTCTTTTGGTGTTATTGGGTAACCCGGGTTCAGGTTCCTTATCGCATGACTGGCGTCAACCTTGGCGGCGTAGCATTAGCATGTTATCGGTACTACTGGGGTTGTGCACCGCCATTGCCTATTTGCTACAGGCCAATAACGGTCAGATTATCGTTTATCAACTCAGTGAATGGCGCGCGCCTTTTGGCATTGTGCTGGTGCTCGATCGACTCTCTGCCATGATGCTGCTGCTCACCTATAGCTTAGCGACAATTTTAATTTGGTTTGCCTGCAAACAATGGGATGAACGTGGTCGCTATTTTCATGCCATGGTACATTTTTTACTGATGGGTTTAAGCGGTGCTTTCCTCACTGGCGATTTATTTAACCTATTTGTATTTTTTGAAATTTTGCTCATGGCATCCTATGTGTTGCTGCTGCATGGTCAAGGCAAGGCCCGTTTTCAGTTGGGCATTCACTATGTCACCATTAACTTATTGGCATCGGCCTTATTTCTCATTGGCTTGGGTCTAGTCTACAGCAGTGTCGGCAGTCTCAATATGAGCGATGTTGCACGTATTATCAGCACACTTCCTCCCGATCAACAACGTTTGGCAAGTGCCGGTGGTTTATTATTATTTGTGGTCTTCGGCATCAAAGCAGCCATGCTTCCTGTCGGTTTTTGGTTGCCCAAAACCTATGCCGTTGCCACTACACCGGTTGCGGCATTATTTACCATCATGACCAAAGTCGGAATCTATGCCATCTTAAGGGTCAATGGTACTGTATTTGTCGACAGTCAGAGTCAACAAATTTTGGCGCAATGGCTATTGCCCATCGGCTTAATGACCACTTTATATGGTGCAGTGGCAGCATTAGCCAGTGACCGTTTACGCCGCTTTACTGGCTTTATGGTATTGTCCTCCATCGGCACCATTTTGGTTGCAATCGCCCTAATGAACAGTAATGCCTGGGCAGGTGCGCTGTATTATTTGGTCCACAGTACCCTCATCGCAGCAGCACTGTATTTACTCTGTGGTTGGGTAACATCGCAACGCGGTGAATTGAAAGACCATTTAAAAATTGCACCACAAATGAAACAACAATTTGCGGTTTCCATGAGCTTTTTCATCATTGCCTTAATGATGGCCGGTCTACCGCCACTCAGCGGTTTCTTTGGCAAGATCATGATCTTACAAGCAACCATGCACAACTCAGCCCAAGCATGGGTCATTGCTGTCATCTTATTGGTCAGTCTCATCAGTATAATCGGCTTTAGCCGTGTGGGTTTGATCTTATTCTGGAAAGCAGAAAAACCGGAAACCGACCCGAAACAAGAGGCATATAGCAGCTACCAAGTACTGCCCAATCGTGCTCCACCACGCAATGACCATAGTATTTATTTATTGCTCAGTTTATTGGTTGCCTATGTTGTTTTTGCTGCCCCCATCACAAGTTATGTCGAACAAACTGCCGAACAGCTTTTTGATCAAAAAGCTTATCAGCAAGCGATTCTCACCCAAGATGCGCAAGGGCAAAATATTAGTGTACAGCCTTTTGATCCACTCTATGTGCCTGAAACCAAATATACTGGAGAAGCTGAAGATCCTTTAGCCTACACCATTCCAGCCATTATTAGCCCACAAACGCTCAAGGGTGAACACATTACTGAACATAAATGGCGACTTACACAACAAGCGACGCCCGCCATAGATGAACTAGATGCAAGTCGCAGTATTGGAGCCCGCAATCATGAGCAATAAAAACGGCTTTTTCGCGCGTTGCCTACCACATCCCTTTGTATCGGCTTGGATTGCTTTGGTTTGGTTGATGCTATCACATAGCGCAACTTTTTATGATATCAGCGTTGCGGGACTGCTCGGTCTTTGTATTCCCAAGCTGATTCAACCTTTTCTGATCAAAACCCAAGTCAATAGCTGGTCTTTGGCGCTACGGCTATTCTTTGTGGTGTTATGGGATATTATTTTATGCAATATCCAAGTCGCCAAACAAATTCTCGGTCCCACACATGCGCTGCAGCCAAAATGGTATCGTGTTCCACTGGATAGCGATCATGAATACGTCAACACCTTATTGGCAATGATCATCACCACAACGCCAGGTACAGTGAGTGCCGGGATTGATCAGGAGCGGGGTGATATTTTAGTGCATGCACTGAACAGCGATGATACCGAACAAGATATTCGAGACATTAAACAACGTTATGAACAGCCGTTAATGGCAATCTTTAACGTCAAACCGCAGGAGAATGGCGCATGATTTTAAAGTATGCTCTTGGGATTAGTCTGCTGATGGTGACTTTATCAATGTTTATGTGCTTGATTCGTTTAATCAAGGGCCCTTCTATTGTCGACCGTCTCTTGGCTTTGGATACCTTATTTTTAAACGCCACCTGTTTAATGATCATTCTTGGTATTTATTGGGCAACGACCTCTATTTTTGAGGGTGCTTTATTGGTTGCCATGCTTGGTTTTGTATCCACAGCTGCACTCGCCCGCTATTTTACTAGCGGTCATGTCATCGATTAGGAGGCTCTGATGGATATTCTCATGCAAATCTTGGTCAGCATTTTCTTACTGATTGGTGCTTTCTTTACAGTCGTCGGGTCAATTGGCATGCTAAAACTCCCCGATCTCTTTATGCGGCTCCATGCACCCACCAAGTCAAGTACTTTAGGGTTGGGAAGTTTTTTAATTGCAGCACTCATTTATGCTGCATTTCAAGGACGTTTTGGCTTTGCTGAATTGATCATTACCTTTTTAGCATTTATTACTGCGCCAGTCTCTGCCAACTTGATTGCACAAGCAGCCATCCACTTGCGTTTACGTTCTTTAAGTGGTGATGTACCGGAATCTATTGAGCGTCGACTCCCTTGGCAACGCCATCGAAAAATTAAAATTTTTAAAGATGATGATCTCTAAAGCAGAATGGATTAAAAAATCTACAAGATGCTGCGAACACGATCAGAAAGCGTCTCAGAAGCCGTATGAGTGTAATGGCATAATAAATCTAGCAAGTTCATCCCAAAAAAATGTCGTGCCCTAAAGCACGACATTTTTACTCGCTTGTAGATACTCACTGGGTTGGATCGATGTACCTAACGATGACGCACAAAGCAGATAGCAAGTAAAAATAACGCCCCCATCAATAACACAGCGGCATGAAAAGCCAGTAGCTCAGCATGTTGTGCGCTATCGCCATGTTGTTGCGCCAAAGCGGCAATCATGGTCATGCCGGTACCCAACACAGCGATGCCCATGGTCATCCCCAATTGGCGTAAGGTATTGAGTATCGCTGCAGCGAAATTACCATCTTCCGCATCAACACTGCTCATAATTAAGGTACTTGAGCCTGGTACAATGAGTCCCACACCAATCCCCATCAAAGCACCACAAACAATAAATAATGCCAAGCTTGAATCGGCCTGAAAACTATACATTGCCAATAATGCTAAACCGGAAATCGCCAAACCAATTTTTAACAAATGCGCTACGGCAAAACGTTGATGCAATTTGGCAAAAGCGATCGATACCACAGCTTGGGTTAAAAATTGCGGTGCAATCAGCCAGCCAGTTTGGGCAGCGCTTAATTGCACTTGATTTTGATAAAACAGTGCAAAAACAAATAGTGAACTATAACCGGCAAATCCCAAGATAAAAGAAATGGCGTTATAGGCTAAAAAACGCTTATTTTTAAATAAATGATTTGGAATCAAAGGATGCTGCGCATGTTTTTGACGCCATGCAAAGGCCATCGTTGCAGCCACAAACAATAAGATACAGAGCAATAGCCAATGCCCCCAATGTGCTTGTTGCAAAGCGATGATGCTATAGGTCAATGTTGCTACAGCTGCTGCACTATAGAGTAAGCCTAAATAGTCAAAAGGTACGCTGCTTGTTTCTCGATCCACCTCAATCCCACAATAACCAAGATAGAGCGTCAATAGACCAACTGGAAGATTGAGCCAAAAAATACTTTGCCAGCCAAAATGATGCACCATCAGCCCGCCCATTAAGGGACCGACAATCAACGAAAAAGCACTAAAGGAGCTCCAACGTCCGATTTCTCTTGCCTTATCTTGTGGTTGCTGAAAATGATGGGCAATAATCGCCAGCGCCAAAGGAATCAGCACAGCACCCGCAACACCTTGTACCAGACGTCCAATAATCAACAGACTGAAATTGCTTGCGAGCGCACAGATCACTGAACCCATGATAAAAATCACGACCCCAAGTAACCATAAGTTTTTGCGTCCAATACGCTGACTGACCGCACCAACTGCCAGCATCAAACTCGATAAACTCAATGCATAACTGTCAATGACCCACTGTAAATCTGCCATATCACTATGAAATTCATCCTGAATACTCCCTAGTGCAAGGTTGACACTACTTAAATCGACCAGACAGAGAAAGGTACTGATATACAGCGCCGCGATAAGATAAATCGGCTTATGGCTCGCTTTCATGCTCCACCTTATATATTCAAATGAGAATCATTATATTACTTATTGACCGACGGTCGGTCAATAAGTATGATGCAATACTGAAATACAGCGCATGCTTCCATCAAGAGCAACCCTTTATCTTCATCACTGACAGCCTTTATACGCATTATGAAAAAACTCGCCTTTCTGCTTTATCTCTATGTCCTGTTGTGCAGTACAACAGCTTGGACACAACAGCAGTTTCAAGCATTCATGCTACAAGATCTCGCAAAACAACAAATCCAGATCAAACGACCTATCGAAAAAGTAATTTTAGCCAATGGTAACTTGGCCTATGCCGTTGCCCTCATCAACCCGACTACAAATCCCTTTCAACGTATTCTAGCCTGGGGCGATGGCTTTAAAGTATCGGACTATACTGGATACCAAGCTTATCAACGGCGTTTTCCGGCATTGTCATCCATTTATACCTTTAAAGACAATGATGTCAGCAGCGTCAATCTAGAAAAAATTATTTCACTGCGTCCAGATGTCGTGGTGTTCAACCTCAGTAGTAAGTCCACGGTCGATGCCTCGAAATTTCCATCGACACTCAGCAAGTTAGGTATTGCAATCGTCTATGTCGATTTTAGTTTAGACAGTGCCAATAACACTGCACCAAGTATTGCCATCTTAGGGCAAATTTTTCAACAAAATGACAAAGCCAAACGCTTCAATCAATTTCGTCAACAGCAGATAGATTTGGTAATGCAAACAATCAAAAAAATACCAGCACAGCATAAACGCCCACAAGTTTTTATTGAACGTGCCGCCGGATTGTATGATGAATGTTGTCTATCTTATGGGCGACATAATCTCGGACGGTTGATCCATCAACTCGGCGCAGACAATATTGCTGAACGTTGGATCAAAGGCTATGGCATGGTGCATCCAGAACAGCTCATGACCAGCCATCCAGATCTCATCATCATGACTGGTGCGGATTGGAAATACTATTCGCCCTATGGGCAATGGATCAATCTTGGACCGGGTATCGATATTTCTAAAAGTCGTCGCAGTATGTTGGGCTTGTTACAACGCCCAGCTTATAAATATCTCACGGCAGTTAAACAACAACGTGTTTATGCTCTCTGGCATCCATTCTATGACAGCCCCTATCAATTTATTGCAATGCAACAAATTGCCAAATGGCTCTACCCCGATATTTTTAAAGATCTCAATCCTGAACAGAACTTCCAAAAACTGCATCATCAGTTCCTGCCCATTCCGTATCAAGCAGGTTATTGGTTCAATATGGACAAAAATTCATGAGTCATCATTATCAAAAATTAGTGCACCGCCGCTTAATCATCTTGCTGCTATTGGCACTGATCACCTTATTGGCATTTATGGCTGAATTGGCACTCGGTCCTGCCAACTACAGTCTAGGGGCAATCAGCCGCGCCCTATTGGGACAATCTTCAGACCAAGCCTTAAATATGGTGCTTTGGGATATTCGTTTACCCATAGCCCTAACCGCAGTCTTGGTCGGAGCCAGTCTGTCTATTGCGGGCTTACAAATGCAGACGGTCCTCAATAACCCCCTTGCCAGCCCATTTACCCTCGGGCTTTCTTCTGCCGCAAGTTTTGGTGCGGCACTCACCATTGTACTGGGCATTAGTTTCTTGCCTGAGCAATGGTTGGTGTATGCGGTATCGGTAAATGCTTTTTTATGTAGCATGTTGGCAGCAGCTTTCATTTACTATTTTAGTCAACGTCATCAAGCCAGTACCGAAATGATTGTGTTACTCGGCACCAGTTTGGTATTTACCTTTAGTGCCCTCACCGATGCGCTACAGTATATTTCACCAGAACAGGCAATCTCTGCCGTAGTATTTTGGAATATGGGCAGCCTTGCACGAACCAATTGGGTCAAACTAGCCATTGTTGCGCTCTGCTTTATCAGTTGTTTTTGCGTATTTGCTCGTCAATCATGGGCACTAACTGCACTGAAGCTGGGCAATAACCGCGCCAAAAGCTTTGGCATCTCTGTAGCAAGTCTACGTTTACAAGGGATTTTATTGAGCAGTGTTTTGGCTGCTTGCTGTGTAGCCTTTGTTGGCGTGATTGGTTTTGTCGGGCTGATTGGCCCTCATATTGCCCGTCTATTGGTTGGCGATGATCAACGTTTTTTATTGCCTGCTTCAGCTTTATCTGGCGCACTTTTACTCTCTTGTGCATCTGTTGCCAGCAAAACCTTAGTCACAGGGCAAAGTATTCCGATTGGTATTGTCACCGCCTTTGTCGGTGTTCCTTTATTTCTTATTTTGATCGTGCGAGCAGTTAAATTATGAGTCATTTAATTCTTCAAGCCGTCGATGCACACTATGCCAATAAAAAAATTTTGCAACAGATCGACCTCGGTCCACTGGCAGCGGGACAATTACATGTCTTACTGGGTGCCAATGCTGCGGGTAAATCAACCTTATTAAAACGTATTTATGGTGAGTTAACAGGTCATGGGGAGATTTTTTGGGGCGCACAGTCCATATCTAAGTTAAAAAAAGAACACCCTCTTTTTCCGCGCTATGTGCCACAAGATACCCAAATGAACTCCAGCATGACAGTGTTTGAAGCAATCCTCATTCCACTCAAACAATCTGGTGCTTGGCAAGTTTCTGATGCAGATATGCGCAGCATCGATCAACTCATGCAACAACTCGCCATTGCACATTTAGCCGCACGGAAAATTCAACATCTCAGCGGTGGGCAACGACAATTGGTTGCCATTGCACAAGCCCTCATCTGCCAGCCAAAAATTTTATTATTGGATGAACCGACCAGCGCCTTAGACTTACACCATCAATTTGAGTTATTACGCTTACTCAAACAGATCGCCAAAGCACAACAGATCTGTATCTTGACCATTTTGCATGATATCAATTTGGCTTTGAACTTTGCAGATAGCCTTAGTGTACTCCACCAAGGCGAAATCTATGCCAGCGGTACCCCACAACAGGTGATCACGCCTCAAATGCTTGCCGATGTGTATCGAGTACGCGCCCATTTGCTACATAGCCACCACCAACAAGCCGTGGTGGTGGTCGAGGCTGCACTTTAACACTATTCAGCGCGCAGCATATTTAAATACTGCTGCGCGATGTGCTCTGAAAAGTCAGAAATATCTTTCAGTTGATTGGCAATCGCTTCATCGGCAACACCATGTACCCCGCAGTAAATCAAGAGCGCGGTTAAATGAGGTTGCTCAAGCCGCCAGATTCCAGCCTGCTCCCCCCCAGTTAAAATTCCAAGCAATTGCTCAACCACCATATTTTTTTCATTATTTTTGCGTTCATGATGATGCACCCCAAAAACAATATCATGCACAGGATAGCTGTCTAAATAAGTCTGAATATTGGCAGAGACCCAAACTTTGAATTGGCTCACCCAATCCTCTGGGTCACATTGCGCAACGGCTTGATCTAAAGCTTCAATAAAATAATCGATATAACGCTTTTTTAAGGCTTCAATAATATGCTGCTTAGACTCAAAATAGTGATAGAACGTACCTTTGGCAACACCCACACTGGCAATAATTTCGCTGATGGTGGTTGCCTCAACCCCTTTTTCTAAAAATAACGTTTGCGCGGCATTCATGAGCTCATCAATACGAACTTCTGCTGGCTTAGTGCGTCTTTGGCGCGTCTTGGCGGAGGCGATTTGAGATTGAGATGACATATAGCCCCATTTATTTTCATACAATGTGGCTCATTATAGGTCAGCCCCACCCGATTCACAATTTACATGCATGCACGGTGGGGCTGTATTGGCTTTACCATTGATAGTCGAAGCTAAGACGAACATTACGGTCTTGACCGACAAAGCAATACATTTGCGAAGTACAGCTCGCCACATAGTGTTTATTGCTGACATTATCGACTTTCAATGCGATACTCGATTGTTTTAAGCTGGGTAGCATTGCATCCAAAGCATAATGCAGGCTGATATCCCATAATGTTGCTGCCGGAACTTTAAAATGATTTTTAGGATCGCCATAACTCGATCCCAAATAACGTACCCCAGTACCTAAGGTTAAACCCGCCAACATCGTACGATCGAAATGATAATCTAACCACAGCGTTGCACTATGCTCAGGGGTTTGTGTCAATCCTTTACCTTGATAGGTCGTGTCTTTAATCAACTCATTATCTAAATAAGTATAGCCAGCATTGATATTAATCTGTGGGGTTAATTTTCCAATGGCTTGTAAGTCTAAGCCCCGACTACGCACTTCACCCGCTTGTAAATTAAAGCCCAAATGTTCAGCATCGCCAGTTTTTAAATTGGTTTGATTGAGCTGAAAAATAGCTGCTGTCAACAATAACTGCTGATTGGGCATTTTATATTTTAAGCCAAGCTCAGTTTGTTTGGTTTCCACAGGCACAAATAAACTGCCGTCATGTTTAGTGCCGAGTATTGGATCAAATGCGGTGGAATAACTGATATAAGGCACCCAGCCCTGTTCAAATACATAACTCAAGGCACCACGATAGCTCCATTTTTTTTCATTCTGATTTAGCTCTGTCACGTTTGGAGAATAAATATTGGTTTTCTGATCATTTTTAGCATGGTCATAACGTGCTGCAACATTCAAGCGCCATCCCTGATAGGACAATTGATCCTGCACATAAAAACCAATCCGATCAAAATCTTGTTGTTCTTTCCATGGTGCCGCATAACTGCTGCTAAAGTCAGGTGTCACTTCGGTATGATAAGGCGGTTGATAAGGATCAAATAAAATAGGACCTACACTATATAAGGCATTTTTTAATGTGCCCGTCGTATAATCCACACCAACGGCTAAATCATGCCCAAGCGCTCCAGTATTGAATTGCCCTGTAATATACTGGTCAATAGAAAAAGTTGAAACTGTCGCTGGGGTATCCTCATAATAGCCTTTCAACATTGGGCGACCATTCTGCTCTTGATAACCATAAACAATGCTACGATAAATATCTGAGTCAATATGCATATAACGTGCATTACTCACCAAACGCCATTGTTCATTCAAACGATATTGCAGCAATGAACTCAGCGACTTTTGCGTACGAGATGAGCTATTCGCACGATAATCTGTATAACTCTGATGACGGTCCAATGCCGGATAAGTACTTTGGTTCAAACCATAAAATACTGCAGGTAGAGCATTATAATTGGGCAGTTCTGGTTCTCTGGTATAACTGCCCATTACAGTCCAGTCTAATTGTGCATTGGGACGCCATGTGATGGATGGCGCAAAATACAAACGACGATGATGGCTATTTTGAATTTGATTATCACTGTCTAATGCACTCACAACCGTACGATATAATAAACTCCCCGACTGATTTAATGGACCAGTACTATCAAGACCTAAACGTTTTTCATCATAGCGCCCATAACCAATTTGTATAGCGTGACGACTCTCTTCTTGCGGTCTTTTACTGATCTGGTTAACCACACCACCCCCCAAGCCCTGACCATATGTAGCCGATGCTGGTCCTCGTAATACTTCAATTTTTTCTAATCCAAATGCATCGATTTGCGGTAACCAGCTACCCGGGTTACTCACCACACGGATTCCATCGAGATAATAATCTGCATCAACCCCACGAATCCGAGTTAAATCTAAATAACTACCAAAGCCACCAAACTTTTCACTATTTAACCCCGCACTATAACGTAAGGCTTCACTGCTACTGTGTGCTTGTTGCAATGCCATTTGTTGCTGGCTCACCACATTAATCGACTGTGGTGTTTCAGCAAGATCGACTGCAATTTTATTGGCAACCTGTACTTTTTTAGATAAACCATAGGGATCTTGTTGCGTATTCTCAGAAGCCGCATAAACAATGGTAGGTAATACGGTAATGTCATCATCATCGCTATTTGGCGCAGCAAAACTATTCAAGGGCATCAACATTAAGCTGGTAGCAAAACACGTTGATGTACAGCATGCGAATGCGCATTGTTGCAATGCCATCACCAAGCGCTTAACCGGAAAAAAGATGGGTTCCATGTCTGAGATCTTTTAAAAATAAAAAGATTATATTTACCGACCGACCGTCGGTCAATAATATTGAGAATAATTTTCATTTCATTCTGATTCAAGAACTGGACACCGGATAAATCATGATCGATATTTTACAAATAAAATGCAGTGCACTCACATGCACTGCATGCCGACTCAACACAACAACAAAGTCTGCGGCTAAATCTTAAAGCCTAAATCTTAAATCAGACAAACTGTTGAACAGCTTATTAGTGAAAGACTGCTTCCAATGCTTTTAAGCCCACTTTCGGATCCAGTAAGCCATTATAAATTTCTGGTATTTCTCTAGGAACCGCAAAGAAATGATAAATTGCTTGCATCGCACCACGTACCGAATATTCCACGGTAAAGACTACGTCATCTTCAATTTCCACAAATTGACCGACAAAGGCAAAATTCTCAGCGCCCTTTGGAATAACCAATGGTCGATCCCCCGGTTTACGGCATGCAAATAATGCCGAGGCATAAGGCATCATCACGGTCGTTATCTCGGTATTTGCTAATACATGCGTTAAAATATCATCAAAACCTAACTGTAAAATAAGCTCTGTTAATATCTCTGTCCCTGTCGCTTCACTCATCGGTTTTTTAATATAATCGCCAATATGATCAATCTGGAAACCATAGCCCCACAAGGTATAGCTTCCATCAGGTAGGTCTGCAAAATGGGGCTGTGCAGGAACAACAATTGACAAATGCCATCCCGACTCAAACCATGTCATTAATGCACCCGTACCCGGTTGATTTCCCGTATATTCAATAATACGATTGAGCAAAACATCATCTTTTAAGGTCAACGTAAAAGACTCCCATTTATGCTCGTCCACATTGCCACAAAATGTCATGGGACGACCAAAATCTGGGGCTTTTTGAGAAATTTTTTGCCATAAACTCCAACCATGATCCAAACGATCACGAATCAATTCAGGTACATCATCTTGAGTAGCATATCGAGAATCAGCTGTGATTGAGCCTAGGGTAAAAATAGCGAGATCATGTGCTGGTAAATCTATTTGTTCAGAACCTTCTGGCAGTTTGACATATAAGCGTGTTGCACGGCGCTGCCCAGTCTGTTCATCCTCAACAAAATCGGCATCTTCTACATAATGTCCAAAGCGCACATCAACACCTTGTGCTTGTAACCAACGCTGTAGCGGTAAAATCATGGAATCATATTGATTGTATTTTGTACGCTTCACACCAGCTAGGGTATGGATACGAGGTAACTCCTGAATAAAACGCAGAAAATAACGGCGTAACTCAGCAGCACTATGCCACTTCTGAAAAGCAAAAGTTGTACGCCACATCCGCCAAAAATTGCATGCAAAGAAACTATCGTCAAAAAACTCATCGATACGCCGACTACCAATACGTTCCTCTTTTGATGCTAAAAGGCGTAACATTTGTGCGCGATGTAACGTGTTTAAACCTAATTTTTCTGCATCGACAATAACATGTTGTGCATCAATCAAACGCGCTTGTGCATGTGTCTGAATACGCGCATTGAATTCAAGGCATTCTTCTCGGACAGAAATATCTGGGTTTTCTAATGATGGAATACTCGAAAATAAATCCCATAAACATAAATAAGTTTCATCGGTCAACATACGTCCGCCACGCGTCACCCATGCTTTGGCGGCATTTGGTGTATGCCCACCATCCATTGCACCCCCCGAAATATCTAATTCCTCTAAAATATGAATATGTTGTGGCGGCACTTGAGCATCACGTATCGCGAATGCAGCTGCGGCCATACCCGCCACCCCACCACCAATAATCCAGATATGTGCTTGTTTTGGGTCAAGTATATTGTGTTGATTATTTTTCACTTCGCTACCTCATTGATCATAATAATGCACTTTTATAGTTGAACATGATCATAAGACAAAGTGGTGTAAATGAATTAATTTTTTCGCAATATTATAAAATTCAATGATTTTGATTAAATCAATCAGAAATCACGAATTTAAAATAACACCGTTCAAACGGTCAGAAGATCTCTATAACACTAAGTCACAAAATGTGTTGTGCACGAACCTTTCAGCAGAGCTCGCTCAAAAATCACAGCGTTTTTTTGAGCGAGCCTACGTGTTCAAGTCTTGGCTTAAGACTTTAAAATATGCTGCTGCAAAGTGTCTAAGAGCCGTTGGTGCTGGGCTGGCGTCCCCACTGTAATTCGCAGAAATTGGTCAATACGCGCTTTATTAAAATAGCGCACGATGATGCCGTGTTCGCGCAGTTGTTGTGCTAAGTCTGCGGCATCATGTGCAGGGTGACGGGCAAAAATAAAGTTTGCTTTGGATGGTAAGACTTCAAATCCTAAAGCGCTCAACTGTGCTATTAATTGCTCACGATCCTCAATTACCTGCTGACAACGCGCAGCAAAATAATCCTGATCTTGAAATGAAGCCACCGCAGCGGCAATGGCAAAACGGTCGATTGGATAAGAGTTAAAACTATTTTTAACCGCTTCTAGTGCCTGAATCAAATGCGGTTGTGCAATGGCATAACCGACCCGTAATCCTGCCAATGAGCGTGACTTAGACGTGGTTTGACAGACCAGCAAGTTTTCATAACGTGTGACCAAACTCACTGCTGACTCAGCACCAAAATCGACATAAGCCTCGTCAATGACCACCACACTGTCTGGATGCGCTTGCAATAGACGCTCAATCTGCTGCAATGGCAAAGCAATACTGGTCGGTGCATTGGGATTGGCAATAATAATGCCACCATTCGCCTGCTGATAATCTTCGACATCAATTTCAAAGTGTTCATTCAGCGCAATCATTTTGCTTTCGATGGCAAAAAACTGGCTATAGACTGGATAAAAACTATAACTGATATCTGGATACAATAAGGGGCGTGGCTGACGAAAGAAGGCTTTAAAGATATGTGCCAACACTTCATCTGAACCATTGCCCACAAAAACATGTGTACTGTCTACCCCTTGCTGTGTAGCGATTGCTTGTTTTAATGCACTGGCATCAGGGTCTGGATATAAACGTAAACATGCAGCATCATGTTGCAATAACTGTTGCACTGCTGCGACCACTTTCGGCGAAGGTGGATAAGGGTTTTCGTTGGTATTGAGTTTGAGTAAATTATCGATTTTAGGTTGTTCGCCAGGCACATAGGGCTCAAGCTGACGAACTTCTGGACTCCAAAAACGTTGTTGTTGTGCGGTGCATTGTGACATAACAGTTCTCTTGATTGTCTCTTGATTGCTGCATCCTGCAAGCCAACATCTGGATCATGCGCCACGTCTGTTTGCTCATGCAAAATGCTTCACATTAGATGATTTTAAGGGATATGCGCCTAAGGGGGTTCAGACCATCTTTAGACCTCATTGCCTTAATCGGCAGAATGTCTTAGAAAATACTTTTACTGAATAGTCTTAGAAAGACACATCATGAAATCATAGGTCGTTGTCTGCATTTCAGACCACGACCTAAACAGCGTATTTAGGCCTGATGGCGATAACGTGCTGAACGTGCATGGGCATCAAGATTTTCTTGCTGTGCCAATATATCCGCTGTTTTTGCGAGGGTTTTTACCCCTTGTTCAGAACACATAATCAAGCTGGAACGCTTTTGAAAGTCATAAACCCCTAGCGGTGAAGAAAAACGTGCCGTGCCGGACGTCGGCAACACATGGTTCGGACCAGCACAATAATCACCAATTGCTTCAGGCGTATAACGTCCCATAAAAATCGCACCGGCATGACGAATCTGTTCAGACATCGCTACTGCTTCATCTAAACATAATTCCAAATGCTCTGGCGCCACTTGGTTAATCAGATCCACTGCTTCTTGACGGTTTTTCACCAACACCAAAGCCCCACGGTTGGCAATAGACTCGCGTGCAATATCTGCTTTGGGCAGAGCTTGTAAATGTGCTTCTATGGCTTCGGCAACGGCATCGAGTAATGCTGCATCGGGGCTAATAAAAATTGCCTGTGCCACGGTGTCATGTTCAGCTTGAGACAAAACATCCATCGCTAACCATTCGGCATTATTGGCACCTTCAGCATAAACTAAAATCTCCGAAGGACCGGCAATCATATCGATACCAACCTGACCAAATACCGCACGTTTCGCAGCAGCAACAAAGCGATTCCCCGGACCGGTAATTTTATCGACCGATGGAATGGTCTCAGTACCATATGCCAAGGCAGCAACAGCTTGCGCCCCACCAATGGTAAAGACGCGGTGTACACCGGCCAAGTGCGCTGCAGCCAATACCAAGGGGTTGAGCACGCCATTCGGGGCGGGTACCACCATAATAATTTCTGTTACCCCAGCAACTTGCGCTGGAATTGCGTTCATTAATACCGATGAAGGATAAGACGCCAAACCACCAGGAACATAAATCCCCACGCGATCAAGCGGTGTTACTTTTTGCCCCAAGGTATTTCCGAGCGCATCGACGTATTGCCAGCCCTCTTGCTTTTGCGCTGTATGAAAGGCACGAATACGCTCGGCGGCAAGCTGCAAAGCATTTTTAACCTCAGGATCTAACTGTTCAAAGGCTTGTTTTAAGCTGGCTTGCGAGAGTTCTAAATCGCTGAATTGATGCGCTGGATGTCGATCGAACTGTTGCGTAAGCTTAAGGACATGAGCATCGCCATGACGACGTACATCAGCAATAATCTGATCTACGGTCACCAATAACTCAGGGTCATTTACGGTTTCAAAAGCCAACAAATCTGCAAATGTTTGTTGGAAGTTCTGATCTTCAGTCGATAAACGGCGCATCAATTTACTCACTCCGTCAAAATAAATGAAATGAATCAAGACATGATTCATCGGAAAGCTTTAGTGTACCTTGTTTCTGCGATCTTGTGATGAAGATATCGCGCTAAAATCAACAATATCATTCATCACTTCCCACGCAGACAAAAAGAAACCGCCGAAAAATCGACGGTTTAGCTTTATAGACCATGTACCTTACAGCAAATGCCTTATAACGTGCAGCTTCGATATTCAATAGACAAACTGCTCAATTCTATAAGGTTTGATTAATCTGCCTGACGTGCATTCACGGCGGCTTCAAGCTGTGCCAAGATTGGGTTCAACAAAGCTTGTTTACGTTTAAAACTGGCTTTATTGACAATTAAACGTGAAGACACTTTGCAAATTTCTTCCAAAGGCTCCAAACCATTGGCACGCAAGGTATTACCGGTATCAACGACATCGACAATATAATCACCAAGGCCAACCAAAGGTGCCAACTCCATCGAACCATAGAGTTTGATCACATCGACTTGCTCACCTAAACTGGCATAGTATTGGCGGGTTAAATTGACATATTTGGTGGCGATTTTGAGACGACCTTTGGGACGTTGCATACCCACTTTGGCAGCAGTCATCAGCTTACAGTTGGCAATTTTTAAGTCTAACGGTTCATAGACATGGTGTGCGCCATGCTCCATCAGCACATCTTTACCCGCAACGCCAAGATCAGCAGCGCCATTTTCGACATAAGTCGGCACATCCGAAGCACGTAAAATCAAAATTCGCACCTGCTTATGTGTGGTGGGAAAAATCAATTTACGTGATTTTTCAGGATCTTCCAATAGGTTAATCCCTGCGGTTTCAAGCAAAGGTAACGTTTCTTTTAAAATACGCCCCTTGCTTAATGCCAATGTTAAACCATGATCAAAATTACCCATTACATCAAAATTTGGATCATCGTTTGTTATGTCATTCATGAACTTACTCGCTTAATTTTTGCGCCTAAACCTTGTAACTTTTCTTCAATTTGCTCATAACCACGGTCTATATGGTAGATGCGGTCAATGAGCGTTTCACCTTCAGCCGCTAAAGCAGCCAATACCAATGAAAAAGATGCACGTAAGTCTGTTGCCATCACGGGTGCAGCCGATAGTTTTTCAACACCAGTTACCACGGCATCATTGCCTTCAACCTGAATATTGGCACCCATACGTGACAACTCAGGTACATGCATAAAACGATTTTCAAAAATCGTTTCCGATACCGTCGCAAAACCACGACCAATGGCATTCACCGCCATCAACTGTGCTTGCATGTCTGTCGGAAAATCAGGATGTGGCAGTGTTCTAAAACTGACTGCCTTGGGGCGCTTGCCTTGCATATCCAATTCGATCCAATCATCCCCACGGGTCACTTCTGCCCCCATTTCTTCGAATTTTTCGAGCACAGCTTCTAATAAGTTTGGATCGGTATGGGTAGTTTTGACACAACCGCCAGTCATGGCAGCAGCAGCCAGATAAGAGCCTGTTTCAATACGATCAGCAACCACGGCATATTCACAGCCATTTAAATGCTCTACCCCAGTCACCACCAAGGTATCGGTATCGATGCCATCAATCTTGGCGCCCATCTTGATCAGCATATGTACAAGGTCGGTAATTTCAGGTTCTCTTGCAGCATTCCGAATGGTGGTTACCCCGTCGGCGAGGACGGCAGCCATCAATATATTTTCGGTGCCCCCGACAGTGACCATGTCAAAAATCACTTCGCCGCCTTTTAAACGACCATCAACTTTGGCATGAACATAGCCCGCTTCGACTTCGATCTGTGCACCCAAAGCCTCCAACGCTTTTAAGTGCTGATCGACTGGGCGTGAACCAATGGCACAGCCTCCAGGTAAAGAAACTTGCGCATGACCATAACGTGCCAATAATGGACCCAGTACTAAAATCGATGCCCGCATGGTCTTAACCAATTCATAAGGGGCAAATTGATTGTCGATGCTAGAGGCATCTGCGGTCACTGTATCCCCTTGATAATTGATCTTCACCCCAAGCCCAGCAATCAATTTGACCAAGGTGTTAACGTCCATCAAATTTGGAACATTACGCAGTGTCATCGGTGTTTCAGCCAGAATCATTGCGGCCAATAGCGGTAAAGCGGCATTTTTAGCACCAGAAATCCGCACTTCACCTTGCAGTGTGACACCGCCAGTGATTAAAAATTTATCCATAAGTGTTTAAGCTCCAAACATACTTGCTTTACGCCATTCTTCTTTGGTCATTGCACGAATGGTGACGGCATGTACTTCACCACTGGCAATATAAGCATTAATAGGCGCATAGACAGCCTGTTGGCGCGCTACAGATCTTTGCGTTTCAAAACGATCATCGACGATGCGAAGATCAAATTTGCCTGCTTGCCCACTTACCGCGATTTCAGCCTCAGGAAAAGCTGCTTTTAAAATTTCAGTGAGCTGTTCACTATTCATTGCAAAGACCTCTTAAAACACCGACGGTATAAAAACTGCTTATCTTACTAAAGTCATGACAACAATTCATCTGCCATAACACATATATCTACAAAAAAAGGGGATGGTACAAAAAAAGAGGTCAAAGCTAACCTCTTTTTTTTATTAGAGATAAAAGCTATTCAATCGCTAAACTAGGATAATGATTTTGCATTGCACGATGACGCTGCAACTGACGTTTGATCTTTTCTAACATCTGCTTGATCGAACTATACATATCGTCAGCAGATGCTTGTGCAAATAATTCAATGCCCGGCAGGCGAATAATCGCTTCAGCAATATGATTGGCACTGCCTTTTTTAGATCGTTTATCAATTTGATGATCTTTGCTCAGCTTAATTTGCATGCTATTGATTTGATCCAGATGCTGCGTCATTTGCTGCAACTTACTACGAATGGAGTGTTCTATTGCGGGGGTAATGGATAAGTGATGACCACGAATTATTATTTGCATAATTTATCCCTCTCCTGTTTTAGGATGTCTTCAACAGTAGCGGCGAACGGCAACAGAGCAGATAAACCACATTGAATGATTGCAATAACTCAAGTTGACATTCGAACCACTCCCTAATATCTAGCAACGCATCTCAGTATCTGTATTTAAAATCTCGCTCAAACAATCCTATTCAAATGATCGGGTACAAGCGATCTTTCCCAACAAATATCTGAAAATTTAATTTGTCATTATGAGGTCATAATGCTCAATTAGCATAGTCCGACTGGCAAATCTAGATCAATACTTTTCGGTCAGAAGATGCAGGAATATGTAACGATTCGCGATATTTCGCGATGGTTCTTCTGGCGACATCAATACCATCTTGCTGTAATAAATTTGCAATCGCATTATCAGACAATGGCTTACGTGGGTTTTCTTCAGCAATCAGCTTTTTAATTTTCGCCCGAATTGCTGTTGAAGAAATTTCACCACCACTGCTGGTCGCAACATGACTGGAAAAAAAGTATTTCAGCTCAAATAATCCTCGTGGTGTCAGTAAATACTTATTGGTCGTGACACGTGACACTGTAGACTCATGCAAAGAGACTTCTTCAGCAATATCACGCAAGACCAATGGAATCATGCCTTCTGGACCCAGCTCTAAAAAACGCCGTTGATGTGCAACAATACAACTGGCAACCTTCAATAATGTTTTATGCCGTTCATCAATGCCCTTAATAAAGTTTTTAGCTTCTAGCATATGCTGACGTAAGTATTGATTATCACTGCTTTGATCCGCTCGACGAATCATATTGGCATAATAAGGATTGACCCGTAATTTAGGCACGATGTCAGGATTTAATTGTACCTGCCAACGTCCCTGCTTCTGTGTCACCACCACATCAGGAATCTGATATTCATCTTGTTGTGCGTTAAACTGGCGCCCCGGATAAGGCGCCAAGGTCTTGAGCAAACGTATAGCGGACTTTAATTGTTCAGCATTTAAACCACTTTGTTTTAAAAGTTTGTTTAAATCATTGGCAATAAACAAATGCTCAAAACCCAAAAGACGTAGCGCCTCGTCCCGATAAGGTGTTGGTATCGGTAGCATATCTAATTGTATTTTTAAACATTCTGTTAAATGAGTCGCCCCCACCCCGACAGGCTCCAAACGCTGTAAATGCTTCAATACAACTTTTATCTCATCAAGTTCTATCTGCTCAGCCTCTGGGTCATATTGCAACAAGAGCTGTTGTGCTGAAACAAGAACCTCATCAAGACTGGCTTCTAAATAGCCGCGTTCATCTAAGGCATCCACCAAGCAATAGGCAATTATTTTCTCGATACTCGACAGATTTAACAGTTGCAATTGTTGTAGCATATGTTGTTTTAAAGAACCAGTAACCGAATGATTATCCTCACGTTCTTCATATTCAGGACGTTCTAGCGCAGTGCTTTGATGGGTATAAATATCATCCCATTGGGTATCGACAGGTAAATCGTTGGGTAGATGATCGGCATTGAGTTGTTCCGATACAATCTGGGTTTCCGCTTCCAGCGTTGTCTGCGGTACTGCATCCAATGGAACCTGCTGTTGTTCTTCTATTTTTTCTAATAATGGATTTAGTTCCAATTGTTCTTGTACTTCTTGCTCTAGTTCTAGGCTGGAAAGTTGCAGCAAACGTATAGCTTGTTGTAATTGTGGTGTCAAAGATAGTGAATTTGCAACTTTCAAACCTAACGATAACTTCATTGTCTTCCCCCTTCGCATGACTAGCTTAAGCAAAAAGCATGCCTGAATTATTTTTATAGCATAGCTCTCATCAACATCCTATATCTGAATGCCAGTATCCAAACATAAAAGCATTCTTGTCGAACAATTGTAGAACAAAGCACGCTACAAGATATTTTCTTGATCTTTATTTAAACACTTGACATCAGAATAATATTTCACCTATGTTGACGAAATGAAATGCTTGTTGTTACTCAGAATTTTTTTTATTTTACCCGTGAATGACAGACAAAGACGGCATGAACATGGCGATAAATAACGCGGTTGAATTTAAATTATAGTGACAACCTCAATACAACTAGCTACATTAAACCTCAATAACAACACAGCATAAGGCGCTTGGATCGGCGCAAGACAACAACAGCAAAACACAGTGATGTGATATCGCAAATGGAGTGTTAAACCATGAAAAATGTTTCAAATAAAATCCTGATGACCATTTTAGGCAGTTGTATTGCTTGTGGTGGTTATACCCAAGTATTGGCAGCCGATACACTGGCTAAAATCCGTAAAACAGGAAAAGTTGTCATCGGCTATCGTGAATCATCCGATCCTATTTCCTATGTGGTGGCGGGTAAACCGGTCGGTTATGCCGTTGATATCTGTAATCACTTTGCCAATGCACTGAAAACAGATTTAAAAATGCCCAACCTTAAAGTGGAATATAAAGCGGTGACCTCTTCAACGCGTATTCCTGAAATGCTCGCTGGCAATATCGATATGGAGTGCGGCACTACCACTAACTCTATCCAACGACAACAACAAGTCAGTTTTTCCACCAGTTACTATGCGACAGAAGTTCGGATGGCAGTCAAAGCCAATAGTAATATTCAATCGATTGCCGACCTCAATGGTAAAGCCGTTGTGACCACACAAGGCACAACCTCAGATAAATACATCAAACTCAATGCACAAAAACTAAAAGTTAACGTCAAGAATGTCTATGGTAAAGATCATGCTGACTCCTTTGCCATGGTTGCATCCGGGCGTGCTGCTGCGTTTGTGATGGATGATAATATCTTAGCGGGTTTGATTGCCAAATCATCTGCGCCAGCGCAATACAAAATTGTTGGTCCCGTCCTTTCCTCTGAGCCTTATGGCATTATGCTACCTAAAGATGATCCTGCCTACAAAGCCATTGCCGACCGTGTCGTCACCGGCATGTGGAAAAATGGTCAAATGGATAGCCTCTACAAAAAATGGTTCCTCTCCCCCATTGCCCCCAAAAATATCAACTTAAAACTCTCTATGAGCAGTTCTTACCAGAAACTAAAAGCGAGCCCGAACGACAAAGGCATTAACTAGAACTAGGCCATACAGCCAACCTTTTCCATAAGAGAAATCGCTCGACCTTAGGGGATCTTATTTGATCCGCTAAGGCGTGATCTTTCATGATTTGTAAGGAGTGTTCCTATGTCTGTAGGTTCATTAAATTGGACTGCCTATTGTCTTGCATCAAATGAATATGGGCTCGATAAAGCCCAATGGGCTGAATCAATTTGCCAGCATATGGGTGGTGCAAGCTATAGTGCAGTGGCAGAAGCGCCAACCTGGTTACAACTGCTGGGCAATGGCGTGTGGACCATGCTCTGGACCTCCATTGCCGCTTTTATCGTGGCTTTTATCGTGGGGTCCTGCATCGGCATTTTACGCACCTTGCCCAATAAACTGATCGCCACACTGGCGACTTGCTATGTAGAACTCTTTCGGAATATCCCCCTTTTGGTGCAATTATTCTTCTGGGCCTTTGTTTTTCCTGCACTATTACCACTCAGTTTAAGTACCGGAAGTGGTGAAATGGTGGCTGGGGGCTGGTGGCAAAATATTTTAAATGATAACCCAGCCGTCATCGGAGTCTTTGCCTTAGGTTTATATACTGCGGCACGCATTGCAGAACAAGTCCGCGCTGGTATTTTAACGGTTTCACAAGGACAAAAATATGCCGCCTATGCGGTTGGTTTTAGCTTAGCGCAAAGTTATCGCTATGTGATTTTACCTGTCGCCTATCGGATCGTTTGGCCAACACTCACCTCTGAGGCCATGAACGTTTTTAAAAACTCAGCTGTGCTCTATGCGCTCAGTGTCTTAAACTTTTTTGCCTATACCAAAACCATGCGTGAAGAGACATCACAAGATATTATTATTTTGATTTTATCGACCCCAGTCTATCTAGTCATTACCTATAGCATTAAATTGATGATGTCTTGGTTTGAAAAACGTATGGCGGTTCCCGGTTTAGGCTCGGGAGGTAAATCATAATGGACTTTAGCGTTTTACAGCATCCCGATGTGATCTCTGCATTGCTCAGTGGCTTTAAATTTACCCTTACAGTGACGATTTTATCGATCATTGGCGGTATTTTATTGGGTACCCCCTTAGCCATGATGCGCCTCTCCAATAATCGTGCCGCTAGTAGTTTTGCCAAGTTCTATGTCGATTTCTTTCGGGGAGTTCCCTTAATCCAAATTATTTTTATCTTTTATTTTTTATTACCCAAATTCTTTGATTTCCAATATGACACCTATTATGGTCCGATGTTTTCCAGCATTGTAACCTTTGCTATTTTTGAAGCAGCCTTCTTTTCGGAAATTGTCCGTTCAGGCATTCAATCGGTAAGTCGAGGGCAAGTTCATGCGGGTTATGCATTGGGTTTAAATTATCAACAAACGATGGCTCATGTCGTTTTACCGCAAGCCTTTCGTAATATGCTGCCCGTATTACTGACCCAATCTATTGTCCTCTTTCAAGATGTCTCCTTGGTCTATGTGATTAGCGCACCAGACTTCTTAGGCAATGCCAATACCCTAGCCAATACTTATGGCTCAGAGTCCAAAGCTACATTTTATTTAAGTGTTGCGATTATTTATTTCTGTATTTCGTTTTTATTATCGCAGCTCGTAAAAAAACTAAATCAAAAAATAGCGATTATTCGTTAATGAGGGAAATCAATATGCCAATGATCGATATACAAAACATTTCCAAATGGTATGGTGATTTTCAAGTCTTGACTGACTGCACAACCCAAATCAATGCTGGTGAAGTTGTTGTGGTGTGTGGTCCATCGGGTTCAGGTAAATCTACTTTAATTAAAACGGTTAATGCCCTTGAACCCACTCAACAAGGCAATATCATTGTTGACGGTACATCGCTCAATGACCCCAAAACCGATTTAGCCAAATTTCGCGCCAAAGTAGGGATGGTCTTCCAGCATTTTGAATTATTTCCGCATATGACTGTATTGGATAATCTTTGTATTGCACAGCGTAAAGTACTCAATCGCAGCAAAGATCAAGCAATGCAAAAGGCAATTCAATATCTGGATCGTGTCGGTTTAAGTGAACATAAAAATAAATTTCCCGGGCAACTGTCTGGTGGCCAACAACAACGGGTTGCTATTGCGCGTGGGCTGTGTATGGATCCCATTTGTATGCTCTTTGATGAACCGACCTCGGCTTTAGACCCTGAAATGGTCGGAGAAGTGTTGGAGGTCATGACACAATTAGCACAAGAGGGTATGACCATGATGTGTGTTACCCATGAAATGGGCTTTGCGCGTAAGGTATCTAACCGTGTGATTTTTATGGATCAGGGGAAAATTATCGAAGACTGTAGCACGCAAGAATTCTTTGAGCATCCAGAAAACCGTCACCAACGCACCAAATACTTCTTAGAAAAAATCTCTATGATGCATTAAATCAAAGCTGCGTGCATAGGACCCTATTCAGCGTCTGCACGCAACTTGTTCTCTAGAGCAAAACCAAATTTACCAAAACCAAATATAACGTCTGCAATTTATTTTAAATTTAAGGGACGATCCAAACGGATTTGAATGATTTCATTATTATCCGCTTGATTGACATTACGGCCTGCAGAGCCTGGAAAATTATTATCATTAAAGATCGTCAAGATATTTGGATCTTCTATGATTACGCTCTCAATTGTTTCAAAGGGGAATGCAAATAGCTCTGTTGTACCAATATCATGACTTCTAGCTGTGCCATAGAGTAAATCTGGATTGGCGATGTGCATTAAATCTACCCACGTTTCCCGTGTCAGTAGTTGCCCAGGTTCATTGAGCCTAACCGCAATAATCTTTTTATAAGCATTTAATGTATTTTGGCTTGCATCTCGTTCAATCATCAGCCCCTCTCGATCATTATAAAGTTGAAACTCACCAATATTGCTTGCTTGATCATCCAACTGAAAATAATAATACTTGCCAGTATAAGCTTTACGCTGCAGATCAAATTGTGAAATTAATAAACGTCTGTTTGCTTCACCTTGTAGCGGTTTTTCTAAAATTGGATATAAATAACGCTGGTCGGGTGATAATGCCATCCCTTCAAAACCACCACTTTGCTGTACGCGAGGCGGAAAATAATTAATTTGTTGTTGATTAAACTGATTTTGTGGCGAGCGTAATTCTTGCGCTTTATTTTCTGGATCGATTAAGGCAAAAGGCGCATCAAGTAAAACACCATTGGCATCGAAATGTAAAATATAAGGACCAAACTCCTCACCGATCCAATAATGCCCATCTGCTGTACGTTGCATCGATTCAGGATCGAAATCTGCACCAGTCAATAAACGCTCAGGTGTGTTTTCATGGATAATCTTAAAGGGTATGCGTTTATGTGGATCCTTTAAGGCAATAAAACCTTGTACATCAACCTTTGCCTGTTGCTGTTTCGGTGTTTTGAAGTCCACCTTTAACTGATAAATACGCAATAAGAAATCGGCAGAATTATCTTGTCGACCAAAACCATTATCGGCAAGAACCATGTATGTCCCATCAGCATTTTTAAAAGCAGAAGAAAAACCTTGTACCGGCTGGGCTTTAAAGGGTGCTGCAATACCATAAGCGCCTTTGACCGCCGTCCCAGACTGCGGTCCTTCAGCATACGTTTCAACATCAAGCTGTGCAAAACCAATTAGTGTTGCTGTATTTTTAGCTGCAATTGCTGTTGCTGTTGCTGTTGCTGTTGCTGTTGCTGAAATTGAAAAAGTACATAAACTCAAAGCAAATGCTGCAGATATTATTTTTATATTAGATTTATAGATCATTTAAATACGCACTCAATCAGTAGAACAGACTATTTAAACGAATTTAAATGACAGTTTTAGGAAATAGATCATTTTACCATCGGTCGTATTTCTCAAATACTCCAGCAACAAGCATTGACGCGCAATGCTCTGAACCCTAGTATAGTCAACACTTTAAGTTTTGGGATTTGTTGCGCTTTATGCTTTTCTCCAGCTTTACAGCCTCATCTTATCATTTAACATCATCTCCCTTATCGATCTTCGCCTCACGATGGAAAGCCATCCTCGCAACAACGTGTTGTTGTTATTTAGTCGGTTGTGCCAGTACGCCCAAAACAGCGAGTCTTTCTCCGCGAGCACAACAACTTTCTTTAGGCATTCAACGTGCTTATGCTGTTTCTGAAAGTACCGCGAACAGATTATCTCCCATGATTATTCACCATGCAGATGCAAATGGCATATCTCCAGACCTGATGGCAGCATTAATTCACCAAGAATCGAGTTATCGAAGTCATGTTGTTTCTGGTGCTGGTGCGGTTGGTTTGACCCAAGTGATTCCGCGCTATTGGAAAGAACAATGTCGTGGCGATCTGTATGATGAAAATCACAATATTCAATGTGGTAGTTTCATTTTGGCGCATTATAACAAACTGACCAACAGCTGGCCTAAAGCGCTCGCCTATTATAATGTTGGTCCAACCGGCTATAAAAAAAGCCCGTATATGCAACAACAAGGACAAAAATATGCCCGCTCTGTTGCACTGCATCAAGCCAAATTGAGTCAATATTTCATAAGTAACTAGTAATTTTAAAGATTAAAAAAGCAACTCTGCTTCCCTCTTTTCTGCTTCCCTCTCTGTCTGGACTGAGAGGGAATTTTTATGGTTAGGATCAGCTAGTTTTTCTATATTGCATTGCGGGAATATTTCTTGAGTTGTCTGCCATCACACTGCTTATTTTTATGTTTTTATTTTTATCTTTCGCTTTTGCTATTTCACCATTTTATTAAAATATAGCCAAAAAAAATCCCTCGATGTTTGACATCGAGGGATATGTAATCATGAGCTGGCGATGACTTACTCTCACATGGGTAACCCCACACTACCATCAGCGCGAAGAGGTTTCACTTCTGAGTTCGGGAAGGGATCAGGTGGTTCACTCTTGCTATTGTCGCCAGCACAACTGTTTATGGTGATTTCTGGTCTGATCTGAACATTTTTATTCAGTGCCATACTTTCTTAACCAAATGAGTTATTAACGGATTAGAACTGGGTCTGTATTGTAACTAGAATTTCACATGAATCAAGTAGATTTGATTTTAAATGAATCGAATGAGCTTTATACAACAACTGTTTGGGTGTTGTATAGTCAAGCCTCACGAGCAATTAGTATTGGTCAGCTTCACATGTCGCCATGCTTCCACATCCAACCTATCAACGTCGTAGTCTTCAACGGCTCTTTAGTGGAGATAAACTCCAAGGGAAATCTAATCTTGAGGTAGGCTTCCCGCTTAGATGCTTTCAGCGGTTATCCCTTCCGAACATAGCTACCCGGCGATGCGACTGGCGTCACAACCGGTACACCAGAGGTTCGTCCACTCTGGTCCTCTCGTACTAGGAGCAGATCCTCTCAAATTTCCAACGCCCACGGTAGATAGGGACCGAACTGTCTCACGACGTTCTAAACCCAGCTCGCGTACCTCTTTAAATGGCGAACAGCCATACCCTTGGGACCTGCTTCAGCCCCAGGATGAGATGAGCCGACATCGAGGTGCCAAACACCGCCGTCGATATGAACTCTTGGGCGGTATCAGCCTGTTATCCCCAGAGTACCTTTTATCCGTTGAGCGATGGCCCTTCCATACAGAACCACCGGATCACTAAGACCTACTTTCGTACCTGCTCGACTTGTTGGTCTCGCAGTTAAGCGCGCTTTTGCCTTTATACTCTACGCGTGATTTCCGACCACGCTGAGCGCACCTTCGTACTCCTCCGTTACTCTTTAGGAGGAGACCGCCCCAGTCAAACTACCCACCAGACATGGTCCTCGATCCCGATTAGGGACCAGAGTTAGAACCTCAACATTACCAGGGTGGTATTTCAAGGATGGCTCCATGGTAACTAGCGTCACCACTTCTAAGCCTCCCACCTATCCTACACAAGTAAGGTCAAAGTTCAATGTCAAGCTGCAGTAAAGGTTCACGGGGTCTTTCCGTCTAGCCGCGGGTACACTGCATCTTCACAGCGATTTCGATTTCACTGAGCCTCTGCTGGAGACAGCGCCGCCATCATTATGCCATTCGTGCAGGTCGGAACTTACCCGACAAGGAATTTCGCTACCTTAGGACCGTTATAGTTACGGCCGCCGTTTACTGGGGCTTCGATCAAGAGCTTCGCTTACGCTAACCCCATCAATTAACCTTCCAGCACCGGGCAGGCATCACACCCTATACGTCCACTTTCGTGTTTGCAGAGTGCTATGTTTTTAATAAACAGTTGCAGCGGCCTGGTTTCTGAGGCTGCCAACCGCTCATCCCGCGAGGGGAATCACCGTCAGCAGCGTACCTTCTCCCGAAGTTACGGTACCATTTTGCCTAGTTCCTTCAGCAGAGTTCTCTCAAGCGCTTTGGTCTACTCGACCTGACCACCTGTGTCGGTTTCGGGTACGATTCCTGTGTAACTGTAGCTTAGAGACTTTTCCTGGAAGCAGGGTATCAGCCACTTCGCTAGTAAACTAGCTTGCTATCGACTCTCAGCATAGAGCACCCCGGATTTGCCTAAGATGCATGCCTACTGTCTTCCACCTGGACAACCAACGCCAGGCTGACTTAACCTTCTCCGTCCTCTCATCGCATTACACAGAAGTATTGGAATATTAACCAATTTCCCATCGACTACGCCTCTCGGCCTCGCCTTAGGGGTCGACTCACCCAGCCCCGATTAACGTTGGACTGGAACCCTTGGTCTTTCAGCGAACGGGTTTTTCACCCGTTTTATCGTTACTCACGTCAGCATTCGCACTTCTGATACCTCCAGCAGACTTCTCAATCCACCTTCTTCGGCTTACAGAACGCTCCCCTACCACGTATACATAAGTATACATCCGCAGCTTCGGCACATAGTTTTAGCCCCGTTACATCTTCCGCGCAGGCCGACTCGACTAGTGAGCTATTACGCTTTCTTTAAAGGGTGGCTGCTTCTAAGCCAACCTCCTAGCTGTCTATGCCTTCCCACATCGTTTCCCACTTAACTATGATTTTGGGGCCTTAGCTGGCGGTCTGGATTGTTTTCCTCTTGACTACGGACGTTAGCACCCGCAGTCTGTCTCCCGGATAGTACTCATTGGTATTCGGAGTTTGCATCGGTTTGGTAAGTCGGGATGACCCCCTAGCCGAAACAGTGCTCTACCCCCAATGGTATTCGTCCGAGGCGCTACCTAAATAGCTTTCGGGGAGAACCAGCTATCACCGAGTTTGATTAGCCTTTCACCCCTATCCACAAGTCATCCCCCGGCTTTTCAACGACGGTGGGTTCGGTCCTCCAGTTAGTGTTACCCAACCTTCAACCTGCTCATGGATAGATCACCCGGTTTCGGGTCTATACCCAGCAACTAGACGCCCTATTAAGACTCGATTTCTCTACGGCTCCCCTATACGGTTAACCTCGCTACTGAATATAAGTCGCTGACCCATTATACAAAAGGTACGCAGTCACTCCAAAATGGAGCTCCCACTGCTTGTATGCATGCGGTTTCAGGATCTATTTCACTCCCCTCACAGGGGTTCTTTTCGCCTTTCCCTCACGGTACTGGTTCACTATCGGTCAGTCAGGAGTATTTAGCCTTGGAGGATGGTCCCCCCATATTCAGACAAGGTTTCACGTGCCTCGCCCTACTCGACATCATCATATTTGCTCTTTCGTGTACGGGAATATCACCCTCTACGTTTGCACTTCCCAGTGCATTCCACTAAAACAAATATGACTTAATGGGCTGTTCCCCGTTCGCTCGCCGCTACTCAGGGAATCTCAATTGATTTCTTTTCCTAAGGGTACTGAGATGTTTCACTTCCCCTCGTTCGCCTCAATAACCTATGTATTCAGTTATTGATACCTACCTTAAAGTAGGTGGGTTTCCCCATTCAGACATCGCCGGATCACAGGATATTTGCCGCCTCCCCGACGCTTTTCGCAGGCTATCACGTCTTTCTTCGCCTCTGACTGCCAAGGCATCCACCACATGCACTTAATTACTTGACTATACAACCCCAAACAGTCGCTAGCACCTACAAGGAGCACTAACAACATCACAGTTCGAAGGTTCGTGTACTTAAACACTGTACAGCTTCAATCTAAATTCACATACCAAAACGCTTGATTCAGTGTTCATTTACTAGTTCTCAATTTGTCTTTTCAAACAAATCAAGTTGAACAATTTATTTCAGACTCAATTTCTAATCTGTTAATGATTTATCTTGCCTTCGTCAGGTCAAGATACTGTGATAAATCACAGAGGTTAATAAACTTCTGCTTACTAAGCTCTATAATCTTTCTTAGCCTTACTCATCATAATGAGTGGTGGAGACTAGGAGAGTCGAACTCCTGACCTCCTGCGTGCAAAGCAGGCGCTCTACCAACTAAGCTAAGTCCCCAGCTTAAATCTACGAGATTATTTCGTATCTACTCTTCCGTCACCCTCTCACAAGATACCTTGCAAGCATAGTTAGTGGTGGGTCTGACAAGACTTGAACTTGTGACCCCACGCTTATCAAGCGTGTGCTCTAACCAACTGAGCTACAGACCCTGAGAAAGTTTTAAAGCGCTGCTTTAAAACTTGCGCAAGACAGCGTAGCGATATTCGCTTCCATCCTGCCCTCATTTAAAGCGTCATACTTTAAAGTCTTTGACATTCGATACTCTGAAGAACAACTTGTTGTGGATTCTTACCAATCACTAATCTTTCGTTAAGGAGGTGATCCAGCCGCAGGTTCCCCTACGGCTACCTTGTTACGACTTCACCCCAGTCATTGGCCACACCGTGGTAAGCGGACTCCTTACGGTTATCCTACCTACTTCTGGTGCAACAAACTCCCATGGTGTGACGGGCGGTGTGTACAAGGCCCGGGAACGTATTCACCGCGGCATTCTGATCCGCGATTACTAGCGATTCCGACTTCATGGAGTCGAGTTGCAGACTCCAATCCGGACTACGATCGGCTTTTTGAGATTAGCATCCTATCGCTAGGTAGCAACCCTTTGTACCGACCATTGTAGCACGTGTGTAGCCCTGGCCGTAAGGGCCATGATGACTTGACGTCGTCCCCGCCTTCCTCCAGTTTGTCACTGGCAGTATCCTTAAAGTTCCCATCCGAAATGCTGGCAAGTAAGGAAAAGGGTTGCGCTCGTTGCGGGACTTAACCCAACATCTCACGACACGAGCTGACGACAGCCATGCAGCACCTGTATGTGAATTCCCGAAGGCACCAATCTATCTCTAGATCGTTCTCACTATGTCAAGGCCAGGTAAGGTTCTTCGCGTTGCATCGAATTAAACCACATGCTCCACCGCTTGTGCGGGCCCCCGTCAATTCATTTGAGTTTTAGTCTTGCGACCGTACTCCCCAGGCGGTCTACTTATCGCGTTAGCTGCGCCACTAAAGCCTCAAAGGCCCCAACGGCTAGTAGACATCGTTTACAGCATGGACTACCAGGGTATCTAATCCTGTTTGCTCCCCATGCTTTCGTACCTCAGCGTCAGTATTAGGCCAGAAGGCTGCCTTCGCCATCGGTATTCCTCCAGATCTCTACGCATTTCACCGCTACACCTGGAATTCTACCTTCCTCTCCCATACTCTAGCCACCCAGTATCGAATGCAATTCCCAAGTTAAGCTCGGGGATTTCACATTTGACTTAAATGGCCGCCTACGCACGCTTTACGCCCAGTAAATCCGATTAACGCTCGCACCCTCTGTATTACCGCGGCTGCTGGCACAGAGTTAGCCGGTGCTTATTCTGCGAGTAACGTCCAATACACTTAGGTATTATCTAAGGTACTCTCCTCCTCGCTTAAAGTGCTTTACAACCATAAGGCCTTCTTCACACACGCGGCATGGCTGGATCAGGGTTCCCCCCATTGTCCAATATTCCCCACTGCTGCCTCCCGTAGGAGTCTGGGCCGTGTCTCAGTCCCAGTGTGGCGGATCATCCTCTCAGACCCGCTACAGATCGTCGCCTTGGTAGGCCTTTACCCCACCAACTAGCTAATCCGACTTAGGCTCATCCATTAACGCAAGGTCTTACGATCCCCTGCTTTCCCCCGTAGGGCGTATGCGGTATTAGCGCTCCTTTCGAAACGTTATCCCCCATTAATGGGCAGATTCCTAAGCTTTACTCACCCGTCCGCCGCTAGGTCCAGTACCGAAGCACCTTCCCCCGCTCGACTTGCATGTGTTAAGCCTGCCGCCAGCGTTCAATCTGAGCCATGATCAAACTCTTCAGTTAAAATCATTAGTGACTTAAGGTCACAATTCTGGCTCATCAATTACTGACAAAAAATTTGCTCAAATAAACTTCGAGTAATTTCTACCAATCAATCAATGATAATATTTTCGATCAATCAACCAGTAAAAATCCACACAAGTTGTTCTTCATAATCTCTTAATGATCTTCTTACTACTTCGTCAGGAGTAAGCTAGGTCGGCTATTCTACGCCTTATCTTAGATAAGTCAAGCAAAATTTAATGTTTATTGAATTACTTTCTAATTCACTCAACTTAACTCATCACTCTGGATTTGCTAAGCATCTGATTTTAAAAAGCTTTTAATCAACATCACCGCCGATGGATGTGCATTATAGGCTATTTATTTTCTGGCGCAACCCCTTTTTAAGAAATATTGATGCGTTAGAGCAAATAACAAACGTTTTTAAGTAAAAAACTTATTTTTTGCATTATTTTTATAAATAAGCGCTTCTGTCGCGGTTATTTTAGCGGGTGATCGCTGCTCTTGATCTTGTTCTTGCCAGTTTAAAGCACGACAATCGATATACTCACAATACGCTGCTTCGCCACTAAAATATTCATCATTGAGCTGTACTTGATATTGAAAACTTCCAGCATAGCCAGCCGCGGCACCAAATTTATAATCACCACGACTCTGCCCTACCACACGAATATGATAATTCGAATCTGTAGCCTGCCATTCAAATTCGCGTGCTAAATACATCCATTGTCCATTCGGGGTAGCAACTTTGGGATAAACACGATGAATATATAACTGTACTGCTTTTTGAAAAACAAGTTGCTCTTGGGCTTGCCCAAATGCCGCAACAATATGCCGTAAAAAAATTTTTGATAGGAGTACTTGATTTAAACGATTACGCAACTGTATACAGATTAATTGACGTTGTTGATCTAGTTGAATCAATTGATAACAATAAAAAGCAGGTTGCACATAAGGCATATGCAGACTACGTGCATATTCAAAACTGCCCCAATGCGCAATTGAATAATGCTGTTGCTTATAATATAAACTGCCTTCCACCCAACATGGCATTGACCAAAATTCAAATAGATCAAACCAAAATCGGCTATAACATGTGTACTGTGATGTTTGGGTATGAATATTTAATGTCACACTCAACTCATCATCCCAACGGTGCAATACAAATGAGGGAAACTGCCCCAGCAGAGCACTATGATCGGCATAGTTATAATGGGCTGTATTAAAATAACAATGTTCAGCAAGATTATATTGTCGAAAATGCCCATTCATATGTGCACTAATACTCGACATCACCACAGCACATTCTTTGGCTGATGCTGAATGCGGTGCTGGATATTGCACAATGGGTAAATAATCCAAGCCCATTACCGCACGAAAATTAAAATAATGTAGCGGTGGCGGTAACTCGGGAACAATCAAGCCTTGTAGTACCGTACGATACCAAAAGTTGGGAGGATATAACTGATACTTTTGCTGTGCAGAAGCTGGTGATGCAGAAAAACCTTGCGTTGGTTTTGGTATAGAGTTTGACATCACAAGCTCCTTTTATTTTTATAAAGTGATTATCCCATCACTTACTTTTCTGTCTAAACACAAAACTACTAATAAAACCTGATAAGGCATAGAGTATACAAACCACTAAAATTCCCAATGGAATATCATATAAAATCATAGCCAAGATAATAATGACTGGCAACATCACCACAAAGGGCACACGCTTACGATCGACTTGTTTAAATGAATAGTACTTTACATTAGAAATCATCAGTAATCCCACAATCACCATAAAAGCCGCATACATGGCTTGGATTGCAGGATCTTTTAAACTAAAAATAAGTGGGTAATCACGTCCTACCCAAATCGCAGATAAAATCATAATCGCTGCCAATGGGCTAGCAATACCAATAAAATAACGTTTATCGACAACCCCTATTTGCACATTAAAACGCGCCAAACGAAATGCAGCACAGGCAGTATAAATAAAACAACAGGCTAATCCTATACGTCCTAAATCATGCAACACCCAGCTATACATCAATATTGCTGGCGCTACACCAAAAGCCAAAAGATCTGACAAAGAATCAAACTGTTCACCAAAGGCACTTTGTGCGCCAATGGCGCGTGCAACGCGACCATCTAGACCATCAAATAATGCTGCCAAGATAATGGCATAGATGGCGCGGGTATAATCCCCGCCCATACTGGCAATAATGGAGTAAAAACCACAGAGCAGTGCTGCTGTGGTAATGAGGTTTGGCCACAAATAAATACCACGACGTTTAATCTTTTCGCCCTCGTGCGTATGTTCTTCTTCTTCCACCTCAAATGTTATGCCGTCAAAAGAATGATGATCCTGTAATGAATCATCATGTTGTGGCTTATTGCTCATTGTCATTGTGTCTATATTCCTAATACTTTATTTTTGAATCAAACCATGCATTTCTCAAATCATTCGCCTTATGTCCAAAGACCTACAAAGCATCACGCATGTTTTGCGGGATCTTATTCACCAACCAACCAACGAACTGCGGCACGTGGACCTTGTTCTTGCATTCTCAAATGCGGCAACAACCATTGCAATGCTTCACTCGCTTGCTGTGCAAACTGCCATGGTGGATTAATCACCAACAAGCCACAGCCATTTAATCCCACTGGCGTATCATCTGGCCATACACAAATTTCACAAATCAGCTGACGGCGAATCCCTGTTTTGATCATTTTCTTTTCAAAACGTTCGATCATCGCGCGATCCTTAATCGGATACCACAAGGCAATCACCCCTGTCGGCCATTTGCGATGTACATTTTGCAAAAGCTCAACCAATTGCGGAAAATCCTTACGTTCAATTTCATAGGGGGGATCAATCATAACCAAGCCACGTTTTTCTTGTGGTGGGATCACTGCCAATAAGCCTTCATAAGCATCGCGCTCATGTAATCCAGCACGCTTATCGCGAATATTACTTTTCAGCTGTTGAAATACATCTCGTTGCATTTCAAATACGGTGGCTTTATCGATATCTCGCATTTGCGTCAAAGCAAACCAAGGCGAGCCCGGATAAGCGCCCTTACCTCTTTCTGCCCGAACATTTTCGACAATTTTTAAATACTGTTGTACGGCTTGCGGTGCGCTACGTACAGTGACCTGATCCAATTTAACCAAACGATGAATACCATTTAGAAACTCACCGGACTTTTGCGCTTCGGCAGTCGATAAGTCATAAAACCCTGCACCACCATGCGTATCGATATAACGGTAAACTTTGTCTTTGCTATTGAGACGGATCAAGAGTTGTAATAGCAAAACGTGCTTCATTACATCTGCAAAGTTGCCGGCGTGAAAATGATGTCGATAATTCATGTTAAATTAAATTCCTCTATTTGGTTGCCATTTTAGCACGAAAAAACAGTTCTTCACTGACCGGCCTTTGTTCTAATATATCCGAACATCTTTTCTTATTGTGATTTAGAGGTTCTATGTCAGAGCACGTGCTCCCAGAGTCCTATCACATCGACCACATTTTAGATGCCCTAGAACAGCAAGGCTTTGCCATTGTGGACGATGTATATACGCCTCATTATTGTCAAAATTTACAGGAAGAATGCACCTCGCATTTAAACCAATTCAGAGAAGCAGCCATTCAGCATGGCGTGGTCAGTCGCATTCGCAGTGATCAAATTCTATGGATTGATGAATCCTTTCCCTGCGCACAGCAACATTTGCAAAACTTAAAACAACTCTCGCAACATTTTAATCAAAACTTCTTCTTAGGTATCAATGAAGTCGAAGCACATTTCGCATGTTATGATGCAGGGCAATTTTATGCGCGCCATCGTGATAATCCTCAAGCTAAAAATGATCGTATCATTTCTGCGGTCTATTATTTACACGACACATGGCATGCAGACTGGGGTGGGCAACTACACCTACAAGATAAACAACAACATTGGCACATTCTACAACCCAAAGCCAATCGTTTAGTGTTATTTCAAAGTGATTTATTACATGAAGTATTCATAGCGCAACATCAGCGCCTATCCATCACGGCATGGTTGCGCTGTAGCCGTCTTATTGAATAAGCCACACCACATCCCATTAAAATAACACCAAGTTTATGGATGTTGTGTGCTCTAGCCTAATCAAACATATCACGCTATTTTTATGAAGTATTCTTCGTTATATTGTTTATCGTATTGATACACGGCATCCCCAGCTCGCTTTAATGTCGCAGCCCCTCAAAGGCATTTTTTCTTATGTCCAGCCATATTTTTTAGCCGTAGATTATAGATTCAACTTTAATTTTTACCATTTGACCCGATCAAAGCATAAAAGCATAAATGTCTTTATAGGAATTTCTTCATGACCGCTGCAACCGCCAAGCTCATTGCGCAAATTGGTGCAACAGATCAACAATATCTTCAACACAACACACCGACTTTAGCTTTGCAACGTGGCGAACTACGTTTACAGTTGGTCGATATCAGCCATTCAAATCAGGAAAAAACATACTTCTTACAAGAGGCTATTGTTCTATTAGAGACCGCGCGGGTCGAATTTGAAGAAATGCCCTTGTCTTTATATTTGGCATTATCTGTACAACTTGCCAAAACGTATATGGTCTATTATGAAATTACTCAACAAAGCCGTTTTGCTTTGATTACCCAGCAGATTTTAAAACCCTTGGCACATTATCAACAAGATCAACAAGCTGAAATTTATTTTTATCTAGCTTATGCAGCGCATGTTAAACAAGAACCAGCACTATGCAAACATTGGCTCAAAAAATATGTTCAATGCCCCAAATCTTCGCTGCAACAACTACAACAGCATCCTGCTTTCATGCCCTTACACACAGCGCAGTGGTTTAAAGATTTGCTCAAATCACGTATGTGTTAAACGTCAACAAGATACTCAACAACCCAACTCAGCTAAACCCAATTCACTAAAACAAAAGACATCCCATTGAAGGATGCCTTTTGTTGGTGCTATATTCGGCTGAACAACCGCATGACTCTCAAATCATCATGCGCTGATTTACCGATATTATTGCAAAAAAACGATCACCAAGAATTAGTTAAAAAGATGTGCAATCGCAGCACGTTCTTCTTCAAGTTCATTCAAAGTTTTGTCCATGCATTTACGGCTGAATTCATCGATTTCTAAGCCTTCAACACGGGTATATTGACCGTTTTCACAAGTCACAGGTACACCGTAAATAACGCCTTCAGGAATACCATAAGAACCATCAGATGGAATACCCATAGTCACCCATTCGCCATTGGTACCAAGTGCCCAATCACGCATATGATCAATCGCAGCATTGGCAGCAGAAGCTGCTGAAGATAGACCACGTGCTTCAATAATTGCCGCACCACGTTTACCAACGGTAGGCAGGAATACATTTTCATTCCATTCTTGATCGTTGATCATGTCTTTTACGTTTTCACCATTAATGGTTGCAAAACGGTAGTCTGCATACATGGTTGGAGAGTGGTTACCCCAAACAATAAGGTTTTTAATATCTTTAACTGCTTTACCAGTTTTTGCTGCAATTTGACTTAACGCACGGTTGTGGTCTAAACGAAGCATTGCAGTGAATTGGCCAGGGTTTAGATCTGGTGCAGATTTCATCGCAATATAAGCATTGGTATTTGCAGGGTTACCAACGACTAATACTTTGACATCACGACTGGCGTGATCATTGATTGCTTTACCTTGAACGGTGAAAATTTTAGCATTTTCTTGTAGCAAATCAGCACGTTCCATACCAGGACCACGTGGACGTGCACCAACCAATAAGCAGTAGTCTGCATCTTTAAATGCAACATTTGGATCGTCTGTACCAACCATACCCGCTAAAAGTGGGAATGCACAATCTTCAAGTTCCATCATCACGCCTTTAAGCGCTTGTTGAGCTTTCTCAACTGGGATTTCAAGCATTTGCAAAATAACTGGTTGATCTTTCCCTAACATTTCGCCGCTTGCGATACGGAATAACAAGCTATAACCAATTTGACCTGCAGCGCCAGTGACGGCAACACGAACGGGTTGCTTCATATTTTTATCTCCAATTGAGGATCGTTAATGTGATCGACGACTTCATGACAGTCGATCTAAATAGCATAAACGGCAAAGATTGTACTCCAATACGCTGTAACTTGCATAAAAAACCTGAGGCATTTCAACGAAAGTCTGATAGGAAAAACAAATAAATCTAGTCAGCGCACAGAATAAAGGCATGATCACTTTCACGCAGCACTTTTATTTTCAGCATTTTTATTTTAAGTTGCATTCATGTCGATGCTATGACTTGCATAGCATATAGAGCTGCGTCCAACAAATGCATCACCTGATATGACCTCATTTATGTGGTATTGATGCTGTTTCATCTATCATTCAGCGTGTTTAAGCACCGCCTTAATAGGTGCCTTTTACCATAAAACTACTCGGACAATTCCCTTGCACACGTGTCGCACAAGATTTATAGCGCCCATTTACCTGATAACAAACATTGATTTCAGTTAAAAAAGTACGGCGTTTGGCATCATTTTGGCAACTAAACTGTATGCCATTACTGGGTAGCCCAGGATTTAACCGGGTGAATTGACCGCGCAAACTGTCTAGTTCTACAGTTTTATCTTCATAGTTCGTTAGGGTCGAAGGGATATTCAGTTTATCCGCCAAATTGGTCATGGTTCTAAAATACTGGCTGGCATTGTATGGTACGCAGCCACCATAGTTATGCCATAAACTGGTGCGAGCTTGTTCATCTGGCATCACCCGTGCAACCACGGTTGCTTGTAAAGGGCTCAAAGCCGCAGATGATGTTGTCGCACAGTTGGGTCGTGTCGTATCTGGGAATAAACCATTGATATTTAAAGTGTAACCCTGAAAACACTTCCGTTGTTTTTGCCTCGCGCCATCCAATGCACACACCGCAGGTGTCATTTGAATCTGCAATACATAACCACGCAACTCGTTGGAAGCAGCAGCACAAGGAGTATTGAAAATAAAATAAAGCCCTGTTACTGCGCAAAGCATGATCAATCTGTGCTGTGAAATATAATGCAGACTAAAATCTCTCATCTAGATTGCCACAACCTCATGTTGAGTATTATTGAAAACGTACAGGAATATTTGGCATACGACTCTCAATAACCTGTGGACCTTGTTGCAATAAAATGCCGTAATGCACTGCATTACTCATGACATTTTTAACATAGTCGCGTGTTTCAGCCAAAGGAATTGCTTCAACATACTGGTCAGCGGCTAAACTTTGTGTATCGGGTTGCCAACGTTTGGCACGATTGGGACCCGCGTTATAGCCTGCTGTTGCCAAGACTGGGTTTGCACTCAACTGATTTTGAATCATGGATAAATAATAAGTGCCATAACGGATGTTGGTATTACTGTCTGTTAATGCTGCCGGGTTATATGACTCACCCATTTGACGAGCCACCTGCTTGGCGGTATTGGGCATGATTTGCATTAGACCACCTGCGCCCACATGTGACCGTGCCGCGGTGACAAAACGGCTTTCTTGGCGCATAAGACCATAAGCCCATGCTGGGTCAATGCCCACATTACGGCTATGATTGACCACTGTAGTTTGATGCGGCGTGGCATAACGATACGCATAGTTATGTTTATTGCTGGTGCGCTCCGCTGCATAGATCGCACGGTCATACCAGCCCATTTCGGTTGCACGTTTCGCCGCTGCCAATAACAAACCATCGTCATGTTTGAGGTAGGCTTGGCGCACTGCCCAGTTCCACTCTCGATTGACATAGCTGGCAGGTGCATTGATATTACGCAGCGTAAAAGCACGTCTAAAATGAATATCTTGATCCAAACGTTGTAGATCACTATGACTCGGTTGCTCGGCAGGCGGTGATTGATAATAACGTTGTCCCAAATGATCTTTGGCGAGTAGGTTATGATAGTCATCGCCAGCATTGGCGAGTTTTTGATAGATACCCTGTGCAGTTTGCTTGGACTGTGCATCATTGCGGGCATCATAGGCACGCGCCAACCAATATTGCCAACGGTCTTCTTGCTTTTGTGTCACACTCATTTGTTCAATCGCAAGTAATACACTATTCCAACGACCAAAACGAATGGCTTGACGGGCATAAATTTCTGCTTCTTCTTCAGTAAACGGTACGCCATAACTGGCGTCAAATTGGTTCAGCACTTCGATATTAAAATTATTTTTCATGACTGTTGTGCCACCGATATACGCAACAGTTCGAGATAAATATTTTTGTACATCGGTGGGTAAACCTTGCTGTACCCGAGGCAAAGTTTGTAAAGCTGAGTTTAAATCGCTATCTGCTGTTCGTCCTAAGGCAAAGACCAAGTAAGCATAATCGGTTAAGCTTTCTTTCGGTGCAGTCCACAGGTAATTGAGCGGATTGGCTTGAATTTGATTGAGTTGTGCCAAAGATAGATTCAAGCCAATACTTTGCGCAGTGGCGATGGCTGGACCTGATTGCCCAGCACGGAGTTGGGCATAAAGACGTTGTTGCCGATCACTACTGGTCAATAAAGAACTCGATAACATCATCCGACCGAGACCATGACAAGATTCTGGCTGACTATTGGTGGTTAACCAAACATCTTTGTATTCTGCGAATACCAGCTCATCACCAGTTTTGGCACGGACTTGTGCGACAGCACAGCGTTCTGCTTGGTCTGGATTGGTCACATAAGGCAATACAGGCTGAGCATCGCTAAATGCAGCCATTTTAACTTTTTCTTCAACAAAATCAGCAGCAAGTTTTTCTGACATCGCAGCATTGGGGTAACGCTGTGCAAAGTGAATAATTGCATTGGCAGGTTGGGTGGCCAGATTGCTATTGAGCGTCCAATATTCTGGATAATAGCCCAACACATCATCTTGCATGCTGGCACTGTATTGTTGCAATTGACTGATATTACCTGCATTGGCAGCACGTAAAGCATCATTAAATTGCTGTTCAGCGGCAATAACGGCACTACTCCCTAGCGCCCAAAAACTAAGTAAATATATTTTTATTGAACGTTGATAAAAATAACGAGAAACCCATCTTATTTGTTCAACCTGCATAACTTGCCTTTAATTACCTTAGCAATTTTAGATGCTTAGTTTAATTTGTCTGATCCTTGCCTACTGTTCTGTTGTGTAACCTTATGATTAATACGCATAAAATAATACAAGCATGCAGTGACAAATTACGATTTAATCCATTTTTTTGTGTATAGGTTTGATCGTTTACAGATGCACCCCACACAAAATACCATCTCATCCTTCAAGTAACATATAGCTTAATCGATAACAGCATGTTTGAAAAACATATTTGAAGAACTTGGTTTTGATCAAGCTAACTTTTAAAAACTGGCTTTGAAAACTAAATTCGCGCGTGATGCCACGAAAAAATAGCAGTATCATTAGCTTATCAGCAAAAAAATATTGATTGCAAAACTACAAATACAAATAGATGATTTAAATTGCATCCTCTACGGCTAAATGCTGTAAAATATGCCGCTTTTCTAGCGACGAGTCGAAAGACGACTTAGCCCGATTTCGCTGTTATTCGTAAAGGAGCCTGTATGACGGTTCAAACCTTCATCCCCTCTGTTGCCAAAGCTGCCTCAGAAAACACTGTCCACCAGCCACAGCACAGCCTTGTTCAATCTACAACAGTTAAAAAGCTGTACATAGAAACACAAGGTTGTCAGATGAATGAGTACGACAGTCACCGTATGGCAGACCTTTTAGGCGACTCACATGGATATGTCCTCACCAATGATCCCAATGAAGCAGACATCTTATTGATGAATACTTGCTCAATTCGTGAAAAAGCCCAAGAGAAAGTTTTTTCTGAATTAGGTCGTTGGCGCAAACTGAAACAAAAAAATCCTGACCTCGTCATTGGTGTGGGGGGGTGTGTTGCATCTCAAGAAGGCGACAACATTCAAAAACGTGCCCCCTATGTCGACATGGTGTTTGGACCACAAACCTTGCACCGTTTGCCGCAAATGCTTGACCAACATCAAGAACAGATTGAAAAACCTAAACAAGCAAAAATTCGTTTGGTTGATATTTCATTTCCTGACATTGAAAAATTTGATTTCTTACCAGAACCGCGTGTTGAAGGTCACAAAGCTTTTGTGTCCATCATGGAAGGTTGCTCAAAATACTGCTCTTTCTGTGTGGTACCGTATACCCGTGGTGAAGAAGTTTCACGTCCACTCGATGACGTTTTAGCAGAAATTGTCAGCCTTGCTGAAAAAGGCGTGCGGGAAGTGTCTCTGTTGGGACAAAACGTCAATGGCTATCGCGGTGAAACCTTCGATGGTGAAATCTGTAACTTTGCACAATTACTGCGTTTGGTTGCTGAAATCCCAGGCATTGGTCGTATTCGCTATACCACCTCGCACCCCTTAGAATTCTCTGAAGAACTCATTGAATGCTATCGTGATCTACCACAAATGGTGTCTCATTTGCATCTGCCGGTACAAAGCGGCTCCAATGCGGTGCTGCAAGCAATGAAGCGCAACCATCATATTGATGTCTATATCGAGAAGATTGCCAAATTACGTAAAGTTCGCCCAGATATGCATTTGTCCAGTGACTTTATCATTGGCTTTCCTGGCGAAAGCGATGAAAATTTCGCGGAGACCTATCAGTTTATTCAAGATCTCGATTTCGACCATTCCTATAGCTTTATCTACTCCAAACGTCCCGGTACACCCGCAGCAGAGCTGGCGGATGACACGCCTGAAGATGTGAAAAAGCAACGTCTTGCCATGGTACAACAGTGGATCAAACAATCCAGTATTCGTAAAACCGATGCCATGTTAGGAAGCATTCAACGCGTCCTCATCGAAAAAGTGTCTGACAAAAATCCAGACTTATTGGTGGGCACTGCTGACAATACACGCCTAGTAACATTTATTGGCGATCCCGCATGGGTTGGGCGTTTCGCGGAAATTGAGATTACTGAAATCAAAACTTTAAATTTAGTTTATGGTGAACTCTTGAATCTTGAACCCGACGTGGCGTAATGTAGGCACATAACATAACAACCCCCAAAGGATATCTCTTGACTGCAACGATTCGACGTACAGTAACTTTTCCTGGTGTTTCATTGGAACGTTTACAAAGTATGCTGGGTGCATATAACGGTCATTTGAAACAAATCGAGCAACGTTTAAATGTCAGTATTTCCCATCGCGGTGATATTTTTGCTGTAGATGGGGAACTTGATGCCGTGGAGCGGGCAGAAAGTTTATTACAACGCCTCTACCTAGAAGCCGAAACGGCATCACAAATTAGCGCAGATACTTTACATCTGATGATTCAAGGCAGCCAAACAGATCGAGAGTTACAAGAAGACCTCGATCAGGAGCACACTGGATTAGATGAAGTCTGGTTACAAACCCGTAAAGGACGTATCAATCCACGTGGCGCCAACCAAAAACGCTACGTACAACGTATTTTGCAAAGTGATATTTCTTTTGGGATCGGTCCAGCAGGGACAGGTAAAACCTACCTTGCTGTGGCCGCCGCAGTCGATATGTTGGAACGTAATGAAATCCAACGTATTTTACTGGTACGCCCCGCCGTGGAAGCCGGTGAAAAACTTGGTTTTCTACCAGGTGATTTGAGTCAGAAAATTGACCCTTATCTACGCCCACTGTATGACGCTTTATATGAAATGCTTGGCTTTGAAAAAGTCGCCAAACTGATTGAGCGCCAAATCATCGAAGTGGCACCGCTGGCCTATATGCGAGGTCGTACACTGAACCATTCTTTTGTCATTTTAGACGAAGCCCAGAATACCACCCCAGAACAAATGAAAATGTTCTTAACCCGACTCGGTTTTGGTTCTCGCGCTGTTATTACTGGAGACATCACACAAGTCGACTTACCCCGCGGTCAACAATCTGGTCTCGCGCATGCTTTGCGTGTACTGGAGAAGGTCTCGGAAATTCATATTACCCGCTTTCATTCACGTGACGTAGTCCGTCACCAGCTGGTACAAAAAATTGTCGAAGCCTATGAAGGTTGGGACAGTGAGCAACATCGACTTTCAGCTGAAGCCCGTGCCGAACGTAAAGCGCGTCAAGAGGCATTAGAAGCCGAAAATGATGCCGCTGCAGATGCACAGCACCAAAGCCCAGTTTAGTTTTAAAGGATTGATTTTGAAACTCAGCCTCTCTGTACAACAGCCCTTTCAAGCACCAAATTTGGTGCTGAAACGGGGCTATCTCAAAAAAGTAATTTTAACTGCATTGCAACATCTAGATATTGAACAAGACTGTGAAATTGGCATTGCTTGTGTTGATGAACAGCAAAGCCAAACATTAAACGCAACCTATCGTCAAAAAAACAAACCGACCAATGTGCTGTCTTTTCCAAGCGAAGTTCCTGAATCGGTACTGCCAATGCTTGCAGCCAGACCTCTGGGTGATTTGGTGATTTGTATTCCCGTTGTTCTCGCTGAAGCGGAACAGCAGCAGAAAACAGCATTGGAGCATTTTAGCCATATGCTGGTACATGGCACACTACATTTATTGGGCTATGATCATGAAACCAGTGAACAAGATGCCGAAGAAATGGAAGCGTTAGAAATCGCTATTTTACATAAACTTGGCTATGACGATCCCTATACCGTAATAGAGCCTTAACCTAAACAACATCACAGCCCAAACCATGCCTAACATTTCCACAGGGATTGCTTAGGCATCTCGCCAACAACATCACATTTTATATTCAACAGCCCAAAACTAGTTTATACTGGGCAGCCTTTTGCTGGTGAAATGTTCTTCCTGGCAAGACTTCATAAAATAAACCTGTGCCAACTGACATGGCCTTGACAGCACCAGTATGTATGCTCGCTTGCTTGCGTCATACCACGATTTTGGGATTTACAGACGATGTCAAATTTTATAAGTAAAATTGTTCAGCAAGTTCAAAGTGTTTATGAAAAAGCTGAAAACTTTATTGAAGAAGAAAGACGCTTCCCCATCTCGCAAGAATTCCTAAATGCCACACTAAAGCGTTATGTCACAGACAATGTCTCGTTTATTAAAGATTTACATGCCGACTTGCACGATGATTGGCTACGTCTCTATGCCACGATCGATATTGCAGGTTTATATACGGTGTTGTCTGTCGACCTCAAGTTACTGCAAATGCTAATGAATAAGGACCAGCAACTTATTGTCTTTGAACAAATAAGCCAAACTCAAGTGCTCGAAGCCAAATTCGAAAAACTCTGGTTAAAATGGGCATTTTATAGTGCCATCTTTGTTTATCATAAAATTTTAAAACGCGACCCTCTCGGTCCAATTCTACAAAAATATGACATTGTGGAAGTCAAAGATGAACTCCTGCATCTCAGCCTAAACCGTTGGTTAGGTAAATCTGCTGCGATTATTGACACCCTCAATAAAGTCAATATCAATCACGCTACGGTTGCAGAAGAACAGCTCTACGTCTATGGCAATGTCAATATTGCTGCGCTATTCAATAAACTTGAGCAAAATACTGAAAAAACAGTTACATCTCCTATAGAAAACGATGAAATCGTGAGTGAATAACAACTGTTCGATAATTGTTCTCCATCTATAAATGCTGTGTGCTTAACACCTTGATCGGTGTATGATTATTTGCAGTATTTAATACATTGCTTTAATTTTTTATCCTTAATTCAATGTAATGATACATATTGCTCAAGCAAACAGGTGATATCGAGATGACAACCCTATTGAAGAAACATTCTAAAAAATTTAAATCGTTTTTTGCTGTGGGCGCTTTCTTAGTATTCGGCAGCCTTTCTAGTAACAGTTATGCCTTAAGCCCATTTAATGCCACCTATCAATTTTCTTATAATGGCAAAAACATGGGAACAGCCACACGTAGTTTGAGTCAAAATGGCAATCAATGGGTATATAGCTTTAGTGCCAAAGCTGCCGCGATTGCCTCTGCCAATGAAACCAGCCGTTTTAGCCTCAATAATGGCAAAATCACCTCAAGTAGTTTTAGTCGTTCAAGTAAAATTCTAGTACATAACAATACTCTGAATATTCAATTTAACCCGACAGCCAAAACCATTAACACCAAAAAAGACAGCAAATCGCGTAGTTTTGCGTGGCGAGATGGCGTACTAGATGAACTCAATGCCGAATTACAAGTACGTGAAGATCTGAAAGGTTCTGGCTTAAAGGGCACCTATTATATTGCCGATGCCAAAAGTGTCGATGCACGCCAATTTGTAAATCAGGGTAAAGAAAATATCAAAACGCCTTATGGTACCTTTGAAACCATTAAAGTATTACTCAAACACAATAAGGCAGATAAAAATTCAGTGTTCTGGCTAGCCCCACAATTGGACTACCTTCCTGTCAAAATGAGTCACCAAGATGGCAAGACTTCTTATAGTTTATTACTGACTTCTTATAAGAAATAAGCCGAATTGCATAAATTCTCACAATTCTCTGTAATTTCGACTTGCATTTTTCCAGTTGCTTTTTAAAATACGCTTTTGCTTTAAACAGCAACTGGCCATAGAGGACTCTCCCCGTGCATGCGCTCGAACAGAAAATTTTAGCGGAAGGCATCGTTTTATCTGATCAGGTTCTAAAAGTCGATTCTTTTCTCAATCATCAAATTGACCCCGTGCTTATGCAACTAATCGGTCAGGAGTTTGCACGTCGCTTTAAAGATGCAGGCATTACCAAGATCATCACCATCGAAGCTTCTGGTATAGCACCAGCAGTGATGGCAGGTTTAGAGTTAGGTGTTCCAGTTATTTTTGCACGTAAATACCAGTCTCTTACCTTAAAAGATGATTTATATCGTTCTAAAGTATTTTCTTTTACGAAGCAAACTGAAAGCACGATTGCAATTTCCAATAAACATATCAATGCCAATGACAAAGCCTTGGTAATTGACGACTTCTTAGCCAATGGTCAAGCAGCCTTAGGTTTGGCCGATCTCATTCACCAAGCAAATGCTGAAGTGGTCGGTATCGGGATTGTGATTGAAAAATCCTTCCAACCGGGTCGTGAATTATTATTAGAGCAAGGCTATCGTGTTGAATCCTTAGCCCGCGTTAAATCACTCAACAACGGTACAGTTGAATTTGTGCACGAAGACTAAGTATCTTCAACCCACTTTAAAAAACGCCCTAATGAAAATTAAGGCGTTTTTTTTTGCTGAGCTCAAAAACAGCATGCATATAGCACAGCAAAGATACTGCTCAAGACATGCACTATCTCATTTCAGCCTGTTTGGCATACTCTGGTGAACGCGGACCAAACAGTAAGCCCTGTCCTGGTCTCGTTGGCGTTGGTGTAAATAAAGCATGGCTCATACTGGTCGCCAAAGGATAAGCGCGATCTTGTAGATTATTGGCAATCTGATCGACCAATGCACCAATCAACGCCCCCAGCAGTCCAGAGTCGTTGTTATTCCCCGTATCAGTCACAGACTTTTTACCTTGCCATAAGACAGTACCGGTTTTTAAATCTACCAGTTTGGCTTCAACCGCAACTTTCACCACACTCTGTATGACCTGATAGCTCGCACCATAGTCTTTAATACGGATATACAATGCTGCATCCGCACCAAAAATCTGCTGCAGTTTAGCAGGATCAATCGACTGTGCTTCAGCGGGTAGATGTACGCCATTTTCCTGAAACATGCGATCAACCACAGCCATTGGAAAAACGTAATAACCTGCATTTGCGACAGGTACACTGACTGTAGACCAGACCGTATAACTTGCTTTGACATCTGGTGAATCATTTACCGGTGGCAATACCAAGATGGAGCGCGGCATATAAGCTTGATAAGCACTAACATCCTTACTGGGTATCGTGCTACTCGGTAATTGACAGGCACTCAGTCCCAAACAGGTCACCACGACCGATAACAGCGCAAAAGTTTTGTTCATGATTTTACGCCACCTTTACCAGCAACACCTTTACCAGCCATTTTATCTAGAAACTGTTTCATCAAGATTCTAGACTCGGGATAGCTTTGCGCTTCGAGCTCAAAATATGTCGCGGCTTTATCGGCATTGTTTAGCTCTAGATACATCAAACCCAAATGCGCATAAATACCGGGTGCCACCCCGATATTACCCGCTCTTGCTTTCTCTATATCGGCTTCTAAAACTGCAATTTGTGCGGCAGGCGTTGCTTTTTCTGACTTGTTATACATTAAATACGTCTGAGCTGGATAACTGCCCCAATAGTATTGAGGTTTAGTACTTTCCATCGTGCTACAACCAACAACAAAGCTAGTCAATAATAGCAATATTAAAATTCTCATGAATTTCTCTTTATTGAGTAATTATCGAAATTAAATAATTATCGAATAACCCAGCGTTGATTCTGAATATCTGCAACCACATGATTTACCGCTTCACGTACCGCCAAATCCAATACCTTACCATTTAATGTCGAGTCATAAGATGCCGTGGTACCAAAACCAAGTACTTCACGTGCACTTAAAGCATATTCCCCTGCACCTTGTACCGAGTGCACAACTTGTGAAGTCTGTACATCCAAAATATTGAGATTGACTTTGGCATATGCGACTTGTTGTTTTCCACGCCCTAAAATACCAAATAATTGCTGGTCACCAACTTCTTTACGACCAAATTCAACTACATCCCCAGTAATCACATAACGTGCACCACGGATATTTTGTGCACTTTTATTGAAACCCGCTTCTTGCTGTAGTTCAGATAAATTATCGCGGTTTAATACCGCAAAATATCCACTCTGCTGTAAATGCGTTTCTAGAATTGTTTTCGCTTGCCCTCCTAGACGATCTACATTGTCGCTAAAAATGCCGCGCATATAACTGGAACGATTGTCAAATTTACCAATAGAAACCGGTGTTTTCGGACCTTGATATGCTGGTGCGGTTGCAGCTGTCACTTGTGGGCTTTGAATTGTACGTGAGGTCTCTGTTGTACTACAACCTGCTGCGACTAAGGCGCTGAACAGTACGCCACTCATTAAATATTTATTCATAATAACTCTTATCGATTGATCAAACAGACCTGACATATCTTGAGGCAACGCACAAATGCTGTTGCCATCACAAATAATAACTTATTTTTCAATTCTTAAGCGTTACTAATGTTAAAAATAAATAATGTGATACATATCACTACATTATCAGCTTTAGCCTCTCTTCAAAGCATTAAATAAGCTTTTTAGCTATTTCAGCTAAATATTTACCCTGCTCAAAACATAAGGATTTTTCATCAGCACTCAGACTTTGATCATGCCTTGGACCGCTCACATGACTAGCACCATAAGGCGTTCCGCCAGTTTTGGTATTGGATAATGCTGGATTGGCATTCTTGAGCCCCAGCAAAAGCATGCCGTGGTGAAACAAAGGTGGGAGCATGCTGAGTAAGGTGCTTTCTTGACCGCCATGCATTGAACCTGAGCTGGTAAAGACACAAGCAGGTTTCCCATGTAAGGCACCATTGAGCCATAAACTGGTGCTTTGATCCCAAAAATACTTCATTTCACTGGCCATATTGCCAAAACGAGTCGGTGAGCCCAAGGCTAAACCTGCACATCCGGCTAAATCATCTAAACTACAATAAATATCGCCATCTGCTGGAATACTTGCGGCGGCAATTTGTGTCTCGGTTGTTATATTCGGTACAGTACGTATTTTAACAGCCATGCCCGCAGCTTCTATGCCATCTGCAATTAAATGTGCCATTTGTTTGGTTGCACCATATTTACTGTAATATAAAACCAAAATGTAAGTTTGCATGATCATGTTAAATTAAGTCAAAATTGGAACTATACGATATTTTCATGCTTTTTTAATCTGCGGACCGATTGGAAATGTAAAAATTTAATAGCGGCATTAAGGCAATGACATGCAAAACTATTTAAAAAAACTTCCCTTCTATAACCAAACATGGTTGCAATTCATCATATTTGTGATTAAACGCTTTGAGGCAGATCGTTGCCGCGAACAAGCCGGATCACTTACCTATACCACCTTATTTGCGGTGGTACCCATGCTGACCGTTTTCTTGGTGATTATCTCTTCGATTAAAGCCTTAGAACCAGCACGCCAACAATTACAGCAATTAATTTATAGTAATTTCTTACCCAAAACGACCATTGCCTTTGATAAAGCTCTCAACGCTTTTACTGCAAAATCGAGTAACTTAACCATTATTGGTATTTTATTTCTGTTTTTCACCACCGTCATGATGTTAATGAGCATTGAAACCGCATTTAATCGCATCTGGCGGGTGAGAGAAACACGTGGTGGTTTAATTGGTTTTATGCGTTATTGGACCATTATTTCACTTGGTCCGATTTTATTAGGCAGTGCTTTTGTTATTTCTTCTACAGTTGCATCACTAAATCTACTCAGTAATAACTTTGTCGGTTATCAGGTAGATGGCGCAATGTTATTTTGGTGTCTATCCTTTGCATTAACTACGCTTGGTTTTTTTATTTTATATTGGATGATTCCAAATTGTACCGTACCCGCAAAAGCTGCTTTTATTTCAGGCTTATTTAGCGCTACGGTATTTGAGTTGATTAAAAATTTATTTGGATTTTTAATGACGAATTTCACCAGCTATGAAATCGTTTATGGTGCTTTTGCCGCTTTACCAATTTTCTTATTATGGATTTTCCTGTCTTGGAATATTATTTTATTGGGTGTTGAAATCTGTTATGCATTAACAGCATTTAGCTCAGATAAAATCCAAACACGCCATCCAACGCTGATGTTACTCGACTTATTAGAGCTATTTTATAATAAACAAAAACGCGGTGAGGCAGTCAGTGATCAAGAGGCTCTTGCTGTATTGGGACGTGAAGAAATTGGTCGTTGGCCGAGTTATGCGCTCATGCTACAAAAGCAAAACTTAATTAAAATTACTGATGACAACCGTTATGTCTTGGTACGAAATTTATCACAGATCGATTTTTGGAGCTTTTGCAAAGCCTTACCTTATCCACTCCCCAGACGTAGTGATGTGGGGAATGTTCATCCTGATGATGTTTGGATTCAACGCATTGGACCAGCATTGATTGATAGTGATGACTATCTTGCAGCCAAACTGTCCATTCCTTTAGCGACCATTTTTGAAAGCAAATAGTTTTTAAATGTGGCTTTTAAGAATAAATAGCCCTATTTGGCTTTAAGTTGATAAAAATATGGAAGCAAGCACAATGATATCGTGCTTGCTTTTGATCAATGCGCCTGCATGATGATTTAGCTAAAATAGCGAGGCTGCTCGTCTACAACTTGGGCTTGCCATTGATTGACTTGCTTTTCAAATAAGGCAAACAAAGCAGCTTGGATCATATGTTGCGCCAATACCGGTGTCTGATCACCGAGCATTGCTTGAATGTCTTGATTAAATTGAATGGTTACCAATGGGTCTTGTTCAGAGCCTGCATTACGTAATGCCATTTCACCATTCTCGAGTTGAACCAACTCAAGAACCACTTCCTGATTGCCAAATAATTCTTTTAGCTGCTCTATTGTCATAAATCCTCCAAGCTCAACGTCGGTCGAGACAATACACCTGTGTCTTGAGTAGGTCGGGTTCTCGTTAAGATTAATATATCAGGACGCAACTTGCTAATTTCAAGTCATATCGTCATGAATATCAAAACTCAACCATTTCATTGCGAAAACCATCGATCAATTGGCTTAACGCCTGATGCCAATCACGAATGATTTTGGTGTCTGGCAACCACGCTTGTGCGCTTTGCGTGACTTTAATAATTAAATGTGAAGATGTTTCTTGTTCTGGTTGTGGTGCACTGGGTTCTGGTGCATACATACACATCCGATGTGCGTGTTGTAATTCAGCAATAAAGCCTTGTTGGGCTAAACGCTGCAAAATGGTAATTTCTGGTGAAACTTGTCCTTTTGCCTGTAATTGACTTTCTATCGACTTTAAACTCGGTGCACTATCTTGCAAACGATAATAGCGCACCAGCTCTTGTAAAAAAGCCTGTAAAGCCCCCTGCAAATGGAATACGGCAGCCTCTTGATTGGCCTGCGCTTGCTGTTTATGTTCGAGTGTTTCAGCTTGTTGGCATGCGAGTCGAGCAAAATAAAGTTTCTGATTGGTTCGATCAGCATGATAACGCGCAACACGAGACATAACATAATTCCAAGTAGTAGGATGAGCTGTACATTTAGCCTAATCACTCTGCTGCGAAAGTAAAAGTGTTTTTTCGATAGATTGAACAGCATTTGTGCGAAAAACAATGCTCAACCACAGTACTTTCATGACAGCACTTACTCAAACTGTAGCAGTGACACTGTGAGTAATACTACAAAATATTGCATAAAGCACTTTTACACAACAGTTTAACTGCAACTTATTTATCTTCTGCTGCCTTGACACGAATGCCTATACCTTTAACTTTTAAAGTATTTAGACCTTTAATTGCCTGAACGGCCTGACGAGGATCTGCCATTTCCACAAAACCAAAACCCTTGGACTTACCCGTTACTTGATCCAATACCAAGGCACACGATGTTACCTCACCATAGGGCTCAAATAATGCCAACAACTCTGCTTCGGTGATTGAACGCTCTAAATTACGAACTAAAATTTTCATGAACCTACCTAATCGCTGCGAACAAACATGAACATACATGCTGATGCATTATAAAAAACAACTTAACATCCCATCAGATGCCAAGCCCAAACAACAAAGTGTTAAGTTTAGTCGAGATCAAGACCAAAATCTAAAGCTAATTTGTCAGATTGTCGAGCATGCGTAAATGACGGCTGCTGAGCGCGGTGAATAACACTGCCACAGAGCGCACGAGGTAAGTCATTGAGAAAATAGCTTGCCAATGGTCGACCATGTTCATCAAAGCGCTGTGTTGCCCAAACAGATAAATTTTGTTTGGTTAAAATCAACTCATTTTGTGCCCGTGTCAGCGCAACATATAATACTCGACGCTCCTCCTCAATGGCAGCAAAATCCTCTTGGGCACGTGCATGCGGATAATGTCCTGGGCTAACATTTGCCACATAGCACACTTTTTGTTCCGCCCCCTTTGCCGAATGTACTGTAATGATCGTCAGTACATCTTGTTCTTCTAAACGCTCAACCTCACTAATCGAGATCGGTTCCAGCACATATTCCTCTAAGAACTCACTAAGCTGTACATGCTTTCCTGCCAATTGCAACAATAAATCAAAGTCTTTCAAACGCTTAGACCAATCCTTCTTGGCATAATTCTCAGACAACTGTGCTTTTAACGCGTCTATAGCAAGCTGAACGCAAACCGCAACTTGCTGTTGTAAAACAGCCATCTGCTTCATGATCAGAATGGTTTCAACAGGAATACGCCCAAAACTTTGCAAAATATCAGCCTGTGCCAACTGTTCGGGTTGCGCCAACAATTGCTGGGTTAATTTCCCTGCTCCCACATCGCCCACCCCATTCCATAGGGTTAGAAAACGCATCCACGCAATATCATCATTGGGATTGGCAATCACGCGTAATAAGCTCATTAAATCTTTGACATGTGCCGTCTCCAGCAACTTCATACCACCGATAAACCGATAGGGTACATTGGCTTGTATGCAGGCAGCCTCGATATGACGTGCGGCAAAGGCAGAACGGACTAAGACCATATGTGCATGCCAAGGCGCAGCATCTTGCACATGACGTTGTTTGATATCCTGTACAATCCATGCCGCTTCCTCAAACTCATTGGGGAAAATATGCAGTCTGGGCTTAATTCCTTCACCACGCTGTGCAACCAAGGCTTTGTCATATTGCACAGGGCTTTGAGCTAACAGCCAATTCGACAAATCTAAAATTTCTTGGGTAGAGCGATAATTTTTTTCTAATTTATAAATTTCAGCATCTGGCACTCGATCTTTAAAATGATGAATATTTTCAAAGTCAGCACCACGGAAAGCATAAATAGACTGCGCATCATCTCCCACACAGAATAAACTCACATGTGCACTCAGTGGCGCTAAGATTGCCCATTGCAAAGGATTGGTATCCTGCATCTCATCGACCAGCATATAAGGAAATAAACGAGCAACTTCAGCCACTAAAGCAGGAGATTGCGCCAAAGCTGCTGCAACGACAGCCAAGATATCGTCATAATCTAAAAAATTACGCTCACGTTTGCGTTGTTCATATTGCTGCATGACTGCGGCAATTTCTGTTTTATGTGCAAGGTAGTCGGGTAATTGTTTTTCCAGTGCAATACTGAGTTTTTGTCTGGTATTGCGTGCATAGGAATACAAATCACAAAGCTGCTGTGGCTTGGGCATTTGATTATTTTGACGATTGGAATCCTCTTTGCCCCGCAACAAACGAAAAATCATCAACTGATCATCACGATCTATAATCGAAAACTGCGTTAAACCAAACACCTTGGGCATACGGCGCAATAAATACATACAAAAAGTATGGAATGTCGAAGCACGCAGACCTTTTGCAGCATCCCCCATGGTCAAATGCACCCGACTCACAATCTCGCTGGCTGCGCGTCGAGTAAATGTGAGTATCTGAATATTTTGTGCTGCGACGCCTTGCTCAATCAAATAGGCTGCCCGCGCCACAATGGTTTTGGTCTTACCGCATCCAGCACCCGCCAAAATCAAACAATGCTTGGCAGAGGTCGTTGCTGCAATACGCTGCTGAGGATTTAACTGCTCAATCAGATTGTTTAGGCTCATAGCGACTCTTACTGTAAAACAAGCTGCTAGTGTAACCTTTATCACGGTAAAATTTCATCTAAACGCTGCATCGCTACCAGGTTATGACCCTGTTGCAAATTATGAGCAAGTTCAATGCACTGATGGTTTATTTAAAAATCGTGATGGATGCTACAGCACTCAGCTGATTTTAAAAACAAAGCTTAGTTTAAAGGCAGAACGTAAATACAAAACTTTGCTTAAAAACAAAAAATAGCTGAAACATCATAAAAAAAGAGCCGGGTAAACAGGGTCTACACGGCTCTTTTCTGCGGCTCAAGATATTAAGCCGACTTTGTACTCAATACCTTTAGATCCGTTTTGGATGGATCTTTTTCAGTATTTTTTTTCGGTTGACGTTCCGGCTGATAGGTCGGTGCGGCATGCTCGGTAATCACTTGCTCATGAATAACAACAGTCCCAACATCATCACGCATCGGCAGATCATACATGGTTTCTAACAATACATTTTCTAAAATAGAGCGTAGACCACGTGCGCCTGTATTACGTTCCAAAGCTTTTTGTGCGACAGCGCGTAATGCAGCATCTTCAAAAATAAGATCGACATCTTCCATTTCAAAAAGATATTGATATTGACGTGTTAATGCATTTTTTGGCTCAGTCAAAATCTGCATTAAGGCGTCTTCATCAAGCTCATCTAAAATTGCCAACACGGGCAAACGACCAATGAACTCAGGAATCAAACCAAATTTAACCAAATCGGTTGCTTCGACTTGACGGAATAATTCAGATGCTTTTTTAGTGTCATCTTTACTACTAATGTCTGCTGTAAAACCAATACCGCCTTTTTCTTGACGTTGTTGTACGATTTTTTCCAGCCCAGCAAAAGCGCCACCACAAATAAACAAGATATTTGCGGTATCAATTTGAATGAATTCTTGCTGTGGATGCTTACGACCACCTTGCGGAGGAATAGATGCCACAGTCCCTTCAATCATTTTCAATAGCGCTTGTTGCACCCCTTCACCCGACACATCACGGGTAATCGATGGGTTTTCAGACTTACGTGTGATTTTATCAATCTCATCGATGTAAATAATACCTTTCTGGGCTTTTTCTACATCGTAGTCTGCTTTTTGCAATAGCTTCTGTACAATATTTTCAACATCTTCACCCACATAACCCGCTTCGGTCAATGTGGTGGCATCTGCCATGGCAAAGGGTACATCAAGCAAGCGTGCTAAAGTTTGTGCCAATAACGTCTTACCAGAACCTGTAGGTCCAATTAATAAGATATTACTTTTGGCAATCTCAACCACATCATCTTTTTTATGTGTATTCACTGCTGCTTTTAAGCGCTTATAATGGTTATAAACAGCAACAGAAAGCGTTTTCTTGGCAACATCTTGGCCAATCACATATTGATCCAGTGAAGCACGAATTTCATGCGGTTTTGGTAATGGGCGCGTTGCCCAATCACCGTGGTCAACTTGTTGACTGGTTTGCACCAAATCCAAGCAAACATCCACACATTCATTACAAATGTATGCATCCTCGCCTGCAATCAACTTGCCGACTTCAGACTGCGTCTTACCGCAAAATGAACAATGTTTTTGTCCTTTAGAATGCTCGGACATTTCTACTCCAAATCTGTATCTTGTATTTAAAGTTGATTATTCTGGACGTTTGGATAATACGGCATCGACCAAACCATACTCTTTGGCTTGTTGTGCAGTCATAAAGTTATCACGATCCGTATCACGTGCAACCGTTTCATAGTCTTGACCACTGTGTTCAGCCATCAAGCGATTTAAACGTTCTTTAATAAATAGAATTTCACGTGCATGAATTTCAATATCAGAAGCTTGACCACGGAAACCACCCAAAGGTTGGTGAATCATGACACGCGCATTTTCTAAACAATAACGTTTACCCGCAGCACCCGCATTGAGCAGAAACGCTCCCATCGATGCAGCCTGTCCCATACAATAGGTCACTACATCGGGTTTAATAAATTGCATGGTGTCATAAATGGCCATCCCTGCAGTCACTGAACCACCAGGTGAATTGATATAAAGATGAATGTCTTTATCTGGGTTTTCTGCCTCTAAGAACAACATTTGTGCGACAATCAAATTCGCCATGTTGTCTTCTACTTCACCCGTTAAAAAGATAACACGGTCCCGCAATAATCTTGAAAAAATATCAAAAGAACGCTCACCACGTGAGGATTGCTCTACAACAACAGGTACTAAAGCATTTTCAATCATTGGAACATACATACGCTATTTATTCCTGAATTTTTAATTCTCAAACTCATTGCCACAATATGCGTGAAAATAAAAGAAAATGCAAAATATTCACCCCGAATTCTCAAATATTTTTTCCTCACTTTTAAACAGATAACGCTTATGTAACAACACTATAACAAAATAGGCGCATATAGCGCCTATTTTGTACTATGGCTTTAATTAGCCTTGTTGGCGAGCTTGTTGCTCTTTCAACAATTCGTCATAGCTTACCACGGTATCAGTCACTTTCGCTGTTGCTAAGATGTGATCAACAACTTGGTCTTCTAATACAACTGCTTCAATTTGCGCACGTTGCTGTTGGTCATTTTTGAAGTATTCAATCACTTCCGTTGGATCTTCATAAGAAGAAGCCATATCTTCGATATATGCTTCAACGCGTGCAGCATCAACTTCTAAGTTGGCATCAGCCAAAACTTTGCTGACCAAAATACCCAATTTAACAGATTTTTCAGCTTGTTCTTTAAACAACTCATCTGGCAACATGCTGCTATCAAATGCTTTGGCACCTTGTGCACCAAACTGTTGTGTGAACTGCTGAATCATTTGTTGACGTTGACGATCAATCTCTTGTGCCAACATTGCGTTTGGAACTTCAACCTCGTTTGCAGCAACCAATGCATCAAACGCAGCGCCTTTCACTTGGTTACGTAAGCCATTTTTAACTTCACGTTCCATGTTCTTACGGACATCTGCTTTTAATTTATCAATTCCATCTTCTTCAGAAATACCAAAGATTTCTAAGAACTCAGCATCAATTTCCGGTAATTTTGGTTTTTCAACCAATTTTACATTGATTTTAAATTGAGCAGCTTTACCAGCAAGATTTTCAGCTTGATAGTCTTCAGGGAATGTTACATCGATAACTTTCTCTTCGCCTTTTTTCATGCCGATAATGCCATCTTCAAAGCCTGGAATCATGCGACCAGAACCCAATACCAATTGGAAATCTTGCGCAGAGCCACCTTCAAATTTTTCACCATCAATGCTCCCTTCAAAATCGAAAGTCACTTGCATGTCTTTTTTCGCCATACCTTTGGTTTCTACCCAAGTTTGACGTTGTTTTTGCAAGTTTTCGAGCATCGCATCTACGTCAGCATCTTTGATTTCGCTAGATTTACGTTCAATCTCTAGACCATCAAAAGCTTTCACTGCAACTTCTGGATAAACTTCAACAGTTGCTTCATAGACTAAAGCATCGTCTTTGTTTTCGACTTTCTCAATGTTCGGCATGCCGACTGCATTGATTTTTTCTTGTTGGATTGCTTCAAAAACCGTATCACGAATCAAATCGTTTACGACTTCTTGGTAAATACCTGCACCATATTCACGGCGAACAACGTTTAAAGGCACCTTACCTTTGCGAAAGCCATTGATCTTCGCAGTTTTGGCAGTGCGTTTTAAACGAGCCTCAAATTGCTCGTTGACACGGCTCGTCGGTACAGAAACATTTAAACGACGGGCAACGCCCGAAACCGCTTCAGAAGTTACTTGCATGGCTTCCTCTATATCTTTAGTCATCAAAACAGTTTTAAAAAAAGTGCTACATTATATGCCAACATTTATAGATATACAAAATAGTAAACCTGCTTTCAGCAACCAAGATAAAATATTATTTTATTTCAATAGATTACCAATCGGATCACTCACTATTCTTCTATAAGACTGTAATGTTCGCTGTAATTCTGTAGTCACTTCAGAAATTTGCATAGAATAGTCTTGTATTTTAAATATATTTTCAAGCAAATCTGCAAATTTAAGCAACTTAAAATAAGATTTCCTCGAAAAACAACAGTCTTCTGTTGTTTTTCGCTTTATTGCAGACGATATTTTCTGTGCGTTGTAGCACAACCAGAATGATCGCAAAAAATTTCATGATTCAAGGCATTTAGCAATTGACAGGACCTCAGCGATCACGTAATTTTAGGGTCATGAATACTATCCCAACTATTCTCGCCCTCCTCCCTTTATCAGATCTATCTTTGCATCTGATGCGTATGCTGCGCGTTGCGCGCATATAATTTTTTTACAGCCAGTCCTTGGCTATCGCCCTAACAACAAATTGTATTTAACCGTATTGAAAATAGATAAAATCTAGTGCCATACATTGCCTAAAGCAGTCCGATCTGTAGGTAATGTAAAGCAAGGAGTTCTGAAATGATGTTGGCTGATCCAAGTAAAAAATACCGTCGCATGTACCAACGCGTCGATTTGCCCGACCGTCAATGGCCGAATAAAGAAATCGAGCAGGCACCACTTTGGATGAGCACAGATCTCCGTGACGGTAACCAAGCTATTTTTGAACCCATGAACATTGAGCAAAAATTTAAAATGTTTCAAATGTTGGTCAAAATTGGCTTTAAACATATCGAAATCGGCTTCCCGTCTGCATCACAAATTGATTTTGACTTTACCCGTAAACTCATTGAAGAAAACCATATTCCAGATGATGTTTATATTGAGGTATTGGTGCAGGCTCGTGATCACTTGATCGAACGAACTTTTGAAGCATTGGCTGGTGCAAAACGTGCAATCGTGCATATCTATAATGCCAACTCACCGACTTTTCGTAGCAAAGTATTAAATGTCGATATTGCTGGTGCCAAAGCATTGGCGGTAAATGCTGCCGAAAAAGTAAAACATTATGCGGCACAATATCCAGCAACAGAGTGGATCTTCCAATATAGCCCAGAATGTTTCAGTGCTACTGAGCTTGAAGTTGCCAAAGACGTCTGTGACGCCGTAACTGAAATTTGGGATGCACGCCCAGAGCATAAAGTCATTCTCAATTTACCTGCGACAGTCGAAGTCTCAACCCCAAATGTTTATGCCGATCAAATCGAATGGATGCATCGTAATATTGCCCGTCGTGATGGCGTATTGATTTCGGTACATTGTCATAATGACCGTGGCTGTGGTATTGCAGCCTCTGAACTTGCCATTATGGCAGGCGCTGATCGGGTCGAAGGCTGTGTCTTTGGTAATGGTGAACGTACCGGTAACGTTGATATTGCAGCCATCGCCTTAAATATGTATAGCCAAGGGGTTGCACCGCTTTTAGATTTTTCGAACATCAATGAAATCATTGCCACCATTGAAGAATGCACCGGTTTACCCGTACACCCGCGCCATCCTTATGCAGGGGACTTGGTCTTTACTGCCTTCTCTGGTTCACACCAAGATGCCATCAAAAAAGGGTTCGAGTTCCAAAAAGACCAAGACATTTGGGATATGCCTTATTTACCGATTGATCCCAAAGATTTGGGACGCGACTATGATGCGGTGATTCGTGTCAACAGCCAATCTGGTAAAGGCGGCATTGCGTATCTCTTAGAATCGCATTATAACGTTTCCTTGCCGCGCCGCTTACAAATCGAGTTCTCACAAGTGGTACAGCAAGTAACCGATGAAGAAGGGACTGAAATTACCGCCCAAGAAATTTGGAAACTCTTCAAAAAAACCTATGTCGAGAGTAAAGATGGCGCATACCGCACAGAAAGCTATAAACTTTCTGATCAAGATGGTAAACAAGTCATTGAATTACAGCTCAATATAGACGGTGAGTCGCGTCAGATTCGCGGTGAAGGTAATGGTCCAATCTCAGCCATTTTAGATGCACTTCAACTACCGATTGATGTTCTCAATTATGAAGAACGCAGTATCAGTGCAGGTGCAAGTGCCAAAGCTTTGGCCTTGCTAGAAGTACAGATTAAAGGGACTGGACGTTCAACATTTGGTGCGGGTGTACACGATAATATTGTCACCTCATCGATTGAAGCGATTATGTCTTGCATCAATCGCTTGATCGCCCAAGGCGTATTAGACAAATCTCAACTCGGTGCGGCCGCGGTTTAGCTGTCAGCCGAATAAATATTTTGACAGGATGAGACTATCGCCATCCTGTCAAAATTCACTGTATGAATATAGGAACGTATTGATTCTGTGTCTTTTCCAGCTGACTCGGTGGGTATTGTTATCCCACAAAAAATTGTATTCGAAGAGCCCCTCGCCCTTGAATGTGGTCGTGTATTACCGCGCTTCGATATCATGATAGAGACTTATGGCACACTCAATGCAGATAAGTCCAATGCAATTCTAATTTGCCATGCGCTCTCTGGGCATCATCATGCTGCGGGTTATCATCATGCCGATGATAAAAAAGCAGGTTGGTGGGACAGTTGTATTGGTCCCGGCAAAGCCATCGATACCAATCACTACTTTGTGGTTGCACTCAACAACATTGGTGGCTGTAGTGGCTCGACCGGTCCAACCTCCCCGAACCCAGAGAATGATAATCGCCCTTATGGTCCAGACTTTCCGCTCGTGACGGTACGTGACTGGGTCAAAACCCAAGCCATGTTGTCCGATCGTTTAGGAATCGAGGTCTGGTATGCCATTGTGGGAGGATCTTTAGGCGGCATGCAGGCATTACAATGGTCCATCGACTACCCAACACGGCTACAAAAATGCGTCGTGGTGGCCAGTGCGCCGAAGCTTTCGGCACAAAATATTGCCTTTAATGAAGTGGCACGACAGTCTATTTTATCCGACCCTGATTTTTATGACGGGCGTTATTTAGAACATGATAGCTATCCACGCCGTGGGCTGATCTTGGCACGCATGGTTGGACATATTACCTATTTATCCGAAGAAGCCATGAAACAAAAATTTGGTCGTGATTTAAAATCAGGTAAATTTATGTATGGTTTCGATGTGGAATTCCAAGTCGAAAGCTATCTACGTTATCAAGGTGAACAATTCAGCCGTAACTTTGATGCCAATACTTACCTGATTATGACCAAGGCTTTGGATTATTTTGATCCATCACGAGAATTTCAACAATCTCTGACCCAAGCCATGGCACAAACCCAATGCCAGTTCCTGATAATTTCTTTTACTACAGATTGGCGGTTTAGCCCGCAACGCTCACAAGAAATTGTGGATGCGCTGATTAGCAATCAAAAACCTGTGAGTTATTTAGATATAGACGCTGAACAAGGGCATGACTCTTTCTTGTTCCCCATTCCCCTATATGTCAAGTCACTCCGAGCCTTTCTGAGCGCGGCTTCAGAGCGCACAACAGCACAGGAGTCCATATAAATGCGTATTGATCATCAACTGGCAGAAAAATGGATTAAACCCAATGCAACGGTCTTGGATTTGGGCTGTGGTGATGGTGAACTGTTGGCACATATGAGTCAAAAACACAATATTCGTGCGTATGGTCTAGAAATTGATCAGGAAAAGATTGCAATTGCTGTGAGCAGAGGGTTAAATATTATCCAGCAAGACCTGAATCTCGGTTTAAAACGTTTTGCAGATCAATCCTTCGACTATGTAGTCATGGCTCAAGCCTTGCAAGCAGTCGATGCACCTGATGTATTATTACGAGATATGGTCCGTGTGGGGAAACAAGCCATTATTACTTTTCCTAACTTTGCCTATTGGAAGACACGTTCTTATTTGGCTCTGAAAGGAGAAATGCCTGTTTCTAAGGCTTTGCCTTATATGTGGTACAATACGCCCAATATCCATTTATGTACTTTTCGTGATTTTGAAGCTTTATGTGCTGAAAATCAGATTCAAATTATCAATAGACTCGCCGTGAATGGGAACCAACAAGGCAGTTTCTTAAGTAAACATTGCCCAAATTTGTTCGGTGAAGTCGCTATATATCGAGTGAGTGCTCTATGAAAAAATTAATACTTGGTAGTACCTTATTATTTGGTATGCTGCAAATGCATGCCCATGCAGAATATATTCCACAACAACAATCTACTTCTGCATTAGCCGCACAATATTCCCACATGCCAACCGATGCACTCTATAAGGCCGCAAAATCAGGTCAAGCCGCAGCGCAATTTTATTTGGCAACACGTTTACAATCTGGTCAAGGCATCAAACAAGATGTACAGCAAGCTTTTACTTGGTATAAAGCTGCAGCAGATCAAGGTATTTCTTCGGCACAACTCAATGTCGGACGTATGTATGCCGATGGTATTGGTATAGGCAAAAATGAAACCTTAGCACGCCAATACTTTGAAAAAGCAGCCAGTCATGGTGATAACCGCGCCAGTTTCAACCTTGCGGTTATGGAAGAACAAAAGAAAAACTATGTCGGTGCTTATCAGTGGTATGAACTGTCTACCCGTGATGGCATGCTCGACAACAAAGTCATCAATATGTCTGAGACCAAAAAAGTGGCTTTGGCCGCCAACCTCACCCAAGAACAAATTCGTGCAGCACGTGAACGCGCTGACAAATGGATTCAAGCACAGTAATTTAACTTGATCCTCTCTAGCACCTTCGGGTGCTTTTTTTAGGTCATTGCTTTAGACTAAAGCCGCGCAATATTTCGTAAACAAGAGATCCGTTCTATGCAAGCAACGCATTGGCTACAACATGATAGCTTGGTATTGGCCAGTAATAACCAAGGAAAAATCGCCGAATTTGAAAATTTATTTGCCCAATTAAAATTGCCAATTCAAGTCATTCCGCAAGGTCGCCTCAATATCGCCGATGCCATTGAGGATGGCTTGAGTTTTGTAGAAAATGCCATTATCAAAGCACGTCATGCTGCTGCGCATGCTGCTAAGCCCGCGATTGCCGATGATTCCGGTTTGGTGGTGCCCATCTTAGGCGGTGCCCCTGGCATATATTCCGCGCGTTATGCCGGTGAACATGGCGATGATCAAGCCAATAACGCCTTATTATTAGAGCGTTTAAAGCCCTATCGCCAAGCCGATCAAGCCATTGATGCAATGTTTATTTGCGTGCTGGCTCTGGTTGAACATGCTGAAGACCCATTACCACAAATTTTCCAAGGGGTCTGGCACGGCGAAGTATTGACTGAAGCACGAGGTGAACATGGCTTTGGCTATGATCCCTTGTTTTGGATTCCAGCATTACAGTGCTCTAGTGCCGAACTGAACAAAGAACAAAAAAATAAAATCAGCCATCGTGGTCAAGCGATGCGCTTATTTGCAGCCAGTCTAACTGCTTAAAGTTAACTGCTTACAATTAAGTGTTTACAACCAACTGTTTACAATTAACTTTTTATAATTAATGGTTTAAGGTGCTAAGCGATGCTTGGGTTGAGGTCAATTGCTGACCTAGACCCAGGCTTTGAGCCAACTGGCATCTTGAAAAATATAAAGTGCAAGTGCATAAAACGCACAGCCCACCATACTCACCATCGTGCCTGCGGCAATATATTTGGCAGATACTCCGGTTCCCTGATAGTGTGTTTCTAATGCAACAATATTCGCAGCAGGTGGCAAGCAAAAAATCAGAAAAATAACTGCAATATGCTGTTGAATAAACGCTACATTTAAAAAGCGATACGCCAAACTACAAATCACCACACCACACAACATTTTAAAGGCTAAAGTCTTAGCGGCACGCTGTAAGTCATGATACTGCACCCGTGTTGGCGCCAACCACATCCCCAATACACACATTCCAGCAAAGCTCATCGCCGTTTTAGCAAGGCTATAGAGCAAATTGACCCATTGCAGATGAGCCCAATGCTGAAACTGTACAACATATAATAAGAGCGCGATGAGTAATGCCAATAGCGGTGGGGAACATAAAACTTTTTGCACGCTTTGTTTAAAATCGGGCTTTTGATGGCTTACCGCACTGACCGACCAAATATTGCCAAAAATAGACCCACCGATATAAAGCGCAATCATTGCAGCACTAACTTCTGCACCAAACATTGCTATCGCCAAGGGAAAGCCCAACCAACCAATATTGGTATAGCTAAAACACAGTGCTTGTAAACGATCACCACGTAACAGCCGAAAGCTGATATAAAGCAGCACAGCCGTGGCAATACTAAACAGCATTAGGCTCAGACTACCAGGCTGATAAAACACCACATTATAAATAATCACCACAGGGATCAAACAACGTGCCAGCACTTTTGCCAAAACGCTACGCAACCACATGGCAGCAGGCATGTGTGCCAGCACTAAACCAATCAATAAAGATGCAATCGGAAATAAAAATGACACGTTATTTACTCAGACCATGCTAGAAGATTAAATTCAAATAAAATCATACGCATTTATGACCGGCAACACATGCATTGAATACGATATTTTGTTGCTTAATCTGCCCCTGACACTCGCCCTGCTGTTGTTTTTCCAACCAAAAACCCTGCCTATGCCCCAACAAGAGTAAGTTAGAACAACGGGTACCATAAACCGGACTGCGTATAAAAATTGCCGATAATAACTGCTCCATGTCGCGCGCAATCCCAGTATCAGGCAAGCATTGCAGCTCAGTCTGTCGTTGATCTTGCAAGATATCCCAGCTTGTACTGAGCACATCAACATCTGAACCAAGCGCGTGTACTAAGGACAACTGTTGTGTACTTAAAAGACTTCTGCTGCCTTGCCAAAGTGCTAATGGCTTTGCTTCGTATGCACGAGGGACTCGCAACCTGTATTGCTGTATTTTTTGTTGCAACAAAGGCAATAGCTCTTGGGTAAAGCGTTTACGCAACCGTGCAGTTTTATCCCAGTACTCATACAATCCCGTATTGGACAACACATAGGCACCGGCTGCCAGCAAAGTGGGTGCATCACCACGATTATTCATATAAACCGCTTGTTCACGCGTCCCGAGTAAAAGATTAAAACCGGCATAATCACACTGCCGTTGTTGCAATGCGCGCGCATAGTGTAAAGGTGAGTCCTCACCTTGCAAATAATCTGCAATAATCTGCCCACGCGATGTTAAATAAGACTGTTGCTCACGTCCATCACGATAATTGGTGAGTATCGCCCAGCGTCCTGTCTGGCTCACCCCCATCCAACTGCCACCAGACTGCAAATCTTTCCCAGCAAAAATTGGAGAATCTGCCCATGCCATCAATGCCCTGCTTGGACGTTGATAAAACTCATCACGATTGGAAATCAAAGCTAAAGGCATATCATCGAACAACTGCCAAGCCAATGCCAAAATACACATAATACGTCACTTGCTAATATTACACATTGAATGTACAACATTTTTAGTCACATTCAGCTAAAATCTATGCAAAATTTTGCTACGAGGAACAGCAATGCTGACCTATCCCAATATAGATCCTGTTGCTTTGTCTTTGGGGCCCGTCAATGTGCATTGGTACGGCATCATGTATCTGCTCGCCTTTTTAGGGGCGTGGGGGCTTGCCAATTATCGTGCTAAACAACGCGGGAACTGGAATGCCGAAATGGTGTCCGATCTGGTCTTCTACGGTGCCATGGGGGTGGTTATCGGTGGTCGACTCGGCTATGTTTTTTTCTATGAATTCAGTAAATTCCTCAGTGATCCACTCTGGCTATTCCAAGTCTGGACTGGAGGAATGAGCTTCCATGGCGGCTTCCTCGGTGTGATGTGTGCCATGCTATTTTGGTGTCATAAATACAAAAAAACTTGGTTCGAAACCTTGGACTTCATTGCGCCTTGTGTCCCTACTGGCTTGATGTTTGGTCGTTTTGGTAACTTTATTGGTGGTGAGCTGTATGGTCGTGCCGTCAGTGACCCCAATTTTGCACTGGGTATGATCTTCCCAACAGATCCATTACAACTGGTCCGTCATCCATCTCAACTGTATCAAGCATTCGGCGAAGGCTTATTATTATTCATTGTACTGTGGTGGTTCAGCAGCAAACCGCGCCCACGCATGGCCGTGTCTGCCGTGTTCTTAATTGGCTATGGTATCGCCCGTTTTGTGGTTGAATTCTTCCGTGAACCCGATGTTGACCAAGGCTTTATTTTATTCGGCTGGGTTACCAAAGGACAACTCCTGTCTTTCCCCATGATTCTTATCGGTATTTGGATGATTTACTATGCTTACCAAAAGAAAATTTTTGACTGGGGTCCACAGCAGCAAAAATCATAAATACAGCATTGTATTGTGGCGAATTGCCTGAGTATTGAAGACAATACATGCCGAGCAACACCACATTGCTCGGCATAATTTTGCAAAGTTTTTTTAAATTGATGTGGATTAGACTTTTTTAAATTTGTGTTAAAGTAAAGTCCATTTTACAGGCTGTTCTACTGCTTATCATGCTTGATCTCTGGTTCGATAAAACAATTGCGACACTGCATAAATTCATCGTATTTATTGCCTTAATTGCTGTCATTGCTGTGCTGTATTTACGCCAACCCTTAGCACTCGACAGTATTGGGCTATTTATGGCAACGGCTCTGCTCTATGTGATCTGTCGCTATGCCAAACAACAATTCATTCAACGCCACAGCCCCATGTTATTGCAACGCTTATGTACCTGGGTTCCGATCGCCTTACTGTTAAGTTTGATCTTTATCAAAGCACAAGCAGCACTATTAATCCTTGGTGTACAAGGCATTGCGATCTTTGTTGCCAGCATTGCTCCTCTGTCTGTGCTTTACAACCGTCTATTAGCCAGCCACTAGCTGGTTTCTAAATCGTATTGGGTCTATTTGATGTAACATAGATCTGTCATCAATCCACATCAACAGCTTGAATGACTGATTTAAAGATTCTGTTTTTAAAGATTCTGTTCTTTGGGTATTTTGGAGTTTTTTGTGATCGCACGCCTCGTCCTCTGTTCTGTGCTACTGAGCGCATTCACCACAGCAATTAGCCACGCCCAAACGACTAGCTCTCCTGCAAAACCTATGCATAGCGGTCCACAAATCCCACAACAATTACCCAGCACCAGTCAATTTCAACTGCATTCCCAATACACACAACAAGACTACCTTATTCAAGTGGCTCAACCGAGCACGCCGGCACCGGCGCAAGGCTATGCTGTACTGTATGTACTGGATGGTAATGCAACTTTTGATGCGGCACGTGCAATGGGCGCGTCTTTTGCACAAGGCTCGGCACGGATGGGACTTGTACCGACCGTTATTGTCAGTATTGGTTATCCCAATACGGCACTTTTCAATGTAGCAGCGCGCGCCAAAGACTATACCCCGCAACCCAAACATCCCATCGAACGTAATCCGGAACGTGAATATGGCGGCGCACAACAATTTGCACAATTTATTGAACAAGAATTAAAACCTAAAATTCAAAGTGATTTTCATATCAACCCACAACAACAAAGTCTTTATGGACATTCTTTTGGTGGGCTCTTTGTCTTGGAGCAGTTTTTTCAAGAGCAACAACACTTTCAACGCTATATTGCTGCGAGTCCATCACTCTGGTTCGATCAATACGCCTTAACATACAGCCAACAGCAGTGGCTACAAAAATCGACCAAAGCACATCAAACACCAGCCATGCTCATGATCACCTATGGCAGCAGTGAGTTAAGAACTGATCAAGATCTTGCACAGAAACAACAGAATGAAAAACAGTTTATAGAGACATTCCAGCAGCTCCCCACACAAGGTTTGCAATTTTGGTCTTTTGTCCATCCACAAGAACAGCATGTCAGTAATCTTTATGCGAGCTTGCCCAAAGCACTGTATCTTGCAGCATGTCAGGATGTGAACAGTTGTCAAAATATCTTAGGCAAGCCACACGCTGTGGCGACGCCTACGCTGTCTACCGGTCAGTAAAATGCTGCATTGTTGGTATTCACCACGCTGTTCACGCCCTGTACAAATGATATGCGGCATCGCGATCTTGGCGGTATTTTAGCTGTAGTGCGATTGTACATGCCGCCTCACTGTGCTCTTTTAGCGATACAACTGCTATGCCTCTACCTATTATTGGGCTTTTTGTTATTCTCTATTTATAGCCAACGCAGCCGAAGCGTGCAAAAATGAGATTAAACGATATTCTTGGCTTCATTCTCTGAGCTATAGCCTGTAAAAATCGATTGCGTCATACCAATTTAGCGCTATGCTGAGCATTAAGATTATTTTTCTTTGAGAGCCTAGGACGTGAGCAAACTCAATATTGGTATTATCTTCGGTGGCAAATCCTCAGAACATGAAGTATCCCTCCAATCTGCTAAAAATATTATTCAAGCAATTGATCGGGATCGTTTTGATCTCAGCTTAATCAGTATCGACAAACAAGGCATTTGGTATCTTAGTGATCCGGCACATTATCTTGAACATGAGAATGACCCCAAACTGATTCAACTTTCAACAGATAAAAAAGTCTTAACACTACACCCTGGTCGCCGTGATTTTTTGAGTCTAGATGGACAAGCACTTCCGATCATCGATGTCATCTTTCCAATTGTTCATGGACGTAATGGTGAAGATGGTAGCCTACAAGGTCTATTAGAACTGTTAAACATTCCTTATGTTGGAAGTAGTGTATTGGGCTCTAGCCTCTGTATGGACAAAGACATCACCAAACGACTCTTACAACATGCTGGTATTGCTGTCGCACCCTATCTCTTAGCCTCAGCCCAAGATGATGTCGATACGCTATTTGCGCAAGCCCAGCAACAACTAGGACTCCCAGTCTTTATCAAACCGGCCAATGAAGGTTCCTCGGTGGGTGTGGGTAAAGCCAATACTGCTGAAGAGTTTAGCCAAGCGCTCAAGGAAGCTTTGACATACGATGAGAAAGTCCTGATTGAAACAGCGATTATTGGACGTGAAATCGAATGTGCTGTATTGGGTAATATCACAGCTGAAGCAAGTGTTTGCGGTGAAGTCATTACCCAAGACCAGTTTTATAGCTACGATGCCAAATATATCAACAACCATTCTAAAACCTGCATTCCCGCAGAAATATCGGCAACAGCACAAGCTGAAATTCAAGACATTGCCCGCCGTGCCTTTAAAGCCTTGGCATGTTTTGGTTTAGCACGGGTTGATGTTTTTCTAACCGAAGATCAAAAAGTTCTAGTTAATGAAATTAATACCTTACCAGGATTTACCAATATCAGCATGTACCCACAACTGTGGCAAGCCAGCGGCTTAAGCTATCAAGCGCTGATTAGCCGTCTTATTGAATTAGCTTTGCAGCGTCATCAGGCTTAAAGGTATGCTACGCCCCCAAAAGTATTCGCAATCACTTGCTTATAACCGAAAGACCGATGGCAACACGGCGATGCCAGCGGTCTTGGCTGAATATTATTTTAGTCGATGCTTTTTTTAATTCTTGCGCGCAATAGTTTAGTATAAACTGCTCTCTTCAACAGTTATATGCGTACGCGCACTTGCGGCGTTACTTTTTGTCGCACAAAAACACAGCGGAGTTTGGAATTTACTATGCAAACGTATCTTGACCTTTTACAACATATTCTCGACCACGGTGGTGACAAAGGAGACCGAACTGGAACGGGAACACGTTCGGTATTTGGACATCAAATGCGTTTTGACTTAGCGCAAGGTTTTCCACTCCTTACCACCAAAAAAGTACATTTTCGTTCGATTGTGATTGAATTACTGTGGTTCTTAAAAGGCGATACCAACGTCAAATACCTGCAAGATCACAAGGTGAGTATCTGGGATGAATGGTCAACAGCTGAGCAAACTGCGCGTTTTGGTCGTCCTGCGGGTGAACTGGGTCCAGTATATGGGCATCAATGGCGTAATTTTGCTGCGAGCAAAGATGAATCGGGGACATACCGTCAAGATGGCTTTGACCAAATTACTTGGTTAGTCAATGAAATCAAAAACAATCCTAACTCTCGTCGTTTGATCGTTTCTGGCTGGAATCCACAAGAAGCAGGTCAAGTCGCTTTACCGCCTTGCCATACCTTGTTCCAATTTTTTGTACAAGACCAAAAACTCTCTTGCCAGCTCTATCAACGCAGCGCTGATGTCTTTTTAGGCGTGCCATTTAACATTGCCAGTTATGCATTATTGACCCATATGATTGCTCAAGTCTGCGGCTTGGCAGTCGGCGATTTTGTCTGGACTGGGGGGGATACACACTTGTATGCCAACCATTTTGAACAAGCCAAATTACAACTGAGTCGTACACCGATGCCACTCTGTCAGCTCAAGCTCAATCCTGCCATCGATAATATTTTTGATTTTAAATTTGAAGATATTGAAATCATCAACTATCAATCCCACCCAGCAATTAAAGCAGCGGTGGCGGTATGAGTTTTCAGTCCATAGAAGTGGTTCACGTTGTCGCGATGGACCGTCAAGGTTGTATTGGCAAAGACAATCAATTGCCATGGCATATTTCTGCCGACTTACAACACTTTAAAGCCATTACGCAAGGTGGTGTGGTGGTGATGGGACGTAAAACCTTAGAATCGATGGGACGCACCCTGCCCAATCGCGTCAACTGGGTGATTACGCGTGATCCGAACTGGCAATTCAATGGCGCCAAAGTTGCACATAGTATTGAACAAGCTTTGCAACAGGCACTTGCAGATGTGCAAGCCTCAAGTAAAAACAGCAGTATTTTTATCATTGGTGGTGGTGAAATCTTTCAGCAAACTATGCCCTTGGCTGATCGTTTAGAGCTCACCCACATTGACTTAGATGTACAGGGCGATGCCTATTATCCAGAAATACCCGCAGCATTTAGTAAAACCCACAGTGAATCACAACAAGATCCAAAATCTGGTATTTGCTTCGAATTTGCCTGCTATCAACGTCAGCGCTAATACCATCAATCGGGTCATCTTACGTGATTTCAGCGCATTAGAATGTGCCTAGCAGCATGCGAAATCTGCCTAAACAATGCCAATTCACCACGAATTGGCATTGTTTTTACTGTATAGCTCACCTATTCTGTTTAAACGCGTAGCTCAATCTCTTTACACAACCGCAAGGGCTTACAATCTAGTTTTACAATATCTAGTTTTATGCGCGCTATTTTTTAATAATTGATCTATTGAATAAAGATTTAAACACTTAAGTACAACACCATAACGAGATCATTGCTGGGAGTGACCGATGCATCAAATTGGAAAAAGTCGATTTCTGCTGGGACTAACACAATGGCTATGGCATCTAAGCTTCACGCTATTTGTCATCGGCTCTTCAATCTGGCTTAGCTTTGCCTTATGGATTCAACAACCCATCGGTTATTGGCCAAGCATAATCCTCATCGTGTTATGGGTGATTTTTAGCCTGAGTGTTTTGGGCATTTATGTGCAACAAAGGCTGCTCAGTCGCAACAAAGATATGCTGCTTTATAGCATGCTTTTTGCCTTGAGTTTGTTATGGTACTTCAATATTCCTGCCCAACAAGACCGTGATTGGAACCCAGAAGTCGCGCGCGTTCTACACTATGAACGGCAAGACAATCAAGTGACTATCCATAATATCCGGAATTTTGCTTGGACCAGCGAACAGCAATATCAGCAGCGCTGGGAAACACGGCACTATGACCTCAACAAAATCAGTGGCATCAATATCATTACCTCCTACTGGATGGGACCGCAAATTGCCCATACGCTGGTCAGTTTTGACTTTGCGGATCAGAGCCCTTTGGTCTTCTCAATAGAAATTCGTAAAGAAAAAAATGAAAGTTTTTCTGCCATAGGTGGTTTCTTTCGACAATTTGAACTCAGCCTTGTTGCAGCGGATGAAAAGGATATTTTGTATACCCGCAGTAATATCCGCAAAGAAGATGTCTATTTCTATCCAATTAAAGCACCGAAAATTGCCATGCAGGAACTGTTCTTAGAATATCTGGCTGCAGCAGATGAACTTGCACAACGCCCCAAATGGTACAACACCGTCAGCAGTAACTGCACCACACTTATTTTTGACATGGCACGTGTCATTGAACCTGATGTTTTTCCAAAGGATTATCGTTTATTGCTGTCCGGTTATTTACCCAATTATCTATATGACATCGGCGCACTGGACCAGCACTGGAGCATTCAGCAATGGTATCAGCATGCGCACGTCAATCCGCGTGTTGCAAATTTTGAACAGCTTGCCGATCAGAGTAGTGAACATTATTCCAAACTGATTCGTACAGGATTACCCATAGCTTCAATTGAGTAACAACAGAGCTCAGCAATGCTTATCGATTTAGCTTAATCATCAACTGAATGCTATACATTATAGGGCTTACTGGTTACGATATTTTTTGTTTATATATCACACTAAATTTAAACCAGAGCAATGCTATGTTAAAAACCATCTTATACAGCAGCCTATGTGGCACGCTACTCCTCATGGCAGGTTGTAATAGTCTGCCAAGCAAGCAACAATTGCAAAATATCGAGCAATTGCAAAATAAAGACTGGGTATTGAGTTATCTGGGAAATACTGAGTTTAAAGCCACTCCCGATGCACACAGTGTCCCGAGCCTACGTTTTGAGCCGACACAGCAATTGACCGGTAGTGATGGTTGTAATCGTCTATTAGGCGGTTATGTGGTACAAGGTCAAACCCTACAACTCTCTGTGGCAAGCACTAAAATCTTTTGTGAAGACCCACAACAAACAACGCAAAACTTCAATCAACGCTTAGCCAAAGTCACGGGTTATCAAGTCCACAACCAAAACTTAAGACTATTGGACCCACATGGTAATGTGTTACTTCAGTTTCAGACAAACTCTCCCAATCCATAAGTGATCGCGATATAATACTATTTATTGATAATCAGCATTTATCTTTAAGTAAAACAGGCTGCAAGTAAAAGCTGATTATCTCGGGTTTGATGTTTCAATAGGTATTTTGCTTGAAACAACATTTATTTTCGCGTGAATAGCTACGTTAATAGCTAAGCAATGGATTCTCAAACATGCAACAAGCTCTTTTTGGTGGCGGCTGTTTCTGGTGTGTCGAAGCAATATTTTTGCAACTCAAAGGTGTAGAAAAAGTCACCAGTGGTTATGCAGGTGGTACAACCGTTAATCCAACCTATGAAGATGTATGTAAAGGTGATACCAACCATGCTGAAGTGATTCTGATCGACTTTGACGAAACACAAATCAGCTACCCTCAACTATTGGGCGTATTTTTTGCAACACATGATCCAACCACACTCAATCGCCAAGGCAATGATGTCGGCACACAATATCGCTCGGTAATCTACTATTACAACGCGGTACAGCAACAACAAGCCGCAGACTACATCGCAGATCTTAAAGCACAGGATTTAGACATTGTCACTGAGCTAAGCCCAGTACCGACTTTCTATGCTGCTGAACACTATCATCAAGATTTTTATAATCAAAATCCAGAACAAGCGTTCTGTAATTTTGCGATCCCTCCCAAACTCATGAAGTTACGTAGTAAATTCAAAGAGCTTATGAAAGAAGATGCACAGTAAGTCGCTTTAACAGCACCGCTCACATCGGCTTAAGCAAATTCTTGCAATTGTCTAGTCCTAAAATAAGTTGACACTTATTTCAACAAAAAAAACCCCATCTAAAATGGGGTTTTTAATACTTAAAGTATTGATCAGATCAGCATTTTGACATCAGTTTTCGCTAACAAAAGCAATATCATTTAAACCAGCAGTACTGGCAAATGCCATAACCTTAGCAACGGTTTCATAACGTGCGTCTTTATCGGCACGTAATTGAATCGCAGGCTTAGTCTCTGACTTACCTTCTTCTATAAAGCGTTGTTGTACTGTTTCTAGGCTAATGGGTTCTGCATTCCAAGCGACATCACCATCAGCATTAATACTAATGGACACTTCTTTTTCTGGTGGTTTGACAATTTCTGCCGTGGTTTTAGGAAGTGTTAATGGTACTGATGGGTTAGCAACGGTCGCTGTGACCAAGAAGATGATCATCAATACCAACATAATGTCGATCAAGGGAATGAGGTTCATCTCATTCATGCCTGAATCGTTGTCTTCACCCAATTGAAATGCCATTAAGCTTGACCTCCAACCAATTGCTCTGCACTTTTGCTTGCAGCAGCAGGTTGTTGTTTAGAATCTTGCTGCAACAAAGTGTCAATGAGCAAACCGTGTGCTTGATCTTGTAAGTTATTTGTCAGGGTACGATTAAATCGAATGCAAATGTTATACGCCACAACCGCAGGAATCGCAACCGCCAAACCTAGACCAGTCATGATCAAAGCTTCACCAACTGGTGTTGCCACTTGTGCCAAACCAGCTTGACCGCTTTTGCCCACAGCAACAAGGGCATGGAAAATCCCCCAGACTGTACCGAACAAACCGACGAATGGAGCCAATGATGCGATCGTTCCTAAAACAGAAACACCACGTTCGGCACTGGCTTTTTCAAGTGCCATTTGACGAAGTAACGCTTGTTCAGCAACGGCTTTACGCTGTTCAAACCCTAAAGGCGCTAATTTAGATTTTAATTGATTGATTGCTTGCGCCAGATGTGCTTGTGTCACTTGTTTCAGTTGACGTGTGCCAATAATACGCAAAATGAGAATGGTCCATGTTGCGATAGACATAGCCAATAGCACGAAATACAGTGTTTTACTTACTGCATCAGCATGCTGCCAATAAACTGAAAAGTTCATAGATGAACTCCTAAAATGTTAGCGTCTAGGGTTATTACGGCTTTAAAGCAAAGGGTTGCGATACGATAATCGGGGTAGCAACGCCATCTACTTTATAAGGTTTAAATGAAGCTCGGTTAATAGCATTCACTGCTTTCTTGGTGATGTTGGCATCACAAGTACTGTTGGTCACTCTTGCATTGGTAATTTTACCTTTTTCATTGGCATTGATCGTGAACGAAACAGTACAACCACCAGCAGGAATTTCCTTATTACCAAAACTAAAATTCGGTTTAAAGCGCCACGCTACGCCATCACTGCCCACGCTGACACTGACTGGACCAGGAGGTGCAGCTGGTGCGGGTGGAGAAGAAATTTGAGGGGCTGGAGCGGGTCTTGGTGCCGGCGTTGGCGCGGGTGTTGCTACGACAGGTGCCGGCGTTGGTGCAGTCACTGGAATTTCAACTTGTTTAGGGGTTTCAGCCTTGGTTGCTTTGACCTTTTCCACTTTCTTCGGTGGCGTAGGCTTCGGCTTTTCTACAATTTTAACTTCTTTAGGCGGTTGTGGTTTGGCTTTTTTGGGTGGTTCTTTCGGTTTGGGCGGAAGATCTGGTTTTTTTTCTGTGATTAAACGCACTTTAACAGGCGGTTTATCTGGTGTGACTAACTCACGAATCTTCATGTGGCTTATGCCCCACAACACACCAATATGGCCGACCACGACGGCTGCAATTGCAAGCGCTATAACTGTTTTGTTCGGTGATTGAATCTGGAAGCTTGTGGCGGACGACTGACTCATACGAATTCGAGTACCCAAAATCAGAGTGAATCTGCAACACTGTGGATGTGCAAATAAGACTCTTCGGTTAGACAATTAAAGCATAATGATAAATGAGAAGTGTTTTCATTTGCAACTGTTATTTATATCTTTTTTGTATTTCTCCCATAAAAAAAAGGATCTTAGCAGATCCTTCTTATGAATTAAAACAACAAAAAGGTTATTGGAACACGACGGTTTTATGACCATCAACAATGATACGGTCTTCCAAATGCCACTTCACCGCACGTGCCAATACGTTACGCTCAACATCCTGACCGAGATCACGTAACTGCTCTACGGTAAAGTCGTGACTGACTCGTTCAACATCTTGTTCAATAATCGGACCTTGATCAAGCTCGGTGGTGACGTAGTGCGCTGTAGCACCAATCAGTTTCACCCCTTTTTCATAGGCTTGTTTATAAGGATTTGCCCCAACAAATGCTGGCAAGAAAGAATGATGAATATTGATCACTTGCATGGGCCATTTACTGACAAAATCTTCTGTCAAAATTTGCATATAACGCGCCAGAACCAATAGATCATTGCCTTGCATCAACTCATCAATTTTGGCATAGGCTTCTGCTTTATTGTCTTTATTGACAGGCACAACCTCAAAAGGAATACCAAAATTTTCTACAGACTCGCGTAAATCTTCATGATTAGAAATGACTTTTGTGATTTCACATGGTAGCCCACCACGCGCATGGCGCCATAATAACTCAAGCAAAGCATGATCGACTTTAGAAACCAAAATACCGACTTTTTTGATGTCGCTCACCAAAGTCAAACGCCACTGCATTGCATAACGTTCCGCAACATTCGCGGCAAAAGTTTGTAATAAACTTTCTTTCCGGCTTTGCAAATGCTCTAGCTCAAATTCGACACGCATAAAATAGCGCCCGCCTTGAGCTTCTGTTGCATATTGATCAAGAGCAGTAATATTGGCTCCTTGATGATACAAAAAGCTCGATACAGCTTGCACGATCCCAGGTTTATCTTCGCAGGTAATCAAGAGACGTGCTGTGTTGGCAGTCGTCATATTCATGGTAATTTGTAATCACTATATTGGTTAAAAAACAGCAGAGTATTCTATAGGGTTTTTCTAAGCTTGAGAATCATTGCAGCAATGTTTGCTGCTTTTGTGATTAAAAAGTCAGTTAACGTGCCGATAAGCTAGCAAATAATTCAGAATGACCAAAGCTTTCCAATAAGCGCTCATAGGTGGCACGACTTTCTCCACGTAAATACGGACCTTCCAAAAACACCATTTGTCTTAAAGCCTGCCAAACCCACTTTTCATCTAAATGGTTCGAATCACTCAGATGGCCTGACATATATAAAAAGTTAGTCCAATTGGTCAGTACAATCCAAATATTGATAATCAAAGCTTCAATCTCTGACGCGGTCATATACATCAGACCAGCATCAACAAAAGCATGATAAATTTTTTGCCCTTGTTGCATCACCTGCCCAGCAAAGCGCGGATATATCTTTCTAAAATTATCATTATTTTCAATAAGATGATAAACATCTCGATGTAAAAAACGATACTGCCACAATTGCCCACTCAGCACTTGAAAGTAGCGAATTTTATCATTGGCGTTGACAGGACGATCATCTGGCAATGCCAACATTGCCAAGGTTTCTTTTTGGTACTGCTGCATCAGTTCTTGAATAATTTCTTGTTTATTCCGAAAGTGATAGTAAAGATTACCCGGGCTAATCCCCAACTCTGCAGCGATATGATTGGTGGTTACTGCACGCTCACCACGCTCATTGAACAGTTTTAAACTGACCAATAAAATTCGATCTCTGGTTTTTACAACTTTTGTACCTGCCATCGTCCTACCATTTCAAACCGTTGCCACACATATCACACGAAGTGACTTGACTATTTAGAGTATTTACTCTAAAAAATAAATTATTAACTTTAACCCTATCGGGCTGATCATGAATACACATTCAAATAATAATCCTATCCCCGCAACTCCTCCCGAAGTGCAGCGGTTACAGCACTTACTCCAATTACAAAAAGAGGCCTATCAGCGTCAACCGTGCGCCAGTGCCAAAGTTCGACTAGAACGTTTAGCACAACTAAAACAGGTGCTGGTACAGTATCAGGATGATATTGCCAAAGCGATTCATCACGACTACGGCAATCGTTCAATTGCTGAAACCAAAATTGGTGAACTACTCTCATGCTTAGAGCATATTAAGTACTATAGCAAACATTTAAGTCAATGGATGAAACCCTCCAAACGTCACGTCGGACTGATCCATCAACCCGCCAAGGCTTGGGTACGGTATCAACCGCTGGGGGTTATTGGTATTATTGCGCCATGGAACTATCCGCTGTTTTTATCGATTGGACCACTCATTTGCGCCTTGGCAGCAGGCAATCATGCCATGATCAAAATTTCCAGTGCATCGACACACTTTGGTCATCTCTTAGCAAAAATATTAGCAGAAGCTTTTCCTGAAGAGTTGGTTGCTGTGGTCACAGATGGAGGGCCGATTTCTGATGCTTTTAGCCATTTAGCATTTGATAAAATTATTTTTACGGGCTCAACCACTGTGGGTAAAACCGTTATGGCTGCGGCAGCACAAAACTTAGTCCCTGTACTGTTAGAGCTGGGCGGTAAGTCCCCTGCTATTGTACATAGCTCAACAGATTTATCGGATGTGGCTGAACGGCTGGCTTTTGGAAAATTATGGAATGCTGGGCAAACCTGTGTTGCACCAGATTATTTATTTTTACCGCGTGGTCGTGTGAACGATTTTGTCTCTGCCTACCAAGAGATGGTTGAACAAATGTACCCGAACCTCGCCAACAATCCAGACTATACCGCCATTATCAATAACAAACAGTATCAGAGAATCCAAGGCTATTTAGAAGATGCTCTAGCAAAAGGCGCCAAGGTTATAGAGATTAACCCCGAACATGAAGACTTAGCTGCACATCGCAAGATCGCGCCAACATTACTGTTGCATGTCACCGCCGATATGCAAATCATGCAGGAAGAAATTTTTGCACCAGTTCTTCCCATCTTAGAATATGATCAAATTGATGAAGTTATCGAGTTTATTAATCAAAGACCGCGACCACTTGCGTTATACTATTTCGACTTTGATCAAACGCGTGCTGACTACGTCGCACAGCATACCCACTCAGGCCACTTTGGTCTCAATGCCGTTTTGACTCATGCTGCACAAGATGATCTCCCCTTTGGAGGAGTCGGTGCGTCAGGTATGGGTAAATATCACGGTCCAGAAGGTTTCTTTAGCTTCTCTCACGCGCGTTCGATGATGTCTATTCCCAAAGTGTTCTTTCTAAAGTTTATCTTCCCGCCTTATCATGAGTCGCTGTATAAATTTTTAGAAAAAACCTTTATGCGTTAACTTGATCAAGGCATGAGCTATTACACGGTTTCATGTCTTTTTTCACCGATTCCGCTTGTCTTTTAAGCGTATTTTTGGTATAAAACGCCCCTAAAATGAAATCATCGTTTATTTTTGACTGGCCAAACAGGTTTGCTGTTGGCTAAATCAATGGAGTTACACCATGTCTAAGGTTTGCCAAGTTACCGGCAAGCGTCCAGTCGTTGGTAACAACGTCTCACACGCCAACAACAAAACTAAGCGCCGGTTCGAGCCGAACCTGCACCACCACCGTTTCTGGTTAGAAAGCGAAAAACGTTTTGTACGTCTTCGTCTAACCACTAAAGGTATGCGTATTATCGACAAATTGGGCATTGAAAAGGTTGTTGCTGACCTTCGCGCTCAAGGTCAAAAGATCTAAGGAGTCAGTACAATGCGTGATAAGATTCGTCTAGTTTCTTCTGCTGGTACAGGTTATTTTTACACTACTACCAAGAACAAACGCACTATGCCGGAAAAAATGGAAATCAAAAAATTTGATCCAAAAATCCGCCAACACGTTATTTTCAAAGAAGCTAAAATCAAATAATTTTAGCGCTTTAAAAAAAAACGACTTCTCCAAAAGTCGTTTTTTTTTGCCAATTATTTAGAGAACTTGCTAAAATTTAGCCATTCCTATTGGCACTATTTGTGCATATCCGTGCGATGAATGCCTCAATCACCAAGGAGAATTGAGTGCCACATGATGTAAATCTAATTATCTTACTTGCGGTTGGTTTCGGCCTCGCGCTTGTTTTCGGCTATATTGCTGCTCGCCTACGTCTCCCTCCCCTGATCGGCTATCTCATCGCCGGCATACTGATTAGCCCCAACACCCCTGGTGTAGTCGCAGACCTCACACTGGCCAATCAATTGGCTGAACTGGGCGTGATGTTCCTGATGTTTGGGGTCGGAATGCACTTTTCACTCAAAGATCTATTTGAAGTTAGGCGCATCGCACTACCTGGTGCAATCTTACAAATTACCGTTGCAACTATTTTAGGTATGCTCGTTGCCCTATATTGGGGCTGGTCTGTCGGCGCTGCACTGGTCTTTGGGCTCAGTTTATCCTGTGCCAGTACGGTGGTCTTACTCAAAGCCTTGGGCGATCGCGGCTTACTCGACTCGATTAACGGCAAAATTGCAGTAGGCTGGCTCTTGGTCGAAGATCTGGTCATGGTTTTAGTCTTGGTGCTGCTACCTGCTGTAGCCATGCTACTGGGAGGGCATGCTCCCGAAGGGCACGATGCCTCACAAAATGTTTGGCTCACACTCGGTCTGACACTGATTAAAGTCGGTGGTTTCATTGCCTTTATGCTCATTATTGGCAAACGCCTCGTCCCCATGATTATGCAGTTTGTGGCACGACTAGGCTCACGTGAACTCTTTACCCTAACGGTTGTTGCGGCAGCAGTGTCTATTGCCTACGGCTCTTATGCCATCTTCGGTGTCTCTATGGCACTGGGCGCATTCTTTGCTGGTATGGTGGTCAAAGAATCCGATTTCAGCCATCGCGCAGAAGCGGAAACCCTGCCGCTCAGAGAAATTTTCTCAATCCTATTTTTTGTATCTGTCGGCATGCTATTTGATCCGCGGATTATCGTGGAACAACCGCTACACATTTTAGCCGTGATTGCCATCATTATGGTGGGTAAAACCATTGCTGCCATGGCCTTGGTGCTATTTTTCCGCTATCCGATCAACACTGCCTTAACCGTTGGCGCCAGTCTTGCCCAAATTGGTGAATTCTCTTTTATTTTGGCAACCCTCGGACTCTCATTAGGTTTACTCGACTTAGAAGCACAAAATCTGATTTTAGCGGGTGCACTGTTTTCTATCTCACTTAACTCCTTCTTATTTTCTGCTGTTGAGCCTGTACAAAAATGGATTCGTGAACGTTCACACTTGGCACGACTATTAGAACGTAGCAATGACCCGCTTGCCATGCTCCCCGATGAAGTCGATCAAGACTACTTACGTGATCAAGTGGTGATTGTCGGGCATGGTGAAGTCGGCAGTCGCCTCACACGCAGTCTCATGGCACAAGGCATTAAGGTGGTGATTGCGGAGGAAAATCGAGAAATCGTAGAAAATTTACGTGCCCAAGATATTCCTGCAGTTTCAGGCAGCGCGACCGAACCCAGTGTTTTGATACAAGCACATATCCAACATGCCCGTTTATTGATTTTATCGCCAATGGACTTGATTGATATTCATAAAATTGTCGATACCGCCAAATTACTCAATCCTAAAATCGAGGTTTTGGTCTGTGCAGAAAGCAAACAAGAAGCCGAGCTGATTCGTCAGGATGATGTTGGTAAAGTGTATTATGCCAAAGAAGAAATGGCGCATAATATGAGCGATTATATTCTCAATCAAATTGAGCTAGCTCATCATCAACACCCTCATTAGCCGCGCCACCATCGGCAATGCCGCACAACACCCCCCCAACAGTACCATCGCTAGGCTTTAAAACAAAAATACGATCTGCTGCGCCATGCAACAGATCGTATTTTTACTAAAACAGCTCTTATCTGGCTTAACGTGCCGCAATTGCCTCTGCCTTATCTTTTAAAGCCAAATTCATACGGGCAAAATTTTGCTCAGTAATGCCTTCCAACTCTTCTATAAAATATTTTACCAATAAACCCGAGAATTGCTCACTCTGCTTAAATATAGTGGCATTATCTGCGATCGCTTCCAGTTTAAATTGATGCAAACCATCAAATAAACCACGAAATAAAAATTTACCCTGCCACGACAATTCTTGATTTTCTCGACAGGATAATACTTTTGCTTTAAATGAGGTTTGACGATGTACAGTATGCTGTATGGTAACGCGTAAATTACCATTCACCCAAGGATCACCTTCAATCTGACGAATAAAGGGATTCCACTGATTATAATTTTGAAAATCCATTAAAAGTTGCCAAACACATTGCACTGGAGCATTAATAGCGATCTCGGTATTTAGTTGATGAAGCATTGTAATGAAAACCTTTTTGTTAATTTTAGGCGAATATTTTTAAATGAAAATTACAACAATATACTAAGAATTTTATCCAAGTGATTAAGTAGGATATTCATATTCTTTTTATTAAGATTTAGTAATCAACTCGTATAAGGATATTAAATATTTTTAAGTCAACACATAAAACAACCCATAGCTCATAAAAAAATTGCCCAGCAAAGCGATGAGCAATTTAAATAGCTTATAGAATAGATAGGCTTCATAAACCCACTATGCCAGCACAAAAGTATTCCATACAAAATCCTGAGATTTAGCCTTTAAGCGCATCTGTAGCTGATCACCACGTTGCAGTGCTCCCACGCCAGCAGGTGTGCCTGTCATGATGACATCACCTACTTCTAAGGAAAAAACTTGGTTAATTTCAACCAATAAAGTTGCAATATCAAAAATCATATCAGCAGTTAAACCATGCTGACGGCGCACACCATTCACAGCAAAATCATATTCAACATTTGACCAGTCAACAATCTCATCCGCAGCAATCCAATCTGCCAGCACACACGACCCATCAAAGGCTTTGGCGCGCTCCCATGGCTGCCCCTTGGCTTTCAGTTGATCTTGCACATCACGTAAAGTTAAATCTAAACCTAAAGTTACCGCACCAATTGCCGCCAATGCTTGCTCTGGATCAATAACTTGCGACAAGGGGCGGTCTATACGCAAACACAATTCACATTCATAATGACAGTCTCCCCAGACAGGATTCCATTGAATCCCGCGCTGTAAGTCAATCACACTGCTGGGTGGCTTCATAAACAGCACCGCTTGATCTGGAATCGCATTTCCCAGCTCTTTGGCGTGATCCGCATAGTTTCGACCAACACAAATAATTTTCGATGGACTCGTCATTGTTATTTCTCCCTGATCTGCATGACTATACTGTTTGCTATAACTCGATTTGTACTGCTAGATTTGTACTATTAGATTTGTACTATTAGATTTGTACAACGAGACTGTTTCGCTAGACTGTTATTTAATGGCTAAATTTATTGAATAGCTAAATTTGATAGCTAAACAGTGGCAAAGCGATGCTTAAATAAATCCTGCTGTTCAGAGGATGCAAAAGCACGTTTCGGTACCACGACAACCGTGCGATTATTCAGCTCCAGCATATAGGTCAGTTTACCTTCAGCGAACTTTTTGACCTCATGATAATGCACGACTTTTTTGGCACGACCACTATTATAGAGCTCAGCATGGTGCTGATATAAATCGATGCCTTGTTCGCTTTTGCCAAACTGATATTTTACAAACTGCCGCTTAAATAACATGGGCAATAACCAATAGCGCATTAACAGTTGTAATAATAAAAAGAATGCCCCCAAGGCAACATAATAGCGCCCAACACCTTCTATACCGAGGGAAATCCCCCAAATAATAATACCGATACTAATTGCGGGGGTAATAAAACGCGTCAACTGCTTTTTACCAAAAGTCGCCAAGGCAAAACCATCCTGCGACTCTTCTAAATTTAAATAATAACGTAATGATAATGCGGCTTTCTTGTCGGTCATAACCATCTACAGCAATGAAATTTAACTGTAGATTATCTTACACGACTTTAGCACTTTTGCCCTCAACCCAGAGTGACTATTTCCATCTCGAGTTCCATTTCTATTTCCATCTCTGGTAGTCAATCGCAAAAGCTGAAATTTAGACACAAAAAAACCGCATTGTGATGCGGTTCATTCTTCAAGTTGGTGCGCTCAGAGAGATTCGAACTCCCGACCCCTTAGTTCGTAGCCAAGTGCTCTATCCAGCTGAGCTATGAGCGCGTAAACTTGATGCAGCGCATTATACGTACTTTCGCAGCGTTGTAACGTTTTTTTTGCAAGAAAACCGATTGAATGCTGGTGTTTTAAGCAAATCTATTGAGAATGGATAATTAAACAACAAAATCCTCCTACACTACACAACCTGATGTATGCGATGAGATCACATACATCAATTTAGATAAAGTGAATAAATTTAGATTTAGATAAAGTCCATAAATAGAGTCAAGCAATCTATGCCGATGTCCAAGCCATCTACTTTTTTCAGGTTTTTTTCAGGCACAAAAAAACCGCAATCAATGCGGTTAATTTTCAAAGTTGGTGCGCTCAGAGAGATTCGAACTCCCGACCCCTTAGTTCGTAGCCAAGTGCTCTATCCAGCTGAGCTATGAGCGCGTTACTTTGTTGCCTAAGTTACCTAATGGCATGCGTTATGTTCACAGTTCTTTAGATTGGTGCGCTCAGAGAGATTCGAACTCCCGACCCCTTAGTTCGTAGCCAAGTGCTCTATCCAGCTGAGCTATGAGCGCATCATAAAAGAAGTGGCGGTGAGAGAGGGATTCGAACCCTCGATACAGTTACCCGTATGCGTCCTTAGCAGGGACGTGGTTTCAGCCACTCACCCATCTCACCGTAACGAGCCGCCATAATACAAAGTTAAGTCCAACACTGCAAGCCATGGACTCAAAAAAATCATGCTTTTTGATTCAATTTAATATTTTTTAAGCGATTTCTGATCTATTGTGCTTTTTTTGCGTATTTTTTATGCAAAAAAACAACCAAATCAGTCGAATGTATCTGAAGTGCGAGATTACTTGCGAAATTTAGACAGATTCATGCAATCATTTACGTGCAGTATCGCGCCGCATGACTTATGCTAGTGGCAACTTATAGAAATAGTTTTTAGACATGATGAAAAACTGGAAAGATCCTGAAGCGAAAGCAGAAGCAGCACGCTATGACAATCCAATTCCAAGTCGCACCCTTATTTTAGAGACCATTAAAAATAATCAAAAAGCCTTATCTCATGCCGATCTTGTTGATATCTTTCAATTAGAAGACCAAAGAAGTATTGAAGCGCTGAGTCATCGCTTGAGTGCCATGTTGCGTGATGGCCAACTGATGAAAGAGGGTATACATTTTCAGCTTATGGCTGAGCAACCGATTTATGACGCTACAATTTATATCAACCATAAAGGCTTTGGGAGTGCTCAAATCCCTGGTCAGCCAGAACTTTTATTGGCTGAACGTGAACTACGCTTAGTCTTTCAAGGTGATCGTGTAAAAGTTCAACAAACCTCGATAGACCGTAAAGGCAAAGCATGGGGATATATTGTTGAAGTGACTGAACGCCGCGTCAAACAACTTATTGGCAAACTTGAAGTTTTTGAAGGTGAATATCATCTACAAGCTGCTGCACCCAATGCACATCAACCCATTACCTTAGAAAAAGCCTTGATTGAGCATGCACAAGCCAAGGTTGGTGATCACTTACGTATTGCTATTGATGACTATCCAACACGCGATGAATTTGCCACAGGGCATATCGTGCAGTCGATGGCAGATAAAGCCGATACGGAAATTATTATCCCGCAAACCATTTTAGAATATGGGCTACCTTTTGAGTTTCCCGAAGCCGTTTTAAATGAAGCGGCAAGTTTTAAAGAACCCAATGCACGTGATCGCGCAGGACGAGAAGATTTACGTGATCTGGCACTGGTAACCATCGATGGTGAAGATGCTCGCGATTTTGACGATGCCGTCTATGCTGAGAAACGTCCGGGCGGAGGGTATCGGGTTGTAGTTGCCATTGCCGATGTCAGCCACTATGTTCGCCTAGGCAAAGCACTGGATGATGAAGCCCAAGAGCGTGGGACTTCGGTCTACTTCCCACACTTTGTCTTACCGATGTTGCCTGAAGCATTGTCCAATGGTTTGTGTTCACTCAACCCCAATGTAGACCGACTATGTATGGTCTGTGATCTCAACCTTTCTCGGGCGGGACGGGTTACAGCCTATCGCTTCTACCCTGCAGTGATGCATTCCAAAGCACGCCTCACTTACACACAAGTTGCCGACTATTTTGCAGGTGATAGCCAAGCTGTGCCAGCACAAACCGATGTGCGCAAATCACTCAATACCTTATTCCAACTCTATCATGTGCTCAAAGGTTTACGTGAACAACGTCATGCGATGGAGTTTGAAACCGTCGAAACCTATATGACCTTCGATGAGCTTGGGGGTATTTCGCAAATCTTGCCACGCACCCGGAATGATGCGCATAAACTCATCGAAGAGTGCATGTTATTGGCCAACGTTGCGGCAGCAGAATATGCCATAAAGCATGATGTCCCCATGCTATACCGTGTTCATCAACCGCCAGAGTTTGCCCGTATTCAAAAAGTACGTGATTTTGTCAAACTGCTTGGATTGCCCTTTCCAGAACAACCGACACAAGCCGATTATCAAGCGGTTATTGAAGCAACCAAAGATCGAATTGATGCACCGAGTATTCATGCGGTATTGTTACGCTCTATGATGCAAGCATATTATGGTGCTGCAAATGAAGGGCATTTTGGGCTGGCTTACGATGCCTATACGCATTTTACCTCGCCAATCCGTCGTTATCCCGATCTACTTTTGCATCGTGCAATCAAAGCACAACTCGCGCAAAAACCGTACCCACTGTCTGGTGCCGCCTTGGAAGATGCAGGCGAACATTACTCAGCCACAGAACGCCGTGCCGATGAAGCCTCGCGCTCGGTGACCAGCTGGCTAAAATGTCACTATATGCATCAACATTTAGGGGAAGAATTCAACGGCGTGATTAGTGCCGTCACTGAGTTTGGTCTATTTGTGACGCTGAAAGATCTCTATGTTGATGGCATGATCCATGTCAGTAACTTAGGCGATGACTTCTTCTTATATGAACAGCGCAGTCAAAGCTTGATTGGGCAAAATCATGGTCAATGCTTTGGTCTGGGTGATGAAGTCAAAATCAAGGTCGCAATGGTGAGCTTAGAAGAACGCAAGATTGATTTCGAGCTACTACAGCAAATCAGTCATGCTGGTCGTATCATTCGCCAACGCGCACCTCGCAGCAATAGCAACAGCAACAGCAACAGCAACAGCAACAGCAACAGAAAAAATAGTCCGCGCAGCAATAGCAAGCCGATTACTCCGCCTGTCGCTGAACAAGTCTTTATGACAACACCATCTCATGCTGAGCAAAGTGACAACAACACCCCAGCCAAGGACAAGAAAAAGACTAAAGCAAAGGCTAAAACCAGCTCTTATACCAAGAAACCGGTAAAAAAAGCACGGGTTAAGACCGAAGACAAAGCCAAGAAAAAAAATAAGCTAAAAAAGAAAAAGGCTAATGCAAAAGCACGTACCGAATAACACGGCGTTTTGCTTGAAAATTTAGTTTCTTTGTTTAAGAGTTTAAGCGCAAGTAGCAGCAATACAGGTTGCTGCTACTTGCAATCATCCAACTACGGCATATAGCATACTTCTACTGAAAGATTCATAGCCACAAATAATAAGATATGTCCTTTAAAACACGACGTTTATTTGCAAAACCCCTCAGCCAATATCATCCCTTGCTGTACTGGCTCATCACACGTGGCCGGCAACTTCATCGTTGCTGGCAATGGCGACATGATGGGCGTGATTATGCACAGCAATTACACGCTGAAAAATTACCCTATCGTATTAAGAAACATCAATCTGTTCTTGTGCGTAAGCTCGGAGACAGTGATCTGCAATGGCAATACAACAAAATCATTAATTTAAAATTAGCCAGCGCTAAAATAAATAACATCATTATCCACCCGCAACAGGTTTTTTCTTTTTGCCAGCTGGTCGGACGCCCGACCACAGCACAAGGCTATGTGGAAGGTATGGAACTGAGTTTTGGGCAAGCACGCGGCGGTATAGGCGGTGGTATTTGTCAAATTGCCAATCTGATTCATTGGCTGGTTTTGCATAGTCCTTTACAGGTTATACAACGTGCACAGCATTCCTTCGATCCCTTTCCAGACCAAGGGCGTGTTTTACCCTTTGGTAGTGGCGCTGCGATTTTTTACAACTATATTGACTACCAGTTTTATAATCCAACCGATCACGATTTCCAAATTCGGCTATGGTTTAGTGAAAAATGTTTAGAAGGTGAATTACGCTGTACAACAGACTTAGGCTATGTTTATAAAGTCTTTGAGAAAAATCATCAATTTATTCAAATTGCAGATGAGTATTATCGAAGTAATGAAATCTGGCGTCACCAAAAAGAAAAGTATAAAAGTGGTGAAATCATCGCGACTGAATGCATGACCAAGAACTTTGCCAAAGTGCTTTATGTTCCAGCACATGTGGATGCTTATTATGCAACACAGGCAGATTATCACAATCGGAATCTAGGCAAGCCGAGCAACAGCCCTTAAACTCTGGATTAATCTTGTCAAAGCTGAACCCAATATGAAATACTCTTGCTCAGGCACAGTTTATCTATTGCAGCGTGCTCTTATTTTTCCCAAGCCCAAATTAAATTTGGTGCAATGCCCCAACAAAATGCACAACAAGATACGAGCAATGCCGAACCATCAACCCAAGTCACTGTATAACGCTGCACGATGAATCTGCTAAAAGTCCTATACGCTGTGCTTATCCTCGCACTATGTGCTTATTTTTGGTGGCGTTTCTTTCTGCGTGATATGGTTTATCGCATCAAAAATCACAGAAATGGGCGCAGTACTACGGCAGAGATCATTGCGCGACAAGACATGCTGCTAAAAATACAACATCGTCCAATGTATCTCATCACTTTAAGATTCAAAGATTGTGATGACCACATACAGCAAGTCCAACTCAAAGTTTTGCTCCGCAAACAACAACTGGTAGATTTTAACTTAGGGCAATCTGTACCAATCCGCTATCACCCAGAGCATCTTGAGAATATTCAAATACCTGGTGTCATCGTGTTATAAGCGACTGTGCTAGGCTACTTTCCATTGAGCGTAAATCATCCCATTGAGCGTAAATCATCCATAGGAAAGACCATCCCCATCAACCTGAACTAAATATGCTTCAGAATCAAGCTCAGATCCTTAGAATACTTGATTGATAGCGCATCGCCCATAAAGCACTAAGGTGTATTGGCTCGACTTGTTTCAGGTGTAGACGCCTCTCTACTCCGTTCAACAGCTTTAGGGGCGCTATTTTGCGACTTTTGTACATCAACTACATTGCCCTCGGCATCCCGACGGGTAATGGTTGTGGTGGTTAAACTGTTTTCTACTGCTTTGGTCACTGGTTTTAATGCCGCCAAAACAGACTCATCAATGACCGGTAAAGCTGTTGGTTTTAGCTGAACAGCACGCAATTGTTGTGTACTTTGCAGCTCTTCACTACCTAAGTCATTGATCAAATCTTTGTAATCTGCCAAGGCTTTACTATAAGGCTGTACTGAGGCGGGCAAATTCATTTTCAAACGTTGTTGCTGTGCCTCTGCACTGCTTTTGTATACCCCATATGCCAATACATAGCGGTCGGGTTGATTCTTGGCATTTAAACGAAAATAAATAAAGTCTTTACGCGACGGTTGCTGACGTAAAAAGTTTTGAATGACTTCTTCTTTACTAGCTTGAAAAATAACAATGGTCCAGCGGTTGGCATGGTCTTGAAAGAATTTAGTCCCACGAAATTCTGGTCCATGTGTTCCTGTTGCCACAATACGTGTGGTGGTTTCTAAGGGACGGACTGCTGTGGTTAAACTGCCTAAATTGACTGTTGCTGCGACTTTTTCAGGCTGAATAGTGACTTGTTGCTCTTCGACGGGATTCTCAACATAGACCAGTTCTTTTTTATCTGTGATTGCCCAAAAAATCAGTGCGGCCAGCAAACACAATAAGCCTATGATCAGCCATATATACTGTTGAATCTGTTGCCAACGGCTTGTGCTTGCAGTCATGAAAACTCACCTATTGATAGATCAAAAGCAAGACCGTGTCATTATGCTGTCACGATCTTGCCGCGCTATTATAACGTGGCTTTGTTGAGTTTTCATTGCTCACCCAGCAAAGCCTGATGCTTAAACAGTTAGCGTTGCATCCTGATGGGCGAGAATCGCTTGTTGCATCGCCTCTACATCAAAATCTTTCGTAATGACGGCTTGCCCCAATTGCTGCAATAAAACCAAGCGTAGCTGCCCATTCAGAACTTTTTTGTCATGTGACATATAGGCTAAAAATTTCTCTAATGGAATCTTTGGACAAGCAACCGGAAGCTGTGCACGTAATAAAATGTTTTTACAACGTTCTACATCTGCCGAGCTAATCCAGCCCAGCCGTTGCGATAAATCTGCAGCCATCACCATACCCGTGGCAATGGCTTCTCCATGGAGCCAGACCCCATAGCCCAAATAAGATTCAATCGCATGACCAAAAGTATGACCGAGATTCAGCAAAGCACGTTCACCTTGTTCCTTCTCATCACTGGCAACAATACGCGCTTTGTGTGCACAAGAACGATAAACCGCCTCAGCCAATAATTGCCGATCACCCGCCACCAACTGTTCCATATGCTGTTCAAGCCAACATAAGAAATCTAGATCGCCCAGCAATGCATATTTGATCACTTCAGCCAAACCAGCGGAGAGCTCACGTGGTGGCAAGCTCGCCAAATGTGACATATCGGCGAGTACCACCTGCGGTTGCTGAAAGGCACCAATCATATTTTTGCCCAAGGGATGGTTAATGCCAGTTTTGCCACCCACACTTGAGTCAACCTGAGACAATAATGTGGTCGGCACTTGTACAAAGTACACACCACGCTGGAAACATGCCGAAGCAAAACCCGCCATATCGCCAATCACACCGCCGCCTAAAGCCAAGACGGTACAATCACGGTTAAAGCCAGCTTCTAATAGCGCATCAAAGATGAGATTGAGATGTTCAATATCTTTATAACGCTCACCATCGGGCAATACACAACTGGCGACTATTTTATCATTGGCTGCCAAGGCATCGAGATAGTGCTGTAAATACAGTGGTTGCACGGTATTGTTGGTCACAACCATCACTTGCTTGCCTTTAAGATAGGGCGCCAACAAATGACTGGTATCTAAATCACTCCCAATAAAAATAGGATAACGACGATCGCCAAGTTCTACGTGTAAAGTCTGCATGATATTTAATGAACATCCTCAGTGTTAACGCTAATTTTTTAAAGCTTGAATTTCTTTTGCAATAATCAGCTGCAAAATATGATAAGCCAAATCGCGGGCAGCACCCTGATTGGTCTCAATAATATGATGTGCTACCTCGCGATACAGTGGATCTCTCACCTCAAGCAAATCCTGCAATTTTTTTTCAGGATTTTCAACTTGTAATAATGGTCTGTTTTTATCACGATAGGTTCGCTGTAGCTGAATCTCAACAGGCGTATACAGATAAATCACGATACCACGTTGTTTTAAATAACCACGATTGACCTCTTGGGTCACTGCGCCACCACCCGTTGCCAACACCAAATGCTGTTGTTGGGTCAGCTGATCAATGACTGTGGACTCACGGGCTCGAAATCCTTGTTCACCTTCTTTTTCAAAAATCCAAGGAATATTGGCACCGGTTTTTCGTTCTATTTCATGATCACTATCCACGAACTCACGTCCAAGGAAATCGGCTAAATGCCGCCCCACTGTGGTTTTTCCGGCCCCCATTGGGCCAACCAGATAGATATTGGGTAAGCGATCAAACTCTTTGCTTGGCAAGGAGTCACCTATACTATTGCTTTCATTAGAAACATATTAATGATTTATCAATGAGCTGTCATTAACAATTCTTGGTGTGACAAAAATCAACAACTCACTTTTCTTGTCTGCGCTTTCATCTTTTCGGAATAAACGCCCCAAGGCTGGCAAATCACCCAGGATGGGCACCTTGGTTTTACGGTTTAAACGTTCTTGTTCAAAGATGCCACCCAGTACGACGGTTTCGCCACTTCGAACCAAGACATTGGTATCAATTTCATTTTTATTTAAGATGATTTCACCATTCGGTGCCAGTCCTGCAGGAGAGTCACTGGTAATGTGCAATTGCATTTGTACTTTGCCATCCGGCGTAATACTTGGTGTTACATCTAAGCTGAGTAAAGCATCTTTGTAGCTGGTGCTATGCTGACTGGTGTTATTGTATTGTTGTTGTGTTTGATACGGCACTTGCTGACCTGAAGCCACTTTGGCTTTTTGTTTATCTGCGGTCATGACTTTGGGGGTTGAAATAACTTCACCATGACCATCTGCCTGCAAAGCTGACAGCTCTAAATCCAGCAAAAAATCTGATAAATTGATTAAGCCAAATGCAATCTGACTGCGACCTGCTGCGGTTACACCTAAATCGACATTTAAATGATTGGACTGTTGTGTATTTTCACCGCTCTTCTCTCGGGTTAAATTTTGTAATGCCGCCTCACTTCCGGCGACAATCAGGTCATTCCCAGTCGCTAAAATTCCCCACTTCACCCCCATCTCCTGACTAAAATCTGTATTGGCACGGACGATTCTAGCCTCAACCATGACTTGCCGAATCGGCACATCTAATAAATCCACCAGTTGTAAAATTTTCTGCACATGATAGGCACTGTCATGAATAATTAAGGTATTGGTGCGTTGGTCTACCGACAAAGAACCGCGCTCACTCATTAAATTCAGTCCTGTTGCAAAGCGATTCTGTTGCTGAGCATGACTACGCTGATCCTCTGTAGCCACGCCCTGCTGACGATTGCGCTCTGTAGTTCTGCTTGCTTGTTGACGAATTAACTTTTCGATATCACTGGCTTTGGCATAGTTCAACTGGCGATAACGCGTCTGTAATACATCTAGTTGAGTATTTTGCTGGATCGCCTTGGCCTCATTCTCCTCGGCTTGAATCAACTCTGTGGTCGGAGCAATCCATAAAGTTTGACCGATCTGTCTTTTGGCTAAATTTTTAGTTTTTAAAATCGTTTCTAATGCATGCTCCCAAGCTACCTCTTTCAAATTTAGGCTAATACGCCCCTGTACACTGTCCGACAGCACCATATTGACTGCACTAAACTGTGCCAGCAACTGCAACACCCGACGCAACTCTATATCTTGAAAATCTAAAGAGATATTTTGTTGCTGTGGTTTTTTAGAGGCTATGTGCTGAGCGGTTTTAAGCGCATGACCATGCTCTACATGTAAAATAAAAACATCTTGTTCCCGTGCCACTTGATACGCCACAGGTCGCGCAGTCTGTATGACCAATACGGCATTGCCAGCATGGTTATAAATGCGTAATGCCTGAAAGTCATGCTGAAGCGATGGCGTTTGATACTTTTTGACCAGAGCAGCAGACCATTGCGCATTGAGCACTTGTAGTATCAGCTGCCTATGCTGCTGACGCACATCGATCTTAAGATCAGGCTGAGGCAAAGCAAATTGCAACCGGCTTTTCCCAGCCTGACTACGATAGATCTGTAAATCGTTAAGTTCTAAGGTCTTGGGTGCTAATAAGGGGATAGCTGTGGCGATGCTGGCATTGGATTGTTGAACTTGATTGTCTACAGCAACAGGGTCTGTTACAGCCAGCGCTTTGCTGGGACGGGTATCTGCGGCATGTAGCAAGCTCATCGCACATAAATAGATTGCAACCACATAAACACCATCTGCTCGAAAGCGCCCAATACCGTGTCTATAGCGTCTATAGTGTCTATATCGATAAATCCGCATGATTTTTTGCCTCCAGCTTATTATTTTGACTTTATTCTTTAATTTTTTGAGCGGATTTCGCCCTATTTCTATTCTTTATTCTTTATTCGCTATTTGCTATTTGCTATTTGCTATTTGCTATTTGCTATTTGCTATTTTCCAGCTGTATCTGATCAACGCTACAGCCTCAACTCTTCTTCAGCCTTTCGCTTGTTTGACCTACTATTGTTTGAGATTTCGCAGCCTATTGCGATGGTTTTTAGATCATCCACAAAATATCAGACCAATGCCTAACAACTAGGGCAATCAAATGATCAACACATGTTCTTGGGGGCAGAACCTGCTTGATAAGAACCTGTTTGATAAGAATTTACTTGATGGGAAGTTTCTTGATGAGAGTTTCTTGATAAGAATTTACCTGATGAAGCAATGCTCTAGGCTGGGCTAAATTCTTCTATGGGGTACAACCGTGTTTAACTTGCGCGGGTCTGTTCACTGCTCCTCAAGGCGCTCTGGCATTGCGGGCTGTAAAGGCATAACACTTTTTGAGATTTCACTGGGCTGTGAAGCGTTGGGTGCAGCCTGTTCTGTGCCTTGTTGCGGTGGCTTGATGCTCGGCTTGGTCTGCGACTCTACGGATAAAACAGAGTTGGGCTGGCGATGAATATATTGAATTATTGGACTATTTTTGCTCATCTCAACAATTTCAACTTTGTCTTCATCGATATGACGCACTCGACCCTGATTGGGTCCCACTAGACTACCTAAACCCACCAAATCGAGTTCACCATCTGGACTTTGTAATAAGGCCATGCGCTGGCCTGATTTTGCGATTACACCTTTCATATGTAAGTGTTGCAGCTCGATATCCTGTAAAGAGTGTGTTAATGCACGATTTTGCTGAGTATCGCTCGATGTCGTGCTGGTCCGCCAAGTCGATGGGATAAACGGATCTCGTGGCGGTGCGGTATAACGAAATTGTGGTGCTTTGTGTAAATTTACTGTGTCTTGAATTGCTTTTTGATCTCTGGCTTGAATCTCGGTCATTTTTTGATTGACCACATCAACCCGTGATTCACAAGCCACCAATCCCAATACACTCAAGCCCAAAAGTGTTTTTAAGGCGATGTCAGACCAAGCTTTCATTGCAAATGCTCCGTAGTCTGTTGACGATGTACAGCCCCATCGGAATGTGCCGACAATGCCTGTTCTGCCACAGTTTTTGTTGGCTGCTCGGCATCGATATAACGATAACTCAATAGTTTAAACTGGGTGTTAATCCGTGGATGTTGACTCTGCACGATGTCATTTTGCATAACAAAATCCTGTATCACCATTAAATCATCCAAGGCAGCAAGCTGTGTAGAAAACAGCGCCAGTGCATGATAATCACCCACAACCGTCAATGAAATCGGTTGTTCTATAAAATAGGGCTGTACCTGCTCTGCTTCAATCTGTATGTCTTGCAAGACCACCTTGGAGTGCTTCGCTGCTTGCTGTAAGCGGCTGATTAAAGCTGGCATTTGGCTAGCCGACAACGATGCCGCACTCAGCTGTTGAATTTTCTTTTGTAATGCTTGATCGCCCTGCCGTGATTGTTGTAATTGTTGCAGCTGGAGATACTGTTCTGAAAACTGCTGCAATAACTGCCGTTCTTCGAGTCGAGCCTGCTGTAAAGCCCTGTGTTGCGGTTGAATCGCTAGCACAAAACCAATCGCAAAGACCAATAGAAAAATCAATAACCAACTACATAGCTTAACGGTCAAGGGCCAGGTGGCAAATTGGTTGAGCTGCAAATTTTGGAACTGGGCAATAAACGTCTGCCAACTGGCTTGTTTCAGACGGCGCCATCTCTCAATCTGTGGCAATTTCATTATTGCTCCTTGCCAGCCGTAGCGGGACGCAAAGCATAAGCCAGCTCACTCAATGCAACATCTACCACAAAATCGCCATAGTCCGCTGTTGGATGTGCCGCACTGGCGCGCTGGGTCTGCTCCGTCGCAGGGCTTTGATAGCTGTGCATGACCCCAGCTTGAAACCATTGACTTGCCGCCAAGGCATTGAGCAATTGTGTCACCGCATCTGGATTTTCTGCGCGGCCTTGTAGCGTCATTTTTTGCCCTTGGCGATTCAGTTTAATCAGATATAAATTGGCTGGGGTAAGTGTAGCAATCTCTTGTAAAATTCTTGCAGTCAATGGACGCTGCGCCTCTATATTTTGTAATACTGCGATTTGCTGTAAAAGCTGTTGATGCTGCTGTTGTTGTTGTGAAGAGCCTTTTAATTGTACCTGAATATTTTGATTGCTATTTTTAATTAATTGATTGGCTTGTTGTTGGTCATTCAACTGATGCACCACATAAAACCAAGACAAGATCAACAGCAGTAATGCCAGCATGACCATACAAATGCACATCATCATAAACTGCTGGCGTTTAAATTCGCGTTGTTGTTGCCGCCAAGGCAGTAAATTAATACGTGTCATGGATCGAAGCTCCTCAATGCCAAACCACATGCAGTTAATAAAGATGGCGCATCATTTTTAAGTTTCTTTTGATCAATTTGTGGCGAAAGCCCCATATGTAGAAATGGATTGGCAATAGAGACTGGACAGCCTATTTTACGCTGTAAGCGTGCAGCCAGCCCGTCAATATTGGCATTGCCACCCGCCAACAAAACATGATCCAGTGCATGATACGCCGTACTCGAATAAAAAAACTGTAAGGACTTGATGACGTGTTGCACCACATTTTCTAAAAAAGGTGTGAGCACTTGTGTTTCATAATCATCAGGTAAAAGTTTAGTCTTTTTAGCACGTCCTGCTTCTTCAAAGGACAATCCATAATAGTCCTGAATCTGTTGTGTGAGCTGTTGCCCACCAAAAACATGTTCTCGCGTATAAATAATTTTGCGCTGTTCCAAGACCGACAAAGTGGTCAGGGTATGTCCAATATCTAGAATTGCCACCAGCCGTGTCCCGATGGGTAATAAATCGGAGAAGACTTCTGACGCACGCTCAATCGCATAACGCTCTACGTCAGCGATAGTAACGCTTAATCCAGCCAATTCCAAGGCTTTAACACGTGTTTGAATATGTTCAGTCCGTGCCGCAACAAGAAGCACGTTCACTTGATCGGCAGCATGTGAACTGGGTCCTAGTACTTCAAAATCTAAACTCACTTCTTCTAATGGAAAAGGAATGTGTTGATCTGCTTGGAGACGAATTTGCATTTCACGGCTGTCATCATCGAGTTCGGCATCCATTTCAATGATTTTTTCGATTGCCATCCGACTCGGAATCGCAATAGCCGCCTGATGTGCGTAGGGATTGGCAATATGAATTGCATCGACCAAGGCATTGGCGATCACATCGGGATCATCACTATTTTTGTCGGCATCATGGCAATTTTTCAAAGGGCTTAAACCATAGCTTTCTACCCAGTAGCGACCATTTTTTATAGAAAGCTCTAGGACTTTCACAGAAGTCGAACTAATATCGACACCGATCAGATGGTGACGCTGTTTTTGAAAAACTTTGAACACAGTGATAATCCATTTTTCTTATAAATAACAATAGCTGATATTATACGCTTGGTTTATTTTTTTCTGCAGATACTCTAACGCATCTAACAATCCTTTAAACGAAAAGTTATACTGACGTCAATTTAATGGCTAAGCGCTCATATTAAAACTTACTTGTTATGAAAAAGCTATCTCGTTCGGGTTCTATTCATCCAATATTTTTACTGCTTGTGATACTGCTCACCGCTGTACCTATGGGCTTTTATGGGATGTATCTTTATATCGCCCCGTCTTTACCTGAAATGAGCTCATTAAAAAAAGCGCCACTACTCAAACCATTACAAGTGTATAGCGCAGACCAAGAACTCATCGCAGAATATGGTGGCAAACTTTCTGTCCCTGTGACCTATGCACAAATTCCAACGCACTTTACCTATGCGTTCTTAGCCGCAGAAGACTCTTCTTTCTTTGAACATAGCGGTATTAGTTTTAAGAGTTTGGGACGAGCCCTCAGTGAAACCATTATGGGCTCAAATCAAACTGGTGGTTCAACCATCACCATGCAGGTTGCCAAAAACTACTATTTATCGCCTGAACGCACGCTCAAACGCAAACTTACAGAAGTATTCTTGGCGCGACGTATCGAGCAAAAGCTTTCTAAAGAAGATATTTTGACCCTTTATGTCAATAAAATTTTCTTAGGAAAAAATGCCTATGGTATTGCAGCAGCAGCAAAAATTTACTACAACAAAAATCTCGATGAACTCAGTATTGCCCAAATGGCAATGATTGCCGGACTGCCCAAAGCACCATCCAAATACAATCCAGTGGTCAACCCTGACCGAGCATTAGAACGCCGTAATTGGATTTTAGGACGTATGTTACAGCTGGGGCGTATTACTGAAAACGAATATAAAACCGCAGTCAGTGAGCCGATTAATCTCGATATGCCTGATCGCGGTATTGCCAATAAATACCCCTATGTTGGGGAAATGGTTCGTGCTGAATTGGTCGATAAGTTTGGTGAGCAAGCCATCGATTCAGGTTATAAAGTCTATACCACCATCGACAGCAAGCGTCAGCAATATGCCGAAGAAGCAGTACAAAGTGGGCTAGAAGCATATGACCGTCGTCATGGCTGGCGTGGTGCAGAGGCCAATGGCAAACCGCTTTCTGACTTTATTGCCTATGCCAATACCTACCCTGCCGAAGTGATCAAAGTCAATCAGAATAGCTTTGAAGCCAAAATGCAAGATGGTAAAACCGTGAGCGTCCCTTGGTCGGGTATGTCGTGGGCACGGCGTTATATCAATGCCAATAGTGTCGGTGGCGCACCGAGTAATGCGGCACAAATTGTAAAATTACATGATATTGTCCGATTGCGCCCCAATGCTGAAAAAACCGTATGGAACTTAACTCAGGTTCCCAATGTACAAGGACAGCTGATCTCAATAGACCCCAATGACGGCGCAATTATTGCCATTGTCGGTGGATATAACTTTTATCAATCCACCTTTAACCGTGCCATCCAAGGCTGGCGGCAACCCGGTTCTACCATTAAACCCTTTGTCTATGCTTTGGCGCTCGAACGTGGCATGACCCCTTTTACCATGGTTGAAGATAACCCAATCACGATTGGTCGTTGGTCACCTCGTAATGCCGATGGTCGTTATCTGGGGATGATTCCACTGCGTCGCGCCCTGTATTTGTCACGTAATACCGTCTCAGTACGCTTATTACAAAGTGTCGGACTAGAGCGTGCCAGACAGTTGTTTATGGACTTTGGCCTACAAGACAATCAAATTCCACGCAACTACACCATCGCCTTAGGGACACCACAAGTTCTGCCTATTCAGATGGCAACAGGCTATGCCACCTTTGCCAATGGCGGTTATCGCGTGCAGCCTTATTTTATTAGTCGTATCGAAGATGCCTATGGCAAAGTCATTTACGAAGCTAATCCTGAATATGCTTGTATTCCGTGTATTAACAAAAACAAAAATACGGCACAACAAGCAGCAGAAACCCCTGATGATGAAATCATTGCCGATGTAAAAGCGACCAATACCGTCAAAGCTCAAGCACTGAGCAAAGAAGAACAAAGCCAATACCGTCAAGCGCAGCGCATTATCAAATCAAGTTCTGCATATGACATGGCAAATATTCTACAAGACGTGATTGTACATGGTACGGGACGTGCTGCACTGCGTACAGGGCGCGATGATATTGGCGGAAAAACCGGAACCACCAACGATGCCAAAGATGCTTGGTTCGCAGGCTTCAACGGCCGTCTAGTTACTATTACGTGGGTGGGCTTTGACCGTCCAACCACTTTAGGTCGTCGTGAATACGGCGGCATTGCTGCACTGCCTATCTGGAGTGACTATATGGGCAAGGCCTTAAAAGGCACGCCATCTGCTTGGGTGGAGTACGACAAAGAAGCACAAGCGCCTTTATCTCGTGATGAACGCAGTCAGCCACAAACAGAGATCATTAAAGAGGAATATCGCACCTCACCGCCATTGCCTCGACCGATTTATCGTCCAGCACCGAAGGTGGTAGAGCGTAATCCATCTCATGACTTTGATGATTTACCGGGTGAAAAACAAGGGATTAGCCCAACGAGTAGCAATACTGAACCGGTGGCTAAGCCCAAAGCAGCAAAACGTGAAGCCCCTAAGGATAATCTCGAGAGTCTTATTCAGATGATTGATTAACCTGCTACACCGGTTTTAGATGTGCAGTAATGCACTGACTTGGCACTTAAATCCTTGCTGGGCAAAGTCGAAGACCAAAGCCAAGTAATAAACCCGCGCATAAAAAAACCGATACGAAGATCGGTTTTTTTATGCGCGGCTAACTGCTTACAATTTTTGCAATATGTAAATTTGAAAACATGCAGTTAGGGCAAAGCTCGACATGCTTTCCAGTGCTGCGCGGCGCTCTGCTTTGGCTTTATAAGCATAAGGGGTCATGGCAATCAGATCTTTGAGTTGCTGTTGATTTAACAGCAAGTCGGCACGAATTTCACGTTGTTGACACAATGCAAAATCTGCAGCTAATGGCGCGATGATCTTGTCAGGCTCATGCAAATTCACCATCTCAAATAGCGCCTCACGCATGGCATATAAATGTTCTGCAGCTGGACGAACCACCAACAAATAGCCCTTGGGTTTGAGCACACGAACGATTTCATCTACTGGGATCGGGCTAAATAAACTGCTACATAGATCTAAGCTATGATCTAATACCGGTAGTGTTGCGCCTGTGCCCACCACCCAAGTCACATCCTGACGTGTTTTGGCGGCAACCTGTACTGCACGTTTGGCAATATCAACACCGATACAGTGTTGAACTACATCACGCATCGCTGCGGTATAGTACCCCTCGCCACAGCCAATATCTAAGATACGCGTTACACCATTGCCCTCAGTCTGCAAATCTTGTATTGCCGCGAGTACAGCCTGTTGCAAGGGTTGATAACACCCGGTTGCCAAAAATGCCCGACGTGCTTGTACTGCCTCACTGGTATCCCCAGGTTGTTTACTATGTTTATGCTGTACCACATGTAAGTTGATATAGCCTTGTTTGGCAACATCATAGCTATGGTTTTGGCTACAACGCCAGCTTTGACCTTGTTGTTGCAAGGTCGCTTTACATACTGGGCAACTCAATATGCTCATGTCTAAAAACTCCCAACAAAAAAGTCGGCGCTTGCCGACTTTTCAAGCATTTCCCTGTCAGAGACTGGGAAATATATGATTGAATTGCTTAACGTAATTTTAAGGTCATCAAACCTAATACCACCAAAATAATGGTGATAATCCAGAAACGAATCACCACTTGGGTTTCACGCCAGCCTTTTTTCTCATAATGGTGATGCAACGGTGCCATCAAGAATACCCGTTTATTGCGCATACGCAATGAACCGATTTGTAAGAATACCGAAATGGCTTCAACCACAAAAACACCACCCATGATCGCAAATACAATTTCCTGACGGACCATCACGGCAATCGTACCCAGCATTGCCCCCAGTGCCAAAGCTCCGACATCACCCATGAAGACTTGTGCAGGGTGTGCGTTATACCATAAAAAGGCCAGACCAGCACCGACCATGGCCGCACAGATCACCACCAATTCGGATGAGTATTTTACATAAGGAATATGCAGATAATCTGCAAAACGCACATCACCGGCTAAATAAGCAAATACCCCTAAACCAGCGGCCACCAGCACCACAGGCATAATTGCTAAACCATCTAAACCATCGGTCAAGTTCACCGCATTGGAAGCACCATTAATCACCAAATAAGTAAAGGCAATAAAAGCGATGCCCAAAGGTACAGCCGATAAAGGAATGCTTAAGTTTTTAAAGAACGGAATCAGCAAGTCCAGCATATTTGCGGTGTGGACCGGATTGGCTTGTTGGGTGGCAATCACATATAACGCGATCCCGGCACCAAGAGAACCTACAGAAGTCCAAAAGAACTTCTTACGCGCAGGCAAACCGGCATTGTCTTTATAACGTACTTTAATCCAGTCATCCGCCCACCCCACGGCACCGAAAATCACCATCACCGCCAGTACAATCCAGACATAAGGGTTACTCAGGTCTGCCCAGAGCAAGGTACTCACACCTATAGACAACAACACCAAGACCCCACCCATGGTCGGGGTACCCATTTTTTTGGCATGGTTTTCTGGTGCATAGGAACTTACCGCTTGCCCGTATTTGAGCGCATGTAATTTACGGATCATGACCGGACCGAGGACCAGACCAAAAATCAGTGCGGTTAATACACTCAATAAGGCTCTGAGTGTTAAATAACGGACCACTTGGAACGAGCTGTTATAGCCCGCCAGGTGTTCAAATAACCATAACAGCATTAATTTTTCTCCATCAATTCAGTCATTAGGGTTTCCATATGGCTAGAACGCGAACCTTTAAAGAGTAAACTCATCGACTGTGGTTGATGGGTTTCTATTAAACGCTGCAACGCAGTGAAAGCCTCAGCTTGTGTGTCATAAGCCGTTACGGTATCGCTTGCTGCCCCTGCGGCAACAGCATGGGCAAATTGTCCAACCGCAACAATATGATCGAGTTGGTAGTGCAATAAAGCATGCCCTAAATCATGGTGTTGTTGCCATGCTTCTGCTCCCAACTCACCAATATCCCCCATGACCATCACTTTTAAACCCGCTTGTTGTTGTAACACAGCTGCGGCAGCACGCATGGAATTGGGATTGGCATTATACGTATCATCAATCCACAATAGATTGTTTTTTTGAATAAAATTTAAGCGCCCTTGCACGGATGCCGCTGTGGCTAAACCGGCAACGATATGCTCTAGTGCGATCCCCATGGCCAGCGCAAAGGCAGCCGCCGCTTCAGCATTGTGGACATTATGCAAGCCAGCAAAAGGCAAGTTAATCTGAGCTTCGCCTGCTGGGCTATGCAAGACAAAACGGGTGCTTTGTGCTGCTAGCTCGATATCACTTGCATAAACATCACCTTGCTGCCCAAAAGCCAAGACTTGATGCCCTTGCGCAGCCTGTTGAATCTGCTCATGATAGTCATCTTCAGCAGGAATAACCGCCACACCTGCCGCAGCAATATGTGAATAAATCTCAGATTTTGCACGGCAAATACCATCACGCCCACCAAACTCGCCCAAATGGGCAGTGCCGATATTGAGAATACCTGCCACCTGTGGTGCCACCAATGCTGCGGTATAGTCAATTTCACCTTGATGATTGGCACCCAATTCAAATACCGCATAGCGATGTTCTGGACCTAATTCTAATAACATCATGGGTACACCCAAGTCATTATTGAGGTTGCCACGGGTGACCAAGGTTGCCGCCACAGGCGATAAAATACTGTTGAGCATTTCTTTAACCGTGGTTTTACCACTACTGCCCGTTAACGCCATCACTTTTAAATCTGGATATTGCGCACGGCGAAAAGCGCCTAACTGCGCCAATGCCAAGCGGGTGTCTTCAACCACTAACTGACAAATATCTACAGGGAGTGCTTGACTCACAATGGCAATATCACAGCCAGCTTGCGCAACATGTGGCACAAAGTGATGTGCATCGAAGCGTTCACCCTGTAAGGCCAAAAAAGCATCTCCAGCTTCAGCATGACGTGAATCTGTGACAATACGTTTAATCGCTTGTGTCGGTTGGCGATCTTGATACCAATACCCTTGCGTAGCCTGTTGTAATTGTTGCGCAGTCCACGGTTCTAGGGCACGGGTACTGGTGGTTGAGGTATGCATAATGATTCCTAGTTGGCAGGATAAGCAGTTGGATGACTATGTTGCGCTTGAATTGCAGCACGCACTTCAACAACATCATCAAACCAGTGCCGCACGCCATTTACTTCTTGATAATTTTCATGACCTTTCCCAGCAATCACCACAATATCACCCGCTTCAGCATGGTTTAATACGTAGCTGATTGCCTCACGGCGGTCAGGTATTTGTTGTATATGCTGGATTTCTAGATCCAGCCCGTGTTTCATATCGGCAAATATCTGCGCAGGATCTTCACTACGCGGATTATCTGAGGTCAACAGCACTTGATCGGCCAAGGCCAAGGCAGCTTGTGTCATTAAAGGGCGTTTACCACGATCGCGATCACCGCCACAACCAAAGACTGCCCATAAGCGGTGTTTGACATGACGTTTTAGGGTTGCCAAAACTTGTGTTAGGGCATCGGGCGTGTGGGCATAGTCGACCACAAAGAGTCTCTCACCATCACGCAGCACTTGCATACGTCCCGGAGCACCTTGTAACTGAGGCACTAAATCAATTAACTCGGCCAAATCAAAACCGAGCTGCTCCACCACGATTAAACTGGCAAGCAAATTTTCGATATTAAAATGACCCAATAATGGGCTATGCACAGCATATTCGGCTTGCTTGGTTTTTAAATGGAAATGTACACCATCGATAGCATATTGAATGGCAAAGACTTGATAGTCTGCGCCTTGGCGTGTCGAGTACGTCAATACTTTGGGGTGGGCTGGATTATTACTGGCCGCCTGTAACATCACCGCGGCATAAGGATCATCGCGGTTAATCACCGCAACCTCTAAACGACTAAACTGAAAAAGTTTTGCTTTGGCATCGGCATAAGCATCTAAGCTGCCATGATAGTCCAAATGATCACGGCTTAAATTGCTATAAGCCGCAATTTTAATATCACAACCATTGAGACGACCTTGTTGCAAACCATGTGAACTGGCTTCTAAGGCTGCATACTGTGCGCCTTGTTGTGCAAACTTAAACATAAGGTTTTGCAGCTGTACTGGATCTAAAGTGGTATGGCTCGAAGCTTCTAAACTTGGCAAAATCCCATTGCCGGTTGTCCCAAAGACCGCACAGCGTTGCGCCTTAAGGCTGATGAATTCTGCGATCAAACGAACAATTGTGGTCTTACCATTGGTTCCTGTTACCGCCAGTACCGGTAACGGCGCTAAACCTGTAGATCCTGTCAAATACGCTTGTTGCCACAGACCAATCTGGGCATTGACATCTGGGCAAACCCAAGCTTGTTCAAGCCCTGCATCGATTTGACTAATCACGCCCAATGCACCTTGCGCCAAAGCATCCGCTGCATATTGTTGAATTTTTTCAACCTGTTCGGCAGCACTCAGATGATAGCTATTCCGTGCAATAAAAATCTGCCCGGCTTTAACCTGTCGACTATCTAAGCTAAAACCTTGAAAAGCTTCTGTCATCCAGTCTAAAGGATCGTTGACTGGATGGATGTCTTGAAAACTAATACACATATCAAACTCATTTGGCAATCGTTGTCGTGTCCAATGGTTTATCCAGTGGAACATTGAGCAAACGCAAAGATTCTTGCATGATGCGGGCAAAGACCGGAGCGGCAACAAGCCCTCCATAGTATTGTCCACGCGGATTTTCAACCACTACAATAATGGCCAGACGCGGATCACTAATTGGTGCAACACCAGCAAATAATGCACGGTATTCACTTTTCGAATAACCACGACGATCGGCATTGAGCTTATGTGCTGTACCGGTTTTACCGCCAACACGATAACCCGGAATCACCGCACGTTTCGCTGTCCCACCCGGTAACGTCACTTGCTCTAACATTGCCAAAACTTGATCGGCAATTTTAGCATCGAGCACTTGGGTACCTTTGGGTTTTTCGGTGAGTTTATACAGGCTTAATGGATGCTGAACGCCATGATTGGCCAGCATGGCGTAGCCTTGTGCCAGTTGTAGCATGGTGGCATTTAAGCCATAACCATAGGCCATGGTACCCACTTCCGAAACATTCCATTTGCTAGGCGGTAAAATCAAGCCGGCACTTTCACCGGGGAATTTCACAGCGGAGCGCTGACCAAAGCCAATCCGTTTAAAGAAAGTTGGCAGAGTCGAATAGGGCATCGATAACGCAATCTTGGCTGACCCGACGTTAGACGACTTAATAATGACACCACTCACTGTCAGTGAATTATAGTTATGAGTATCACGAATAGTGTGATTGCCAATGCGCATACTGCCCGGGCTGACATTAATCACAGTATTGGGCGTGTATTTCCCACTTTCCAATGCGGCTGCAACCGTAAAGGGTTTCATGGTTGAGCCTGGCTCAAACATATCAATCGCACCACGGTTACGCATGGCATCTTTGTTGTGTAAGCCGTCTTTGTCATTGGGGTTGTACGATGGCCAACTACTCAATGCCAAGATTTCGCCAGTTTTGACATCGACCGCAATGGCAGAGGCTGAACGGGCATTATTGGCAACCCCTACCGCAGTAAGCTCACGGTACATAATATATTGCAAACGTGAGTCTATACTGAGGGTAATATCTTCACCCGCTTTCACCTCTTTCATGACTTCAGGTTCTTTGACCCGATTACCATGCTTATCACGGACAATACGCTGCTCACCGTCTGCACCAGCCAAACGCTGATTGAGCTTCATTTCCAGACCTTCAATCCCAACGCCTTCGCTATTGGTTAACCCGATAATCTGTGCATTGGGCTGCGGTTGCGGATAATAACGCTTGTAGCTTTTTTCAGCATATACCCCAGCAAAATTACGCTGTATGATCAGCTCAGCCTGTGCGGGTGGGACTTCTTTTTTCAAGACCAGATAACGTGATTTAGGATTGGCATTAACTTTTTTCTTCAGATCGCCACCGTCAATACCCACAGCATCGGCAAGTTCGTCTAGGCTCAAGTTTTTGGTCGGTAATTGACGTTTTAATTTGCGGCTATTGGGCTGTTTTTTCAGCTCTGCGCTAATGTTTTCAAAATCTGCTTTGGTTTCCAAATAATCCCGCGGATCGATCGCGATTTTCATGATACTGGTACTGATTGCCAAAGGAACGTCGTTACGATCTGAAATAATGCCGCGCATGGCTTTGAGCTTTTCCACACGTAAAATTTTGGCATTGGCTTTGTTTTGCAAAAAGTCTTTATTGATCACTTGTACATAAAAGGCACGCCCAACCAGCCCAATAAAGCACAACAAGACCACTCCCCACAGCAGATAGTAGCGCCACATATCCATCGCCAAAGTGGGCTTTTCGGTAATGGACTGTTTTGTTTTTTTTCGAGGAGATTTTACGCGTTGCTCAACCATGCCATTGCCTTATTTATTGTGCTCAGATTTTGCCGGTAAAGACACCACCACGGTTTCTCTTGCAGGCGGAGAATACATACGGAGCTGGGTTACCGCACGCGTTCCAATCTGAGCCGTTGCACCAAATGTTTGTTTTTCAATTAATAGTCGACCTTTTTCAGCTTTTAAATCTTCACGCTCACGTATATATGCGTTGTATTCACGGTAATCATGCCGGTAGGTAAAGACTTGTAGAACCACCATGAATGCACTGATCATAATGGCAAGGATCATCACCGCATAAGCTGCAACGCGTTTTAAATTCACCGTTGTGGGTACGACTAATTTGGTCTGTGCTTTCATCTTCAGCCTGTTGTTCTAATCTAAGCGTTCGGCAACACGTAGCCATGCACTACGTGAACGAGGATTCGCTTGTACTTCTGTATCACTGGCTCGAATTCTAGCAATTTTTTTCAGCCGGCGGGTGTCTTGTTGCTGCTGTGGCATTCCCCAATCTTGCATCTCAGCTAAGCTCGATTCTTTTTGAATAAATTGTTTAATAATACGATCTTCTAACGAATGGAAGCTAATCACTGCCAGTCTTGCTTGCGATTTTAGCAAATCTACCGCTTGAGGTAAAAAAAGTTGAATATCTTCTAGTTCTTTATTGATTTCAATGCGGATCGCTTGGAAGGTTCGTGTTGCAGGGTGTTTGTGTTTTTCCCATTTTGGATGCGCTTGTTTGACCACCTCTGCCAGCTCTGCGGTACGCTGCATAGCTCCAGCCATTTTAATCGCCTTGGCAATACGACGACTATAACGCTCCTCGCCATATTGATAAATCACATTGGCCAAATGCGTTTCATCAACTTGTTGCAACCATTGCGCCGCCGTTAGACCTTGGCTATAGTCCATACGCATATCCAATGGACCATCATGCATAAAGCTAAAGCCGCGCTCAGCCTGATCTAGTTGCGGTGAAGACACGCCCAAATCTGCCATAATGCCATCTACAGCATGAATATTTTCTACTGCCAAAGCGGTTTTTAAATCGGCAAAACTGGCATGAATAATATGAAAACGTGGGTCTTGCTGTGCCAACTCAGCAGCAACAGCCAAAGCTTGTGGGTCTTTATCAAAGGCATATAGCTTTGCATCGGCATCCAGTCTGGAGAGCAATAAACGGCTATGCCCGCCACGACCAAAAGTCGCATCGACATAAATTCCTGTATTGCGCTCTGCCAGCAGAGCATCGATTGTTTCATGAAGTAATACAGAAATATGCGACATAACTTTAATAAAATCACTAAAAAATTTAACTGAACATTATCGCTTTATTTAGGCGCTGCGCCAAACGTCTTTTTGTACGGAAATATTAAAATCCATAGAAAAATTCACTGCCACAGCCATAATTGGCGATAAAAAAAGCAGCACCGCACACCAACTGCGCAGCACTGCTTTTCAATCAAGACGATTCTTTAGCTATTCCAGCAAAACTTATAACGTTTCAGCAAAATTTCCCTTTAACGTTTTTGGTTCCTTTAACGTTTTTGGTTATAGATCTGGTCAAATACACCGCCATTCACAAAATGGGTTTGCTGTGCTTTCGCCCAGCCGCCAAAGACTTCATCTATACTAAACGTTTTCAGCTTTGGAAATTGTGCCGCATATTTGGCTAAAATTTCAGGATTACGTGGACGATAGAAATAGCGTGCGGCCATATCTTGCCCTCGTGGAGAATAGAGATAATTGATATAGCCTCGTGCGAGCCATTTATTGCCATTTTTTTCGACATTACGATCAACAATTGCCACAGAGGGTTCAGTCAAAATAGAGATCGATGGATAGACAATGTCAAACTTGTCTTTGCCCAAGGCACGTGCCGTCACCAATGCTTCGTTTTCCCAAGTCAACAACACATCGCCTATACCACGTTCCGCAAAAGTCGTCATTGAGGCACGGGCAGCAGGATCCATGACTTTAACGTTGTGGTACATCTTCGACACAAAATCACGTGCGGTGGCATCACTACCATTCGGCTGTTTTAAGGCATAGCCCCATGCAGACAGATAGATCCAACGCGGTAAACCACCCGTTTTAGGGTTTGGGGTAATAATCTCTACACCAGGACGAACCAAATCAGTCCAGTCATGGATTTTTTTGGGGTTGCCTTTACGCACCATAAATACAATGGTTGAAGTATACGGCGCTGAATTATGAGGGAATTGTTTTTGCCAGTTTTTATTGATTTGACCGGTCTTGGCGATTTCATCAATATCATTGGCCAGAGCCAGAGTCACTACATCGGCTTTTAAGCCATCGACCACAGCACGGGCTTGTTTACCAGAACCGCCATGCGACTGCTTAAAACGAACAGTCTTACCAGTACGACTTTGCCAGTACTGGGCAAAAGAGCTGTTAAATTCATCATAGAATTCACGTGTTGCATCATAGGACACATTGAGAAATTCTCGGTCTTCAGCCTGTGCAGTGTGTGCCAAGCCCAGTAAGCTCAAAGCCACCACTGCGCTGCGCCAAATATTTTGAATTGGATTTTTCATAAGCCACGCTTTTTTTAAATCAGTGAATGCAATATAGGCAATATGCCAGAGTGCTGCAATGCCATGCCACGACTTTGTCAGTCAAGCGCATGGTCAGGCAATTTACAGCCCAAACCATATGCTTAAGCCCCATAGCGAGCTGCGTCTAGGCATGACAACATCACGTTTTAATTAGTTTTTTGAGTGAACAACCTGCTTACAGTACTGAGATTTTTCACATCGTGATGCAAGAATATCTGCTAAGCAAAGAAAAATAATCGCTAAAAACTAGTCTACCGCATGCTTTGATGATTAACGCTGTTTTCTGATGGTCTTATGAATGTATTTTCAGCGCTGGCATACTGTTTTTAGAACATTTTTAGTCGAGCGGCTACGCGCTGGTCTGTGGCTGGAGCAAAGCCGGTCTGTTCGTCTATTTTTTGCCAAATAAATGAAAAAAAATGATAACTTAGCGTTTTAGAAATGCTAAAATCTCAGCTACCACTTTAATTTCATACGTATTTGTGACAAAGTGAAATACCCTTTTGACACATTGATCAAGCTACAAGTCTGATCATTTCTCTCGGTGTATTCACAGTCATCCGCTTATTGGGTCTGTTCTCTTGAAGCGAGTTGTGAGGATCGATGCACATACGACTTCCTCAATACTGCTTCTTCAATACAGACAGCCTCACTCAAACAAGGGATATGGCGAATTAGGTGTAACAACAACAAAACCAAGCTTCTAGAAAGGATATTTGAAATGAAAAGTAAGATTTTAAAAGTCCACTTTTTTGTGCTTTTAGCGCTGGGGTTTGCTGTAACGGCACAGGCAAATGCAATTCGTCATTGCACCCCCACGCCACACGCTGCTAAAATTTCACCGATCGAAAAAGCGCTGATTCAGCAGAAATGCAACAATCAACATCATCGTGACCAAGATCGTCTAAAATTGATGACCAATTTAAAAGTTGAACCCACACAGAACTTCTTAGCTGAACAACACCAGCGCTTTTCACGCTTCATACAAAGTATTTTTCAACCCGCGCAAAACTCTTAAGGCTTGACGACTGCAACAGATATACATGTCTATGCCGCAATGTAATTAAGCGCTTATGCCCAGCTGATTTTTCGTTATACTATAGCCTATTGTTCTAATTCTTGATATTTGGCTATGACTGTTCGTACTCGTATTGCTCCATCCCCTACTGGATTCCCTCACGTTGGTACCGCATATATTGCTTTATTCAATTTATGTTTTGCCAAAAAACATGGTGGTGAATTTATTCTGCGTATCGAAGATACCGACCAAGTGCGTTCTACCGCCGAATCTGAAAAAATGATTTTAGATTCACTCCGTTGGTTAGGACTCAATTGGGTTGAAGGTCCTGATATTGGCGGACCACATGCACCCTATCGTCAGTCTGAGCGCATGCATATCTACAAACAATACGCCTTAGAGCTGGTGGAAAAAGGTCATGCATTCTACTGCTTTGCTACTGCAGAAGAGCTTGATCAAATGCGTGCAGAACAACAAGCACGCGGTGAAACACCCCGTTATGATGGTCGTGGCTTGAACTTATCGGCAGAAGAAGTACAACGTCGCCTTGCAGCGGGTGAACCGCATGTCATCCGTATGAAAGTTCCTAGTGAAGGAATCTGTACCTTCAATGACCTGTTACGTGGTGAGGTCGAGATTCCTTGGGCACAAGTCGATATGCAAGTCCTACTCAAAACCGATGGCTTACCGACCTATCACTTGGCCAATGTGGTTGATGACCATCTGATGGAAATCACCCATGTTATACGCGGTGAAGAATGGATTCCATCGGCACCCAAACATCAGTTGCTATACCAGTATTTTGGTTGGGACATGCCAACGATCTGTCATATGCCCTTGCTGCGTAACCCAGATAAATCCAAACTGTCTAAACGTAAAAACCCAACATCAATCACCTATTACAAAGATATCGGTGTATTGCCTGAAGCCTTATTGAACTATTTAGGACGTATGGGCTGGTCTATGCCTGACGAACGTGAACAGTTCTCTTTGGATGAAATGATTGAACATTTCGATATTCAACGGGTTTCTCTGGGTGGACCCATCTTTGATGTAGACAAACTGAGCTGGCTCAATGGTCAATGGATCAAAGGCTTAACCCCAGCACAGTTATTAGATCGCCTCCTCAACTGGAAATCTGATCGCAATAAACTAGAAGACATCGCCGCAGCGATTCAACCCCGTATTCAGTTATTGGCCGATGCCGTCAACTGGGCTGGTTTTTATTTCAATCAATTCCCAACATTGAGCAAAGAAGATTTCGTCAGCAAAAAACTGACTGAAGAACAAGTCCGTCAAAGCCTACAGTTTGCAATCTGGCGTTTAGAAGCACTCAGCAGCTGGAATAACGATAGCGTGAGCCAGACCTTAATGGACTTGGCCGCACAAATGGAAATCAAACTACGTGATTTCATGCCCAGCTTCTTTATTGCGATCGCCGGTTCAACCAGCTCAACTCCAGTGATGCAATCGATGGTCACGCTAGGACCCGATCTCAGCTTTGCTCGACTACGTCATGCGCTTGAAATTGTTGGTGGTCCGAGCAAAAAAGAGCTTAAAGTTTGGGAAAAACACAATGAAAGCTTAAAATTGCCGAAAAATGATGCAATTGAAAGCCAAAGTTAAATTTTTTTATTGACGAGTGAACACAATCTGCTAATATGGCGCTCACACAGACTGGGGTCATAGCTCAGTTGGTAGAGCGCTACAATGGCATTGTAGAGGTCAGCAGTTCGATCCTGCTTGGCTCCACCATTTTCTAGCTCTGTTGTGTTACCTCTCGATAACGTCCCTATCGTCTAGAGGCCTAGGACATCGCCCTTTCACGGCGGCAACCGGGGTTCGAATCCCCGTAGGGACGCCAGATTCTTAAAGAAGCCACTGCATAAATCAGTGGCTTTTTTTTATTGTCTAAACGATTCGCAATAAGCGATACTATGAAATCTTTGCCGTGCTCAGTTTGCTACACCCCTCATCTAGCGCTGATCACATTCCTGTTATCAGCAACAATCAAATGATGGAGTTATGATGCAATATCGTTGCCCACAATGCCAAAGCCCTAAAATTATGCCGATGGCCAATAATCAAAATCCAGCCGCACGCCCAGAAGTGCCTAAAAGTTTAGTGATGCTCATTCCAGCATTATTTATTTTATTATTCTTGGTCGTGGTCAGCATCGGCATGTGGATTTTTGGCAATGGTCCAGGTACCACCTTGCAAAATGCCACGATCATCGTCTTTGTGATTGCTGTGATCGCAGGCTTCTTTTTTTGGCGAGATCTTCCCAACTTCAAATTGTCCATGCAAGCATTTATGAACAATAACCGTGATTGGAAATGTCGTGATTGCCAGCATGAGTGGCACATCTAATAAGCCCGCCAGATCAGCATGCAAATACACAAAAAGCAGGATCATTTCCTGCTTTTTGTACAATTTTTCTTTAAGCCATTTCTCTTTAAACAACTTTTCTTTAAGCCATTTTTCTGCTTTTGCAAGTAATGATTTTAAGCCATGCTGCCAGACCAGCAACACAGCCTTTCTTTAACCAATAGACGCTGTTGTAGATGTTGCCGCTGCACTGCCTTTTTCATTCAACCAACGATAAAGAATTGGCAGTAAAATCAAAGTCAGTAGCGTTGAAGATAAAATCCCCCCAATCACCACAGTTGCCAGTGGGCGTTGTACTTCTGCGCCAGTGCCAGTTGCCAAGGCCATCGGGACAAAGCCCAATGATGCCACACATGCCGTCATCAAGACTGGGCGTAAACGTAGCACTGCCCCCTGCCAAATGGCTTGTTGCACGGGCATTTTCTGTTGCAGCTCCTTCATAAAAGTCAGCATGACCAAACCATTCAGTACCGCCACACCAGACAAGGCAATAAAGCCGACCGCAGCCGACATCGACAAGGGGATATCACGTAACCATAAAGCAATCAGCCCGCCACACAATGCAAAAGGCACACCACTAAACACCAGCAGGCTTTCTTTCACATGATGAAAGACCGCCATCAACAAAATAAAAATCGTCAATAAAGCCATCGGCACCACAATTTGCATTCTGGCTTTGGCTGAAGCCAGATTTTCAAATTGACCGCCATATTCAATCCAGTAACCCGTTGGCAAAGCTTGCTTCGACAATTGTGCTTGTACCTCTTGCACAAAAGAGCCTAAATCTCGCCCCTGTACATTGGCAGTGACCACCACACGACGCTTGGCATTTTCACGACTGACTTGGTTTAGCCCTAAAATATTTTCCACCGTCGCCACATCTTGCAGCTGAATCAATCCACCATTGGGCAGTTGAATCGGTAAATTGGCGAGTTGTTGCGGATTCCTAGACTGCTCATCGAGGCGAATGACCAAGTCAAAACGGCGATCACCCTGTAAAATCTGCCCGATATTTTGCCCACCAATACTGGTCGCCACCAAGTCCTGAATATCACTGAGCGCCAGCCCATATTGCGCCGCCAATGCTGGGTTAACGGCGACATTGAGCAAAGGCAAGCCACTGGTTTGTTCCACATTGACTGCGGTTGCACCCGAGATACTTTGAATACTCTTGGCAATCTGCTGGGCTTGTTGATTCAGCACAGTCATATCATCACCAAAGATTTTCACCCCCAAATCACTCCGCACGCCGGAAATTAATTCATTAAAACGGAGCTCAATCGGCTGTGAAAACTCACTATTATTGCCAGGCAAAGTCGCCAAATAGTCCTGCATACGTTCACGCAATTGCTGAATACTTTGCTTGGCATCAGGCCATTGCTCACGTGCTTTCAGCAAAATAAAAGCATCAGAGATATTGGGTGGCATCACATCGGTAGCAACTTCTGCCGTACCGGTACGGGCAAAAATAGCTTTAATTTCTGGGAATTTTTGCAATAACTGTTTTTCGGTATTTTCCTGCATCCGCAAAGACTGTTCTAAGCCCGTACTCGGAGAACGCATTTGTTGTACCGCAAAGTCACCCTCGCCCAATTGAGGTGCAAACTCACTACCGATCTGCGTTGACAAGATTGCCGTTAAAAACAACAGCGAAAATGCCAAGGTCAGTACCAGATACTTACATTGATAGCCCCAGTCCAACAGTGCCTGATAATGCTTTTTCAAGGCGCTCATCCAGCGGCTTTCTTGTTCTTTGACCTGACCACGGACAAACATCGCCACAGCCGCGGGCACAAAGCTAATCGATAGGATCATGGCCCCCAATAATGCAAAGACCACCGTCGCAGCCATCGGATGGAACATTTTGGCTTCTACGCCAGTGAGCGCAAAAATCGGCAGATACACCACCAAGATGATGAGCTGACCAAAAATCAGTGGTCGACGAGCTTGTTTTGCCGCCAAAAATACTTCACGAAAGCGTTCTTGACGGCTGAGTGGACGTCCGACTTGATGTTGATACTCAGCCAAACGACGAATACAGTTTTCTACAATCACCACGGCACCATCAACAATAATGCCGAAGTCTAAAGCACCTAAGCTCATCAGGTTGGCACTAATATTCCGCTCTGCCATACCCGCCAAGGTAAACAGCATGGACAATGGAATCACGCAGGCTGTAATTAATGCGGCACGGAAATTCCCTAAAAACACAAAGAGAATCACGATGACCAAGATAGCGCCTTCTACCAGGTTTTTTTGTACCGTGGCAATCGCACGCTCAACCAAATCGGTACGGTCATATACCGTTTCAATCACCACCCCTGGGGGCAAAGCTTTTTGAATCTCGCTCAGCTTCAGATCTACCGCACGGGCGACATCGCGGCTATTTTCACCCATCATCATCATCACAATACCGAGTACTGTTTCTTCACCATTGTAGGTTGCCGCACCTGTTCTCAAGTCATGCCCAATGGCAACCTGTGCCACATCGGCGACCCGTAGCGGGGTGCTATTTTGCCCCACACTGCCAGCATCGTTGTTGAGATAAGGAATGCTGACATTTTCGATATCGGCAATGCTTTGTAGCATGCCAGGTACTCGAACGGTATACTGCTGACCATTCTCCTCAATAAAGCCTGCGCCACGGTTTTCATTGTTACGCTGTAAAGCATTTTGCAATGCCGACAAGGGAATTTGTAATTGCTGCAAACGGGTTAAATCTGGCGACACCACATAGGTCTTGTTGTAGCCACCGATGCTATTTACCTCGGCAACGCCAGCCACACGCTGTAATTGTGGTCGTATCACCCAATCCTGTATTTCCCTTAAATCCATTGCACTATAGGGCTGCCCATCGGCTTTACGCGCATCTGGTTGCGCACGCACCACCCATTGATAAATTTCACCCAAGCCCGTCGAAATCGGTGATAGGCTGGGGCGGATGCCTTCAGGCAACTCGGCAGCCACTTCTTGCAAACGCTGATTGATCAACTGCCGTGCCCAATAGATATCGGTGCCATCGGCAAAAATAATGGTGATTTGCGACAGACCATAACGGGAAATGGAACGAGTTTGTTGCAGCTTAGCCAAGCCTGCCATGGCATTTTCTATGGGATAGGTAATGCGCTGTTCAACTTCTAACGCGGTAAAACCATTGGCTTGTGCATTAATTTGGACCTGTACATTGGTAATATCGGGAACCGCATCAATGGGAAGTTTTTGATAACTCCACAGCCCTATACCGACCCAAGCCACAACCATCAGCATGACCCAAATGGCATTGCTTATTGCAAACTGAATCATCCGATCAAATAGACCTTCTGGCTTAGGAAATACGGACTGTTGCGGTTTTTCAGGTTTAATGTGCATGTGCCGCCTCCCCTTTTTCCAGCTCTGATTTCAGTAAGAAACTGCCCTGTGCCACATAAGATTGATCCTTGCGCAGCCCTTGTTTAATCTCCACCCACTGACCATCTGCAGAACTTTGTCCTAAGCTCACCACCTGCGGACTAAATTTGACCTGATCGCCTTGGTAATCTGCCACAAATACCACGCTCTTCTCTTCAAGTTGCTGCAAAGCAGCTTTACGCACACGCAATACCGTCTGTTGTTGCCGCTGTGGAATGGCAATATTAACCATCAAATTCGGACGCAATTCCTGTGCCGAAGACAAGACTTTGGCACGGACTTTTAAACGCCCTGTTTGTGCATCTGCTTCGGCACTGAGCGTTTGAATTTGCGCTTGAAAAGTGTTTTGGGTTTGTAGTGATTTAAAGCTCAGCTTTTGCTCAGGCAACACCGGTAAATTAGGATCACTGGGTATAACAAACTCAAGCCAAAGCTGGTCAAGTTGATCAATCACAAAGAGCTGTGTCGCCAATTGGATATTTTCACCCACCACAATGTCTTTTTGACTGATCACCCCAGCAATGGGGGCAGTCAAGACATAACGACCATGAGTAGAGCCCTGCGCACCGTAGGCACTTAGCCGAGACTGTGCTGCTTGTACTTGAATCTGCGCTTGTTGATAAGCATTGGCAGCACGTTGATAGTCTTGCTTAGCCGATATCCCTTGCGACCATAAGGTTTTTTCCCGTTGATATTCCTGTCGTGCCAGTTCGAGCGTACTTTGTGCCACACGTAAATTGGCTTGTTGATCGACCAAATCGGGAATGAGCAATGTTGCCAAAGCTTGTCCTTTCTGAACATGTTGCCCGAGATCAACATTAACGCGCTCTACCCGCCCTGCAAAAATCGAGGCCACATGGGCTTGACGGTCGGTATTGGCAATTAATCGTGCTGGATATTGGGTACTATTACTGACCTCTCCCATACTGGCAGTTTCTATTTTTACACCTTGTTCTGCTATCTGTTGGGCAGTGAGTCGCACCGACTGGTCTTGTTCATGCGCATGTTCATCATGCCCTGCCTCATCCGCTGTCGTCTTTTCATCTGCTTGATGGCTGTTTTGAGGCGCTGCTTGCCCATGATCATGCCCATCATCAGCCTCATGCTTGGGGTTCAACCACAAGATGAACGCAGCTAAGCCTAAAGTCAGGAGTACAACCGCAACGATCCATCGACCTTGTGAAAATTTAGCACGTGTTTGAAAACGCATCCGGTTATTCTCCTGTAGCAAAGGCTGGTATGTCTTGTATTTGTTGCCATAAAGGTTGATTTAATTGTGCTAAGGCATCCTTGGCCATGATGACACTCGGCTCAATCCCTAGACTCAAGCTCTCGGCTTCAATCGCCACTTGCCATGCATCTTTGAGCAATTGCACGCGACGTAAAGCAATCTCTTGCAATTGCGAAGTTGCCTGCTGCACATCGCTCACCGCAAATTTACCCACGTTAAAACCTTGCAAACTCTTTTGTTGCACCTGTATGGCAAGTGGTAATTGCGCTTGATCAAGTTGTTTGAACTGTGCTGTTAAGCCCGCCAAGGCTTTGACCAAGCTCGCCAATTGCAGCTGATTTTGTTGTTGATAAAACTGTTGTTCACGCGCTAAAACAGATGTTTTGACTTCAGCGATTTTGACTGCATATTGCCGCCGATCAAAAATATGCAAAGGCACAGCCAGCCCAAGCACCAGCTGATTGTCACTGGCATCGTTCGGGCTACGATTGTTTTTCATCCCGATACTGAGCGTTGGATTGGGGCGTGCCTGTGCTTGTAGCAATTTCACCTGCGCTTGCTGATATTGCTGCTGGAGTTGTCGTGATTTTTCTAACAGATTATGCGCTTGTGAACGCTGTATTTGCTCTGCGACATCATTCGGCCACAAAGAATTCGCAGCAAAATCAGACATGATGTCTTCATTTGACTCACCCCATAACTGACTCAATTGCTGAGCGGCAAGGCTGCGTTGTAAATCAACCTGTTGGTATATACGTTGATTTTCCATGTGGTTCATACGCACACGATCGACATCGACTTGGGCGACAGCACCTGCCTGATAACGCCGCTGTAAAGCTTGTACATTATCGGCACTGACCTGTAACTGTGCTAAGACCACCTCGCGCTCTAAGTCATAAATTGCCAGCTGTGACCAAAGGTATTTCACCAGCAGCGCCAGTTTTTGTTGATAGATTTGTTGTTCTAAATCTGATCGAGACTGCGCCCATTCTGCCAACTGATATTGCGCACGACGCGCTCCAAACAAATCTAAGTCTTGCGATACAGCAAAGGATAGCTCGCGGTCTTGCTCTCGATCCCAACCACTTTGTTCAACACTGATGGTTGGATTTTTCCATAATCGGCTGGCTTGTTTGTTGGCGGTATGAATCGATTGTTGGGCTTGCCATACCCCTTGTTTTGCTTGAAAAGCCTGAACTTTATCGATTGCTTGTGGCAATTTAATCCGTTGTGGCAGCGTATTGCGCTGCGTCTCTTCCAATGACTGCGATGCATTGAGTGATAGGGTGCTTGATGCGGTACTGGCTGGTGTAAGTTGCGCAACAGCCGCCTGAGCCTTCGGCATGAACAGCAATAGCGCTAATAATGCAGCATATGCTGGTCGTAATGGCTTATGCAGTTGCATCTCTTGTATGGCGTCGCTTGGCGCACTGCGCACTGCAAACAGCCCTGAATTTATTTTGGACATGAAAATGCCTCACTTTGATTCGATATAATTTGATTCGATATAAAGTGACGGACTATGACGATGGATGAGGAGCTATTCCGCCTATAGCTGATGCAGCACGGTTGGCGGTGGAACTGGACGCTTTAAGGCGGGGGACTGGTATAAATTTTCCCAGTAAAATTGTTGTGGATAAGACGGTAATTCTAAGCGCTGTAAGTCGATATCTTGTTGAGCCACCACCACATAGTGGGCAAATGAAGGGGCATGATCCTGATGATCATCAAATAAAAACTGAATTTTTGACTGCAAATCAGCCCCATCAACATCTATTGTGATCGAGTTTGTTGTTGAATGTGTTGTTGGGTCTGTCGTTGCCGAATCTACGACCTTATCGGTTGTCTTGTCTGTTGTGAGCATGCGTTGCAGCTGTTGGTCCTGCTGCTGCCATGATGCAGTATGCTGGCAGTTATAACTGCTATGATGACCAAAATGCGGTTGATGACGCTGACTTTGCCCAGCACTTTGGTGCACGCAAAACGCTGCCGCCATGTTCCAAACACTTTGAAACATGAGCAATGACAACAAGATGCTGACCCAAATTGCCAAACTTTTCACACAACAACCTCAATCTTCGATTTAAATTAGCGTTCTATCAAATAAGCAGGACTTTCGGCAATATAACAATCAAGCCCTATGTAATAAAATTACATTCACAAAAAAACCAGCAAAACTTCTGTTGCTACTTCTGTTGCTGGTTTCAGTTACACGTGAGCGGTGCGACGGCGTTGCCTAGCTTTTTGCGCACCGTCATGGATCTATCGACATCTGCTTAGCGCTAGGCTTGCGTGATCTGGATACGCAATTCTTTGGGCAGACTAAAGGTAATATTTTCCTCACGACCTTGTAACTCTTGCGGAGCAGTAGCACCCCAACTTTGTAGACGTTCCAAGACTTGGCGAATCAAAATTTCTGGTGCGGATGCACCTGCAGTGACCCCAATTTTGCTGACGTGTTCAAACCACTGTTGTTGTAATTCGTCTGCATTATCAACCAAGAAGGCTGTTTTACCCATACGCTCAGCCAATTCACGTAAGCGATTTGAGTTAGATGAATTGGGTGAACCCACCACCAAGACCACGTCACATTGTTGTGCCAAAGCCCGCACAGCATCCTGACGGTTCTGTGTGGCATAGCAAATATCGTCTTTACGTGGACCTTGAATCTGTGGGAATTTCGCTCGTAGTGCATCAATGACTTTGGCGGTATCATCAATTGATAAGGTAGTTTGTGTCACAAAGGCAACTCGCGCAGGATTAGTCACCTGCAAAGCAGCAACATCTTGTTCATCTTCAACCAAGTAAATCGCACCACCATTGCTTAGGTCATATTGTCCCATGGTGCCTTCCACTTCTGGATGACCGGCGTGACCAATCAAAATTGCCTCAATGCCTTCACGCGCGTACTTGGTCACTTCGATATGTACTTTGGTTACCAATGGGCAGGTCGCATCAAAAACTTTTAAACCGCGACGTTCAGCCTCGCGTTGTACCTCTTTAGATACCCCGTGTGCACTAAAAATCACAATATTGTCATCTGGTACTTCATCGAGTTCATCTACAAAAATAGCGCCACGCTGACGTAAGTCATCCACCACAAATTTATTGTGTACCACCTCATGGCGGACATAGATCGGTGGGTTAAAACTCTCCAATGCACGATTGACGATCGCGATGGCTCGATCTACGCCTGCACAAAAACCACGTGGATTTGCCAATACAATTTCCATAACATCCTCAATCTACATTGCAGATAAAATTTTCTTTGAGAAAAACACCAACAAACTGCGCTTTGCTATTTTGTTTGAAACGCGTCTACTCTAAAATAGAGAAGATATTTTATCATATCAGGAAAAATATCATGTCGGGTCTCTTGTTTGTCGTTTCTGCTGCATCAGGAACAGGCAAAACATCTTTGGTCAAAGCCCTACTTGAGCGTGTTAGCAACTTGCACGTTTCAGTTTCACACACCACGCGTCCACAACGCCCAGGTGAACTAGACGGTGTGCATTACCATTTTACGGGTAAAGAAGACTTTATTGCACAAGTAGCGCAAGGTAATTTTATCGAATATGCTGAAGTATTCGGCAATTACTACGGCACGGCCTTTGCCACAGTGCGTGACCAGCTTGCCAAAGGACATGACGTCTTATTAGAAATTGATTGGCAAGGTGCCGAGCAAGTACGTAAATTATTCCCTGAGTCACGTCAAATTTTTATTTTGCCACCCAGCCAATTCGATTTACGTCAACGCCTGTCTAACCGTGGCACCGACTCGGTTGAAGTAATTGAACATCGCCTCAGCTGTGCGGTAGAAGACATGCGTCAATACAGCAACTTTGACTATATTATTTTAAATGACGACTTCAACAAAGCCTTGCATGATCTTGAATCGGTGATCAATGCCAATCGTTTAACGCAAGGACAACAGGCAAAACGTCATCAAGAATTAATTCAAAAATTAATCACCCCGCAAAGCCCAGACGCTTGAGTCTACAGAGAAAGCATTTTATACTGCGCAGTCTGAATATTTTTTGCAAGCACACGAGAACTGTATGGCACGCGTAACCGTTGAAGATTGTTTAAACCACGTAGACAACCGTTTTGAATTGGTACTGGTCGCAAGCAAACGTGCGCGTCAATTGGCACGTCAAGGCATTGAACCAACTTTAGAATGGGACAATGATAAACCGACTGTTGTTGCGCTACGTGAAATTGCAGCTGGTCATGTGACCAAAGACATTTTAAAACAACGTGATCAAGACTACCAAAGTTCAAGTTTAGACCTTGCACTTTCTGCAAATAGTCTGAACTTGGATGGTTTTTCATTCCAATAAGCTAAAAATAGCTTGCCGAAAGCCTAGTATTGCACTAGGCTTTTTTGTTTATGCATTTTAGTTTATGGTTAGACAAGATTCTTTTTATTTGATAAAAAAATATTCTTGTACCAAGCAAATTAGTAATTTACGCGATATGCTTTTTATTATACAAATATAGAAAAGTATATCCTCCCGTTAATTCCAATAGGTAGACTCTATGCCAGGCGATGATGTCAGACGTGCCAAGCAGCAACTTCAGCTTATTATCGACGCGTATTTAAACCAAAGCGACGTTGAGCGAGTGCTTGCAGCCTGCGATTATGCTGATATTGCACATACTGGCGTCACCCGTAAAAGTGGTGAGCCCTATATTATTCACCCTATTTCTGTGAGCTGTATTTTGGCACACATGCGTTTGGATGCCGAAACATTAATGGCGGCCTTATTGCATGATGTGATTGAAGACACCGACTTCACCAAAGATGACATCACCACCCAATTTAGTAAGACCGTTGCCGAACTGGTCGATGGCGTGACCAAACTCAGCCATTCCAGTGATAAAGAATATAATAAAGCCGCATCCTTCCGAAAAATTTTACAAGCAACCCTACAAGACCCCCGCGTCATCATTATTAAATTGGCCGATCGTTATCACAACATGACCACCTTAGAGTCATTACGTCCAGATAAACGCGCCCGTATTGCCCAAGAAACCTATGATATTTTTGTGCCGATGGCACGCTTGGTGGGCATGAATGAAATGGCCGACAACTTAGAACATCTCTGTTATCAAAATCTTGATTTAGATATGTTCACCAATATTCAAAATGCCCTACAACACACCAAGCCTGAACGCTGCAAATACCAAGCCATTTGGGAAAAAAATCTAGCCGGTATTTTAGACAACTATCATCTCGAAGGTCGCATCAAAAAGAAAAATAACAATATCGAATTACTGCGCCATTTCTTTAAAAATGAAATCAACCTCCAAGAACTCACCCATAGTCACGCTTTTGAAATTATTTTACAGAACATCGCGGACTGTGACCGTTTAGTCGATGCACTGCGTGAAACTTTCCAAGTACTGCATTATGAAGATCATATTCGTCGCCCCTTACCTGGCGGCAATCAATCGCTCAAACTCAAACTCAAAGGTGAAAAAACGGCGTTATCGCTAACCATCCAAACTGAGTTAATGCGTAAAGCAGCGCGCTTTGGTGTGGTCTTAGGCGAGAATGCACCGCAAGCCTGTCGCTCCGTCATCCAGGCATCGATGCAAAATCTCAACGTCTTGGTCGACAGTAATTGTGCTAAAACCACATTTAGTGATTTACTCGATTATTTACATCAGGAAAAAATTTGGGTTTATACCCCGCATGGTCAGTTGCATGAACTCCCCCAAGGAGCAACGGTGGTCGACTTTGCGTACTCAGCAAGTTTATTCCTCGGTAACCATGCTGTGGGCGCCAAAATTAATGGTGAAATCAAACCGCTTTCAACCCCACTACTCAGTGGTCAAGTAATTGAAATTATTACGGACGTTCTGGCAACACCAAATCCTGACTGGCTCAGCTTCATCAATACCCAAAAAGCCCGCCGCGCACTACAAAATATTTTACGTGAACAAGACATTGAAGAGCAGATTTTAGTTGGTGAACAAGCACTGAACCGTGCGCTAAAACTGTTTAATGTCAGCATTAATGACCTTTCAGAATACGAATGGAAAGATCTGTTAGAGTGGCGGCATATCAGTGATAAAGACGTACTCTTTCAACAAATTGCGGTCGGTGATTTATTACCGCAATTGGTCGCCAACCATCTTTTCTCTCAAGATCATGGGCAAGAATCTCATTCGAGCCGACTGATTTTAGGTACCGATGGCGTAGACGTAAAATATGCCCATTGCTGTAACCCTGTGATTGGCGACCCAATCCAAGGGCATTTATCACGGCGTGGTTTGATTGTACATCGCAATCGTTGCCACAATATTTTGCATGAACAACATCTACATCCCGAAAACATTATGCCCCTGCATTGGGCAAGTGAAGATGTCGATGACGTCAGCTTTAATGCTTTTCTCTGTATCGACATGCTGCTGGATGATGAACAAATTTCTGACCTGATTTATCAGTGCCGCAAAGCCAAAACTGGGGTAGAGTCTGTTTATACCCAAGATGACAAGACTTATGTCAATATCGTGGTCAATGACCGCAATCAAATTGCCAAAATTATTCGTGAACTGCGCATGCACTTTGGTTTTCCACGTATTACCCGTTTGGGAATGCCTGCAACCCATAGCCAACTCAACAAGGTTGGTTAGGGAATAATCAAAACAAGTTCATACAGATCAATTGCTTGTGCTAGAGTGGTCTATAACTTTAATCAGGAGAATATCATGACCCGTCAAGTCATCCATACTGAAAATGCCCCAGCAGCGATTGGGACCTATTCACAGGCTATTTTAGCTGGCAACACACTTTATCTTTCAGGCCAAATCGGTTTAGATCCATATAGCATGGAATTGGTAGATGGAATTGAAGCGCAAATCCGTCGCGTATTTGACAATGTCAAAGCGGTCGTTGAAGAGGCTGGCGGTAGTTTGGCTGACTTCGCCAAACTCAATATCTTTATGACTGATCTTGGTCACTTCCAATTGGTCAACCAAATTATGGGTGAATACTTCGCGCAACCCTATCCAGCGCGTGCAGCACTGGGTGTTGCGAGCCTACCCAAAGGTGCCTTGGTTGAAATGGATGGCATTGTTATTATTCCAAATAAATAAACTAGCCTGCCGCTTTAGATATAGCCTGCACCATGCGGGCTATTTTGTTTGTTCTAAAGCATCGCCATATCACATCAACATCCATGCACAACTCGATGGGATCATCGATATTGGACAAAACAATTAAGTAGCACATGAGTTCGCTAGAACTGCAATTCGGTAGAGCTTCTATTGGCTAAAACTTCTACTGGCTAGAACTTCTACTGGCTAGAACTTCTACTAGGTATAGCTTCTATTGGGTATAGCTTCTATTGGGTATAACTTGCAAGTTATCCACAATTTCTAACTGACCAACCTGTCTCAGTGTCGTTGCACCGCAACCAAGATTCGGTCCAGTGTATAGCCAATCAAACCAATAATTAAAATAATCGACAATAATTCGCTATAGTCCAAACGGTCACGGGCATCCAAAATAAAATACCCCAAGCCTGAACTCACGCCAAGCATTTCGCTGGGAACCAAGACAATCCACACGATGCCCAATGCCAAGCGTAGCCCAACCAAGATTTGCCCCATAATACTTGGCCAGACAATATGCCTTAAAATTTCTCCACGTGTGGCATCTAAACTATGCGCCAGTTTCAATAAATTGGGATCGACCTGACGTACCGCGCTGGCAGTATTTAAAATAATCGGCCAAATAGCAGCAAACGCCAACAGAAAATAAATCGCTTGATCACCAACGCCGAGCACCATGACGGCAATTGGCATCCAAGACAATGGCGAAATCATCCGGAGTAATTGAAAGACTTGTGAACTCAATGCATCGGCAATTTGTGATTGACCCAGCAACACCCCCACAGGAATACCCAGCACCAAGGCAAAACTCAGTGCCCAAGCGATGCGTTGCATACTGGCAGCAATATGATGATAGATTTCAACATCTTGTAATAGTGCTACTAACTTAGACAAGGTCGTAGCCAGTGCAAACTGTTGAAAAAATCCCTCAGCGATCCAATAACTTGCTATTTGCCACAACAATAAAACCGACAATAAGCCCAAGGTCCCAAAGGCATGATATGCACTCGATGATAAGGTCTGCTGTTTCATAATGCGAATACCTCTTGTCGAGTAAAACTTTCATCCAAACCAAAAGCTTGCATTCCCCCCAATTGTAAAATGGCATGTTTTACAAAGCGCTCATCGACCAGTTGTTGTGCTGCCCAGCGTGGATCTAAGCGCTTTAAAAAAGCTTTATTGCCTTCGACTTGGGTATAGCGCATCCGTTTAATCAGTTCAATGGTATAACTTTGATAGGGATAAGGCTGAAAATCGATTCGCTGACTGTGCCATGTCGCATGTTGAATCGCGCCATGCTGTTGATAATCGCGTTGTTGTTGTGCTGAGGGATCTAGCACCTGCTGTAATACAGGCAAAATATGTGGCGTTAAGCGAGGTTTATGCTGACGTGCCAATAACTGTGCGGTCTCTGCACGATGATTACGACACCATAACTGCGCCTCGACGATACTGCTAACAACCTGCTGTGACCATTGTGGATGCTGTTGTAAATCTTGCTCATGCATATAAACCACACAACAGGCATGTTGTTTCCAGACATCGCCTGTAAAACGCAGAATCTTACCGATTTTTAAATGCTCAGCGATGGCATTAAAGGGCTCAGCCACCAAATAACCCGCGATTTGACCACTCAATAATGCAGGCGGCATATCTGACGGTGGTAGCACCACTAAGCCGACTTCATGCTTCGCCAATGGTGCTTGCACTTGCGTCACAATATGTAACCCCGCATGATGCAGCATTTCTTGCAACACCACATTATGGATCGAATACCAAAATGGAATCGCAACGCGTTTGCCGCCTAAATCCCTCAATTGCTCAATCTGCGGAGCAACCGTCAAAGCTGATCCAGCCACATGATTCCACGCAACAACTTTTGCGGCAACAGCACTGTTAAATCTTGCCCAGACCGCCATAGGAGAGAGTAGGTGAATGACATTTAGCTCACCAGCAATAAACGCTTCAATCAATTGCGCCCAACTACGAAACAATATTGGACGATCAACCCTCAAACCCTGACGCTGGAAAATTTTATTTTGATATGCCACCAATAAGGGAGTGGCATCGGTAATCGGTAAATAGCCTATTCGCACGGTTTTTTGCTCCGCTGCTGACGCCGACCATGCTGTCTTGGGCAATAGAGCCCCACCGCCTAAAAGTGCCATCAGCTTTAAAAACTCACGGCGTGAATAATCCTCATTGAGCACACACATATCCTAGACCTAAGTTATATATTGTTGTAATTGTTGTAAAATTTCTTTTTTAATCCGTTCAGATTGGCGTTGACTGGGAACCGGTTTAAGTTGTCGATCAAGTTGCCATTGTGCACTGATCTGTGCTGGTTGCCCAGATAGAAATAAAATACGATCTGAGATTGCCAAAGCCTCATCTAAGTCATGAGTTACCAATACCGCGGCTGCAATCTGCTGCTGTGCGACCAGTTGTTGTAACAAGGTCTGCAAATGGTGACGATTCAACTGATCTAATGCACTAAAGGGTTCATCGAGTAACAGTAATTTCGGCATTTTTGCCAGTGCCCGCGCCAACGCCACCCGCTGCGCCATTCCCCCCGACAAGGTGTCGGGTTTGGCAGCATGGTCGTGTTGTAATTTGACACAGTTTAAGGCCTGTTGTACCCGTTGCTTGATCTGTGTGGCGTCGAGTGCTTGTTGCTGCTTAAAGCGCAATCCAAACGCAACGTTCTCTGCCACATCGAGCCACGACAGCAAGATGGCATCTTGAAACATGATCGCCAATTGCGATTTTTGCTGCGCCACTGCCTGCCCTAAAATGTCAATCTGTCCAGTCATGGCTTGATGTAAACCCGCCAAGGCAGACAATAACGTCGATTTCCCCACACCACTTGGACCCAATATGCTCACAATTTGCCCGGTGCTGACGGAAAAATTAAGTTTGTTTAAGATGACACGCTGCTTGCTTGCTTCGCGTGATATTTTATTGCGATGGTAAATTGTTAAGTCTTTAACATTTAATATTATTTTAGCCATCATTTTTCTCTAACTCTTTTCTAATTCGTCTTTAAATCTTTTCTAATTCTTTGCGAGTTCATCGCTAATTCTGTTCTAATTCGTCACTAATTCTTTGCGAGTTCGCCTCTCAATCGAATATCAATCAGTATGTTATAGGTTCGAGCCAATGTTGATGCTGTGATCCATACGAGAGATCATTGCTGCATCTCGCTTGATCTTGTTTTCAGCAATGCACTCTGTAGCTGTACAATACTGGGCGTCACAATCGGAATAAACGCCGCTTCGATGAAACGTCGCGCAAAACCGTCATCGTAAGCATGCAGATAAGCTTTACCACCGGCGCTGGACAATTCAAGTTGTATGGCTTGCTGCGACAATGCACTTAAGGCAATGCGTAGTTGAAATAGCTGAGCATGCTCAAAGATAAAAATCTTCTGTAGCAGCCCCTGATATAGTTTGTGGGTTAAATCCGACAGCCTGACCGACAATTGCTCGGCTTGCGCCAACAAATACGGCGCATGTTTATTGGCTTGTACCTGTTGCAGACATCGGCGTGTTAAACCTATGGCTAGCCCACATTGCAAGGCTAAAAATGCTGGGCGTATGTGCTGTAAATAGGTCACGGCATCATCACTCAAACGTGCTCTGCTATCGACCTGTACCTGCTTTAAGCTTGCAGCAGCCGTAGCACTTCCGCGTAGACCAATCAAATCTAGGTCAGCATGGCGTGTAAAGCCAGCCAGTGTTGACTCGACGATAAATAACTGCGCACCATCTGCACTATCGGCAGCGACCGCAACTGAAAAACCATCTGGATGAAAATTACTGACCCATGGCAATTTGCCTGTTAATGCCCAGCCCTCGGCATGGGCAACAGCATGAATCTGTAAGGGCTCAAGCCCAGAAAGAAACTTCATGGCATTGGACAATGCTGTTGCCCCAGCAAGTTTAGCTGTCAAGAGATCAGCCAAGGTTTCTCTCAGATGCACAGCCTCAGTATGCAAAATATACTCTATATACGTCCGTTGGCTCCAACAAACAAAAGCTGCGGTAAATGAATATTCTGCTAAGTCGGCAATGGTCTCGATTGCCGCCGTGAAGGGGTCACCCAAACCACCCCATGCCGTGGGGACACCATGACGAAAACAATCGGCAGCGGCCAGATGTTTGAGCAATGCATGACTCGGTTCCGGCTGTCCGGCATGCAGTGCATCAGCCTGCTGGACTAACCATTGTTGTAATGTGGCATCAAGCATCGGCAGGCTCCCATTGATAAGCGCTTAATTGGCTGTTTAATGGTGTACGTGCCAGGTTATTAGCATAATTACATAAGGTCGCTAAACTCAGCCCCAGCAACACATCCAAGGCTTGTTGTTGGCTATAACCCGCTGCAAAAAACGCCTCAATCTGAGCCGTTGCCACAGCACCTTTATGCTGTAACACTAAACCGGCAAAATCAGCCAAAGCATTGAGCGCTGGGTCTGCCAAGCTCTGTCTAAGGCGTAGGGCTTGAATGCTTTGCGCTGTCATTTTGGCTTTATGTTTGGCCAAGGCACTATGCCCTGCCACACAAAAACGGCAACCATTATGGGTTGCTGCAACCAGTTGGACCACCTCACGCTGTGCTACGTTGAGGCTACTTTGAGCATTAATCTCTCCCAGAAATTGATAGCTCTGCAATGCCTGTGCAGAATAAGCCAACACCCCGAGTAAATTGGAATGGAAGCCATTTTGTTGTTGTGCTGTAGTTAAGCGCTGCTGTAACGCTGTCGCGGCTTGATCAATGCGAAGTGGTGCAAAATAAGACATCGGTGGTTTTTCTCCTATCGCGCAGTTGTTGCTGTTCTTGTGACTCTTTAAGCAATATCCAAATTTGATCAGGCTTATATTGGAACAGGACTTGCGCTCTCTTGTTTTGTATTGCCTTGTTGTTTTTACTTAGTGCTGCTTGTTTAGTTCTTCCTGTCTAGTGCTTCTTGTTTGGTCTTTCTTGCTTGATTCTGCTTGCTTGATTCTGCTTGCTGAGTGTTTCTTGCTTAGTGCTTTTTGTTTGGTGCTGCTTAGCGTATTGGTCTTATTGTTTTTATTGGTCTAGCGTGGTTTGTCATGATTTGATGCACGGCGTGGGTCCCTATAGTGGCAAAAAATATGCTGCTGGTGCAATGCGACTTTGCTGATTTTCCCGGGTATTGATCTGAAAATTTGACATTATTTCTGCTTAGTCCTGCATAAAAAGAGATAAAAACATGGTGTCAATCTAGCGATCATGTTAAAAATAACGCAATTTCAAGATAAAAATATGCGGAGAACTTGTGAATATTAAACGCTTTGCGCTATTTCCCATCGCCCTATGCTTTAGCCCACTGCTATGGGCCAATGCCTTTAGCGAAACCTTTCAAGGCGCAACGAAAGTCAATTTAAATCTTTATCTATTTGCCGCAGATGTCAGTGGTCAGATTGGGCAAGGCAATTTGCAATATGATGTCGATCAACCCTTTAAAGAAACCCTCAAAAATCTCGATGACTCCTTTATGGCGCATCTTGATATCAGCAAAGGACAATGGGGTGTTTATGTCGACCGACAAATCGTCAAAACCAGTCAACAACAACACGTCATGCAGGTTCCTGTGGCGTTGGGTACTGAGTTAAATCAAAGCAGTTATGGGGTGTATTATCAGGCTTATCGCTCTCCTGAAAGCACGCAAAAAAATCGTGCCAAGCTGGTGATTGAACCAACTATTGGCATGCACCATACCAAGGCCGATGCGACCTTGGCGGTCATGCAGTATCAAACGGATGTGTCTAAATCTTGGGATGAATTTTTTTGGGGAAGTCGCTTTAGATACAATTTTGACTCACCTTGGAACCTCGCAGGCGAATTTAGTGTAGGCACTGAAAATACCATTTCTGCACAAGGTTATGTGGGGTATCGAATTCCGGTATTCAAACGTGATGTCAATCTACGCGCAGGCTATCGTTATTTTGAACAAGATTATCGTTCAGGCAATTTCCATTGGGATATCAAACAACACGGTCCGGTGATTGGCATTAACCTACCGATTTTTTAATCCTCAGATGTGATGCCCAGCATTCAATTTCAATACCATGTCTGGTCAGATCAACAGATCCTGACCATCATACCATAGAGCACCAGATAGTAGATCAGACCGTAGATCACAGAAATATTCTTTCATTTGAGCAATCATGCGACCTATCATCGTGGTAATATCGCGCATGCTTTACATCATGCAGATCTCTGCCACCCTGCCGATAGCTATACCGTATTTATTCATCAGGCTGAACCGCAACGACGACACAGCCGAGCGCCAGCATAGTGCTCTAGCAATAATGACTATTGATATCGTTCAGACTGTTCAATACACGCAATGATCGGCGAAGCCTTAGCGCTTCATTTTTGAAGCCAATTCTCGGATAATCTTTCTATTTTTTAACATGAAGTCCTGGGCAGTCCAGTATGACAGCGCAGAACAATTAGGTACCAGTATGGAAATCAAAGTCAATTTTCTCGACAACCTTCGGCTTGAGGCCAAGTTTGATGACTTCACCGTGGTCGCCGATCAACCAATACGCTATAAAGGTGATGGCTCAGCACCTGGACCTTTCGACTATTTTCTCGCCTCTTCGGCCATGTGTGCTGCGTACTTTGTCAAAGTCTATTGTGTAGCGCGCGATATCCCCACCGAAAATATTCGACTCTCACAAAATAATATCGTTGATCCTGAAAACCGCTATAAGCAAATTTTTAAAATCCAAGTCGAACTGCCATCGGATATCTCAGCCAAAGACCGTCAAGGGATCTTACGTGCCATCGAACGCTGTACCGTCAAAAAAGTAGTACAAACTGGTCCTGAGTTCGTGATTGAAGAAGTCGACAACCTCGATGCCGATGCCCAAGCGCTGCTCATCCCCAGCAATGACTTACACGGTGCAACCTGCATAAAGGGTAAAGACTTACCACTACAACAAACCATTGCCAATATGTCGGGAATCTTAGCCGATCTTGGGATGAAAATTGAAATCTCCTCTTGGCGTAATATCGTACCCAATGTCTGGTCATTGCATATTCGTGATGCTCAATCGCCAATGTGCTTTACCAACGGCAAAGGCTCAAGCAAAGAAAGTGCATTGGCATCGGCATTAGGCGAGTTTATTGAACGTTTAAACTGTAACTTCTTCTATAATGATCAGTTTTGGGGTGAAGACATTGCCAATGCGGCTTTTGTCCATTATCCAGAAGAAAAATGGTTCCAACCCGGACCCAACGATGAACTCCCTGTTGAAATCTTAGATGACTATTGTCTGGCTATTTATAATCCAGAAGATGAACTGCGTGGTTCGCATCTGTATGACACCAACTCGGGCAACATTGCACGAGGTATCTGTTCACTGCCTTATGTCCGTCAGTCTGATGGTGCAACGGTTTATTTTCCATCAAACCTGATTGAAAATTTATTTTTAAGTAATGGTATGAGTGCCGGCAATAGCTTGGCGGAGGCGCAAGTACAGTGTCTGTCAGAGATTTTTGAACGTGCGGTAAAACGCGATATTATTCAAGGTGAAATTGCACTGCCTGATGTGCCGACAGAAGTACTCGCCAAGTACCCAAGTATCGTCGCGGGCATTCAAGGCTTAGAAGAACAAGGCTTTCCTGTTTTAGTTAAAGATGCTTCACTCGGTGGGCAATTCCCGGTGATGTGTGTCACCTTGATGAACCCGCGTACTGGTGGTGTATTTGCCTCTTTTGGTGCTCACCCAAGTTTTGAGGTTGCCTTAGAACGTAGCCTGACCGAACTATTACAAGGGCGTAGTTTTGAAGGGCTAAATGACTTGCCCCAACCCAGCTTTAGCCAAAATGCCGTCACAGAACCCAATAACTATGTGGAACACTTTATCGACTCCAGTGGTGTGGTGTCATGGCGTTTCTTCAGTGCCAAAGCAGACTATGACTTTGTCGAATGGGACTTTAGCCAACAAGCGCAAGCCAGCAATGCCGAACAAGCTGAAGTATTGTTTAACATCCTCAAAACCCTCGACAAAAAAGCCTATATGGCGGTGTACCAGCATCTTGGTGCAACAGCATGCCGTATTTTAGTACCGGATTATTCTGAGATTTATTTAGTTGAAGATTTAATTTGGGACAATACCAACCGTGCTTTGGCATTCCGTTCTGACATTCTCAATCTACATCGTTTAGACGATGAGGCATTAGCGGCATTGGTCGAACGCTTAGAAGAAAGTGAACTGGATGAATATACCGAGATTAAAACCCTGATCGGGATCGAGTTTGATGACAATACCGTGTGGGGGCAATTGACCATTTTAGAACTCAAACTGTTGATCTATGTTGCCTTACAGCAATTTGAAGCAGCCAAAGATCTGGTCGAAGCCTTCTTGCAATACAACACCAATACCGTGGAACGCGGACTGTTTTATCAGTGTATGAATGTGGTGTTGGAAGTGATCTTGGACGATGAACTCGAACTAGAAGATTTTGAAGCCAATTTCCGTCGCATGTTTAAAGATGAACGTATGGATGCCGTGCTGGGCTCAGTCAATGGTAGCGTGCGTTTCTATGGTCTTAGCACCACCAATATGCAATTGGAAGGTTTAGATCGTCATTTACGCCTGATTGAAAGTTATAAGAAACTTCACCAAGCGCGCGCACGCGCAGCAGCTTCGACTGCACAATAAGCTTGGCGGTAGATCTAAAGCAGCTCTGTGAGCACCAGCAGATCAGATGCAAAAATGACACCGCCATACCAACTGCTCGCCACTGCGCGGGCAGTTTGCTTTTCAATAAGCATTTACCACAATTAAAATGATATGCCTAAAATAATATACCCACATATTAAAATTAAACGTGTCAATAGATCATTTTATTTTAAATCAGCATAGCCTCAGCGCAATTTATGCTCTATGATAGGCGCTATTCAAAAATTCTTTTTAGTATAATTTATACCAAATATTGATCGATATAATATGCAATATTCTAAAACGATAGCCCAATTGATTGGCAGCATTGCTCAAAATAATCGTATGCTAACGCTGAGTTTTCCCAATCAAAGGGATTCTCACGCCAAAACAAGCACTCATATGGCGAGGCAATACCGCGCATAATACTGGTGTAGGCGTCATTTCCTTTGCATAACATAGCGATTTCACTTCTATTGACATCCTCCCCGACCTAAAGGACATAGGTATGTATCTACACAAATATTATTAATTCGGTTAAATTGGAGAGCATGCTCTCCAATTTAACATTTCCAACTTAGACTCTCGTTTAACCAAACGTTATGCAGAGTTAGTCCGACTCAATATGAATCCAATTGCTAATCTTGCTCCGAGTATCAAAGATATTGCCTCTGCCCAAAAAACCAATTTTGCAACAACCTAAGCAATCTGGCGATTTTTAAATAACGAACGAATTTCTTTTCAACAACACAATCAACCTCTTCAACTCCTAGCATCGCAACAACTGATTGATTCAAAGAATAATTATGCCCTTGTTGCTCATGATTGGTCTCAACTTCAATATGTTCAACATTCTAATAAAATAAATAAACGACAACGCACTCATGCTTATGACACGGGATATGAATTACAAAGTAGTTTATTAATTGATGCTGATCAGGGATTACCTATCGCACCCTTAGCACAAACTTTATGTGATAGCACAGGACGTTATTCAACGTTTCAAGATTATGCTGAAAAGGAGAATCACCTCAATGCATTAATGCAGCAAATTGATCATATTGAATCAATGAACTTGGAGAAAAAATTGGTTCATATGATAGATCGTGAAGGAGACTCTATTGCACACCTTAGAGAGACGCAGCAAACTGCTGAAGAAATCCAACATAGAAAATCTTTAGGTTTTTGTTAGTTTAATAAAGAAGGATTAAGAATGTTAAGTCAAAAAGTAATAGCATACTTAAAATTAAATAATAGCTGGTTTGATGAAATAGAACCAAATGATTATGAAATAATTTTAGAGAAAATCGGGATTAATATAAATTCAGATTTTGGAAAATTCTACGCTTGTGCAGAAGAATATGCAGGCGGTTTCCATTCTAAAGACTTTGAATTGTGGCAAATTTGTTGGATGTATGACAATGGAGATTATTTAGAAATTAGAAAAATAATGAATAAGAATTTATCCCTATCTGACGATTACTACATACTTAGTGAGTTTGAGGGTGAGGCTGCTTATTTTTATAATAAAACAACACAATGTGTAGAATTAATTGGTTATTCTGAATCTGGAATAAAAAAAATACAGTCTTGGTCATCATTTAATAACTTCTTGGAATGGTATTTTAATCTAAATTAATAAAAACCGGTTTACATTATAATCATTTCCGTTATTATGACCCCGATGCTGGCAGATTTATTAGCCATGATCCGATTGTTTTAATCGGTGGCGAAAACCATTTTCAATATGCACCTAATCCAGTGTATTGAGTCGATCCGTGGGGGTTGGTTGAAAATCGAGGAAGAATACAAGCTTAAGGCTTGAAACTCGAACAATCTGTAGCATGGAATCAAGATACACCTTTGACTAGAGACCAAGCAAAACAGATGATACAGGAGTTAAAGAGTAAGTTAAGTAATGTTTAAAAATTATCTAAAAGACTATGATGAGTATATAAAACTTGAGAAGTATGTTTACGATTACTTTTTAGAAAGCATTGATGATAAAAAATGGATTACACCTTATTATCAAACACATTTTATGGATGGAACTCCTTTTTTTGATGCCAACCCTATTTACTCTGCAAAAAATTTAGAGGAAAATTATATTATAAAATTAATCATCGATGAAAATTCTCAAAAAATTATAAAATTTAAAAGTAATATTGATTCAACAAAATTGTATACCTATATTTGCAACATAAAAAAATTAAAAAAGACAATTAAGAAAATACAAAAAAAACATTTTAATCGCACATGAGCAAACACGACTGATTGAACAACGTGCTGTCTGGAATGTTTGGGATGGCAATCGCATTCTACAAGACCATAATGGCAAGCATGTCTTTACCACGGTCTATGAGGTCGATAGCTTTGTGCCCTTAGCACGATTGGTCTGGTTGGATGATCCACTGACCCAAGCCGCCAATGATGCACCAGCACTGAGCAGAGCGGATACTGAAAAGCTACAACAGTTACAAGCCCAAGCCATTGCCCATATCGGTGAGCTTGGTGGGGTCAACAGCCTCCCGACTGCCGCCAATGACGAGCCCCCCAGCCATAGTACCCATCAACTATATTGGTATCAAAATGACCATTTGGGTACACCTAGAGAGCTGACGGATCAGCAAGGTGATATTGCATGGGATGAGCAAAACGAAGTAGCACTTCGTTGCAGCGCAAGATCAGGTCTGGGGCAATACCGTGAGCGTGGAATGGCAAGCGACCGCCCAACAGCTCAATCCGATTCAGCTTAATGCTTATGAGCAAGCCTTTTTATTACAGCCACATCGTTTCCAAGGTCAGATCTACGATATCGAAACCGGTTTACATTATAATCGTTTCCGTTATTATGACCCCGATGCTGGCCGATTTATCAGCCATGATCCGATTGGATTACTCGGCGGCGAAAATCATTTTCAATATGCACCCAATCCTGTGGAATGGGTCGATCCTTGGGGGTTGGCATTTAAACTTGGGAATGTTGATGGCATTACCAGAAGAAAAGCAACACAAGGATATCTTGACTTAAAAACGTCAAGAGCAGCAAGAAGGGAGGCTATGAGAAGACAAGGTATTCCTACCTCTAAAAGTTATACAAGTACCCTAAAACTTGATCCCAAAGGTTCAATAGATTCTTCTGGTAGAAGAATGTACGTTGAACAAATAAAAATAAATGGAACTAGTGAGATTCATAAGTTAACAGTTCACCCTGAGGGGCACGTTTTTCCCGAAAGTAAAAATACTCCTTATAAGACTTATGAAAAAAACATTATCATGACTCTAAAGGTTCACATATAACATATGATAGCGGTTCCCCTCGCTCAACAAACAAATATTCAGGAGATGACTTCCGATGTTAATATGCAAATTTAAAAAAGTACCTGACTTTATAACAATTGAGACTAAGCTAAAGAGTTATGAAGGCTTTCTAGCTCTTGACAACAAAGAAAAGTTAAATAAAATTCTGCTTGAATATTTAAATAATATATCCAACAAAAACATAGAAATATATTTAATTGCAAGAGAACTAAATTTAATAGGGCACCCTAAAATGATTGATTTTAAAGGTGCTTTGGGATCTAAAAATCTACTAAACTATAATAAGAATAAAATTTATAGCGAAAAATTTTATCTAAATACAGAACTATGTTTTTTCGATATCGTACAGTACAATCCAAATAGTAGTGAGAATACAGAACTATTTAATCTAGGATATAATACTGATTTATGTTTTATAAAAGTACAGGATCAATATGTTTTTTTCTTAAATTTCCTAGATAGTAGTTATGGATTATTATTTTTAAATAACAGCTTCAACTTAAGCAAGAATTACGATGAGATTGATATAATTGAAGCAGAAAAATTCTATAATGATTTTCACGGGAATATTCAAGGTATGTTAGATTACATCACTTTTCTAAACCTTGATCCAAACTCAAAACAAGTTATAAAAAACATCAACAACTAGGGACAATTGACATTTTCTACAAAAAAAAATAGCGAGATAGTAAAATAAAATCACCAAACCTATTTTTACACTCACCATGCCTCGTACAATGTTAAATGATCAACACTGGTCTAAGTTAAAATCTATTTTTAGACGTTTTAATATTTATCTCAAATTAAATATACGAAATAAGGGCAAAATGGGTAAGTATAGATGGATCCAACTATAATAAAACGACAAATCCTGGACCAACTCACCAACTTCAATTTAAAATTAGTGAAGATGGATATAAAATGTTAACTCAAAATTTAGAGCTTTTAGATATCGATGCAAAAGAGTCTAACAAAACAAAAAAAATTATGCGAAAATCAAATGAGCCTGGAGCTTGCGGTATTGACGCAGACAGAATAGACGACTTTAATAGCACTATTATTAGCTTTAATATAGTAGAATTACTCACTAAAAAGAAAAGGAGGTAATTATGTTATTTGATTTATTTAAAAATAGTTCATTATCAAAATATATTGAGTATGCTGTTTGCGATGATGATTGCTTAGAGGTTTTTTTTATTGATAGTGATGAACTTTTTATCTTATGGAACTCTAATTTAGATATCAACTATGCTACAATCATCTCCAATAATATTAGACTTCCTTCATTAATCATTTTTTAAACAGCCATCTTTTTGATCTCCCGCCCACTCAAGGTTATATATACCTGCTAATAAATTGAATCTTAAATTTATTCTTTTTCGCCGATTTCTGTACACACAGGATAAGATTTTAAAGATTTTCATTCTTCCAAAAACATGCTCAATACCAATTCGTCTACGGCTGATTTCTTTATTGAATTTTTTCAGCTGCTTATCTAGAGCACACCCTCTTTTAGCCTTAAAAGGAACCAAGCAACCAAATCCAAGTTTTTCTATACCTAAATAGCCCTTGTCAACTATAAAAAATGGTTTAAATTTAAGATATTTAATACTTTTATTAAATATCTTAAAATCATGAACTCTACCTTTATCGCAACAAACACTCAGTATTTTACCGGTCATATAGTGCATTGAAACTTGAAATTTAATCGTGTGACGTTTCTTTTTGCCGCTATACCATTTTTTCTGTTTTTTTTGGACGTTGCACGAAAATCTCTGTTGCGTCAACGACAACAACATCCCAATTAGCTTCTTCTCGATCAGGCATTTGTTTGGGTAGACTAAATTTCCCTGATTTAATCAGAATATCTTCAATCTTACGGGTGGTTCGGAGTGCACTGGTTTCTGAAACACCATAATTCATGCCGACATGGAATAGCGTTCTATATTCCCGCCAATACTCTAAACACAAGAGAAGACGGTCTTCTAAGGGCAATTTTGGAGGGCGACCCTTGCCAGTATTGACTGGTAATTGAACTCTTAATTCATCCATCATTAAATTAAATGTGGACCAACTAATGCCTGTAAGTCTGCGAAACTTATCATCAGGTAACTTTTTAACGTCTTTATATCTCATTGAGATATTATCGCTAAGAATTAGATTTTTAGCTGTATAGTTGGTAATCAAACAGCTGTGTATTTTTTAATTTATGAAGGAAGTCTATTATAAAAACAGAAATCACACACTCTGATTGCGAGTCATTAAATAACATCTTTTTAACCATGAATACAATTACAACGATAGATCCCCAAAAAACCATGAATAATTTTATGAAAAACTATTTCTTCTTTCAATTAAATGCTTGTGAAAAATTAGAATCAAAAAAAATAAAAACACTTTTTTTTAAATTATTTTTATACTCACACCCAATGAATAGTAAAGACTACAAAACCTTTAAAATAAATAAAGGCAAAATAAAATATAAAGATATCTTTATAAGAAAATATATTGAAAACTATTATGACTTTTATTATAAAAACTATAAATCCTACTCGAACAAAATAAATATTTCAAAAGAACAATTGCTCACAGCAAAAAAGATTTCTTTAATGATTGCAGATATTATTGAATCAAAAATCAAAATAAACACTATCGACTTCAAAAATAAAAAAATACAACTTTATCTCAACGATGTAGGTGTTTTCTTAAAAGACTACTACAACGACAAAGAAAAAATATTTAAATTAATGGAGGATATTGCCAAAGAAAATGATCAAGCCATTCATTTTTTTTTACAAAACTACATTTGCTATATTGTCTTCTTCTCCCCGAAAGAGCTAAAAGAATTTTTTTCATATTTCAAGACTAAGGAATTAATTTTAACAAAGATTCTTAATTCAATATTTGAAAATTCCATTTTCTTCTACACATACATATTTAGAAAAATTAAAAGCAAAAAAATCAAAAATAAGATTATAAAACTGCTAGATAATGATATAAAAATCAAATATGATATTCATCATTAACTATATAAACAAGTATTTGCAGAATAAGATTTAACGTGTGACTTTCACTGTGAGTGATAGTTACCAATGAGTTTGTTGCATAAAGATTCACAAGTCCAATTTTCCCCTCACCCCATAAATTTAAGACACAACTTGGGTATTGGATCGAGCTAGTGCAGTGAAGACATGATAAATAAAGATTAGGTTTATTTTCTGCAAAAAGCTTAATGCTTATCATCATATTGCGCTCTTGTATCAGTGATCAATAATTATTCCACGTGGAACATGACAAATTTCTTCATCGACGAAGTCAAGTCTATCGATCAGAATCCAGCAAATTTCTAAATAATCACTACGCCTTGAAGTAAGAATACAATCTTAGCCAAAGACTAATCTGGTTATGATCATGCTTTTCCATTCTAAGCTAAGGATCTCAGCATGGTAGCAGGTTCACAAATCATTATTGATGAACAGGGAGTTCATCTACAAACAGCACGTATAATTCGCGCTCATGCCGCACAACATATTTTTCAGAAAGCAATTAAAATCAACACCGAACTCCCCATCTTACCAAATCAACAGCTTGATCTACCCTATAGTAATAAATGGGATTTTTATCACTTATTCTACCCTCTCACCTTCTCAACGGTACATTACAAACTTATCAATACAAAAAATCAAAGCTTCAGTACGGGTCAGTTAGATGAACATGGACGTACTGCACGCATTCATCATGCACAAGCTCAACAGTACAATATTTTAGTTGGTCCGACTCAAGCATGGACTGTTTCAATAGATGATGGTGATCAAGAGCAGACTCTTTCTTATGTATGCTCTGCACATTTATCAGGACGCGCTCATGACGAATAGTTTGGCAATGATCCGATTTCTAGATGCACTCGATCAGCCTATAGCAGGATTGGCACATCAGCTTTGGGTTGGAAAAACCCTTATCTCAGACCACCTTAGTAACGCACAGGGAGAATCCGTTTGGATTCAACGCCCCTTAGGCACTGTTGTGGATATTCGAGTTCGCAATATCACTGGTGATTATCAATCACAATGCACGCTTACCTTATCTCGCGCAAAAGCCAGTTATATTGTCCGTAGCTCAAAACTTTTACTGCAAGCAGCACTGCTTATTCGCAAGATTCAGCCCATTGGAGAATATGTACGCTCCACCTATGTGGTCAAGGCTGGAGATACTTTATCAAGTATTGCCCTTTCCCAACACAGTACAGTGGCTGAAATAGAAATATTAAATAACCTAGAACCACATAGCTTAATTTATCCCAATCAAATTCTTAAAATCCCCCACAAAAAAGACACTCATATTTCAAATAATGCCCCAATATTACAACAACAAAACTCGAAACATAAAACTGAAACACCAGTTGTTCAAGTGCAAGCGACCAAACCTGTCAATACATCTGCACTATTAGCACAAGCCTGCGGAGGTGAAAAACACTATCAACGTAGCTTGGCACGTATTGCTGAATTACACCCAAGTTATCAAGCCAAAGTCATTCAATTAATCAATACCGGTTTTCAAACATTAGGTATTACTTGGGTCATTACAGATGGCTATCGCAGTCCAACCGCTCAAGGTGCTCTCGCCAAAAACGTCACCAATGCCGGTCCACTGCAAAGCTATCATCAATACGGCTTAGCCATTGATGTAGTTTCTGTACGACAAGGTGAAATCACTTATCTTAAAAATGATCAACAATCGGTCCGTGATAGTCAGGCACTCGGTCCCATTGGTGAGCAACTCGGACTCGTGTGGGGTGGTCGTTTTCAAGGTAAAAATGGTCCTGATTATCCACATTTTGAATTACATCCCAATGCCAAAACTTGGCGTGATCTTAAACCACAACTACTTCAGTTAGGCATACAAAACTATAAAAAATTAGTATTTTAAATCAATATCTTGAAGATAAAACTATGATAAAGAACATCCTACTCGCCTGTTTGTTTTTATCTTGCGACCTATTTGCTGCAGCGCCTTTAAGTATGCAAGGTGAGGAAATTGCTCAGCACTACATGCCACATCAACATTTCGTGATTGCAGCAGTCTATGAAAATGATACCGTTTTACCTAAACACGCCCAACTCTATGTACTGGATGCACAGCATTGTGTCATTGTTGCACGTCTCAATAATGAATCTGGTTTTGGTGGCTATGAAGATATAATCTACTTCCATCATAAAAAAATCATTCGCGCAACAAAACGTGCTTTTGCTTCCATCTTTTTAGATGATGCAGCACAGCAAAAATCAAAAAAAATACGCTATAGAAACTATTTACAAGATAAAACTGTTCAGCAAGGGCTAATTGCAGACTTCCAGTTATATCAAAAACAAATGTCCGCTCAAAGTCTCGCTATGTGTCGTTAAATACCAAATTTGCACAGCAGTAAAGAGCAGGCTATCCTCTTTATGATCGGTGCCAATAGAATACTATCCACATGCATCACAGCATATTCATCCTAATCTTCTCACTAAATCCGAACGTAATCCGTTGCCGCACCATCTACCAAAATTTGACTACCCGCCACAAAGCTTGCGCGTGGGCTACAAATAAAAGCAACAACATTGGCAATTTCTTGCGGCGTACAAAAACGTCCCATCGGATTAGCATCTAATGTGGCTTGATAAACCTCAGTCGCTGCATGCTTCATATTGTCCCAAAAACCATTTTCAACAAAGGTATCTCCTGGTGCCACAACATTGACGCGAATCCCTTCAGTAACCAACTTTTTCGCCATCGACTTCATATAATGTGTCATGGCTGCTTTTACAGCGCCATAGGCTTCAAAACCTGGTGTCGCAAAACCACTCGCTTTTGATCCAATATAAGTAATCGCACCAAATTTTGAAGCTTTTAAATAAGGAATCGCAGTCTCAACACAATGAATAGTTGACTGCATATCCAAAGCAATTGAGTGCTGCCAATCTGCCGATATTGCACTGACATTGGCAACCAAAATATCAAAATGCCCCAAGCTTTCAAACCATGCTTCAAGCGCTGCATATTGCGTGACATCCAATGCTTTGCCGACAACCTGATCTGTTGAACAGTTTAATTGCTTTAATAATCGATCAACATTGTCCTGCGAACGTGAACAAAATGCGACGAAACAGCCTTCCTCTAACAAAGTACGAACAATCGCCTCACCAATACCTGCCGTGCCACCTGTTACTACCGCACGTTTTCCTTTTAGACCTAAATCCATCTTGCCATCCTCCAATATTGCACAATGATTGCGTTGAATTAAATCATTCAAAAGCTATCGCTCAATATAGCAGTTCAAAAAGCGCAGATCGTTCCCAAATATGCAATGTATTATTGTGTTTTATGCAAGACAGCTGTCACAGCATCACTCGCCATAACCACTCAGTTTTTTTTCAATATGTCGGTCAGAGCAATCACAAAGCGCCATCCCCAATCCAATCAATTGCAATAAATCAGTTGCAATTTGCAGACGGCGATAACGGATTGCCATAATATCAACGGCTACTTTTTCCACTTTTTCTTATTTGAGACGGAGAATACCCAAATTGTTTTTTAAAGCGATTGCTAAAATGACTACTGGAACTGAAGCCATATTGTTCTGAAATATCAATGATATGAGCTGAAGTCTGTTGTAAAGCTTGGTGGGCCAATTCAAGACGGCGTTGCATCACATATTGATGCGGTGGTATCTGCATAGATTGTTTAAACATATGCGCAAAATGATATTCACTCAGCTGTGTTTGTTGCGCCAAATCCGATAAAGTTAAACTTTGCTGAATATGCTGATCAATCCATTCTAATAAATGTTTAAGCACATAAGGTGACAAGCCACCTTTGATCTCAGGTGCTTGCCACTGCACAGCGCTATAATTTTGAATCAAATGATTGAGCAATAACGTAGTAGCTGTACTCATTTGCAAGTGATTTTCATGATAGTGCCAAGCTGTATTTAATAGAAAGTGACGATAGATAATGGCAATCTGTGGATCTGCCACAAAAATTTGTGGATTTAAAATAATTTGACTCGGCTCACGATCCCACACCTGCTGAGCTATGCGTTGCAGGTGTTGCTTAGTGTAATACAGATGTACAAAAGTAAGCGGATCACGTAGATCCCATGTCGACTCAAAATCTTGCGGCATCAAACACATCCGGTCTGGTCCACCCCCGTTATGCCAGCCTTGAGCAGTCTTTTGATAACTGTGATAACCCCCTTGAATATATAGACTAAGTGTGTGGTGATCACTGCAGACACTGACGCGGTCTTGATTATTTTGCCACATGGCGAGTTGCATACCAGAACCTAACTCAACCGAATCAAGCAGTTGAGCTTTATACTGTTGCAACTGTTCTAGAATCTGATATGCCATCTTCTATACGTCGTACCCAATTGAAGATTTAATGTAGCGCTTTCAGGCTACTTTATCATTGATATAAGAAAGTTAGTAGCAAGAAAGCGCAAGTCCATGATAATGACCACAAGGAAATGCAAGAAATAAATACCATCAATCACGCAAAATAGTACCGATCATTTGAGTTCGGTTAAAAAGAGTATGAATGCGCTTCTATATGCTTTGGTTGTCTTAATCTGGGGAACAACATGGATTGCCATCAGTCTGCAGCAGCAAAGTGGTATATCGGTTCATGTGGCAGTATTTTGGCGTTTCTTTATTTCAGCTTTCATCCTCTTTGTCTTTATGGCTTTGTGCCGAAAGCTGCAAAAACTAGCGTTAAAAGATCATCTATTTTGTATGCTGCAAGCTTGCTGTATTTTTGGATTTAACTTTGTTTGTTTTTACTATGCCGTTCAATATATCAGCAGCGGTTTGGAAGCTGTTATTTTTTCTATGGCGGTAATTTTCAACACACTTAATGCCAAAATTTTCTTTAAACAACAAATCTCCAGATGTTTTTATCCTGCGACTTTGCTCGGTGGGCTGGGTATTATTGCCTTATTCTGGCATGATCTGATCGGGAGTAGCTTAAATCAACATACCCTCATCGGCATCGCACTTTGTGTGCTCGGAACCTATGGTTTTTCTTTGGGTAATATGATCAGTACGCGCCACCAAAAACAAGGGCTCGATATTTTTAGCACCAATGCATACAGCATGCTATACGGTTCGATCATCATGGCCGGTATTGCTGGACTAAAACAGGATATATTTTTTCCAAGCATGCACTTCAGTGCGGTGAGTGCTTTAGTATATTTAGCTATTTTTGGCTCAGTGATTGGCTTTAGCATTTATTTTTATTTAGTTGGTCGAATTGGTGCAGCGAAGGCTGCTTATAGTACCTTGTTATTTCCATTGGTCGCTTTGCTTATTTCTACACGCTGGGAAGGTTATCAATGGCATATAAATGCTGTGGTCGGCGTCATTTTGATTTTATGCGGTAATGCGATTTTCTTTATCAAATGGTCCAATTTTAGACTGCCGCGCATAGCTCACCGACGCTCCGCAAAAAGATAATAAAAAAGAACCTGATAGATGTCAGGTTCTTTTCAATAAATACAATAATTAAGTATTGTACAAGTTAGAACGGTAAATCATCATCCAAATCTACCGGAGCAGCAGCAGGTTGTGGTGCAGCTTTCGGTGCATTATAACCTGTTTGTGCTGGCGCGGCTGGTTGAGCATAGCCGCCACCTGCAGGTGCTTGGTTATAACCAGTGTTATTGGGCTGATTGTTATAACCGCCTTGTTGTGCTGGCGCATTATTGTTAAAGCGCGGTGTATTATAAGCAGCTTGATCACCATAGCCGGCTTGATCGCCACCACCCTGACGTGAATCTAACATTTGCATCTGCTCACCACGAATTTCTGTGGTGTAACGCTCTTGACCATTTTGATCAGTCCACTGACGCGTACGCAATGAACCTTCAATATAGACTTTCGAACCTTTACGCAAATATTGTTGTGCAATTTCACCTAAGCGGTTATGTAACACAATACGATGCCATTCTGTTTGTTCTTTACGTTCGCCAGTATTTTTGTCTGTCCAAGACTCACTGGTTGCAATTGAAAACTGCGTGAGTGACCCACCGTTAGGGAAAGTTTTGGTTTCTGGATCACGGCCTAATGTACCAACTAATATGACTTTATTAATACCACGCATGAGCTTACATCTTCCTATTCATTTCTATGTTTGACTTTATAAGAGTTATGTTCAAAAGGCTACCTCTTTACCGCACAAGTGCGTTAACGCTTGTCGCGCTGTAGCATCAATTTCTCGCTTATCAACTTTGACGTAGGCTACGTTCTGTTCAGCCATAATCACAACTTCTTCAATACCATGAATCTTGAGTAATTGAGAAGCCCATTGATCTGTTGCCTGCTGTTCTGGCAAGTCCAAAACGATAGAACTTAAATAACGAGGCTGCGCCAGACCAAAGCAAATCAACAGCCAAATTATAGCAATAGCTGCCAGTACACTCCATCCAATTGCGGTGTTATTCAGCATAATTAATTGGCCACCAAGCGTGCCACCGAGGAAGGCACCAAGAAATTGGCCACTGGCATTAACGCCCATTGCTGTCGCTTTAGATTGAATCGGTGCAACTTTGGATAACCATGATGGCAACAAAGCTTCCATCACGTTGAAAGCGATAAAGAACAAACCCATACCAAAAATCAGAACATATTTAGACTGATTTCCAAATATTAAAACAACCAATCCCGCAATAATTGCCGCAATAGCTGTCAAAAAAATACCGCGCATTTTACGATATTTTTCAGCCAAAATAATGCTTGGAAAGGCAAAAAATAAACTAATCACCAATAAAGGCAAATAAATCCAGCCATGATGCGCTAGAGGGATACCGGCATACTGAATTAACTGTGATGGAATATAAATAAACATCGCAGTTAATAATAAATGCAACATAAAGACCGAAACATGTAAGCGATTAAGATCGCCCATTTTTAAAACTTCAGCCAGTTGCTTCAAATAGTCTTGATTAAAATTTCGATGGTGCCTAGTGGTTTTTGGAACCATGAGCAACATGAGGATTGCAACCAATCCCATGATGGTCGTGACCCAAAATAAACCAGAAATCCCAACTTTAGCACTGAGCCAAGGACCTAAACTAAATGCCACCACAAAGGACAAACCAATGCTCATCCCCATCATTGCCATGGCTTTGGTACGTTGTTGCTCACGTGTCACATCAGACAACAACGCCATCACCACGGCAGAAACCGCCCCTGCACCGGCAATGGCACGACCAATAATCACACCATAAATACTTTCAGACAGTGCCGCGATCGCGCCGCCTAAAGAAAATAATAACAGCCCAATAATAATCAGGCTTTTACGATTATAACGATCAGCCCATAAACTAAAGGGAATTTGTAAAATTGCTTGGCTTAATCCATAAATACCAACAGCTAGCCCAATCAATACGGGGGTGGCATGTTGATATGATTGACCTGCGATTGAAAATACAGGAATTATCATGAACAAGCCCAACATGCGTAATGCAAAAATACTGCTCAGTGCAGCAGTGGAGCGACGTTCTAAAGCATTCATCATATCAATCGTGGGAAAGACTATAAATATATGCTGCTATCATCGCATATTGGTATGGCTTTGTGCGAATATTTTCATAGCGCAACATGCTTTTATTAGCCGTATAAAACTTAAATATTTATACAGTTTTTGCTCAAATCACAGTGATATTTTTATGCATGTTAAAATTTAAAAAATCGACTTATCTCATGTGTACAGCGGTTCAATGCAGTTTTGCATGCGATCAAACTCAGTATTGCACCGAGCCCTCTCAATGATTCCTTACACAGAATTTTCGTTCTAAACTATGCTGTTATTCACACAATTGTTATAGTGCCTTGAGCACTCTATTTTTGTCACTGAAACTGTCATGGTATTTACACAAATCTAGAGCATAAGCTGTTTTTTATCTTGTGATGTCTAGGAGTAATCATGAGCTTTACCCAACAATTGTGGCAGCGTAATCTCGATTTATATCAAAATATTTTGGCTTTGCCGTTCAATCAGGAAATGGCGCAAGGCACGCTGAGTCAAGCAGCATTTTGTCATTATATTATTCAGGATGCACATTACTTAGAAGCCTATGGTCGCGCATTAGCCGTCTGTGCCGCCAAAGCTTATGATGCCGATGAGATTATTTTATTTACAGAATCTGCCAAAGTCGCCATTGTGGTGGAAAGAAGCCTGCATGATAGCTTTATGCAAGATTTTAACATCAGTAAAAATGAATTTGACAACACTCCCCTGAGTCTTGCCTGTCACCACTACACCAGTTTTCTAACCGCAACAGCTTGGTCAGAAAGCTATCCTGTTGTTCTTGCAGCGTTATTACCCTGCTTCTGGATTTATGCTGAAGTCGGTAAAGATATTGTGCAAAATGCCGCAAAAGTTAACCCTTATCAAGCGTGGATTGATACCTATTCCGGTGAGGAGTTCACTGAAGCGGTACAAAAGGTGATTGCAGCTGTGGACCGTGTTGCTGCACGCAGTGATGCGGATACCTTAGAAAAAATGCACCGTGCCTATACCCGTGGTGCTGAACTGGAATGGTTATTCTGGGAAAGTGCCTATAATTCCCGTACTTGGCCAGTTGGTTTAAATAAAGCTTAATCCATGCTGACCGAACATACAGGTCTAAAATGTGTTCAATGTAAATTGAGCAGACACAATCTGTCGTTTTAAATGTACATTGAACACTTGAACAATTTTCATGCGTTATCATATACACCTTTTTAATGAATTTTCTAGGAAGCATCGATGAGCCAAAGTTATATCCGTATTCGAGGTGCACGTACCCATAACCTGAAAAATGTGAACCTTGATATTCCACGCGACAAGTTTGTGGTCATTACGGGGCTTTCTGGTTCGGGTAAGTCTTCTTTAGCCTTCGATACCCTATATGCCGAAGGGCAGCGTCGCTATGTCGAATCATTGTCTGCATATGCGAGACAGTTTTTATCGCAAATGGAAAAGCCCGATGTCGATGCCATTGAAGGTTTAAGTCCTGCAATTGCCATCGAACAAAAGTCTACCAGTCACAATCCTCGCTCCACTGTCGGCACGATTACCGAAATTTATGATTATTTACGCTTGCTTTATGCCCGAGTCGGCACACCTTACTGCCCTGAACACGACTTACCGATGGTGGCACAAACCATTTCAGAAATGGTGGATGCTGTCAAAACCTTAGAAGAAGGCACTGCGCTAATGTTATTGGCACCGGTGGTCCGTGAACGTAAAGGTGAATACGGTCATCTCTTTGAACAATTACAAAGCCAAGGTTTTGTACGTGCCCGCGTAGACGGCGAAATCATTGATATCGATAGCCCACCAGAGCTGGATAAAAAGAAAAAACATAGCATTGAAGTGGTAGTCGACCGTTTCAAAGTCCGCGAAGATCTCGGTAATCGTATTGCTGAAAGTTTTGAAACAGCCCTACGTTTAGGCAGCGACATTGCAATATTATCGTGGATGAACGGTGAGAATCCTGAACGCGTTTTTTCAGCGAAGCATTCTTGCCCCGCTTGTGATCGTGCAGTTGCCGAATTAGAACCACGTTTATTTTCTTTCAATAATCCTTTTGGCGCTTGCCCAGTCTGTGATGGATTAGGAACACGTAGCCATTTTAGTGTAGACAAACTGATTCCCAATCCTGAGTTATCGTTGAGTCAAGGTGCGATTCGTGGTTGGGACCGTCAACGCCCTTACTATTACAGCATGATTCAAAAAGTTGCCGATCACTATGCTTATAATCTGGAAACACCTTGGCAAGAACTCGATAAAGACATTCAGAAAAAATTCCTCTATGGTACTGGTCGCGACAAAATTGATATGAGTTATATCGATGAGCGCGGTCGTAAACATAATCGCATTCAAGCCTTTGAAGGCATACTGCCGCATTTAGAACGGCGTTATCGAGAAACTGAAAGCAACTATGTTCGTGACGATCTAGCACAATACCTGTCCAATGCCGCTTGTGATGCTTGTGATGGCTCACGCCTCAATGAAATCTCACGCCATGTCCGAGTACAAGACAAAACCATTTCTGACATTACCAAAATGTCGATTGGTGATGCCGAAAACTATTATCAGCAACTACACTTAACGGGAGCCAAAGGTGAAATTGCGGATAAGATCTTTAAAGAAATTCGTGAACGCCTACAGTTCTTGGTCTCTGTTGGACTCAATTACCTTAGCCTATCTCGTTCCGCCGAAACATTATCTGGTGGTGAAGCGCAACGGATTCGCTTGGCCTCACAAATTGGCGCAGGTCTCATGGGGGTCATGTATGTTTTAGATGAACCATCAATCGGTTTACACCAACGTGATAATGATCGTTTATTGGAAACATTGATCCGCCTACGCGATCTGGGTAATACGGTACTGGTTGTTGAGCATGATGAAGATGCCATCCGTGCCGCAGATCATATTATTGACATTGGTCCTGGCGCAGGCGTACATGGTGGTGCCGTCATTGCCGAGGGAACCTACAAACAGTTAGCCAAAAATAAAGACTCTCTAACCGGACAATATCTATCAGGCAAACTTAAAATTGCCATTCCAGCAACGCGGGTTAGCCCTCCAAATCCAGAGCAATCGATCAAACTGATGGGGGCGGCTGGGCATAATCTCAAACATGTCGATTTAAACATTCCGCTGGGTATTATGACCTGTGTAACGGGAGTATCTGGTTCCGGAAAATCGACCCTGATCAACCGTACGCTATTGCCATTGGCTGCAACGCAGCTCAATGGAGCAACCACACTAACCGCAGAAAGTTTTGATTCTATAGATGGTTTGCAGCATCTTGATAAAGTCGTCGACATCGATCAAAGCCCGATTGGTCGTACCCCCCGCTCCAACCCTGCTACCTATACAGGTTTATTTACCCCGATTCGTGAACTCTTTGCACAAACACCAGAAGCAAAAGCACGTGGTTATGCTGCGGGTCGTTTCTCTTTTAATGTCAAAGGCGGACGCTGTGAAGCCTGTGAAGGTGATGGCATGATTAAAGTTGCCATGCATTTTCTACCCGATATGTATGTGCCTTGTGATGCTTGTCATGGCGAGCGCTATAATCGCGAAACTTTAGAGGTCAGCTATAAAGGTAAAAATATTGCTGATGTACTCAATATGACTGTTGAAGATGCTATGCATTTCTTTGACGCCATTCCAGTGATTCACCGTCGTTTAGAGACTTTGTTTCAAGTTGGCTTAGGCTATATACGTCTAGGACAATCAGCGACGACTTTATCTGGCGGTGAAGCGCAGCGAGTTAAACTGGCACGAGAGTTGGCAAAACGAGATACAGGCAAAACCTTGTATGTATTAGACGAGCCAACAACAGGGCTACATTTTCATGATATCGCGAAACTGCTCGATATCCTGCATGAACTCCGCAATAAAGGGAATACCATTATTGTGATTGAGCACAATCTGGATGTGATTAAAACAGCAGATTGGATTATCGACTTGGGTCCCGAAGGCGGTTCTGGTGGAGGTCAAATCATTGCTGAAGGCACACCGGAACAGGTCGCTGAATCCGATGTTTCCCATACAGCCCGCTTTTTAAAACCGATATTAGCGGCTGCACGCTAAACAAATTTTGAAAATGCCAACTTTGCAGACAAGGCATAGTCAGGGATCTTAGGATCCCTTTTTTATTTATGCCGCAGGCCACAACAATGCAGTAATCGATTAAAAACCGGACCAACCTTAACTCAACCAAGTGTGCTATATATTAATTATAGATCAGCGTAATCGTTGCTTGAGCTTGTACATGGGTCGCAGGTACAGGCATGCTATTAGAATAATAACGAGCCTTAAATGATTTAGAAACCGTACCACCTGTAATCGTACCAAAATTAAAAAAACTATTTGAGCTGTTTATTAACTTAGGCGCAATAGGAAGCGGTAAGCTATTACTGTCAGTAATTTGTACGGACACATTGGAAGAGTTTTCTACTCCTGAATTTTTTAGTAATCCTAAATTATTACTTTCAGACGGGCTATTATTATCAGTCAAAAGCGCTACAAGGCTTTTATTTGTATCACTCGCATCACAGCCCCCAACAGTCACTGTAAAGTCAGTATCACCTAATGCATGCCCTGCAGAAGTGAAGTCTGTTGTACGCACCGTCGGCAATAAGACATTGATCGCTGCGCCACCATTCACAACACAAGTTGTTTTGGTGATTTTAAAAGTAGATGACACAAGTCTAACGGGAGCACTCGCCGTTTCACCATCAGCTTTAGCGATCAGTGCTCCAAGTCTTATAGGGCTAATTGTATATACCCCCTCGGCATTCCCCAGACCAGTAATCAGTAAGCGAACATTCGGTAATCGGATACCTCTGGTTGGGACATCATTATTACTTCCAGTAGTTTTAGCATAAAGTCGATAAGCTGCTGAAGGGTCATTGACCCAAATTTCTGGGACAGTATTAGAATTATCTTTTACACTAAAGGCTATATATGCCTTAAATGTTGGTGTCGGCGTAATATAACTTGCAGGAATCTCATAGTAGGTATAACCATCCTTAGAGAAACGCGAAGCGAGTTCTAAATCCGTATTTGCTTTCATTGTAAAGTCACTAGAATGTTCCTTCGCTTTAGAGCAGCCATTAATAGCAGTTGCCCAAGCCTGAGTAACAGCTTGCGAAGAAAGTTGAAGATAACCATTATTACTGAGAGCATTGGTCATAATTGCTGTAAAATTAGCAGGTTGATCTGGATTTTCCTGACAGACAGAATATGCCTTGGATGAACATAATATCATCACGAGTCCCAAAAATTTCTTGTACATTTAACGGCACTCCACATTGACAATATTTATCGAACGCTGTTTATTTTCTGCAGCTGAAGAAAGCTCACTGAGAGGAATCACACAACGCTGTTTCATTTGATCTCCCCAAACCACTGTTAAAGGCTCAGTTAAATCATGAATACCATTGCTTAATAAAGATTGATTCGACTGCCCCATGATTCCTATCAATTTACCAGATTGAGTTTCGATGCGACTTCCCATTGGAAATTGAGCATTATCAATCGTATTGTTTATTCTCAGCAAAATGTTTGACTGAATATTTGCTTTAAAGGTCGCCAAAGTTGAACTATATAAGCGTGGTATCACTTGAGTCTGGTTACTATCTAAAGTAACTTCTGCTGGAAGTTGATCTGGGTTAATTGCAATTGAATTAATATTATAAGCCGATACATTTGGATAAATTGCATTTCCCCAACGATCTAACTTTATGCCCCATGCATTTTCTACAATTGCACCCGCACCATGCTCTACATGCACGATAGAATAAGTATCTGCCGCGGAGTTGGTTGCTGTTATGCCATAAGGGTGTGCAACAATTGCTCCCCGAGCTGACAGAGAATATTGAGTATCACTGCCATTTTTAAACACCGTTGCAGCTAGGTTCGTTTGCGGAAGTAAATAACCAACATTTGCATTATAGCTAGTGCTGTTATGATCATTATATTTATATTGAGAAATTCCTAGACCATAATTCAATTGATTTTGTTCACCAGCGGTTCCTGATAGGTTGACACCAAAACGATCGCTCGTCTGATCTTGCAATGTATTATGTTGATAATTTGAATTCACAAATACATTCGATTTTTTATAATCGAATGGAAGAGATAAACTGACATAAACACTACGGTCAGAGCCAGTATGACTATCGACATAATTTGTTTGGCTTAGCCCAATAGAATAGTTAAGAAGTTTCCAAGCATTTCCATAGCTCAGATTAAACTGATATTGATTCGGTTTGTTTGTCCAATATTGATTGGTTAAAAAGCCGAAACTAAAAGAACCTAAACGGTAATTGCTAAAGCTTTTATTAAAATTAATATTAAATTGATTTTTTAAATCAGCAGTCAATGTTAAATTTTTTTGTTCATCAACAACTAAATCATCATAATTTAATATCGCCAATGCATTCGATACGGTTAAATAGTCTCTACTTTGTAAGATACCACCAACATTTATATTAAAATCATATGGGTGCCAATTATAAACATAATCCAAAGACATGCGCTGCCCTTGGTAATCATTAGAGTATATAGAAGCTTTACTGATATTCCCGATTAAGTTAAAACCACCAATAGCTGTATTTAACCCAACCCCAGCAAGCATACTCTGGTAATTCTCTGCTAGATTTACTCCTCCCAATAATGTCAAATAATTATTAATACCATAGTTATATCCTCCCTGAAAAATAGTATCATGAGTGATTTTATCAATCGTTTTATAGTTACCCAACACCAAACTATAATTATATTGTTCTGGTTTTAGCAAATTGAAACTATTCTGCATTGGAATAATAAAGGTTTTCTTTTCACCACCATTCTCAATGATTTCAAGTGATAAATTACCAGATAAGTTTGATGTCAAATCTGTGATTTTAAAAGGTCCTGCGGGCACTGTGCGCTCATAGATTTTTTGCCCATTCTGAAAAACACGAACTAGCGCATTGGTATTCGCCACATTTTCAATCACAGGCGAATAATATCGCATAGACCAAGGTAACATATTCAAATCAGAAGCAAGTTGCACACCAACAATAGGGATACTTTCTTGTTGTAACGCATTGCTATTAAACTGACCTACACTGATACGCGAATGAATCGGTAGAATATCGCGATTTAAAACATTCTGATATGAACGATAACTCCCTAAACTGGAGCGATTATTTGATTGAAAACTTCCTGAATGTCTAAAATACCAGCCACCCAAATTTAATCCGCCAGTCAGACTTAGATATTGATCATCACTGGTTTCGGTATGATTATAATTGGCATTATAACCAATAAAACCAGAGTTCACGCCCTTATCAAATCGTGCAGGGTCAATATAACCAACCGGTCTTTCTTTAACAAAAATTTGCGGAATAAATATCGCTAATTTTTGAGTTGATAGATCAAAATCATAATAGGCATCAGGAGAAATTTCTTTGATCGTTAAACAATCTTTTTTCTCAAGCTGTTTTAGATGCTGTGTTTGAAGATCCAATTTAGCGAGCAAAACCGGATCTATACATAACACGACACTTTGCGAAGCATCTAAATGCTGAAAACTAAAATTCAACTCACCTAATGAGTTGGTATTGATTAAAACTTCAGCAAAATAATTACCTTCAGCGATATAGTTTGCTGTCCGGAATAAATCTAAATTGACATCTTTATTTTGTTCCCCGAATAAAGAGGCAGAGTTAAAAGACATGAATTGAGTATTATCTTTGGCTGAGAGTTTCTCTATATTTTGTGTAAGTGCTTCTTCACCAGAAACTGCATACGCTTTTGTGACCAGTGCTACTAAAATAAAGCACTTCCACCGATTTTTAGTATTCATCAATTCTATTCCTGGCAAAGACTTTTAATCAAATTGAGTTTCAAAACTTTGGATTCCGCCAAGATCATTCATGATTTGATAAGAAAGTTTTTCAGGTAAAAAGTTCACGATCAGTTTTTCCACAGTCTGTTGCGAAAAAGGTTCAAGCATAACGGCTTGCTTATAATTGGTATTTTTAGAGGCTGACTTAAAATCCATTTGCGTAATCGTAATAAAGTAAGGTGTTGGATTATTTAGAGTAACTTCTTGCGAAGCCCCATTGTAGGTAGCCTTGATTGAACGATAGGCAGTCTTGGTAGACATCTTTAATGTTGCAGGTCGATAAAATAACTTAATGCGCGTTCGTACATTAAACGTTAAAAGGTTTTTCCCAATATATTGTGGATCATTAGGCGGTATATCCAACATATTGAACCAGAATAATGACTCACGATCCTGTGCTAAACTGGGTGAACCTGTTGGAATGATACGGATTATCTGTCCTTTATTGGGCTCAACTCTAGATAAAGGTGGTGTTAGTACAAATGGAATTTGGTCTGCGGCTGGAATTCGATTAACATCGCCATCATCAATCCATGTTTGTACCAAAGCTGGTGTATTTAATCCATTACGCAACTGAACACTGACACTTTTTGCATTGGATGGAAAAATAACGCGCGTACCATCTATCGTGACACCAGCATAAAGTGACTGGCTCAAAAGTACGGCTAATGATAAAAGACTGGTACGCAACATTATTTCACTCCAACTCAAATACTTAGTTATATTCCAAAGTGTAGTTAATACTTGTTTTCACAGTCTGTGGTGCTGGATTTGCTTTATTTGAAATATATCGAGCAGCAAGTTTATAAGTACCATCAACAGGTGTGCCTAATTGTTTGTTTGATGAAAAATCTATGGCTGTAGTACCACTTAAAATTTGTACATACACATCTTTAGTCTCTGGTGCAGTACCATCTGTGTTGATTAACCATGATTTTTCTGTGGCATCAAAATTTGTACCCTCAGTACCACTTAAAGTAATGCCCTTAATAGCCCCTATTGTTAGGTCATCACAAGCCTGACCATTCGCATTCGTTATTTTGAGCTCGAATTCTTTTTCGCCCGCTGTAGTATTTACAGCACTAAAAACATCATTACGTACTGTATCAAGCTGAACGGTAACATCTTCTGTTCCTGTAGCTCCATCAGAACCTGTAAGTGTACAAGTCGCTGTCACAACTTTACCATTGACCGAAATAATGCCATCAGTTGCTAATGCAACATTTGCTATACCCATTACACCTAGAGCTGCAACCAAAAACTTAAAGTTCATTTTTTTCATATTGAAACGCCTTTTAGTGTGAAAATAGCTTAGACATCATTAAATTATTTTCACTATTAAGAAAATGAATCAGAATCAAAAAAATTAGAAGAATGTTACTATTTTTTGATCATTCCAGCGGATTATATCGCAGTAATATAAATAAATATTAACCCAATATAATGATAAAAATTTATTTAAAATCAATATATTAATAACATAAAAGAATCTAAAGACTATTGGATTTGACTTGTTTTGTAATTTTATGTTTACAGTATTTTGATAATTGATTGCCCATAAAATCTAGCTAATTTTTTATAGAATTTCAGCACTAGGAATTAGATGAAACTCACCTTAGTTTTAAAAAGATTTCTCAATAGATTTTTCAATATTGAGTCTAGTCTTTGTTCAATTGAATGAACAACACCACTCTATAGCACTTATGATGTTCATTATTAAATAATTCAGATCAAATAATTCAGGAATCCCCATGCCCCCATTACAAGCGGTTATATTTGATTTAGATCAAACACTATTGAATCGGCAACAGACATTACGCGACTTTTGTACATGGCAAGCCATCTCTCAACTACAACTCCCAACAGACATCGCACAGTACTATATTAAAAAATTTATCGAATTAGATGCACAAGGTCATGTATGGAAAGATATTGTCTATCAAGAGCTGATTCAGTGTTTTGCTTTAAAATTTAGCATGACCGCGTTACTTGGCAGTTATATCGAGAATTTTCATTTATTTTGTATTGAAAACCAAGGTGTCACAGCATGTATCAAGCAATTGCATGCCTCCGGTTATCAACTGGCTCTACTCAGCAATGGTCGCAGTCCTTTTCAACAACGTAACTTTCAAGCCTTAAATCTGGCTCAGTATTTTTCAGCCGTTGTAGTCTCTGAGGCTGTAGCCATGCGCAAACCAGATCCAGCAATCTTCACCTATACAGCGCAATGTCTCAATCTTCAGACTTCGCAATGTGTCATGGTTGGAGATGATGCTATAGCAGATATCCGTGGTGCCAAAACAGCCATGATGCGTGCAGTCTTATTTGACCCCACATGTCACCAACATGTCATGCAACCGCAAAAAGTAAAACCCTTGGCAAATGATCTTTATGCTGCTGATGCTTGTATGCAACAATTCAGTCAGCTACCCAGCATATTAGCGCAAATATAACCCTGTAAATTCTATGGCAAAATCCAATGGATTCAACCAAAAAAATTCCGCAATAACGACAAAACACCATATTTACAAAGGCGACATTATGGTGCATAATGCACCAAATTAGATCATTAAGCACTATTTCTCAGCAGAATAGTTGAAAGATATCTAAGTTTTGGCTTAAAAATCCAGTTTTCCAGAGAGACTGGATTTTTTTATGGAAAAAAATAAATATTTACAGGTCTTCAGCTGTTTTGGCTTTAGCTCTCACCTAGCAATCCACTCAACTCAATGCATGCCTTAAGGCATTTAATCAAACAAAAATCGCAACCATTCATAGATACACAAACCTTCTCTTCCTTACACTTTTAACACTTGTAAAAATGCAACTTTTTTATACAATCAGGTGAGTTATTACTATACAAGTTAGATGAAAAGGATTATTATTTACAATAACCAAGCAGGCTACTCTGCTTTTAATTTAAGCAAAAATGATTAGGAATAACCGACATAAATAACTGACTGAAAACGATAAATTTTAGAATATAATTTGGTCGAATTTCGCCAAAAACACCTAATAATTCACATTAATTCTTGCAATTTTATTGCAGGACTCATTTTATTTATAGATTAAAAATGCACTTCCAATCGACAAACTCAATAAAAAAACTATGAGATTAGTATCAAAAATCCCACTAAACTAACGCAACAACAACATCACAAGCACTTGTATTCTATATGTTTATTTTTTGGTTGACAAAATCAAAACCAAATGAACAAAAAACAAGCTAGTTGAAAAGTAACGTAAAAGACTCTTGCTGAGTGCCCTGACACGGGTTTGAACTCATATACTGTTACAATATAATAGGTGGAAATTAACCCATTTCAACTACTTGGAAATGATTATGAAAAAACTTGGTTTAGCAACTGCCCTCTTATTGGCTGTAACTGGTGCTCAAGCTTATCAATTCGAAGTTCAAGGCCAAGCTGAGTATATTGATACTCCTCAAAATGCTGAGAACTTTGCTGGTGCAGTACAAGGTACTTACTACTTCAAAGATGTAGACAGCACTAAAGGTCCATTGGCTGAAGCAGCTTTCTTAAACCAGGCTTCTAACGTTTCTTTGGGCTACAGCTTTGCACAGCATGATGTTAAACATGCTGGTCAAAAATTCCGTACTGAAAGCCAAAGCTACGGTGTAAAAGCTGAAGGTTATTTACCAACTGAATATGTCCCTGTATACGGTAGCGCATCTTATAGCCATACTTATACAGAAGGTAAAAAAGCTCTTTCTGGTGAAGACAATGGTGACCGTTATGCACTTGAAGTTGGTGCAGTATTAACACCAAACTTTTTAGTTGCTGTTGGTTATACCAATGTAACTAACCAATTCTCAATGGATACTTTTGGTGTTCTAAATAACGGTATCGCACCAGCTGCACTTGAATCCCTTGCTGGTATTCAAAACAAATCTGATGCCGTAACTGCACGTGCGAAATATGTGGGTCCAATCACTGGTACAAACATGGCAGTTGGTTTTGAAACTGCTGCGACTTTCGGTGAAAACAACATTTATGGCGTAAAAGGCGATTTATATCTAAACCCTAAATTAAGCGTAGGTGCGACTTTCTTAGGTAGCGATATGAACAGCAACCATAAAAATGGTACTTTCCCAGAAGGCGGTCGTTTTGACCAAGCTTGGGGGGCGAACGTAAACTACTTCATCAACCCAGCGGTTGCAGTAGGCGTTTCTTACTTACATGCCAATACCATCAAAGCTGCTTACGACACTGATACTGTTGGCGTAAATGCTAAATTCCGCTTCTAATTAGCTTGCAGAATTGATCTATTCAAAATAGGATGCCATCATGGCATCCTATTTTTTTAAACAATTTTTATTATAATTGCTATCAAATTCTCATAATAGATCAAGCAAGCCCGCGGCGATAAAAAACCGAGCGTATCATGCTCGGTTTTTAAGATGTCAATTTGGCTGTCATTCATTTAAATGATCAGGTTGAACCGCCTTGCTCTTGTTGACGCACAATACTCAAGAAGTGTAGATGACGTTCATATTGATCAATAATGTCTTGCAGTAAATCTTCTTGTGTCCAATCAATCACATCATAATTTTGTCCGCCTTCACGTAAGAATACTTCTGCCATATAAAATTGCTGTTGTTGGTCTGCAGCATCATTTAACATAAAGCTCGGCGCTACAGTTTCACGTTGTACAACCTGATAGATAAAGTTAATTTCGTCTAAATGATTGACACGTAACTGTAGCCCATTTTCGACCTCACTAATTTTGACTTGGAGGTCTCGACGCTCAAACTCGCGCTGAATACTTTCAAATGCCTTTCTCACTGCATTTTCAATAAACTGCTGTACCTCTTCTGCACCATGTGGATAGTGCATAATCAAGCCAAGACGCTGCTGCCAACTGCGTGGGTTTTGTACGGCGCGTGGGGTAATTCGTGCAACCTGCAAAGCGCGCATTTTGGTAACATCTATACGTAAAGCTTTTAATAAGCTCCAACAGATCATCAGCAAAATAAAAGTAAATGGTAAAGCACTCATAATTGTTGCTGACTGCAAAGCAGACAAACCACCGACCATGAGCAACATGATGGCAAGCACCGCAATTAAAATTGTCCAAAATAAACGCTGCCATAACGGCGAATTTTCATCATGGGCAGTAAGATAATCGATAACCAATGCGCCTGAGTCTGCAGAAGTGACAAAAAATAATGCCACCAGCACGGTTGCCAATACACTGGAAATCATAGAAAAAGGCAAATGAGTCAGGAATTCAAACAAAGCAAACGATGAGTCTTGTTGGACCGCACGAATCAATTCGCTGTTGCCTTGTTCTAAAATGCTAAATAAAGCCGCATTACCCATTACCCCCATCCAAATCAAGGTGAAACCCGTCGGAATAAGCAGCACGCCAATAATAAATTCACGAATGGTTCGCCCACGTGACACCCGAGCAATAAACATTCCAACAAAAGGTGACCAAGAAATCCACCAAGCCCAATACATAATCGTCCAGCCACCGATCCAGCCATTGGGATGATAGGCATACAAATTAAAGGTCATATCAAAGAGATTTGACACATATTGACCGACATTCTGTATTGAAGTTTGTAAGATGTATAAACTAGAACTGGCGAGAAAAACGAAAACCAATAAGATCACTGCTAAGATCAGATTAATTTCAGATAGACGTTTAATGCCTTTATCTAAACCAAAAGCAACCGACATCGATGCCAGCGCTGTCACGATTAGAATTAACACCAATTGCGTGACAACACTTTGTTCCCAACCAAATAAATAATTAAGACCAGAGTTGATTTGCGTAACACCAAACCCCAAAGTCGTCGCCACCCCAAAAACGGTACCAATCGTGGCAAAGGTATCGACACTATCTCCCCAACGCCCATAAATCTTTTTACCAATCAAAGGATAAAAAGCAGAACGAATCTTTAAAGGCAGATTATGCCTAAAGGCAAAATAAGCAAGTGCCAAGCCTACTAAGGCATAAATTGCCCAAGCATGTAGCCCCCAATGGAAGAAAGTAATTCGCATTGCTTGCTGCGCAGCGGCGATGGTCTCACCTTCTCCTTCTGGTGGGCTGAGATAGTGCATCACCGGCTCAGCAACACCAAAGAACATCAAACCAATGCCCATTCCTGCGGTAAAGAGCATGGCAAACCATGAACCATTGCTGTATTCAGGCGTACTGTGATCGGGACCAAGTTTGATTTTACCGGTATCAGAGAAAGCTAAAAAAACCAACAAAATTAAGAAGATTGCGACAGCTAAAACATAAAACCAGCTAAATGAATTAATAATCCAATGATTCAGTGCTGTTGCTATTTTCTCAAAGCCCTGTGGGTCAATTAAGATTAATGCTAAGAACACTGCAATAATTGCGACGGTACTGAGAAAAACGTTTGGCTTAACATTATCAAACCATTGCCGTTTATTGGAAGGCATAACTCCCCCATATTTTTATTTCTAAAGATAGATAGATTGCTAAAAAAGCAATACAAAAAGACACGACCCAAAGTTATCACCAAAATAGTGTGTTTCGGATCGCAATAAGTTCTGAAAACAACCCGTAGTAATAGTATCGAAATTACATTCACTATTCAGTGAAAAATGAAAAAATGTTACAAAAGCTTTTTTATAAAAATTAATAAAAACAAGTAATTCCCAACTAGACCACGCAAGATATATCCTTTGAGTCACTCTAATTATTTGTGATTTATTTCAATTAATCACCTATTATTCCAACGACTTAAAAGCCATTCTCTCGCGATCAACATTCTCGTGACATAAAAAAACCAATATAGGTCATATTGGTTTTTTTAAAAAAGATTGAAATCCGTAAGCGGTGTATATTTGAGCATCTACTGCGGTTGACGAGCTTCGACATTTAGCCTTCACGCCTGTCACCACCGCAGATGCTATATCCTATAGCACCATCAAAACTTAATGATCTGAAGCACCAGATGCACCGATCCCTGTCATAGAGCGTACAAACTGAGCATCAAATGCAGCACGTTCTTTTCTCGCACGTTCAGAGTTATCAGTAATGGAGAAGAACCAACAGCATAAGAATGCTAATGGCATTGCAAATAACGCTGGACCATTAAATGGATTCGGCGCAGTATCCGACAGTGCTAAAGTATCTACCCAAACTGCTTTAGATAAGACAATCAACGTCACCGCACCAATAAGTCCTACCAAACCACCGATGACTGCACCACGGGTGGTCAAGCCTTTCCAGAACATTGATAAAACCAAAACTGGGAAGTTGGCACAACAAGCAACCGAGAAAGCTAAGCCTACCATAAACGCAACGTTTTGCTTTTCAAAGATAATTCCAAGGAACATCGCAAAGATCGCCAAACCTAAAGTGGCAATTTTTGACATACGTAGTTCAGATGCAGGCGTTGTTTGTCCTTTCTTAAATACGTTGGCATATAAGTCATGTGAAATTGCTGATGCACCAGACAATGTCAAACCAGCTACCACAGCTAAGATGGTGGCAAATGCAACCGCAGAAATAAAGCCCATGAATAAATCGCCGCCGACTGCATCACTTAAATGCACGGCTGCCATGTTATTTCCACCGACCAACTCTAATTTACCAGTAACCATGGCTTTAGCGGTATCTAAGAACTGCGGATCGTTGGCAACAAATAAAATCGCACCGAAACCAATAATAAAGGTCAATAAATAAAAATAACCAATAAATGCTGTTGCATACACCACGGATTTACGTGCTTCTTTAGCATCTTTTACAGTAAAGAAACGCATCAAAATATGTGGTAAACCTGCTGTACCAAACATCAATGCCAAACCGAGTGACAAAGCGTCTAATGGATTGGCCGCTAAACTGCCTGGTCCCATAATTTTACTAGCGTCTTCAAAGCTAATTTTATTCACTTCACCAAATACGGTAATTGCATTATTGAACATATTGGTGAAACTAAAACCGACTGAGCTGAGCACCATAAATGCCATAAAGGTCGCACCACTCAGCAGTAACACTGCCTTGATGATTTGTACCCAAGTGGTTGCCAACATTCCACCGAAGATGACATAAGCCATCATCAGGATACCAACGATAATGACAGCAATATTATAGTTTAGGCCAAACAATAATTTGATGAGCTGACCTGCACCAACCATTTGTGCGATGAGATAAAATGCAACCACAACCAAGGAGCTAATCGCAGCTAACGTTCGCACCGGTTTTTCTTCTAAACGAAATGACACCACATCAGATAAATTATATTTACCCAAGTTTCTTAAACGTTCAGCAACCAAAAATAAAACAATCGGCCAACCCACCATAAAACCGAGTGAGTACAATAGCCCATCGAAGCCTGAGCTAAACACCATTGCGGAGATTCCTAAGAAGGATGCCGCAGACATATAATCCCCAGCAATGGCTAAACCATTTTGAAAACCACTAATACCACCACCTGCCGTATAGAAATCTTTGGTACTGGTGGTCTGTTTCGCAGCCCATTTGGTAATAAACAAGGTAAAACCAACGAAGACCAAGAACATGATAATGGCATGCCAGTTGGTTGCTTGTTGCTCTGCTGTCCCTAAATCTGGTGCTGCCTGTGCAAAGGTGCTGAGTAAGCCACTTAGACACAGCATTGCAAGCGCTTTGTATGAAATCCCTTTCATCTTAGTTTGCTCCCTTGTCATGTGTGATTGCTTCCACTTCACGCATGGCTTCTTGTGTCAGCTTGTCCAAAAAGTTATTTGCGATAAAAGAATAAATACCTGACAAAACGAATGACAATACAATAATTCCAAGTCCTAATGGAATTCCCCAAGTGGTTACACCACCATCAAATGAACTCATCAAAAATTCTTTGTTATAGCCAACTAGAAGCATAAATCCGACATACACAATCAACATAATTGCCGTAAGTGTCCAACTTAAATTTCTTTTTTTTGCGACCATCTCTTTGAACTTTGGATTGTGTAGAATACGTTCTACCTGTTGTCCGTCCATAATCTTGCTCCTTGTAAAACCAATCCGAAAATTGCTGTTTATTTTGTAGTTGTTTTGCACATATTAAATTAGCAATGTTCGATGAGTTTCGTAACTTAGACTTTGGTCGTTAAATCACAGGATATACGGTGTATTCGAGCCGTATTACGTTATTATGGCGCTGGAGTAGTAAGCTTTGAGTTCTATGAACAGTTGGTTAATTATCGGGACCCTCGCCCTTTATATCCTGATTTTATTTGGTTGTGCCTTCTACGGAGAAAAACATGCCAGCCGTCTAAGTAAACGCGGTCGTATGCTGTTGTTTAGCTTAACCTTGGGTGTGTATTGCTCATCTTGGACTTTTTATGGTGCAACTGGAGCCGCTGTTCGTGATGGCATCTTATTCTTGCCTATCTACTTGGGCCCCCTGATTTTTATTGGTTTAGGCTATGATATCTGGCGACGGCTTGGTCGTGTACGACGACACCATGCTATTTCCTCTATTGCCGATTTTGTCGCAGCACGCTATGGCAAAAGTGGTGCATTGGCATCTTTGGTGACGATTCTTGCCGTCATTGCAATTATTCCCTATCTCGCATTACAACTGCGTGCTATCGCTCTCAGTGCATCGGTACTGCTCAATCATAATACCCATTTGGTTAGCACCACCACCAATAGTGTATTGGCCCTCACTGCGGTTCTCGCTGTCTTGGCGATGATGTTTGGTACACGGCAGATTGCCAACACCGAACAACATGGCGGGCTTATGTTGGCAGTAGCATTTGAATCCTTTGTAAAATTATTTGCGCTCATTATGGTCGCGCTATTTTTTATCTTTGAATCACCAGACAATATTGTGCAAATCTCTCACGATGTTGAACAGACTTTTCATAAAGTACAACAGTTTGGTGTGCCTGAAACCTTTTGGATTCAAACGTTACTGGCTGGTTTAGCAATTATTTGCCTACCGCGGCAATTTCATGTGGCGGTGGTAGAACTGCATGATGAAAAGCACATCAAAGGTGCGCGGCTTTGGTTTACCTTATATCTGGTTTTGACCATATTGGCGATTATTCCCATTGCCAGTTGGGCAATGCATGTTGCCCCCGATTATCTGACTATTCCTGATATTGCAGTTTTATCTTTACCGCTGAGCTATCAACATGATTGGTTAACATTATTAGCATTTCTAGGTGGATTCTCTGCCTCTACTGGTATGCTTTTAGTGTCCTCTGTTGCGCTATCCATTATGTTGAGTAATGACTTAATTATTCCGGCATTATGGCGCTTTGGCATACTCTCGCGACAAGATAAGTTTCTACCCGTCGTCCTCAAACTGACACGACGAATTTGCATTGTCGTTGTGATGCTTTTAGGCTTTTTGTTTTTTAACTTTTTTAAAGATATCGATCAACTTTCAGTATTTGGTTTATTGGCTTTTAGTGCTGTTGCACAATTTGCGCCAGCGCTCATTGGCGGGCTTTACTGGCGTGGTGGTAGCCAACAGGGCGTCAATGCCGGTCTGATGGTAGGTTTCACACTATGGAGCTATACGCTGTTATTACCCACCTTATTGCGTAGCCTACCAGATCAATATCAAATGTTTAGCTACCATTTTCTCAATGGTGGACCTGCCGGTATCAATTGGCTTCGCCCCGAAGCATTGCTCGGCTTTGAGTCCTTAGCACCGCTAACACACGGTGTACTATGGTCTTTAGGGCTTAATATTTTGGCTTTCATTTGGGTATCACGTATTTATCGCCCCAGTGTTGCCGAACAGATTCAAGCTGAAAGTTTCTTTTATTATCAAACCAAACCTTTACCATCTCACAACAACCCAGTGGAAATGAATTACTTACAGCATGATGCCGCACGGCTCAAAGTGGGTGATTTAATGGTATTGGCCAAGCGTATTACTGGTGAGCAGCCAACGATTCAGGCTTTCCAAAATTTCTGCCATCAAAATAATATCAGCTTAAATGAACAAGGCAGTGCCAACGGGATGTGGTGGCGTTTTACCGAACAGTATTTGGCTGGCACCATAGGCGCAGCTTCAGCACGAACCTTATTAACCACGGCCATGGTCAATGATGGGCTAGCACTTGGTCAGGTTGCCAATATTTTAGACCAAGCTTCACAATGGCAACGTTTCAATCAGAATCTGATCATGACCATGATTGACCATATGACACAAGGGGTCAGTGTGGTTGATGAAAACATGTGTTTGGTCGCTTGGAACAACCAATATCTTAAGTTGTTTGATTATCCACAAAATTTAGTCTACGTCGGTTGTCCAATTGCCGATTTAATCCGCTATAACGCAGAACGTGGCGAATGTGGTCCAGGTTCAATTGAAGAGCACGTACGTAAACGAATCAACTGGATGGTCAAAGGCAGCGCGCATGAATTTGAACGCATTCGTAAAGATGGACGTGTCATTCAGATGCGCGGTAATCCCATTCAAGGCGGTGGTTTTGTCACAACTTTTGCCGACATTACAGCATTCCGTGAGAACGAAGCAATTTTGGAAGCACGTGTACAAGAACGAACGCAACAATTGGCTGATGCACTCACAGAACAGCAATTAGCACGAGAACAAGCTGATCGTGCCAACCAATCGAAAAGCCGGTTTATCGCCGCAGCCAGTCATGACTTACTGCAACCTATGCATGCCGCACGATTATTTAGCACCGCATTAGAACACAGCGTGCAAAGCGAAGAAGATTTACAAATCTTACAACAGCTAGATCGCTCGCTGCATGGTGCGGAAAGTATGTTATCGGCGTTGTTAGATATCGCTCGTCTTGAAGGCGAAGCCATTCAGCCGAAAGTACAGGCATACCCCTTGCGCGACTTGCTCAATGATCTAGAATTACAATTCAAATCGATTGCAGCACAACGCAATATTCAGCTCAAAGTACATGACACAAAATTTTGGATTGAAACTGATCCACAATGGATTCGACGCATTATTCAAAACTTTGTCAGCAATGCTTTGCGTTATACAGCAAAAGGTCGCGTGGTGGTCGGTGTTTTACGTGCAGCCAGTCGACCTAACTATATTCGTATTGGGGTATGGGATACTGGTCCAGGTATTTCTGAAGAACAACGTATCAAGCTCTTTCAGGAGTTTGTACGTTGTGGTCATACCTCACCTTGGAGTGAGCAAGGTTTGGGTTTAGGCTTAGCCATTGTACAGCGCATGACCAGCATGTTGGATTATCCTGTCAATGTCTACTCTACCTTGCATAAAGGCTCTTGTTTTATGGTTGAAGTGCCGACGACACAAGCACCTCAGCTCAATGTCAGTAATAATCCTGTTGCTGCCATTCAAGGACATGCCATGAAGATCTTATGCTTAGATAATGACGGCACAATTTTGGATTGTATGTCGATTTTATTAGGACGTTGGGGCTATGATATTTATAAAGCAGCAACCCCAGCCGAAGCTGAGCAAATTATTAAAGAACATCCAATACAAGTTTGGTTGGTTGACCAGCATTTAGATCAAGATATGCTTGGACTCAACTTTATTTTAGAACATCGCCCTGCGCACATTCCTGTTGCCTTAATCACAGCAGATTCAGACCCAGAATTACCGCAACGTTTGAAAGCGCTCAATATTGTATTACTCAAAAAACCACTTAAACCCGCGTCATTACGAGCATGGCTTTCAAGCTTAAAAGTCACACAATAAATCTTAAATTTCTGCTTTGTTCTGCATAAATTGTTACCATGATTTCTGCAGAACAAAGCTAAAGCAGATCTTAAATAGCACATGATTAGCAATTTATTTTTTTTGTTTTGCATAATCCGACAAATCATCTCAGAAAATAGCCTACTGGACTGACCAAAAATTTCAATATGCTCTTTTCTATGGCAAAGATGATCAAAAATATAAATATACATGTGTACACTTTGTTACTATTTTGCAAGATACTGAATTTTATTAATATATTGTTGATTTCTTACAATATAAGACTTTAGTCTAATTTGTATTGCATCTTAAAAAAATCATAAAATCAAAACCAATATAGACAACTTAAATTTTGCGATATGCTCTGCAAAAATTTAAAATGGAGTTTTACCATGACACGAAGCAACCAAAACGACTCAAACCATGCGCTTCAAAACCAACAATTTCATCGTCAATATGCGCTCAATGCAATTTTACCGGAAATCCATTGGAACGAACTTTTTCAGAACAGTAAGCTCGCCCAGCACCATACTCAAGCCCTCGATACTTTATATCGCTGTACTGTACCTTTGGCTTTACAAGTTTTTGATGAGCTCAATTTTGATGTCTTCGCTCCCGCTGCCTATCATCCGCAAGGCTTAGGGTTATTTGAAAAATTATCTGAACAAGAACAAAAATTTCTGGACGTATTACAGACAGAAAGCCAATCCTTAGACCAAGCAGTGCGTCATCAAATCTGGAGCATGTTACTCCGTGGCGGCGCTGTTTTAGTCTTTAAAGCCTGGTTAGGCAAAGTACGTCATGATCAAGATATGCTTGATCTCAATCAATTCGATGAATTATCAGATCTGCTCTTTATCAAAACTGCGCCAGATCAACTTGCCGATTTATTAGCAATCGACCCGCATGCCCATGATGACCATATCTTCCTGATGTATGGTGATGATGTTTTCCTTGATCGTTTCAATAGTTTGGCTACAGCAGCATTATTTGTTGATCTAGGCGTTTATGATGCAGCTTTTTTAAGCTTACGTGATGACAGAGTCGCTGAGTACCTGATTAGAAAACAGTATGTTACCCAAGAGCAAATCAATGATTTGCAATGTGCTCTCAACCCTTTGTATTGCGATAGCTTAACACCGAAACAAGATTGCTTGGCTTAATCGCTGAGCAATATTCACTGTTCAATGTCAATCATCACCCGCCATGTATAGCCAAATTGCAATACATGGCTTTTTTATAGCCTTTTTTCTTCCAAATTGAGTGCACTAATAGCAAGCACAGCCTGAGTACGATTTTGCACACCCAGTTTTCTGAAAATAGACGTTAAATGCGCTTTGATTGTTGCCTCGGAAACATCGAGCTCATAAGCAATTTGCTTATTGAGTAAACCACCAGAAACCATCATCAATACTCTAAATTGCTGCGGCGTCAAAGATTGGATACGCTCTGCTAATGCAGCTTCATCTGCGGCACGGGCATCAAAACTAAGATTCAATGGTAGATTCGGTGGCAACCAAACATCCCCCTCCAATACCTGACGAATTGCTTCACCAATATGGCTCGGGTGTGATGATTTTGGGATATAGCCTGCGGCTCCATGTGCGACTGCACGTTGAATAATAGATACTTCTTCATGTGCAGATACAACGATGATCGGGATAGCTGGATACTGAGCACGTACATAGATCAAAGCAGAGAAACCAGAAGCGCCTGGTAAACTTAAATCTAACAATACTAAATCAGGTTCTGGCCCCTTTTCCAAACGTTCATAAAATTCATTCACTGCAGCAGTTTCATGAATTTGTACCTGCGGGAAACTATAACGTACAGCTTGAATTAAAGCATGACGAAATAGCGGATGATCATCAACAATTAATATATTCATAAGTAAGGCGTGACATCTCTAGCACAGTTACTCATTTTAACTGTACTCTTACAATTAAGGATACGTAAATCTTAACCAATTTCTAGAATAATTACCCAATTAAAGCTATTTTTTTCATTTATAGCTCTTTCTCAGATAATTACTGCGTTATTTCCTATAAATCATGATTGTTATCCATTGAAATGAAAATATATATAAAATTTATATTTTTCTCAATAACTTATAGCGCCACTTTTAATATTGAATCTTGAGTATCTCAGTTTATATCAAATAGAGATATTGTTTTTTTTATTCCTTATTTTACAACGACCAAGCAATTATTGATTAATAAGCCTATTCCAAATTTATGTATTTAGGTCATAAGCATGTCTACAGATTTACAAAAACCTTTAAATATCGTTGCAGTATCAGGTGGTTTAAACTTCCCATCCAAGACAGAAAGCCTTATTCAGGAAATTATAGATGAGCTTTCCGATGCAACGCCGGTGCAAGTGCATTTTATAAAATTTAGTGAAATTGGAAGTTTATTAGGGGGTGCAATTTATCGTCATCAATTACCACAACGTGTTCAAGATGACCTCGCAGCTGTTGAAGCAGCTGATGCACTGATCGTTGGAACACCAGTTTATCGTGCATCTTTCACTGGTCTATTTAAACATTTCTTCGATTTTGTAGAACAAACTGCTTTAGTCGATGTACCCGTACTCTTGGCTGCTTCTGGGGGTAGCGATCGTCATGCCTTAGTTTTAGAGCACCAGTTGCGCCCATTGTTTAGTTTTTTCCAAGCGCAGACCTTGCCAATTGGTGTCTATGCTACAGATCGTGACTTCAATGCAGACTATACCATTCAAAGCCAAAGCCTACGTGATCGGATTACCTTAGCCATTGCACGTGCCTTACCCGTATTGGAATGGGCACCAGCCAAAGGTCATCGTGCTGAAATTGTCAAAGCCAAAACTGAGCAGGCCAATGCAAATCTAGGAATTAATAAACAAATCGAACAAGAAGAAGTACTCCCCTCTGTTGCAGTACCAAGCCTAGATGCCGCTGAATCAAGATTACAACAGAAGCATTTAGACAAAACTAAAACACAGGTTGCTTAAGCAATCTGTGTTTACGACCAACAATAATAACAAAGGAAATAACCATGACTGATTCAAAAAATCAAATTAAATTTGCCTACTGGGTACCCAACGTAAGTGGCGGACTCGTTGTCAGTAACATTGAACAACGTACCGATTGGCGTTATGACTACAATGTCCGATTGGCTCAAGCAGCAGAAAGAAATGGTTTTGAATATGCACTCACACAAATCCGCTTTACCGCAGGTTATGGTGCTGAATATCAACATGAATCAGTCAGTTTTAGTCACGCTATTTTGGCTAAAACTGAACGCTTAAAAGTAATTGCTGCTATTTTACCCGGTCCATGGAAACCTGCTTTAGCTGCAAAACAATTGGCAACAATTGATCAACTCACCCAAGGACGTATCGCGGTCAATATTGTCAGTGGTTGGTTTAAAGGTGAATTTGATGCAATTGGTGAAGATTGGCCCGAACATGATGAACGCTATCGCCGATCAGAAGAATTTATTCAGTGTCTTAAAGGTATTTGGTCACAAGAGCAATTTAGCTTTCATGGCAAATACTATCAATTCAACCATTACACCCTAAAACCCAAACCTATTCAGAAACCTTATATAGAAATTTTCCAAGGTGGTAGTTCAAGGGCTGCACGTGATATGGCTGCACGCGTATCTGATTGGTATTTTACCAATGGCAATAACGCAGATGCCTTAAGAGAACAAATCAATGATTTGAAAATTAAAGCCAAAAATCATCAACATCAAGTCCGCGTTGCGGTTAATGCCTTTGTGATTGCCAGAGATACTGAACAAGAAGCCCAAGCCGTCTTACAAGAGATTATTGATGAAGCCAATGTCGAAGCCGTGCAAGCTTTTGCCATTGCAACAAGAGAAGCGGGTGCAGCCACAAAAGAAGGTGAAGGCAACTGGGCAAAATCAAGCTTTGAAGATCTAGTACAGTACAATGATGGCTTTAAGACCAATTTAATTGGTACACCACAACAAATTGCTGAACGCATCGTTGCTTTAAAAGCACTTGGTATTGATCTAATTTTGATTGGTTTTTTACATTTTATCGAGGAAGTCGAATACTTTGGCGAAAAAGTTCTTCCTTTAGTAAGAGCACTAGAACAGCAGCAGCTCAGTGCAAGTGCAAGTGCAAGTGCAAGTGCAAGTGCATAAAAATCATAACAATAAAGAAATATAGTACAGCAACTCCGTTTCCCTCTTTGTCTGGACTAAGAGGGAATTTTTATGGTTAGGATCAGCTAGTTTTTCTATATTGCATTGCGGGAATATTTCTTGAGTTGTCTGCCATCACACTGCTTATTTTTATGTTTTTATCTTTCGCTATTTCACCATTTTATTAAAATATAACCAAAAAAAATCCCTCGATGTTTGACATCGAGGGATATGTAATCATGAGCTGGCGATGACTTACTCTCACATGGGTAACCCCACACTACCATCAGCGCGAAGAGGTTTCACTTCTGAGTTCGGGAAGGGATCAGGTGGTTCACTCTTGCTATTGTCGCCAGCACAACTGTTTATGGTGATTTCTGGTCTGATCTGAACATTTTTATTCAGTGCCATACTTTCTTAACCAAATGAGTTATTAACGGATTAGAACTGGGTCTGTATTGTAACTAGAATTTCACATGAATCAAGTAGATTTGATTTTAAATGAATCGAATGAGCTTTATACAACAACTGTTTGGGTGTTGTATAGTCAAGCCTCACGAGCAATTAGTATTGGTCAGCTTCACATGTCGCCATGCTTCCACATCCAACCTATCAACGTCGTAGTCTTCAACGGCTCTTTAGTGGAGATAAACTCCAAGGGAAATCTAATCTTGAGGTAGGCTTCCCGCTTAGATGCTTTCAGCGGTTATCCCTTCCGAACATAGCTACCCGGCGATGCGACTGGCGTCACAACCGGTACACCAGAGGTTCGTCCACTCTGGTCCTCTCGTACTAGGAGCAGATCCTCTCAAATTTCCAACGCCCACGGTAGATAGGGACCGAACTGTCTCACGACGTTCTAAACCCAGCTCGCGTACCTCTTTAAATGGCGAACAGCCATACCCTTGGGACCTGCTTCAGCCCCAGGATGAGATGAGCCGACATCGAGGTGCCAAACACCGCCGTCGATATGAACTCTTGGGCGGTATCAGCCTGTTATCCCCAGAGTACCTTTTATCCGTTGAGCGATGGCCCTTCCATACAGAACCACCGGATCACTAAGACCTACTTTCGTACCTGCTCGACTTGTTGGTCTCGCAGTTAAGCGCGCTTTTGCCTTTATACTCTACGCGTGATTTCCGACCACGCTGAGCGCACCTTCGTACTCCTCCGTTACTCTTTAGGAGGAGACCGCCCCAGTCAAACTACCCACCAGACATGGTCCTCGATCCCGATTAGGGACCAGAGTTAGAACCTCAACATTACCAGGGTGGTATTTCAAGGATGGCTCCATGGTAACTAGCGTCACCACTTCTAAGCCTCCCACCTATCCTACACAAGTAAGGTCAAAGTTCAATGTCAAGCTGCAGTAAAGGTTCACGGGGTCTTTCCGTCTAGCCGCGGGTACACTGCATCTTCACAGCGATTTCGATTTCACTGAGCCTCTGCTGGAGACAGCGCCGCCATCATTATGCCATTCGTGCAGGTCGGAACTTACCCGACAAGGAATTTCGCTACCTTAGGACCGTTATAGTTACGGCCGCCGTTTACTGGGGCTTCGATCAAGAGCTTCGCTTACGCTAACCCCATCAATTAACCTTCCAGCACCGGGCAGGCATCACACCCTATACGTCCACTTTCGTGTTTGCAGAGTGCTATGTTTTTAATAAACAGTTGCAGCGGCCTGGTTTCTGAGGCTGCCAACCGCTCATCCCGCGAGGGGAATCACCGTCAGCAGCGTACCTTCTCCCGAAGTTACGGTACCATTTTGCCTAGTTCCTTCAGCAGAGTTCTCTCAAGCGCTTTGGTCTACTCGACCTGACCACCTGTGTCGGTTTCGGGTACGATTCCTGTGTAACTGTAGCTTAGAGACTTTTCCTGGAAGCAGGGTATCAGCCACTTCGCTAGTAAACTAGCTTGCTATCGACTCTCAGCATAGAGCACCCCGGATTTGCCTAAGATGCATGCCTACTGTCTTCCACCTGGACAACCAACGCCAGGCTGACTTAACCTTCTCCGTCCTCTCATCGCATTACACAGAAGTATTGGAATATTAACCAATTTCCCATCGACTACGCCTCTCGGCCTCGCCTTAGGGGTCGACTCACCCAGCCCCGATTAACGTTGGACTGGAACCCTTGGTCTTTCAGCGAACGGGTTTTTCACCCGTTTTATCGTTACTCACGTCAGCATTCGCACTTCTGATACCTCCAGCAGACTTCTCAATCCACCTTCTTCGGCTTACAGAACGCTCCCCTACCACGTATACATAAGTATACATCCGCAGCTTCGGCACATAGTTTTAGCCCCGTTACATCTTCCGCGCAGGCCGACTCGACTAGTGAGCTATTACGCTTTCTTTAAAGGGTGGCTGCTTCTAAGCCAACCTCCTAGCTGTCTATGCCTTCCCACATCGTTTCCCACTTAACTATGATTTTGGGGCCTTAGCTGGCGGTCTGGATTGTTTTCCTCTTGACTACGGACGTTAGCACCCGCAGTCTGTCTCCCGGATAGTACTCATTGGTATTCGGAGTTTGCATCGGTTTGGTAAGTCGGGATGACCCCCTAGCCGAAACAGTGCTCTACCCCCAATGGTATTCGTCCGAGGCGCTACCTAAATAGCTTTCGGGGAGAACCAGCTATCACCGAGTTTGATTAGCCTTTCACCCCTATCCACAAGTCATCCCCCGGCTTTTCAACGACGGTGGGTTCGGTCCTCCAGTTAGTGTTACCCAACCTTCAACCTGCTCATGGATAGATCACCCGGTTTCGGGTCTATACCCAGCAACTAGACGCCCTATTAAGACTCGATTTCTCTACGGCTCCCCTATACGGTTAACCTCGCTACTGAATATAAGTCGCTGACCCATTATACAAAAGGTACGCAGTCACTCCAAAATGGAGCTCCCACTGCTTGTATGCATGCGGTTTCAGGATCTATTTCACTCCCCTCACAGGGGTTCTTTTCGCCTTTCCCTCACGGTACTGGTTCACTATCGGTCAGTCAGGAGTATTTAGCCTTGGAGGATGGTCCCCCCATATTCAGACAAGGTTTCACGTGCCTCGCCCTACTCGACATCATCATATTTGCTCTTTCGTGTACGGGAATATCACCCTCTACGTTTGCACTTCCCAGTGCATTCCACTAAAACAAATATGACTTAATGGGCTGTTCCCCGTTCGCTCGCCGCTACTCAGGGAATCTCAATTGATTTCTTTTCCTAAGGGTACTGAGATGTTTCACTTCCCCTCGTTCGCCTCAATAACCTATGTATTCAGTTATTGATACCTACCTTAAAGTAGGTGGGTTTCCCCATTCAGACATCGCCGGATCACAGGATATTTGCCGCCTCCCCGACGCTTTTCGCAGGCTATCACGTCTTTCTTCGCCTCTGACTGCCAAGGCATCCACCACATGCACTTAATTACTTGACTATACAACCCCAAACAGTCGCAAGCACCTACAAGGAGCACTAACAACATCGCAGTTCGAAGTTTCGTGTACTTAAACACTGTACAGCTTCAATCTAAATTCACATACCAAAACGCTTGATTCAGTGTTCATTTACTAGTTCTCAATTTGTCTTTTCAAACAAATCAAGTTGAACAATTTATTTCAGACTCAATTTCTAATCTGTTAATGATTTATCTTGCCTTCGTCAGGTCAAGATACTGTGATAAATCACAGAGGTTAAATATAATCAGCTCATGCCAATTCTTATTTAAACTCTATAATCGATCTTTCATTTTAGCTTTAAGCTTCTTTCTTAGCCTTACTCATCATAATGAGTGGTGGAGACTAGGAGAGTCGAACTCCTGACCTCCTGCGTGCAAAGCAGGCGCTCTACCAACTAAGCTAAGTCCCCAGCTTAAATCTACGAGATTATTTCGTATCTACTTTTCCGTCACCCTCTCACAAGATACCTTGCAAGCATAGTTAGTGGTGGGTCTGACAAGACTTGAACTTGTGACCCCACGCTTATCAAGCGTGTGCTCTAACCAACTGAGCTACAGACCCATCGTAGACACTGAAGAACAACTTGTTGTGGATTCTTACCAATCACTAATCTTTCGTTAAGGAGGTGATCCAGCCGCAGGTTCCCCTACGGCTACCTTGTTACGACTTCACCCCAGTCATTGGCCACACCGTGGTAAGCGGACTCCTTACGGTTATCCTACCTACTTCTGGTGCAACAAACTCCCATGGTGTGACGGGCGGTGTGTACAAGGCCCGGGAACGTATTCACCGCGGCATTCTGATCCGCGATTACTAGCGATTCCGACTTCATGGAGTCGAGTTGCAGACTCCAATCCGGACTACGATCGGCTTTTTGAGATTAGCATCCTATCGCTAGGTAGCAACCCTTTGTACCGACCATTGTAGCACGTGTGTAGCCCTGGCCGTAAGGGCCATGATGACTTGACGTCGTCCCCGCCTTCCTCCAGTTTGTCACTGGCAGTATCCTTAAAGTTCCCATCCGAAATGCTGGCAAGTAAGGAAAAGGGTTGCGCTCGTTGCGGGACTTAACCCAACATCTCACGACACGAGCTGACGACAGCCATGCAGCACCTGTATGTGAATTCCCGAAGGCACCAATCTATCTCTAGATCGTTCTCACTATGTCAAGGCCAGGTAAGGTTCTTCGCGTTGCATCGAATTAAACCACATGCTCCACCGCTTGTGCGGGCCCCCGTCAATTCATTTGAGTTTTAGTCTTGCGACCGTACTCCCCAGGCGGTCTACTTATCGCGTTAGCTGCGCCACTAAAGCCTCAAAGGCCCCAACGGCTAGTAGACATCGTTTACAGCATGGACTACCAGGGTATCTAATCCTGTTTGCTCCCCATGCTTTCGTACCTCAGCGTCAGTATTAGGCCAGAAGGCTGCCTTCGCCATCGGTATTCCTCCAGATCTCTACGCATTTCACCGCTACACCTGGAATTCTACCTTCCTCTCCCATACTCTAGCCACCCAGTATCGAATGCAATTCCCAAGTTAAGCTCGGGGATTTCACATTTGACTTAAATGGCCGCCTACGCACGCTTTACGCCCAGTAAATCCGATTAACGCTCGCACCCTCTGTATTACCGCGGCTGCTGGCACAGAGTTAGCCGGTGCTTATTCTGCGAGTAACGTCCAATACACTTAGGTATTATCTAAGGTACTCTCCTCCTCGCTTAAAGTGCTTTACAACCATAAGGCCTTCTTCACACACGCGGCATGGCTGGATCAGGGTTCCCCCCATTGTCCAATATTCCCCACTGCTGCCTCCCGTAGGAGTCTGGGCCGTGTCTCAGTCCCAGTGTGGCGGATCATCCTCTCAGACCCGCTACAGATCGTCGCCTTGGTAGGCCTTTACCCCACCAACTAGCTAATCCGACTTAGGCTCATCCATTAACGCAAGGTCTTACGATCCCCTGCTTTCCCCCGTAGGGCGTATGCGGTATTAGCGCTCCTTTCGAAACGTTATCCCCCATTAATGGGCAGATTCCTAAGCTTTACTCACCCGTCCGCCGCTAGGTCCAGTACCGAAGCACCTTCCCCCGCTCGACTTGCATGTGTTAAGCCTGCCGCCAGCGTTCAATCTGAGCCATGATCAAACTCTTCAGTTAAAATCATTAGTGACTTAAGGTCACAATTCTGGCTCATCAATTACTGACAAAAAATTTGCTCAAATAAACTTCGAGTAATTCCTACCAATCAATCAATGATAATATTTTCGATCAATCAACCAGTAAAAATCCACACAAGTTGTTCTTCATAATCTCTTAATGATCTTCTTACTACTTCGTCAGGAGTAAGCTAGGTCGGCTATTCTACGCCTTATCTTAGATAAGTCAAGCAAAATTTAATGTTTATTGAATTACTTTCTAATTCACTCAACTTAACTTATCACTCTGGATTTGCTAAGCATCTGATTTTAAAAAGCTTTTAATCAACATCACCGCCGATGGATGTGCATTATAGGCTATCTATTTTCTGGCGCAACCCCTTTTTTTGACTTTTCTACACGCTTGTTTGTTTTCTCGGCGATATCGGCGAAATCTCTATTTTTTTGGGTGAAATAGCAGCAACCCAATAACTTCTTGCTTTATTTGCCTACACTCAAGAGAACTTTACGCAAATAAAGCTCAAACTTACAGCCATCTAATTTGTCTTTATCTATTTTCTGATTCATATATTTTCTGGTTACGCTGCTGTTGTTCACATCTGCTAAAACTAAGCGCGAATAATTTCACCCGTTACGGCATCCAAAATACGACTCGGCGCCTGACTTAAGCCCAAGTCACCATTTAGATAATGTACATCCGAATTAAAATAAGCATTGGCTTCTTGCAAACTACGAGCCGGTGCTAAACCGGCAGGATTGGCGCTGGTCGAAACAATAAAACCCTTAAATGCATTACATAAGGCAATACACAATGGGTGGTTGGTTACACGTACAGCAACTTTAGGATGTTGACCGCGAATCCATGTTGGAATTTCATCATGCGCATCTATTAACCAAGTCGTAGCGCGTTCAGCAACAGCTTGTTGTGTCCAGCTATCAATAACACGTTGGCGATAATGTGGTTCTAAGTTTTCCAGTAAGTGTTCGACTTGACTCATTTGACTGGCCAGCAAAATAACGCCTTTTTCAATGGGTCGTTGTTTGAGTCTTAGAATTTCTAAGAAAGCAGCTTGATTGAAGGGGTCGCAACCTAAGCCCCAGACCGCTTCTGTCGGATAGGCCAAAACTTGACCCTTCATTAAACATTCTGCAGCTTCAGCAACTGAGGTTGTAAGCATAAATCATCCTATTTAGAGCATAACATCATTGGCTATTGTGAACTTTAATGGCTCATTCGGCAACGTAAGTACAAACCAGACTGCTGAATACAAACACCGATCAACTCTAATTCCATTAATGCAGCTGTCAGTTGTGCGACATTCATCTCTAGTTTAATCGCCAATTGATCTAGATCTTGCCCAATCCAATCGAGCTGCTGATAGACTAAATATAGATGTTCTGGAATCTGTGTTGGTGTAATCGGTTGTTCATTTTGTTGCTGGCATTGCCATTGCGTCGGTAAAGCAAGATCTTCAATAATCTGTTCTGGATGATCGACTAAAATAGCGCCCTCACGAATCAGCTGATGACAACCTTGATGATGTTCTGCATAAATATGCCCTGGGATAGCAAAAGTAACTTTACCTTGTTCTGCAGCAGCTTGGGCAGTAATCAATGAACCGCTATTATGCTTGGCTTCAGCAACGAGCACACCTAAGCTCAGCCCACTTACAATCCGATTACGCCGCGGAAAATGATGTTGTAGCGGTAAAGTTAAGGGAAGATATTCACTAATAATACTGCCTGCATTTTGTAATATTTTTTGCTTCAATTGTTGATTTTGAGATGGATAAGTCGAATCTAACCCCGTTGCAACCACTGCCATTGTGCGTTGGTGAGCCAAGGCACCCAGATGTGCAGCCTCATCAATGCCTTGTGCTAAACCACTATTAATAAAAAAGCCTTTCTCACTTAAGTAGTAGGCAAAATCATAAGCAACTTGTTTACCATGTGGGCTGGCTTTACGGCTTCCCACAATAGCAATCTGCGGTTGAGATAAATTTTGCCATGCCCCTTGAATAAAAAGTATCGGCGGTCGATCACTATAGATGGATAACTGCTGCGGGTATTGGCGCTGTTGCTCGGTCACAATATGATCTGTATGTTGTTGTACCTGCTCTAGACACCGCTGGAAAGCGACTTGACCTTCTGTTTGCTTAAACTGCTGCGCACGCTGGATATGCCCTTGATGTAATTGTAGGGTAGACCAATGACTTAATGCCGTACTTGAGGTGGCTTCAAGTGCGGAGCCAAAATGTTTTAATAGCTTCCGATATGCATGAATAGAATGCTGTACCAGATACCACAGCCGAATCGTTGCGACATCGCAATCAGAAATTTCATCAAGCATGGTTATATCTCAAAATAATAGCGCATTATGATCATTCGTATCACCAGTAAGCTTGAGCAAAAAACACTCATTTAAGACGAAACAATAAGCTCTACTGCTGCTTAGCGGATGATGCTATTGAAATAATTCGCTTATGGCATCTTTGTTTTAGGGTATAATCGGCATATTCGCTGAGTCACTTTATTTTAAATCATCACACCAGTGCTTCATTATTTTTATGATCAATGGCATAAACCAATGAGGATGTAGCATGGCCTTATTACCCATCTTAAGCTTTCCAGACCCGCGTTTGCGTACTGTCGCCAAACCTATTGAAAAGGTCACAGACGAAATCCGCCAATTGGCAGCGGATATGTTTGAAACAATGTATGACGCACCTGGCATTGGTTTAGCTGCAACACAGGTTGATCGACACATTCAATTGATTGTCATGGACCTTTCAGAAGAAAAGAATGAGCCACGGGTATTTATCAACCCCAAAGTAACAGTATTGACTGAAGACACTCAACCTTATGAAGAAGGTTGCTTATCGGTACCTCAAATCTATGACACGGTTGAACGTCCTTCGCGCGTTAAAATCGAATACCTAGACCTAGATGGCAATGCCGTCGAAGTTGATGCGGATGGGCTATTGGCGGTGTGTATTCAACACGAAATGGACCATTTAAAAGGTAAACTCTTTGTTGATTATCTTTCGCCGCTCAAACGCCAACGCGCACGTGATAAGGTCGAAAAAATCGTCAAACAAAGACAAAAAGTAAAACGCTAAGGTCGGTTTGTCTATAAATTAACGCAAGATAGAGCCCAAATCACTTTGGGCTTTGTTATACTGAGTCGGCTAAAATGTTGAGATGAACGTTTTGTTGGGTCGCTGTGGGATATTCCTCGGCTTTGCTGCCGTACTTTTACAGATTGCTGTATTTTTACAGCCTTTGCTACCGCCACAATTTCAAATTGCGCCGGTCTGTGAAACTATTAGCCAAGCATTACAAAGCAATCCAGATTTTCAAAACAAACTGATCCAACAGCAACATAGCACACAGCAACATAGTACACATCATCATAACGTCATATCACTGCAAACAGAAAATGCACACAGCACTGATCACCAAGGTCATCACCATGATCTGAATCATCAATGTCAATACTGTACTGTGTATGGAAACTTAGTCCTACCGCCAGAACTTGATCAAATCAAAGTGATCTTGGATCGTATTATTGTACGTCTGCTTGCATTTCAACATGCTTTTCGCCACATCTATTTTGCGCTACAGCGACTATTTCTAATTCCCCAAGGGCGTGCGCCACCACTTTTCGCATAAATCAAACATCAATTCAGCACTTTGTGGTGCTTTTACCTGTTTCGTTTATGTAGAAAGGCAATACTCATGTCTCAAAAATTTAACTTACAGCCTCTTGTGGCTGCGATGGCACTCATCTGCACCTCGACCCTTAGCTTGGCACATAATGGTGAAGAACATCATCCGAAAACCATGGCACCGATTGTCCTTACGGCGCAAAAAGCCAATGATGCCAATGGTTTGGTTATTCATGCCGATCCTAAACAACCGACCCAACCTATTCCAGCAGTTGATGGTGCAGCCTATTTACAAAGTATTATTGGCTTTAACCAAGTGAAAAGTGGTGGTGCCAACAGTGATGTAACTTTCCGTGGCATGTTTGGTTCACGCATTAAAATCTTAACTGACGGCACAGAAAATTTAGGTGCCTGCCCAAGCCGTATGGATAGTCCAACATCTTATATATCACCAGAAAGTTACGACCGCATTACGGTCATCAAAGGCCCCCAAACCGTTCAATATGCGCATACCGGTTCAGCGGCAACCGTTAGCTTTGAACGTGAACCAGAAAAACTAACTGCGGACAAAGCTTATCGCGGTCAAGCCAGTGTACTGATCGGTTCTTATGGTCGCCTAGATCATAATGTCGAAGCAGCAATCGGCGATGAAACGAAATATGCACGTCTTAATAGTAGTCGTTCTGTTTCTGACAGTTATCAAGATGGTGATGGCAACAAAGTGCCATCTGACTGGAAAAAATGGAATGCGGACCTCGCACTAGGTTGGACCCCGGATGATGACACATGGTTGGAACTCAAAGGGGGTAAAAGCGATGGTGAAATGATGTACGCTGGACGTGGCATGGATGGCTCACAATTTAAACGTGAGAGTTTAGGTTTCTCTATACAAAAGAAAAACCTGACACCAATCATCCAACAAGTCGATGCACAAATTGACTATAGCTATAATGACCATATTATGGACAATTTTAGCTTACGTACTCCGCCACGCATGGGATCTGGTGGTGGTCATGGGCATAGCATGCATATGGCACATAGCAGGCCTAAAGCGCATGCACAAACAATGCAACACGGCAGTCACGATATGGGGCATGGCAGTCATGATATGGGACCCAATCGTATGTCTATGCAAGTCACACGGCGTACGCTCAACGCCCGCGCCAATATGACATTGGCATGGGACAAATTTAAACTGATTACGGGTGTAGATTCACAGCAAAATAAGCATGGCGGTAATATGCTCATGCTCGACATGCCCAATATGAGTTCTGATTTCTTTACCAATATGAAATTTGAATCTTATGGTGCCTTTGGGGAATTAAGTTACCAACTCAATGATGCCAATACAGTAATCACTGGTGTACGTGTTGACCAAAGCAAAATCAGCAATTTCCAACGCGATCAAAAACCGACCCAAACACGTAAAGAAACACTTCCTAGCGCTTTTATCCGTTTAGAAAATGAAATGGATCAACAGGGGCTCAAAAGCTATATCGGTTTAGGGTATGTGGAGCGTGTACCTGATTATTGGGAGCTATTTAGCACTACCGCTTATCATAGCAATGACAATGTTTTTCGTGATCTGAAAAATGAAAAAACCACACAACTTGATATGGGCTTGCAATACGATCGTGGAGCATTCAATGCGTGGGCTTCCGCTTATGCTGGTCAAGTGAATGATTTTATCTTGATGCGTTATGTGGATGGTAAAGCCAAAAGCCGTAATATCGATGCCAACATCGCTGGGGCTGAAGCTGGGGTTGGCTATCAATTTAACGATCATATTCAAGCCGATCTAAGCGCGATGTATGCTTGGGGTAAAAACAAAGATGACCATAAACCATTGGCACAGATTTCACCACTAGAAGGTCGTATGAATCTACGCTATGTCGCCGACAAATATAATGTTGGTTTATTATGGCGTGTTGTGGCTTCACAGAATCGAGTGAGTTTAAATGACGGTAATATCGTTGGATATGACTTAAAGAAAAGCGATTCTTTTAATACCCTATCGCTGAATGCAACATATAATCTCAGTTCTGGTATAGATTTATCTGTAGGGGTAGACAATCTATTCAATACCTCATATACAGAGCATCTCAATAAACTGGGTAACGCTGGTTTTGGTTATGCTGTTGACCAGCAATTTAATAATATTGGCCGCAACTATTGGGCACGAATGAGCATGAAGTTCTAAGCTGAATATGAGTGCTTAAGCTTTAAAGCAACACGCATCGTTAACCATTCAAAATAGCCAAGCACTATATAGGCTTGGCTATTTTTATGATTGCCAATGATGCAAATATTTATATTGATTGTGAACACAATAAATAGTGAGCTCATCAGCTGTGCAATCAACGCGCTTTACATACAACAGCCTTGATTAAATTTTGCTTTTCTTTTGTGCCAATAAAATACCCAACAAAATGAGTAAACCACCGAAAGTATGCGCACTGGTCCATGCTTCATTCAGCCAGATATTGGCAATAATTGCCGTAAAAACAGGCATCAAATTCATGAAAATAGATGTCCGATTAGGACCAATATTTTGTACGGCTAACATCCATAAAAATGGTGCAATCAAAGATGGAAATAATCCAGCATAAATAACGCTGGCTGCATTTTCAGCATTTATTGGGTCTAGACCTAACCAAGCGATAAAAGGTAGGTGATAAATCAATGCAAAGCCAATTTGAATATAAAGGCTCAACAGTAATGGTACTTTTAATTGCCATTTTTTCAGAAACACCCCATAGAAGGCATAGAAAAATACCGCAAAAATCATCAGTAAATCGCCAAAGTGCGCACCCAGCTGTAATAGACTGGACCAATCACCTTTACTCATGACATAGAGCAAACCCACCAAGGATAAAATACTGCCGACCACGGCATAAAGGTTGGGACGTACCTTTAAAATTGCCAAAGAGACAAAAATAGTGAAGATCGGAATAAATGCATTGATAATTCCCATATTGGTTGCGGTGGTCTCATGTGATGCCACATAGGCAAGCCCTTGATAGAGCACCATACCAAAAGCACTGAGGACAGCAAACTCTACAAAATAAGTCTTAATCAAATGTCGCTGCTGCCAAGTTTTATGCAGCATAAATGGTGTCAATACAATAAAAGCCACCAACCAACGGTAAAAACTAATACTGACTGGAGAAATATAATCTGCAACATAGCGCGTCACAGCAATATTTAACGACCAAATAAAAACTGCCAACATTGGCAAGCATAAAGCCCACCATGCTGCGGATGACTTTTGATTCATAATACCAACTCAAATAGGATTAGGCTTCAAGATCAGACATGTCTGATCTGACTAAAATGCGGAATTTCAGACAATAATACTAAAATTAAATATTAAAATAACAACGATGATAAGGTATCAAAGCGCTCTATACCGGCTTAAATCTTTAGCTCAATATGTAAGCCTTGAGCTAAAGATTTAAGCCTTAACACCAATAAAGCTATGCCATGTTTGCATGGCATGATCAACCACGCCATTTAACTGAGCCAAAGATGCACCATCACGTGCTTGCAAACTCAAGCCTTGTAAGATCGTGGTGTAATAATCGGTCATGGCCTGAATATCTACTGTATCGGGTAAATCGCCCTGTTGTTGCCCTTGTAACAAGCGTTTAAAAATCTTTAACTTGCTCTGCTGCCGTCGACTGACAATATCATGCTGAATCGGTTGATTATGTTCCGAACAGTTCATGGTCGCAACCACCAACATACACCCCGTCGGTTTATTTTCCTGCACCAAACGTTTGGCATTTTCATACATCAACAACTCTAGTGCTGCCTTAGCGGTCTTGGCTTCTTTAAAAATAAGATCGGTAGGACAAGCCTCGTGTTCTAAATAATAGTCCAAACAACGTTTAAACAATTGCGCTTTATCGCCAAAACTACTGTAAAGACTAGGTGCAGTAATTTGCAATGCTTGTGTTAAGTCACTAATTGCGGTCGCTTCATAGCCATATTGCCAAAATAACAACATGGCACGTTCTAGCGCTTGTTGTTCATCAAAACACTTCGGACGCCCACGTTTCTTCGGTGCTGTAATCGGCACATCTGGATTATCTGTTAAGGAATTCTGCATATGGTTCACATTATTTTTTATAACGATCGTTACCAAATTAATTGACAGGCAGAAAAAATTCAAATATTTTTTATTTCATAACGATCGTTACTAAATTATCAGTTTCTCTTTTAGGACCCTGTCATATGACGTCTCTATCCGAGCCCACGGCCTCACAGTCTAAGCCCAGCCCATCTGAAGCATTCAGTTCATCTGAACATCGTCAAGGAAGCTGGCTCGCACTCATTACCACAGCAGTGACTGCATTTATCTTGGTCACCAGTGAGTTTCTACCCATTGGGGTACTCAATAGCATTGCTGCTGACCTACAGGTCAGTACTGGCACAGCGGGTTTAGTGATTACTTTGCCCGGCATTATGGCTGCATGTGCAGCACCGTTATTGCCTGTTTTTATTAAAAATTTAGACCGTCGTTATTTACTTATTGCCTTAACTGCTGTCACCATCCTTGCCAATTTACTCACCGCTTGGTCAGAAAGTTTTGCCCTATTGTTGTTGAGCCGATTAGTTTTAGGCATTGCCATTGGTGGCTTTTGGGCAACCGCGATAGCTTTGAGTGGGCGTTTAGCACCTCGTCATGTGCCCATTGCCAAAGCCAATGCAGTCGTCATGGCTGGTGTTACCTTTGCAACTGTGCTTGGCGTACCATTGGGTACATGGCTTAGTACCTTCTGGGGCTGGCGAAGTGCTTTTTTTATCACCGCAATGGTGGCCATTCTTGCACTGATCTTAGAGTTAATGTATCTCCCCAAACTGAAGCCTCAAAGTGTTATCCGCTTACATGATTTACCCAGCCTATTTAGAGAAGTTAAAGCCCGTAAAGGCTTACTGATTATTTTATTTGTCGGGCTTGCGCATTTTTCTTCTTATAGCTATTTAGCACCATTCTTTAAAAATGTTGCGGGCTTCAGTCCAACAACCATCAGTAGTCTACTGCTATTATTTGGTGCAGCAGGCATACTCGGGAATGCCTTCGCAGGTTATAGTGGCAATATCAATGTGCGTTATAGCTTTGCATTTGTGGCACTGTGTTTTGCCATCGTCTTTGTTAGCTTTCCAACGCTCGCCATTTATAGCTCTGGTGCATTTATCTTAACTGCACTATGGGGTTTTGCCTTTGGTGCATTTCCGACCACAGCCAACATCTGGATGTTTGTACATGCTCCACAAGCAGTAGAAAAAGGTATGCCATTATTTGTAGGGGTTTTTCAGGTCATGATTGCCACCGGTTCATTACTGGGGGGGTATATCGTTGATCATTTTAGTGCCAATATCTTGCTTTATAGCGTACTGATTTTTGTAGCCATTGCCATGCTCAGTATCTTCACTTGGTCACGTGGGCTCAATAACCCCAAAATCTCATGTGAAGGTTAAAAGCTTTGTTCTCTAGCATTCAATACACATCGGCATGTCTAGCCTTCAAACCAAGTCTTAAAACCTAGTCTTAAAACCTAGTCCTCAAACCGAGTCTTAAAATAAGTGCCTACTTATTTTAGCCAGAAAGCGCATCTCTTGCGCTTTTTCTGTAAACTAAAAACGCAGATAGAAAAATCTCTACCTGCGCCTAACCTGATTAACCTCTAACCCAATCAATATATAGCCATCACACACTCTTCAAGGAAGCACTATGAGTCAGTCTGTTTATAATATTGCAGTTAAAACAATCGATGCTCAACATATCAATCTTGAACATTATCAAGGTAAAGTTCTACTCATTGTCAATGTGGCATCTAAATGCGGGCTTACACCACAGTACCAAGGTCTAGAACAACTTTATCAAGAAAAAAATACGCAAGGTTTAGAAATTTTAGCTTTTCCAAGCAATGACTTCTTACAACAAGAACCGGGTAGCGATGCTGAAATCGCTGAATTTTGTAATCTCGAATACAATGTACACTTTCCATTATTTTCAAAAATAACAGTCGTTGGCCCAGATAAACATCCGCTTTATCAAACGCTCATCAGCGCTATTCCACAACGTGAAGGTGAAGGTCCGTGGTGGGATGACTTAGTCGAATATGGTCTAAGCCCCAATAACCCACCGGAAGTTTTGTGGAATTTTGAAAAATTTCTCATCAATAAAAAAGGAGAAGTGGTTGCACGTTTTGCACCCGATATTACGGCCGATGACCCGCGTCTTTTGGCAAAAATTGATGAGCTGTTAGCAGAGTAAATCAATCGCTGCCATCATCCCGATGCGCACCTTTTCCACAGCATAAAACGCTCGATCACTTGTGTGATTTCACTAAAAATCACACAAGTTTTTTTATTTTAAAATATCTTTGCAAAAAACTACTGATTATTTTTTGGCTTTTTAATTTTAGATAAAATACTGTAATTTCGATAAATTTGTAGAAAAGTTTGCATAGAGAGAATGGATGATTTGTCATAGAATCGTTAGCATTATCTAGTAAAATATATCCTTATCAGTTATTGTAATAAAGTGATGTAATTCGCAAATATTTGATCTATTAGGGTTTATTCTAATACTCTTAGTGTTTAATCCCTAAAAGATATCATTGAAACTTTAATACCAATCCTCAGATAAAACATTAGGATAAAACTATGAAAAAACTACTGCTTGCTTCAATGTGTGTAGCAACTGCTTTAACGATAAGTGCCTGTGATAAAAAACAACCTGCAACGGAAAGTGCTACAACCACATCTGGTGCAACTGCCCTTGTATTAAGCCATGACAATGTTGCTGATATTAAGAGCGATCTAGAAAGCTTCAGCAACTTGCAAAAATCTCAAGAAGCAAAAGTAAATGAATTCCAAGCCAAAGTCACCGCTGCAATGCAAAAAGGTGGTAAAGAAGCACAGGAAGAAGGCATCAAAGAATTTAAAAAATTCTTTGAAGAGTTTAGCAAAAGCTTTGATGAGATTAAGCTGAAAAGTGCTGAAGTCGATGATCTTCGTAATAAATATAAAGACATGCAAGGTCAAGTTGTTGAAATGATGGAAATCAGTACTTCTGGTCAACCAGATGCCAACAAAATGATGGAATTACAAAAGAAAATTACTGAATCTACAACCGCATTCCAAGCATCATTCGATGAGATTCAAACCAAAATCGATGCTGCAAAATAATGCATCCAAAGATGGGGTCGTGCTTCATGACGATCTCATCTCCATTCCATATCGCTCAGCCGTGGCGTGCTGGTTCTATACTGTATTGATTGGTGCACAAATACTTCAAAGTTTCTTCATGAGCGCCGTCTAAACTCTAAAGTCGATCCTAGCAGCGGTGAGTTCAGCATGGGGAAATTTCTATCGGGCATTTTGCTCCCCTTTATTTTATTTGCAAGCGGCATTCTTTTATTGTCCTGTACCCCTCCACCAGAAGATACAGCAGCGCATGAGCGTTCAAGTGCCAGTGCTTCTGTAGCAAGCACGCCTAAAGACAGTAGTTTACTCGCGACGATCCAAGATATTGCCCGTGTGCAACTACAAACCAGCCGCTATATTAGTCAAATCAAACAAAGCCAAGCAGATTTACAAGATGCGCTGGCTCAAGGTGATCGACCAGCGATTCAAAACAGCCTTGCAGCATTAAACCAACAACTGACCGATTTTAAACTGGCACTCAACGAGGTCAATCTCAGCACAGCAGAAGCGACCGCACTACGCCAAAATATTATTCAAGTGACAGATAAATTGCTCAACAATGCCAATCTCAAAGATCAATCTATATTGGCAACTCAAAACATTGAGAAAATTCAAATACAACTCGATCGTATACAAAACGATATCTTTAAGCTCAATACCCTATTCGAGGCTACAACAACTACAGAGGATGCCGCATCCAGTACCACAGCGCAGCACAGCACAAAAACATCAAATTAAGCGATATTTTCTGGCATTTGTACAGAGCACAGGCATGCATCTTAAAAGATGCCGGCTTTAACAGACTTGCACTTTAATAGACCAGCCATGCTTCAAGAACAAACGCCAGCATATGCTGGCGTTCTTAGATCATGAGAACAATGATGCTACCGTGATTTCAATACCGCTTGCGCTAGGAATCAAAAAATTATTGATTAAAATCAATCACAATACGACCATCGATCTTACCTTGCTCCATCCGTGCAAAAATATCATTAATATTTTCCAATGGCTCTACAGCAATATGCGCTTTGACCTTACCACGTGCAGCAATATCGAGTGCTTCTTTCAAATCTAAACGTGTACCGACAATCGAACCACGTACAGTAATACCGTCGAGTACCATATCAAAAATAGACAGATCAAACTTACCTGGTGGCAAACCGTTCAGCACCATGGTACCACCACGGCGAATCACCGATACAGCTTGTTCAAACGCTTTTGGCGATACAGCAGTAACCAGTACGCCATGACAACCTTCTTGACCGGTTGCATCGAATACCGCTTGTTTCACATCTTGCTTCATGGCGTTAATCACCACATCCGCACCAAGTTTTTTGGCTAAATCTAATTTAGAATCATCCACATCGATCGCTACAACATTAAAGCCCATGGTTTTTGCATATTGCACAGCAACATGCCCTAAACCACCGATACCTGAAATTGCAACCCACTCGCCTGTTTGTGCTTCGGTCATTTTCAGACCTTTATATACCGTCACACCCGCACACAAAATCGGTGCGATCTCGAGTAGGTCAACACCTTCTGGAATCACTCCAACATATTCACCATCTGCCAAACAGTATTCGGCAAAACTACCGTTAACTGAATAACCAGAGTTTTGTTGTTGCTTACATAGTGTTTCCCAACCAGCATAGCAATGATCACAATGACCACAGGCTGAATATAACCAAGGAATACCGACTGTATCACCCACTTTTAAATGGTTAATTCCTTCACCAATTTCCACCACCTTGCCCACGCCTTCATGACCTGGAATAAACGGTAAGCTTGGTTTAATCGGCCAGTCGCCATGCATCGCATGTAAATCGGTATGACAAACCCCTGTTGCGATCATTTTAACCAATACTTTACCGTGACTTACTTTTGGTATTTCTACGTCCTTTATTTCTAATGGTTGGCCAAATTCTGTTACCACTGCTGCTTTCATTGTTGTCATGCTTTATCTCCTTTTAATCCACATGTACATCTGAAAATCTTTCTCATTTGACAATATGATGACTTAGGTAGGAGTTAGGTAGGTATTGCGAATGTCGTTTTATTTAAAGTGCTATTTTTATAGCAAAAAATCAGCTCAAAAAAACAAGACCGATGCATGACATCGGTCTTGTGATCAGATTAAAACAATATTTCAGTTTAAGTCTAAGGCTGTTTTAGGAATGGCCAAGCTGCCTTTAAATAAATGAACATCGACCATAACGTGAGCACTACTGCGGTGTAGAGCAAGGTATAAGCCAAAATATCGAGCGCTTGCCAGTTCAATAAAAATACCGAGATCGCAATCATTTGAAAGGCGGTTTTATATTTGCCCACAGTTGATACCGCAACACTGGTTCTTGCCCCCAGCTCTGCCATCCATTCTCGTAGTGCAGAAACGGTTATTTCTCTAGAAATAATCACAATTGCAGCAAATGCCATGGCGATACTGGGTCGCCATTGCACCAATACGATCAACGCTGTTGCAACCATAAGTTTGTCGGCGACTGGGTCTAAAAAACGACCAAAAGCAGAGCTTTGATTTAAGCTTCTAGCCAAATAACCATCAAACCAATCTGTTAGCGCAGCAACAATAAATATACCGGTTAAAATTGCATGACGTAGCATGCCGCCATTATATTCGCCCACCCCAATTGCCGGCGGCCAGTAAGCGACCAATAAAAATACTGGAATTAAGGCAATACGCGCCAGCGTCAAAATATTTGGGATATTCAGGATACGACCTGTAGTCATAGACACCGCCAGTTTGCTTCCTCAATAAACATAAAACTGAGGTAAAAATCAATTGGCTTACTTTAAACGATTCCCCCGCAACTGTCGACTAGCGAAACGCAGTGGTTCTCATTACAGCAGCTTTTTCACCTTAAAGTTGACTTATGGTTATCAGTTTTGACGAGTATGCCAGCAGTGCATAGATGACATCCCCTCTGTTTCATCATAAGGCTATTCGTGCAACACCTTATAGATGGTCCGTGCCATATTGGGACCAATACCAGGAACCAACAAAAGTTCTTTTTCTGCTGCTTTGAGTACGCCTTGAATGCCACCAAAATGGGTTAATACATCTCGACGACGTTTAGGACCTAAGCCCGGAATCGCTTCCAATACCGATGTGCTACGCCGTTTATCTCGTTTAGCACGATGCCGCGTTATGGCAAAACGATGCGCTTCATCTCGTACCTGCTGGATCAAATGCAATGCCTTATGATCATGTGCCAGTTGAATCTTACGACCATCGGTAAAGTGTAAGGTTTCCAAGCCAGGTTTACGCCCCTCGCCCTTAGATACCCCGACCATAAAAGCATTGAGCCCTAAATCTTGCATGACTTGCATCGCCATATGCAGCTGTCCTTTACCGCCGTCAATCAACAGTAAATCTGGCAACATATTTTTCTTATAACGACGCGTTAATGCTTGACGCATTGCGGCATAATCGTCACCCGCTTGAATACCATCGATAGCAAACTGGCGATAATCCCGTTTTCGTGCCCCACCGCTGTCAAATACCACACAAGATGCAATGGTTGCCTCCCCCATGGTATGAGAAATATCAAAACATTCTATACGATCAATAGATCGCCCCAATACTTCTTGTAGCTGATGAAAACGCTCATGTAATTCTAAATGATTGCTCAATTTACCCTTAATAGCATGTTGTACATTCATTTCGGCGAGCTCAAGCCATTCAGCACGAGTTTCTCGGACATGATGTTTGATCTGAACTTTTTGTTGAAATTGTTGTGCTAAGGCCAAAGCCAGTTCAGCACTGTTGGGCAGTGCTACATTGACAATCAATTCACTGGGTACTTCATCGGCAACTTGGAAATAAAAATTGGCAATAAATTCAGATAACAAATCCGATAAGTCATCGCCTTGCATATCGGGGAAATAAGCTTTTCCGCCTAACATTTTGCCATTACGCACATGCATAATTTGCACGCAAGTCACGCCAAACTGGCTGGCAATGGCTAAAATATCGGCCTCACCTTTGACTTTATAAATCGCTTGCTGTGCTTGTACATCTCTTAATAGAGCCATTCGATCACGATAAAACACTGCCTTTTCAAATTCTAAAGCTTCGGCCGCCGCTTCCATTTTTGTAATCAATTCTTGATTCAGTTCTTGGCTATCACCTTGTAAAAAACGAATCGAATTCTGTACGTCTTCTTGATACTCAGCCGCTGAAATAAGCCCTACACAGGGGGCAGAACAGCGTTTAATTTGATATTGCAAACATGGTCGTTTACGTTGTGAAAAATAGCTATTTTCACATTGCCGGACATTAAATAATTTTTGTAATACCAATAATGTATCTCGTGCATTATAGGCACTTGGATAAGGACCAAAAAATTTGCCTGCTTGGTGTTTGCCTTTACCACGCCCGCTAGCAATCCGTGGATAGGGCTTATCACTCGACACAAAGATATAAACATAGGACTTATCATCGCGCAGCATAATATTATAAGGCGGGCGATGTAGTTTAATTAGATTTTGCTCAAGTAACAGTGCTTCTGTTTCTGAGCGTACCACCAAAGTTTCGATATCATAAATTCGTGCGACCAAAGCTAGCGTTTTGGGATGCTCAAGGGTCTTTACAAAATAACTCGATACACGATTTTTTAGATTTTTTGCTTTACCCACATATAATAACTCCCCCTCTTTACCAAGCATTTTATAAACGCCGGGTAATTGGGTCATATGCGTGAGTAGCTTTTCAATATGTTGGCGGGCATTTTCGTTCACAGTGGACCTTCGCGCTAGCTTGAACTATCTTAATGGATGTCATTGCGCTTATTTTCAAGCCACAACTTTTAAAGATCAAGCTGTAAACGATTTAACTAGATCTGCTAGAGATTGGCATTCTTCTAAAATCTAAAACTTAGAATCTAGAACCATAACAATCTCTGCAGCACTATTTTATAGGTTTATAGGCATCACTGTTTATAACTTTAGCTGAAGACCTAAGCTCATGGTACGACCAGGCGCTGGCATATAACTTAAGGCCAAAGGATCTAGATAATAACGATTGGTGATATTTTGAATGGAAAAGTTTAAAGCAATATGAGGATTAATTTGATAGTCGGCAAATAGATCAATCAAATGTACAGATTCATATTTCATTTGCGGTGTTGTCGCCCCGGTTTGCCAAGGCTTATTGAGGGTATTCTTTGGTCCCGCACTATAACTATAGCGTGACCCTAGCACCAGCTTCTGATCAAACAGGCGCGTCCCAATGGTCAGATTGCTTGAATATTTAGGCGGATTTTGGGTATTTAAATAAGATCCCATAAAACCACCAGCGGTACAGTCTGGCGTGTTCGCCAAGCGACCTCCCGTACTGCGTAGATGGGCAGCAAAACGCGCATCGCAAGATTCGATTTTAAAATATCTGGTCGCAGAAAAGTCTATAAAGAACGTGTCCTGATCATATTTACTTTGTAATTCTAGCCCGCTATTTCTAAAATGATCGAGATTACTAAAGGTCATTGCACCATAACTACGCGGATCATAATAACGGGTAATAAAATGATCAATATCATTATGGAAATAGTTTAGTTTAGCGCTAAAGCCTTGTTGATTATCGTGTATAAAGCCCAATTCCCAGCTTTTCGCTAACTCTGGTTTTAAGTCTTCCCCAGGTTTAATCTGCTGCGTTCCCAAGCTGGTTTCCAATAAAGAGGGCATACGATGTTTTGCGGTATAACTTAAATAAGCACGCTGCTGCGGGGTAAATTGATAGCTCACACCCATATGCGGAGCCAACCCATGTTGGCGTTGATCGGGTTTTTCTAGACCTTTATATCCGACCACTACACTCGAATATTCACTTTTCTGCACATTCGTTTTCACCCCTGCACCAAAGTCATTCAATAACTTGCCCTGTAGCGGATTATTGGTATCGGTAAAAACCACTGCATTATTTAAACGTGGGTCTGTCTTGTCTGTGAATTGCCCATTGGCATCGGCAAACCAATACATCTGACCAGACTCACCTGCAGCATTTCGTACATTGACAAAACGTAGCAGTTTATTTTCCCGAATGGCACGATATTGTTTATTAAAATCACGAACCTTGTTGTGGTTATAATTCAATCCCGCCCAGATATTTAATCTTTCGATCGGGAAATAATCAAGCTTCAATGCCAAACTATAATCTTGGCGCTCAGCATCACGCATGACTTTATTTTGATATAAGTCAAAAATACTAATATTGGCATTAGACTGTGGTTTTAAGCGTTCGTATTGCAAGGCAACACCGCTACTTAATACAAACTTACCCCATGGACTATCTAACTTGCTTTTATTATTAAACTCTAATCCATAGCGGTTATTTTCTTGGGGTGACCACGCGCGATCGCGACGAAACATCTGGCTGGCTGGCGCAAAAAATGCAGCGCCAAGCTGATTGGTTTTGGCTTGTGTCATCCAAAACTGCGTATTGAAATCAATCCAATCATATTGCTTCGGTTGATAATCATAACGAGCACTCAAGGTATGCATACGGACTTTGCCCAATGGATACTGATTAATATTGGCTGAGCCATAACGATAAATATCCGAAGGCATCACATCACCAAACTGGCTGTCGCTATCGATATAACTTAAATTTACTTGATGACCTTGACGTGGACGCAATACCGCTTTGAGTAATAAGGAACGCGTATCGGAAGATGAATTGAGCACTTCTTCACCTTCGCCATACATTTTAGCAACGCTCCTGAGTTCATCGCCATTGGGATTAAATTTGCGGTAACGATCTTGACCATGTTTGCCAGAAAAATAATTACCTTGTATACGTTGGGCATAAGCTGCGATTAAATCGAGCTGATCACTGCGCCAAGCGCTGGCGATACTGCCTGAACGTGCTTGGGAGGAGAATAAATCGCCCTGATGTTGAGACGTTGGTACTTGCAAGGCAATTTTAGGATCATAATGTTCCGGCTGCCTTTGCGCTTTACGACCATTATCACTGAGCTGTCCAGTAATCCGCAGCCCCGAACTTTTGCCTGGTAGCAGAATATCCTCAACGCCCAAACTGCGCATTGCAACCGTTCCGCCTATGGCACCGCCAGCTTTGGCAGATGGACCTTTGTGAATATCAACGCTGGAAATTAATAGCGGGTCCACATAACTGCGGTTTTGCATTCCAGCATACCCCCGATAAACATCTAGGCTCTGCTGTGCGCCATCAACCGTGACAGCAACGCGGCTTTGTCCCTGTACACCACGAATATTAACATCCAATGCACCACCATTTCTTGAGTCCCCCAGTTGTACACTGGCTTGACCTTTAAGCATATCTCCAGATGAAATGACAGCAAATCGGGAAAGTGCTTTGGCGTCAATATGATCCAGTGGATTCTCTGGCTGAGCATATAAGGTAATTTCGGATAACCGTACTGAAGGGGCATTTATCTCAGTTGCACGCTTTGCCACCGTTGATGTTTTTGCATTGGGCGTATCTGGTTGTGCCTGTGCTACCCCTATATATCCGCTAGAGATAAAACAAAACACTAAAAACGGGTAAGCATTAAAACGCACCAGATGCTGACTCACAGCAACATTGTGATCGTCTTTATGCTGTTGGAGTGGATATATTCCTTGTTGTATATCTCGACATTTCATGAATTTAATAGCCGCCTAAAATAAATTTTAAATATTTATCAGCCATCAGTTCATCTGCCCTATTCAATACAACCAACGATGGCATTATGCTGCCTGCTGTATTTTTTTACATTTTACACAGCAATGCCTCGTCATCATCAAATAGGTTTTACCTGATGAGAAAATAAATATATAGATAATAAAAATCAAATAGATAAATTGTTTTTTCTGCTTGTTTATCGATCTGAGATCAAACAATGGATACCAAAATAAAACACTTATTTCTTTTTGTAAACGATAATGAATATCATCTAAAATACATTAAAAATTAACTGCTGATTTATTTTAAAGTTTATAAATAAAAATATTTTTTGCTGTAATAAATAGAGCGATACAGCATGCTTTGATAATATTTTGCATTGAATATTCAATGTATTAGATTTTTTATTTGCGCTATAACGCTTGATGTTAAACCAGTATTTATTTTATAAGTGCAAATAAAATCAAATATTAATATTTTATTCAATTTCGCATAGCGCTCAGTTGACTTTCTTGGCCAAAATCGTTTAAAGCTGTAGCAAAAGAATTTAAGCCAAGCCTCCACTTGGCTTAAATTGATTTGAAGAGCAAGCGACGCAAAACTAACCGACTGCAAAACCGGACCGGCTGAATAGGCAGGCGATTGCGTTAAAATTTTAGATTTGCCCCCACCAGAAGGCTAGCGGATTGCTGCCCTATATCCAAGCCCTGATGGGTAAGGTTTTAGGGCTAAAAATAAATGCATGCTCAACAAAAAAGCGACTACTGTCGTCGCTTTTTCAAATTCTGGCAAAATCTGCTGCAAAACATTTATCTGCTGTAAAGCATTTAAAAGTGATCGTTTAAATAGTCACACCATAAAGTCAGTTTATCTATACCGCCATAATATAAGGTCGGATGAAAATCATATAAAATGCGCCACCCATCAACGCCCATTTCAATACATAATAAAGCGTACGGTTGGTTTTCTTCAATGCTTTGGCTTTTAGACGAACCTGATAAACATAGGCAAATAATTTATTTAATGCACCAGTTTTATCATGTGCCTCATTGGGAGAGGTTGCAGCGGTCATCACATTACGACCAAACCAGTTATTCAATGCAGTAACCAGCCTAGATTTTAATGGTCGTTCTACATCACAGAATAAGATAATACGATTCTGCTCTGTTTTATTCTCAGCATAATGAATATAAGTTTCATCAAACACCACACTTTTACCATCTCGCCAAGAATAACGTTGCCCATCTACATCAATAAAACAACGGTCATCATTGGGGGTCATTAAACCTAAGTGATAACGTAGTGAGCCTGCATAAGGGTCACGATGCCGCACCAAACGACTATCGGGTGCAAGTTCAGTAAACATTGCGGCCTTAATAGACGGTAAGGTTTTTAATAATGCTGTGGTTTTGGGGCATAATTCAGCAGCGGAAGGATGCGCTGTGTCATACCATTTTAGGTAAAAACGCTTCCAACCAGTTTTAAAGAAGGAGTTAAATCCTAAATCATTATAACTGCTCGATGCTTTAATCCCACCCTGCCGATATAAATTTTGCGCTTCTTCACGAATCATTTCCCAATTGTCATCAAGAACTTTTAAGTCCTCAAAATACTGTGCACTGACATAAGGTTGGTTGGGAACTTTAGAAAAAGCATACATTAGGAAGTTTATCGGTGCGAATAACGTTGAATGGTCAAAGAATTGACGATAAAACGAATGACGCACCTTACCGCGATACTGTATATATAATGCAGAAATAATAAATATCGCCAATATGATCCATTTAATCATAACGCTACTCAATCATATCAAGTCATTTATAAAGAAAGTTTGGCGTGTTATCTAATCACATTCGAATAAATAACGGGTCAATATTACCAAACACAGCGAGTAAGTGTAACAAATGCATCAAGCTGAAATCTATTCTATGTCATAGAGCGACTATTTAATTTTTTACCATGGCTGCTTTAATGTTGGCTTTTGACATTTATGACAAAATACGCTCATGTTTATTCTGTATAAAAGCTGCTAATCCCTTATAAATCGTAGAATAAAATCCTAATAAAAACAAAATCTTTAATTTTACAAATATTTTAAAGAATTTTTGGCTATTTCCCCACCATGAGATTCAACAAAAAAATACATGACCATTGCGTCACGGCTTGATACAACTTGATATGTTCTTTTTAGATATAGTTATCGTAAGATTAGTGAAGCAGGATTGTGTGCATCATTGCATACACGCTTCAAAAACATCAACTTAGAAATCCTCCAAAATAGGGAGATCAGGGCATGATCCACGCTGGCAATGCCATTACCGTTCAAATGCTACAGGACGGTATTGCAGAATTCCGCTTTGACTTACAAGGTGAGTCGGTCAATAAATTTAACCGTGCGACATTAGAAGATTTTAAAGCTGCAATTGCAGCGGTGAAAGCAGATACCCAAATCAAAGGTCTCATCGTGACCAGTGCCAAATCCACTTTTATCGTTGGTGCTGACATTACCGAGTTCGGTGACAATTTTGCGCAAGGTGCAGAAGCCATTGTTGAATGGGCAATGCCTGTTCATGAAGTCTTCAACAGCTTTGAAGACTTAGATATTCCCACAGTTGCTGCCATCAATGGTACCGCACTCGGTGGTGGTTTTGAAATGTGCTTAGTCTGTGACTATCGCGTGATGTCAGAAGCTGCACAAGTTGGACTACCTGAAATTAAACTCGGTATCTACCCAGGTTTCGGTGGTACTGTACGTTTAAGCCGTTTAATTGGTATCGACAATGCCATTGAATGGATGGCGATGGCAGCACCGAAAAAACCAGCTGCAGCACTGAAAGATGGTGCGGTTGATGCAGTTGTGCCAGCAGATAAATTACAAGCTGCCGCAATTGACTTAGTAAAACAAGCATTGGAAGGTCGTTTAGACTGGAAAGCAAAACGTCAAGAAAAGCTTGATCCAGTGAAGCTTAGCCCATTAGAGCAAATGATGGCATTTAATGCTGCGAAAGGTGTGGTACTCGCCAAAGCCAATCCAGCACAATATCCTGCGCCAAAATTACTACTCGACTCATTACAAGCATCTTCTAGTTTGCCACGTAATGAAGCACTTAAAGTAGAAGCTGAAGGTTTTGCCAAAGCCGCAGTAACCCCACAAGCAGAAGCACTGATCGGTCTCTTCTTAAATGACCAACTAGTGAAGAAAACTTCGAAAAAACATGAGAAAGGCGCTCACCCAGTCAATTTAGCTGCGGTACTCGGTGCAGGGATCATGGGTGGTGGTATTGCTTATCAGGCAGCCAGCAAAGGTACACCGATTATCATGAAAGATATTGGTAATCCACAACTAGCGCTTGGTATGAGCGAAGCAAGCAAATTGCTTACCAAACAAGTTGAACGTAAAAAACTTAAACCTGCTCAAATGGGTGAAGTTTTATCACGTATCCGCCCAACTTTAAGCTATGACGAGTTCAAAGATGTTGACATCGTCATCGAAGCGGTTACTGAAAACCCTAAAATCAAAGCTGCGGTACTTGCAGATACTGAAAAAGCGGTTCGTGACAACACTATTATTGCATCCAATACATCAACCATTTCAATCACACGTTTGGCTGAAGCGCTACAACGTCCAGAAAACTTTGTCGGAATGCACTTCTTCAACCCGGTACACATGATGCCTTTGGTCGAAGTGATTCGTGGTGAAAAAACTTCTGATGAAGCGATTGCAAGCACGGTCGTATTGGCACAAAAAATGGGTAAAACCCCAATCGTTGTCAATGACTGCCCAGGTTTCTTGGTAAACCGCGTATTGTTCCCGTACTTTGGTGCTTTTGACTTATTGTTAAAAGACGGTGCTGATTTCCAGCAAATCGATAAAGTCATGGAAAAATTCGGTTGGCCAATGGGTCCTGCTTATCTCATCGATGTGGTCGGTATCGATACCGGTGTACATGGTGCAGAAGTGATGGCTGAAGGCTTCCCAGACCGGATGAAACCTGACTATAAAGGCGCTATTGAAGTCATGTATGACAACAAACGTCTAGGTCAAAAGAACGATGTTGGTTTCTATGCCTATCAGCTAGACCGTAAAGGTAAAAAAGCAAAAACTGTCGATCCAACTGCATACGAACTCATCGCACCGATTGTTACCGGTGAAAAACGTGAGTACGACGCACAAGAAATCATTGACCGTATGATGTTAGCTCTTTGTAACGAAACAGTGCGTTGCTTAGAAGACAACATTGTGGCAACACCTGCAGAAGCAGATATGGCGATGATTATGGGTATCGGTTTCCCACCATTCCGTGGTGGTCCATGCCGTTATATCGACCAAACAGGTGTTGCTGAATATGTTGCGCTTTGCGACAAATATGCACACTTAGGTAAGGCTTATGAAGCGCCACAATTGTTGCGTGACATGGCTGCAAACAATAAAAAATTCTACGGTTAAGGAGCGACGTGAATGGCTACTTTAAATCCACGTGACGTTGTGATTGTTGATGGTGTACGTACCGCCATGGGCAAATCGAAAAACGGTATGTTCCGCAATGTACGTGCCGACAGCATGTCTGCTGAATTGGTACGTGCACTCGTTGCTCGTAACCAGTTTGATGTCAATGAAGTTGAAGATGTAATCTGGGGTTGTGTCAACCAAACCCTCGAACAAGGGATGAACGTTGCACGTAACATCGCGTTATTGGCTGATCTTCCTAAAACAGTTGGCGGTCAAACCGTAAACCGTTTATGTGGTTCATCTATGCAAGCCTTGCACACTGCGGCAGCGCAGATTGCGACCAACCAAGGTGAAATTTTCATCATTGGTGGTGTTGAGCACATGGGTCATGTTGGCATGATGCATGGTATTGACCTCAACCCTGAAGCATCTAAGCACTATGCCAAAGCATCAAATATGATGGGCTTAACGGCTGAAATGCTCGGTCGTATGAATGGCATTAGCCGTGAAGAGCAAGATAAGTTTGGTGTTGAATCACACTTACGAGCATGGTCTGCTACGCAAGAAGGTCGTTTTAACAACGAAATTATTGGGATTGAAGGTCATAATGCCGACGGTTTCAAAATTTTGTGTGATGTCGATGAAGTGATTCGTCCAGATGCAAACTTAGAAACATTCCAAAGCTTACGCCCTGTATTTGATCCAAAGAACGGTACAGTAACGGCAGCAACATCATCAGCATTGTCTGACGGTGCGTCTGCCATGTTGATTATGTCAGCACAACGTGCACAAGAACTTGGTTTGAAACCACGTGCTGTGATTCGCTCTATGGCGATTGCTGGCTGTGATGCAGCAATTATGGGTTATGGTCCTGTACCTGCAACACAAAAAGCACTGAAACGTGCGGGTCTCTCTGTTGCAGACATCCAGACCGTAGAACTCAACGAAGCCTTTGCTGCGCAAGGTTTATCTGTACTGAAAGGTCTTGGTTTATACGAAAAACAAAATATCGTTAACCACAATGGTGGTGCAATTGCATTAGGTCACCCATTGGGCTGTTCTGGTGCGCGTATTACCACAACCTTGCTAAACGTGATGGAACAACAAGACACGCAAATCGGTCTTGCCACCATGTGTATCGGTTTAGGTCAAGGCATCGCAACCATTATTGAGCGTGTTTAAGATTAAATTTTCTGAACACTTCTAAAAAATCCCCGTTTTAAACGGGGATTTTTTAATGATCAAGCTTACTTCGTTGCGCGGGCACAGATTCTAAAATCATTCCCCACCCAACAGGATTTATCCGTCTTGGAACGTTGTGCTGCACCCCATTGAGTATAATTGCCATACGTCAAGGAATCACTGACTTCAGCCACATTGGGCTGAGTGATATCGACATTTAAACTCATGATTTCTCGCAGTAAAGCTTTGGTGCTATCTGCATTTTGCAAAGAAAAAGAGCCATTTTCATGCAAGATAAACTCACACTGCCCTTTAAAACTCAGCTTCCCCCCTTCTTCGACTTGGCAGTTGGCTGTTTTTGCCCAAGAGGTCGAACTCAAAGCTAGCCCCAAACAGAGTGCAGCTATCGATACATTTAATTTTTTAAAGCGCGTTTTATTCACGTGAATGCTCCAAGCTTAGCGTAAAAAAATATAACCATCCTGGTCATCATCTGCAAAGGATTATAAGCCAAATTTAGACAGGACATCTGGTGTTAGAAATGAAGTCACTAATTTATTTAAGTCAATATAACGTACCACACCATTTAACTGCTGCTTCACTTCAGGTGTCCCAATAATCTCTTGCCCAGTGATTTGCCCCAATTGCTGGAAGCTATCAGCAACAGCTTGAATACCTTCTGCTTTAATCACAGCCTTGGCTTGTACTGCGCATTGATCAACAACAATACGCTGTAAAACCTGTGCAAGCTTCTGATCTAATTGTGTCTTTTGTTCTGGTGTAACAGCACTAAAGCTTTTTAAATCTGGATGTGCCGACAACGCAGCAAAAGTCCATTGTAAGACTATGGTTTTGTCACTCGCAGTGGTCGACTTGACTAAACAATCGCTCAATTGATCGACAACAGGGCTAGCCATAGCCGATTGAGCTCCTGCAAATACTGTGACTGAAAAGCATGCGGCTTTGCCCGCAATGGAGATTTTTGCTTTAGCGACTTTATAAAAATTATTCAACATTGTGCTACTCCCATCAATAATGATGTCTTTGTAGCATAAAATACAGCTGAAATATAACGCTTTTAAGTGAAGAGATCTGCGCAATTCATTCTCAAAAGCATTACCTTTAAACCTTTAAACCTTTAAACCTTTAAACCTTTAAACCTTTAAACCTTTAAACCTTTAAACCTTTAAACAACGATAAAACCGCAAAAAGCGATTAGCGCACAGCAAAACAATATCAATCGCCTTAACCGTCTCAACAAGAACAAGCATCACGCCTGAGTGCATTATTATCAAGCTGCGGCCTTATTACGACGCTGTAACTCAGCATGAGTCTAGTCGCATGTCACAATCGACTTTTAACAACTAACAACGCTCATGTTTAACAATTTCGATGAGCTCTTTCTTATAACTTTGAGGAGCAAAAATATCATTGATTTTGCAACGCTCATCCTGACAGTCAAGCTCGAAATCTATACGGATTTTTTCACCAAAATTGACAGCTTCAACCCGAATGCGCCCATCACTTAATACTGTGTATTGAATGCTATTTGCACTGAAATCATGATCCCCACTGCCCGGAATTAAAATAGGTCGTACCCAATCACACATTTCACCGGCATATTGATCTGCAATGAGATCTCTTTGCTCAATTAACTTGCGCATTTCTGATGTGCCATAAAGCTTAATCAAGTCAACACCCATCAACTCATCATCTAACTGCTGGACATAGAGCTGTTTGAGAAACTTAATTTTCTGTTCAGGATTTGCATCTTGTTGCGCGGTAATCACCTGCGCATGTGCTTGGATAAACTGCCGTACATCATTTTGCACATCATCCCTAGCAGCAAGATATTGCTTTGCCCGCAAGACATCCTCACTGCTGGTTTTGGGATTTAAAATCATATCTTGCAGTTTTTGTTGTAGCTCGACGGGAAGTGAAGCTTCTAGCGCTTGATTCACTGTAAGCGTTGAGGCTGCCGCGAAAGGTGCTGATGCGGCATGAGATTCTGCCGTAGGTTCAGAGCTTTTCTCACAGCCAGCTAAGAGTATTCCCAAACTCAGAATCACAATACTTTGAATAAGCTGCATAATATAACTCAATATAAAGACCAGAAAATTATCTTTTGGAGCGTAAAACCTAGGGTTTAGCCCAAGGATATAAGCGACTGTCCTAAGCCATTGGTGTGGTGTTTGCTGTTGTTGGATGTATTGCTTAATCATCTCAATTGGCACACCACCACATGATGCAGTACAGTCGCTAGGCGACCACAGAACATTTCCCCATAGCTTGTTTTAATTTCAGCGTGTTTGCTTGTTAGAATGCGACAAGCACCCTTTAAACTATTCACTAAGCTAGAAATTGCTATTTACGGTTAGCCATAGACCCAATAGCCTAGACCAACTCGCATTGGAGGTGAACTTTGTCTAGGCTTATTATGCCACTACATGTCAATGATTTGTGTTTTAAGCACCTGCAAAGAAAACAACAATTTTTTCTGCATACGATATTGCTAAATACACGAAAGACACATCCAAACAGTGTAGTTTGCATAGCCAAACCATACAGGCAGTTGCAGCTAGAAATTACATTTATTTAATAATAAATATTTAAAAAATATGTGAAAATTAGTCACTTAAACATTCTAAAAACAAAAGGTAAAACTTAATTCAATGCATTCTTTGAGCAAAAGGATCAATTTAACGGATGTAAGTTTATGACGCATAAAAATAAACAGCCTTGCGCTTTAGAATCGCATCTGCAACAAAATGAACTGGTTGGCTGCGAAGAATGTGATGCGCTTTATCTTAAGGTTAAGCTCTTATCCAACGAGCGCGTGTATTGCACCTGTTGTGGCGCGGAGTTGTATCGTCGCAGCCAATCCTTTTCCTCATTGCTGGCGCTGGTGATTACAGCATTGATTATCTTTGTGATTGCCAATAGTTTTCCGATCGTCATCATTGAGTTACAAGGTAATACTTCACAAACCACCTTAATCGGTGCGGCATGGACGATGTTTCATATTGATCGTCCATTTGTTGGCGCTCTCATTCTCATGACCACCTTTATTGTGCCTTTCATTGAGCTGCTCTTACTCAGCTATATCTTAAGCTGCGTGGGGCTATTGCAATATAGACCACGCTACCTAAAACTGGCGTTTCGACTGCTCTTTGCTTTTCGGACATGGGGCATGGTTGAAGTCTTTTTAATTGGTGTCTTGGTCACACTGGTTAAACTGGTCGCGATGGTCACGATTATTCCCGGGGTTGCACTGTGGGCATTTACGATTTTAAGTATGCTGATGGTTTATATTGCCTCAATCAAAATCAAAGACCTTTGGAATGAAGTCGACCGGAGCTTAGCATGAAGCAAGATCATCACCAGCCGACGCAGAGCAATACTCAGGATGCACAACATGCGCATGTCGCCGCAGCACACACAAAGCACCTCCGTGCGATAGATTTTGGACTCATTCAATGTCATTGTTGTGGTGTACTGAATGCACCTCACTCGACGGGCGATGACGCCAGCATTACTGGCATTAAGAGATGTTCTCGATGCAACAGTAGATTACATGCGCGCAAACCACAAAGCTTGAACCGTACCTTTGCCTTAGTCATTGCCGCTGCCATTTTATATATTCCAGCCAATGTTTTGCCCATGACCCTTACCGACTCGTTATTTGGTCATCAGCAAGATACTATTATTAGTGGGGTAATTTACTTTTGGCAAAATGGCGATTATCTGGTGTCTGTGGTTATTTTCATGGCCAGTATTTTTATTCCCATTTTAAAATTACTTATTTTAATTTTTCTTCTGATTGCCGTGACCATGCAATCTTCAGCAAAATGGCAATTTTCCCCTGAGCACTGTGCTATTTTATATCGTATTGTGGAATTTATTGGACGTTGGTCAATGATCGACGTTTTTGTCGTGGCATTATTGACGGCACTGATTCAGATTCAGTCATTGGCAACGATCTTGGCTGGACCCGGTGCAGTTGCATTTGGTGCTGTCGTCATATTAACCATGTTTGCTTCACTGAGCTTTGATCCAAGACTCATTTGGGACAGTTATAACAAAGCACACCAGATCAATTCGCCGCTGGCACAACAGCTGCCGGCAGATGAACGACAAGATAAAACCGAACCGTCCTCACATGATTCAATAATAAAAGAAAGATGACTATGGCCGATAATACTGTAAATAATCCAGAAACAACACAAGACAGAACGCAGACTTCTGAGCATGCGGTGCTTCTGACTGAACCTGAAAAAAAGCAGAAGCGCTGGCGTCCTGCACTGATTTGGTTAGTTCCATTTGTCGCTTTGCTCATCGCAATCTCGCTTGCAGCCAAAGCAGTACTCGATAAAGGACCGTCTATTGATGTCTCTTTTCGGACCGCTGAAGGGTTGATCGCAGGCAAAACCACTGTACGCTATAAGCAAGTCGATATTGGCTTAGTCCGCCAAATTAATCTTTCTGATGATCGTTCGCACATTATTGCCAAAATTGATTTACGTAAAGATGCAAGTAATTTTGCCGCCAAAGATTCGCGCTTTTGGGTGGTCAGACCGCGTGTTGGTACCGGCGGAATTTCGGGAATTGATACCTTATTATCTGGTGCTTATATTGAAGTAGATGGCGGTAAAGCCACAGAAACACAAAATACTTTTACTGGACTTGAAATTCCGCCTGTGGTGCATTCGGACATGCCCGGTAAAGTGTTTTTCTTAAAAGCACAAGATCTTGGCTCTCTCGATATCGGTGTGCCGATTTACTATCGTAAAATTAATGTCGGACAAATTACCGCATACAAATTGGCAAGCGATGGGAAAAGTGTTGATTTACAAACTTTTATTCAAGCGCCTTATGATCAATTTGTCACAACCAATACACGCTTTTGGCAAGCCAGTGGTGTCGATGTGTCCTTAAATGCATCCGGTTTTAATTTAGATACTCAATCACTGGCCAGTATTGTTGCAGGCGGTATTGCATTTGATCATCCAGACAACGCAGCAGGTAGCATTGCACCCAATCAAAGTGCTTTTAATTTGTCCAACAGCCGAAAAGAAGCCATGAAAGCACCAGATGGTAAAGCCGCGCCAATTATCATGTATTTTGATAGCTCATTGCGCGGTCTTAGTATCGGGGCGCCGATTGATTTTATGGGTATCGAAATTGGCAATGTTAAAGCCATTAATGTCGTATTTGATCGCTCTTATACGCAATTACGCATGCGTGTAGATGCCAATATTTATCCAAGTCGCCTAGCACATGGCAAAGAGATTGATCCACAAGGTGAGATTTTCAAAAACTTTATTGCCAATGGTTGGCGTGCCCAGATTCGCACTGGAAACTTGTTGACTGGGCAAAATTATATTGCCTTTGATCGCTTTCCCAAAGCCAAAGCAGCACGCTTAAAAATTGCCGCAGATGGTGCGACCGAAGTGCCAACAACAGCAACGGAATTAAGTGGTTTACAAGCGCAGGTTTCGCAAATCGCAGATAAAGTGAGTAAATTCCCCTTAGATGAAATTGGGCAAGATGTTCGCAAAACATTGAACAACATGAATAAAACCATAGAATCTACCGACAAGTTAGTCAAACAGCTCGATGGCAAAGTCGCGCCCAACTTACAGGCGACACTGGATGATGTACGTAAAACCATGCAATCGAGTGAGTCGATTTTATCCAGTGATGCGCCAATGCAACAAGATATACGACAAGCACTCCAACAATTGACCCGTGCAGCAGCATCCTTACAGCTTATGGCAGATTATATTGAACAACATCCTGAATCATTGATTCGTGGTAAGAAAGCAGAGGCTAAGAAATAAATGAAAAGCATCGCTCAACGATCTTGCAACACTATTTTAATGATGCGCTTTACCACCATGATAGCGGCTGTGTTCGCGCTTTCAGCCTGCTCAAGTGCCCCTGTAGTAAACTATTATGCCTTAAACACGCAGGGTGCAGTTTTGACCGACTCCAAGGTCAGGGTGATTGAGGTCTTACCCGTGAGCTTACCAGATCGTATTAATCGCGTACCCATCGTGGTGCAGGATCTAAACGGGAAAATTAAAATTTTAGAAAATGAACGCTGGACCTCAACTTTAGCAGCGGAATTACGTGATAATTTATCTGCAGGCTTGCAACAACAACTCGGTGCAGTTGATCGCTATAACAGTGGTATGGTCGGTGGTAAGGTGGCTTATCGGATTGCCAGCGATTTTTCTCATTTCGATATCATCCATAACCCAAATGCACAGCAGCAGATTGAGGTTGCGGTGGCATGGATTGTAAAGCGCAATGATCCCAACACCAGCTTAGAAAAAAACACAACGCAGCATCAGCAATTGACCTGTCGAATGCATTTTACCCAGTCCGTCTCACCACCACAGCAAGATCAACCGCCACAGCATCATCAAATGCAAGATACCATCAGTGGTGCCAATATTGCTTTAAATCGCGTGGTCAATGCTATGGCACTGTCAATTGTCGCATTCGATGCCCAGAAAACCGCCCCTCTTACTGAGGGCAACTGTTCATAGAAGTTTAAGGTATTGATATATCAGCATATTGAAGTGTACTAAACCCTTAAGTATTCCGCATAAAAGAGGCTGTCCCATTAACTCAATGGGGCGGCTTTTTGTTTAAGTCATCTTCATTTTCACCATATTCTTTTTTGATCCTTAAAATATTTTTATTATTCCTCTTTTTACTTCTAAAAGTAAAAATGCAGCCTTTTAAGCTGCCATTTTCATCATATTGTGTGCTAAAGCATGTAATCCAAACTCTAAATTCACTTTTCGCATCCCTCTAAGCGTGAATCTCTTAAAGCCTCGATTCGACTTTATATGTCCAAACACCGGTTCAACTTCTATACTTCGTCGCTTACGCTTTTCGATTCCTTCTTCACTTAGTAAGCGTTCATACATTAACGTCCTGTAATGCTCTAAATGATGGTTTCTCTCAATTCGTCTATTGCCTTGGCTCTTATGGCAGCTACTTCTAAGCGGGCATCCTTCGCATCGCTGTGCCTCATAAATACTGATATGTTGAATGAATCCACTACTGGTTTTTGTTTGTTTATCTTTGATCTTCGTCATATGTTGTCCCATTGGGCAAACATAATAGTCATCAATCGCGTTGTAATGTAGATATTGCTTATTTTTTAAATTCTGTTTGGCTTTTTTACCACGTTGTTGACGACGTTCTAAGTCAAAGGTGCTGTATTTGATATACGCTAATAACCCTTGCTGTTCTAAATATTGATAGTTTTCCTCACTACCATAACCTGCATCAGCGGTAATAACTTCAAGTTCTTGAAACTGTTCTTCGCCATAAAGTTCACGCATTTGCTCTAAATGGGGCTTTAATGTAGGAAAGTCATTACTATTTTGATGCACGCTATAATTAACAATTACCTGATTTTCAGTGCTTATTTGAACATTATAACCAGCCTTAAGTTGACCATTTTTCATATGGTCTTCTTTCATCCGCATGAAAGTTGCATCATGGTCAGTCTTGCTATACGAATTGCGCCCATCAAGGATCTTTTCTTTTTCTTCGTAGTCTATTAGTCGATTCTTAAAGTTTTTTTTTACCGCACCTAATTTCTTTTTAGTCGCTTGATCCGGTTGAATCGAATGTTCATTCAAACGATCATCTATCGCTTTTAAAACTTGATCTATCGTATGCGATGATATTTCTGTGATTTCAAGCTTACTCGGCTCTTGATCGCCAACTTCGATTTGGTGAGCATACTTCCATAGTTCATCTAGCTGTTTAAGCATCTTAGCTTTGTTGGTTTTAATCGCATTACCCCACACAAAGGTGTAGCGATTGGCTTGTGCCTCAAGTTTGGTGCCATCTGTGTAAATCTCTTTTAAAGTAATGACTCCTTCTTCAGCTAACATCAATACGATCTGTTTGAATATGTCTTTAAAGCATTGCTCTAACTTTGAATTTCTAAAGCGATTAATCGTATTGTGATCAATAATGGTCATATTGCTTAACCACATGAAATTAATATTTTCACGTAGAGCTTTTTCGATTTTACGAGAGGAATAGGTATTGGTCATATAAGCGTAGACCATGATTTTAAGCATGAGTAGTGGGTGATAACCTGGTCGACCAGATTCATCATACGCATTTACTAATGGGCTACTGTCAATTTGATCCAATACTTTATTCACTAAGCGAACAGGGTGTTTCTCAGGAATCAAGTCATCAAAGCTATGAGGAATTAAGTGAAGTTGGTTTTGGTGATATGTCTTTATAGCCATCTTAAATATCCTTTTTTAAGATGGCTTAATTATACAGCAAAAAGGCTGCCTTTTGAGACAGCCTCTTTTAGATCTCAACTTAAACTTAGAATTGTTCTTCGTTTAAAGCTTGAGAGAAAGCTTGGTCAACTTCAGAGAAGTCATTCGCCAATTCAAATTCAGCAGCTTCCGCTTCTTGGCGACGACGCTCAAGATGGTATGCCAAACCTGTACCTGCAGGAATCAAACGACCCACAACAACGTTCTCTTTTAGACCACGTAGATCATCTTCTTTACCAGTGACAGCCGCTTCAGTTAACACACGTGTGGTTTCCTGGAACGATGCAGCGGAGATGAATGAGTCAGTTGACAACGATGCTTTGGTAATACCCATCAATTGACGTTCAAACTTCGCAGGGAACTTGTTTTGCGCATTAACAGCTTGGTTCTCTTGCACCACGCGGCTATAGTCAATTTGTTCGCCTTTGATAAAGCTACTGTCACCGCCATCGGTGATTTCAACTTTACGTAACATTTGACGCACAATGACTTCGATGTGCTTATCGTTGATTTTTACACCTTGTAAGCGATAGACGTCTTGTACTTCGTTTACGATGTAGTTGGTCAACGCCACTTCACCTTTCAAGCGTAAGATGTCATGTGGGTTTTGTGGGCCGTCAGAAACAACCTCACCACGGTTAACATGCTCACCCTCGAACACGTTAATGGTACGCCATTTTGGAATTAGTTCTTCGTAAACTTCTGAACCATCATCCGGTGTAATCACTAAACGGTTCTTACCTTTGGTTTCTTTACCAAAGCTCACGATACCAGACACTTCTGCCAAGATCGCATGCTCTTTGGGTTTACGTGCTTCGAACAAGTCAGCTACGCGTGGCAAACCACCGGTAATATCACGGGTACGTGAAGTTTCTTGTGGTACACGACCAATAACGTCACCCACACCAATGGTTTCGCCATCACGGACGGTCACAATGGTATTTTGTGGCAAGAAGTAGAACTGTTCACCACCGTCTTGGGTATCCAATACAATCGCAGGACGTAAATCTTTACCAGATACTGGACGTGCAGTCACTGGTAGGATCTCAACAGTGGTCATACCTGTTGCATCATCCGTTTTAGAGGTCGCAGTCACACCATCAGCAATTTGGCTGAAACGTGCTTTACCTGCAACTTCTGTAACCAATGGATGGGTATGTGGATCCCATGTCGCAACGATACCGCCTGCTTCTACTGCTTCGCCATCTTTCAACAAGATAGACGCACCGTATGGCAGTTTATAACGTTCGCGTTCACGACCTAGATCATCCGCAATACCGATTTCACCTGAACGGGAAACAGATACCAAGTGACCTTTGGCATGTTGTACAGTTTTAACGTTATGGAAACGTACTGTACCTTTGTTACGCACTTGTACGCTATTGGCAGCAGAAGTTCGGCTTGCCGCACCACCGACGTGGAATGTACGCATGGTTAACTGGGTACCCGGTTCACCAATTGATTGTGCCGCCATTACCCCGACAGATTCACCTGGGTTTACCAAGTGACCACGTGCCAAGTCACGACCATAACATTTAGCACAAACACCGAAGGTGGATTCACAGCTCACCACTGAACGTACTTTGACTTCATCGACACCGGCATCTTCAAGTTCCGCTGCGATTTTCTCATCAATGAGCGTACCACGCGGTAACACCACTTCATCATCAACAGCACGACGTACATCTTCGGCAGTTACACGACCCAATACGCGGTCACGTAACGCTTCGATTACATCACCACCTTGAATCAATGGGGTCATCACTAGACCTTCATTGGTGCCACAATCTGGCTCAGTAATCACCAAGTCTTGTGCCACGTCCACCAAACGACGGGTTAAATAACCAGAGTTCGCGGTTTTCAATGCGGTATCGGCCAAACCTTTACGCGCACCGTGTGTCGAAATAAAGTACTGCAGTACGGTTAAGCCTTCACGGAAGTTGGCTTTAATTGGGGTTTCAATGATCGAACCATCTGGTTTCGCCATCAAACCACGCATCCCCGCAAGCTGACGAATCTGCGCCGCACTACCACGGGCACCAGAGTCAGACATCATGTAGATGCTGTTGAACGATTTTTGTTTCTCGTCTTCACCCTGTTTGTTTTTCACAGTGGTATAAGACAAGTTGTCCATCATCGCTTTGGCAACTTGGTCGTTGGTACGTGCCCAAATATCGACCACTTTGTTATAACGTTCACCCGCGGTTACAAAGCCTTGTTCAAACTGATGTTCAATTTCACGCACTTCAGCTTCAGCTTTGTCAATAATTGCTTGTTTCTGTGGCGGAATAACCATGTCTTCCATACCAACCGATACACCAGAACGGGTTGCTTGGCGGAAGCCGAGGTACATCAATTGGTCAGCAAAGATAACTGTATCTTTTAAGCCCAATTTACGATAACAAGAGTTGATCAGCTTAGAGATGTTCTTTTTGGTCATCTCAATGTTAATTTGTTGGAAATCCATCCCTTCAGGAACAACTTCCCACAACAAACAACGACCTGGTGTGGTTTCTACCACAATGGTTTGTTGCTCACGTTCACCTTGCTCATTGATCACCGTTTGGTGTACACGTGCTTTTACACGCGCATGTAAATCAACTTGACCTGTTGCCAAGGCACGGTTTACTTCGTGAGTATCGGCAAATACCATGCCTTCACCTTTGGCATTGACTGCATCACGTGTGATGTAATACAAGCCCAAGACCACGTCCTGAGAAGGTACGATAATTGGCTCACCATTGGCTGGTGACAAGATGTTATTGGTTGACATCATCAATGCACGCGCTTCAAGCTGAGCTTCAAGCGTCAATGGTACGTGTACCGCCATTTGGTCACCGTCAAAGTCGGCGTTAAATGCGGCACATACCAAAGGATGCAGACGAATTGCTTTACCTTCAATTAAGATCGGTTCAAATGCTTGTAGACCCAAACGGTGCAAAGTCGGTGCACGGTTTAACATCACAGGATGTTGACGAATCACAGAGGCTAACACGTCCCATACTTCTGGTGTTTCACGCTCAACCATTTTCTTCGCAGCTTTAATGGTGGTTGCTTGACCAGAGGCTTGTAGTTTGGCAAAAATAAATGGTTTGAACAGTTCAAGCGCCATTTTTTTCGGTAAACCACATTGATGTAAACGTAGGTTTGGACCAACGGTAATGACCGAACGACCAGAGTAGTCAACACGTTTACCGAGCAAGTTTTGACGGAAACGACCTTGTTTACCTTTGATCATGTCTGCCAAAGATTTCAATGGACGTTTGTTCGAACCGGTAATGGCACGACCACGACGACCGTTATCTAACAAGGCATCGACTGATTCTTGCAACATCCGTTTTTCGTTACGCACAATAATATCTGGCGCAGCAAGATCAAGTAGACGTTTGAGACGGTTGTTACGGTTAATCACGCGACGATACAAATCGTTCAAGTCAGAAGTCGCAAAACGACCGCCTTCTAGCGGTACCAATGGACGTAAGTCTGGTGGAAGTACTGGTAGTACATTCATCACCATCCATTCTGGCTTGTTATTTGAGTCTTTGAATGCTTCCATCAATTTCAAACGTTTAGACGCTTTTTTCAGCTTCGTCTCAGACGTTGTTTGTGGAATTTCTTCACGTAAACGAGAAATTTCAGCTTCAAGATCAATGTCTTTTAACAAATCTTGAACCGCTTCAGCACCCATTTTCGCTGTGAATTCATCACCATGCTCTTCAAGCGCAGCGAAGTATTCTTCATCATTCAATAACTGGTTTTTCTCAAGTGGTGTCATACCAGGATCGGTCACCACATAAGATTCGAAATACAGAACACGTTCAATATCACGCAACGTCATATCGAGTAATAGACCGATACGGCTAGGCAATGATTTTAAGAACCAAATGTGTGCAACAGGAGATGCCAACTCAATATGGCCCATGCGCTCACGACGTACTTTTGCGGTAGTGACTTCAACGCCACATTTTTCACAAATTACGCCTTTGTATTTCATGCGCTTGTATTTACCACACAAGCATTCATAATCTTTTACTGGACCAAAAATCTTGGCACAGAACAAACCATCACGTTCAGGTTTAAAAGTACGATAGTTAATGGTTTCCGGTTTTTTTACTTCACCGTGAGACCATGACTTAATCATTTCTGGTGACGCAAGACCAATACGAATACGGTCAAATTCAACTGGTGTATAACCCTCTGAATCCGTCTTTTTACGCATGATATCGAGCAAGTCTTTCAATTTTTTTCTCCGTGTGTTGAGAAATAAACACTTCCCAACTGGGTCACAAATATTGTTTTTTCACTGAAAAATCTCCCTTGTCTGCGCTTATAAGCGCACACAAGGGAGTTGAGGTTATGACAAATTAGTCACCATTTTTCAGTTCAATGTTGATACCTAAAGAACGGATCTCCTTGGTCAATACGTTGAATGACTCAGGCATGCCCGGATCCATATAATGGTTACCATCTACAATATTCTTATAGATGCGGGTACGACCTTCGACGTCATCCGACTTGACAGTTAGCATCTCTTGCAAGGTATATGCCGCGCCATATGCTTCAAGTGCCCAGACCTCCATCTCACCGAAACGCTGACCACCGAATTGTGCTTTACCACCCAATGGCTGCTGTGTAACAAGTGAGTAAGAACCTGTTGAACGCGCATGCATTTTGTCATCCACCAAGTGGTTCAATTTCAGCATGTACATATAACCAACAGTTACTGGACGGTCAAAACGTTCACCAGTACGTCCATCATATAAAACAGTTTGCCCTGAACGTGGCAATTCAGCGAGTTCGAGCAATTCTTTGATTTGACCTTCTTCTGCACCATCAAATACTGGTGTAGCAAGTGGTACACCGGCACGCAAGTTACCAGACAACTTCAGAATTTCTTCATCGGTCAGGCTATCGAGCTGCTCTTGTTCACCACCTACTTTGTTGTAGATCTTGTCTAGGAATTCACGTAGTTCAGCAATGGTACGTTGTTGTTTGAGCATTTTATCAATTTGCTCACCCAAACCTTTGGCAGCCAAACCTAGATGTGTTTCCAAAATCTGACCCACGTTCATACGTGAAGGTACACCGAGCGGGTTTAATACCACGTCTACAGGTACACCATTGATATCATGCGGCATATCTTCTACAGGAAGGATGTTTGACACCACACCCTTGTTCCCGTGACGACCCGCCATTTTATCACCAGGTTGGATACGACGTTTTACTGCCAAATACACTTTAACAACTTTCAATACGCCAGAAGTCAGCTCATCACCCGTAGATAATTTGCGTTTTTTCTCAGCGAATTTTTCATCAATCTCAGCACTCTTTTCTTTTAAGAATACTTGGATTTGTGTTAAGCGTTCAGCAATCGCTTCATCACTAGGTTGGATTTCAAGTAGATCAACCAACTCAAGGTCAGATAACAAGTTTTCGCTGAGTACATCACCACGTTTAGTACGACCACCGCCATTTGACTGTTGGTCTTTTAACAAACGAATAATTCGTTCACGTGCCGCTTCTTCGAAGATTTTGTATTCTTCTTTCAAGTCTTTACGATACGAATCTAATTGAGATTTCTCAATCGCCTGAGCACGTTCGTCTTTTTCAATTCCGTCACGGGTAAAGACTTGTACGTCAATCACAGTACCTTTGGTGCCAGATGGAACACGTAAAGAAGAATCTTTCACGTCAGCCGCTTTTTCACCAAAGATGGCGCGCAATAGTTTTTCTTCTGGGGTTAATTGTGTTTCACCTTTAGGGGTTACTTTACCGACCAGAATATCGCCCGCTGTGACTTCAGCACCGATATACACAATACCGGATTCATCCAATTTAGACAGTGCTGCTTCACCAACGTTTGGAATATCTGCAGTAATTTCTTCAGAACCCAATTTGGTATCACGTGCAACACATGACAATTCTTGAATGTGAATCGATGTTAAACGGTCTTCTTGTAACACACGTTCGGACAGTAAGATCGAGTCTTCGTAGTTATAGCCATTCCAAGTCATAAATGCGACACGCATGTTTTGACCCAGTGCTAATTCACCACCATCAGTTGAAGGACCATCGGCAAGAACATCACCACGACCAACTTTATCACCCAAATTCACCAATACTTTTTGGTTAATACAGGTGTTTTGGTTAGAACGGGTGTATTTGATCAAGTTATAGATATCAACGCCTGCTTCACCCGCAACCATCTCATCTTCATTGACGCGAATCACCACACGTGATGCATCAACATATTCGATCATACCGCCACGTTTAGCGATCACACACACACCAGAGTCGCGCGCAACGTGCGCTTCCATACCCGTACCGACCAAAGGCTTATCTGCCAATAAAGTAGGTACTGCTTGACGTTGCATGTTTGATCCCATCAAGGCACGGTTGGCGTCATCGTGCTCAAGGAATGGAATCAATGATGCTGCAACAGATACAACTTGCTGTGCAGAAACGTCCATATGCGTTACTTTTTCTGGCGGCATGCGTACAAATTCGCCTTGGTAACGTACAGAAACGAATTCTTCTGTTAAGTGGTTGCTCTCATCCATTTCAGAGTCGGCTTGTGCAATCACAGTGCCCACTTCTTCAATTGCAGAAAGGTACTCAACCTCTTCCGTCACACGACCGTCAACCACTTTACGATATGGCGTTTCTAAGAAACCGAAATCGTTAGCTTTGGCATATACCGACAACGAGTTGATCAAACCAATGTTTGGACCTTCCGGTGTTTCAATTGGACAAACACGACCATAATGCGTTTGATGTACGTCACGTACCTCAAAGCCTGCACGCTCACGGGTTAAACCACCCGGTCCAAGTGCAGAAACACGACGTTTATGCGTGATTTCTGATAATGGGTTGTTTTGGTCCATGAACTGTGACAATTGGCTTGAACCAAAGAATTCTTTGATTGCAGCTGCAACAGGTTTCGCATTGATCAAATCTTGTGGTGACAAGTTATCTGTTTCTGCTTGGCTTAAACGTTCTTTGACCGCACGTTCAACACGCACCAAACCAACACGGAATTGGTTTTCAGTCATTTCACCAACAGAACGAACACGACGGTTACCCAAGTGATCGATATCGTCGACTTCACCTTTACCGTTACGGATTTCAACCAGTGTTTTCAGTACATCAATGATGTCATCATTCGACAAAATGCCTTCGACTTCACGTGATTTCTGATCTGTACCAACATCGTAAGGGCGACCCAAACGACGGTTAAACTTCATACGACCCACAGGCGATAAGTCATAACGCTCTGAAGAGAAGAATAAGTTATTGAATAGATTTTCTGCGGCTTCGTGTGTTGGTGGCTCACCTGGACGCATTACTTTGTAGATTTCAACTAGCGCTTCAGCACGATCACGGGTTAAATCAGCACGTAGTGTATCTGCAACGAATGGACCACGGTCGATGTCGTTGGTAAATAGGATGTTAAACTCTTTAACACCACCTTCAGCCAACTTCACCATCACTTCATGGCTCAGTACGGTATTGGCACTAATCACTTCACCATCACGTAAAGTAATGTCTTCTGCCGTGATGCGTTCATAGAGGTATTCATCTGGAACAGGAAGTTTGCTTAAACCTGCTGCTTCCATTTGACGAACATGGCGTGCGTTGATACGCTTACCTTGTTCTACAATGCTTTTGCCATCATTATCTACAATATCAAATTGCGCCATTTCGCCACGCAGACGCTCAGGCACTAAGTCAATTTGATAGCTTCCCATGTCCACATAGACCGGTACTTTCTCATAGAACATAGATAAGATTTGTTCATCATTATAATTGAGCGCACGTAAAATAACGGTTGCAAGCAATTTACGACGACGGTCAATACGCACGTAGACCAAATCTTTGGCGTCAAATTCAAAGTCTAACCATGAACCACGGTAAGGAATAATACGCGCAGAGTACAGTACTTTACCGCTTGAGTGTGTTTTTCCTTTGTCGTGGTCAAAGAACACACCTGGTGAACGGTGTAATTGGGATACAATCACACGCTCTGTACCATTAATAACGAAAGTACCGTTATCTGTCATCAAAGGCATTTCGCCCATGTAGACTTCTTGTTCACGTACGTCTTTGATAGATTTTGTTTCGCGATCTTTGATGATCAGACGAATCTTAACGCGCATTGGTGCCGCATAAGTTGAGCCGCGAAGAATACACTCACGTACATCAAACTCTGGTTTACCAAGACTATACTCAACAAATTCTAAAGCCGCATTGCCCGAATAACTTTCAATTGGAAATACTGAACGAAATGCGGCTTGGAGACCGATATCTTCGCGGTTTTTTGGCGTTTTGCCATCTTGCAAGAATGTTCGGTACGAGTCGACTTGTATCGCGAGCAAGTACGGAGCATCCATCACTTGGGGCAATTTACCAAAATTCTTACGGATCCGTTTTTTTTCGGTATATGAGTAAGCCATCTGGAGTCCTCGGAAAGTAAAACCAAGCCCGCCTGCAGAACGGACTTAGAAGGAATTACGCAGGTCGATATGACCACCACCTTTTACAAATGCTGCAATGTTCAGTGGTATAAAACGCTTAGCAATATTTTAAAAAACTGAAAATATTGCTAAGCGTTTGATTTATAATGCTTATTTAAAAAATTGCCACAACAATGCCGTGCAATTCAAAATCGAGCCGATTATTGTAACGCAAAAAGGCTGATGACCCAAGAGCCATCAGCCAATTTTTGGAGTCGTTTTGAAAAAAAACGACTCCTTAAGAAATTACTTAAGTGTAACAGCTGCGCCAGCTTCTTCAAGTTTTTTCTTAAGCTCTTCACCTTCTTCTTTAGAAACGCCTTCTTTAATAACAGAAGGAGCGCCTTCAACAAGGTCTTTTGCTTCTTTAAGACCAAGGCCAGTAGCTTCACGTACTGCTTTAATTACAGCAACTTTGTTCGCACCGAAAGAAGTCAATTCAACATTGAATTCTGATTGCTCTTCAGCAGCAGCACCAGCCGCGCCAGGAGCAGCAGCTACAGCAACTGCAGCAGCAGATACATTGAATTTTTCTTCGAAAGCAGAGATTAATTCAACAAGTTCAAGAACAGTTTTTTCAGCAACTGCATTTAAGATTTCTTCGTTAGTTAAAGCCATGAGATAAACTCCAAATGGATATTGAATGGTGTGAAATAAAATGTGCGATTAAGCAGCTTCTTGCTCGTTTTTCTCTTTGAGTGCTGTAAGTAGGCGACCCAATTTTGAAACAGGAGCTTGAAGAACATTGGCAAGCATAGTAAGTGCTTTCTCTTGGTTCGGAAGGTTAGCAATTGTACTAACTTCAGCACCTTGATAAATTTTGCCATCGAATGCAGCAGCTTTTAATTCAAAGGCTTTGTTTGTTTTTGCAAAGTCTTCAAATACGCGTGCAGCAGCACCCATGTCATCTTCAGAAGTTGATAAACCGATGATTGTTGGACCAGTCAAGGTGTCGTTCAAGATATCGAATTGAGTACCTTCAAACGCACGTTTCGCCAAAGTGTTACGAACAATACGTAAATAAACACCTGCTTGACGAGCTTGAACACGCAATTCAGTCAATTGCGTAACGTTCAAACCTTGGTAGTCAGCAACAACAGCAGAGAAAGCAGTTGAAGCAGCAGTATTTACCGCAGCAACGATCTCTTTTTTGTCCTCTAAACGAAGAGCCATTGTAAAACCTCCTAATGGTGATTCATGCATCCGCAAAGATGCACTCCCAGTTCTTAAGCCAATCACTTGACTTAAACGCGGAGGAGGAATAAATCACACCACCGCGTCTACTCAGGAAATATTAAGTAGCCAATGCGAACATCAGTTACTCCTGAGGTCTTTGACGCTGATAAATATACATTTATCAATTCAAAGCTTGCCCAAACAAGAAACAGCACAACTTTAAAAGTTTGCCCGAACAGTGCGAATCATAAACATGCTTCTGCTCTATTCATCCTTGGTTTAGGACTTTAAAATTCTTGCAAACGTTAAACTTAAAGTGAAACGTTGTTTACATCAATCGTTAAACCAGGACCCATTGTTGAGCTCAAAGTAATTTTCTTGATGTATACACCTTTAGATGTAGCAGGTTTCGCTTTTTTCAAATCAGCAACAAGTGCTTCAACGTTTTGGCGAACAGCAGCAACATCAAAGCCTACTTGACCGATTGCAGCATGGATAATACCGCCTTTGTCTACACGATAACGTGCTTGACCAGCTTTAGCATTTTTCACAGCAGTTGCAACGTCAGGTGTTACGGTGCCCACTTTCGGGTTTGGCATCAAACCACGTGGACCCAAAATTGTACCTAACTTACCCACAACGCGCATTGCATCTGGAGCAGCAATAACAACATCAAAGTCAAGATTACCTTGTTGGATGCTTTCAGCAAGATCATCAAAACCAACAACATCAGCGCCTTCAGCTTTAGCAGCTTCAGCAGCAGCACCTTGTGCAAATACTGCAACACGTACAGTTTTACCAGTACCTGCTGGTAATGTGGTTGCACCACGTACCACTTGGTCTGATTTACGTGGGTCTACGCCTAGGTTGACTGAAATATCCAAAGATTCTTTGAATTTTGCAGCAGGTAGGCTATTGAGGACTTGTACTGCTTCTTCCAAAGTATAAACTTTGTTTGCTTCAACAGCTGCAGCGATGGCCTTTTGGCGTTTAGTTAACTTTGCCATGTCTTATAGCTCCACTTCCAAGCCCATAGAACGCGCAGAACCAGCGATGGTACGTACACGTGCATCCAAATCAGCACCAGTTAAATCTGGTTCTTTTGTGGTTGCAATTTCTTCTAATTGAGCGCGAGTCAATTTACCAACTTTAGTTTTGTTTGGTACAGCTGACCCTTTTTGGATACCAGCAGCTTTCTTCAACAAGATCGCAGCAGGTGGAGTTTTCATGATGAAAGTGAACGACTTATCGTTGTACACTGTGATCACGACAGGGATTGGTAGACCCGCTTCAACTTTTTGTGTAGCAGCATTGAATTCTTTACAGAATGCCATGATGTTTACACCACGTTGACCGAGTGCAGGACCGATCGGTGGAGATGGATTCGCTTTACCAGCTGGAACTTGCAGCTTGATATAGCCGTCAATCTTCTTAGCCATTATCTATTACCTCTGGGTACAAACGCCTTACGGCTCCCCAATATTTAATATAACGCGATGCGTTACAACAACAATGCCCGACAAGGTCGGGCCTTTTTCTTCCAATACAAATTAAACTGTTTTTTCGACTTGGCGAAACTCAAGTTCAACTTGTGTCGGTCTATTAAATACGTTGATGGTCAGGGTTAACCGCGACTTCTCATATAAGACTTCTTCCACCACACCTTTAAAGTCAGTGAATGGACCGTCAATAACCAATAATTCTTCACCTGGCTCAAACATCGTCTTCGGACGCGGTGCTTCACCAATGTTTTTCACGCGAGCTAGAATGGCATCTGCTTCTTTTTGGGTAATTGGTGCCGGTTTTTCCGCAGTACCACCGATAAATCCTAAAACTTTTGGACATTCTTTTACGATATGCCAAGTTTCATCATTCATTTCCATTTCAACTAATACATAGCCTGGAAAGAATTTACGTTCAGATTTACGTTTTTTACCATCCTTCATTTCTACCACTTCTTCGGTAGGAACAAGGACTTCACCAAAGCTATCAGCTACAGCGCTGCGCTGGATTCGATCATTAAGTGAACGCATCACTTGTTTTTCATAACCTGAATAGGCATGAATAATGTACCAACGTTTCATCGCTTTCTTACCCGATAATAAACTTCATGCACCAGTTGATCAGATGATCAAAGCCCCACAATGCCAGTGCTGCAATAATCACAACCAATAACACTTGCCATGAAGTAGTTACTGTTTCCTGCTTTGTTGGCCAAGTAACTCGACGTAATTCCATACGTGAATCACCCAGTAAACGCACAAAGCCCTTACCTTGCTGGGTGGCGTATAATAAACCGAAAGCCACCACGATACAAGCCACAATTACGCCAACGCGTACCCAAATATTACTCGCAGGTACCCAGTAACCCGGTAAATACTGATTCACCAGAGATGCAGCAATTAATAAAGCTAAGGCAACAACCCAGAGCACGACATCTAAAGCCGATCCAGTTTTGACAACTTCAGCTGAATTATTTCTTTGTGGAATTGGCGCGTCGCTCAGTGCGTCACGCGATTTATCGTTCGACATTCGTATACTCGTCGTGAAATTCGCGAATTATTATATGACAATTTAGCCAAAATACAGCTTTTATTTTAAAAGTGGCAGGTCAGGAGGGACTCGAACCCCCAACATTCGGTTTTGGAGACCGACGCTCTACCAATTGAACTACTGACCTATAGATAAACCGAGAATCGAAATTCTCGGTCGAAGTGTAACACAATTATCGGTTTTTATGCAGTTACTTTAGCAACTACACCAGCACCTACTGTACGACCACCTTCACGGATCGCGAAGCGTAAGCCAGCGTCCATTGCGATTGGGTGGATCAATTCTACTGACATTTCTACGTTGTCACCAGGCATTACCATTTCCACGCCATCTTGTAATTGGATTGCGCCAGTTACGTCTGTGGTACGGAAATAGAATTGTGGACGGTAACCATTCAAGAATGGTGTATGACGACCACCTTCGTCTTTAGACAATACGTATACTTCAGCGTCAAACTTAGTATGCGGTTTGATGGTACCTGGTTTAGCAAGTACTTGACCACGTTGTACGTCTTCACGTTTTGTACCACGTAGCAAGATACCACAGTTCTCACCAGCACGACCTTCGTCTAGAAGCTTACGGAACATTTCAACGCCAGTTACAGTTGTTTTCACGGTATCTTTGATACCAACGATTTCAACTTCTTCACCAACTTTAACCACACCCGCTTCAACACGACCGGTTACAACTGTACCACGACCAGAGATTGAGAACACGTCTTCGATTGGCATCAAGAATGCTTTGTCGATAGCACGTTCTGGTTCTGGGATGTAAGTGTCAAGTGCTTCAACCAATTGAAGTACTGCAGGTACACCGTACTGACCGTCTTCACCGTTCAATGCTGCAAGTGCAGAACCACGGATTACAGGCGTATCATCACCAGGGAAGTTATAAGTAGATAGAAGTTCACGAACTTCCATTTCTACTAATTCGATTAACTCTTCGTCATCAACGATGTCGCATTTGTTTAGGAATACGATGATGTAAGGTACACCAACCTGACGAGACAACAAGATGTGCTCACGTGTTTGTGGCATTGGGCCGTCAGTTGCTGAACATACTAGGATCGCACCGTCCATTTGCGCAGCACCAGTGATCATGTTTTTAACATAGTCGGCGTGACCTGGGCAGTCTACGTGTGCATAGTGACGGATTGGAGAGTCATATTCTACGTGAGATGTATTAATGGTAATACCACGTGCTTTTTCTTCTGGTGCAGAGTCAATTGCAGCGTAGTCTTTCGCTTCACCACCGAAAGTTTTTGCACATACAGTCGCAATTGCAGCTGTTAAAGTTGTTTTACCATGGTCAACGTGACCAATTGTACCCACGTTAACGTGTGGTTTATTACGTTCAAACTTGGCTTTAGCCATGATGATCTTCCTCGTTTACGTCGAACACAGTGAACACAACGCAGCATCGACATATTGTTTAAAAAACAAGATACCCAATACTTAAAAAGCAGACTAATAAGCCTGCTTTCATATCTTTCGTAGAATACTCTACACAACTGTATTTGGAGCTCTTATCGAGATTTGAACTCGAGACCTCTCCCTTACCAAGGGAGTGCTCTACCACTGAGCTATAAGAGCGATAATCCTTCGATGGAGCGGGAGACGAGGATCGAACTCGCGACATGCAGCTTGGAAGGCTGCCGCTCTACCAACTGAGCTACTCCCGCACATTGTTGGTACTTTAAAACCACTACGATCGAAGTTAATGGTGGTGGGAGAAGGATTCGAACCTTCGAAGCTTACGCGGCAGAGTTACAGTCTGCTCCCTTTGACCGCTCGGGAATCCCACCATATCACACTTAACTTTCAGTGCTATTTCGATACTTACGCTTTAAAGATGGTGCCGACACTCGGATTCGAACTGAGGACCTACTGATTACAAGTCAGTTGCTCTACCAACTGAGCTATGTCGGCGTTTCTTTTGTTTCGTACGTTTCGTATCGGAACGGTGTGCAGTTTAGCAAAACTTTCAGCTCATGCAAGTTGTTTTTTAAAAAAATAGATAAAAAAACTATAAAACTAAGCCGTTTGACGATAATTCAACCGCTTTGATCACTGCGCGAGCTTTTATTTGTGTTTCGTTCCACTCAGACTGGGCATTTGAGTCCGCAACCACACCAGCACCGGCCTGTACAAAGACCTGATTTTCGCGAATAACACAGGTGCGAATAGCGATCGACATGTCCATTTCACCATGCCAGCCTAAATAACCAACAGCGCCACCAAAAATTCCACGTTTCACGGGTTCAACTTGGTCAATAATTTCCATCGCTCGAATTTTGGGTGCGCCCGATAAAGTCCCAGCTGGAAAAGTTGCTTTAAAAACATCCAAAGCATCAACCCCGTCCAAAACTTCGCCTTCAACATTGGATACTATATGCATCACATGCGAATAACGCTCGATCACCATTTGATCAGTGACCTTCACTTTGCCTATTTTTGCCACTCGACCGATATCATTGCGCCCCAAATCGATCAGCATTAAATGTTCAGCGATTTCTTTTTCATCCGCCAAAAGTTCCTGCTCCAGCGCCAAATCCTCAGCCAGCGTTTGCCCACGCGGGCGTGTCCCTGCCAAAGGTCGCACCGTCGCGATACCATGCTCTAAACGCGACAAGATTTCAGGTGATGACCCCACAATATGAAATGGCTTTTGGTCGACCAAGGTTTTTCCTTGCACCAAAAACAAATAGGGCGATGGATTGAGATGACGTAATGCACGATAAACTTGTAATGGATCGCCATCAAAATCGGAAACCATACGATGCCCCGGCACCACCTGCATCACATCACCAGCACGGATATATTCTTTAATTTGTTCAACACTGTCTTGATATTGCTGTTGCCCTGTCAAGGAACGAAAGACCGGCGCGGTATGTTGATGTGCTTGTAAGGTCACAGGCGTATCTAACATTTGTTCTAATTGGTCTAATTGCTGCTGCGCTTTTACATAAGCCTCGGGGTCCGTGCTATCGGCATGCACAATCAAAAAGAGCGTGTCTTTTAAATTATCAAAAACAATAACTGTTTTGGATAGCATCATCCAGATATCAGGTAAGCCAACAGGGTCCTCACTCGCTACTTTTTGCAACCGTGGCTCAATATAACGCACAGCGTCGTAGCCCATATACCCTACCAGCCCACCAGTAAACTTAGGAAGTCCGGGCAGCTGTGAGGCATCTGGCACACGATATTGTGCTAAAAAATCACGGATATATTGAAAGGGATCAGCACAAGACTGCTGTTGCTGTACACCGTGTTGATTTTGAACCGTTAATACACCGTCATTGCATGAAAAAACGGTGGACTCACCCAAACCTATAATCGAAAAACGTGCCCAATTTTCTCCGCCTTCTACAGATTCAAATAAGTATGCTTGTTCATGTTGTTTTAAACGGGCAAATACCGATAAGGGCGTATCGGTATCGGCCAAACGCTGGCGGTACACTGGAATAAGGTTATAGCCAGCATTAGCTAGTTGTTGAAATTGGTTTTCGCTAGTCATTCGAATGTCTCTGGTGGTGTTAAACAATATGCAATACGCAAGATGTGGCCATTACGCCATCTATGGTTCACTTTAGTATCGCCATCGAAACAACAGCTTATGATTCACTCTCATGTTCTATTCTCAAAATCTTTAAAGCATATAAACAATTAAACGCGACTTATGATGGTGAGACTGTAGCCTCATCCAACAGTTCTGTAAGTTGATCGAGTATCCATTGCGGCTGACATAAGCGTATGTCTTCACCATGATTATAGCCATAGCTTAAAACAATACAATCTACACCTGCACGACGTGCCGCCTCGACATCATTGCTAGAATCCCCCACCATGAGTGTCGCAGCCGGCTGTACTTGGTATTTTTCCATACAAAATAATAAGGGCTTAGGATCTGGTTTACGCACAGCAAAACGATCTCCCCCGACTACATCTGCAAAATAATGTATTAAACCAAGTTGTTGCAATATTTTTCGGGCAGGTATTTCTGGTTTATTGGTCACACAGAGCAATATTTTTCCTTGCTGTTGCATTGCATGCAAAAATTCCTGCACGCCAGCAAAGGGTTGGGTGTCGATACAAGGCTCAGCATTATAGATGTCCAAAAAGGTTGCCAATAACTGTTCCAACAAGACTGCGTCAACCGTACCCTTTAAATACGCCAGAACACTTTCACAAAACACCTTACTCCCTTTACCGACCCAAACACGCACTTGCGCTTCAGTCACCGATGGCAAATGTAAACGTGCTAGGCTCAAATTCATTGCACGATACAAATCACTTGCTGAATCTACCAAGGTGCCATCTAAATCAAATAAAATTAACGTCTTCTCTGCCAGTATAGGAAAATCCATCTCTTACCTTACCTTTGTACTACAACATCTATGTACGACAACAACCAATCTAACTTATATGGGTCTGGCTGGTCGTTGCATCGAAATAAATTAAACAGAAACAAATTAAACAACAGGATAAGTATTTGAGGCTGAAGCTGTTGCAAACAGTGACAACCTCAAATCGGTCAGTATGAATTACTGCAAAAACCACCAGGCCAGTACAGCAATAATGACCAATACAATGACTGTTAATAGCCCCACAGACACATTTTTCTTTTGTTCTAGCTGTTGCTCAACCGCTGATGGGGGTGTTTCAATGGCGACTTTTTCGGGTTCTGCCTTTTGCTGCACGGCAGTTAAGTCAACACCTTCGGGGATCGGTGCCGGCTTAGGAATCGCAACCTGCTGTGGCATACCGTCACGCCCCAGCGTAATATCTGCTGCCCGTTCTGCCAAACTTGGCATACCCTGATCTACTGGCTTTTGCTCTTCACTATTCTGCTGGTTTTCAGGTGTCTTCTGTTCTGCCAGAACCTTTTGTTCATTGAGCGTCAGTTGTTCTTCTGCACTATTTTGTACTGCAGTGCTTTGCAGCGCTGCCTCTGTATTTGCTGTGCTTTCTGTATTTGCTGTAGTTTCTGCGTTTTGTATCGATTCATGCGGCTGTTGTAATACCACAAATTCAATATTGGCAAATTGAATTTTGTCATTTGCGTGTAGCTGCGTTTCAGTTTGAATACGCACTGCATTGACAAAAGTTCCATTAGAGGAGTTTAGATCTTGTAGATAAAGTTGCTGCTCTTTCAATAAAAATGCTGCATGACGACGTGAAATTGCCGCAGACTGCAACAGAACATCTGCGTCTTGATGTCGCCCAACCAACATATCTCGATCAATGATCAAATCAGCGCCAGCCAATTCATCGCTAATAGCTTGTAATTTCCAAGTCATAATGCCTTTCTCATTTTTAATGCTTGTTCATATTAACACGGCATACACCACTGTATAGCCCTTGATGATAGGCGCTTATGCAACACTAAGAGATGTTTAAATGACAACATATTAAAAATATTATCAGGGCTGAGTTGCAGCGGGTGTCACTACGGGTGCTGTAGCAGCGGGTACGGCTGTTGCACCGCCGGACGGTAACTGTTGATAGGGTGTCGCTTGCGCTGGCTTAGATGGTGTATTGATCGGTAGACGGGGCTGGTAAATATCATCTAACTGTTCGGGTAATTTGGAAAAACTGCCGTCTTTATCCATCGCCAATTGCAAACTATAAAGTTGTTCATAACGGCGTTGCCCCAATCTGCGCATATCCTCACTATCAGCGACAATTGTTGGATGAATAAAAACCAATAAATTGGTTTTGTCGGCTGACTTATTGTCAGAACGGAATAACCGCCCTAAACCAGGAATTGCACCCAAGAACGGTACGGCTTCACGAGATTGCATACTGCTATCACTCATTAAACCACCCAATACCACGGTTTGACCATGATCTGCCAACACCGACGTTTTAATGGCACGCTTACTGGTAATCAAGTCGGCAGCTTGACCTTTATTGGCCTGTACCGCAGAGACTTCTTGCTGCACTTCCAAACGGATCGCACCGCCCTCACCAATATGTGGAACGACCTTGAGGGTCACCCCGACATCTTTACGCTCTACCGTGGTATAAGGGTTCACACCAGTAGCACTTGAAGCCACCGATCCGGTCATAAACGGTACATTCTGCCCCACCACAATATAGGCTTCTTCATTGTCCATGGTCACAATCGATGGTGTCGATAATAAATTGGACTTAGTATTGGCTTTCAGTGCTTGGATCAAGGCACCATAAAGTTTACGGGATCCATCCGCGCCTTCAGTATATTTACCGACCCCAATCACAGTACCAGGCGCGCCATTGGGATTATTTGCCAAAGCCCCAGCCAGACCGGACTTTCCACCGCTTAAATATCCTGCCGCCAAACTGGTTAGGCTAGCACCTACATTAGAGAAGTTCAGTAAACCGATACCGCTACTAATATCACCCAGCGCCCATTGCACCCCCAATTGATCTGCATCATTGCCGCTGACTTCAATAATCGCTGCCTCAATTAAAACTTGCTGACGTCGTATATCGAGCTGTTGGATCGCCGCGTCAATTTCGCGCATCAATTGTGGCTCAGCTTTGACCACCAAAGCATTTTGTTCTTTATCTGCAATAATACTCACACCATTGGCATTAAAACTATTGATGCTATTTTGACTATTGTTCTGACTATTACTATTTAAACTAATCGCGGGTGTACTAATATTGCTGCTGTTACTGCCGCTACTGTTGCTATTGCCCATATTCTGAATGAGCTGGTTAATATTATTACTATGATTTGAGCCAGTGCTGCTCGCGCTATTGTTGCTGTCGTTATTTACAGCCTGCCCAGTCACCAGCCCTTGTAAAATCTTGGATAGATTTTCTGCATTGGCATAACGTAGTTTATAAACCTTTAAGCCACCCAAACGATCTGCGGATGGTACATCAAGCATTTCAATCGTTTGCCGAATTCGTTTCCGGCTATTCGGATCACCTTTGAGTAAAATCCGATTGGTCCGTATATCCGCCAAAATTCTAACCCGCGCACCCGCCAAATCTTTGGCTGAGCCCGTCGAAGACATTGCTTCTAATAAACCAATGATTTCTTCTGCTTGACTAGACTGTAAACCAATCGCCTCTATATCATTTTGCCCAGTACCATCTAAGTTTCGAATAATCGTATCGAGCTGGTAAATATTACTGGCGCGGTCCGATACAATTAAGGCATTGGTCCCAGGAACGGCGGCCAAATGTGCAAATTGCGGTAACAACGGTTTTAGCGCAGGCACCAAATCATTGGGATTGGTATTATCCAACCAAATCACCCGCGTAACAATTTGATCACCTCGTGCCTGATTACGCGCATCATATGCCATACCTGCATTTTTAGCATTACTATCTGGAACAATACGCACCGTGTTGCCTGAAGGAATCGCCACCACCCCATTCACATTTAACACACCCAGAAATAAATCATAGACTTCATTTTTATTGAGCGGCTTATTCGAAATAACTGTAACATTCCCTCGAACACGAGGATCTACAGTAAAGTTCTTACCGGTAATATCTGCGACTTCATTAATAAATGCAGTTAAATCAGCATCACGTAAGTTAATTTTCCATGTTTGCGCTTGAGCTGCTGTTGCGATAAGCATACAAACTGGCGCAGCAACCGCAAAAGACCAGAATGGACGATGTTGATTCAAAAAAGTCATACCTAATTGTCGTTCCTAATTCTATTTGTAGTTCCAATACTAATATTGTCTAATAATCACAAGCTCTGCTCGAAACTTAGCACTTGTTCACCTCTTTTGATATCAATTTTGACCTTTCCTGTACGTTTCGCTTGTTCTAATAACTGCGCATCAGAACCTTGCCCCACATTCTGACCATTAATAGACAATATTCGATCACCAGCAATTAAACCCAATTTCTGACGTAATGCAGCGGGAGTTTGTTCGGTAACTTCATAGCCATCTTCACCAGGATTAACGCCCATTTGCTGTAAATACTGCGCTTGGTTGTTATTGAGCTGTTCTATCGCTTGCCCCAAAACATTGCTATTGGAATTATTGCCGCGCTGTTGCTGTGGTGCAGTCATGGCGAGCTCCGCATCATTCTGGTCTAAAGGCTGATCTAGATTATCAATGCCATTAAATTTGAGTACTTTACGTATAGCACCTTGGCTGAGTACAACATGATCCCAATACACTTCTGCCAATTGGTATGCACTATCTCCTATCGACTCACCGATACGATAGCGCTCAGCATGATCTTCAAGTTTAATCACCGCAGAAGAATAATGTTGTGGCTGCGCGACCATAACCCCTTGCAACTCTGCACCAGATAACTCATCTGATTGTTGTGACTGCCCTACTTCATAAAATAAAGAGAAGTGACTGATATTTGGAATATTGTCTTGTTGTGACCCCAATACGACTTGGCTGCTATTAAAAAACTGTGGCGGTGCAACAAACCACCAAAAGATACTCGCCAAACGCCAGCACAGCAGTAACAGCAAAATTGCCAATAGCACTGGCGCGATACGCTCTACACGTTGCCAAGAAAGATCACGTAATGAATGACGCCAACTCATTCTTGCCCCCCTTGCAACAAGGGTTGTCGCGAACTCAAGACCATACTATCGAGCCCAGCTTTACCTTGATAAGATGCAACATTCATCAATAAACGCTGACTCAACTGGACATCGAGCATAAGGGTCGGATCAATCGCTAAATTCGCCATTTTTTGCTGACGGCGATCTACAACAGGAATCAATAATTTGCCTTCTTGATCTTGTAATTGAGCTTGTAAAGCAGGAACATTCATACGGTCTTCACGTTGCGAAAACTGGTACAGTAATTCGCCCCCACCCCATTGCAAATCACCAGCCACATGACTAAATCCCTGTCCTTTTTTAAAATCAAACTGCACATCCTGCAGCTGAATAGCATTTGCGGGCCACTGCCACTCTGACATTTGCGCCAAAGTTTCAGGTGATATACTAGCCTTAAGTTGTTTAAGTTTTAATGTTTGATTAAGCGTATAGCCAACAATGCCCGCGGCATTACTCTGATGACTATTGAGCTGAATATCTGCGGCAAAGCGCAATAAAAATAAATCGAGCGGGCGAATTTTCCAACTGATGCTGCCATTTAATTGCCCTTTTTGCCAATCAGCTTGTCCTTGCCAAATATTACCACTGACATTTTCAAACAGATGCTGGTCATTATAAAATTTATTCATCAACCAAGATGCTGGAACTTGCAGTAAAACAAAAAATAAAAAAGCGCTTACTGCACCGCCGCACCACATCATTTGCTTGGTTTTTTTATTCATTACCTTGGCACCATTTCAAATTATTTTTCCATATACGATGTCATTCCTTGTAATTAACACATTATCCCTCTTTCTTTCAACAGCCCAGATCGCTTTAAATAAAAAAACCAAGCATTTGCTTGGTTTTTTTATATTAGACTTTGTGAGTGACAAAATGATGAAACTAGATAAGGAAGTCTTCTAGTTTGGCACCTTTTTCAATCTCAGCAACTAACCAACGTGGTTGTTTACCACGACCAGTCCAAGTTTCTGAAGGATTGCTTTTATTACGATAACGTGGCTCTACAGCTTTACGTGTATGTTTTTTACGTTTCTGTGCACCATATTCAATGAATTGCTCAAGGCTTAAACCAGCCTTCTCCGCTATCTCTACAATTTGATTATATGCAGCTTCGACTTCTTCATCCTTTTTACTTTCAATTAAAGCTTCAGCTTCAGCAGTCAGACGTTTTAACTGCTCAACTGTTAGCGTACTAATATCAGGCATCATAACAACTCCGTAAACATTCAAAAAATTATTTATTTAAAATAATGTAGCAGCAATAATATTTTTTAAATAGAGAATAATCAATACTCATAATGAATTAAATACATAAACATACAAATTCTACCGCTTTATTTTATATTTATTGCACGATTCAATATGTGGTCAACACTTGATTCTAGAGAAATAATACTATTGCGTATGTCCTCCGGTATTAATGTTTTTTTCATCTGCACATTATCAACAAATACTATAACTGCTTCAGCTTTAGCAACTATTTCATTTTGCTGCTCACTAAATAGTAAATAATGCATACGAATCGCACTATTTCTCATTTCATCTACGCGCGCAGCAACACGTAAAACATCTGGATAAAACACTGGTTTTAAATAGTGGCATTGGCTCGATGCCACAACACTTAATATGCCTTGCTGAAAGACCTTTAAACGATCAAAATAAGCAATTCGTGCACTTTCTATATACCGATAATAAAGTACATTATTCACATGACCGAAAGCATCCATGTCTCCCCAAGCAACCGATTGGTAGTGGATTACTGGATAGTCGCTTAATGCATCAATAGACATAGATATTCCTTTTATATTGCACCTTAGATTTTGAACTTAATAAAATTAACATCGCTTTCAAAAATCAAATTGAGTTGTTTAATTAATGACTCATCATCTTTTAATTTTGACTTAATGCGTAAGTAGTTCATCAAAATATTATCGGGATAACGCGACAATAATGCCTCTGCATCATTAACACGATCTGTTGCCATATAGATGTGCCATCTTGCGAAAGTTAATATAGGTAAATCAGAATACTTTTTCTCAAATAGTTCTATATGACTCTCAATTTTTTCAAAATCTGGGTTGTCTTCTAATAATTGTTGTTGTAACCACAAATAAAACAAATCTTGATTAAAATGTTGCGTTAATAAGTGCAATGCAAAATCTTGATATTGACTGCTCATTTCAGGTAAATAAGCCAACACCTTTAAATGTAACAATTGTAAATTATACGGTAATTGATATAAATCAATCGATTGATTTATATATAATTCAATTAATTTTTGAATATCTGCAGCCGAAGCGTTTGAAAATTGCCCCAATAATTGTTGAAGCCATACTGCCTGCTCATCATCATTCAATTGCTGAGTAATAATCGTGCTATCCATGGACTGTAAATATGCCCATGGATATTGCACAGCTATGCTATACCACAATTGCTGTAAGCGTATTTGATAACTATCTTGCAAGGTTATTAACCAAGGCGATAATGGCTGACCAGATAAGAAACTTAAGCGACTCAATGCGGTTTGCACCTCACCTTGTGCAAGATATATTTCTATTTTCTGAATTTCAGCCAACTCAAATGTAGCAGGCGGGCATGCATCTAAACACTCTAAAGCCTGTTGATACTGTTGTTGCTTAAATAGTAATCGTGCTTGGACAATATGTTGTAATAGACCAGACTGATCGAAACGTTGTTGAATAAAATCGCCCTGTTGCGGTTCTGCTTTTAATATCCAAACAACACCCAATTGCTCATATGGATGTAATGCATCAAACGCAAGTAATTCTGTTTGTTCGCGTTGCAAGCGTGCCAAAAGTTTTTTGAGTAATATAAAAATGACATGGATAATAAAACAAAATAATAACGTGGCTAAAACGAATGCCACCACAGTAGACTGTATTTGGATTCCCATCCACAGAATATAAAGATAACCACTGCCTGACGCATAACTTACTGGAAGCAATAGCACCAAACTCAGTAAGAGTAATACGGCGTATGCCAATAACATTTTTTTCATCGTTGTTAGCCCAAAATATCTAAGGCAGTCAGTTGAGGTGCAGCAACCAGAGAAGCATTCTGCACAGCTTTGAGCTGTTGTTTAATCTTTTGACTGCTGGCATCGGGTAATTGTTGAATCTCCAGCATCGCGATATTTAACATCTCGCGAAACTCAACTGCCTCACCGCGTATTAAAGCCTGCTTCGCCAATAATGTTCGCAACTGGACTTCTTTTAAAATATAACGACGGTGTACCAAATCTACATGTTGATCTGTACGCTGTTCAATCTGAAACCAGCGCTGCCAAAAATGTTGATTTTGAGCCGATGGACTCAATTGCTGCTGTTGTAAAGCATCTATAAGCGCTCCATCGATACTACTTAATACTTGTTCCAAATGTTGTTGTTGCTGCTGTTGAGATAAAACAAAATGCTGAATGCTCTTAATATCTCGATCAATTGCCTGCGTTAAACTTTGCTGAATAGAAGCGGCAATTGCATAATGATCCAGTGACTGTTTAATCTCATTGAGCTGCTCAAGCGCATAAACATATTGCTGCTGTTGCACGGCAAATTGCGCCAGTTGTAATTGTTGTTTAAATAATTGTGCGGGTTGAATAATCCGCGCAGTATTCTCATCTGCCGCAGACATCGCAGGAGATGGCGCTTTCGATGCCTTCACAGCAGGACGTGGTGATGTGGACTTTTTCAAAGCTTGACTATACTCAAGTTGATTGCGTTGCAATGCAATCACTTGGTCATTCAAATTGGCATAGTGTTGTGCGATCTGATGATCTTGTGTCATTAGCGCATTGAGTTGTTCAGCATATTGATAACTATTAAAACTCAGCTTGATGAGCCATGCCAAAATTAAAAAAAACAAGATGAATAAGTATTTTCTCATACATTCCTTAGGAACTGTGATAATCCTTGAATAGTCTGGACAATCGAGCTGGTCGATAAATCAGCCAGCTCAGTTACGGTATAGTCACACTGTAAATTTGTTCTATCACTGATTAATCGATGATACAAGCGTGGTCCTAATACCAAATAATGACAAGCTTGCCATAATCGCAGATGATCCTGCTGCATTAGATCACTCCAATAATTCCAGCTCGCCTCACTGCTGATAGCCACAACAACAGCACGAGATTGCTGCATTTGTTGCAGTAATCTTGGTAGATTTTGTTGTGCGCTCATTGGTAATGCTCGCACATATAATATGAAATTGAATATTGTCATGCCCTGTTGTTGGCAGTGCTGCATCATAAATTGACGTCCACCTTCACCACGCCAAAATGCGATACGCTGTAAATCTTGTTGAAATAAGGGTAATTGCAACATGCCTTCAGAGCTTTCTAATGTTGGTACCAGCGCATCAATACCATAATGCGCCAATGCCTGCGCTGTCGTCTTTCCAACAGCAATCCATTGCACATGCCGCAAAGTAGACAACTCAACCTTACATGCTTGCAAATACCGCATACCGATCTCAACTGCAGTCGGACTGACCACAACAATAGCCTGTATCTGAGGCAATTGTGCATAGTGCTGCTTGAGCTGCGCCGTCAAGGGTTTTGCCGTCAACACCAATAAAGGATAATCAAACACCTGAATAGCTGCCTGTTCAAGTGCTGTGCTGAGCGGCTGTGCCCGATCATGCGGGCGAGTATTGATAAAGAGCATATCGTATTTACCCCAGTAAAGCTGAGCGAACCCTGTCACAGCACTCACCCGACCACATCAACATCAACATCAACATCAACATCAACATCAAGGTTATGCCTGATACAGTGCTTGCAATAAATCATTGGCGCCTTGTGCGATCAAGTCTTGCGCCAATGCCACGCCTAATGCTTCTGCATCTTGGTATGAACCACGACGTGTGCTACGCAATAAGGTTTGTCCATCGATACTCCCAACACGCCCTTCAATCTCTAAGTTGTCACCATGCAAGGTCGCGTAAGCCGCAATAGGCACCTGACAACCGCCCTCTAAATATGCATTAAAGGCACGCTCGGCACGCACACAATATTCACTGTCTAAATGTCGTAAAGGTTGAATCAGTGCTAAAACCCGCGCATCATCACGACGGCATTCTAAACCCAATGCCCCTTGCCCAACGGCAGGTAAGCTAATATCAGCAGCTAAACCATGGCGAATACGCGCACTCAAGCCTAAACGTTTTAATCCAGCACTGGCTAAAATAATGGCATCATATTCACCAGCATCAAGCTTCGCTAAACGTGTACCAACATTACCGCGTAAATCGATCACGTCTAAATCAGGGCGAAACTTCAATAACTGACAACGGCGGCGTAAGCTTGATGTGCCTAAACGAGCACCCTGTGGAAGTGCATCAAAATCTGCATAATGATTGGAAACAAAAGCATCGAGAGGGTCTTCACGCTCACAAATCACAGCCAAATCTAGACCTTCCGGTAAAGCCATGGGTACATCCTTCATTGAATGCACAGCCAAATCAGCACGCCCATCGAGCAAAGCAGCCTCTAATTCTTTTACAAATAAGCCTTTACCACCAATTTTTGCCAATGGTGTATCGAGTATCTTATCCCCTTGGGTCACAAAGCGAACCAACTCAACCTGTAAGTCTGGATGTAAACGCTTTAATGCTGATGCAATAAACTCCGCTTGCCAAAGTGCAAGAGGGCTTTGACGTGTGGCAATTTTTAAAGTTGTGTTCATAACAGCCGTCTATTTGAAATGACTCAAGATGATGTATTTAAAACTTAACTGTGCAAGATAAAATTGCAAGTAAAATATATAAAATCGCGATGATTCTTTAAAATACTGCAAGCTACTGCCCCAATTAAGTCAATATACTGCGCCATTCTAGCAAGCTATGCTGGAAATTAGATGCAATTTATATCTCGTAACATATTGCATCGCTAAAACAATCTTTCTGAGGATGCTCAATATCAAAATCAATTAAACCAACATATTGATTCAGTTGCTGTAATACCTTTTGTTGCGCATTACTATCATCTAAAGGCTCTGCAACATCAATCTGAGCGGCACGTTGTGCATCTGACATGTGCATAAAATGAATAAACTTACGTGCTTTTTCTGCCAAAGCACCATGCGGCTGTTCTGCCAGAGCTTGAATCACCCGTAAACTACTCGGCTGTATATCTGCCAAGTCCTGATACAGATAGGAAACAGCAGACTTAGTCGTTCCTTTAAATAAAAGTGCTTGGTAAACTTGCAATAAATATTGTGCATCTTTTTTAAAATAACTGTTTGGATAGGTCTGTAAATAGTTTTGCCAAAACTGAGCACGCTCAGCCAACTGCTGAGGTGAAAGTAATAAACTTTGTTGCTTAATCAAAGCCCGTTCATTTTGCTGAGCCAACTGCTGTATAAATTGTTTTTCTGCCTCTGGTAAATAAATCGCAAACAGCTTTGCCAAATATTGTGGTTGGCGACGATAGCGCACCTCTTGTTTGGCATTGATATAAAGCTCTAAGTAAAACTGACCTTGATGGCGAATTAAATAGCGGTCTCGCGCATTAAGCAACGCATAATGTTCGGCATGAATTGTTGGATATAAATACTGTTCGACAGCATAATGTTCTAAGGCTTGTTGTTCTTCTGGGCTACGTGCCACTTGTAAAAAGCGACCATACATCTGATTGATAGCATCCATAACTTGCATTTGCTGCTCAAAGTTATACACTTGCAAGCACATCCGTAAGTTTTGGTTAATCTGCTCTAGAGCCAAACTCCCCCGTTGATGATCCAAGTTTTGGATTTCGCCATCGAGTTCTTGACAGAGTGCGTCGAGATCCTGCACTTTAGGCTCAGACACCGTATTGAGTTCATGTTCAATGTGGTCAACTGTTTGTGCTTTTTGACAAGCTAATAGCATCCATACCATACATAAAGACAGCATGCCAAATAATACATATTTAAGTTTAAACTTATGACGTATCATGTGATGTTCAAGCGATATCAATCGATCAATTCATAAGGGAACTAATCTTAAAGAAACTAACTAAAGCTACAGGCAACATAGTGGTATTCGCTGTATTCAAAAACTAACCCTGTCTATTGTTACCAATTAAAAATTTATCACTGCAATGATTTGTAGTTTTGTTGCATACAAAAGTTACTTTTATTCTTTTTCAGGGCATTTTTTCAAACGCAAATACCTGAGATCCTTGACAGATATAATCAGAACAATCACATATTGTGCACATATTGTATAAGATACGCTATTGGACTGGAGATGCTGACTTTTGCTGGCACTGTGGTCGTCATTGGAAGATCAATTGAAGTCTATTCAGGTCAGAATTCAATCAAGCGATCACAGCGACAACTTTAAAAAATCAATAGCATACATCACATCTGCCCCAGATCGACTGGCAGTTATCTATTCTCGACTATTGTCGATTTGTCATAATAAATTCATAATCATTGTGCTTTAATAGCAACTACCTAACTCTAAACCCATTACGCTGCTTGTGGAGCGCATCACATTGAACCCAAATAATCCTATTTTAAAACATCATATATCTTCGCAATTCAATGAAGACCTTGTTGATGTGAATACAAAATTCATGACCATGGGTGGTTTGGTAGAGCAACAAGTAGCAAATGCCATCCATGCCTTATTGGATACCAATGCCAATCTTGCTATTGATGTCCAGTTCCAAGACAACACGGTCAATCAGTTTGAACGAGATATTGACGAAGCACTGACCTTAATCTTAGCGCGTCGTCATCCAGCTGCGATTGATCTACGAATGGTTATTGCCATGAGCAAAGCCAATACAGACCTAGAACGTATTGGCGATGAAGCTGCAAAAATCGCTCGGATTGCCCAAACACTTTGTGAAGAAGGTGAATCACCTCGCGGTTACATGGAAACACGTCATATTGGCAACCAAGTTCGTGTCATGATCCATGACTCTTTAGATGCTTTTGCACGCGTTGATGCAGAGCAAGCACTCAAGGTGCTGTTAGCCGATGCCGATATAGACCGTGAATATCAGTCGGCTACTCGTACACTAATGACCTATATGATTGAAGATCCTAAGCATATTTCTCGTGTGATCAATGTGATGTGGGTATTGCGGGCTTTAGAACGAATTGGTGACCATGCACGCAATATTGCCGAACAAGTCATTTATATGGCAAAAGGTCTCGATGTACGGCATACCAGTGTAGAAGAAATTGAAATCAAGGTACAACAAAGCAATACACCACGCTAAGGACTCTGCATTACTAGAGCACTCACGATATACCCACATACCCACGAAAAATACCGACGATAAAAAAGACCTTGTGCCCACTTGGCACAAGGTCTTTTCAACATCTCTTTTGGAGCGTCTCTTTGGGACCGCTAAAGTCGTTGATTTTAGCCTTCAGGTGTCCAGCCTTCCGCCTTTTCTACCCCATCGTCATTATTGAGGAACTTATCACGTTGTTCTTCTAAGAACTTTTTCGCATCGGGCTCAAAAACATTGAGACGCTTTTCATTGATCAAGGTCGTTTGATGTTGCAACCACTCTTGCCAAGCTTGCTTCGATACGGTTTGAAATAGTGCCTCACCTTGAGGACCAGGAAAAGGTGGAAAATCTAAAGCAGGTAAGTCCTTTTGATACTTACGACAAAATACTTGTTTCGACACAATGTGACTCCTTAAGCATAAAGTTGTTCTAAGCGCTGCTCTGCCCGAGCAATTGCTGCTTGTACTTGCTGTGGCGCTGTCCCACCAATATGATCACGCGCTTGTACAGAAGCTTCTAAAGTCAATGCTTTCTCAAAAACATCTGCCGTAATCAGGGCAGAGAACTGCTGTAATTGTTCTAGCTTCAACTCTGATAAGTCTTTATTTTCTTGTACGCCAAGAGCAACAGCTTTACCTACAATCTCATGCGCATCACGGAAAGCAACGCCTTTTTTCACCAAATAGTCAGCCAAATCGGTTGCTGTCGAGAAGCCACGTAATGCAGCTTCACGCATCACAGCAATGTTCGGTAGCAATGCTGGAATCATATCGGCAAATGCCATCAATGAACCGCGTACTGTATCGATCGCATCAAACAAAGGCTCTTTGTCTTCTTGGTTGTCTTTGTTGTAGGCCAAAGGTTGACCTTTCATGAGGGTTAATAAACTCATCAAGTCACCAAAGACACGACCTGATTTACCACGTACTAACTCAGGTACATCAGGGTTTTTCTTTTGTGGCATGATCGATGAACCAGTACAGAACCGATCTGGGATATTGATAAATTTAAACTGGGCTGAGGTCCATAAGATTAACTCCTCAGACATCCGAGATAAATGCATCATAATCAATGCTGCAGCCGCGTTAAACTCAATAGCAAAGTCACGATCCGATACCGCATCTAGAGAATTTTCTGCTACCCCCTCAAAGCCCAGCAATTGTGCAGTATAGGCACGATCAATAGGATAGGTTGTTCCAGCCAAGGCAGCAGCACCCAATGGTAAACGGTTGACACGTTTACGACAGTCGACTAAACGCTCGCTGTCACGGAATAGCATTTCAAACCAAGCCAATAGATGATGACCGAAAGTCACCGGTTGTGCAGTTTGCAAATGCGTGAAGCCCGGCATAATCGTCTCGGTATGTTGACTGGCAAGACTTAAGATGCCTTTTTGTAGTTTTTGCAAGAGCTGCAGAATGGCATCGATTTCATCACGCACATATAAACGAATATCTGTTGCGACCTGATCATTACGGCTACGACCTGTATGTAGTTTTTTACCCGTAATCCCGATACGATCTGTCAAGCGTGCTTCGATGTTCATATGTACATCTTCAAGATCTACACGCCATTCAAAATGCCCCGCTTCAATCTCTGCTTGGATTGCGCCCAAACCTTGAATAATGGCATCTCGTTCCGCCTCAGTCAGTACACCTACTTTGGCTAACATAGTGGCATGTGCAATTGAACCTGCAATATCTTGACGATAAAAGCGCTGGTCAAATTGTACAGAAGCCGTGAATTCAGCAACAAAAGCATCGGTCGCTTCTGAAAAGCGTCCACCCCACATACCAGAAGTTTGATTTGGGCTAGACGGATTTGAGGAATGTGAAGATGTAGTCATGACAGCTCGGCAAAGTAAAAACTCGGTAAAATCAAAAAACAGTATAACAAATTCCAGTCGACTTGCTGATAAAACGCAAGATAGAGCGATCATAAAGCGCAGATGTAGGTTTAAGCAATCATTTGTTTTGATTTCACAACGAGCATAAGCAGTCAATCAGATCGACCGAGACGTAAATCGTCGCTATTTTATTTTGAGCTGCATACACAACGTGCTTTTTTGGTAACCGTGCAATGCAGACAAACCCGCATGGTTAGTAATGGATTTCACTTAATTTATATCGTTAATCAATAGTTTAAACAAACCATACTGACTATTATGACAACCTAAAAATGCCCAACAAAATGGCAAATCTTGCTAGATCTGCCTCATGACTAGGCAGCATGCACTTGTTTTGATCATATTTTAAGCTGAAATTATTGTTGCATTGCACCAACCCCTGCAGCTAGCCAAGATAACTTAGCGTCAGTGTCCTGTTTATTGCAGCAAGTTTAAGCGACTAATTTACATCAAAGTTATCTTGATCAAATTTACTGGCATTGGATGCATTACAACAGGAACTCAATATTTATATACATATAGTCTCGGTATATTCAGTATTGAATAAAAAATAAGTGGATACCCAGCAGTACAAGTCACGCCTAAATACCGCTTTAAGCCCATTGTTTCTGCACATCATATCCCGATGAAAAAATCAATGAGAAAGACCATAGCGTAATTTGCATGTAGGCAACCCCGTTTAGGTTGCAGCTGATTCCTCACAACAACGCGCATGGTTATAACAACAACTCGATAAAGCGAATCGATGACGCAAATCGATAGAACAACTAGACAAAAACAACTCAACTAGACAAAACAATTATGGAAAAAACAACTCAACGCCAGCAAATTCGTGCCAAGACTTATCGTGGTCTCGAATTAATCCCACTGGAAAATATCTATTATTTTCTTGCCGACCAAAAATATGTTGCAGTACGCCACAAAAATGGTAGCGTGCTGATTGATGAAACCTTAAAAGACTTAGAGCAAGAATTTGCCGAAAAGTTTATTCGCATACATCGCAATGCCCTTATTTCTATCGATTATTTAGAGGGTTTAGAGCTGGTCACCAGTGGTCAGTATCAAGTGCGATGTCGTGAAATTGAGGACAAACTAACGGTTAGTCGTCGCCATCTGCCCATTTTACGTGAACGTATTCAACAACGCTAAGCTGCTGCACCGCATAAGCACTAAGCTATCAATAGTCTATCAATAGCCTGTAACTAAGCTCTATGTACAATCTCCATACACTACCGGATCAGTATTGTTCTGAACGGTAGTTTTACTTTTGCTTAGATTTTAGATTGTTTTAAAAGCAATTTTTAATATTTATCCCGATGATCTATGCTAAGATCGAAACTCGCTTGACGGAGCGCGAGTAATACCTCGCTGAGATTGTGTCAGTGCTGATCTTCATCAGCACTTAAACATAAGTACCGTTGAACCTGATCAGGTTAAGACCTGCGTAGGAATCAAGCCCTCTCAAAAGTTTATGTAATATGCCGTGCAATCTCTGCGATTGCGCGCCTACATCTCTTGAGGTGTGCTTGATTTGTTGATGTCATTCATAAGGACTATGTCATGAACAAATTAACAACCCCATCGATCCAAGATCTTTCAGCCCAACACGAACAAGACGCCAAAGATCTCACCCGAATCCTCCCCGCTTCTCGAAAAGTCTATGTACAAGGTTCTCGCCCAGATTTACGCGTGCCTTTTCGAGAAATCAGCCTAACCGATACCCCGACAGGTCTCGGAGGTGAAGTCAATCCAGCAATCATGGTCTATGATACCTCTGGTGTATATACCGATCCTGCACAAGATATTGATCTCAATAAAGGTTTACCGCATATCCGCGAAACATGGATTGCCGAACGAGACGATAGCGAGCGCCTAGACACGCTGAGTTCTCGTTTCGGTCAGGAACGTCTGAAAGATATCCGTACCGCAGACATCCGTTTTGCGCATATTCAAAAACCACGCCGCGCTAAAAGCGGGCGTAATGTCACACAGATGCACTATGCCCGTCAGGGCATAATTACCCCAGAAATGGAATATATTGCGATCCGTGAAAATCAACGCCAACAACAAGGCATTGATATCCGTCAACATGCGGGGCAAAACTTTGGCGCGCAAAACTTACGCGAAATCACCCCCGAGTTTGTACGCGAAGAAGTTGCCGCAGGGCGCGCGATTATTCCAGCCAATATTAACCATCCTGAAATTGAGCCGATGATTATTGGGCGTAATTTCCTAGTCAAAATCAATGCCAATATCGGTAACTCTGCACTGGGCTCGAGTATTGATGAAGAAGTTGCCAAAATGACTTGGGCTACGCGCTGGGGTGCTGACACCATTATGGACCTGTCCACGGGTAAAAATATTCATGAAACCCGTGAATGGATTATTCGTAATTCTCCCGTACCAATCGGTACCGTCCCTATTTATCAAGCCCTTGAAAAAGTCGATGGTGTCGCAGAAGACCTGAGTTGGGAAATTTTCCGCGATACCCTAATCGAACAAGCGGAACAAGGTGTGGACTATTTCACCATTCACGCGGGAGTTCTCTTACGCTATGTGCCGACCACGGCGAACCGCCTCACCGGTATCGTGTCTCGCGGTGGATCGATCATGGCACAGTGGTGCTTAGCGCATCATCAGGAAAATTTCTTATATACCCATTTCGATGATATCTGCGACATCATGAAAGCCTATGACGTCTCCTTTAGTTTAGGTGATGGTTTACGCCCAGGTTGTATTCAAGATGCCAACGACGAAGCGCAATTTAGTGAACTACGTACTTTGGGTGAACTGACGCATCGCGCTTGGGAGCATGATGTACAAGTGATGATTGAAGGTCCTGGTCATGTACCAATGCACATGATCAAAGAAAATATGGACTTGCAGCTTGAAGTTTGTCAGGAAGCACCTTTTTATACTTTGGGACCACTGACCACCGATATTGCACCGGGTTATGACCATATTACCTCAGCCATTGGCGCTGCCATGATTGGTTGGTATGGGACAGCGATGTTGTGCTACGTTACCCCCAAAGAACACTTAGGCTTACCCAATAAAAAAGATGTGAAAGACGGTATTATTACCTATAAAATCGCAGCCCATGCAGCAGACTTGGCCAAAGGGCATCCAGGTGCACAAGTCCGAGATAATGCACTGTCTAAGGCACGCTTTGAGTTTCGTTGGCAAGACCAGTTCAATCTTAGCTTAGACCCTGATACTGCACGCAGTATGCATGATGAAACCATGCCCAAAGAAGCGCATAAGTCAGCGCATTTCTGTTCGATGTGTGGTCCAAAATTCTGTTCAATGAAAATCACGCAAAACGTGCGTGAATATGCGCAGAATCAAGCCAATACAGCAGCAGATAGCGTCGCTGAAGATGACATTTCTGTTGGGCTTGAAAGCATGAAAAATGCCTATCATGCCCAGGGTCAAAAACTTTATCATAAGGTTTAACGCAAAAAGTTATTGTTTTTCATCATTTCTCAGTTAGGATGAAGCTTAAGATTTTTATCCTTATGATAAATATGCAAAACAAGCTACATGCTGAATTTAACCAAAATGATGTACAAATTGAGTCGCGGCAACAGCGTTACCGCGGCTTTATTCAAATCGAAAATATTCAATTGCGCCACCGTCTGTTTGGACAAACGCAGTATAGCCCTACCCTGAGTCGAGAATTGATCTGCCGCAGACCTGCTGCAGGTGCATTATTGTATGACCCTGAACAACAAAAATTTGCACTGATTGAGCAATTTCGTGTCGGTGCCTTAGATGATCCATCGCCTTGGCAACTTGAGGTGATCGCAGGCTTGCTCGATGGCGATGAAAGCCCCGAAAGCTGTATTCGTCGTGAATGTTTAGAAGAAGCTGGCTGTGCCGTTGAGCATCTGCAACATCTATTTACTTTTTATCCTTCGGCAGGTGCATGTAATGAGCTTTATCATCTGTATGCTGCACCATTAAGGTTGCCACCACACGGCGGTATTTACGGCTTAAGTGAAGAGGGAGAAAATATCAAACTTCACCTCATCGATTTTTGTGACTTAGATGAACTTCTCTCTAGCCCGCGCCTGCGTAATGCGCCCGTCATTATGGCTCTACAATGGCTAAAACAACATATTGTCGCTAAACAGCGCTGAACGAGGGAGGATATCATCGTGTCTGACTTCATAACGCAAGATAAAATAATCATTCAGATTACAGACACGCATCTTATGGCGGATCCGAATGACTGCTTTGTCACGATCAATCCTGAACGTAGCTTTCATGCTGTATTGCAAGATATTCAGCGGCGTTATCCTCAAGCCGATATGATTCTGCATACCGGCGATTTAGCGCAGGAAGCATGCCCAGAAACCTATGCGCGTTATCTGGCAACCATGCAACAGTTATCCATTGCGTTTTATCAATTGCCTGGTAATCATGATGATATGCGTATCTTTCCCTTGCTCAGTCCGCATCCGATGCCGGGGCATATTGACTTGGGTATCTGGCAAATTATCATGCTCAATAGCCCTGTTGCAGGGCAAGTCGATGGCTGGATTGACGCGCAACAATTGCTGCACTTACAAAAATTACTCACAACACTAAAACATAAATACATTATCTTGGCTTGTCATCATCATCCCTTTGATATGCATTCCAATTGGATTGACCAACATAAGCTCAAGAACACGGCAGCACTGGCTCAGGTCATGGCAGCCCATACCAATATAAAAGCCTTAGTCTGTGGGCATGTTCACCAAGAATCGTGCAGTATTTGGAATAAGGTCCAGTTCCTATCTACGCCTGCGACTTCTGTACAATTTAAACCACATCAATATGACTTTGCATTGGATCTCTGCGCACCAGGCTATCGTGTACTCAGGCTACAGCATAATGGGCAGTTCAGCAGTGAAGTACATCGACTAGAGAGTAATGAATTCCAACCAAACTTAGAAATTTCAGGATACTAGCTTTATATTTTTGCGGTTTTAGATTAAGTTATTCAACCAGATTAAATCATGGAATGTGCTGATCTCACTGCTATGGCTTTCATCTTTGTTGAAAACTCTATATGATGACCAACCCCAAGCGAGAGATTTGCTTGGGAAGCAATAAGAATTCTTGCATATCACCATATTTTTTGCGTATAAACTATACGTATATGATGAGGATTGCCCTATTATGGCGACTGACAACCACAATCAAATCTTTGAAGAAAATATCGACGTAGTCGAAGGTGCTAAAGCGAAAACATCACGCAAAAAAGCCAAGCCTTCAGATCAGGGAAACGGTACGGCTGCCAGCCTATTTGGTATTGCACCTTATCAGCTACAGAAAAATGAAGAATACATGTCTGATGGGCAACTTGAGCACTTCCGCAAAATTTTAAATGCGTGGAAAGCAGAGCTCATGAGCGAAGTTGACCGTACCTTAAATACCATGCAAGACGAATCTTCTGCTTTGCCCGATGTGAATGATCGTGCAACACAAGAAGAAGAGTTTGCCATTGAGCTACGTACACGTGACCGTGAACGCAAACTGATCCGTAAAATTGAGCAATCAATCGAAAGCATCAAAAGCGGTGACTATGGTTTCTGTGAAACTTGCGGGATTGAAATTGGTTTACGCCGCTTAGAAGCTCGTCCGACAGCAACACTGTGCATTGACTGTAAGACTTTAGCGGAAATCAAAGAGAAGCAAAATAACGGTTAATCGGAAACACGTTATTATGTCTCAAACAACCTATGTGGGTCGGTTTGCGCCATCGCCAACCGGCCCTTTGCATTTTGGTTCTTTAATCACAGCCGTCGCCAGTTATTGTGAAGCGCGTTCACAAGCAGGGCAATGGTTTGTACGCATAGAAGACACCGACATACCTCGCATCTATCCGGGCAGTGAGCAACATATCTTAGCCTGTATCGATGCTTTTGGTTTTGAAAGTGACCGTACCATTATTTTTCAACGTGATCGCTTAGCGCTCTATCAGGCTGTACTTGATCAGCTACACGCTGCGCAGTTAATTTATGCCTGCCAGTGCACACGTAAAATGCTCGGTTCTAACCATATCTATCAAGGTCGCTGTCGCTCGCTCGCACTGCCCTTTGCCAATCAAGCCATTCGGGTAAAAGTTGATGAGCGCTGTATTGCTTTTGATGATGCCTTACAAGGTCATGTCAGCAGTCGATTAGATTTAGAGCTCGGTGATTTCGTGCTGAAACGTCGTGATGGCATTTATAACTATCAACTCGCCGTGGTTGTAGATGATTATTTACAAGGTGTCACGCATGTTGTTCGTGGTGCAGATTTACTCGACAATACCGCACGACAACGCTATTTGCAGCAAATCTTAGCCTATCCCACCCTGCACTATATGCACCTTCCTTTGGCCATGAATGCACAAGGTCAAAAGCTTTCCAAACAAAATATGGCCCAGCCCTTAGCGCTCGACCAAGCACCGCAGCTTTTACAGCAAGCCATTGCCGCTTTAGGACAAACGAGCGTCGATTTAGATACACCACAGCGCATGTTGCAACAAGCCATCGCACAATGGGATCGTGCAGCCATTCCACGCGGTTTGAGCCTAAGCCATCAGATTTACCGCTAGTACACTGCGAACCATACACTGAGAATAAGATTAAGATACTGAGAATAGAATACTGCGCATAAGACACTGCAAAGCAAAGGGTATTACAACCATCTTCACCATTAAAAAAACGCTGCCTCTAGCGGAGTACAGCGTTTATACAAGCCATGGTCTGACTTAAAAGGTTGATTTAGAAGCTTCTGTTCTAAGTTTCTATTGCTAAGTTCCTATGACCAAGTTTCTATTTCGAAGTTCCTATGGCTAGGTTTCTATTGCCAAGTTTCTATTGCCAAATTGCTGTTGTGACGCTGCAGCGTTGACCGGCTAAAAACTTGATTCTTCTCGTTTAGGGTTCTGCTCTTTGGTGGTGGCATCGATCTTTAAAATCAAACTGATCATCACTGCGCACATAATCAAAGATGAACCGCCATAACTAATAAAGGGCAAAGTCAAACCTTTCGTCGGCAACATCCCCATATTCATGCCGGCATTCACCAGAATCTGTAGCAAGAAAATAATGCTAATGCCATAAGCCAAATAGCCAGCCCGGAGATATTGATGTTGCAAGGCACGATGTCCGATACGAATACAGCAAAATAGCATGCTAAAAGATAAAATCAGAATGGTCACAATCCCAAAGAAACCAAATTCTTCGCCTAAAATCGCCAACATAAAGTCAGTATGCGCTTCAGGTAAATAAGACATTTTTTGAATACTATGCCCCAGACCTACCCCAAACCATTCGCCACGTCCGAAGGCCATCAAAGCATTGGAGAGCTGATAGCCTGAACCAAGTGGGTCATCCCAAGGATTGGCAAAGGACATTAACCGTTCAAAACGATAAGGCTCAAATAAGATCAACAACACAAAGGCAATCAGAATGGCGGCAAAGGCACAACCAAACTGAATCATGGGCGCCCCCGCCAAGAAGAAGATACCGAGCATCATCAAAGAGATCACCACGGTCGCCCCCAAGTCTGGCTCTAGAATAATCAAGCCAACGGTCAGCACCATAATCGAGATCAATCGCCCGAGCCCCATCAGATGACTACGCACTTCATTGGCACGGCGCACCACATAATCTGCGGTAAAGATCGCCATCACCACCTTGGCAACCTCGGTGGATTGTAAGGTAAAGCCTGCGATGCGTATCCAACGTGTTGATCCATTCACCTCAGTACCGACCACCAAGACTGCCGCTAAGAGCAACATGGTGATAATCCACAACAGCATGGTGTTCTTAAACCAAACATTGAGTGGGACTTTATAGGTAATAAAAGCAGCCACCAAAGCGACGGTAATGGAGATCGCATGACGAATCACATAATGAAACGGATTCTCATGCATACGCTCCGCATAGGGAATAGAGGCCGATGCGACCATGATGGAACCGATACACAATAACGCAACCACACAGAAGATTAGTACGTTGCGTAGCGTGACTTCTTGGGGTAACCGAATCGGTATCCGCTGTGTCCATTGTTGTATTTTGCTCATCGTTGTCTGAGCTAAGCCCGCCATAACTGCTTCCTTATATTTCTTTTGCTGCTAATGCATCGACACAAGCGACAAACTGCTGTCCACGTTCGACATAACCACTAAACATATCAAAACTTGCGCAGGCTGGCGATAACAACACCACATCATTGCTCTGAGTATGTTGCTGACACAGTGCAACAGCCTCTGCCAAGCTATTGGCATTGAGCAAGTGAGTACTGCCCTGTACCGCATCGGCGATCACAGCTGCATCTTCACCGATCAATACAGCCACTTTCACATACTGTTGTAGCGCAGCTTTTAAGCTATGAAAATCTTGTCCTTTGCCTTGCCCACCAAGGATAATCGCCAATTGACCCGCACTGCTGGCAATGGATGCCCCCAGCCCTTCTATGGCAGCCAAACTGGCGCCAATATTGGTACCTTTAGAGTCGTTATAATACCGTACGCCAGCAATTGTGGTGACATATTCACAGCGATGAGCTAAACCTTTGAATTGTTTTACCGTATTCAACATACTGTCGCGTGGCAAAGCAATTGCCTCGCCCAATGCTAGACTCGCCAAGACATTGGCATAGTTGTGCATGCCTTGAATATAGAGTTCAGCACAATTTAATAACCGTTCCCGTCCTCGGGCTAACCAAATCGTACCGTCCAGATCCTTTAATAGACCATATTGATTCAGATCGGGGGCATTTAAACCAAAACTTTGCATCGCAACTTGGTCTGGAACCAATGGACGGCTTAAAGCATCGTCACGGTTATAGACAACATGTTTGACACCTTGGAAAATTCGATGTTTTGCCGCATGATAGGCTTGCATGTCACCATGACGGTCAAGGTGGTCTTCACTCATATTGAGTACGACTGCAACTTCAGCATGCAGATTTGACGTCGCTTCTAGTTGAAAGCTTGAAAGCTCCAGCACATACAGTTCTGGATCATCTTTGAGTAAGTCCAACGCTGGGCGACCGAGATTACCACCGACCGCAACTTTACGCCCTGCATCCTCAGCCATTTGCCCCACTAAGGTTGTGACCGTACTCTTGGCATTCGAGCCAGTAATCGCCACGATAGGCTGAGTGGTCGCACGGCGTAAGATTTGAATCTCACTGACAATGGCGATACCAGCTGCTTGCGCAGCTTGAATGGCTGGATGTTTAGGGTCTAACCCCGGACTAATAATAATTTCTTCAGCTTGCAGTAACAAAGCTTGATCTAACGATCCAAAAACACGCACCACATCGGCAGGAATCTGCTCATGACCTGGCGGTGTTTCACGTGAATCCGTCACTGCAACACGGTAGCCTTGTTGATATAAAAAATTAACTGCGGCAACACCCGAAATCCCCAGCCCTGCCACAACTTTTAAGCCACCACGCTGTATTAACATGCTCTTTCGTCCAACATTGATCAAAACTGGCAAAATGTTATCACTTCAGCATTTTGTTTGCTTTTTATGTTTGCACTTTTAGGGATTTTTTTGTGTCATCGCGTAAATTTTCCAAACATTTTAGCGAGATATTCAACTTTACAATGCCCAGCATATCCATGATGATGAACAATTAAAATCGATACACTAGCGAAATATATCGAAAGACCATCTCTGCTAAAGCGCGCTAAGCCGCTACAAATACGCATACTACATGGGGTTGTAGCGGCATTGTGATAAACGCTTTAGCGAAAGATAAACACTTTCGTTCAATCAGTAGCGAGAACAATAACGGATGAGGGTGAGCTGGTTGTGATGACAAAAAAGCATTATGCATTATTGGTCGAAGGGGGCGGTATGCGCGGTATTTTTACTGCGGGGGTACTCGATGCCTTCCTACAGCAAAAATTTAATCCTTTTCACGATTATGTGGGTGTATCTGCGGGTTCGACTAGTTTACTGTCCTACTTATCAGAACAAAAAAATCGTATTCAATCAATTTACTTAGACTATTCCTTACGCCCAGAATTTATCAGTTATAAACGTTTTATTCGGGGAGGTGATTTATTAGATATCCGCTGGCTATGGGACAAAGTCGAGCAAGAACACCCACTTGACCAACATAAAGTCTTTGCCACGCCCCAACGTAATATTTATGTGGTGCTGACCAATATGACAACGGGTCAGGCTGAATATGTACGTGCCGAACCGGGTCAGATTATCAATACCTTACTGGCATCGAGTGCCTTGCCCTTACTGGTCAGAAAAGCGATTAAAATCAATCATAACTTTTATATTGACGGTGGCGTAGCCGATGCCCTCCCCATCCAATGGCTACAGCAACAGCAGCATATCCGCCAAAGCATGGTAATACGCACAAGACCACGACAATATCGCCGTGACAATAGTCTTGTTGAACAATGGTCGGCACGTTGGCTGTTCCGCCGTAATCCAGTATTGGCACGCGCCATTGAAAAAAGTTTTGCGCGTTATAACAGTTCAATTCATTTTATACGGCGTCACCAAGACAGCATTCTGGAGATTAATCCGCCTACGAGCAAGCAATTTGCCTCACGCTTATGTCAAGACCCAGCCAAACTACAGTACAGCTATCAGTTGGGCTATGAGCAAGGGCAAATCGCCATGGATTGTTGGGAGCAATTCACCCACTTAGAGCGCTAATGTGCCGGCCAACCGCACATAAAAAGTCTCAAACTTTCTGGATTCAAATCGCCTTACTTGACGCAAACCGTCTTATGCACACCAACAATTTCGCCAACCCTACCAACAATCTCGCCACCCCGAGTAGCCACCTTAAAGCATAACGCCCGATCAAAAGATCAGGCGTTATCAAAACAGTTAAACCTACAAGAACATAAACCTAAAAAAACAAGTCACACCGTCATGATCCAGATTGGATTATTTCCATTTTACTGTACCAATTTCGGCTTTTTTAGGCGCTTCAGCGTTGCTATCACAACCACAGCTACCACCGCAGCCACCTGCTGCTGCAGGTCTGAGCCACTTGGCTAACTTATGCCAACCTTGCTGAGCACAACGTGCAGCCAAGGCATTAAAGCTACGATTGGCGGTGCGTGGAAAAACTTTTTTAAAAGCGACCAACGCACTCCACAACACAATCACTGCAACAATAAACATTTCCATCAGCTTTGACTCCCGTCGTACACGTTAACCCCAGATTTGGACTGCGATTTGATAGGTAAAGAATGACATCAAATACGCTAAACCAAACAGATATATCGTCATCACAGAGACTGTGCCCCATGAGCCTGTTTCGCGTTTCACAGTGGCTAAGGTCGCCAGACAATGTGGTGCATAAATGAACCAAACCAACAATGACAAAGCCGTTGCCAAAGACCAACCCGAACCATCGGCAGTGATCCACTCAGATAAAGCTTGTGCTGTGCTGTCTTCATCCCCAGTCGATAGAGCGTACACCGTACCCAATGCGGCAACAACCATTTCACGTGCCGCCATGGCAGGAATCAATGCCACCACAATCTGCCAATTAAAGCCCAATGGTGCAAAAATCGGTTGTAACAAATGCCCTAACATCCCTGCAATACTGTAGTCGATATCAGGTAGTGTTGCCCCTTCTGGCGGTTGAGGGAAGGTACACAAGAACCATAAAATAATGGTTAATGCCAAGATAATCCCACCAACACGTTTAATAAAGATTTTACCGCGATCCAATACACCAATTAAAATACTTTTAGGATCGGGGATTTGATAACTGGGTAATTCCATCAGCAAGGCATGTGGTGACTTGTCTTTTTGAAAGAGTTTCATCACAAAGGCAACCAACAAGGCACTGACAACACCGCCAGCATATAAACCAAATAGTACTAAGCCTTGTAAATTAAAAAGACCCCATATGGTTTGCTCAGGAATAAAAGCACCAATTAATAGCGCATATACTGGTAAACGTGCCGAACAGGTCATAAGAGGAGCAACCATGATCGTAACTAAACGATCACGCGGATCACCAATGCTACGCGTTGCCATAACACCAGGTACAGCACAAGCAAAACTGGACAATAATGGAATAAAAGCGCGACCACTCAGTCCTGCTTTAAACATCAGCTTATCGAGTAAGAATGCTGCCCGAGGTAAATACCCTGATTCTTCTAAAACCAAGATAAAAAAGAACAAGATAAGAATTTGTGGCAAGAACTCCATCACGCCGCCAGCACCACCAATAATGCCGTCGACCACCAGACTTTGTAGCATACTGCCGTCAGTTAAGAAGCCACCGATGGTTTCACCTAACCACTCAAAGCCCTCAACAATCAAATCTTGTACAGGTCCAGCCCAAGCAAAAACTGCTTGAAAGATCACAAACATCAACACTGTTAATGTGATTAAGCCCCAAACTGGATGTAAGAAAATACGATCAAAGAAATCGGTACGCTTATCTTGTTCTTCAACGAAAACCACTACATCACGCAGGACTTGTTCGACTTGTTCGACTTGTTGATGTGGTTCACCACTCAAACGTACGTCACTGAGTTCACGTTGTGGCACACTAAAACGTTCTTGCTCTAAAGCATTTTTCAGGGTTTCAATACCCGAATCACGCACTGCAACAGTTTCTACAACAGGCACGCCCAAGCGTTGTGAAAGTTTTTCGGTATTGATTTGCATGCCACGACGGCGTGCCTCGTCCATCATATTGAGCACCACCAACAGTGGTTTGCCCAATGCCATCATTTCCAGTACGAGACCTAGATGTAGACGTAAGTTGGTGGCATCAACAACACAGACAAAAGCATCTTGCTCTGCTTCTTCAGCAATATTGCCTTTGACCACATCGCGAGTAACCGCTTCATCGGGACTGGTGGCGTTTAAGCTATAGGTTCCTGGCAAATCCAACACGCGAACTGGACGCCCCGAAGCCAAGCTGAATTGCCCCATTTTCCGCTCAACAGTGACCCCAGCATAGTTGGCAACTTTTTGCCGTGTCCCAGTCAAATGGTTAAATAAAGAGGTTTTACCACAGTTTGGATTACCCACGAGGGCTATACGTAATGCTTCTGACATTATGCAGCCCCTTGATCGACATCGGTAATTTTAATTTTTGCTGCCTCTACTTTGCGCAATGCAAAACGTGTAAAACCGACTTGTATCAAAATGGGGTCCCCTCCAAATATACCTTTGGTAATAACACGAACCCGTGTTCCAGGTACAAATCCTAATGTTTCCAAACGACTGGCTATCATATCTAGATGGCTATCACTCTCCGAGTCCCGCAAAACCTCGGTGATCACAGCTGTCTGTTTTACTTTCAAATCTGACAAACGCACTGTACAACCCTAATCTTTCACAAAATGATATTAATTATACAGACAAATGAGAATTATTACCAAATAAGCTTGCATTTTAATAGGATATTCGCAATTGCATCCAAGCCTGACATGTTTTAGATTAAGCGCTACTTGGACAATTGATTGATGCTGTACGCTTCCCAGCATTCCCCTTCTTTTTAACTTTTACGGTTATTTGCTACGACTCATTATGCTCAATAAAAAACCACGTATTCCTGCTGCAATTCGTATTCCAGAACATTTAAGCTGTTTACAGGGTTTCCGCGACGATCTCATTGCACAAACCGTCAGCCCACATACCCGTAATGCTTATTTATCCGACTTAATCCAAGCAGATAGCTGTGTCAAAACCCCTTTAGAGCTGTGTGCGCATCAAGATATTTCCGATATTATTTTAAGCCTGACCAAGCAGGGCAAAAGCCCCCGCTCCATTGCACGAACCCTCTCGGCATTAAGAGCTTTTTTTAAGTTTCTACGCCTACAAAATATTCGTAGCGACAATCCGATGGCTGAGCATAAAACGCCCAAAATTGGTCGTGCGCTCCCCAAAGACTTATCTGAACAAGATGTAGAAGCCCTATTACAAGCCCCCGATATTCAGACCGCTTTGGGGCTGCGAGACCGTGCCATGCTAGAAGTGCTCTATGCTTGCGGTCTACGGGTCAGTGAACTGATCAATTTACGTGTTGATCTGATCAATCTCAAACAAGGTTATCTACGTGTCTTGGGCAAAGGCAATAAAGAACGTTTGGTCCCCTTAGGAGAAGTCGCACGAGAATGGATCGAACGTTATATACAACAAGCGCGCCCAACACTCTGTCAGTTTGCTACCGATTATTTATTTCTGACCCAACGTGGTGGCATCATGAGTCGTCAGAATTTTTGGTATGCCATTAAGCGTTATGCACTGCAAGCCAATATTCAAGCCGAACTCTCTCCCCATACCCTAAGACATGCTTTTGCAACCCATTTACTCAATCATGGTGCAGACCTGCGTGTGGTGCAAATGTTGCTAGGTCATAGTGATTTATCGACAACACAAATCTATACCCACGTGGCACAAGTCCGTATGCAACAACTACATGCCGATTTCCACCCGCGTGCTTAATGTTCCCAGCGTGTACTTGATTTTCCAAACAGGTGTTTAATGCTCCGAGCGCTTGCGACCATCACCTCAAAAGTCCACTATCTCGCAATATATTTATCAAATATCAACAGAGTCAAACAAAGTAGTGGGAGATTTTTTGTTATGCTAATGCACAGTCCAGCTTCCATTGATATATGTTATACATGCACAGATTTAAAAGGCGATTTATGCGATTAAACTCTTCAAAAGCACTGCTCAGCTGTGCATTGCTATCAGGACTTTTGTTAAGTGCCTGTTCCAATTCTGACAAGCAACAAAAAGACACCACCCTCACCGCAACCACACCTGCCACTGGCGAAGCAACCACCATTGCTGAACGTAATGCCCAACAGCGCCTGATTGAAACCTTACATAAAAATTTCGAGGCTGCTGGCGTCCATGCCAAAATTCTTGAAATCAAAAACACTGAATTGTCCAATCTGTATTGGGTGAAATTGGATGGTTTAGAACCCGTCTATGCCACCGCAGATGGTAAATATATTATTCAAGGGCAAGTCATCCGGCTCGGTGACAAAGAACTGATTGAAATCAGTGAATCGGTCAAAGCTGAAGACAATAAGGCACTCTTATCCAAACTGAACACTGCAGATCTCATCGTTTACCCTGCAAACGGTCCAGCCAAACATGTCGTCTATATTTTTACCGATGTCAGCTGCCCATATTGTCATAAGCTCCATCAGCAAATTGCTCATATAAACAGTAAGGGCATTGAAGTACGCTATATCGCCTCGCCTCGTGCGGATGAGTTTAAAGCTGCAATGGAAAGCGTATGGTGTAGTAAAGACCGCCGCGCTGCCTTTGATAAAGCAATTGCCGGTGAAACATTGGCTGCTGCAAGTTGTCAGAATCCAGTCGAAGCACAAACTGAACTGGGGGCTCAAATGGGGATTAAGGGTACACCTGCTATCTATAGCAGCCATGGCGAATATCTCGGCGCGTATATGTCTGCAGAAGACTTAGTCAAGCGCTTAACCCCATAAACGCATCACAAATAAAGAACATTTGTCATATGTTTTTTGCGCTCTTTGGATATAACGAACACAACGCACACCATGCTGGGGTAGATCCAAAGAGCAATCAACACAATGCCAATCACCGTCATAGCGAGAACAGCAATGTCACGAACAATTGAACAATAACGTGGGAAATAACATCATGGACAATATAAACAATAAAATGATCAGCAATAAAAGCTTATGGGGTTTCGCCTTTATTTTAAGTCTGGGTTTTATCCTTGCTGCTGCAGTCATGGGCTATGCCTTCAAGCAAAGCAATAATAGTAATAACTCAATTACTGTAAAAGGTCTGGCAGAAAAACCCATACAAGCCGATTTAGCACGTTGGGAAATCAACTACATCAGTGCGCCTGTCAGCGACAGTATTAGTGAGGCCTATCAACAGCTTGATCAGCAGGTCAAAAACATTCAAAAGTTCTTTTTAGACCATGGTTTTAAAGCAGAAGAAATCCAGCTCAATAACAAAAGCTCACAACCAGCCTATGAAGAGGTCGATCTGGGTGATGGTCGTTTCAGACAACAGCTGGTCGGCTACCGCGCCAGACAAAGCATTATTATTAACAGCCGTGATATTGCCAAAATTGCCAAAGCAGCCAAAGATATTTATGTCTTGGATGAACAGGGATTAAGCATTAATGAAAAACCACAATATCTGGTGTCCAATCTTGAAGAAATTAAAATGTCTTTGATCGCCAATGCAACTAAAAATGCTTATAGCCGCGCCAATGAATTTGCCAAAGTCGGCGGTGTCAAAGTCAGCAACATGCGCTCTGCTAGTCAAGGGGCATTTTATATCCTGCCAGAAAGCGGCTCTGACGAAGACAGTGATTATGGCGGTGCTTATGACAAAACCACCATCGAAAAAATTGCGCGTGTCGTCGTGACCATTAACTATGCCATCGACTAAACGCGCCAACTGATATTGCAGCAACAAGATTGCACAATGCTCCATCCCCCCCAAAGAGCCGATGGGGCATTGACAGCGATTGATCGGCTTGGCAAATAAAAATAGCAGCTCTATCACTGCACTTTGTTATAAAGCTCTATCACCTCACATTGTTATAAAGCACAAATTCAAAAAATAAAGCGTTATATTCAGCATTTACACCCTAGAGTCTCTGGCTTTTTTTAGCTATGATCAGTCAATCTTAATTATTTTTACGCAAGTATGGAGTGTGACGTGAAACCAGTTCGTCTGGCAATACTCGGTCTCGGTACCGTAGGTGGTGGAGTCCTTAAACTATTACAAGAAAACGCTGCTGAGATTAGACGCCGCACAGGTCGAGAAATTGAAATTACCTATGTCGGCACGCGTCGCCCTCGTCCCGATTTAAACTTACCTGCTTCGATAAAACAAAGTGCTGATCTGATTGACATTGTCAAACAAGCTGATGTGGATGTGGTCGTAGAAGTTATGGGCGGGATCCATCCAGCCTATGAGGTGATTACCGAAGCATTAAAACACGGTAAACAAGTCGTCACAGCCAACAAAGCCTTATTGGCTGAGCATGGTAACGAATTATTTAAAATCGCCGATGATCATAATGTACAGATTACCTACGAGGCAGCAGTTGCAGGCGGTATCCCGATTATTAAAGTGATTCGTGAAGGTTTAGCGGCCAATAAAATCGAATGGATTGCAGGCATCATCAATGGTACTGGCAACTTTATTTTGACCGAAATGCGTGAAAAAGGTCGTGCTTTTGCCGATGTACTTAAAGAAGCACAACAATTGGGCTATGCCGAAGCAGATCCAACCTTCGATGTAGAAGGTATTGATGCTGCACATAAATTAACAATCTTAGCGTCATGCGCATTTGGTATTCCCTTACAGTTTGACAAAGTCTATACCGAAGGAATTAGCAAAATTACCGCCCAAGATGTTAGCTATGCCGAAAATCTTGGCTATCGTATCAAACACTTAGGGATTGCCCGCCGCACCCATAAAGGCATTGAACTACGTGTACACCCCACCCTGATTCCGGAAGAAGAGCTACTTGCCAATGTCAACGGCGTCAAAAATGCCGTCTTGGTACAGTCTAATGCTGTTGGTCCAACATTGTATTATGGTGCGGGTGCAGGTGCAGGTCCAACGGCCTCTGCGGTGGTTGCCGATATTATTGATATCGTGCGTGACATTATCTATACCGAAGATGGTGCGGGAACCATTCCGCAGTTGGCATTTGAAGCCTTGGCAGATACACCGGTATTAGACAGCACAGAAATGACTACTGGTTACTATATCCGTCTCAATGCTGAAGACCAAACTGGTGTATTGGCCAATGTCACCACCATTTTAAGTCGCGCAGGTATTGGGATTGATGCCATAATGCAGCAACCTCGTTTAAAAGATTTAATCCCGATTGTGATTATGACCGATCCTGTGGTTGAGTCCAAAATGAACGACGTCCTAGCTGAAATCCAAGCACTCTCAGAGATTCATGGCGAAATCGTTAGAATTCGTATAGAATTGCTTGAAAACTAATCGAATCGAGGGCAACTGCCCTCACTGCTCTACACACATTGGAACACCATCATGTCGAATGCCAATCGTTACACTGGTTTAGTTGACCGTTATCGAGACCGTTTACCTGTCGCAGCCACTACTCGCGCTATTTCTTTAAATGAAGGCAACACGCCGCTCATCAAGCTCAACAATATTCCACGCATTATTGGCAAAGACGTTGAAATTTATGTGAAATATGAGGGTTTAAACCCAACAGGTTCATTTAAAGACCGTGGTATGACCATGGCGGTCACCAAAGCAGTTGAAGAAGGTTCTCAAGCCATTATCTGTGCGTCTACAGGTAATACCTCAGCATCGGCAGCGGCTTATGCTGCACGTGCTGGCATCAAAGCATTTGTGTTGATCCCAGAAGGCAAAATTGCCATGGGCAAAATGGCACAAGCCATGATGTACGGTGCAATCACCATGCAAATTCGCGGAAACTTTGATGACGGTATGCGTCTGGTCAAAGAAGTTGCCGATCAAGCCCCTGTGACGATTGTCAACTCGATTAACCCATATCGTTTACAAGGGCAAAAAACCATTGCCTATGAAATCGTCGAAGCCTTGGGTCGTGCACCAGATTATCACTGCTTACCTGTAGGTAATGCTGGAAATATCACAGCACATTGGATGGGGTATACCGAAGCTGTTGCAGACAGTGCACAGTTTGAACAAGTGGTTTATGACGCTGCCAGCGATGCCTTTACGGGTCCTAAACCAGAAGGTCGCCCAGTTATGGTCGGCTATCAAGCTTCAGGTGCTGCACCGTTCTTACGTGGTGCGCCCGTTGAAAACCCTGAAACCGTTGCTACAGCTATTCGTATTGGTAATCCACAAAGCTTTAACCATGCCAAAGCCGTTGTTAAAGAATCTTCTGGTTGGTTCGACGAGTTGACCGACGCAGAGATCTTAGACGCACAACGTATGCTTGCAATGTATGAAGGCGTGTTCTGTGAGCCTGCATCTGCGGCCAGCGTCGGCGGTGCAATCCGGGATATCAAAGCAGGTAAAATTGCCGAAGGTTCAGTCATTGTGTGTACTGTAACGGGGAATGGCTTAAAAGACCCAGATACAGCGATTAAACAATGCCAAGATGCGGTAATGCTCAGTATTGATGCCACCATGGATCAAGTAAAAGATTCTATCTTATCCAATATGTAAGCGATCATAGTTTCTGCCTTAAAACCTGCTACGGCAGGTTTTTTTGCAACCGAGATTCGGTCTTTCATAGGACTAGAATGAAAAATACCAAACATCACTTTAAACTGTTCTGTATTGCCCTCATAGTGAAAGTATATTGTTTTTAGAGAAGAATTCATGCGCGTAGATATTTGGTCTGATGTAGTCTGCCCTTTTTGTTATATTGGTAAAAAACGCTTAGAAGCTGTCGCACAACAGCTCAATATGCCATTAGAAATACATTGGCATAGTTTTCAACTCGATCCTGAAGCCCCTGCGCGTTTAGAGATCTCTAACACTGAACGTCTTGCACAAAAATATCAACGTAGTGTAGCTGAAGTTGAAGCCATGCAAGAAAATATCGCAGAGATGGCACAACAAGAAGGCATCACCTTCAATTGGCAACAGGCCAACTCAGGCAATACATTTGATGCGCATCGCCTGATTCACTTTGCCCAAAGCAAAGGGCTCGGCAATGAAGCTACAGAAGCGCTATTTTATAGTTATATGACCCAAGGGCTTGCCATTGGTGAGCGGGAAACTTTAGAAGACGTTGCAGCACGTATTGGGCTGAATCCGGTCGAAGTAGATGATCTTTTAGATTCAAATGAGCTAGCAGATTTTGTTAAATACGACGAAGACTTAGCACGCGATCAACTCAAAGTATCGGCTGTACCGTTCTTTGTATTTGACCAAAGAATTGCACTCGCTGGCGCACAACCACGTGAAGTCTTTGCCGAAGTATTACAAAAAGCCTTTGCATCGATCAAACACCATGATGATGACAATAATGCCATGGCTGAACCAGCAGCAAACTAAGATCAGCTCAAATATTCCACCAAGGTATTTTATAGTTTTGGCCTTGGTGGGTTTATACGGTGGGTTAATACGAAGTTGCTAAGCATACGACATCACATAAATACTCAACCACCATGGTCCAATAAATTTCATGAGCATTATTTTAGATTAAAAAATAATTTTAAATACAATAATCTAAGACGAATAATAATGCCCTCAAAAAAATAAAACCCAAAATAAATAATATTCCAAAACAAGTTATAAACTAAAAAATAGTATAAAATAAACCCTAAAAAACATCATCAACCATATTCAAAATCAACTTAATTGAAGTCAACTTAATTAAAATCATAAAAGCCCATCCCCACTAAAAATCGCCAACTGCAAATAAGTGCACGGTCAATTTAATCAGCATAAAATCGCTTAAAACTGCTATCAAACCACTATAAAATCAAAGTTTTCTATAAAATATTTATTGGGCTTCTTTCATAAACCGTCATAAAGTAATTTCGTAAATTGCTATAAACCAACATATCATATTGTATTTAAAGATAAATAATTTATCTGTGAAAGCTAGACCAGCTTAAATATAACGTCTATAAACAGCAAAAGCATAATGACAATATAATAAAAAAATATCAAAATAAATATTCAAACACTCATCGTAAAAAATAAAATATTACTAGTTTAAAATAAATGTTTTACAGTGAGTTTTTATTTTAAAGCTATTTTTAAATATTATAAATTTCTAAAAAATTCTACATAGGCTATCGATGGTAAATTACCAATATCAGATCAGCTTACTGTAGCTAAATCCAGATAAATGCATGCTAAAACCAATGCAAAATAAAGACTTAAATCTTTAAAAAGCAAAAGAAAATAAAAAATGATTAAAATTTGTTTGGCTTTTTAAAATTTATGTGCCTATAATCCGCCGCAACAAATTGCAAATTAACCTCGTTAGGTGAGGCTCCTGTACGGAGACAAGCTACTGCCCAGAAACGTCCAAAGACGCCAACGGGTTTGAACAGAAATCATCGAATTAAGGTGATTTATAACGTAGCTAGAATTGAAAAATTCTTATGCCGTACAGTGCTAAAGCTCAATGAATTGGGGGAGTACGACAGATGCGCTTGGTCTATTGTTAGACCAAGGCTACTCGTCGTCGCACACGACTGTCGCGATCAACGTGATGTCTAAGCACGCCCCATTTCTTTGGAGGCGTGCTTTTTTATTGCATTTTCAAAAACTTACTAGAGCTAGTCATCATCTTAATCGCTTGTTCTAGTCTTGATTTTGAACATTATCGCTGAAATGCCGGCAGCGCTCTAGCAACCGTGCTGCCGATCTGCATGAGTACAGTAAGGAGTTTTAAACATGTTTAAAACGAATGCCCAATTGCCATTGCAACACACTCGCCCAACAGCAACACCGTTATGGCACAAGTTGATTGCCCCCAATGACAACGCAGTACAAGAACTGCTTCAGCAGTATAAAATTCCACACGATCTACTACAGCATGCCTTGACCCCCAAAGCCATGCCACGTCTGCAAAGTGAAGCAGATGGTCTTTTATTGATTTGCCATCTTCCCTTTGCGCTCTCGCAAAGCCCGGCACCACAATTTCAATGTCAACCCGTTGCCCTAATCGTCACAGCCCAAGATGTGATTTTATGCTGTGCACAAGAGCATGCCATTTTTAAACAATTTTTTGATGTGCTTTTGCATCAGCGTTTTGCGGGTGTTGCTGATGAAAATACTGCTGATGATCTGGATAACCATAACGCAAAGGTCCTCAATGCTGCCACCACAATGCAGGCGATTTATGATCTTTTGCGCTTGATCACAGCTGAATTTACGACAGCCTGTCAACAGGTTAATCAAGCCATTGCCCTGTTAGAAATGGAACTGAAACAATCGACCAAAAATCAGCAAATTTTCACCCTGATTCAGCATGGAAAAACACTCAATCGCGTTGTCAGTGCACTAGAACAAAATGGCAAAGTCTTGCAACAACTGCTTCAACAGCCATGGATCGTGCAACATGACACTGCACCAGATCAATTACTTGACGTGATCTTAGCCAATGCACAAATGCATGCCATGGCGACAACGCAGAATAGTAATCTGTGCAATCTCATGGATGCCTACTCCGCCATGGTCGAAAACAACCTCAGTCTATTGGTGCAATACCTGTCTATTTTCGTGATTATTGGGGCAATTCCACTGGGTATTGCCAGTCTTTATGGCATGAATACGCCACTGCCTTTACAAGAGCAACCCTATAGCTTGGCACTGTTCGCAATCATTAGCATCGTGATCAGTAGTGCCATGATCATGATCTTTAAAAAACGCCAACTTATTTAAGCCATTGGTCGAGACTTTATCATGTTAAAAATATATCAAAGCAATGCACAAGCACAATTGCTTGAAGTCCCAGAAATCGTGCATAACAGTTTAATTTTATTAATTCAACCCAGTCTAGATGAACTACTCATTGTGGAAACAGCATTGCAGTTGCCACGACAATTATGCACTGCGGCGCTAGATCAAAATGAGCGTCCACGCATCGAAAAATCACCAGATCAAATCATGTTATTGCTCAATGCACCTTATCGACTCGAGCCTCTGCATGATCCACATACTGCGCCCTATCAAACCTGTCCGATTGGCTTAATTCATTGCGATCACCATATGATTATTGTTTGTCGTCAGCAGCTTCCCATGATAGAACAGCTCATGGCTGGACGCTTTGGTGACTTTCAAAGTTGTATGAAAACGCGTATCAGTTTATTGCTTTTTAAAGCCATCGCAGAATCTTATAACCAACATCTTACCCAGATAAATAAACAAATGGCTCAGTTGCAACAGCAGCTCAAACGCTCTTATCGGAATCATGAGTTATTTGCCTTGATGAGTCTAAACAAAAGTTTAGTGTACTTTTCGACTGCTTTAACCGCCATGACACTACTGTATCAACGTCTGATGGATGGACAGGAGATTAAAATCCATCAACATGAGGCGATGCGTTTAGCAGATACCCTCATTGACTTACGCCAAGCTACAGAAGTGACTGAAATGCGTAGAGAAAGTGCCAGTAATTTGATGGATGCTTATGCTGCAATTATTCATAACAACCTCAATTCAGTGTTAAAAATTCTAACAACATTGGCGATTGTGATGATGATTCCAACCATGATCGGAAGTATTTTCTCGATGAACGTTGCACTTCCCTACGAAGAACAATGGATCTCCACCATCGTGATATCCATCAGCATGCTGGTCTTGGTCACTGGATTATTGTTGCTGTTTTATAAAAAGAAATACCTGCGTATTCGATGAGGTCATCGCGAATCCGCCGCCTTATGCAGTCATTCTTTTCATTAATATTTTAGAGTAGCTCATCATGATTCATATTTATCGTCACGACCGCTCACAGCACAATAGCTTAGCTTGGTATAGAAGCATCACCCCCACACGGCAACACACCCAAAATTTAATCGCAGATTATAATATTCCTGCCAGCTTTATTTCTGCTGCCATTGATCCAGATGAACGCCCACGTATCGAACAACAAGGCGAATGTGTGCTGCTGATTCTGCACATTCCATATACCGACCCAGATGTAATGCAACATGCCGATGCGGTGAAATACCGTACAGTACCTTTTAGCATGATCTTAACGGCAGACCATTTCATTACCCTTTGCAAAAAAGATGCCGCTTTAGGACCTGATTTTTTCACCCATTCCAGCCTGTTGCATAATCAACCGCAACCCGCACAGGTTGCCATGACTGTGATCGCCAATACTGCAGAACATTTTGTACAAGCCATACAAAATATAGAACAAGCCATTCAACAGGCTGAAGCAGAGTTGGTACAGTCTTACCGTAACCAAGAGTTATATGCCCTGCTGTATTTAAATGAAAGTTTGCTGTACATCAATAGCTCCCTAAAACAACTTATACAAGTACTCAGTAAAGCTGAATTACAACATGCTATTTTACACAGCGATTATGACCACGCGTTATATCGACAAAGCTTAATCGAGTTTGAACAGGTTGCTGCTGTTGCCAAAATTAATCAGTTGAATCTAAATAATGTCATGGATGCCTATGGCAATATTATTCAAAACAACGTCAGCCATGTGGTTAAGTTGCTTACCGCGATTACCATTGTATTGTCTATTCCTACATTGATAGCCAGTATCTATGGGATGAACGTACCGCTCCCCTTTCAAGAAGCCGAATATGCTTTTAATTATTTGGTCATCGCCATGTGTCTGTGCAGTGCTTTAGTCGCATATTATTTTTATAAAAAACGCTACTTCTAACAGTCAAGAGTTATTGGTTTTATAAACAATGAACTGATCGCTCATTTATACCATACCCAGTTATCTTATAACTGCCTCAGACTCACGATGTTTATATCGAGACTTCTCCTAAGACATCGTGAGCTGTGTTTGCTGAGGCACTCAGCCATATAAATGGGTTTATTTTTTATATCACCTTTAATCACGACAGCAAGCTGCTTTTACTTGTTATACCTTTTGCTTGTTATGCATTTTGCTTGTTGTACATAATGCATGCTGATTTATTATTTTGCGATGATAAATAATCATATCAACCCAAACATATTTCTATGCCTTCGCATATAAAAGCAGTAACTTTAATGTTACTGTAATAAATATTGCGATTGATAGCCATCCCCTCATAGATTGGCTCAATACAATACATGCTAAAAAATGGATGATGACAAGGCTAGAGTGAAACAATGAAAAATAAATCTTATACACTGTCTATCTTAGCGTCTACGATCTGTCTAGGTCTGTTCCCGCTGGTCAGTTTTGCGCAAAGTTCAACGACAGAGGCGACTCAGGATGCCTCCAAAAGCTCAACGGTACAAACTATTTTGGACTATGTTCCTGAACTCATTGATGCAACACCAACTGTGCTACCACCAGAATCCAATGCGCCCATTGTTCCCAGACAACAAGATACCCAAGATCGAACTTGGGCAGATCAAAAACAAAGTCATGTCAGCATGTGGTTAGACCGTACCGCCAATCATATGGATCAATGGTTTGGAGAACCGGACCCAGATCATCCAGCCGATGCAACATTAAGGGTGATCATTGACCAATCTTATGACAAACATGATCAGTATGAAGTCAAACCACGGGTACGCGGCAAACTTAAACTCCCCACTTTGCAACGTAAATTAAGCTTAGTTTTTGGTGATGACTCCCTCGATAACGAGTTGGAAAGTAACGTTGCCATTCATAATGAAAATCCAGCATTTCAAGCAGATAAGTCTTTTGACCGGCGACGTGTTCGTGAAGACAACGCCTCTATTGCCTTACGCTGGTCGGAATTTTCAAAACGCCTACCATTCGATCTTGATGCCGATTTAGGTCTACGCTCTGGCGATGACCTCTATGTCCGTTTAAAAGCCAAACGAGACTGGCAAATGGCAAATGACTTTAATTTCCATGCCGAGCAAATTTATCGTTATGGTTCCAAAAGTGAAAATTACCTAAGAAGCAACCTAGAACTGAGCTATACACCGCCCCAACAAGCCTTGGTCTCCAACCAACTGAGCTTTACCTATGCCGATAAACAAGATGATGACCTAAATTGGGATAATCATCTATTTAGACAACATCAGTTTTTTGACAATAATCGCTTTAGTTATGGTATGTATACAGGGGGTTTTTATAATAATAACGACTTACGTTTAAACTCATGGGGGCCCTTTGTTTCATGGCGCCAACCCATTTGGCGTGAATGGATTTTTCTTCAAGGTGATCTACGCTATGCCAATGAACATCGTGAACACCGTTCACATTACCTCAGTAGCGCATTACGCCTAGAGGCATTATTTTAATTGCTTAGATCTGATGATTAGAACAGAGAATAGCGAAACAACTCAGTCTGTACCTGATATTCTGTATATGGTACAGACTTAGGCTAGATTATAAAAACCCAAGATAGGCTAAGACTATTTTGATTAAAGATGTCGAGGATGATCTTAAACTCTATTTTTTTCAAAATAGATCATTAGGGTGTGTTGACATTTACAGTCGATAAATTGATCTAAAGAGGCAACCAAATATAGATACAAGCTAAGGCAACAGCACTTTGATAATTACGCTTTAGCTTGTCATCTCGTGTAGCAACTCCTCTGAACTGTTTCAATCTGCAGAATGTATTCTCAGCTAAGTGCTTGATTTTATACATATACCAGTCCATATAATCATTACTAGATTTTGTGTTGGATTTTTTAGGAATGTTCGCTTTTGTTTTAGTCGCTTCAATTTGATTTCTCAGACTTTCAGAGTCATAACCTTTATCAGCACATAATATTTCTGATTCAGTCAAATCCAGTTTTGATACTAGGGCTGGGGCAATTTTTATGTCATGAGATGTCTCGTCAGAAATAATAAAGTCTATTGGATTACCATTAGAATCAGTTGCTAAATGTATTTTAGAGCTATTACCACCGATACTTTTAGAAATATCTTGATGCTTAATTCCTGCTGAATGTTGATGTGCTCTGACGTGACTGCCATCAATAAAAATCCATTCTTTGTCAGCATGTTTACTAAATAACTTAAATACATTCATAAGCTTATTATTTTTAGACCAACGATTATATTTTTTAAAGATTGAATTATGACCCTAGCCAAAATAATGGACAATCAATACGCCCACGGCTTTTAAGCACCTTGTTGTGTTCAGACAAATTCAATGTTTTATAACAAGGTTTAGGAGTATCTTTCATCTCAGTAATATTGGGGCTTTAAGCATTTATGCAAAAAATCCACTTTATTTCGTAGTTTAATTATATTAGAGCACTACAAATGATCTGAAATTTTACTAGACTAAGCATATCATTTATTGTTGCCTGTATAACGTCTAAACATTTCATTGATACCATATACAATATCGTTATTTTCATCACTCAAATTTAGCGATTTTGCTATTCTCTGCATATCGAAAATATCTTTTGGGGACATTTTTCTCAAAAAAATATCTAGAGCAACTAACTTCAATTTTTCTTCATAATTATATTTATAACTTTCAACAATGATTTGCTTTAGATTATCTAATTGCTCTTTACCTATTTTATCAAAATCATTATAAATATGAAATAAGAACCAAAATGTACCCTTACTTTTTAATAAATCCTTATCAGATAATATTTCCATATAAAGTAAAAATATTTCAACAGGAAAATTCTCTTCGCCTAACATCGAATACTCTAACTCAAAAGCTACTTTTCTAAAAAATTTTCCATTCCCTTTACTATTTTTACGAGAAAAAATTATTTCTTTAATCTCATCAATATCACGAGAATAGATTATTTCTTTAATTTCCTCGAAATTCATTGTAATCACCTTACCTATAAAAATTAAAACCTAACTAAATAGACTTCCTTCATAAATTAAAAAATACACAGCTGTTTGATTACCAACTATACAGCTAAAAATCTAATTCTTAGCGATAATATCTCAATGAGATATAAAGACGTTAAAAAGTTACCTGATGATAAGTTTCGCAGACTTACAGGCACTCTCACTGTCAGGATAGTTGTCACCCCCTCTGAAACTAAATTTATGAGGGTAAAGGAGTGACAAATGAAACATATTTCATCTGAACGAAAAACGAGTGTCTTAGCTAAATTATTACCACCTTACAATATGACTGTAGCAGCTGTTGCTCAAATGGAAGGTATTTCTGAATCAACCCTTTATAATTGGCGACAACAAGCTAAAGCCAAAGGAATTCCTGTGCCAGGTACGAATATTACAACTGAACAATGGCCTGTCGAGGCTCGATTTGCTGTGATCGTTGAAACTGCAACCATGAGTGAAGCTGAAATTGCTGAATACTGTCGTAAAAAAGGACTTTATCCTTCTCAACTCATCGAATGGAAAAGTAATTTCTTAGACATACCTGAAAAAGTCAGTAAAAATGAGCTTAAAAAAGTGAAAAGTGAAAATGCAAAATTAAAAAGAGAACTGATTCGTAAAGAAAAAGCACTAGCTGAGGCGGCAGCGATTCTGGTTCTTCGAAAAAAGCTCAACGATTATTACGGGGAAGTCGACGAGGACAATTAACGAGTATTGATCATCGCCAGCTAATTATTTTATGGATTGGTGAAGCAGTAACAGCAGGTGCGCGCTTAAAAATAGCCCTTAAAGAGGTTAATTTAAGTTTACGGACTTGGCGTAGATGGCAGAAATCGAGTGAAGATCGTAGAACGACTGTTATCCGCCCAACACCAGTCAACCGATTGAGTATTGAAGAAGAACAACAGATATTAGAGATCTGTCATCAGCCTCGATATGCTGAGCTTCCACCTTCTCAAATTGTTCCAAGGCTTGCAGATCAAGGCATTTACATCGCCAGTGAGTCTACATTTTATAGAGTGCTTCGACGCCATGGGGAGATTCATCACCGAGGACGACAGCACAAACCAAGGAACATAAAACCACCGACAACTTTCAAAGCCCACACCTCATGTCAGGTGTGGAGTTGGGATATTACTTGGCTCCCCTCAAAGGTCCGTGGTCGTTGGTATTACTTGTATCTGATTGAAGATATATTTAGTCGCAAGATTACTGGAGCTGAAGTACATGAAGTTGAGAGTGGTGAGCTTGCGGCTGAACTCGTTCATCGTACGGTACTGCGTGAGCAATGCTATCGCCAACCATTAATACTGCATGCAGATAATGGGGCTGCAATGAAATCTCAAACTTTACAGGTGAAGTTAACGGATTTAAATATCTCGCCTTCACACAGTAGACCGCGGGTGAGTAATGACAATGCCTATGTTGAGTCATTATTTAAGACCTTGAAATACGTACCTTATTGGCCATCGTCAGGCTTTGAAAGTTTAGATCAAGCCCGAGTTTGGGTTGACGGTTTTATTCACTGGTATAACGAAGAACATCGTCATAGTGGTATTAGTTATGTTACGCCATCACAACGGCATAAAGGTGAGGATATTGGGTTATTAGCGCAACGGTCTGAAGTATATCGTATAGCGCGAGAAGCAAAACCAGAACGCTGGTCAAAGCAGATTAGAAACTGGCACAGAAAAGATGTTGTTATGCTTAATCCTGAGCGATTAAAAATAGCGGCTTAAAATCAACAAAGGGTGACAACTACCTTGACATTTACCGGGCATTAGTTGGTCCACATTTAATTTAATGATGGATGAATTAAGAGTTCAATTACCAGTCAATACTGGCAAGGGTCGCCCTCCAAAATTGCCCTTAGAAGACCGTCTTCTCTTGTGTTTAGAGTATTGGCGGGAATATAGAACGCTATTCCATGTCGGCATGAATTATGGTGTTTCAGAAACCAGTGCACTCCGAACCACCCGTAAGATTGAAGATATTCTGATTAAATCAGGGAAATTTAGTCTACCCAAACAAATGCCTGATCGAGAAGAAGCTAATTGGGATGTTGTTGTCGTTGACGCAACAGAGATTTTCGTGCAACGTCCAAAAAAAACAGAAAAAATGGTATAGCGGCAAAAAGAAACGTCACACGATTAAATTTCAAGTTTCAATGCACTATATGACCGGTAAAATACTGAGTGTTTGTTGCGATAAAGGTAGAGTTCATGATTTTAAGATATTTAATAAAAGTATTAAATATCTTAAATTTAAACCATTTTTTATAGTTGACAAGGGCTATTTAGGTATAGAAAAACTTGGATTTGGTTGCTTGGTTCCTTTTAAGGCTAAAAGAGGGTGTGCTCTAGATAAGCAGCTGAAAAAATTCAATAAAGAAATCAGCCGTAGACGAATTGGTATTGAGCATGTTTTTGGAAGAATGAAAATCTTTAAAATCTTATCCTGTGTGTACAGAAATCGGCGAAAAAGAATAAATTTAAGATTCAATTTATTAGCAGGTATATATAACCTTGAGTGGGCGGGAGATCAAAAAGATGGCTGTTTAAAAAATGATTAATGAAGGAAGTCTAATGTATACTTTCAGTCACCAAAAGATAAATGAGCAATTATTTAAAAACATAAATGAATGTTTATTGCTCAGTTTGGAAATCAAAAAACTTTAACCAAAGTTTTTCTTGTCTGTCATGCAATTTCCTTAGAACCTTACAACTATTCTCAAGTATTGATTTGTTTTCTGCATAGCTTATTCTTACTGGTAACTCGCATTTATTCTCTGCATTTTCAAACCACCTCCCATGATTTTCTTTGCCATGGAAGATTACTTTCTCTACAATTAAATTATGAGAGTATTTCATTCTATTTCCTATTATATCAAGGAGTAGCTAGATTTATAGGAATCGTTGGCCAAAGCGGTGGTGCTAATGATGGTAGCATTCTCACTATACGATAACCTATATACACTAAACCTCCCGCTGCAACAACTTTACCAACTTTAGAAGATGTAGCACTAAGTTCAATGGTCTTCAACTCCACAGGTTTTGTACTTCCAACAGCAGAACATCCTGTATCACATTTATCGTCAAAACATTCATTATCATATCTATCTTCCCAATCTCGTAAATTTGAATCAGTACTATTAATCAGAGTTCTATGCCCTCTTATAGTTTGAGATAGCTTTTCACCTGGACCAATACGCTCTGGTAAATTCAATCTATTCTCTAACAAATCTGGGTATCTTTTGTTATATAGTTCATTTTTTAGATTATTAGGGTGTGTTGACATTTACAGTCGATAAATTGATCTAAAGAGGCAACCAAATATAGATACAAGCTAAGGCAACAGCACTTTGATAATTACGCTTTAGCTTGTCATATCGTGTAGCAACTCCTCTGAACTGTTTCAATCTGCAGAATGTATTCTCAACTAAGTGCCTGATTTTATACATATACCAGTCCATATAATCATTACTGGATTTTGTGTTGGATTTTTTAGGAATGTTCGCTTTTGTTTTAGTCGCTTCAATTTGATTTCTCAGACTTTCAGAGTCATAACCTTTATCAGCACATAGTATTTCTGATTCAGTCAAATCCAGTTTTGATACTAGGGCTGGGGCAATTTTTATGTCATGAGATGTCCTGTCAGAAATAATAAAGTCTATTGGATTACCATTAGAATCAGTTGCTAAATGTATTTTAGAGCTATTACCACCGATACTTTTAGAAATATCTTGATGCTTAATTTCTGCTGAATGTTGATGTGCTCTGACGTGACTGCCATCAATAAAAATCCATTCTTTGTCAGCATGTTTACTAAATAACTTAAATATATTCATAAGCTTATCATTTTTAGACCAACGATTATATTTTTTAAAGATTGAATTATGATTACCAAATTCTTTAGGTAAATCTCTCCAAGGACATCCCGTTCTAATACGAAATAAGATGGCTTCAATAAAATTTCGTAAATTTAATTTGAGATAAATATTAAAATGTCTGAAAATAGATTTTAACTTAGACCAGTGTTGATCATTTAACATTGTACGAGGCATAGCGAGTGTAAAATTAGGTTTGGCGATTTGATTTTACTACCTCGCTATTTTTTTAGGCAACAAATGTCAACAGACCCTAATCTTACTTTGTAAATCTTGGCAATGTTTACTTGACTTTGGAAGTTTAAATTGTCTTTGCAATCCAAGCATTTGGATCACTGACATAGGCTGAATTATTGAAGCCACCATCTAATCCAATCGGGTCTTTCCCAATATAACGGGAACTGTGCAGTTCATAATAGCGGTAGCGATTATAATGTAATCCTGTTTCCACATCATAATATTAAACTTGGAAACGAATATTGGTTTGCTCTAATAGATTATTGAACTAGTAGATTATCATAATGCTTTTAAATCGGTCACACCTTATATTTAAATCCGCCCACCCTTCTATTATATAAGGTAAAAAGTACCAAATATCAGTAGAAGCATAAATTTCACATACAATAAATCCTTTCTAAAATAGTACAGTAAAGAATATTATTTTAATAGCTTACATTCAGGATTACCATAAATATAAGCTATTAATTCTACACCCCAATTTTTATCCAATAAATCATCCTTATGAGCATTTTTATTAGGGAACTTAAAAGAAAGCATATTATTCTTTTTATCACAAAATGCCTCCATATTTGAAACGACACCAATATAACGCCACCCCAAAGATTTAAGATCATCTTTCTCTTTATTATATGCTTCAATAGACATATTGTTAGAATCTATAATATAATATAAAAAAGTTGCTACGCTAGTATGCATTTCTTCATTTAATTTAATTTCATACTCATCAAATTGGTTAGTTAAAAATACACTATATTCATTCGAATTTTTTACTCTTCCTTTTGGAAGTTCCGGTTTATGGAACATAAAAAATAGTACTAAACCTATAATAACTAAGTGCATTAATAATTTCAATTTTGACATACAACCTCTAAATTTAATATAAAAAGCTATAATCACTGTAACAGATTACTTTAACTTCTCCATTGTATGAATATTGTATACAGCTTTTGATCCACTAAAATCAAAGCCTAAACCAGGTGTTCCCAAACCAATACCAACCGCCTTAAAATCATTGAAATCAGGATCTAACTCCAAACTTCCATCAGGTTTAGTAGTATAAATTATAGGTTTATCAACCCCGACAACTACACCATATGCACCATAGCTAACTCCTGTTGAAATTCCGGATAAGACCAAATCAGTTAATTTTGCTCTATTCTTAAGTTTCATTATTAAACTAAACATGCAAAAATATGTTTTTTCCTACTTTTGACATAAATATGCCACGCATTGTTAAAGTTCCCCTTACTCTAGATGAACAAGAACGACTTATTCATCTCACTAAACACGCTTCACATTGGCGTGAAAGACAACGTGCACAAACTATATTGTGGCTCGCTGAAGGGAAAACTGTAGCGGAAGTAGCTAAACTTCAGAATCGAATACCCGAAACTATACGATTACAACGTCGCCATTGGGAATTACATCAATTTGAATCGATTAAAGAAGGCCATCGCTCAGGTAGACCGAATATACTCTCGGAGGAACATAAACAACAGATCTTAGAATGGGTAAATGCAAGCCCTCTTAATGCAGAGCAAGTTCGTGTTAAATTACATGAAAAATTTGATATGTCCGTTAATGTCCAAATTATTCGTCAATTTCTAAGATTATCAGGTATGTCCTTTAAACGGACCCGACATAGCTTGAAAAAAGCGGTAAATGTCAAGGTAGTTGTCACCCTTTGTTGATTTTAAGCCGCTATTTTTAATCGCTCAGGATTAAGCATAACAACATCTTTTCTGTGCCAGTTTCTAATCTGCTTTGACCAGCGTTCTGGTTTTGCTTCTCGCGCTATACGATATACTTCAGACCGTTGCGCTAATAACCCAATATCCTCACCTTTATGCCGTTGTGATGGCGTAACATAACTAATACCACTATGACGATGTTCTTCGTTATACCAGTGAATAAAACCGTCAACCCAAACTCGGGCTTGATCTAAACTTTCAAAGCCTGACGATGGCCAATAAGGTACGTATTTCAAGGTCTTAAATAATGACTCAACATAGGCATTGTCATTACTCACCCGCGGTCTACTGTGTGAAGGCGAGATATTTAAATCCGTTAACTTCACCTGTAAAGTTTGAGATTTCATTGCAGCCCCATTATCTGCATGCAGTATTAATGGTTGGCGATAGCATTGCTCACGCAGTACCGTACGATGAACGAGTTCAGCCGCAAGCTCACCACTCTCAACTTCATGTACTTCAGCTCCAGTAATCTTGCGACTAAATATATCTTCAATCAGATACAAGTAATACCAACGACCACGGACCTTTGAGGGGAGCCAAGTAATATCCCAACTCCACACCTGACATGAGGTGTGGGCTTTGAAAGTTGTCGGTGGTTTTATGTTCCTTGGTTTGTGCTGTCGTCCTCGGTGATGAATCTCCCCATGGCGTCGAAGCACTCTATAAAATGTAGACTCACTGGCGATGTAAATGCCTTGATCTGCAAGCCTTGGAACAATTTGAGAAGGTGGAAGCTCAGCATATCGAGGCTGATGACAGATCTCTAATATCTGTTGTTCTTCTTCAATACTCAATCGGTTGACTGGTGTTGGGCGGATAACAGTCGTTCTACGATCTTCACTCGATTTCTGCCATCTACGCCAAGTCCGTAAACTTAAATTAACCTCTTTAAGGGCTATTTTTAAGCGCGCACCTGCTGTTACTGCTTCACCAATCCATAAAATAATTAGCTGGCGATGATCAATACTCGTTAATTGTCCTCGTCGACTTCCCCGTAATAATCGTTGAGCTTTTTTCGAAGAACCAGAATCGCTGCCGCCTCAGCTAGTGCTTTTTCTTTACGAATCAGTTCTCTTTTTAATTTTGCATTTTCACTTTTCACTTTTTTAAGCTCATTTTTACTGACTTTTTCAGGTATGTCTAAGAAATTACTTTTCCATTCGATGAGTTGAGAAGGATAAAGTCCTTTTTTACGACAGTATTCAGCAATTTCAGCTTCACTCATGGTTGCAGTTTCAACGATCACAGCAAATCGAGCCTCGACAGGCCATTGTTCAGTTGTAATATTCGTACCTGGCACAGGAATTCCTTTGGCTTTAGCTTGTTGTCGCCAATTATAAAGGGTTGATTCAGAAATACCTTCCATTTGAGCAACAGCTGCTACAGTCATATTGTAAGGTGGTAATAATTTAGCTAAGACACTCGTTTTTCGTTCAGATGAAATATGTTTCATTTGTCACTCCTTTACCCTCATAAATTTAGTTTCAGAGGGGGTGACAACTATCCTGACAGTGAGAGGTACCGATTTGATCACAATGGTAGAATAAAGTACGCTCCAGTTCTGCACGTTGTTTTCGTGTATCTTTCCACACTGGGTCTTTATATACCGAATAAGGTTTAGTCTGGTATTGGCTGTAATCTGGCGTTTCAATCAACTGAATAAACTGCTGATACCCAGTATGCAGCAATGGCACAAAGCTATTCGGCTCGTATAAATAGTGCTTGGTATAGGCGGCATGATCATCAGCTTGGTTTTGATACGACTCCCATATCATGAGATCACCATCCCAACCAAATAAGGTCAATTCACGCCCTTGTTTTTTAAAGATCCTGCGCCCTAATACATCATAGCCATAATCTGTTTGCAGACCATCATAATCACTACGCTGGAGACGGTTTAAATTGTCCCACTGTAACTTTAAAATTTTACCTTGATATTGCTTCTCGACCACATTGCCCTGTGCATCATAACGATAATGTGCACCTTGATACTGAGTCTGCAAGTTATTATTAATTTTGCTCTGTCCCGTGGTATTGGCATCAATTAAATTACCCGCCGGGTCAAATGCAAAAATTTCCTGCAGATGCTGTCCCTGACTTTTCAGTAAACGCCCCACAGGGTCATATTGGTAATTGATTTGCCCTAGACGGCTATCTTGCACTTGGGTCAGTAAATAATTTTGGTCATAGTGATATTCTCGCTGTGCTTGATAATGCGTTGTATGATCTGCTTGTTCTGAGAAAATCCGCTGTGCCGTGAGTAACCCAACAGGATTATATTCTTTTTGTTCTACTAGACCATTCGCCAGTAAACGCTCCACTTCACGGTGTAAATCATCACGCTTAAATGCCACGAGATCCTTCTGATTAAACACCACACCATATACATGGCCAGAACCATAATTCAGCCAGCTTTGCTCTTGCCCATCTGGGCGAATCGTTTTAAGTAAATTCCCCAAGGCATCATATTCATAACGCAATACTGCGGATAATGATGCAGCATCGGGTAATAAATACTGTTGATGCTCACGTGCTAAACGCCCGAGCTGATCATAATAATTTTAATTTATTCATTGAATATGAATCAACAAATATTGCTAGCGGTCTCCAAATTTCATCATATGGGTCTAAACTAGAATTCTCTTTAGCAATTTTTTTTGCAATACTATATTCATTAATCAAGCCCCATTTATTAATAATATTTTCATTTTCAATGAAAGTATTATTATCTTGTATTTTTATAGGATATTTTCCATAAAGTATAGCAGGCTCTGTATATTTATTAACCGTCCAGCCTAACAAAAACATCTCATCAAACTTTAAATTTTCATCCCACTCATTCTCAAAAAAAACAGGAACATCTTCAAAATAATCACTATCAGCTACAACAACATAGCATAAATAATTTGTATGACTTATGATATTAAACACACTTCTATCAGTTACGATAAACTGATAGCCATCAACAATGTCAAGACCATGACAATCCAAAATATAATTAGATATTGATTTCAAAAAATCTTTATCTTCAATTTCAGATAATAGTTCTGGTATCATCCATTGATGTCTTCCTGTAGTAAACGGACCTTTAACAATAGATAAATGATGTGGTTTCATCTTATTCCTCATGGATAACTTGGTGGTCGATTTTTCCCATTTAAATTCACAGCAATAAAAATATTTGGTTGAACCATATAATGATGACCCGCAATTTTTTTATTTTCTTGCCACCGACATTGACAAGTTGATGGATTTTGCTGTACTTCAAATAGTATATAGTGTTCTTCACCTGTACCGGCTCTAGTTCCATGAGCTCCTCTGACTGATGTTTTAGGACCTTGATATCCAATAGTGCCCACTGGATATGGAGTACAAGGAGGACAAGCTTTCTTTGCAGGTGTTATCAACTCGATTGTTGAATCCCATGCCTTCTCACCAGCCGCCATCGCAGCAGGAATAACTTCTCCACAATTATTTATATAACATGCAGCACCTCCAATAATAGCAGCGCCCCCTGCAATCACTGCTGGAGCAGCAACAGCAGGAGTTTCCCCAGTAGGATCAGTGTATTTTAATGGATTCCCTTCTGTATAATTAAATAAATTCAACCCACCATCCAATCCAATCGGGTCTTTGCCAATATAGCGTGCACTATGCGGTTCATAATAACGGTAACGGTTATAATGTAGCCCTGTTTCTACATCATAATATTGACCTTGGAAACGAATATTAGTTTGCTCCAATAGATTATCACTGGCCTTAATCTCTAAGGCTTGACCCCACGTATTTAAACAAATATCCCAAACAGACTCACCGAGTTCATTGCTTAATACCTGTGGCGTACCGATTTGATCACAATGGTAGAATAAAGTACGTTCCAGTTCTGCACGTTGTTTTCGTGTATCTTTCCACACTGGGTCTTTATATACCGAATAAGGTTTAGTCTGGTATTGGCTGTAATCTGGCGTTTCAATCAACTGAATAAACTGCTGATACCCAGTATGCAGCAATGGCACAAAGCTATTCGGCTCGTATAAATAGTGCTTGGTATAGGCGGCATGATCATCAGCTTGGTTTTGATACGACTCCCATATCATGAGATCACCATCCCAACCAAATAAGGTCAATTCACGCCCTTGTTTTTTAAAGATTCTGCGCCCTAATACATCATAGCCATAATCTGTTTGTAGGCCATCATAATCACTATGCTTTAGACGATTTAAATTGTCCCACTGTAATTTTAAAACTTTACCTTGATATTGCTTCTCGACCACATTGCCCTGTGCATCATAACGATAATGTGCACCTTGATACTGGGTCTGCAGGTTATTATTAATTTTGCTCTGTCCCGTGGTATTGGCATCAATTAAATTACCCGCTGGATCAAATGTAAAACTTTCTTGTAGATGCTGTCCCTGACTTTTTAGTAAACGCCCTACTGGGTCATATTGGTAATTAATTTGCCCTAGGCGGCTATCTGTAACTTGGGTCAGTAAATAATTTTGGTCATAGTGATATTCACGCTGTGCTTGATAATGCGTTGCATGATCAGCATCTTCTGAAAAAATCCGCTGTGCCGTGAGTAACCCAACATGGTTATATTCTTTTTGTTCTACCAGACCATTCGCCAGTAAACGTTCCACTTCACGGTGTAAATCATCACGCTTAAATGCCACAAGATCCTGTTGATTAAACACCACACCATACACATGACCAGAGCCATAATTCAGCCATGTTTGCTCTTGCCCATCTGGGCGAATCGTTTTAAGTAAATTCCCCAAGGCATCATATTCATAACGCAATACTGCGGATAATGATGCAGCATCGGGTAATAAATACTGTTGATGCTCACGTGCTAAACGCCCGAGCTGATCATAATAATACTGTAGACGACTATGCTCATTCTCAGCCAAATTCAGTTGTTGATTTAAGTTATAAGCAAAGCGTTGTTGCTGTTGTATACCGCTCTGACGATAGATAAATTGTTTTGACGCGATTGCACCATCCGCATGGTAGTTCACCACAGTTTTAATATTCGGCTGTAAGATTTCCTGTAATAACCCTAAATCCGAATAACGATAGTGTTTTTCCTCACCATCAAATGAACGTTCTGAACTCAGCTGACCAAACTGATCGTAGTGGAAAAGATATTCGGCATGGTTTTCATTGATCAGTTTATTTAAGCGCCCAGCTCGATCCCATAGATAACTCACCTGATGCTGGTTAGCATCGATACGCTGTTGTAATAGACCTGCCGGATTATACTGATATACCGTCGGTTTACCCTGAGGATTATAATGCTTTAATAAACGCCCTTCTTGATCGCGCTCAAAGCGCTCCATTAAACCATCCGCATAAATAACTGCTTTGAGCTGACCTTTATCTGCTCCGCTTTGGCTATATTGGTACTGTGTTTTGATACCATTTGCTGATATTTCTGCAATTAAACGACCTCGGTCATCATATTCCCAACTCGAGGTTTTGCCCGAACAATCCGTAAAAGAGCTTGCTTGCCCGAGGGCATTATATTGAATCTTTTTCTGACCACCTAGCGCATCTGTAATCTCGATAAGTTGACCTTGATCATTATATTTAAATTGGGTTTTATGATTCAATGGATCTATCTGTTGACTGATATTGCCTTTGGCATCATATTGCTGTCGCCAGATATTGCCCTCAGGGTCTTTAATCTCAACCAACTGACCTTGCTCATCATAGGCAAATCGAACCACACCACCATTCGGTTGAACGATTTTATTTAATAGACCTTGCTCATTATATTCTTGCTGTGTTTCTCGGCCAAAGAAATCAATTTGACGGGTAATACGTTTTTGTTGATCACGGCTATACCAAGATTCACGTCCATCGGCTAAACGAGTGCGATAGGTAAAACCATCGAGATCAAAATAATAATGGGTCGGAATATCATCGGCATTATAGACGGTGACTTGACGTAAACGATCATGCCATTCTAAATGGGTTTTAAAGCTGCCATCATCTCTCCATTCTTCAACGGCTTTTGCATCCGCTGCGGTAGAGTCATAACGAATATTTTGACCACGACCGGTTCGATCGGTATAGCGGATTAATTGATGAGCTGTGTTATAGCGATACTCACGATGATGACCATTTTCATCGAAAGCCTTAATCAAATTACCCTGCTGATCATATTCATAACGTGCCAATGCTTCGACTTGGTCATCTACAAACACCGCCATGATTTTAAGCTGATCGTTATAAGCAAATTTTAAAGTCTGTGTAGCCGATTTAAGCTGAAATTCAACCTGCTGTAAAAATGACTGTTGCTGGGTTTGCATATAGCGCAAAACAATTTTTTCATCCGTTTTGACATGCTGCTCAAGCACTAAATCATAGCGCTGACCACCATCAAAACTTTGGAAGTGATATAACCAATCGCCACCAAACGAAACTGTTAATATATCCGATACCTGTTCGGAAGGCTGCACTACGATCCCTTCGTAAGGTACTTCATACACCTTATCAATAATATCTGCTGGCAACTGGATTTTACGACTATTACCATCAAGCAAATAAAAGCCAGCACTATTTTGAATAATACAATTGGAAAAGGGTGTCATCCACCGTGCACCGATCACACTATCATCGAGTGCATTCAGCTGTGAGTTATAGCGCCGAATAAAGTTAAAACCAATTTTTGCCAAATAAAAATCAGCATGCTGAATCCGTTCAGCACCAATGGCATAACTAATACTTCCGGAAGTTTGCGAGTTTGAATTGCTACAAGGTGGTGCATTGAGCGCATTGGCTTGTAAACTCACAAACTCTAAAGTATCTCCCTTGGTATGCCGCTCATATTCACCTGTTTGATTAATCGGTACACTGGCATTGCCTTTATGTTTATTGGCTTGAATAGCTGCCAAAGCTTGTTGTAGTAACCACGCCAGACTATATGGCAATCCTGCATTGGCTTGCTGTTGAATTGCACCCGTAACTGTCGCTAAAGCTAAAGTTACTTGTTGTTGTAGTGGTGTGGTAGCAATAGCTTTAAGTTTTGGGGTGGCATCAGCAGCACTTGGGGCATCTAATAATGTAATTAATGGACTTGCCCAGTTACTAAATTGTTGCTTTGGATCACGTTGATCCGCCGCTGCGCTTTGTCCTAAACTCGGTAGAGCTTGCCCCAAACTTGGGCTTGCAATCGTCGTCAGAATTTGTATCGCTAAAGCAGAGGCACTCGCTAATAAACCAGCGAGTTTTCCTTGGGTTTCTTTTAAGAACAACTCAAAATCACCAGCAATATGCGCATTCAAATGCAATTCTAAGCGACGTAAATCACTACTGCTAATTTTGCCATTTTCTTTATATAAACATTCCGCCATTAAACCAAACATTGGTCTTAAAGCAATTCGTGCATGTGCCTCACTCATTGGTGGCAAAAATAAACCAATTAAGTTCGCACTCAATAATGCACTTTGCTTCACACCATCAGCTGCGGTCATCGGCTGCGTGCTATATAAAATTAAATCTAATACACTTCCCGTTAACGCAAAAATATTAGCAACCGTAGCAACACTGGCTGAACTCTGTAAAGCTTGTAAACTGGTTTGACCACAAACATGCAAATAACTTTGAATCTGATTAGCCAACATTTTATGGTCAGCCAGATGGGTAACACTTTCTAAATTAAATACTGCTAATGAAAAATCTGCTGTTTGTTGTATGTCTACTTCACTATTCATCTTTTATTTAACCTTAATTTTTTAATATCTACATCATCATGCTACTGAGCGTATATTCACCAAAACCTTAAAATAAAGCCAGCTAACCATTTTTTGGACCAGTAACAAAACCTGTCATTGGAATTGAAGATTGAGGGTTGATTCCAGCATGCTGTTGTGTTTGTAGAGATGTTGTTTGTGCGACTAGACTTTGCTGCAATAAACTGCTTGCTGAATCGGTCACAGCACTTAAGCCCTGTTCTTTTATCGCTTGAATAGCCTGCGCAGCTTGTTGCGTATTTTGTACTAAACCACCCAATTGCTCAGCACTTAGCCCTATATTTAATTGCGAGGCAAGACCTTGCATAGCCGTTCCCGTCAATTGTTCTTTCATCTGACCAAGCGCTTGTCCAGCTGTATTCTGTAGAGCATTTTTTCCAATGTCTTTCAAGCTAGTGCCATCGGCAGACAATAAATTATCCTTAAGCTGCGACATCATGTTTTGCCCAGCATTCCCTACGGCATTTTTTAGTTTATTGGTTACATTTTTAAGTAAACCACCTTCTGCTGCCCATTGGTAATCTCGTCCAAAATCACTAGATTTTTGCCAAGCACTACGCTCATCTTTTTCAAACTCAACGATGGCGGGCCCTGGTGCAATTCCTATAATCTGTGCAAAGCCATTGCCATCCAACTTTCCACTCATTTCTTTACCCAATACATCCGTCACTTTATAAGCGGTCTGTTTAAAGAAATCATCACCACCGTAACTACGTAATAGCTCTAAAGCACCTTTCATCGGTTTAGGCTTAGGTAATTGCACTGATTGACCAGCATTTGCTCCCGCTTGAAAAATATGTTGCCCCGCTTTGACCTCAAACTTACCAGCAGTTTGTGGAAATATTCCTGAACCATTTAAAGTGATTTTTGAAGAGTCACCAACGATCACAATTTCTTTCGGGCTACTGATTTCAATGCGATCTTCTGTTGATGCAATGCGAATGCCCGCTTTAGCCAATACATCCAAAGCATCATCTTGTGCTTGCAGTTCCAACTTACCCTTAGCAGCAACTTGCTTAATCCCAGATTGTGCTGCGAATAAACTCACTTTCCCTAATGCATGACCAATCAAATCTTTCTGCGTACTGACATTAATGCTATCACCTGCAATTTGGTTGATCTTGCCATCTGCCGATAAATATAGGTGCTCTGGTGTGCTCAGTGCTATTCCATCAGGCGAATTTAACACCAGTAATGCCTTTTGAAATTTAGCAATATCTAATTGAATTTGTTCAGCAAACTCTTTTAATTGCTCAATTGATTCAATCTCATCAGTTTGTTGATTCTTGGCAACATCACTTAGTGCTTTTAAATTGGTATGGCTTAGCTCAAGCTGTTTCTTGGCTTCCTCTGCATCTATATGATCGCCTTTAGCTAAGTTTTGCTTAAATGTAGAAAGCAACAAACCTTGCCCCGCACGGACTGCACCCCATTGGTCTGTCCTTAACTCAAAGCCTTCACCACGCCCGTCACTTGCTTCGGCAGATTTGGGATGGCTTAAATTCCCCAAATTGAGCTGGCTGGCGCCATGACTACTTTGTAACTGCGTGCTAATTTGCCCTGCGGTATCGTCAAAGCGTAATTGCCCATAGCCTCCGCCGCCCACTTCATTGGAGCGTATACCACTTAAACGTCGGGTATCCGGCAGTTGACCCATTGTGTCAAACTGGGTTGGGCTACGCTGTGCTTCGTGAATCCGACCTAATACGAAAGGTCGATCAACATTGCCATCAAAAAAGTCGATCGCCACAATCTCACCAATCCGCGGCAAGAACCTTGCCCCGTAGCCTTCACCCGCCCAAGGCGTCAGTACATCCACCCAAGCGGAATCGCTGTCATTGTCATTGCTGCCGGCACCACCATCGTGGCTATGATCTTCGCTTCGGGTAAATAAGAAACGTACTTTGATCCGCCCCCATTCATCTACATGAATGCTCTCACCTGCTGGTCCAACCACGCGCGCACGCTGTGGGTAGGCTGCTGGTCGATGCTGTAAGGGATTGTATTCGGGCACAATTGCAATATTGCGACGCTGTAAAGTCAAGCTATTGGCTTGACGTTCATCCGATGATGTAGACTGTTGCCATTGGCTTTTGCTGACTAAGGCTTGGATTTGAGTATTGAGGTCTTTGGGCAGGTTATTTTGATTATAAAAAGACTTGGCAATAATCAGGAATTCTTTGTCCGCACCACTGTGGCTGTCGATCTCTGGATGCTCTTCAAAGCTAAACCAATAGCCAACTTGTGCATCACGTACTGTCGACTGTGCAATAAATTGTTTCGCCTGTGTATTGTGATAGGCGCTGATATTTTTATTGAGATCTTCTACTTGGCGATTACCCGAAGGCGTTGCCCCATCCTCGCCTTTTAGGTCTTGCATCCAAGCGGGGCTGATGGTCCACGCATCTTCTAGCCCCAAACTGGCACTGTCTTGTTGGCTAGAATGTTGCTGTGTGGTCAGCACAGAACCTGCACCCTCATCGATATCCAAGGCATCGGCTTGCCAACGATTAAGATAAACCGCTGTCGGCTGTAAGCTACGCTGCGCGACAAAACGGGTAATACTGTCAAATTGCTCAGTGGCGTCACTGCGATGAAAACGTATTGAGCGTCTATTGAGTGCTTGATACTGATCATTGCTATCGATCAAGCGAAGTTTTTGTGCCTGAATCGATTCAGAAGAATTGGCTACGATTAACTGTGCTTCATCAATTAACCAATTGATGCCTTCAGCACGCATTAAGCGCGTCAAAAAGTCATAATCGGTTTCATTGGCCTGCATAATAAAAGGTCGAATATCATAGTCTTTGCTTAAACCGCTTAAATCTAATTTTAAACTGGCGGCAAAGAGTGGGCTTTTTTGCTGCCATTCTTTAAATAGCGCTTGGATTACATCGACCACGCTTTTATTCATAAATACACGACTATTACGACGTTTATGCCATAGCGTCGTGGCATCTTGTAGGGTCAATTTATAGACCGTCAAAGCCCCATCACTTTGCCCCTGACTGGCTGCACTAACAATGCCTGTGCTACGAAATAATTCCCCTCGATCAGTCACTTGATCTACTGCAAGCTGACAACCGATAAATTCTTTGAGTGCAATCGTGGCATCTAAAGATAAACAGATCAGATCAGCAGTGAATCCCTGATTGAGACCATGCTCCCCCTCAATACGTTGTAAGAATACTTTTTCATTGAGCGATGAATTGGAAAACTGTGCGTGTATGGCGCGCTTCTGTGCGCTCAGTCCTAAGTCGGCGAGTATATTTTGGATATTATTGAACATATAAATTATAAATATAAATTGATCGTAATTTTTCGAGAATATGCCATAAAATCCAATAAAACTCAACCACAAAGCTTACTTTATATCGGCAAGGCATCGGCTCCCTTAATAAAACTTACCAACTATGTCAGATCAAGTTAGAGCTTATACATTCAAATCTTTTATGAGATAAAACCAAATAACGAAATTATTCATCTGGATCATAAAGTTTATCTAAAAATGCATTAAGGTTATTAGCTATCTTTATCGTGTTATACGATAATCTATCAGCTTTAAATAAGTTTATTTTCTAACTCATGATTTTTAAAAAATTTGACCATAATTGTTCTGTGGTAAGCCAATTAGAAAATAATTACTCGCAGGTATAGTTACTATTGTTAAATAACCTGATGGTAATTACCAATTTAAATGTAAACCATAAGGTGAATCAGCTGAAGTCTCATAAAACCTTTTTATTTTATCTCCACCCGCTATACCATCAGACAATATAAAATCAATATCAGACTGTAATGGTTTTCCACCATTAAATTTTCTAAAAATTATTTATATTAAATAGGTAATTAAACGTTTTTTCTAAAATTAGAATTTCATTTTTCCCAATAAAGGATCTTTTTTGATTATTTCAAACATAATAATCTTCACTATTAGTGTTTTCTTCATTAGCATTATCTTGCTTCAGAAGTGTCACAGGCATGCATAAAAGTTAGTATACTTATATAAGTTTCAATATAAATATCAATAAAAACCCCGACCAGCAAGGATCGGGGGTTTTGATACGATATTTTTACAAGTTTATTGTGATAAGCTTTCTTTCAATAAACCCTATTTCAACAATAAGCTATTAATACGTTTTACATATTCTGCTGGGTCTTCAGGTAAACCACCTTCAGCAATCACCGCTTGGTCAAAGATAACATTGGCTAAATCATCAAACTGTGCTGAATTCTCAAGCTTTTTCACCAAAGGATGCTCAGGATTAATCTCTAGGATCGGTTTGCTTTCTGGTACAGCCTGCCCCGCTTGTTTTAACATGCGTATAAGTTGTGGAGAAAGTTCACCCTCACTGGTGACCAAACACGCCGGAGAATCAACCAAACGTGTAGTCACACGAACTTGTTGGGTTTTATCTTTCAGTGAATCGGTGAGTTTATCGACCACTGGTTTAAACTGTTCAGCTGCGGCTTCTAAAGCTTTTTTCTCTTCAGCATCTTGTAAATCACCTAAGTCCACAGCCCCTTTAGACACGTTTTGCAACGGTGTGCCATCGAACTCATTCACGAAATTCATTGCCCACTCATCGACACGATCAGCCATGAGCAATACTTCAATGCCTTTTTTCTTAAACAACTCAAGCTGCGGTGAGTTTTTCGCTGCTGCCAAGCTATCTGCTGTCACGTAATAAATGGCTTTTTGACCTTCTTTCATTCGTGCTTTGTAATCGCTCAAAGATGTACTGATCTCATCATGATTAGAAGTTGGATAACGTAATAATTTTAAGATACGCTCACGGTTAGCAAAGTCTTCACCCAAACCTTCTTTAATTACTGCACCAAATTCAGTATAGAATTGTTTGAATTTCTCTTGATCAGCAGCATCTTCTGATTTTGCCAAAGTATCTAGTAAGTTCAAAATGCGACGTGTATTGCCTTCACGGATGGTTTTTACATCACGGCTTTCTTGCAATAACTCACGACTCACGTTTAAGGGAAGGTCTGCACTATCGACGACACCTTGGACAAAACGGAGATAGTTTGGAATGAGGTTGTCAGCATCATCCATAATAAATACGCGTTTTACATAAAGTTTAATGCCAGCTTTGGCTTCACGCGTAAAGATATTGCTAGGTGCTTTACTTGGAATATACAGCAACTGCGTATATTCAGTACTGCCTTCAACACGGTTATGACTCCAGGCCAAAGGAGCTTCAAAATCATGGCTGAGGTTTTTATAAAACTCGATATATTGTTCTTCAGTAATATCATTTTTACTGCGTGTCCAGAGCGCACTGGCAGAGTTAATGGCTTCCCATTCATCTGTTTTCACCATCTGACCGCCTTTGGCTTCCTCGCCTTCAGCTGCCTCTTCTTCTTGCCATACTTCTTTTTGCATTTCAATGGGCAAGCTAATATGGTCTGAGTATTTATTGATGATTTGTTTTACTTTATAGCTTTCCAAATACTCAAGCGCATCATCACGTAAATGTAGAATGATGTCGGTACCACGATTTGCTTTAGTGATTTGAGTCACTTCAAAATCGCCCGTACCACCACTGACCCAGCGCACGCCTTCATCAGCCGGTGTGCCAGCATGACGTGATTCAACGGTAATTTTGTCGGCAACAATAAAACCCGAATAAAACCCTACGCCAAACTGACCAATCAGTTGTGCATCAGATTTTTGGTCGCCAGTGAGTTTAGACATAAAGTCTTTGGTGCCAGATTTGGCAATCGTACCCAGATTATCAATCGCTTCTTGTGCCGTTAAACCAATACCATTGTCGGAAATGGTGATGGTTTTATGCTCTTTGTCTAAACTGACACGGACGCGTAGGTCAGCATCATCTTCATAATAATCAGGGTGATTAATCCCTTCAAAACGTAATTTGTCACATGCATCAGAGGCATTGGAAATCAATTCACGTAGAAAAATTTCAGGATTGGAATACAGTGAATGCGTCACCAAATGTAATAATTGTGCTACTTCTGCCTGAAAACTATGTTTCTGTGGACTTTGCTCGGTCATTGATTGCTCCTTGTTAGGATTCACATTTTTCTAGAATGCTATATCAATTGGAGTGCCTATTTGATTTTTCAAGGCTAGATAATGATTTAATTCATGCTCTATTTAATCGAAGTATATTTATTCTACAGATACTTCATTTTCAATGCTTAGGAGAGTCATCTCAATACGCCATGACTCATCCCCATAAGCCAGCAAAACTGGCATTTTAAAATAGACAAAAAAAAGCCTCACCGAGACAAATGAGGCTGAAACTGCGCTATATTGTTGTTGTCTATTTTTAATAATTGTTCAGATCTTAGAAACGATAGCTATACCCCAAAGTATAAACAATCGGATTGATGTCTAAATCAAACTTGGTACCATCAACCAAACGAACTTCTGGGCTAAGATCAGCATAACGCACGTCTAAGAATACACCCCAATTTTTAGCATCAGCAGGTTGATAGTTAAAACCAAGCTGACCAGCAAAACCAACATCATTTTTAACTTTATCGGCTACACCAGACTCATCCCATGCCAAAAATGCTGTTGCACCTACACCAATATATGGTGTGAAACGTGTAGAGTTTTTAAAATTATATTTCGCGGTTAATGTTGGTGGTAAATGTTTTACTTTAGCAACATTTTCGCCATTCAACATCACGTCTTGATTAAATGGCGCAGCCAATAATAATTCTGCAGAAAATGGTGAATCACCAAAGAAATATTCTACTGATGGCGTAAAGTTAAACTCATGATCCGCTTTAACTACAGCACCTGGTGCAATGCTTGTATCGCTTGTTGGGGACAATAAACTTGCACCAAATTTTGCTTGCCATGGACCTGCCATTGCAGAAGCTGAGACTGCCATTAATGCAATGAGCGCTGCTTGTTTCAACATATTAATACCCTCTAAGCAAACTTAATTATCTAATAATATATTCATTGCTGGTATATTAAACATTATTAACCACTCGATGCAATAGTGTTTTAACACTAAAAACACATTTATTTTTAACATATTGAAATATATGATATTTATTTTAAATAGACTATTTTAGTTGGTTTTATTTTTCCAGGATTATTAATATTTTTTATTATAAGAAAACCTAGTAAATAAATCAGAATAAATAATATCTATATTTAAATTGAATTTCTCAATCATTATAACCAAGCACAGCGGTTGGTTATATTGATCTCTCTAAAACAAAAAATTAGCCTGCAAACCTATACTTAAACTCTGAGCGCTTAACGATAGTGAATAACACACTAAGCTTGATCCTTTACTCCTCTGCATTCGCTTTTATGTCTTTGCGCCCTGCTTTTGCTACCTTGCTTTTTGTATCGGTCTAAACTTTTGCTATAACAAAATGTAAAATGAATAAAAGCCTTAGAGTTGTACAATAAAACACCACCCAAAACTTAGAGCATAAAATGGTTGCTATAAAAAAATATATTCTTTTTTTCAGTTTAGTTTATGCAGGATTATGCTTTATATTCTTTGCTATAACCAATTTTATAGATCTACCGAATACCGTCGCCAGTATAGTAACGATATCTGTCGCGGCAATCATGACATCAACTAAATTTGTTCAGGAACAAAAACGGCTGCCGGATCAATCAGAAAAAAATAAATTGATTTGGGGCTGTTTTATCGCATCCATACTCTGGAGCACTGCTATTATTTTAGTATTTCTCAGCTTTTCGGACGAAAAAGCTTTAATAATGGAATTGCTTGATGAGATCTTAAATGTCATACCTTTATGGTTCCTTGCGCTCAGCATTATTATTTCTTTAATTATCCAATACGGTATCCTTCGTTTGAGCTTCGGCTTATTTGCACATAGAACATTAAAAAATTTGAAATAGCTGATCGATTTAACCCGCATGCAATCAAAAAAATTAAGCGCCATATATAGCGCTTAATTTTATTGCATATACCTTAATTTGAATTAACGATTCTTTTCTTCAATCGCAGCGCCAGCACCGCCGCCAAGTGCACCGCCAATCGCTGCACCAGCGTCGCCGCCAAAGATACCTTTGCCAATTGCCGCACCAACACCAGCACCAACAGCACTTGCACCAGCATTACGATTTGATCCGCTTTGTGTTTTACTGCCTACGGCGGCACCGCCCGCAGCACCTGCAGCAGCGCCAACACCACCACCGACATGGTTGCCTACACCACCACCCACTGCACCACCTAAAGCAGCAGCACCGATACGTTGGTCTTTGCTTGACATATTTTCACAACCCGCTAAAGCCAATACCGCCACGCTCACACCACAAAGTAACAAGAGTGATTTTTTCATAACAACGTCCTCAACCGTAGATAACTATAGCTATGATTCAACACCGGGCTCAGAAGATCAATGGATATTTACGACTCGTAGCATAATCACATCACTTATCACTGAATTAAGGAGAGATTCAATGCACCGCCTCTTAAGCCAAGCCCTGTTGCAAGGAAGGTAAAGTGATTGTAGTGCTTAAAGTAAATATCACTTTTCAGGTAAAATCATGACATCTTTTAAGGTTTCTTCACCTTGACTCAGTACTGCACGAGACACCTTGGCATCCCCTGTTTCAACACTACCCACATGTAGTTTTTTTACCACAGGTTGTTGATTGCGCTTAAACTCGACGCCTGTTGCATCAAATTGTGTGCTCTTTTCAATGACCTGACCTTGTGCAATCACTTCTTTGGTTTCTTGTATTTTGGCAACAGGTACAATAGCAGATGCGACTTTTAACTCTGGTACAGCCAATTTATCTTTGGAAAATTCACCAACATTTTCAACATAATGTAAATCTTTCGCGACAATATCTGCGCCTTTATTTTTCATTTCTAAAACAGTCATGTCGGTATAACGTACAGGTGTTTGATCTGGTGCAGTACGAATGACTTGTGTTTTTACCACCGGTACCAACGCCCGTTCAGGCTGTACAATCACATTGGGTAAAGGCTGTGCCCAGACCACGGCACTCATGCTGCTACATAGGCAAATAATTGCTGGTTTTATAATCTTATGCATAGAAAAATCCTAAGTAATATGATGAACATAGTTATAATATAAGCAATATTGCCACAACTTCTTGCTGTCTTGCGAAAATTTATTTTTTATCGCCTAATCCCATGCTGCAAACAGCAATAGCGATGCTCGACAACATGGCTTAATGCCAATGCTTATGTTTCGAGCTCTGACCGATGCCAACATTAAAGCAGTTCTGCGGATCAAGCTGACGATAATGCTGTTGTAAAGCTGGCTTCGCGACATATAGATGACCGACATTATGTTCAGCCGGATATTCTGCGCCACGAGCATCCAGCAAAGCCCACATTTGATGCTCCATTGCTAAAGGATCTACGCCTTTTTTGACAATATAATCCTGATGGAAAACATGGCAGAAAAAATGCCCATAATATAATTTGTGCAAAATGTGCTGTTCCATCTCAGCAGGCAGTTGCTCAACCCATTGTCGGTCATTGCGTTTTAAGGCAATGTCCAAAGCCACAATATCTGCCACGCTGTGGCGATGGGTATCGCGATAGCGTATCGCGGCACCGGCGATGGCAAAACGATGCAAAAATGCTTTACGCCCCTCATCTGTACTACACAAGAAAAAATCACCTTGTGGATGTTGGGCAAAATAGTCTTGTAGATAATGTTGTACCTGTGCAACATCTTGCTGTTCTATACGCAAAATAAGATGATGCTCAAAACGGTCACGAAATTGGTTCATGCGTTGTGGTAGATGATTGGGTAAACATGCCGTCAGCCATTGTAGGACTTTATCGGACAATCCAGCTAAGCCTATACGTTCCAAATAGCCATCGACTTTATCTTTCATGGCAAAGGCTGCAGGCACTTTGGCTGTGCCCATTTTTTCAATAAACAAAAAACTGTCTTTACCATATTTGGCGCCAATATCATACGCTTCACGATGGATATATTCACCAGCGATCGGTAGACGTGGCAATGCCGTTAATAAATAACGGCGGATCTCCGTCAGATCATTCGGATCATTACTCCCCAGATAAAATACCTGACTGGCAACTTTGGCAAAGCTATCTAAGCGCACTGCAAAAACACAGACTTTACCAGCAGAGCCTGAGGCTTCAAATAAACGACTTGGATCGGCATTAAAACGCGCAGGACTGTCAGCATCGACTTGTACCACATCATCTGCATAGCGTTGATCTGATGCGACCCGTTGTGTGGGATATTCAATATCATCCGGCTGATAATCCCCTTGTTCCAAACGGCTCAATATCTGCTCTGGGTCAGCGCCAAGCTGAATACCCAAATGATTGACCAAGACCAGCTGACCCTCGGCATTAACCTGCGCATACAACGCTAACTCGGTATAAGCAGGACCACGACGGAGCAAAGCACCACCCGAGTTATTGCAAACCCCACCCAATATCGAAGCACCAATACACGATGAACCAATCACCGAATGCGGTTCCCGTTGGTAGGGTGCCAGACATTGTTCTAAAGCATCTAAAGTTGCACCGGGCAAACAAATCACCTGTTCACCATTGGCAATGACCTGTATCCCGGTTAAACGGCGGGTACTAATAATAACCACAGGGCGATCATAATCATCGCCAAAAGGTGTAGAACCACCGGTCAGCCCGGTATTGGCGGCTTGCATAATGACGATACAATCTGCGGCAATCAGTAGCTGCAAAGCACGCCATTGTTGAAGTAACGTTCCCGGTACAATCACAGCCCAAACCGCACCAGAACCATAACGACGACCTTGTCGGTAAAATCGTGTTTGATGATCTTGCGTCAATACATGCTGTACGCCCAAAATTTGTTGTAATTGAGTCAGGACTTGATCACGTTCAGTCGTCGCGAGATGGGCTGTCATCGGCATTAAGCTCCTTTTAAGTCATTGAGCTCACGCTGCAATTGCACCAAGCAATCCGTATTAATCTCTTGAATTGATTTGACACCAGTCAAGGTCATCGCCACACGCATTTCTTTCTCGATGAGATCTAATAAATGCTCCACACCAGCAGCACCCGCAGCCCCTAAAGCATAGACAAAAGCACGTCCAAGCATACAGAGATCGGCACCCAAGGCCAGCATACGTACCACGTCTAGACCGTTACGAATCCCCGAATCGACCAATAACTTGATATCGCCTTTGACGGCATCGGCAATCGGTGGCAAGGCCCGTGTAGTTGACAATACCCCATCCAGCTGACGTCCACCATGATTGGAGACCACAATGCCATCAGCGCCAAAACGTACTGCATCTTTGGCATCTTCTGGGTCGAGTATGCCCTTGATCACCATCGGACCATCCCAGAATTCACGAATCCACTCTAAGTCTTTCCAAGAAATCGATGGATCAAAGTTATTCCCCAACCAACCAATATAATCTTCAAGCCCTGTCGGTTTGCCCAAGTACTTGGAGATATTGCCTAAATCATGTGGTCGTCCCAAGAGACCAACATTCCAAGACCAATGTGGATGAGTACAGGCTTGTAAATAACGTCGCATTGCCGCATTGCGACCACTCATCCCCGAATGTGCATCCCGATAGCGTGAACCTGGCACGGGCATATCAACGGTGAAGACCAAGGTTGAGCATCCAGCAGCTTTGGCACGCTCTAATGCGTTTTTCATAAAGCCTCGGTCACGCAATACATAGAGCTGAAACCACATCGGGCGCTGAATAGCGGGCGCGACTTCTTCAATTGGGCAAACAGACACCGTCGACAAGGTAAAGGGAATGCCTTTTTTTTCTGCCGCCACCGCGGCTTGCACTTCACCGCGTCGCGCATACATGCCCGTCAAACCAACGGGTGACAAGGCCACAGGCATTGCCAATTGTTCAGCAAAGATCTCTGTGTGCAAACTTAAGGCAGACATGTCTTTGAGCACACGTTGTCGCAAAGCAACTTGTGATAGATCTTCTACATTACGTTGCAAGGTATATTCTGCATTGGCGCCACCATCGATATAATGAAATAAAAACGGTGGTAAACGACGCCGCGCGGCTTCGCGATAATCATTTGCAGAAGAAATAATCATAATGATGTCCTATTTAAACGACTGGCACGTTGTCGACGCGCATCTTCCTCATCGATACAACGTACTTGTTGAACCACAAATTCAATATGGCCACAAACGGCTTGACGTGCGGCTTCGGGATCTCGTCTTTCAATAGCATCCAAAACTTGGCTATGTTGTTCTTGCAAACGATCAAAGCGATAGGTTTCTGAATACAACTTACGACGCCCCAAGAGCACATTAAATTGCAATAAATCAAATACCCCACGCATCATTTGGATCAGCACAATATTGTGTGATGCCTCAGCGATCGCCAAATGAAAATTGGCATCAGCTTGAGCGGATTGATCATCATCCCCCAAGGACTGAAAATGCTGCATTTGACTGTAGTAATATTTAATTTTTGCGATATCTGCTGTACTGGCACGCTGTGCTGCATGCCAAGCGGTTGCACCTTCGAGTGCAATACGTGCTTCTTGTACATCAAAACGATAATTGGGATCGGTGTCGATGAGCTGACTCAAGGGTTGTAACACTTGATCATTCGACCAATGTGAAGGAAGCTGCTGTACATAATGACCCGCTCCCACTTTGCTACGGATAATCCCTTGACTGGTTAATTGCTGTATTGCTTCACGTAAAGAAGCGCGAGAAACACCGAGCTGTTCACACAATTTGCGTTCGGCAGGGAGTGCCTGCCCTACTTTGATGTGTTGCTGTTGAATCAACTGCAACACTTGTTGTGCAACCTGATCGGAAACCCGCATACTACTTTCCTCAAAACAATCTCGCCAGCATGTCATATCATGGAATCATCCACGGCAATACATAGGCCTGTATGCTCACAATGATACCGATCATTATGGTAAAAGTAATACTATGTTTAACGGTAAAGCGGAAAAGATCTGACTCCTTTCCCACCAAGCCAACTGCGGCACAAGCAATGGCAATAGATTGTGGTGAAATCATCTTGCCAGTCACGCCACCACTGGTATTGGCTGCAACCAAAAGCACTTCCGGTACACCAATTTGTTGAGCCGTGGTGGCTTGTAAGGCAGAAAACAACGCATTGGCAGAGGTATCTGATCCAGTCAAAAATACTCCCAACCAGCCTAAGAATGGTGAGAAAAAAGTAAAAGCATCACCCGTATGTGCCAGTGCCAAAGCCAAAGTTGCCGACATGCCTGAATAATTGGCAATAAAAGCAAAAGACAGCACCATCCCAATCGAATAAATCGGTGTTTTGAGCTCTTTTAGTGTTTCAGAAAAGGCCGAAACCGCATCGGCTGGCTTCATTTTTAAATAAATAATGCTGATCAGTGCGGCAATAAAAATGGCTGTTCCTGTTGCCGAGAACCAATCAAATTTAAAGACGGCATCATAGTCAGTGACTTGACTCACCACTGGCGGCATTTTCTGGACCATTTGATGTAAAAATGGCACCTCAAAGCTCAGCACCCAATGCTGTAACACCCCACCTTTGGCAAATAAGACTTTAAATGGCGCAATACTCCACAACGTGACCATCAAAGTTAACACCGCAAAAGGCGACCAAGCTTTAGCGATTTGCCAAGGGCTATAATGCTGCTGTTGTGCCAGTAATTCGCTGCTGTCTTGTGCATTATCAAAACGGAAAATATGTTGCGGCTGCCAGTATTTCAGTAAAATGGTCAGACTAATCAAAGATGCAATCGCCGCAGTAATATCGGGTAATTCAGGACCGACAAAGTTTGAGGTTAAATACTGTGCCAGTGCAAAAGAAGCACTGCCCACCAAAATGGCTGGCCAGGTTTCTTTGACACCACGCCAGCCATCCATAATCGCCATAATCCAGATTAAAACAATCGGCACCATAAACGGCAACTGACGCCCGACCATCTGACTAATTTCCATGGTGTCGACCGAGGAAACCTGCCCTGCCACAATAATCGGAATCCCCATTGCACCAAAAGCAACCGGTGCAGTATTGACGATCAAACAAAGACCTGCTGCATATAAGGGTTTAAAGCCAAGACCAACCAGTAGTGCTGCGGTAATTGCCACTGGGGCACCAAAACCTGCAGCTCCCTCCAAGAAAGTACCAAAAGCAAAACCCACCAATAGCATTTGTAAACGTTGGTCGGCGGTAATGGATAATATCGAAGAACGGATAATATCGAATTGTCCCGTTTTTACTGAGATTTTATAAAGAAAAACTGCGCCAATAATAATCCAAGCAATTGGCCATAAACCGTATAAGAAACCATAAACCAATGCCGCACATGACATCAGTACGGGCATGTCATACGCAAATAATGCGACACACAAAGCCAAAACAACGGTAATCGTTCCAGCCACGCTGCCCTTCATTCGAAAGACCGCTAATGCCAAGAAGAAAAATAAAATTGGAATAAGTGCGATCAAACTAGAGATCCAAATATTACCCAAGGGATTATAGAGTTGTTGCCAAACTTCAAGCATTGTCATCTCCTTGAAATGCTTATACGCGCAAAATTTTAATTGGCTCACACAATATTATTTTAAACATTGGTCAGACCAATTTATCTAATATTTAAAAATTTACCATTTATTCTATAAATCGTATGTTAAATTCAGTTTAAATAAAGCGCAACAACAAATTGAATATTATATTGGTCTGACCAATGCAGTTTATACTCAAAAAATATATTCAAAAAAATATGCTCAAAAACATCGGCTCAAAGAAGTTCTTTTTATCCGCAGTCGCAGTATAGTCAAAAATTTTTGCCATAAAAAAACTGCCCCACCTACAAGGTGGGGCAGTTTTGAATGTGTATTAGCGGATCATAGATAATATGTTCTCGCTAATCACACTTCGAATTTGGGTTATAAATTTTGTATTCTTCGCTAAAGCTTAGATTACAGCGATATTGCTCGCTTGTGGACCTTTTTTGCCATCAACGATCGCAAATTGAACACGTTGACCTTCAAGCAAAGTTTTGAAGCCGTTGCTTGAAATTTCGCTATAGTGTGCAAATACGTCTTGACCAGAATCCGCTTGGATAAAGCCAAAACCTTTAGTTTCATTAAACCATTTTACAGTGCCAGTTACAGTATTAGACATACAATAATCCTATTTCTTTAATAATATGTGATCTCAAGATCGAATTTAACTTTTAGAAAATAAACCTGAAACCAAATATCTTAAACAACCGAAGGATTATGACTAAAACTGCGAAAGGAGAAATTTACTGAGACAAGTATATTTTTTCTAGTTATCGAAGATAATACACGCTTCCGCAAGATTTGCAAACAGTATTTTCTAATTAATCGAGGCGATAAAGTTCGTTGTAAGCCGCATAAAAACTCTTACCATCGAGATTAAAATCAATTTCTAAGCCGGACTCTAATTGGATCATTTTTCCAACTTCAACCCAAGTACCACCTTGCATAGAATTTTGCTTCCGCTTTAGCGGAACGACTTTTACATTAATTTGTTTGCCATTATTGGCTGTGGCAAGATGCCACTCACTTAAAATTTTCACAGTTTTTAACTCATATATAAGTACTCGCGTGATTTTATAACTCAATAAAAATAACTAGATCGGAAGTTCAAGAACTCTTGTTCTGAGATTTACTTGTTCTAAAATTTACTCATTATTAACCTCATCTATCGTGTGGAATAAATGATTTTATTCAAATGAGATAAGGTATCAGTTTTCAGAATCACAACGCAAAAATATCAAATACGAAGCATAAAATAGACTTTCCCAAGCTACAATCTTCGTTTGATGCTGTGTGCTTTATACGCCCATCCCCCCCTCAGGTCAAACGATATTGCATAAATATATTATTAAATTGTAAGGCTAGCTTTTTAAACGCAGGTATATCCGTACGATGAATCTCTTAAAAATACTCATTTATATCACGCTATTTTTTTCATTTGCACTTAAAGCGAGTTATGCCAAAGAGGCGATCTCTGCAACACAGCTCTTAGAGAGCATCGATCTCAGCGAAAAAATTAAATCGACCGAAGGCAGCGAGCTAAAACTCTATCGTCAACACCATGCTTGTCTGGCAATCCTCAAAGTATATGGTGAAATAGGACAGAATGAATCGATTTATCAATTCAAAAACAAGCAATTGCTCAATGGTGTACATATCGACTATTTATATCAACTTGACCCTGTAGACGTAGAACAACATGCAGAATGGAGCAGCATTGAGTTGATGCAAAAAGCTAAAAAAGTCATGGTAGATCGAAGCGTTGCAGATCAGGCCGCTCTAGATGATATTCTGCATTATGTTGATGATCAGTTACTCGAAAAAAATTGCCAATAAAAAATTGCCAATAAAAAGTTACCCATAATATGCTCTGCATTCGGTCCTTTATTGATGCGGATAAGATTTAAGTTATCCACAGTTCTGCCGAATAATTCGCCAATCTTATTCTCAGGCTTTATGCCCAGACCTTATTTTCACCGCTCTTGCACGCATACACCATCGCCAAACACACTGTATCGTTGAACAAACTATCCCCCCGTGCTCAATGCTCGATTAAAGCAGTACTGACCTATTCGATTGGCATCAAAGGCATTAAAAAAGGTTGGTAAGCCATGCTACACCAACCTTAATGTTGTGATATTACAGTCATCAACTGTCTATAAACATTCTATAGCCTATAGCGTTGGTACAGCCCCCGCTATGTCATGGTATGAATGGTCTCTTTAAAGCGCTTCAAGGCAAAGTAGAAAAATACTGCCCCAATGGCAAATAAGCATAAGAACGGCATCCACACCACATCAAAACCAGCATTACGATATAAAATCGCTTGTGCCAAATTGACAAAGTGAGTGGTTGGCGCAAATTGCATAATATTTTGCACCACTTCTGGCATACTCTCGCGCGGCGTTAAACCACCAGATAACATTTGTAATGGAATCAAAACCAACATCATCAACAGACCAAACTGCGGCATCGACTTGGCAACAGTCGCCATATAAATGCCCAGCGAAGTCGTGGCAAATAAAGACAACGATGCCCCCAAGAAGAATAACCACAAATTGCCTTCAATCGGAATATGCATAAAGCCTTTGACCACCAAATGCACAGCAACAAATGAAGCAACTAAAACCACCAAACCCATCGACCAGACTTTTGCCATCATGATCTCGAACACAGTAACTGGCATAACCAGCAAATGCTCGACTGTCCCATGCTCACGCTCACGAATCAGCGCAGCACCGGTCAGGATAATCGATAACATGGTCACGTTATTAATGACCTGCATAATGCCACCAAACCATTGTCGGTCGAGGGTTGGGTTAAAACGCGCCCTTAACTCAAGATCGACAGGTAAGCTTGTCACCGAACGATGCCCTTGCAGATAGGAGTTGACCTCCGTCAGAATAATCTGCTGAATATAACTACTCCCGGTCAAGGCTTGTGTTACCCGCGTCGCATCAACGTTGACCTGTACTGTCGCACCGCGATTAGCCAAGATATCTTCTTGAAAGCGTGAAGGAATGGTCATACTAAAACTGTATAAACCCGCATCCATGCCAGCATCCATCTGATCGAGCTGCGTTTCAAAGGGTGTAAACAATGGCGGATAAAACGCCGAGCTGACCCGTTCAGACAAGGCGGAGTGGTCTTCATCTACAATCCCGATGGGTGCATTATTAAGACTCTCTGGCATCGAGGATGCACCGGTGTAGATCGACATGGTAAAGGTATAGGTGATCAATAGCAGCATGATCGGATCACGCCACAAACTCCATAACTCTTTACAGCCGAGTCTAAAGATATTCTGTAATTTATGTATGAACATCCTAGCGCTCCTGTTTTTTCAGTAGGGCGATTGCCAACAACATCACCACAGGGACCGTCACCACCAACATCCAAATCGAATGACGTAAGTCTTCAAAACTTAAGGCTTTATTAAATACACCACGACTGATATTAACCATGTGCGTGGCAGGATAGATACTGCCAAACCAGCGACCAAAACCTTCTAGCGAAGAAACCGGATCAATCAAACCAGAGTATTGTAAAACTGGAATCAAGGTGCCAATCATCACAAAGAACATCGCTGCAATCTGACTTTTGGTCACAGAAGATGCCAACAAGCCAAAGCCAGTCGAGATAATCACAAAGAGAAAGACCGCAGTGGTCAAGGTCAGGAAGCTGCCTTTAATCGGCACATCAAATAATGTCACCACCACCAGACACATCAAGAAATAGTTCAACATCGCCAAAATAATATAGGGCAGTTGTTTGCCCAGTAAAAATTCACTGCGCTTGATCGGGGTAACATATAAATTGACAATTGAACCGAGTTCTTTTTCTCGTACCACGGACAATGCCGTCAGCATGGCGGGAATTAACAACAGCAGCAACGGTACAATGGCTGGTACCATCGCCGGTAGACTGCGGATATCCGGGTTATAACGGAAACGGGTTTCGACCGTAACCGGCAGCGCATAAGACCCAGCCGTACGGCTGCGATATTGTTGCATTAGCCATTGCAAATGAATCCCTTGCACATAACCTCGAATGGTTTCTGCACGGGTTGGCATGGCACCATCAATCCAAGCACCGATTTTAACCTCTTCTCCTCGTGCCGCATTTTTGGCAAAGCCGGGCGGAATCTCGATCGCCAAAGCAATTTCACCTTTACGCATACGCTGATCAAGTTCTTCATAGCTGTGTATGGGTGGTTTCTCAATAAAATAACGCGACCCAGCCAGATTGAGACGATAGTCCTCACTCAATCCAGTTTGGTCTCGGTCGAGTACCGCATAACTCAGATCCTCAACATCTAAGGTAATCCCAAAACCAATCACAAAGAGCAGAATAATAGACCCCAATAGTGCCAAAGTTGCCCGCACGGGATCACGCGCAAGCTCCAAAGACTCACGCCATGCATAGCTCAATAAACGCTGCACACTAAAGCCATTATTGATCTGCATCGGTTGCTCAGCAGCGGCAACACTTTGGCTTATCTCGGCATCAGCAGCAGTATCACTCGGCGTACCCGCCCCCGCATCGATAAGATAGCCAATAAAGGCTTCTTCTAGGGTCTTGGCACCACGGCGAGCAATCAAATTTTTGGGTGCATCACTATCCAGTACCCGTCCAGCATGCATCATCGACATACGGTCGCAACGCAAGGCTTCGTTCATGAAGTGGGTTGAGATAAAAATCGTCACGCCATCTTCACGGGAAAGTTTGACCAAATAGCGCCAGAAATTATCTCGCGCAATCGGGTCTACCCCAGAAGTCGGCTCATCCAAAATCAGAATTTCTGGCTCATGTACCAATGCGACCGCCAAAGAAAGACGCTGCCGCATACCCAGCGGAATCGACTCCGGTAAACTGTGTTTGACCTCAAGCAAATCAAACTGTTGCAACATGCTGTCCACACGTGCATCAATTTGATCTTCAGCCACATGGAACAAACGCGCATGCAGCACCAAGTTCTGCAAAATAGTGAGTTCATTATATAAAGAGAAGGCTTGTGACATATAACCGACACGACGCCGAATCTCAATACTGTTGCCTTCAACCGCCTCACCAAATAACCACGCCTGCCCTTCTGACGCCGGCAGTAAACCCGTCAACACCTTCATGGTGGTAGATTTACCGCAACCATTGGACCCTAAGAAACCAAAGATTTCACCACGACGAATTTTAAAATTGACGTGATCCACTGCGGTAAAGTCACCAAAACGTACCGTCAAATCCTGTGCTTCAATGGCATATTGCTCTTGCTCATTGACCTGCAGAGGGGGAATATGAACAGGAACATAGCCTTGTTTCTTTTCTTCAGGCAACAGTGCAATAAAAGCATCTTCTAAATTGTCACATCCCGTCAGTTGCAATAAAGCCTGCGGTGTACCAGTTTTTAAAATCTTGCCATCATCCATCATTGCCAGCCAGTCAAAGCCTTGTGCTTCATCCATATAGGCCGTGGCAACAATCACACTCATCTGTGGGCGAACTTTACGAATTCGCCCAATCAACTCCCAGAACTGCGCACGTGCCAAGGGGTCAACCCCGGTCGTCGGCTCATCCAAAATCAGAAAATCTGGATCATGAATCAAGGCGCAGCATAGGCTGAGTTTTTGTTTCATTCCGCCAGACAGCTTGCCAGCGGGACGATCTAGGAAGGCATATAGCCCAGTACTTTTGGTAAGTTCATCAATGCGTTGACGGCGTTGCTCGGCATCATGCCCAAACAAGCGGGCAAAAAACTGTAAGTTTTCCTCAACCGACAAGGTTTTATAGAGATTTTTTCCCAAACCTTGTGGCATAAACGCAATACGTGGACAAACTTGCTTACGATGTTGCCCATTGGCCATATCGCCGCCCAAAACCATCAGGCGGCCTTGTTGTAGCGCACGCGCGCCGGCCAAGAGTGACAATAGACTCGATTTACCGACCCCATCTGGTCCAATCAGACCAATCATACAACCCGCAGGTAAATCTAAATGAATCTGGTCTAATGCCTGTGTCTTGCCATAGCGCAGGCTAATATTTTCAATTTTGGCAACAATCGCTCCGTCTAGGGATTCGGATTGCTGATTCATGATTTAACCTTATTCTCTAAAAATGCAGGCCATGCTGTATTTGGATCCAATTTGATATAAGCCACGCCTGGTAAACCAGTTTTGACTTGTTGAATATTTTTATTTAATAACGCTGGATCAATCTTCGCTTTGACACGGAACATTAACTTTTGTCGTTCATTTTGCGTTTCGACTGATTTCGGTGTGAACTGCGCAGTATCGGCAACATAAGATACTTTGGCTGGAATCACCAAGTCTTTTGCGGCATCTAATACCAAACGCACTTCTGTGCCAATGGCAACCCGCCCAGCCACGGTTTCTGGCAAGAAGAAAGTCATATATACATCGGATAAGTCAATCAAATTCACCACACGACCACCCGATGGAACAACCTCACCCGGCTGGGCAATACGGTACTGTACCCGACCATTTAATGGCGCTTTTAACTGTCCATCTTCGATATCAAACTGAATACGTTCGATGGTTGCTTGAATGGCATCAACTTGTGAACGTGCACCAATTACTTGTGTTTGCGCAGCCACAACTGCAGCCTGAGCACTTGCCACTTGTGCCTTGGCAGCACTCACCGCTGCCGTCACCCGTTGTACATCAGCACGTTCATCATCCAATTGTTGTTGCGATGACGCCCCTTCTTTGGACAATACTTCAGTCCGCGCTAAACGACGCTTGGCAGCCAGTAATTCTGTTTCACGTTGTGCCACCATCGCTTGTGCGGCAGCGCGGTCACTTTCACGCATGGCAATTTGTGCTTCAGCAGTCGAGATTGCATTTTGCGCTTGGCTTTTTTGCGCTTGTGCTTCTCTTAACTGCGCTTCAAGCGTAGAGATTTTGATTTTTGCCAGAACTTGACCGCTTTGGACAAAATCCCCTTCTTTGACCAAGATGTCTTCAACTTGACCGGGTAATTTACTCGCAACATTAACCTCGGTTGCCTCAATTCGTCCATTGCCACTGACCAGACCTTCGGTCGACTCTTGGTTAAAATAGCGCCACAGCAGTATCGCGACTAAAATTACGATAACGACGGCACCAATCATGGATAATTTTTTAATATTCATAGGTGAATCCTATTGCTCAAAGTCGGTCTACAAAGAAGAAGATTGCTGTGTCTGGTACTGCTGGCTATCACCACCTAAAGCCACGTATAACTGCACATATGATTTCAACAAGGCACTCTGGGTCTCAATCCACTGTTGTTCGGCTTGCAATAAACTGCGCTGTGCATCCAGGACTTCTAAATAGTTGACTGCACCATTGTCATAGCGGAGTTCGGCCAAACGTGCGCGTTCATTGAGTGCATCTAGACCTTGTTGTTGAATGTGTAATTGCTCACTGAGCCAGCGACGTTGTGCCAAAGCATCCGAGACTTCACGAAAGGCTTTTTGTACGGTTTTTTCATATTCAGCCACCGCAATATCCGTTCTGACTTCGGCCAATTTCACTTGGTTTTTTAAACGTCCAGCAGTAAAAATCGGAATCGAAATACTCGGTGCAAAACTCCATGCCGCACTGCCTGATTTAAATAAACCATCTAGATCAGCACTGGCGGTACCATAACTTCCAGTCAAGGCAATACGCGGGAAAAATGCGGCGCGTGCTGCATAGATATTGGCATTTTCTGCTTGTAATTTCGCTTCTACCGCACGGATATCTGGACGATTTAGCAATAAATCGGAAGGCAAACCAGTTTGAATGCTGGTGGTTTTAAAGACCACCCGGTCTAAACTGGGTACAGGAACTTCAATCGGCTCCCCCACCAACTGCACCAAAAAATTCGCCGTAGTCGCTTTGGCTTGATTTAACTGGGCCAATAAGGCTTGACCATTACGCAGCAATGTTTCGGCTTGTACATATTCCACTTTGGAGCCGCTTCCGACTTCATAGCGGCGTTTAAAAATACGTACTGAATTTTGATAATTTTGTACCGAACGCTCGGCAAAATGAATGCGTTTTTCCAGCTCAGATAAAGTCAGATAAGTTTGTGTGACCTGCAAAATAATACTGTTACGCACCGCAACTTGGTTCCATTGCGAGGCAAAGAAGCTTTGTAATGCCGCTTCATTTAAACTGCGAATACGCCCCCACAGATCCAGTTCCCACTGCGATAAGCCAATTCCTGCCTGATACTGATCAACATGCATGACCTGCCCGGTGTAGGATAAATCTGCTGGCACACGAGAACGCTGCCCACCAGCATCTGCACCAATTGTTGGGAAAGATGTCGAACGTTGAATCCCATAAGCCGCTTGTGCTTCAGCAATTCTTAAACTGGCAATTTGTAAATCATGATTATTCTGCAGAGCCTGATGAATAATCTTTTCTAAGGCGGCATCATTTAAATAGTCTTGCCATCTTAATAATTTATGCTCAGTCGATTGGTCATCGGCATATTGGGAAGCCATAGCCACTTCTGGTGGTTGAAGCGCTTGCTGCGTTTGACACGCTGCGAGTAACACCGCACACACAGCACTACATAATGTATTACGCACAATAAGATAGGACAAAATCTATACTCCCCCAATTTGAGGTTAAATTATTAGGATGTAAATTGAGTTTGCTATTCAATTGAACATAGCAAGATCCACCGAACTGCCCCATTAAAACAGTGGTGAAAGAATTTGATTGAAACGTTGGCAGCACCGTGACGGGTATGCTTTTCTTCACATCACAACAAGCTTTTGCCCATTGTCGATGATCATTCATTGCATATTCCTCGTTATAAAAAATATTTACAGCGCCTATTTTCAATAAACATATATGGGTTTTAAATTTTGGTCAAAGAATTTTAGCATTTATTTTAACTGTTATATTTAAATTATTAAATTTCAGTGACTGATTAGTCTATAAAAATAAATGGACCACAAAATATTAAGTCAATGATTTTATTATTTCCTAAAAAAACCTCATTAATACCAAGCGAATCAGTCGGTTTTAATGTGAATTATTTTTCTGTATAACATTTAAGCACTATATCTGCTATGAAAGCTGAAAAATACACCAAATCGATCAAGCCATCCGACCTGCTGCAAGCAATGCTCAAGCGCAGTACAAGCACAGCTCAGCATTAGACTTGCAGCAAGATTAAGTCAAAAACTTTTTTATTTTCAATCTATAATTTCAGTCAACCCAATGCCAACAGATAGCTTTGCCCGCTTCGCGGAGCCAGTATAGAACACTATATTTTATAATAACGTGATATTTATCACATAAACAAAGTGGATTTTCTAGCAAGATAGCATCTTGTGATGCAATATTACGCTGGGGGAATATATAAAGTGATTGCACAGAAACTCAATATTGCTATTGCTCAAATCATTTATTTTATAAACCGGATATATCTCACCATGCTTTACCCTAAATTTTCAGCATTTCAATGTAGCTAATTTAGATTGATATTGCTGCCTTTGAAATATTTTACTTATTATCTCAAACTGTTAGACTATTTTAATACAAGTAGTATAAATAACGATGCTGCATTATTTAAAATATCAGTATAGTCGCAACAACGCTGTACTCGTTCAGAGCAAACAAACTCATCGCGTACACGGTCCAAGCACATGTTCACCATCGTATTTTCATCATCATGGTATTGAGGTAATTATGACGAAACGTCAGCAGATCACTAAAAAACAAACTGAACAGCTGTCATTAGATCTTATTGAAGCTCAATATGCCCTTAAAAATACCCGAGGTACCGATCAAGCCCGTGGCTTATTAATTTTGGTGGGAGGTATAGAGTTTGCGGGTAAAAGTGAGGCGATTAAACAATTACGCGAATGGGTTGATCCACGACATTTATATGTCAAAGCGGATATTCCCAATCAAATCACATCAAAAAAATTATTTTGGCAACCCTATGTACCCTTTATCCCTGCGCACGGGCAAATGATGTTGTTATTTGGCAACTGGTATACCGATTTACTGGCATCGTCTTTATATGGCGAAGAGCAAATTTCTGAACAAGACTTTGCCGAATATATTGAGCAGATGCATCATTTTGAACAATACCTACAAGCCAATGATATTGACGTGATTAAAATCTGGTTTGACCTGTCTTTAGCAACCACGCAAAAACGCTTAGAACGATTAGATCTTGCCAAGGCTTTACAACGGGTACCCAATTTTAGTTGGGCTAAATTCCCAGTATCGAATTGGCGTAATAAAAAACTCTATAACGATATTCAGAGTATTCGTAAACGCTTTACCAGCGACTGGATTATTATTGATGGCGAAGATGAAAAGCTGCGCAACTACCAGTTCGCGCAAGAAATTCTTGCCGCACTCAAAAAACCACCGCAGTTAAAACCACAAAAAATAGCCTATCAAGCCCAAGATATTCATCCACAATTAAACGCCCCCGCTAGCACATATTTAGAAAAAAAAGCCTATAAACAGCAACTCAAAAAGCTCGAGAAACAATTGGCTGAAGCGATGCGCTATGACCCACGCAATATCGTCTTATTATTTGAAGGCATGGATGCTGCGGGTAAAGGTGGCGCCATTAAGCGAATTATTAAATATCTCGATCCGCGTGAATATCAAATTCATAGTATCTCTGCACCAGAACGCCATGAACGGCAGCGTCCTTATTTATGGCGCTTCTGGGATAAGTTACGCGATGACAGTGCCATTAATATATTTGACCGTAGTTGGTATGGTCGTGTCTTGGTTGAACGTGTTGAGCATTTAATCTCAGATCAAGACTGGCAAAGGGCTTATCATGAGATCAACCGCTTTGAACATAATCTATCGCAACACAGTGCCATCGTGATTAAATTCTGGCTATCGATCTCCAAAGATGAGCAATTAAAGCGCTTTGAAAATCGTCTAAATACCCCACAGAAATATTTTAAAATCACTGATGAAGACTGGCGTAATCGTGAAAAATGGGATCAATACCTACAGGCGGCATCTGATATGCTGCACTACACCAGTACTGAACATGCACCATGGCATGTGATTGCAAGCAATGATAAATACACTGCACGCATTCAAATTTTACAAACCATTTTAGAACGTTTAAATGCTGAAGGTGAATGTCCGAAATAATCGATGAATCACATATGTAAAGCAGCACTCAAAATGCTTTATCTGTTGAATATTGCTTGCTACATTATATTTTAAACCATCAATCTTGATTTTATTTTAAAGCGACCATCATGATTGATCCGTGTAAAAATTTAAACTCAGCAAGGAGTCACCGAGTGAATATTCAATCCCTCAGTGCGATCGTATTGATTGCCCTTTGTAGTACGGCATATGCCGACGAAGAACAGTTTCGCGGTATGGGAACAGCCAATGCTGCTATTCAAGATTTTAAGCAATTAACCACTGAGGGTTATCTCAGCAATAAAGCACAAGTCCAACGTGTGGACTATAACGATATTTATAAACTACAAAAACCATTGCAGATTTTAGGGCAAGATGTAGTTTATTTAAGTGTGGAATATATGGATCAATATGTGGGCTGCTGTGTCAATGAAGGTTGGGGCGCATTACTGAAAAAAAGTGCACCACTCGATGCCATACAAAGTTATGCCAAACAGCATGAATGCTCACTCAAACCATTCGATGCCAAACAACTGGATTACTATAGTCTAAAAATTAACACGTCAGCAAAAGATGAGTATTATGAGTTGTCATGCCGAGAACGCGATATTCTCTATCATTAATTCTCTATCGTTACTATTAAACTGCTAGGCATAAAAAGAGGCTGTCTCAAAAGGCAGCCTTTTTGCTGTATAATTAAGCCATCTTAAAAAAGGATATTTAAGATGGCTATAAAGACATATCACCAAAACCAACTTCACTTAATTCCTCATAGCTTTGATGACTTGATTCCTGAGAAACACCCTGTTCGCTTAGTGAATAAAGTATTGGATCAAATTGACAGTAGCCCATTAGTAAATGCGTATGATGAATCTGGTCGACCAGGTTATCACCCACTACTCATGCTTAAAATCATGGTCTACGCTTATATGACCAATACCTATTCCTCTCGTAAAATCGAAAAAGCTCTACGTGAAAATATTAATTTCATGTGGTTAAGCAATATGACCATTATTGATCACAATACGATTAATCGCTTTAGAAATTCAAAGTTAGAGCAATGCTTTAAAGACATATTCAAACAGATCGTATTGATGTTAGCTGAAGAAGGAGTCATTACTTTAAAAGAGATTTACACAGATGGCACCAAACTTGAGGCACAAGCCAATCGCTACACCTTTGTGTGGGGTAATGCAATTAAAACCAACAAAGCTAAGATGCTTAAACAGCTAGATGAACTATGGAAGTATGCTCACCAAATCGAAGTTGGCGATCAAGAACCGAGTAAGCTTGAAATCACAGAAATATCATCGCATACGATAGATCAAGTTTTAAAAGCGATAGATGATCGTTTGAATGAACATTCGATTCAACCGGATCAAGCGACTAAAAAGAAATTAGGTGCGGTAAAAAAAAACTTTAAGAATCGACTAATAGACTACGAAGAAAAAGAAAAGATCCTTGATGGGCGCAATTCGTATAGCAAGACTGACCATGATGCAACTTTCATGCGGATGAAGGAAGACCATATGAAAAATGGTCAACTTAAGGCTGGTTATAATGTTCAAATAAGCACTGAAAATCAGGTAATTGTTAATTATAGCGTGCATCAAAATAGTAATGACTTTCCTACATTAAAGCCCCATTTAGAGCAAATGCGTGAACTTTATGGCGAAGAACAGTTTCAAGAACTTGAAGTTATTACCGCTGATGCAGGTTATGGTAGTGAGGAAAACTATCAATATTTAGAACAGCAAGGGTTATTAGCGTATATCAAATACAGCACCTTTGACTTAGAACGTCGTCAACAACGTGGTAAAAAAGCCAAACAGAATTTAAAAAATAAGCAATATCTACATTACAACGCGATTGATGACTATTATGTTTGCCCAATGGGACAACATATGACGAAGATCAAAGATAAACAAACAAAAACCAGTAGTGGATTCATTCAACATATCAGTATTTATGAGGCACAGCGATGCGAAGGATGCCCGCTTAGAAGTAGCTGCCATAAGAGCCAGGGCAATAGACGAATTGAGAGAAACCATCATTTAGAGCATTACAGGACGTTAATGTATGAACGCTTACTAAGTGAAGAAGGAATCGAAAAGCGTAAGCGACGAAGTATAGAAGTTGAACCGGTGTTTGGACATATAAAGTCGAATCGAGGCTTTAAGAGATTCACGCTTAGAGGGATGCGAAAAGTGAATTTAGAGTTTGGATTACATGCTTTAGCACACAATATGATGAAAATGGCAGCTTAAAAGGCTGCATTTTTACTTTTAGAAGTAAAAAGAGGAATAATAAAAATATTTTAAGGATCAAAAAAGAATATGGTGAAAATGAAGATGACTTAAACAAAAAGCCGCCCCATTGAGTTAATGGGACAGCCTCTTTCCGTATGTGTTTACTAGGTAAAACTCCTGTCGTACCTCACAATCCTGATGCTGGAACTTAGTATTATTGTTTTATGTTCTGGAACATCCTGTTCCTCATGTGTTTTATCTTATGGTATTCATTCAGAATGGGCTATAGCGAAAGCCCTAAATCGCTGTAGGATTTGGCTTACATTTTTGTATATATTTTATTCAAAAAAATAAGTACTTGGTAGCGATACATTTAAAATTTTCGGATCGTTTTTAGAATAGATTCATATAATGCTACCCTATCCCCTGATAGCATCCACCATGGTTTTTGTATGGTCAAGTTGAGTTTGTAGGTCACCAGGTTTAAGTTTAGATCTTTCTTTTGCGACTGTTATTCCCGAGACCTTACTATTTGGCATCTTCCAAACTTGACCTAATGTTTGGTGTTTAATATTTGAACCCATAATACTGGGTATAAAAATAATAGGACAAACATATTTTGGCGGTGTAATCACTTTACAAATGGACGGTGTTTGCGAGGGGGTGGTTTGTGAGGTAAGTTTTTGATTATTATGCTCATATGCATCGTGTTGGTATGACATCAACTCACCTTAAAACTTCTTGATTGAATTTAATATTTTTTCATAAAGAAAGTAGGCTTCTTGCTCACTAATACTAGCTGAATCCGTTTCTATATTGTCATGACCACTTTTAACTTCTAACTGTATCAATGGGTCTAAACCATTACTGGCTGTGCCGGTATGCTCCCATTTTGCATCAATACCATTGCGGCCTTTCATTGGACTCTTAATGATCCATTCTTGACCCTGTAAAGCAGGCACATTATCTTGATTTTTCTCACCTTTTCTGAGCGTTTTTAGTTTTGCAAGTGCTGTCGCACCAAAGGCTGAAGCCCTCAGATTGGTCGTGGTCCGATCAATTAAGTTTTGCAAAACTTTTGTCGTCGCTTCAGTTTCCATAGTAACTTTAACACTTGGCCATTCTTTAAACTTAAAGGTTGTCTGTTGATTACTATATTTAAATTCCTTGCCATCATCTTGAATAAAACCATTAAATATACACACCCCTGCACGATCCGGAATATCTTCATTATTGCGCGCGCTTAAGTTTTTAACGAGGTACTTTATACTGGCGATACTTTCAGCTTCATAACCCTTTCCATACCTTCCCGTTATTTTAAATAGTGTTCGTTTTGACTTATCATAAACAAAGGCAAAAACCTGTACTGCTGATCGACCTTGTGCAAAATGAGAATGTGCCCAAATGATTTTAGAAACAGTCTTACCATGCATTTCTACCTTAGTTTGATCTTTTATATAGTCATCTTCGAAAGAAGTCGATTCTTTTTCTACCCGAGCAATTTCTTCATGAAAACGATCAATCGATACTGCAAGCTCACTTTTGATCCTGAATGAATCATATTTATCCGAAGAGGTCTGATCTGTAATAATCGCTGTTTTTGGCACCTGAAAACTATACCGCCCAATACACCAATTTTTCATATGATCAAATTTATTCATTGTAAGCCCATCTGTATTCTCTATCTTATTTGCTTGCGAGCAGCCTAAAAATAGCACAGAACTCGTCGCGATGATGATCACTCTTAATAAGTTGTTCATGCTGCTTTCCTATTGGATAAAAAATTATTCACCTTTAAAATCAAGTAATTCCAAAACAGCCTTGCCGATTGCTAAGGATGTTACCTTTTCAGTTTTAGCTTCCGTATCCGTCACCCTTCTATGACTTTGCCATCTTCAGAGGGATCAATTGTCCATTATTTTGGCTAGGATCACACATCAAATGGTAAACCTTTACTTTTAGATATTTTCCCTTTGATTTTTTTAGTTATTCTCCCAGAATTTGTTTGTTCTGGTGAGTCTTCGGTAATAAAACGCTCAAACCGAGAATAATTACTGCGCACTTTCTGTATCGCTTCATCAAAATCTTTCCGGCTGGCATTTTTCTTGACTGTAATAATAAAAGAATTATATTGATCATAACGTTGCTCTATAAAATCTGCTTCTGCGGGGATATCTACCACATAACGCCCAATACAATAAGATTTATTCTCTGAAAGATTGATCCTATTATTTACCGCAGTTTGCGTTGTAATCCTATCGGTTTGACAGCCACTCATGAGTAGCGGTAATAATAAATATGCCAGCCCTCTTTTCATGCTCAAATCCTAAATAACCTGAGTTCGACATAAAAAAGTAGAAAAAAAGCCTTAATGTTTGTAACTTATTGGTTCTTAAGACAAAAGTTAAAACACAAGGCTTTTCTATGGATCATATTACCGAATTATTCTGTAAAGTGGATGATTTTTGCAAAATATTTAACGAATCTCTAGAGAAAGCTCTTATTCCTGAGCAAAATAAGCCAGTTCAAAAGTCAGCTTTAAGTTTATCTGAGATCATGACAATTGTTATCTTATTTCACCAATCAGGTTTTAGATTCTTTAAATATTTTTACTGCCACATGGTCATCCCTTTTTGGAAATCAGCATTTCCTAAGCTGCTGAGCTATAATCGTTTTATTGAAATCATGCCACGTTGTTTACAAGCTTTGAGTAGCTTTTTTCATCAGGTTAAAGGAACTGATACAGGAATTAGTATTATTGATTCAACCAAACTTGTAGTTTGTCATAATCTTAGAATTAAAAGAAACCGCGTATTTAAAGGCTTAGCGAATCGTGGAAAAAGTAGTACTGGGTGGTTCTATGGTTTTAAATTACACGTGGTTATCAATAACTTAGGTGAAATTATTAATATTAAAGTAACATCAGGGAATATCCATGATATTGCTGTACTAGAGTCTTTAACCAAAGAATTAAAAGGCATTTTATTAGGAGATAAAGGCTATTTAAGCAAAGCTAAGACAGAGGCTTTAGCAGCAAGAGGATTAAAAATATTGACTCCATCACGTAAGAATATGAAAAACAAGCCACTCCGAACTGAAGAAGAAAAACAATTGCTTGGCAGAAGAGGATTAATAGAAACGGTGAATGATCAGTTAAAAAACTTACATCAACTTGACCATTCGCGTCATCGTTCTGTGAATAATTTCATGGTAAATATTATGGCTGCTGTAGTGGCTTATTGTTTAAATCCGAATAAGCCAACTTTCAAAAATATGCTGAAAGGTTGAACGTTTTTCATCGAATTCAGGTTAAATATATTTCATTGTTATAGGGCTGCAACAGACGATAAATAAATCATTTCTATTGGGGAAATTAAAATTTTCGGATCGATTGAATGATGGACTCATAAAGGTCGCTCTAACCATTTTTAAAATGATTTTTATATCAAATTCAAGCTATTTACACAGATTTATTTCAACCACAACCTAAACTATAACCTGAGTTCGACATAAAAAAGTAGAAAAAAAGCCTTAATGTTTGTAACTTATTGGTTCTTAAGACAAAAGTTAAAACACAAGGCTTTTCTATGGATCATATTACCGAATTATTCTGTAAAGTGGATGATTTTTGCAAAATATTTAACGAATCTCTAGAGAAAGCTCTTATTCCTGAGCAAAATAAGCCAGTTCAAAAGTCAGCTTTAAGTTTATCTGAGATCATGACAATTGTTATCTTATTTCACCAATCAGGTTTTAGATTCTTTAAATATTTTTACTGCCATATGGTCATCCCTTTTTGGAAATCAGCATTTCCTAAGCTGCTGAGCTATAATCGTTTTATTGAAATCATGCCACGTTGTTTACAAGCTTTGAGTAGCTTTTTTCATCAGGTTAAAGGAACTGATACAGGAATTAGTATTATTGATTCAACCAAACTTGTAGTTTGTCATAATCTTAGAATTAAAAGAAACCGCGTATTTAAAGGCTTAGCGAATCGTGGAAAAAGTAGTACTGGGTGGTTCTATGGTTTTAAATTACACGTGGTTATCAATAACTTAGGTGAAATTATTAATATTAAATTAACATCAGGGAATATCCATGATATTGCTGTACTAGGGTCTTTAACCAAAGAATTAAAAGGCATTTTATTAGGAGATAAAGGTTATTTAAGCAAAGCTAAGACAGAGGCTTTAGCAGCAAGAGGATTAAAAATATTGACTCCATCACGTAAGAATATGAAAAACAAGCCACTCCGAACTGAAGAAGAAAAACAATTGCTTGGCAGAAGAGGATTAATAGAAACGGTGAATGATCAGTTAAAAAACTTACATCAACTTGACCATTCGCGTCATCGTTCTGTGAATAATTTCATGGTAAATATTATGGCTGCTGTAGTGGCTTATTGTTTAAATCCGAATAAGCCAACTTTCAAAAATATGCTGAAAGGTTGAACGTTTTTCATCGAACTCAGGTTAAACTATAGACTATCTATATTTAGGTTGAATATTATTTTCTTTGATAATTTTCACAATAGAATAAAGTACAGATCGTTTGACATGTAAATCTTTGCATGCACCCTGATGATCAAAACCAGTCATTTGGAATACTTGTTTAACACCGTTCTGCTTAAGTGGCCCACGACCAGATTGATAAGGTACAGTACCATCGCCTGGTGCATCTTGAGAAGATATTTTAAAAGTTCCAAGTTTCCCGCTCTGTAACCTGATGTATCTTAACCCATTATTTTCTTTTACATTGGCTTTTATGTAATACTTTGCATCTAGCCCCATTTTCATCGCCTCTTCTGCAATGCCCTTATTATGGATTTCTATTTCTTTGGCGCTTACACGTGGTAACCTCTTTATTTGCTCAGCTGTTAGACCTCCCAATGCATAGTCCAAGGTCCATGTCAATGCACCAAAACTCATATATTTATGATCATGACAATAACTCACATAGCTATGTGGATGATATTTCTTTGCAATGATTGAATGGAACTGTCTAACTTTATCTATTTTTTGTTTATAAATCTCCTTTACTTGCTTATCTGGATTATCATTTTTAATAAGTTTGGCAGGGTCAATGAGTTCTTCTTTGACCATTTCCCACCACACTTTATCTGATTTATAGATCTGCTCATAAGGATCGATTTCTCCTCTTGCATTTTTACTGGGCAGATGTGTTTGTACCAATTGGTTTTTTTCATTATGTCCTTGTAAGGTTAACCATGGTTTACGACTATTGTATTCGGCATTGGGGAGTAACTCTAAACCACCTGGTGCATTGGCCAATACGGCCGTGACATGCTCAGCATCCTTCCCCAATACAAAAGATGTAATCCAATTGACAACGCCTCCGCCTTCATAAGATCCCGAAACAATTCGGCGATAGGTTGCGGGTGCACCATCAGCAGGCATTACCGTATGTGCGATCCCTGCGATATCACCACCACAGAGCTGGGATAATCTACGTGCAACCAAACCGCCCATGGAATGAGTCACCAGAATAAATTTATGGAACCGCGCACCATATTCAGCTTTTATGGCTTGCATTTTTTTGAGAATAATCAGAGCAGAATCTTCATTGGACTGCAACCAGTTATAGCCCATGCCATATACAGGGAAATTAAATTTTTTGAGATGTTCAATTTCTGCTGCAGACGTCGCTTGAAAGCTTTCTATAGCATGCCAGCGGCTTATTTCCTTTTGATCAAGCAAGCTTTTCCATTCATGAATCATCTCTTGCTGTTTCGTGTGCTGCCTTGTACGATGCATACCTGCAATCCCCCCAGGACCAGGACTCAGTGGTTTTGCATCCAAACTCACTTGATTGAAGGCTAGCTGCAAGTAGGTCAAAATATCGCCATAACTATCCCAATGCACAGTGCCCCAATAACGTTTCCTTAAAGTTGACTCATCCAGTTTAAGTCTTGGATCAACGACGATATCCCCTGAAGCATCCACCATGGTTTTTATATGGTCAAGTTGAGTTTGTAGGTCACCAGGTTTAAGTTTAGATCTTTCTTTTGCGACTGTTATTCCCGAGACCTTACTATTTGGCATCTTCCAAACTTCACCTAATGTTTGGTGTTTAATATTTGAACCCATAATACCTGGTATAAAAATAATAGGAATCGTATCTAGCTTAGGTACTTCAACCAGTGTTGCTACCCGATGAGTACTTGGTGAAGTGGCCGAATGTGCAGTGATAAGTGTTTTATCCGTATTAGTGCTCATTCTTATGCACCTCATTATTCGGTGAAAACTCTATACTGTTCAACATAAAATTATATAAATCAACAACTTTTTTTTGACTCACCAATGCATCACCAAAACCTTTATTGTCCATTTTATTACTACTTTCCAAATGAAAAGCAATTAAAGGGCGCCGTGGATCATCCAACTCCCCTAAATACTGCCAATCCATCAGCTCAAACCCACGCTGAAAAGGTTTTCTTAAAGCGGTATTGGCACTATACTCCTCGCCCAAGAAGCCATTGATATTTTTCTCACCAATATAAATTTCTGTATCTTTAGATAAAACTTTCACCTCAAGAGGCAAGTTCTCTGTATTTTTTTTAACCATGGCGATATAGGGAGCATCTGATTCGTATCTTCCGCGATTTTCAATACGCGCCCGAACCTCAGGGTATGAGGGGAAGGTCAATAAAACCGTGTTGCTAAAATGCCTATAAGCACGCATATCATCTTGAATAAATAGATCGTTCCAACAAATCCCTGCGCGCTCTTCATGTTTTTTTCTCACCTTAATTTGGGCAAGGTTATACATCATCCTCTTAATTGAATTATCTAAAAGATCATTACTTGCCCCACTTTTTAAGACAATCAATTGCTTAGGGCCAAGATATAAATATCCATAGACCTCATAAATAGATTTAACAAATACACCATCACGATAAACGATAATATGACTTATCGAGCCTTGATTTCCATTTACAGGTCCAGACATTTCTGATTTTAGTAGTACACCTTCTGTTTCATGTGGCTCGTGTTTTAAATATTGAATCTTATCTGCAATATATTTTTGATAATCCTGATAAGATTTGACCTCTTGCTCGATTTCAAAATCACTGCCATTATAATTTAATGACCCATATACCACTTCGGTTTCTTTTGGAACTTTAAGGTTTAATCGACCAACACAGACTGTTTTCGGGTTGCTATAATCCATCGTCTCAATTCCTGACTGTTCTTTATTCGGTGCGGAGCAAGCTGTTGCTGAGCATGCTGCCATCATGTAAATAAAAAGTATTTTCCATCGTTTCATTTATATTTACCTTATTCTTCAGGCGGAAGGACTTCAATTTTGAGGGCATGCATCATATCTTTAGCACAAACTTCAGTTTTACCTTCTTCATCAGAAATACCTTCAAATATTTGACCATCTTCGGCTGTAATTCGATACTTTAAATTTTTTGCAGGTTCACCATCTGGATAATGCAATATAAAATGCTCATCATATTGCGCTTTTAGCTCTGGCATTGCTGGTAATTGTGTTGATAGGCTTGCCCCAGCCATCGTTTTAATCTGACCCGCTTTGAGTTCCATTAAACCAGGGCAGGCAATTTCAATATTGCCATCTTGGATTTTTATATAGCCACCACCGGATGTCAGTAAAATCCCTTTACCACTTTCTATCCGCACAAAATCATTCAGCGCATAAACATGCATCTGTTGTTTAGATGATAATGTCATTGTTCCTTTTTGTGCACTGATATCGATATTGCCTTCACCAGACTTAATCTTTATTCCTGCATGTTTTGCAAAAATAGTTATTTTGTCTAACGCTTGAGCAATCCAACTTTTAGCTGAAAAAAATTGTAAATTTCTGGATGTACTCACATCAACATTTTGTTTTGAGCTAAGCTGCATGCTTTCTTTACTATTTAAAATCATTTCAGATTCACTATGCAGCGTCAGTAAAGCATCGCTATTTTCATGCCAGTTTTCAAATTTCTGATTTAATGTTTGCTGCGCGGTTAAATCCGGTACATCAACATCATGTGCTTCTGCTATTTCTTTAAAATATTGATTACTATCCACATGAAATTTTATGTTCTCTTGTGTATTGAAGCGTGCTAACTGTGCCCCTTGCGCATTCGATGCATCTTCAGTGGTAATCAAAATCCCTTTGGGCGCACGGATCCCACCCCATGCATCCGTCCTCAACTCAAAGCCTTCGCCACGCCCCTCACTTTCTGCTTGTTCTTTGGGGTGGCTGAGATTGCCTAGATTGAGCTGTGTTGCTGCATGACTACTGTGCAATTGGGCACTGATTTGCCCCGTGGTATCATCAAAACGTAACTGGTTATAGCCCTCGCCACCCACCTCTTTGGAACGTATACCACTGAGTTTTTTGGTATCGGGCAATTGCCCCTTGAGGTCAAACTTGGTCGGCGAACGCTGAGCCTCATGAATACGCCCCGTCACAAAAGGTCGGTCAATATTGCCATCAAAAAAATCTATCACCACGATTTCATCTTTACGTGGTAAAAAGCGCGCGCCGTAGCCCTCACCTGCCCATGGCGTCAAGACATCAACCCATGCTGAGTCGGTATCATTGTCATTGCTCCCCGCACCACCATCATGTTGATGATCATCGCTACGGGTAAAGAGAAAGCGAACTTTAATCCTTCCCCATTCATCGACATAAATTTCTTCACCATCACTCACCACCTTGGCACGTTGCACATGTGCAGTCGGTCGGTGTAACAGCGGATCGTACGCTGGCACCATATCTATGCTACGACGAATCAAATTCAATTGATTGGCTTGGCGTTCTTGCTCACTGTCTTGACTATTTTTCCAATGGCTTAACGTGAGTAATCTTTCAATGTGCTGCTGAATATCTTTGGGTAAATTATTTTGATTATAAAAATGCTTGGCGAGAATCAAAAATTCCTTGTCCGAAGCTTGATGGTTTTTTTCTAACTCAGGATGATCCTGTAACTGGAACCAATATCCAACTTGACTATCACGCACACTGCTATACGCCGTAAAATATTTTGATTGCAGTGCTTGATATTGATTTAATTGTTTATTCAGTTTATCCAGCTGAGTTGACCCTGCGGCAGTCGCTTGATCATGACCATTTAAATCACCAATCCATGCTGGAGAAAGACTCCAAGCCTGCTCTAAACTCAAACTTTGATTATCATATTGGCTACTGTGTTTATGTGGATTCAATACCGAGCCACTAGCATCATCTTGACTTAAATAATTTGCCTGCCAACGCTGTAAATGAATCGCAGTCGGTTGTAATTGGCGCTGAGCAATCAGGCTACTGATGCTATCCAATTGCTCGGTCGCATTGGAGCGATGATAGCGTACCACTTGCCGCGTTAAGGCTTTAAACTGTGCATTGTCATCAATGAGTCTAAGCCTTTGCGGCGCAATCTCAGTATTATGGCTACTTACAATATAATCTGACTCATCCACCAACCAATTTATTCCCTCTTCCCGCATGAGTCGCGTGAGGTAGGTATAATCACTTTCATTAGATTGCATTGAAAAAGGGCGGATATCATAATCTTTACTTAAACCACTGCTATCGAGTTTTAGACTGGATGCAAATAAAGCGCTTTTGCTTTGCCATTCTTTAAAAATAACTTCAATAATCTCTACAGCGCTTTTATTCATAAAAACACGGCTATTGCGGCGTTTATGCCACAAGCTGGTCGCATCTTCTAAAACCAAACGGTATAGCGTTAAAGCACCATCACTTTGTCCTTGACTAGCACCTGTAATAATCCCTGTTGTCCGATATAGCTTTCTACTGTCTGTAACTTGATCGACGGCAACCTGGCAGCCTATAAATTTTTTTAACTCAAGATAGGGATTATTCGATAAACAAATTAACTCAGCAGAAAGCCCATCATTCACAGCATGATAACCATCGATACGCTGTAACATCACCTGTTGGTTGAGCTCTGCATTAGAAAATTGAATATGAATTGCCCTATTTTGTATGCCCAAACCGAGCTTACTCAATATGGCAGAAATATTATTTATCACTGTTATTATGACCTTATTTTGATCAAAAAAGAGTAGCAAAGATCTCTAAGCTACTCAAACTTTATTTAAATAATGTATTTTAAATAGGTGAAAATTAGAAATTTCTAAAATAGAAAATTCAATAATATATTTAATATTATCAATAATTTATATAATAGAATATTTATTTACAATTTTATAACTTAGATCTAACTGTTAAGTGAAATTTAAAATAATCTATCTAATCAACCAAACTGAACAATCAAAATAAAATTGACAGATGCTGATAAATTTACAGGGTTAAGCGAATACCATCTTTTCAGCTGATGACCGATCATCATAGACGGGCTAAAACTTAAAGTACGCCATAAACCCATTTAAATAGGTTTATGGCGCTTCAATTTTGAGGTATCTATCTCTAAGCTTTAAAATCATTAACAATGCAAATAGCAGTAGTATTTGCATTGTCTTCAAAATTTCAAGCCATTAATGTTGTGACCAGATCTTTATACCCGCAATATTTTCAGCTTCATAAGTCTTATGCTATATACCTTTAACATATGCCTTTAGTTTTAAAAATGCAGGTTTTAGCTAATCACAGATATTTCTCTAGATTTTAACTATACTCAATCATCTGCATGCTCTGCGGTCAAATATTGCATATGGAAGCGTATATGTTCTTCAATAAAACTCGCAATAAAATAATAGCTATGATCATAGCCCTCACGCATATTAAGCCTCATCGGATAATCTTGTTCTCTACAAACATCAACTAAAAGCGTAGATTTTAATTGCTCTTGTAGAAAATTATCGACTGTGCCTTGATCGATTAATATCGGTGTCTGCGCTGTGCATGAGGGGATTAATTCAACCGCATCGTATTGAGACCATAAAGCCTGATCATCACCCAAATAAGCGGTAAATGCCTTTTTCCCCCACGGCACTTGGCTCGGTGCCACAATGGGTGCAAATGCTGAAATACTGGCATAACGTGTCGGATTTCTTAAGCCAATCACCAATGCACCATGCCCTCCCATTGAATGCCCAAAAATACTTTGTCGACCATTGCTCGGGAAATGGGCATCAATCACAGCGGGTAATTCATGCACAATATAATCATACATCTGGAAGTGCTGTGACCACGGTGCTTGCGTTGCATTCAAATAAAACCCAGCACCTTGACCCAGATCATAGGCTGCATCATCGGCAACAGTCTCGCCCCGTGGGCTGGTATCTGGTGCCACCAAAATAACCTTATGCTCAGCAGCATATTTTTGTGCACCAGCCTTGGTGATAAAGTTTTGCTCATTACAGGTCAAACCCGATAACCAATACAATACCGGCATCCGCTCAGCAGATGCATAAGGTGGGACATAGACTGAAAAATTCATGGCGCATTGTAAAACATCAGATTGATGTTGATAGACCGCCTGCCAGCCATCAAAGCTGCGATGTTGTTCAATACATTGCATAGTTTTTCCTTTTGATCTGCATTGAAGATATAAGCTAGTTCAACGGGATGAACTTATTGTTCATCAAAATGGATCACCGTGCGAATAGACTCACCGCGGTGCATCAATTCAAAAGCATCATTAATTTTATCTAAAGGCATGGTATGCGTTACGAAAGGTTTGAGTTGGATTTTGCCTTGCATGGCATCTTCTACCATTGCAGGCAATTGTGAGCGACCTTTTACCCCACCAAATGCGGTGCCTTTCCAAGTCCGTCCAGTCACCAACTGGAATGGGCGTGTTGAGATTTCCTGACCAGCACCCGCAACACCAATAATCACCGATTGCCCCCAACCACGATGTGCACATTCCAGCGCAGCACGCATGACATTGACATTGCCAATGCATTCAAAAGAATGGTCTACACCCCAGCCTGTAAGCTCGACAATGACTTCTTGAATGGGTTGATCAAAATCTTTAGGGTTTAAACAGTCAGTCGCTCCAAATTGTTTGGCCAATTCAAACTTGGCTGGATTGGTATCAATCACAATAATCCGTCCAGCTTGTGCCTGACGCGCCCCTTGTACCACCGCTAAACCAATTCCGCCTAAACCAAAAACAGCCACACTATCACCAGGCTGAACTTTGGCGGTATTGTGCACCGCACCAATGCCAGTCGTCACCCCACAGCCCAACAAACAAACATGTTCATGGTTGGCTTCTGGGTTAATTTTAGCCAAGGAAACTTCAGCAACCACGGTATATTCACTAAAAGTTGAACAGCCCATATAGTGGTAAATCGGTTGACCATGATAAGAGAAGCGAGTCGTTCCATCTGGCATCACGCCTTTGCCTTGAGTCGCACGTACCGCAGTACATAAGTTGGTTTTACCAGACTGACAAAATAAACATTCACCACATTCTGCAGTATAAAGTGGAATCACATGATCACCCGGCTTCAGACTGGTTACGCCTGCACCCACTTCAACCACAACACCAGCACCTTCATGCCCCAAGATGGCTGGAAATACGCCTTCTGGATCATCACCCGATAAGGTAAAAGCATCAGTATGACAAACCCCAGTATGGCTAATTTTTACCAGCACCTCTCCCGGTTGTGGTGCTGCCACATCAACTTCAACAATTTGTAAGGGCTGTCCTGGACCAAAAGCAACGGCGGCACGTGATTTCATCGGGTTAACTCCAAGATAAAATATAAAAAATTTTAGCCAAAAAAATGGGCTGCAATCCGTAGGATAACAGCCCAGTTGAAAAGGGTTAAGTCAAATCTCAGCGCTTGTCATTTTTTTCTACAGCATTTTCTGCCGTTTGCGACAAATATTTATGCGCATTCGGTTTAACCCAAAGGGCATAGGCAATACTCAGCAAGAGTAGCCAAGCAAATCCAACATAAATCGCCGGTCGACTATCTTCAAAATAACCAATAATCACAAAAATAAAGACTAAAAAGGCGATCGCAAAAATTGGCGCAATTGGCCAAGCAATCATAGGGAATTCTAGTGCTTTAACTTCTGCGGCACTCATCTGACGTCGCATCGCAACATGCGATAGTAAAATCATTAACCACACCCAAACCGTGGCAAAAGTCGCAATCGAGGCAATAATCAAAAAGACTTGTTCTGGAATGTAGTAGTTTAAAATGACCCCCACCAACAGTACCAAAGCCATTACTACCACAGTCATCCACGGCACACCACGTTTGGAAACTTTACTGAAAATTTGTGAAGCTTGCCCCCGATTCGCCATCCCATAAAGCATACGCCCCGCACCAAAAACATCACTATTGATGGCAGATACAGCAGCGGTAATCACCACGATATTTAAGATCGTCGCAGCATAACCAATGCCTAAATCTTCAAAGATGCGTACAAAAGGGCTGCCACTACTGCCAATTTGATTCCATGGGAAAATGGACATCAATACCAATAAAGTCAGTACATAAAATAATAAGATACGAAAAGGTACCGTATTGATGGCACCTGGGATAGAACGTTTTGGGTCTTGGCTTTCGCCCGCGGTAATCCCAATGATTTCGATGCCACCGAAGGCAAAAACCACCACGGCAAAACACGCAACAAAACCAGCAATGCCATTGGGCATAAAGCCTTCATGAATCCATAAGTTTTGTAAACCCGGTTCAAAACCGATGGCATTGCCTTGGAAACCATAGAACATCAAACCAAAACCGCCAACAATCATTGCCACAATGGCCGTCACTTTCACAATCGACAACCAAAACTCTAGCTCCCCAAAAACTTTGACATGGATCAAGTTAATGGCACCGAGAAATAATATCAGTGATAAAATCCAAATCCAGCGCGGGACATCGGGATACCAGAATCCCATATAGATCCCAAAGGCGGTTACATCGGCTAAGGCCACAATGACCATTTCAAATACATAAGTCCAACCCGTGGTAAAACCAGCCCAAGGACCAATATACTGAGTTGCATAATGACTAAATGAACCTGTAACAGGCTGCCGTACTGCCATTTCACCTAATGCACGCATCACGATATAAATCGCGATACCTGCAATTACATAGGCCAGCAATACCGATGGCCCTGCCTTTTGAATGGCCGACGCCGAGCCATAAAACAACCCAGTACCGATTGCCGAACCTAATGCCAAAAAACGGATATGACGGGTATTTAACCCCCGTTTTAATGTACTTTCGGACATAAATATTTCAATCCTTGCCTAAATGAATGATGCCGATCCGACAATTGATTTTTTGCAGCCGACATTTTTACACAGGACTGTAGGCGCAGAAGCAAATTTATGCAATCGTTGGATGACTAAAATTTCAAATCAGTCAGTCATTCTGGCGTAGATATTTTCTTAAGATATGCTAGAACAGCAATATTTTTAATGATTTATAGCATGAATGTGCGAGAAAAATAGCAGTGACCTTATATGTCACGATTGAGAACAAATACCCCCTGTTGATCACGTGCCAATACCATAACGCCATTTTGCCCAGCATCAAAGCAAAGCTCTATTTGCCACTGACTGGGCTGAAACCAAGCAAAATTGCTCTGATAATGCACATCACCGGCAAGATCGGTAGGTCTCGCCAACTGCAATAACCAACCCTTAGGACAATAGCTCTGTTGACCCGCAATGTTTAACTGCACATCTTCAGCCAGCTCTAGCACTAAATCATGATGTACAGCAAAAGCACGACTTTGTATTCCAGCAATCTTGATCGCTTGCTTAAAGCGCACGCTTTGCAGCCCAAGACGTGGATCATCCTTTAGGCTTTCGAGCGGAAAATCAACGCTACCATCGCGATTAATCCAACTTCCCTGCGGAATCACGATTTCACCAAAAGTTATATCCTGAGAAAGTTGCTGTATTTGTTGTGCTTGAATCTTGCGCTCCGCTTGATCTGAGCGATAGTTCTGATACAGCATACTGAGCGATGTACTCACAGCAAGTAACGGTAAAATACTACTTAGAGCTAAAAGGACCAGCACTGTCCGTTTACGAACATTACTAAAATGTTTATGTCGAGTGTACCAATAGCCGCATAGGGCAAAAAACACAGTAAGATCAAGTAATAGCAATAAAATTACAATAAAAGCACCAGCGCCAGCACCATATCCCAAGCCCATATTCGTCTTTATAACCTCTGCTTTTATCTATCAGCGAATACGCCCAAATGAAAAAGACCCCGACATGGGGGTCTTCTCAATTTAAGCTGTGCAATAACCTAAACGTTTATATTCAAATATATCAAGTTCACATATTAAGGCGATTAAATACGTTTTGGTAAATTACTCACCCAGTTCAATAGATTGGTTGCATCATCATTACGCGCTTGTGTACTACTAGCACCCAATAACACCACAACAGCAGGTCGAGAATTGACTGTAGAGTGCATCACCACACAACGCCCTGCTTCGTTGATATAACCGGTTTTGGAAATATTGATATTCCAGCCACCATTACGCACCAATGCATTGGTATTATTGGATTTTAAAACACGGTAACCTAAGTTGAAATCATAATTGGCGGTTGTGGAAAATTGGCGAATTAAACCATATTGCGATGCAGCACTGACTAGAATTCCTAAATCACGTGCCGATGAAACATTACGTGGATCTAAGCCTGTTGACTCTGTATAGTGTGTCGCACTCATGCCCAATTGGCGTGCTTTGGCATTCATTGCGGCAACAAAGGCACTACGACCGCCGGGATATGTACGTGCAAGGACTGCAGCGGCTGGGTTTTCAGATTTCATCAATGCCATTAAGAGCATTTCTGCGCGATTCATAGTATCGCCAACTTTTAGAGTTGAGCTCGAGTTTTTACCGCCAGCACCGGCAAAATCAATCGGTTCAAGCGTAATCTTTTCAGACATATTGAGGCGTGCATCTGCGATGACAACACCGGTCATCAACTTAGTGATCGATGCGATTGGCATAGACGTATTGGTATTTTTACTATAGAGCACTTCACCAGATTGTGCGTCCATCACTAAGGCAGCACGGGCATTGACTGAAGGTTGATTATAATAATGATTGGTATCATAGATATGCGCTGCACTAGCAGGCGCATTGCTAACGGTCGTACCATTGGCACGGCGTACCGATGTGGTAATGGTTGTTGAGCCCTGTGGAGAAATAACGTTATCGTCATTCAACAAAGAATTGGCTGCTTCCGCTGTCCAAGTTGTATTATTTTTTGCCACACCACCTGAGTTGATTACAATATCTGCAAAACTCACGGAGCTTAGGCCGAGCAATACAGCAGCGCTCAACACCTGCTTTAAAATTTTCTTAGATTTTTTCACGGTAACCTACTCAAGCTTAGTAAGGTATCTAGCAACTTGCTTCTTACCTCAAATATGACTTACATTTACACGATGACGCGGATAAGATCAATTCACGCAATTGTGCACAACTATTCTTTAAAAATTAGGGATAGAATTGCTCCAATTGTACTGTGTTTGCAAGCTTATTTTGCTTCTTGTAACAAAATCATGATATTTGGTATACAAAGGAGGGTCAATGTGATTAAAGTCCTGGTAGTCGATGACCACGAATTAGTGCGAACAGGCATATGTCGCATGTTGGATGATCAGTCCGACATTCATGTCATTGGCCAAGCTGAATCTGGTGAAGAAGCCATTGCGCTGGTACGCCAACATCAGCCTCAAGTCGTCCTGTTAGATGTCAATATGCCCGGCATAGGCGGCGTTGAAACCACTCGACGTTTATTGCAAAGCGCACCTGAAACCAAAGTATTGGCTGTGAGCGGCCTATCCGAAGAACCTTATCCATCACTTTTGCTAAAAGCAGGTGCCAAAGGCTATATCACCAAAGGTGCTCCTATTACAGAAATGGTGCGTGCAATCAAAAAAGTGGTCCAAGGTGGCAAATACTTTAGTGCGGATATTGCAGAACAACTGGCTAGCTCCTACTTAGCCGATACACAAACCTCTCCCTTCGACGCACTCTCGGAACGAGAAATGCAAGTTGCTATGATGGTAGTAAACTGTATTAGTGCGCAAGAAATTTCCGATAAACTGTTTGTGAGTGTTAAAACAGTCAATACCTATCGCTATCGTATTTTTGAAAAACTCGGTATCGACAGTGATGTCAAACTCACCCACCTTGCCATGCGTTATGGTCTGATTAAGCCCTAATCTACCTGACGGTCACAGCATCACCCTTGCCAACGGTAGTCTAGTCTCTCCAATAGACCTTACCGTCTTGGCAGAAGACCCATTATTGTCTTATTTTATTTTGAATCTTGAATCTTGAATCTTGAAGTATCTGATCTGCTTAGCTGCTGTGTAATGGGTTAATTCACTCCACTAATCATGTTTTAGCATTTGCTCACTGACATTGAGTAAATAGGTTTCTTCTTTCATTTCTGCAGGCCAAATATAGTTCTGATTGGGATTAATACCTTGCCCATCAATCATATGACCATTCGGTGTGAAATAATGTGCAACCGTCATCTGAATCGCCGCACCATTCGCCAACGGAAAAAGTTTTTGTACCACACCCTTACCATAACTCTTTTCCCCCATCACCCAAGCACGTTTATGCTCTTTCATGGCAGCGGTAAATACTTCAGCAGCTGAGGCAGAACGCCGATTAATCAATAATCCAAGCTTTAAATTGGCAAATTCGCTACTGGGTAAGGCTTGAAACTGTTGATTACCTTCAGAACGGCTTTTGGTTGAAACAATCACACCTTTATTTAAAAATAGATCTGCGGTTTCAACAGCAGATGATAATAAGCCACCGGGGTTATTTCTTAAATCTAAGACCACTGCTTTCATGCGCCGCCCTGCATATTCTTCAATGTAGCGCTTGATTTCTGTAGCTGTATCTTGTTGAAAGACTTTTACTTTTAAGACCAAAACCTGATTCGGTAAAAAGATTGGTTCAATATCGGCAACTTCTAATTTTTTATTTCGGACAATACTTAATACTGGCGTTTCTGGTTTTAGTTGCAATTGTAAAACTGAGCCCATAGCACCAAATAAAAGCTCTTTGACGAGTTCTGCATTGAGCCCTTTAAGCTCTTGTGTATCCAATTTATAAATAGGATCACCATTTTTCAGCCCTAATTTAGCAGCATCAGAATTTTCTTTTAAATCACTAATCATCCATTGCTGGCTATAATGATCAAAAGTTAATTTAAAATCGACAGTGGCAATATCTGCCTCAGTAAATTGAATCAGTTGTTTATATTCTTCGGGACTTAAATAACGTGAATAGCGGTCTAAACCACTGACTAATCCTTTAATCGCTTGTAAAAATAATGCATCGTCAGACTTACTGTCGACATAGTTTTCTTTGACAATGCCATAAATCTGTACAAACTGCTCGATCGACTCGATCGGAATCTCACCCACAGCTTGTACTTCATCGGCATCTAAGACATCAAAATCGGCTGAGCTCGCCTCAACGGCCCAAGCAGTATGGCCAAGACTTGCAAGCAATCCTGTTAGTACAGCAATAGATTTCCAAGTTTTGACCATATAACCCTCAAATTATGATTTTAATGTAATAAGATTACGACCTTGCATTTCTTCTGGAATTGGCAAGTTCATCAAATGTAATAAAGTCGGTGCAACGTCTGCCAACACACCATTTTCTGCAATGTCTGCATCAGTTGGACCGGCATAAATCAAAGGCACTAACTCCGTAGTATGTTGAGTATGTACTTGTCCACTCACATAGTCTTGCATTTGCTCTACGTTACCATGGTCAGCGGTAATCAACATATGGCCATGATTTGCCATGATTGCCTCATACAAGCGTCCAAGGCAAAGGTCCACGGCTTCCACGGCTTTGACCGCAGCATCAAACACACCAGTATGCCCAACCATGTCACCGTTTGCATAGTTAACAACTAATAAATCATATTGGCGCGAATGAATGGCTTCAACCAAAGCATCAGTGACTTCATAAGCACTCATTTCTGGTTTTAAATCGTAGGTTGCAACATCAGGCGATGGAATCAAAATACGTTTTTCACCTGGGTATTCATCTTCACGACCACCACTAAAGAAGAATGTGACATGAGCATATTTTTCTGTTTCAGCAATACGTAATTGTGTTCTGCCCAAATTTGACAGATATTCGCCCAAAGAGTTTTTCAATGCTTCTGGCATATACGCTACAGGTGCTTGAAAACTTGCCTGATAACGCGTCAACATCACGTATTCAGAAAGCTTTGGCTGTACTTGACGTGCAAAGCCAGTAAAATCTTTTTCAATAAAAGCACGGGTGATTTCACGCGCACGGTCGGCACGGAAATTCATAAATACAACACTGTCGCCATCTTGCACAGTGACTTTGTCACCAATTAAAGTGGCTTTGACAAATTCATCAGACTCGCCAGCAGCATAGGCTTGTTCTAGCCCTTCAACCGCACTTGCAGCTTGGCGTGCCGCAACACCTTCGGTCATTAAACGATAAGCTTGCTCTACTCGATCCCAACGGTTATCTCGGTCCATGGCAAAATAACGACCAATCATAGAGACGATGCGACCTTGACCTGGATATTGTGCAAAGAGTTGGTCTAATTTACCGAGTGAAGGTTCGGCACTCTTGGGTGGCGTGTCTCGACCATCAAGAAAAGCATGCAGATACACCGTTGCACCGCGTTTTAGGGCCAACTCACACATCGCCACAATATGATCTTGATGGGAATGTACACCACCGTCAGATAACAAACCTATTATATGTACTGCACCAGCAGCCGTTTTGGCTTTTTCAACCGCATCGACCAAAACTGGATGCTCAAAAAAAGCCCCGTCACGAATATCCTTGGTAATACGGGTAAAGTCTTGGTATAGCACACGACCTGCACCGAGATTCATATGACCCACTTCGGAGTTCCCCATCTGACCATCTGGCAAGCCGACATCTTCACCAGAACCCGAAATTAAACTATGCGGATGCTGCTGTATTAGCGCATCAAAATTTGGTGTTTTTGCTGCTAAAAATGCATTGTCATTTTCTGCCTCACGATGACCGACCCCATCCATAATCACCAATAAGTGAGGAATTTTACCAGCAGTTGCATCCGTCATGATTACACTCTTTTCTCTATCAATCGTTAAAGCCATATCTTACCGAAGATTACGATAAGACACTATTTTTGTATGGTACATGAGCACTTTTATAAATTTTAGTGATCATTATCAATACCATAACAACAAAGTTTTTAGCGTGCACGGTATAGTAAATAATTTCCAATCAAGAACATGATCACGATTGGTGTCAAGACAAACCATGCCGCTGAAGGTGAATAGACCAAACTGGCATAACCCAGAAAGTCCTGTAAATAATAAAAGCCCAAGCCTACAAATAATGCGATGACTAAACGAAAGCCCATCGACTGTTGCCGTAAAGGACCAAAAATAAAAGAACATGCGATCAGAACTAACATCAATAAAGCAAAAGGCGAACCGACTTTCTTCCAGAAAGCCAACTCATAGCTTTTGGGGATTTGACTATGTTCATTCATATAGCGCATAAAACTCACCAATTGACTGGGTGATAAGTCCTCTGGATCAATGGTCACCATATGCACATATTTCGGTTGCAAAGCCATATCGATCGCTAAAGATTGACTTAATTGCATCGTCGCCGGTCCAGTATCGGCAATTTTCGTTTGCGTCACATGCGCTAAACGCCATTGCCCATCTTGGACAAAATTGCCCTGCTGGGCTTGTGTTAGCGCTTGGATGCGGTAGTCTTTATCAAAATCAATAGTTTGTATTTGGCTAAGCTGCCCTGAGGCATTGGCATAATCGATATAAATAAAACGTTGCCCCTCACGTGCCCAATAACCACGCACCTCGCCGAGCTGGGCAACACTTTGATGATTCTTCACACTTTTTGCACGTTCATTGCTATAAGGGATAACCCACTCGCTCAAGGCGAAAGAAGCAATGACCAAAACCAGCGCAGAGCACATGACCCAACGAACAATACGCCATAAGCTCACACCAGCTGCACGCATCACGATCAATTCACTATTGGATGCCAATGCCCCCAGCCCAAGTACCGCCCCAATTAATGCTGAAATCGGTAAAATTTGATAGAGATAACCCGGCGCTCCCCACAGCACATAAATCAAGGCGTTCCATGCGCTATAATCGGCACGCAAACCACCTAATTCACCAAGATAAGTAAATAAAATTTGTAAACCAGACAATACCGCAGTTGCCCCCAACATCGCCAAAGTGGTGGTCTTCGTGACATGCAGTGCAAGAATTTTTGAACTTAGCATTACGATTTCACCCGTTTAATGTGTTGACGAAGTTTGGGACCCAGCTTTTGTTTGCGAGAAAATAAAAATCCAGCAAAAGCATAAAACAGCAATACCGCAGGATAAGACCACATGCCAATTTCACCTTTAGAAATACGTGTTTTTAATGCCATCAGCGCAACAATTAAACTGGCAAAAATCAATAAGGCTGGGAATAATTTGAGATAGCGTCCCTGACGTGGGCTTACCTCAGACAAAGCTGCGGCTAAAATAAGTGCCACAAGCATAGAAAAAGGCACAAAAATACGCCAGCCTAATTCACTTTCCACGACGGGGTCATCGATCTTCGCCCACAGTTCTTTATAGGGTAAGGCTTCGGCTGAGCTATTGACGAACTCTTGTTCTTTGTCATTTTCTAAACGTAGACGGTAGCTTTGGAATTCGGCTTTGGAATATTTGGCGCTCCCCGGATAAATTTCATAACGACGCCCCTGCACCAAATCCACCACGTTGGCACTGTCATTTTCTAACTGAATACGGGTTGCTTCTTTGGCTAAAATCAGGACATCCGGCTTGTCTTCTTGATAGGTTCTTTGATAAAAAAAGATATCTTTTAGGTTCTTACGATCATCAGACAAAGAACCCGCATAAATGGTATAGGGTCCAGAGGAAATAAACTCTTTGGGACGAACCAAGTCAAAGCCCGTACGCACAGCTTGGCTGGTCTTCAATGCTTCAAAACCACGTAAGCCCCAAGGCGACATCCAACCCATCAAACCAAACTGTATCAGCAAAAAGACCACTGTCATCGGGATCATCAAGCGCGTTAAGCGATGACGACTGATACCACTGGCATTGAAGACTGCCATTTCATGATCGACATATAAACGACCGAATACTAACATCAGACCAATAAAAAAACCCAGAGGAAAAATTAAGGTCAAAAACTCTGGAAGGCGATAACCGATAATACTGAACAAAATGCCAGCATCTAAACGCCCTTGTGCTGCGATACCGAAATATTTAATCAGTCGACCGCCCATCATGATCAATGTGAGCAGTAGAATGACAACGATCGATGTCGATACCACTTGCTTGACGAGATAACGCCTAATAATCAAAGTTCATCTTCCAAAAAATAGGTTAATAGTCTGAGCGTAGTTTACGCGATTGTGAAAAGGATAAAACCAGATTGAAATTCTATCATTGAAAGTGTTTCAATGGTTTAATCAATTTAAGGATCTATACAGGCCAAAATATCGCTTATGAAACTCTCGATTAATACGTCACTTTGTGAAAACTCGTCTAGTCAGTATTTGTTGATTTTAGTTGATCATGAGCAACTAAAATCAGTAAAAAACACATATCAAATTGAAGACTTAGACAAAATCATTGCACTGACAAAATACCAACCTGAGCTCAACAGCAGCTTGCCGCTACTGGCTCAAATCGCGCAACACCCCAATGCGGCTTTAGTCGGTATTGGGCAACCTGAAAAAATCAAAGCGGCTCAATTGGCAAAACTTGCGCAATATATTATCGATTTATCTGCCAAAACCTATAATGAAATTTGTATCGATATTTCTGCGTTGCCGAGCAAATTGCACTACAATTTTGCATTACACCTCACTCAAGCAGCCTATCAATACGATGCTTTCAAGTCGAAAAAATCTAATTATTGCCTCGAAAAAATTGAATTAGTTGCCAAAGAAAGCAGCCTTGATACAGAACAACTACAACTTATTTCTGCCATTGAAGCAGGTCAAAGTTTGGCCCGTGATCTAGGCAACTGTCCGGGCAATGTCTGTTTCCCAGAATACTTAGCCGATCAAGCCCGTGCCTTGGCAGCGGAATATCCAGATCTCCTCAAAGTCACCGTATTGGAAGAACAGCAAATCGCTGATCTAGGGATGCATGCATTTTTGGCAGTGAGTAAAGGTTCCGATCGTCCTGGTCGCATCATCAGCTTAGAATATCGTTCCGATCGTGACGAAGCGCCAGTGGTACTGGTTGGTAAAGGAATTACTTTCGACACCGGTGGTATTTCCTTGAAACCAGGTTTAGGCATGGATGAAATGAAGTTTGATATGTGCGGTGCTGCGTCTGTACTCGGGACTATCCGTGCACTGTGTGAAGCACGCTTAGATATACACGTGGTGGGTACCATTGCTGCGGCAGAAAATATGCCTTCTGGTCATGCAACGCGCCCTGGTGATATCGTCACCACCATGAGTGGTCAAACCGTAGAAATTTTAAATACCGATGCCGAGGGTCGTCTAGTACTCTGTGATACACTGACCTACGTAAAACGCTTTAACCCAGCATTGGTTATCGATATCGCCACGCTTACTGGTGCTTGTGTCGTCGCTTTAGGTAAAGTCCTGAGCGGGCTATTTTCTCCAGATGATGAATTAGCTGCCGAAATTAGCCAAGCCGGTGAGCAAAGTAATGACCGTGTATGGCGCCTTCCGGTCATTGATGACTACCAAGATTTACTCAATTCCAATTTTGCCGACATCGGTAATATCGGCAATGCTGGTCCACAAGCGGGATCGATTACCGCAGCATGCTTCTTGCAACGCTTCACCGGTGACTACCGCTGGGCACATTTAGATGTTGCCGGTACAGCCTGGTTATCAGGTGCAGCCAAAGGCGCCACAGGTCGTCCAGTACCGTTATTAACCCAATTTATTGCAAACCGCATAGTGTAAACAGCAACAGTAATGACCAAAGTCAGCTTTTATTTATTTGAAAAAAGCGCAGAGCGGCAAGTACAAAGTGCTTGCCGTTTGTGCCGAAAAATCTTAAGCAAGGCACAGCACAGGATCTGGATGTATTGTCCAGATCCTGATCTTCAGCACCAGCTTGATCAAACATTGTGGGATTTTGATGCACAAAGTTTCTTGCCGCATGGTATCGAGCAAAGTACAGCACCGATCTGTATTTCTGCACAGTTACCCGCAAGCAGTGATATTATTGTGTTTAACTTTGACCAGCAGGCTATTGCAGAACATTCGCAATATAGTCACATTATTGAAATTATTGAAAATGATGAAGCAGCCAAAGTGATAGGCCGTGAAAAATTCAAATATTATCGTACCCTAGGCTTGCAACCCAAAGCCTTTAAGCTATAGATTTTAACAACAAGCTATAGCAGCAATAGAGCAATTTTGAGGAGAAATATCGTGGCATTAAATGTCGGTCAGGACTTTAAAAAACGTTGGCTAGACGCACCTGAAGCAGTCCGACAGACGATGCTCGAAGAGCTGAATCGTATTTGCGATTTATTAAGCCCCGAAGGTGATGTACATGTGTGGCTTGAGCATGATCACCGTGCGATGCAATTGGCGCAAATGAAAGTTGAACAAGCCTATGCCGATCTAAAAGCAGAACTGATTGAAGCAGCACGTATCCGCAAACAGCGTGCACTTGAGCGTGCTCTGGCAGAAAAACGTGCGCAACAACAAGCCTATACGCAGCAACTTCTGCAAAATGAAATCGATCAATTCCACGCCCAACAAGCCGCTTTAGAACATATAGCCATTCAAGTCACCGCACAAAGTCTCGAATACAGCACACGCTATAAAAAGAATCCGCCGCTCGGGACCGGACATGCTGTACCACGCGCTTTTCACAATGAAGTTGAAGAACTTCGTCTCAGACTAGAATTAGAAGCCGAAAATTTCATTGGCGATCAGATTCAAGCCTTTCAACAACGTCTCAATGCCGCAGCCGCAGAAGAGATTGATTATATTATCAACGCTCGTCTAAATAGCGATCATCCATCAGCTGAGCGTTGATTAAAAAAAACTAATATATTCATCAAAGTGTCATATTAATGACACATGATTGCCATGATCAAATAAAGCCTTTTATTTGTTATACGTTGTTCATATTCATATGCTTCACACCATCATGAGGATTGGGTGCCATGGATGTATTACAAAAAATCTGCAATCAAATTATCTTACTTAACACGGGAGAACACTGGACACTTAGCGCACAGGAATTATTCATTAGTCGTTCCGACTTTCATTCCATCTCGGTATTTTTATCACGTGAGTCAGAAAAGGGAGCCTTTTCTTTAACGGCTTTGCCCTCATGTAATCCGCTAGACCTTTCTACTTCCCTGACCATTATTAAAAATTAATACACAATAGCATAATAAATTTATTTTAACTTTTAGCGCCATATACTGCTAAACGTGCTGCTGATGAAAATATCTAAAGCATCTCAAGCATGATCCATACGACTTGATAAATACCATAGATTGAACAATAACAGATTGAGCCCGCATTGGGCTTTTATTTTATTGCTTTTGCTTTATTGGTTTTCGTTTTATTGATTTTTGCTTTATTGGCTAGTCTTCATATTGTGCTACTGCATCTTGCTTCAGTGATCTTGTTGAACTTACCTATACTTAATCTTTTTTATGTGCATTTTGAGCATTTAACGCTGAGAATCTCGTTTTGAGAATTTAGTTATGAAAATTTCGTTTCGAGAGCTTAACTTTGAAGATTTAGTTTTCCGGATTTAGTTTTCTGGATTTAGTTTAAAGTATCTGCTCTTGAATATTATGCCCAGCATCGCGACATATTAATAAGGGTTCCAGCACATCAAGACCATTCATTTTTACACGATATTTTCATTATATGAGAATTAACCCATATTCTTCCATAAATAGAGCGAATAATAAAAAGAGATCACGACGTATTAAAAAAGCTCCACGGTAACAGAAACTAAATTACCTAAACCAAAACCTACGCCCAATAATATACAGATCCAAATGATGCCACCCAAAACGTTATAATACATAAAACGGCTATAACGCATGCGACTAGAACCCGCGGCAAAAGGAGCAAAAGAACGGACAAAAGGAATAAAACGCGCCACAATAATGGTTTTACCACCATGACGTGCAAAGTAAAGATTTGTTTTATCTATATATTCTGCTTTGAACCAGTGTGCATGTTTTTGAAAGTATTTATTGCCTAACATCCGGCCAGTTTGATAATTGACGATATAACCCAAAATACTGGCGATAATCAGTAAAATCGCCATATAATGCAAATGCACAGTTTCAGTGGTCGAACATAATGCACCGATGGCAATCAACAAGCTATCGCCGGGTAAAAAAAACATAAAAATCGAACCGGTTTCTGCAAATATCACCAGAAATAAAATGGCGTAAATCCAGACTCCATAATTATTCAACAATACTGGTAACATTTGTTCGAGATGCAGCAAAAAATCTAACATCGCTGCAAGCCTATATGCGGTTTCGTCATTGTAAGAACTTCTCTCATTAAATAAAAATAACCCCTTATCGAGGTGGGGTCTCATAATATTCTACTTTTTTTTATTTAAAATAACCATTCTCAGTTAAGAAATCTAAACTTAACTTTGACTCAGCCACAGCTTCAGCTGCGCGATCGCCCATTAATAAACGCTCTACATAACGTGCTAATACATCGACTTCTAAGTTCAATTGCATGCCCAAATACCAGTGTGCAATGGTGGTATGTGCTGCAGTATGAGGAATTAAATTTAAACTCATGACTGCGCCACGTAAATGATTAATGGTTAAACTCATACCATCTACCGTCACCGAGCCCTTTTCTGCAAGATATTTGGCAATTTCTTTGGGTGCAGTTACTTCAACATATAAAGAACGTGCATCATGGCGAATCAAGCTAATTGTTCCAACCGCATCGACATGCCCACTGACAATATGCCCACCAAAGCGAGTGGTAGGCAGCATAGCTTTTTCCAAGTTTACTGCTTGTCCTATACGCCATTGCCCCAAAGTCGAACGCTGTAAACTTTCACGTGAAACATCCGCACTATACCAGTTCTGACCAAAAGCAATCACGGTTAGGCAGACACCATTGGCAGCAATCGAATCGCCCAATTGCACATCAGAAAAATCTAAATCACTTTGAATCGTCAGACGCAAGTCGCCTGCCAGATGTTGGAGCTGTGTGACGATACCCGTCTTTTGGACTATACCCGTAAACATAAATTTATCTCTTATTCAATCACTACCATAACGCCAATTGATTACTCACCCCAGAAGTATCAACACCACCCAGCTCTGCAAAATGATAGAGCTGCCCCAAAAGCTGCCTGAGCGGTGGGCCCGGTTTGGCATGGGTATCGGTGATGATAATAAACTCTAGTACACGTGCGCGTTCAGACTGTCTTTGCTTGCTGACCCGATAACGTGGCACATCTTGTGTGAGTAAAGTCACTTTGCCACGTTGTAAATTGGCTTTTAAGACATCTTTGGCTTCAATATTACCATCTGTAGAATAACTGGTTAGGATGTAACGTGCATTAATCGTTGCCAATAAATTTTCATAAGCTTCTTGTGCATGCTTAGATGAATTATACAAACTTGGACGCTCTTTGCGCCAAGCACGGTCAATACCACTTTTAAAACCTTTGGTATCTGGCGGTGGCAAATCCACTTGATCCCATAACGTCAAAGCATTCAACACGTGATAATTACTACTATAGGCATGTTGGTTATAGGGGGGATCTAAATAGGCAACATCAACTTCAAAACCACTCATTTGATTGGCTAAATGCTGCGCATCGACACACCACATTTCGGCCATATGCTTTTGTTTGGCAAAGCTGCGATCACAGAATAAACTCGGCGTCAGGCTTAAACGGGATTCGATGCGCTCTAAAGCGGTACGGGTACGCCCGCCCCAACCTTGGTGGAAGCTTTTAAAAACCCCACTGGTATTGCTGACAAAACTGGCTGAATACAGCAATGGTGCCAATAGCGCACTCATTTCAATATCATCAATAGCGCCTTGTGCTTGCCATGTCGCGATTTGTTGACGAATCGCATCTATGCGCATGCCATTGCGACGTTTAAAAAACAAGCGGTCTCGACTTGGATCATAAACATCATCATTACGCGGGCAGAGATTATGCGTTACCCAACCTTTGACTTCTGGCAAGCTGTTGAGATAGGCAATAGCTTTGTCATAGCCGCCCAATTGTTGAAAAGCGGGTGCTTCGGTACAAGCCAAAATTGCATGATTGAGCGCATGACTATAAGGCTCCCAATCATTGGCAATCACACGATAACCATTTTCTCGCGCTAAACGCGAAACCACACCACTTCCGGCAAAGAAATCGGCAAAAATCGGGGCACGTTTATGCGTTGTCGATAAGGTGCCAGTCAAATCTAAAGCTTCTAAAATCAGATGTAGTAATCTGCGTTTATTTCCCAAATAGGGAACCAACTGATGGAATAAGTATTCATCCGTGGTGCGCGCGGCATGACGGCGTTTATGATAAACGGTGGACTCTGTACTCATACTGACTCTTGCGAAGGAATTAATCTCAAACGTAAATCATCGCCAAGTTGTTGTACGTCCAACAACTTAAAACGATACTGTTGTGCCATTGTGGTGAAGTCTGCTGCGAACATCGCCCGCGCCGATTGCCCCAAAAAGGTCGGTGCAATATAACTAATTAATTCATCGACCAAAGCATGTTGTAAGAAAGCAGTCGCCAAGGTTGCGCCAGCCTCAACCAAAACATCATAAATTTGGTGATGTTCCAATAAATAAGACAATAAATCAGGCAAAGCTAAAATCGGTAGCTGTTGTACACCAAGAGCGGCCAAATCATCACGATAAGGTCCCATTACCATTACGGTGTCGGGCTGTTGCAAAATTTGTGCAGTTAAGTTCAAACGCCCACGGCGATCTAAAATAATACGTTGTGGCTGTACCACATTGGTCACATCATCATCGGCTAACTGGCGTACATTAAGCTGGCAGTCATCAGCCAAAATCGTGTCGACGCCGGTTATGATTGCTGCAGATAACGCACGCCAATGCTGTACATCCAAACGCGCTTGCGCGCCTGTAATCCATTTCGACTCACCTGATGCCATGGCGGTACGCCCATCTAGACTGGATGCCATTTTTAAACGTACATACGGTTTTTGTGTTGCCATTGCTTTTAAAAAACCTGGATTGAGTTGCTTGGCTTGCTGCTCACACACACCAATGCTAACCACAATGCCCGCGGCCCGTAATATCTCTGCACCTTGCCCAGCAACCAAGGGGTTGGGGTCAAGACTGGCAATGACCACACGGGCAACACCTGCTTTCACCAACGCTTCAGCACAAGGCGGCGTACGACCATAGTGCGCACAAGGCTCCAAAGTAACATAGGCAGTTGCCCCTCTGGCGGCGTCCCCAGCTTGCGCCAAGGCAAATACTTCTGCATGGGGCTGCCCAGCGCGAGGATGATAGCCCTCACCGAGTAATTGTTGTTGCTGTACAATGACACAACCGACATTGGGATTGGGTTTGGTACTGTACTGTCCTCGCTTCGCCAATCTAATGGCACGCTGCATCCAGTATTGATCTTGACTTAACTCAGACATTTTTTCTTAACAGGCCTTATTGGGGGTGACTATAGCACTTCATCATCTTGGCTTTTTTGTTGCATCAACTCAATTTGGCGTTGAAATGCATCGATATTTTGGAAATCCTGATAAACCGATGCGAAACGCACATAAGCCACATGATCCAATCCGAACAAAGACTGCATAACAATTTCACCAATCAAACGTGATTTGACATCTCTCTCGCCCAAACGCCGAATTTTCAATTGAATATCACTGAGTACACTTTCGATTTGTTCTTGCGTCACAGGGCGTTTTTGCAGAGCATGCATCAAAGAACGGCGTAATTTGGTTTCATCAAAAGGCTCATTCTTACCATTTGACTTAATCACGCGCGGCATCACCATTTCATAGCTTTCAAAAGTGGTAAAGCGTTCCCCACAAGACAAACACTCACGACGACGCCGAATCTGGCTGCCCGCAGCAGCTAGACGTGAATCGATAACTTTGCTATCAGCAACATTACAAAATGGACAGTGCATGGCGGTTCATTTCGAAAAATCGGATATGCTAGTGTAGCAAAAATTCTGAATGACGGTAAAAATAATCGCTATATATAGAAAAAAAACAGCTCAAAAGAGCTGTTTTACACAATATATAGCGATCTAGACATATTATTATTTGGTTTATTATTCGCTTTGTTATTCGCTAGCTTTTATTATTCAATACGCTCACCATGTTGGCTCAAGTCTAAACCCATACGTTCATCTTCAGATTCAACCCGCAGCCCAATGAGCAAATCTATGACTTTTAAAATAATCGCGGTCAAGACTGCCGAATAAACAATCGTTGCAACCACACCAATTACTTGTACATAGACTTGATGCATGATGCCAGATAGCCCCACAGGCGCATCATCGCCCATAATAAAATGGCTGGCAAAGAATCCGGTTAAAATCGCCCCAGCAATACCGCCAACAGCATGTAAACCAAAGGCATCTAAAGAATCATCGACTTTTAAGAGTTGTTTTAACCGTGTGGTTCCCCAGAAACAAACGATACCGCCAATCAGCCCCATCCATAAAGCACCTGTGACGGTGACAAAACCTGCCGCAGGTGTAATCACCACCAATCCTGCCACCGCACCCGATGCCCCGCCCAATACCGAAGCTTTAGTACGCACTACTTTTTCGACCAATAACCAGGTTATGGTTGCTGCCGCAGCTGCAATTTGTGTGGTCACCAAAGCATAAGCCGCTGAACCATTGGCAGCCAGTGCTGATCCGCCATTAAAACCGAACCAGCCCACCCAAATCAGGCTCGCACCCAGTACAGTCAAAGTCAGATTATGCGGTGCCATGGACTCTTTGCCAAAGCCCATCCGTTTACCCAGCATATACGCAGCCACCAAACCCGCAACCCCTGAGTTGATGTGTACCACCGTACCACCGGCAAAATCCAGTGCACCATCATGCATTAACCAGCCACCACCCCAGACCCAATGTGCAATTGGCGCATAGACTGCAATCACCCAAATACTAATAAACGCCACAAACGCACCAAACTTCATGCGTTCGGCAATCGAACCACTAATAATAGCAACGGTGATAATGGCAAAGGTCATTTGAAAAATGACAAATAATATTTCCGGAATAGAGCCGCTCAGTGTATCGGGATGCAGATCACCCAGCATGACTTTGTCCAAACCGCCAATCCACGCATTGCCTTCAGAAAATGCCAAGCTATAGCCGATGACCACCCAAATGACACTGACAACAGCCGCTGCCACTAGACTGTGTACCATCGTACTGAGTACATTTTTTTTACGAACCATTCCACCATAAAACAGCGCAAGTCCCGGAATGGTCATGAGTAAAACCAAAGCCGTAGAACTTAAGACCCAAGCGGTATCACCGTGGTCCAATGCCGTGGTGGCGGTATTGCTGGATTCATCAACAGCTGTTGCGGTGTTGTTATCCGCGGTATCTGTATTTAAAGCAGGATCGCTCGGATGTGATGTGTTGTGATCGGTATCGAGCACAGCATGATGACTGGTGGTTAACACCGCTGATGCAGCATGATCTGTTTCAGCCCAAGTGGTGGAACCACCGCAGAGTACGCCAGCCAGGCTGAGCGCAAAAAGTATTCTTTTCATTCGTATTTCCCCAACCTAATTTGTCGTTATGCACGATGAGACATAACAGCAAACTTTATGCCAAACTACACCGCATCAGGACCTGTTTCACCCGTACGGATACGGATGACTTGCTCTAAATTGGTCACGAAAATTTTGCCATCACCAATTTTTCCAGTACTGGCAACACGTGTAATGGATTCAATGACTGCATCCACCATGTCATCACTAATCGCAATTTCGATTTTGACTTTCGGTAAGAAATCCACGACATATTCAGCGCCACGATACAGCTCTGTATGCCCTTTCTGACGACCAAATCCTTTCACTTCTGTGACGGTAATCCCTTGTACGCCAATTTCGGAGAGTGCTTCACGCACATCATCTAATTTAAATGGTTTAACGATTGCAGTTACGAGTTTCATATTGTTTTCCTTTGGCTTTTCTCAGCAGCAAGGTTTTATGTTCAATTTTCATGCCAAAACCAATACAACGGTTGGGGATGTTATATGGCTGGGTCATGAATCAGCTTGCTCCCTATTCTATACCGTAAAAGCAAAAATCTAACGGGAAAATTTATAAATATATAAGGCTTATGCTTATTTTTTTAGATAAACACCATCATAAATAAAAGTTGAATGTTCAAGCGATTGGATGGACTTAGCCCTGTGCGCTAGCCAGCCTAGCTTCGGCTGAGGTTAAATCCATCATGACTAAACATGAACCTTATTGCTGGCTAGACCGATCAAGTGTCACAACTAGACCAATCAAGTGTCACAAGATGAAAGCAAAATATTGTGCATTTTTAGTGCAATTAAAAAACTTTCAACAGCTGCTTTGCCTACGCCCCAGATAAAATGCGCCAAAACAGCAGCATTGCATCTAACAATGCGCTTAAGCGGTGCGTTTTTGAACAATAGCACCACCATAAAATCAAAGCAGGCTAAATAATGAGCTTAATCGTATATTGTTAGCAACTCGAGGCTTGGCAATGCTAAACTGCTTAACGAATGTTTACTTGTGTTGAGATAGAGATGATTGAAACATTACTACAGGCGATCTTAGAACAGCTGGATCAACCTAAAAAAGACCTTGAACACAATCTACGTGCATTGCTCTCAGAAACCATAACTAAAATGGATTTGGTATCACAAGCCGAATTAGAGCGGCAAAAAACAGCACTCAACAATGCCAATCAACAACTTACAGCTTTAGAAACACAACTGACAGCATTGGAAGCTTTGCTAGCACAAACGTCAGCGACTCAAACAACCTCTACGCAATAAGTTCTCATAAACTTAAGGTGGTGACGTCCTCAGTTTATGCCTGTTTACGCTGTTGCATAGATATAGCGTCAGCCTATAGAAACGTCACGCACCCATCACGATCTATAATAAAAATAATCAGAGTACTATGCTCATGTCTTTTGCCAAAATTTTTACCCGAGGTCTGTTGGGCTTACATGCCCCCTTAATAGAAGTAGAAGTGCATGTCAGTCAAGGTCTGCCGTCCTTGACCATTGTTGGGCTTGCCGAAGCGGCAGTACGTGAAAGCAAAGACCGTGTACGTTCTGCCATTATCAATAGCGGTTATCAGTTTCCGACCAAACGCCTGACCATTAATCTTGCACCCGCAGACCTCCCCAAAGATGGCTCACGTCTCGATCTCCCGATTGCCTTGGGTATTCTCATCGCCACAGGACAGTTACCGGAAAACTGTACCGATCAATATGAATTCATTGGTGAACTCGCTCTCGATGGCCATTTGCGCTCTGTTTCCGGCACGCTCAGTATTGCTATGGCATGCAAAGCATCGGGGCATCAATTATTCTTGTCACAGCAAAATGCTGCTGAAGCTGCGCAACTGCCGCATATGCAAGTTTATGCCGCTGAACATCTCAAACAAGTTTGCGCACATTTCTTGTCAGAACAGCATATTGCCCCCACTATTGTCGACAGTCCGAGTAGCGTGCTGAATTATCGTTTTGATTTAGCCGATGTTAAGGGACAAAGACGACCGCGTCGTGCCTTAGAAATCGCCGCGGCAGGTGGACATTCCTTATTATTTAAAGGTCCGCCAGGCACAGGAAAAACCTTATTGGCTTCACGGCTTCCCAGTATATTACCGCCCTTAACTGAACAAGAAAATTTAGAAGTAGCCAGTATTTATTCGATTGCCAATCATCATCATCCTTTTGGTGAGCGTCCGTTTCGTGCACCACATCATACCGCCTCAGCCATTGCCTTAGTTGGTGGTGGCTCACATCCCAAACCTGGTGAAATTACTTTGGCACATTTGGGTATTTTATTTTTGGATGAATTACCCGAATTTGACCGTAAGGTTTTGGAGGTATTACGACAGCCCTTAGAATCCAAAGAAATTGTGATTTCTAGAGCCTCAAGGCAAATTACTTTTCCTGCCAATTTTCAGTTAATCGCGGCAATGAACCCCTGCCCATGTGGTTATGCATTCAATCAGGATAGTCGCTGCCAATGTTCCAGTGAAGCCATTAAGCGCTATCAAAATCGTATTTCAGGACCGCTGTTAGACCGAATCGATTTACATATCAATGTGCCACCGCTTAAAGCACATGAACTACAAGATACCCGCCCAGTCGAAGACTCAGCCACAGTACGTGAGCGTGTTACACAAGCCTATCATCTACAATTACAGCGTCAAAACCAGCTCAATCATAGTCTTAGCCCTAAACAACTGGAACAATATGTGCCACTCGATCATGCGACAGAGCAGTCTCTGAGCTTGGCCCAGCAACGGTTAAAGCTCTCTGCGCGTGCCTACCATCGCATACTCAGAGTCGCGCGTACTATTGCAGATTTAGAACAATCTGTGAATATCACCACGCAGCATCTCAGTGAGGCTTTGTCCTATCGTAGTAACGACTTAGCCTAGTGCATATCAATCCATTCACCTTAGAGCAATCACCAATTTAGATATTTTATTTATTCTTGAAAGATCAATTACCTTCGCTTTAGATCAAGCAAAGTGATCAAAAATGAGCACGCTTGTTTTATTCTTTAAACATCTGACGTCTCAAACATCCGTTGCGACAAGAAATCAACCAACGCTCGAACTTTAGGTGAAGGATGCTTACTAGCCGGCCAAAGGATATAAAATACCCCTGTCCTGTCTACAAACTCAGGTAATACTTGAACTAATTGCTTATCATCTAAAAATGTCTTGATCGCAAAATCGGGTAAACACGCAATCCCTCGACCCTTCAGCGCAAAGCAAAGGCGTGTCTCGATGTTATTACAAATCATAGAGATCGGAAGCTGTAAATCTGCTTCATCTCCAGCCTGTTTTAAGGGCCATTGCTCCAGCTTACCGCTATGAGAAAATCGGTAGTGTAAACAAACATGTTTTAATAAATCGGCAGGGACTGTGGGCGTTCCATGTTGCATCAAATACGCTGGCGAGGCCACCAGCAATTGTCTAAAGCTGCCTAGTTTAGATGCTTTTAAACGCGAATCGGTCGGAACCCCAGTACGCACAACGGCGTCAAACCCCTCTTCAATCACATCGACTAGTCGGTCGGTAAAGTCAAGATCTAAGGCTATTTCTGGATATTGTTGCATAAAGTCACCCAGTACAGGCAATACCAGTGAACTGACCAAAGGCAGACTAACCCGTAATCGACCTTGTGGAGACTTTATTGCTTGCGATAGCTCCATTTCCGCTGCTTCAATTTCAGCCAATATCCGTCGACTACGTTCTAAGAATAATATGCCCTCAGCCGTCAGATTAAGACTACGTGTATTACGATGAAAAAGTCGTACACCAAGCTTTTCTTCAAGACGAATCAAGCTTTTACCGACAGCAGAAGCAGAAATGCCTAAGGCTCGCCCTGCTGCCACTAGACTCCCCATCTCAGCGATCTTCACAAACACGGCAAACCCACTCAGACTATCCATTGCTTCCTCCTGATTACGGAATAAAACTTCCGTAGAACAAGGAACTATAACCGACTTTTTCTTTAATAGCAGACTTCCTAGTATATAAATCTCGCTTATGAAAAGAAGATTTTTAACATGACTTCCACAGCATCCCCTGCGCTAGAGCCAGTTCAAAATGTTATCCAAGCGGCTATCGATAACCATCAGTTAGTTGGTGCTACAGTCATCGCGGCGCAGCATGGAAAAATCATACACCGTACAGCTTCTGGGCTGGCTGATCGAGAGCAATCCATAGCAATGACCACCGATACCATGTTTCGTTTGGCGTCAGTGAGTAAGGTGATTGTTTCAACAGCAGCTTTGGTGCTGATTGCTGAAAACAAACTGGGCTTAGATGAGTTTATTCATCATCAATTACCCATGTTCCAGCCTAAATTGGCAAATGGAAAATTTGTACCCATCACTGTACGCCAACTACTCAGCCATACCGCAGGTTTAGGCTATCGCTTTAAAGCAATCGGGGTAATGCAATGAGCCGATCAGCTGCACATGATCAATTGCCGATCATCCCTTTACTCATCCTTGCCATGGCGGCTTTTGTTACCATCGTAACAGAAGCTTTACCAGCAGGCTTATTGACTCAATTTGCATTGGGTTTAAATATATCAGAATCTCTTGCCGGACAAAGCATTACCATATATGCCGTTGGATCATTATTAACGGCGATTCCATTAACCAATCTTAGCCAAAATATTCGACGTAAGCCCTTATTACTGATTGCGCTATTGGGTTTTGCTCTGACCAACTTGATCACAACGCTATCGAGCAGTTATCTTTTAACAATGATCGCTCGCTTTCTGGCAGGTGTTTCAGCAGGACTACTTTGGGCCTTGTTAGCCGGATATGCCACGCGCATGGCACCCGAAGCCTTAAAAGGGCGCGCGATAGCAATCGCAATGATTGGCACACCACTCGCCCTATCTTTAGGTGTTCCTGCTGGCACCTATTTAGGTCAAATGCTGGGTTGGCGTATGGCTTTTGCGGTGATGAGTATTTTTGCAATTATGTTAGTACTGTGGGGATGGGTGGCTTTACCTGACTTTGATGGACAAGCTACAGATCAGAAAGTCTCCTTAAAGCAAGTATTTATTTTACCTGGCGTTAGAGCAATATTATTTACTGTCTTAAGCTTTGTGCTAGCACATAATCTACTTTATACCTATATTGTTCCGTTTTTGTCGCTTGCCGATTTAACGCAGCATATCAACATCATTTTGCTCATCTTCGGTTGTTTATCATTATTTAGCATCTTCATTACAGCCATGCTGATTGACCAACATCTGCGCTTATTAACATTGTGTAGCATCATATTGTTTGGCTTTGCAGCCCTATTGCTCAACATCATGGGGCATCATGCTCCTGCGGTTTATCTCGCCGTGGGAATTTGGGGAATTGCATTTGGTGGAGCCGCGACATTATTTCAAACTGCATTAGCGAAAACGACAGATCACATGGCTGATATTGCCCAATCAATGCTGGTCACCGTTTGGAATATCGCGATTGCTGGTGGTGGCATTATCGGTGGCTTCTTACTCAGTTATTTTAGTGTCAGTACTTTTCCAATCGCATTACTCATCCTGTTATTGATGACTTTCATGGTTGTATGGCGCGCGAAACCTTATGGCTTCTGCTAAATTTTAGCGCATTAAATATCTCTTAAAAATTGCACCATCATCATGCATATACAGATGCATGATGTTTAAAAAATCTCGACGACAACCATGGCATACTGCAAAGTTTTATCGCTATAGCCCGAACACCTCACCCTTCAGGGCTGCAATATAATCGGCATAGTTATGGTCCGCTTATTAATTATATTTTTTGGCAGACCACACACACAGTACCACCAGACTGCAAACAGCAAACATCATCATATCTATCGATTCACCCAATAATAATGCCGATAAGATTAAACCAAAGAAGGGCTGCAACAGCTGTAATTGCCCAATTTTTAAAACACCACCTTTTGCCAGACCGTGATACCAGAAGATAAAGCCAATAAACATACTAAAAACTGAAACGTAAACCATTCCAAGCCAAGCAGAAAGACCAACTTGATCTAAGTCACTGGGATAATATGCATAAGACAAAAACAGCATCACAGGTAAAGCCAAAATTAATGCCCAAGAAATCACTTGCCAGCCACCCAACTGCCGAGACAAACGCCCGCCCTCGGCATAGCCTAGCCCACACAGTAAAATAGCAATGATCATCAAAAGACTACCCTGCCACTGTAGTTCTCCACTGCTGCGCAAAAACATATAGATGACGACGCTACAGCTCCCCAAAATGGCAAAAATCCAAAACGGCCACTTCGGCAAACGCTCGCCTAAAATCACAGCAAATACCGCAGTGGATAATGGCAATAAAGCAACAAAAATTGTTGAATATGAAGACGTAATATATTGTAGTGCCAAAGCAGTAAAGAATGGAAAACCGAATACCACGCCAATAGCAATCATGCCCAAACCACGCAATTGCTGCCGATTCGGCAAAGGTTGGCGGTAATAGCACAACATAAGCAGTGCTAAAATACCGGCAATAGATGCTCTGGCACCAGTCAAAAACTCTGCACTAAACCCCATAATGGCGATTTTAGTTGCGGGTAAAGAGCCTGCAAAAATACATATCGCGATGAGTCCTGTTATCCATGCATTCACAACAATAATACCTCACTATTTTTGCTATATTTTTAATGAACAATTTATTATCTGCATAGGAACAGTCATGGTGTATGCGTACAATACTGTTATGAAACAGTCATGCGTGGTGTTATGAAAAATATTAAGCACAGTAGCAAACTCCATCTGGTCACAACACACTTAGAAGCACTACTCAATAGTCAAACACTCTCCTATGGCGCAAAGCTACCGTCTATTCGCCAACTGTCCAGACAGTTAGCAGTCTCTACTTCAACAGTTGTTGAGGCATATGAGCGTTTACTGGTACAGGGGTTAATTTATACACGGCCCGGCGCAGGCTACTATGTGGCTGAGAAGCATAATATTTCTGATATTCATGCTTTAAAAATTAATCCTGAACGTGAAGTCGATCCGCTATGGATTTCTAGACAGTCCCTAGAATCTTCAAGCGATCTACTCAAACCAGGCTGCGGTTGGTTACCTAGCTCTTGGATGCCTGAAAAATTAATGCGTAAAGCGATTAAAGAAGTCGCTCAAAGCTCTGTCACTGATTTAGTGACCTATCCTCATCCATTAGGCTATTTGCCACTACGCCAGTTATTAAGTCGTAAAGCCAGTAATAGCGGCGTTACGGTCTATGCTGAACAAATAATGCTGATGGATTCAGGCACTCAAGCCTTAGATTTGATTTTTCGATTATTTTTAAAAGATGGTGATTGTGTTTTTATAGATGATCCCTGTTATTTTAATTTCCACGCCTTACTCAAAGTTCACCGCCTCAATATCATCGCCATCCCCTTTGAACAAGATGGTCCCAATATTCAAGCGTTCCAAGAAGCCGTACAACAATGGCAACCCAAACTTTATCTGACCAACTCAGCATTACATAACCCTACAGGCGCAGCTTTATCTTTATATAAGGCTTATCAGATTTTGAAAATTGTTGAACAGCAGCACATGGTGATTATTGAAGATGATATCTTTGCTGACTTAGAACACCATATTGCACCACGTTATGCGGCACTAGGTGGTTTTGAGCATGTGATTCAAGTAACAAGTTTTTCAAAAACTATTTCTGCAGCAATTCGTTGCGGTGCCATTATGGCCAAACCCATCTGGATCGACCGTTTGATCAACCTAAAAGTTGCCACGGTCTTTAGTCATAACACCCTCAATAGCAAAATTATTTATGCCATTCTCACCAATAGCCAATATCGACGTTATGTCGATCATTTAAAAATTAAACTACAAAAGCACATGACTCAAACCATCAATCGTCTAACGGCATTGGACATTCAACCTTGGCTTATCCCCACAGGCGGTATGTTTTTATGGTGCCAACTCCCCAATCAACTTAACAGTACCGCATTATCCAAGGCATGTTTTAAGGCAGGTGTTATGCTGGCGCCAGGGCAAGTCTTTAGCCAATCAGAAAGTGCCCAACATTTTCTACGCTTTAATGTTTCTCAATCACAAGATCCCAAAATCTATCAAGTACTTGCTGAGAATTTATCCATACTTACTACAGATGCATCTCGCTAAAATGCTCTCATTTAAAGATCACGTTTTTAAATAGCAATCTCTTGAAAACTAAAGTAATGCAAGCGCAGCTCAGCATGAAGGTACTCAAAAATGAAATGAGCAGATCAGACAAAATAAAAGCGCCCAAGCATGCTTGGGCGCTTTGGATAGAGGACTAATCAATTAATCCTTTACGTATTCCGTGACTTAGAAGCGATATGCGGCACGTACGCCATAGGTATTGTAGTCATCACCAACACCAATACGACCTTCAAGGCTTACATTTTGGTTGAAGTATTTTTTGGCAGAGAAGCCCCATTCGTCTTCTTTGGTCAAATCATTTTTGTAGTAATCTACGCCAGCACTCATGGTACGGTCAAAGTAGAAATCACCACGTACAGAATACTCATCAAGATCACCAAAACCACCGTATGCTTCAAGGTTCACATCATGGTTGGCGATTTTCGTAACGTATTTTGCACGTACAGTTGGATCTGCACCATCTTTACCATCTTTTTGGTCATAACCTTTGACACCTAAGGCTAATAATAAGCCCGGTGCTGGCAGATAACCGACTTCGGCACCATAAGTGGTCACACGATTATCTACATCATATTTTTTAGCTTTAAGCTCATTACGTCCTAGATTTCCACTAAAATAAAAATCGGTACCATCTAAGAAAACTTCTGCACCAGCACCATAAAAAGTGTTTTTGATACCGTTATTATCTGCATAATCGACCTTGGCTTTAATGTTCGTCGCACGGTCTAAGAATGCAGCTTCATTTAAAGGAGCATCACGGGTTTGCACATCTTTGATGTAATAGGTTCCATCAAGACCAAAGCTGTGCGTGTCTTTTAGATCATCAAAATCTGTAAATACATATGATCCACCGACTTCTGCTTGGTAAGCAAAGGCAGGGGCTGCTACAGCGACCATTGAAAGCAATGCAGTTGTTAATGCTAGTTTTTTCATTTTAAAACCCCTTTGTTCCTCAAGGTGTGTCACAAAATACATTTTTTGTTACAAGTTCAGTCTAGTGATTTTTGTTTGCCAGTCAATCAAAAAGTCCAAGCAGCTTTGCAATATCGCGCCAATAATAACATCAAGTGCATGATTTATAAAATAAATTACTAAATGTTTAATTTTATTAAAACTGTGAACAAATTATGACATTGAGCCAAAATGAAAATATTGAGAGAAGATTTCCCCCGCTCGATGCATCGCGTCTCTCGTCTATTGCCTATCTACATAGCACATAGCACTATGTAACGACTGCTTTAGTTTAGTGTGCTTTATTTTAGTGGCATGCCAAGCTCGCTAAACATAGCAATTGCACACGCATGTCTGTACAGCATATTCCGTTTCAATCACCTACAACTTATCAGCTGCTGGTATCTGTAGCATGGTCATTGGCTATGTTAGAATGTGCCAGTTTTAAATTTGAATAGGATCTACGCGTGGAAATCAATCCATATCTAAACTTATTAAAAGACTTAACTGACCGTGGTCAAACACTACGGGGGTATCTTTGACTACGATCTTAAAAAAGAACGTTTAGAAGAAGTACTCCGCGAGTTAGAAGACCCTAGTATTTGGAATGACCAAAATCGTGCTCAAGCGATGGCCAAAGAAAAAGGTGAGCTTGAGAATGTCATCAATGTACTTGAGCGCTTGGCCGAGCAGCTTGAAGATGCCAAAGCTATGCTGGATCTTGCGGTTGAAGCCGACGATGAGAGCTTATTAGTCGATGTACAAAATGAGCTTGATCAAGCAGAAAAAGAACTTGCTGCGCTTGAGTTCCGTCGTATGTTTAGCCACCCGATGGACCCAAATCCCTGCTTCTTGGATATTCAAGCCGGTTCCGGTGGCACCGAGGCACAAGATTGGGCATCTATGCTACTACGCATGTATATGCGTTGGATCGAACGTCATGGCTTTAAAGCAGAACTGATGGAAGTCTCTGATGGCGATGTTGCAGGTATTAAATCTGCCACAATTCGTGTTGAAGGTGAGTTTGCTTACGGCTGGTTAAGAACAGAAACCGGAGTACATCGTTTAGTACGTAAATCCCCCTTCGATTCTGGCAACCGCCGCCACACCTCCTTCTCTGCAGTTTTCGTCTCACCAGAAGTCGATGACAATATTGAGATCGAAATTAATCCGGCCGATGTACGTACAGATACTTACCGTGCCTCTGGTGCAGGTGGTCAGCATATTAACAAGACCGACTCAGCAGTACGTTTAACCCATATTCCAACCGGTATTGTGGTTGCTTGTCAAAATGAACGTTCACAACATGCCAACCGTGATCGTGCGTGGAAACAACTTCGTGCCAAGTTATATGAATTAGAAATGCAAAAACGTAATGAAGCCGCACAAGCGATGGAAGATGCTAAATCGGATATCGGTTGGGGCAGCCAGATCCGTTCTTATGTACTAGATGACTCACGTATTAAAGACCTTAGAACCGGCGTTGAAAACTCCAATACCGGTGCTGTGCTGGATGGCGATTTAGACCGTTTCATCGAAGCCAGTCTAAAACAAGGTTTATAATTCAGCGTCATTAGCAACTCGCTACTACAAGGGCTCCAGCAAATGCGCGAGTCCTTGTAACCAGCAATATATCCAGATCAAGAGCCTGATTACAGCGCAAATGCTAGCGCTTTACGCCATAGCACTCAGCCCTCTAGCATGGAGCGCTGATAGCAGGTTCAAGCACTTGATTGATTTGGGTTTATTCACCGATGAATAGGTGTTTCTTATGGACCATGAATTTGTTTTTAAAGCATTGGCCAATCCCTTAAGACGACAGATTTTACATTGGCTCAAAAACCCAGCCCAGTATTTTCCAGCCGAAGCGTGTTTAGACCTCGAACATGGCATCTGCGCGGGTCAAATTGAACAGCTGGGTCATGTCTCACAGTCCACCATGTCAAATCACCTCGCTGTTTTACATCAAGCCGGCTTATTGCAACTGCATAAACGTGGGCAATGGTGCTATTTCTCACGTAATGAACAAAATATTCAGCAGTTTATTCAGTCAATACAACAGTCATTATAGGCGCTTTATTGGCGGTCAAGCGTCACCATCGAAACACGGTGAGAAAGATGACGAAAAACGTAATGTGTTTTCTTACATCTGCTATGCGATTTCTCTTTATTTGCTCCACTGGGCTTTGTTATATTGCCTTCATTCTCCACCTGTGTAGGATCAAGTTTGGCTACTCCATTTTGGTATAATGCGGCATTAGCGATCGCCAAGCCACTGTATCGTTGGCGTATAAAAAAACGTGCAGACACCCCATCCCAATACCAAGCGGAATGCCTAGAACGCTTTGGTCCTTTTCAAGCGGTTAAAAACCTACACTGTATTTGGTTTCATGCTGTTTCAGTCGGGGAAACCAACGCTGCTCAGCCCTTAATCGAACATTATTTAAAACAAGGGCACGCCGTTTTGGTGACCAATACCACCAAAACTGGACAAGCACGCGCTAAGGCTTTATTTCTCAACAGCCCTTATCAAGCGTTATTTCAAGCCGTTTATTTACCTGCAGATCAACGCCATCTGATTGTCGATTTTCTCAACCAATATCAACCGCGATTATTGGCACTTGTGGAAACCGAGCTCTGGCCAAACTTACTCGATCAAGTCCATGCACGGCATATTCCCTGTTTATTGATCAATGCGCGTCTATCAGAAAAATCGGCACAATCATATGCTCGCCTGCCCAAACTGACAGCAAATATGCTCAAATGCTTAACACAATTATTAGCCCAAGATGCTGATACACAACAGCGTTATCTTGCCTTAGGTATGCCAGCAGCACAAAGTCAAATCGTTGGCAGCATCAAATATGATATTCAAGCCCAACAAACAGCGCTTCAAGCGGCTCAACAATTACAGCAACAGTGGCATTTGCAACATCGCAAAATTGTTATTTTAGCCAGCACCCATGCACCTGAAGAACGCGTGTTATTAGAAGCTTTAAAAGACTACCTCCAACAGAATCGCCACGCCCTATGTATTGTCGTACCACGTCATCCTGAACGCTTTGAGGAAGTTTTTAACCAAATCCAGCAGTTAGCTTTAACCGTACAACGACGCAGTTTAGCGCAGCCCATCCAAGCAGATACCCAAGTTTATTTGGCCGATAGTATGGGTGAGCTTTGGCTCTGGTATGCGCTGAGTCAAGTGGCCTACGTCGGAGGTTCCTTGAATGAACCCGGCGGTGGGCACAATATACTCGAACCCTTAAGCTTAGGACTTGCCACTGTTATTGGACCGAATTATTTTAATTTTCAAAGTATTGTTACAGAATTCAAGCAAGCCCAAGCCATCGCTATTCAAAACAATGCCGCCGATATCGCTCAGAGCATTGTGCAATGTTTAGAGCAACCTGAATTCGCTGCACAATATCAACAACACGCACAAAGCGTTTTGGCACGTAATCAAGGCTCACTACAACGGCATATCCAAGCCATTGATCTTGCTTTGCAGCCCGAAAGCGCGACCTAATCTCATCATTAATATTTGTATCAATATTTGTATCGCCCATGAACCTTTGTATCGCCCATGAATATTGTTTTAATTGACCCACCTCCTGCTGAGGCAGAGCTGTGGTACATCCAAGAAGCACGGCAATTGCAACATCTACAGCAGCATTTAAAGCTGCAAGTTGGAGAGCAACTCAAAGTCGGTATTCGTGCTGGACAACGCTATCTGACTGAAGTCGTTGCAATAGATGCGCAAGGTGTGGCACTGAAGCCCATTATGTCTCAGCCCTGTCCTGGCAAAATCCCCTTAACGCTGATTGTGGCATTGCCACGCCCAAAGGTACTACGCCGACTGATTATGGACAGTGTCAGTTTAGGAGTAGAAAAAATTGTTCTGATTCATAGTTATCGCGTTGATAAAAGCTACTGGCAAAGCCCTTTTTTACAACAACTGCCACACTATATCGATCTTGGATTGGAGCAAGCGGGTGACACGATTGCGCCGCAAATCGAGATTTACCAACGCTTCAAACCTTTTGTAGAAGATGTACTTGCTGCACAAATCGCAGCTGGGCAAACCGCCTGGGTCGCACATCCATACGCAGAACAGGCGATGCCACATGCGATTGATCACCCATGCAGTATCGTGATTGGACCAGAAGGTGGTTTCATTCCCTATGAAATCGAGCTCTTACAACAAAATGGCTGCCAAGCACGCTGCTTTGGTACACGAATTTTACGTACAGAAACTGCTATTTCTTATGTGATTGGGCGGCTATATCAATAAGCCGCTCCATCCGATGATCTTACATGCTATTAAACATCAGCTATCTAGCCATGGCTTGATGTCACGATGTAGTCTGATATTTCACAGTTCATGCTTTAGGCTGTGCTGCTGTCTCTGCATCTGCATCTGCATCTGCTTCCGCACGATATATTTTGACTTCTTGTACGGGATAAGGAATCGAAATTTTTTCACGATGGAATGCTTCAACCACTTGCTCTTGCACACGGCTAATAGATGCTGAGGTTGAGACATCATTGGTATCAACCCACCACGTCACCGCGAGTTTCACTGAAAAATCAGACAAGCTGCTGACATTCACACTAAAACTCGGTTGGCTGAGAATGCTTTGATCATGATCTAAGATATTCATAATCAATGCTTTCGCTTTAGTGGTATCATCCTCATAACCGATGCCAACTGTAAATTCACAACGGCGACGCGTATAGGCGGTATTGACCGTTAATGAGCTGGTATATACCGTCGCATTGGGGATCACAATACGTCGACCATCTGGTGAACGTAAAAAAGTTGCACGAACTTGAATGTCTTCGACTGTACCTTCCATACTATTGACAATAATGGTATCCCCTATACGGAAAGGTTCACCCAATAAAATCAAAATACCCGACAGCATATTTTGGAAAATATCTTTAAATGCAAACCCAATCGCAACAGAGCCAATTCCCAAAGCACTCATTAACTGCCCAGGCGTAAACCCAGGAATCGCCACAACCATTGCGATTAATATACCAAGGAAAATAATAATCGTACTGCCGACCCGATTTAATACCAGCACTAAATTTTGACGGGTATAACTACGATTTTCTAAAGTCTTTTGAATAAAAAATTTAAAAACTTTAGACAGTAACCAGAAAATTAAAATAACAACGAGTGCAATAATAAAATAAGGAACGCGTTGCCAAAATCCCTCAATGATTTTATCGATACTACTATATACATCATTATATTTACTGGTATGCGCAATGACCGTTTGAGCGGTTTTTTCGGTCGCAGAATGTATAAACTCTGAGGTGCCCTGCGCCATTTCACTGAGATCAGATCTTTGTTCTGTCACGTTAACTTTCTCCAGACGTCATGCAAGATCACGTCATTTATCTGACAAATCATTTTCATTCAATATCTTTAAAATCTTGTACTCACGATACAGCAGGATCACATTATATTGATCAGGATCACAACAGCTCGTCAGTTCATCTTGATTGCATTGACATCCTCTCCGACCTAAAGACCGGGGATTCCTCCTGCGAGACGCTCATGCCCGAGCGCAAGAATATTCAGTGCGGAATTTACATCCCGATCATGGAGCGTACCGCACTCCATGCACTGCCATTCTCTTATTCCAAGTCCTGCTCTACCTTTCGGACTATTGCAGCGTGAGCCACAACACGAACAAGTTTGGGTGGTATAGGCTTCATTGACTTCTTCATACCATACTCCTGCGTTCTCGCATTTATACTGGAGCATAGTTCTTAATGTTTATCTTTTATGCGTAATTTAAGTGTCTTCATACTTAATACTTAAAATATATTGGGTCTATGGCTAACAATAAATAGCAATTTCTAGCTTAGTGAATAGTTTAAAGGGTGCTTCCAGTCGCTTATATCCTCGGGCTAAACCCCGAGGTTTTACGCTCCAAAGGATAAATTAACATAATATTTTTATGCACTTTGTATGAATGCTGCAGCATTTTATAGACTTGCTGCCGTATATATTCACACCTTCAAGCACCAGCTTAATATCGCAAGGGCTCAAAATATATTGCCAGAGGTCTTAAAAAAATATTGCCAGAGGTATTGTAAGAGATAGGGCAAAATCATCATCCATTCACCTTGTACAAGGCTTATATTGATCAATGTTGGGCAGCTAACAGTTCAATGAGCGCTTCTTAAAATATCTATTCTATCTCAGATCCTTCAAATGAGATGCTGCGCTGCGCCGCCAACATAAGGCTGATGCAAAAGATATTATTGTTCCAAATTAAATATTTATATCATGCTGTCACATGACTGAAAATTACTTTTCAATCTTTTAAAAATTATTCTAAACTACGACTAAAGCATAATTGTTATCCGAAAAGATGTGTCGTAATACTGAAAACAACAGGCTAAGTAATACAACTAAAATTAAAGCACCAATCTCATGATGAGATGGAATAATCAAGGAAGTTCAAGATGAAAGAAATCTATCCAGTCCCAGAAGACTTTGCAAAAACTGCACGGACCAACCAACAGCAGTATTTTGAACGCTATCAACAATCTATCGAAAATCCAGAACTATTTTGGGCCGATGCTGCGAATAAATTAGACTGGATTACCCCATTTCAAACTGTCCGTAACTGCAATCTTGATCCAAATCACTTTAAACTGGAATGGTTCGCAGATGGTCAGCTTAATGTCAGTGCCAACTGCCTAGATCGCCACCTCAAAGAACACCCCCATAAACCTGCCATTATTTGGGAAGGTGATCACCCTTCACGTCATAAAATTATTTCCTATACAGAACTCTATGACGAAGTCTGCCGTTTTGCCAATGTCCTAAAAAAACATGGCGTACAAAAAGGTGATCGTGTCGTGCTGTACATGCCAATGATCTCTGAAGCAGCCATTGCCATGCTGGCTTGTACCCGTATTGGTGCAGTGCACTGCGTAGTCTTTGGCGGCTTTTCACCCGATGCCTTGGCCAGCCGAATCGAAGATTGCCAAGCCAAAATCGTCGTAACGGCGGACTCTGGCATGCGCGGCGGGAAGCCCATTCCCTTAAAAGAAAATGTTGATCAGGCTTTGGCGCTGGGCAATACCACATCCGTCGAGCATGTCATCGTGGTGCATCGCACAGGCAATGCGATCAACTTTCATCCACCGCGTGACTTGTGGTATCACGTTGAAATTGCCGAAGTGAACGAAATCTGCCCAGCTGAACCCATGTTTGCTGAAGACCCACTCTTTATCTTATATACCTCGGGTTCTACTGGAAAACCCAAAGGGGTATTGCATAGCACGGGCGGCTATCTCACCTATGTCAACAGTACCTTTAGAGAAATTTTTGATATCAAACAAGATGATGTCTTTTGGTGTACCGCAGATGTGGGTTGGATCACAGGACATTCCTATGTACTCTATGGTCCGCTCTCCAATGGCACCACCACAGTTATGTTTGAGGGTGTTCCACAATATCCAACTTGGGCACGCACAGGGCATATTGTAGATAAACATAATGTGACGGTGTTATATACTGCACCAACGGCGATACGCGCCATGATGCGTGAAGGTGATGGCTTTGTACGAGAAAGCGACCGCAGCAGTTTACGCCTGCTCGGCTCAGTTGGTGAACCCATCAATCCTGAAGCATGGCAATGGTACTATACCGTTGTGGGCGAAAGCCGCTGTCCAATTGTCGATACTTGGTGGCAAACAGAAACTGGCGGCATACTCATTTCGCCCTTACCCGGTGCAACGCCCTTAAAACCAGGTTCCGCGACTCGTCCTTATTTCGGTATTCAACCGGCTGTTGTGGATGAGCAGGGAAATGAACTCGAAGGTGCGGCCGAAGGTAATTTGGTCATCAAAGACAGCTGGCCGGGGCAAATGCGTAGTATCTGGGGCGATCAAAAACGCTTTATTGAAACCTATTTCTCAGTTTATCCCGGTCAGTATTTTACTGGTGATGGCGTACGCCGTGATGCGGATGGCTACTATTGGATTACAGGGCGCGTCGATGATGTACTCAATGTTTCAGGACATCGTTTAGGCACAGCAGAAATAGAAAGTGCTTTGGTTGCACATGAGGCTGTTGCTGAAGCTGCTGTAGTGGGAATGCCACATGACATCAAAGGTCAGGGAATATGTGCCTACGTTACCTTGCAGGCAGGCATAGCACAAGACGAGGAATTACGCCAAGCGCTCTATGTTTGGGTGCGTAAAGTACTCGGTCCTGTGGCAACACCCGACGCCGTGGTTTGGGCACCATCCTTACCAAAAACCCGTTCAGGTAAAATCATGCGGCGTATCTTAAGGAAAATTATTGCCAATGAACTCGATAGTTTAGGCGATACCAGTACTTTAGCTGAGCCTCAAGTGGTGGAGCAATTGATTATAGAAGTTCAGGCGATTCACTGAATCTCGCCCTTAACACAATGAATGCTGTGCCCCTACAGCATTCATTGTTCATGTCGGATGCTCTGTGCTGATCTTAGAATGCGGCTTTAAATCCAAGCTTTAAACCCAGACTTAAAAATAAAACAGATATTCATAAAAAATTTTAGACTGGCTTCAAGACAAGAAGTCATTACAACCGTTAAAATTATTCCCATTAGCAAAATGGCATAACAATTGCTTTGTCTTGCTTGCTATTCACACAGCGCATCGTGTGCGACTTTATCGTAGGGGAAATTTTAATGAAAGCAATTCAGCAACTGTGTGCCGCCACGCTCCTTATGAGTATGACACCCTATCTCATGGCCAGTGACAACTTAGCTTTTGCCGGTGAAGTGACGGGGAATATTGCCGTGGTTTCCAGCTATGTTTTTCGCGGTATGACCAACAGCCCAGAAAATGATAATCCCTCTATCCAAGGTGGCATCGAATACAGCCATCCATCAGGTTTATACATCGGTTATTGGGGCTCAAATCTAGGCTACTCACTGAGCAAATATGATGCAGCCAGTGAGCAATATCAAGGCAGTAAAGCATTTGAAAATGATATCAATATCGGTTACCGCGGCAAAGTGAATGACGACCTAAGCTATACCATCGGCGGCAGTTATTACTATTATCATCAGTCCGATGCCAAATCAGACTTCTTTGAAACATTATTGGGCATCGACTATAAAAATCTTAGTTTCATTACCCAGACTGCTAGCAAAGACACCATCTCTGGCAATAAAGGCGATACCTACGTACAAGTTGCCTATGCGCAAGCATTACCGAAAGATTTTACTGGGCACGCGGCTATTGGTGCATATTATTACAATGACAAAGACAAATACGTTGAAACCACCGAACACTTTAACTTCAGGCATTTAACGCTGGGGCTAAGCCACCCAATAGCCAACACTGGTGCCAATGTCAATTTTGACTTTATTGTCGGAGGGCGTGATCGTCTTGATGAAAAGCAAAAGAATCAGGTGGTATTAGGTCTTGCCTACGACTTCTAATATCTGTCATAGCAGCGCAGTATCATAAGGGGCAACCCAAGTTAAAGTTCTGCGCTGCTTAAACTTTGTAAATAAGATCTCACAGCAGTTGTACAACCAATCGCTCCTCAACAGTAACTTGGGGCAAGCAAATGGTTTATTGCAAATCTAGGATTTTTAACTGCAGACTACTACGACCATTGTAGTCATTGCGCTCCAAGCTATAGACCAGCGACACCTGAGACTGCGTAGGCTCAAACTGAAAACGCTCCGCCGCATTGAAGGCAATCGCGTCAAGGCTTTGCCCATTCTGTAAAGTCAAACGTAACTTAAGATGAGTCTCTTTCAGCCACCGTGCATCTTGTACTTGAAATCGCCCTTCAAAGATTGGCAATGGAAATTGATGCCCCCATGGACCATATTGCTGGATTAAATCAACCGTTTCTAACTGCAATTCGTGTTCATCTAATGTACCGTCAGTCCATAAGCTCGCTTGAAATAAAGCAGGGTCCATCGCCGCAATCTGTTCATGAAAGATAGCTTTAAATTCTTGAAAATGTTCACGGCGAATGGTCAAACCCGCAGCAGCGGCATGCCCACCAAAGAATTTAACTAAATGTGGAAATTTTTCTGCAACCAGTTCAATTGCATCACGAATATGAATGCCTTCAATTGAACGTGCTGAACCTTTGATGTGTATACCGTCTTGATCGGGTGCAAAGACAATACTCGGTCGATGAAATTGTTCTTTTAAGCGCCCTGCCACAATTCCAATCACACCTTGATGCCAATGCTCCTCAAACATGACCAATGCGGCAGGCAAAGTTTGTGCATCAATTTCAACCTGATTGAGTGCCTGCAAAGCTTCCTGCTTCATTTGCACTTCTACTTGCCGTCGTTCCAAATTGAGACCATTGAGCGCTCTAGCTAAACGATATGCTTCAGAGACATCGTCACAGAGTAAACAGGCGATACCGATGTCCATGGTATCCATTCGCCCTGCGGCATTGATTCTAGGACCCAATACAAAACCTAAATCTTGTGCTTGTAACTGAGCAGGATCTCGCCCAGCAACATCCAATAATGCACTAATCCCAATACGACATTGCTGTTGTTGTATGCGTTGTAAACCTGCTTCGATTAAAATGCGGTTGTTATAGTCTAAACTTGCAACATCGGCATAAGTTCCCAGCGCCACCAAATCTAAATATTGCGTTATCTTTGACGTGGTCTTGCCATGCTGAGCCCGCAAAGTCGCTAAACGAGCCAATACATAAAAAGCAACCCCAACACCCGCTAAAGCTTTACTGGCAAAAGTACAGCCCTGCTGATTGGGATTGACCACAGCTTCAGCGGGCGGCGGTATTTTGCTGGTTAAATGATGGTCGGTAATAATGACGCGCATACCATGCGCCTGTGCCTGAGCAACACCGGCATGGCTGGAAATACCATTATCTACCGTGATCAGAAGATCTGGTTGATAGGTCTGCATGGCTAAATCGGCAATAGCGGGCGTCAAACCATAGCCATATTTGAAACGATCTGGCACCAGATAATTCACCTCTGCCCCCATATCGCGCAATGCCAATATCATCAATGCAGTACTGGTTGCGCCATCGGCGTCATAATCGCCAATTACTACAATTTTCTCACCCTGATCAATGGCTTGATCCATGAGTGCTACCGCTTGTTGCAGCCCCTTTAAATCTGGCGGCAGCAGATGTTTGAGCTTTAACACCAGCTCTTGTTCAGACTGTACCCCACGCGCCGCCAAGATCTTCGCCATAAAGCTGGGTACCGTCTTAAAGCAATCAGGAGAGCTCAGTAAAGGGCGTGAAACAATACGGTATTTAGACATCTTCTTCCTAAATTGACAGCTCTTAAGGCATCAAACGTTGTAAAATCCACTGACCATCTTGTTGTAGATAGTGAATCCGATCATGCATACGGTTTGGTCGTCCTTGCCAGAACTCGTAACGATCTGCCAGCACACGATACCCTCCCCAAAATTCAGGCTTAGGAATTGCCTCATCCTGTGCAAATTGTGCACTTATCTGTGCAAAGCGTTGCTCTAAACTGGAGCGATCTGCAATCACACCACTTTGCGGTGTACTGACATAAGCCGCCAATTGGCTATCACGTGGTCGTTTATGATAATAATCACTGGCTTCAGCCTCAGAGATTTTCTCCACAGCCCCATGAATGCGCACTTGACGTTCTAACTCTGGCCAATAAAACAATAATTCTGCTTGTGGGTTTTCGGCTAAGTCCAGCCCTTTTTGGCTGTCATAATTGGTATAAAAATCATAACCTGCCTGACTGGCGCCACGGAGTAATACCGTACGAACATGAGGGCGTCCTGTTGCATCTGCTGTTGCCAAATACATGGTATAAGGTTCATGTAAAGGCGATGCTAAGGCTTGATTAAACCAAAGCAAAAACTGCTCATGCGGATCTCGATGTAGCTGTGATTCTAACAGTTGATCTTTTTGATAACTTAAACGCAATTCACTCAAATCTTTGATGGTATCACTCATCTCAAACTCCTCACCTAAGCTCAGGCATGTTGCCGGATTGCGTCAGCCAAGTGATTGGCCAATGCAGTAATATGTTCGTGATCATCACCTTCTACCATCACACGAATCACCGGTTCAGTGCCAGACTTACGAATCAATAAACGTCCACGACCTTGTAATTGCTGTTCGACACTGGCAAATTGTGCTTTCAGAGCATCTATGGCAAAAGGATCAATCATTTGCTCTAAGCGAACATTGACCAAGACCTGTGGAAATAGCTTAAACTCACTGACCAGTTGATCAAGACTTTTTTGCTGCTCAACCATTACGGTCAGTACTTGTAATGCCGCAATAATGGCATCCCCAGTGGTACTTTTATCAAGTGTCAGGACATGACCTGATGGCTCACCACCAATGCTCCAACCATTTTCCTCTAAGGCTTGCAACACATAGCGATCGCCGACTTGAGCACGTACAAATGGCACACCAGCAGCAGCAAGTGCTAACTCTAAGGCCATATTACTCATCACCGTACCCACAATCCCCGCAGGCTTATGCTGACTTTGTGTAGCCAAGATATAGAGAATATGATCGCCATCAATCAAATTACCAAAACGGTCGACCATCACAACCCGATCTGCATCCCCATCAAAAGCAATTCCAACATCGGCTTGTTGTTCTACCACAGCACGTTGCAAACTTTCAGGATGAGTGGAACCACAGTTTTGATTGATATTTAAACCATCAGGCTGTTCATGCATGGCAATGACTTTGGCACCTAACTCACGGAATACAGCTGGACCCACGCTATAAGCCGCACCATTGGCGCAATCCACCACAATTTTCAGATCACGCAAACTAAAATGATAAGGGAAAGTAGACTTACAAAATTCGATATAACGACCATTGGCATCTTTAACACGCACACTTTTACCAAGATTTGCCGGCTCATCGATGTACAAGTCTTGTTCAAGCTGTTGGTTAATGGCTTGTTGGAGTTCATCAGAAAGCTTCTTGCCCTCTCCTGAGAAAAACTTAATGCCATTATCAAAATAAGGATTGTGTGATGCAGATATAACAATACCAGCATCAGCATGTAAGGCACGGGTTAAATGTGCAATCGCCGGTGTAGGCAGAGGGCCCAATAAATGAACATAAACACCTGCGGCATTTAATCCCGCTTGTAAAGCAGATTCCAAAATATAACCCGATAAACGTGTATCTTTGCCCAAAACAACAATGGGTTTTTGCGTGTGACTTATTTTTTTTAATACTTTCCCTGCTGCAAAACCAAGTTGTAAGGCGAATTGTGGTGTAATTGGTGATTCACCAAATTTTCCCCGTATACCATCTGTACCAAAATAACTCATTTTAAATCCGCTAATCGTTTCAAATTACATATATTTTAAAGAGCTGCTCATGCGGATACCGATCAAATTTGTAATGCGATATCCTCATTTCCCCAGACATTCTTCTATCTTATCTAAGCACCAACCTGAGCACCAGCAAGTGCTCAAGTCTTTCTGTACTTTACACCAAAAACAACAAAAGCCATCACTTGAGGATGGCTTTTTATGCAAACTTTCATTAAAACCTTATTTTTTTTAAGGTTATATCGCGTAGCTTAACCTACGCGATAGTTTGGAGCTTCTTTGGTAATAGTGACATCATGTACATGTGATTCTTGCATGCCGGCAGAAGTGATTTTCACAAACTTGGCATTTTGACGTAAATCATCAACTGTGGCAGAACCGGTATATCCCATGGATGAGCGTAAGCCACCCATCATTTGATGCACAATCGCACCCATTGGACCTTTATACGGCACACGACCTTCAATCCCTTCAGGAACCAATTTCTCAGCACCTGCTTTCGCATCTTGGAAATAACGATCGGCTGAGCCTGTTGAACCAGCCATTGCGCCTAAAGAGCCCATACCACGATATGCTTTATAATAACGACCTTGGAAAAACTCAACTTCGCCAGGTGCTTCTTCGGTACCTGCCATTAAAGAACCTACCATAATCGTGCTAGCACCAGCACCTAAGGCTTTCGCCATATCTCCAGAGAAGCGAATACCACCATCTGCAATCAGTGGAATCTGTTCTTTCAGTGCATTGGCAACATTATCAATGGCAGAAATTTGCGGTACGCCAATCCCAGCCACAATACGTGTCGTACAAATTGAACCCGGTCCAATACCGACTTTCACTGCATCTGCACCAGCATCCATGAGAGCCAATGCTGCATCTGCGGTCGCAATATTACCGCCAATCACTTGAACTTGAGGATAGTTTTGTTTAACCCAGCGTACACGTTCAATCACGCCAGCAGAATGACCATGTGCAGTATCAACCACAATCACATCCGCACCAGCATCAACCAATGCTTCAACACGTGCAGGTGTTTCTGCACCCGTTCCAACGGCTGCGCCCACGCGTAAACGACCTAAATCATCTTTACAGCTATTGGGATATAACGCAGCTTTACGGAAATCCGTAACGGTAATCAAACCTTTTAGCGCATGATGATCATCAACCACCAAAACTTTTTCAATACGATGTTTTTGCAACAATGCTTGAATATTTTCTTTAGATTCGCCTTCTTTTACTGTCACCAAACGCTCTTGCGTGGTCATAATATTACTAACAGGCTGTTCAAAATTCGTTTCGAAACGTGTATCACGCCCCGTCACTATACCAACGACTTTGCCATCTTTTACCACTGGCACACCGCTGATATTATTGGCTTCAGTCAGCGCCATCAACTCACGTACTGTGGTTTCTGGACTAACGGTAATCGGATCATTGACTATGCCCGCCTCAAATTTTTTGGTGCGGCGAACTTCGGCAGCCTGTGCAGCAATGTCCATATTTTTATGCAATATTCCAATACCGCCATGCTGTGCCATAGCAATTGCCATACGAGACTCAGTCACGGTATCCATGGCAGCAGAAACTAAAGGAATATTTAATTGAATGCCTCGTGTAAGGCGTGTCTTTAGGGAGACATCTTTTGGAAGAACTGTAGAATAGGCAGGGAGTAACAAGACATCATCGAAGGTCAACGCTTCTTGAACGATGGTCAGCATAACAATCTCACTGGTAATTTCCGTGAGCCATTATATACAAATTTAATGATAAATTTCATTGCTAATTGCATAAATTGCACTGTAATTTTTATTTAAGCAATTTTTTATTTATAAAATGTCTATTAGAACAACAAGATGCTAGGTATTTTGCCGAGCATCATACATAGCGCCTCGTGATCTTTTTTCATTTAACTGACTTGGTCATAACCCTCATCATTGCTAGATGCCAAATCGAGATTGACGATTGGAATCAAGCCATGGGCAAGTCGTGCTTTTTGGCACTGTTGATCACCCGCTTGAACCTCCTTACAACTTTCACTGCGTACTGTATAAATTCCACAGCTTACAGCCTGTCCAACTTCGCCCTGTAGTGCAACACAACGCGGCTGTTTCTGATTGGTACCACACATACACGAATAAACGGCCGTTAAAGGCTCAACCATCTCGCTAGGCATCGCCTCACCTTCAGCCCAATAAAAAGATACCCGAAAATAGGCACAACATGCCCCGCAGCTTAAACAAATATCGTCTCGACTAACCTGTGACAACTGCATTTGAAATTCTCATTATTAAAGTTGTAGATTGAGCAGAAATGCTAAAAAAATCTGTTTTTATTGGCAATAGTTTTTTAATATTTTTTTGTGATCATGCACTGCGCTAAGCACCAGCCCATCACGCTTTAAGCAATCGAGCATCCTTCTAAATAGCGCTAAAATGGTGCAATTTAAATAGATATTCTGTATGGGGCAAACAGTGACAAAAAAACCGCGATTATTCAGATCGCGGTTTAACGTTATAAGCAGTTTATGGCGTATTTAAAAACTTAGAGCAAATAATACCCAAGCAAAGTCATCACCCCTAATGCCATAAAAATACAGGCACCAATTTTATGAATCAAAGCAATCGGTAGGCGCTGGGCAAAGCGATCTCCAACCAATACCGCTGGGACATTCGCGATGAGCATGCCCAAGGTGGTACCCATTGTGACCCAAAATATGCTGTCGTATTTGGCGGCCAATGCAACCGTAGCCAATTGTGTTTTATCGCCAATTTCAGCTAGGGTAAATAAAATGAAGGTTGCCCCGAATACGCCAAATTTTTGCCATTTTTTTATATTTTCGCTTTCATCTTCTAGTTTATCTGGAATAAGCATCCAGATAGCCATCGCAATGAAACCAATTGATAAGACCCAAACCAACCATGTTGGATTGATCATCGCAGTAATCCATTGTCCAAATACAGCAGATAATGCGTGATTAATTAAGGTAGAAACTAAAATTGCGGCAATAATCGGTATAGGTTTTTTGAAGCGTGCAGCAAGCAGCAAGGCAAGGAGTTGTGTTTTATCACCCATCTCTGCGAGCGCTACAATGAGTGTAGAAGAGATTAGTTCTTGCATATTCAAAATCTCTGGCTAGCGTCATACCGATGACCTACCTCTCCTGCTAGCCATAAATCGAAATGATTGCAGAGCGGTAAATCAAAGGTCTTGCCAACAAAAGATAGCTTATTTCTAAGCACCATTGAACTTTGCTATGATGACCACGCTCTGTTGAGCAATTATGTTGATCATCACCTGTTTACCTGCGTAAACAGCGGCTACTCCCCAATGAAGTGTACGGCAATTCTACAGGCTAATCGGCATTTAAGCAACAGCCCAAAACACTTTATCTCGAAAATACATATTAGATCATGCTTATAAATAAAAACCCCGTATCACTTGGGATACAGGGTTTTTTGCACATATAAAATTTCGATACAACAGATCACAATAAGGTATTGCAATGCTGTTTAAAAAGCCTCGAGCTTAGAGCAAGATATTACGAATATCGGCCAATAGCTTGGTGAGTTTATTGGTAAAACGTGCCGCATCTGCACCATTAATCACACGATGATCATAAGACAGTGATAATGGTAACATCAAACGTGGTTCAAACTTATTACCATCCCACACCGGCTGCATCGTGGCAGGTGAAATACCTAAAATTGCAACTTGTGGCCAGTTCACCAAGGGAGTAAATGCTGTACCCCCAATACTGCCCAAACTGGTAATGGTAAAGTTAGCACCTTGTAAGTCTTTCGGTGACAATTTTTTATCACGCGCTTTCTGACTTAATTCACCCAACTCAATGGCAATTTGCTGAATACTTTTTTGATCTGGATTACGCAGCACAGGGACTGTTAAGCCATCAGGTGTTGCCACTGCAATACCCATATGGATTTCATTACGTAATAATACTGCTTTTTGATCATCCGCTAAATGCCCAGCAAAATAAGGCTCTTCTTTTAACAAGTGTGCAATCGCTTTAACAATAAACGCTAAAATCGTCAAGCTTATGCCTTGTTTCTTAAAGTTGGCTTTTAATTCACCGCGCCATGCTTCTAGATCAGTAATATCCGCCAAATCAAATTGTGTCACTTGTGGGATATAGTTATTCAGCGATAACTGTGGAATAGAAACTTGCTGTAAGCGTGTTAAAGTCTTCAGCTCACCACCACCGAAATTACTAAAATCCGGTAAATTCGGCAAAGCACTCGCAACAACAGCTGAAGCTGAAGTAGTACTTGTCGTCGCCGCTGTGGTTAAACGTTGTTTCACATAAGCAAATACATCTTCCTTCAACAAACGTTGATGAGGACCTGTCGCCTGAACCTGAGCCAAGACTACACCCAGTTCGCGTGCCAATTTACGCACGGCTGGACCAGCATAAACTTTTGCATTTTGTTCATGCTGTTCTGGACTTAGGCTTGGTGTCGTCGTACTGTGCGTCGTAGGCGCCTGACTTTGCTTGCTGTCAGCTACCGTTGCAACTGTCTTCTCTGCAACCGTTGTTGCTGGTGCAGGTGTGCTTTTTTCTGCAACTGCCGCAGCGGGATTTGATGTTGCCGTAGCAGCAGATGCTTGACCCGCCGTTGCGACTTTCAGCAATAACACGCCTTCTTTGACTATATCTCCAACTTTTACCGCAATTTCAACAACAGTACCTGCCGCTGTACTCGGTACTTCAACCGAAGCTTTGTCTGACTCTAGTAGTACAATACTGTCATCCACAGCAATACTGTCACCGACTGCAACCAACAATTCACTGACTGATGCCTTTTCAACCCCAATATCAGGTACTTTTAATTCAATGGTTGCAGTACTTGCTGCATCATTTTGACTATTCGCAACAGCGGCAACGTCAGCAGGGCTTTCTGCGACTTGCTCTGCGACTGGCGTTGCTGGTTCTGGCGAGTGTTGCGACTCAACAGCCGTGCTTTGCGTTTCAGCATTTGCTTCTGTTTCCAGCTCAATCAGTGCAGTCCCTTCGGTCACGCTATCACCGACATTTACCAAAATAGCTTTAATCACACCAGCTGCAGTTGATGGAACTTCAACAGAAGCCTTGTCGGACTCAAGCAAAACAATACTGTCTTCAGCTTCAATTCGGTCACCGACTTTCACCAAAAGTTCAGCAACAGTCGCTTTATCTACGCCAATATCAGGTGTGGTAATGTGCATTTTATTTCTCCTCACCTGTTTGCTCTGTATAAGGAGCAACTTCAGACACTTCTGCATGCGCTTGTGGCAACCACGCAACTGGGCGATCTACATCAAGTTCAAAACTTGAAATAGCGTCTTTGACTAAGCGTGCATCTACTTCGCCTTCATCAGCGAGTTTTTTCAAGGTAGCCACCACAATATGGGCAGCATCTACACCAAAGTAACTACGCAAATTACCACGAGTATCTGAGCGACCATAACCGTCTGTACCCAATGTAACGTATGGGCGACCATCCGGTAGATAGGCACGAATTTGTTCGCTATAGGCGCGAATATGATCTGTCGCAGCAACAACAATACCGTCCGTTGCACGCAATTGTTCAGTAACCCATGCTTGTTTCGGCTGATCAGCCATTGGATGTAAACGGTTATATTCTTCAGCCGCCATACCATCACGTGCCAATTCATTAAAGCTTGTCACACTCCACACATTGGCGTGAACTTGATATTCTTCAGCTAGAATCTGCGCTGCTTTAATAACTTCGCGCAAAATCACACCAGAACCCAGTAATTGTACGGTGGCTTTTTCATCTTCGGCGAATAAATACAGACCACGTTTAATGCCTTCTTCAACACCAGCTGGCATCATTGGTTGCGCATAGTTTTCATTCATGAGCGTCAAGTAATAGAACACGCGTTCTTGATTGACATACATGCGCTCTAGACCATCATGTACAATGACCGCTAACTCATAACCAAAACATGGATCATAAGATACACAGTTTGGAATTGTGCTAGCTAAAATATGTGAATGTCCATCCTGATGTTGTAAACCCTCACCATTTAAGGTGGTACGCCCTGCGGTAGCACCCAATAAGAAGCCTTGTGCTTGTGAATCGCCAGCAGCCCAAGCAATATCGCCAATACGCTGAAAACCGAACATCGAGTAATACATATACATCGGAATCATCGGCAAGTTATTGGTAGAATAACTGGTACCCAATGCTGTCCACGCACTCATGGCACCCGCTTCATTGATGCCTTCTTGCAGCATATGTCCATCTTTTGCTTCACGATAGCTCATCAACTGTTCTTGGTCTTCCGGTGTATAGTTCTGACCATGTGCAGCATAAATACCCAGTTGACGGAACATCCCCTCTAAACCAAAAGTACGCGCTTCATCTGGTACGATAGGCACGACGCGGTCTTTAATCGCTTTGTCTTTCAATAATGCAGCGATTAGACGGACCATCACCATGGTCGTCGATTGTTCTTTACCATCACTACCACGCAATACGTGATCAAAAATAGACAATGCTGGAATATCTAGCTTGACACTGTCTTTGCGACGTGCAGGAAGATAACCGCCCAATGCTTCGCGGCGGGCTTTTAGGTATTTAATTTCAGGTGAATTTTCATTTGGACGATACAGCGGTAACTCTTCTAACTGCTCATCTGTAAACGGTAAATTAAAACGGTTACGGAAATATTTTAATGACTCTAACTGCATTTTTTTGATTTGATGCGTTTTGTTGACCGCTTCAATCTCATCCGATAAACCATAACCTTTTACAGTTTTTGCTAAAATAACCGTCGGTTGACCATTGCTTTGCATCGCTGCGGCATAAGCTGCATAAACCTTATAAGGGTCATGACCACCGCGATTTAAATTATCAATATCTTCATCACTCAGATGCTTTACAAGTTCTGCCGATTCAGGGTACTTACCAAAGAAGTGCTCGCGCGTATAGCCACCACCCTTGACTTGATAACGCTGATAATCACCATCCAAAGCTTCTTCCATACGTGCTTTTAATGCACCGGAGCTATCTTTGGCCAACAATGGATCCCAATGACGCCCCCATACAACTTTAATAACACGCCAGCCCGCACCACGGAATACTGACTCTAATTCTTGGATAATTTTACCGTTACCGCGTACCGGTCCATCTAAGCGTTGTAAATTACAGTTTACAACCCAGATCAGATTATCTAGCTTTTCACGTCCAGCCAACGAGATTGCACCAAGGCTTTCTGGCTCATCCATCTCACCATCGCCTAAGAAAGCCCAAACCTTACGGTCTTCTTCTTTAATTAGACCACGGTTCATTAGATACTTTTGGATGTGTGCTTGGTAAATTGACATAATTGGACCAAGTCCCATCGAAACCGTTGGGAACTGCCAATAATCTGGCATTAAGTACGGATGTGGATAGCTTGGTAAGCCCTGACCACCAACCTCACGGCGAAAGTTTTTAAGTTGTTCTTCGTTTAAACGCCCTTCAAGGAATGAACGTGCATAAATACCGGGTGCACAATGCCCTTGAATATAAAGCATGTCACCACCGAAATGATCATTGGCGGCACGGAAAAAATGGTTAAACCCAACATCATACAAGGTCGCAGAAGATGCAAAGCTAGCTAAATGCCCACCTAAATCATCTCCAGTCGTATTGGCACGCAATACCATCGCCAAAGCATTCCAACGAATCAATGCACGGATACGGCGTTCCATATCTTGATCGCCCGGCATCGCTGGGGTTTCATCGACGGAAATGGTGTTTAGATAAGGGGTATTTAGACGCTGAATGGGAACGTGCTTAAAAATTGCACGCTGATACAGCTTTTCGAGTAAAAATGCTGCTCGCTCTGTTCCCATGTGTTGTAACACTGAGTCAAATGCATCTTGCCATTCTTTTGTTTCTTGAGCATCTGAATCGCCGTAATACGCCATAATTCACCTATTCCATGATCTGTTTTCTATATCATATATGTATCACATTTTGATGCTGTTAAGTTATGGTTACAGCTGAATGGGATAGCCCCCTATTATTTAGTAAATAAATACCAATTGACTTTTTAAACACAAAATAAACATAAAAATGCAAAAAAACCGCCAATTGGCGGTTTTTTAAGTACTACAACAATTTTATAGTGCTAGTTAAGGTAACAACGCTAAATAGGTTGATGGGTTTTTACGCTGACCATCTTTAACCACTTCATAATGCAAGTGTGGTCCAGTACAACGACCAGTACAACCGACGTTAGCAATATGATCACCCGCTTTTACATCATCACCAACACTAACCAGTAGACGGGAAGCGTGCGCATAGCGTGTGATATAACCATTGCCATGGTTGATTTCAACATATTGCCCATAACCGGTGCCCCAGCCTGACTTGGTTACAACACCAGGACCTGTTGCATAGATCGGCGTACCACTTGGCGCAGCCATATCTAAGCCAGAATGGTTTTCAGCGCGCCCACCCATGGTACGACCACCATAGTTTGAGCTCACGCGCTTCATATCTGGTAAAGGATGTGTTACTAACCACGAATAACCAGTATTGCTAAATTTGGTATTTGAGCCGCTATATTTTTTTGCAAGAGAATCATTATTGATTTCGATCGGTTCTTTGCTATCACGAATGTGGATATTGGAAGGCTGTTGCAAACTTTTAGTCAATGCCTCAAGTCGATCTGATTGATTTTGTTGATGTGGCTGATTGATTTGAACCAAATCAGCAAAAGCAACCGATGCAGCAGAAGATGCCAGTGAAAATGCTAATAAAATACGTCGAAAATGCATAAAAAACCTCTATCAACTGTTCTTACAAATTAAGTTTCTTGCGTGATGACTGCCTTGATATTTCTTGAATCTAAAGCTTATGATAAAGACACTTACATGGAGCTATGCCATATGTCTGAGCCTATCAAGGTTTTTCAACCAACAAGACAACACGTAAAAACAGGAAACTTATCGTTTCTTACCAAACAGATTGCCGAATGGCAAAAAATCACAAAACTTATTCAACCGCTATTACCCCAACCAGAGCAATGGCAAGTCGCCTGTTATCAATTTGGTATTTTGACCATTACCGGTGAAAATCAAGCAATGATTAGCCAACTCGGTTATCTTCAAAAACACTATGTGCAACAGCTTGCGCAGCTAGATGGCTTAAAAGACTTGCAAAAAATACAGGTTCGTTTAAGAACCGCATCTAAATCCCCAGTAAAAACATCTAAAGCCACCGAAGCACTACCAGCAATTGCACAAGACATGCTTAAAAATGCTGCAAGCTTCGTAAGCGACCCTAAGCTTAATCAAGCAATGCTACGTTTGGCAAGAAATAAAACGTAACAACCATATGAGAAATATAATCAATTATGGATAAATTAAGTAAGTTGACAGGGTATCAACCTGAGTAAAATCCTTATGAGGCAATTACAAGCGCTCGTTTACACAATGTTAACATATTGAATAGGACTTAAGCTCGCATCATCAAATGTTACAATTTCATAATTTGTTGGATCGCTTTTGACATTGCGCAACAACTGATTATTTAAAGCATGTCCAGATTTATAGCCATCAAACTTTGCAATGATTTGATGTCCCAATAAGTATAAGTCACCGACTGCATCCAAAATCTTATGTCTTACAAACTCATCTGCAAAGCGTAAACCTTCCTCATTCACAACTCCCGTATCATCGACACCAATGGCATTATCCAAACTTGCCCCTAAGGCTAAGTTATGAGTTTTTAAATAATCTAAATCTTTCATAAAACCAAAAGTTCGCGCTTCACTCACCTCATACACAAAAGTTTCTGTAGAAAAATCAATAGTGGCGGATTGATACTCTTTGGCAAAAGCTGGGTGGTCAAAATCAATGGTGAAATTGATCTGGAAGCCTTCATGTGGGCTAAAAACAGCGCGTTTATCATCAATCAACGCTTGAACGGGTTTTAAAATGCGAATAAATTTTTTCGGTGCTTGTTGTTCTACTAAAATACCTTGCATCAATAAGTAAATAAAAGGACCGGCACTACCATCCATGATGGGAACTTCAGAAGCAGACACTTCGACAATGAGATTATCAATCCCTAATGCTGCAATCGCACTCATGACATGCTCAACAGTGCCAACCTTAATATCGCCAATCACCAAGTTAGAACACATAAAAGCTTCTTGAATCAATAGTGCATCTGCTGGGATATCGACAGGTGGCACAAGGTCAATACGCCGAAAAACAATACCCCCATCCTCTACATGAGGTAAAAAGTTAATTAAAACTTTTTGACCACTGTGTAGTCCAATGCCGCTTGCTTTCACGACGCGCTTCAGGGTACGTTGCTTCAACATGTTACTTGGTTCTTCATCCTAAAATCCGCTATAAGGTAGCATATTTAGGCATTGAGCAAAAATAAAAAGGTAGTGATTATCACTACCTTTAGATAAATGAAGAATTAATTATTTAAATATCAATTACTTACGCTGCTGATTCTTTAAATAATCTTGGATGCTCATCGGGGTTGAACGTGGTGTTGCTGCGGCTGCAGAAGGTGCATGATCAACACCTTGACGTTTGCTAATCGCGGGAACATCATCTTCATCCACATTTGATGCTGCTGTAGTGGCTGAAGCACTACTTGTTGGCACTTTACGTTTATGCTCAACGCTATCATTGGCATTTCGTGTCAAACCTGTTGCAATCACCGTTACCCGAATTTCATCACGCGCATCCGGATCAAATACGGTACCGAAGAATACTTCGCCTTCGTCTAGATCAACAATTTGGTTCACAACATCCGTAATGACTTCAGTTTCACGTAAAGTGACATCTGCCCCACCCGTGATGTTAATTAAAACGCCCTTAGCATTCATGATATTCACGTTATCCAACAATGGACTACGAATTGCTAAACGGGCAGCTTCTTCAGCGCGATCTGGACCACTGCTCTTACCTTCACCCATCATGGCGTAGCCACGTGTGCTCATCGCAGTTTTTAAATCGGCAAAGTCAAGGTTGATATGACCAGGGCGTACCACAAGATCAAATATACTACGCACAGCATTTAACAATACATCATCTGCTTTACGGTAAGCATCTTGCATAGAAATATCGCCATAAACACTCAATAAGCGTTGATTTGGAATAATAATCAAAGAATCTACATGAGCTTCTAACGCTTCTATACCTTTTTCCGCTGAACGCTGACGACGACGACCTTCAAAATTAAATGGCGTAGTCACAACACCAACTGTCAAAATACCCATTTCTTTAGCAATTTCTGCTACAACTGGCGCTGCACCCGTTCCTGTTCCACCGCCCATGCCTGCAGTAACAAAAACCATGTCAGCACCTTCAAGATGCTGGCGAATAATTTCTCGGCTTTCTTCTGCTGCAATCTGACCGACTTCTGGATTTGCACCAGCGCCTAAGCCTCGTGTGCTTTGCTCACCTAACTGAATTTTGAACGGCGCATTCATACGATCCAATGCTTGTTTGTCGGTATTTGCACAAACAAATTTCACACCCTGAATATCAGATTGCACCATATGTTGTACGGCATTACCACCGCCACCACCGACACCAAATACTGTAAAACGGGCTTGACCGTTACCATCGTTTTGTTCGTCTTCTAAAAATTCAAATGAGGCCATGACCTGTAGACTTCCTAATAAATAACGGCAGTCACTTTAAGCCCGTATACTGCCTTGATCTCAAATAATAAATCGTTTTTTTAGGATGCGTTGCAATATTGAGCTTGTCAAGTATAGGCGAATATACTTACAACTTTTGCACAATAATCCCTAAAAAAACTATACCTAAAAAATACCCTTCAATTTGTTGTTCATTGCATTCCAACCATTGCTAAGTCTTTGCCACAGCGATCTTTTTTCCTTGCTATCCGGTTCTTCAACCGTCTCTTGCATCTCACTTTGACTAAACATTAACAATCCTGCTGCAGTGGCATACATTGAACGTCTTAATGAAGGAAGATATTGATCATCACAACTCACTTGTAGAGGCGGATTACCTAAATGCGCAGAGACCCCAAGCATGCGGCGGGTCAATGTCACCATACCTTCAATTTGACAAGCATCTCCCGTCAACACCACGCCATGATACAAGCTTGCTAGCGCGCCATTGCTTTCTAACTTCTCATAAACTTGGCTGAGGATTTGCTCATAGCGTGCCAAAATAATCTCTGACAATTCTATACGGCTAATACTCTGAGGACCATCAATTGCTTCAAACTGGATCATATGATCGGGTTTAACTTGGTTGAGGTCGACACAACCATACAGCAATTTCAGACGTTCTGCTTCTTCTGTTGTTGTTTGTAATACAGCAGCGATATCGCGCGTTACATTTTCACCACCACGTTGAATAGTATGTGAAAAAACCAGATGCCCTTCGATATAAACCGCAATATTGGAAACACCCGCACCGATATCAAGTAAGCAGACGCCATATTCTTTTTCGTCTTTTAGCAAGCTACTTTCAGCCGTTGCCAAACATGAAACCACCATCTTTTCAACGAAAATATTGGCACCTTTCATGGCACGGTCTAAATTTTGCATGGTGCTAATCGGTAACATCATCAATTGATAATGTGCTGTCATACTGTTTGCAGACAGATTGATTGGGTTTTGTACCCATTCCGTTTCATCATCCAATTCAAAACCTAGAGGCACCGCACTGGCTAAATAGTAATCTGGCGTCATGTGGCTCGCTTTTGCCAACTCTAAGGCGCGAACGACTTCTGTGGTGGTAATGGTTCTTTCTGGATTATTAATCGGTGTACGACCAGATGCATAGTAACTTTTGAGTTCAGCACTCGGAATAGATACCCACGCCGAATGGACACGGCACTCGGCCATGTCTTCTGCTTCTTGTACAGCATTTTTAATGGCAGTGATCACTTTATCTAGGCTAACAATTTTACCTTTATTCATGCCGCGATTGCGCGCACTAGCCATCCCAATAACCTGAATATTATCAGGTGCATGTACTTTACTTATTAGAACTGAAACCTTATGTGTCCCAATGTCTATCGCAACAACCGATGGAACAGCTTCACTCATTACTTACTACCATTTTGTTCATTAGATTATGTTGGTGTTAACCAGTTTTATAAAACACTCTATTATGGCTGTGCTGTCAATGAATTCGCAACATTTATGTCACTACTAGTTACAACAAACTGACCATTGATTATTTTTGGTGCTACTGAGTTTTTCCATTGTATCGCCAAACCATTCCGATAACGCAAATCAATCGCTGCAATCTGTGACCAAACTGGTTTTAGGTCGGTTTGTGCTAAATGGCTAAGTCGCTGTAATTTACTCATGGTTTGATCTTGATCCACAATAACACGAAGACCGGAATTAAACTGCATAAACCAAGTCATACGATCTGTTAAATATAAATCTTTCAAACTTAAACCAATCGGTGAAAACAACGGCGTAATTTCATTGTAGCGACGCATCATTACTTTAGACTGTGTCAGCGGACCATGCAACATGGGTAAATGAGAATGATCTAAAGTTGTTGCTTCGGTATAGACTACGCCAGAATCACTGAGTAAACGTCCAGTCCCCCAACGTGCAATGGGATGCTTGGGCACGACTCGGACACGAATCTCATTTGGCCATGCACGAGATACCACCACCCGCTCCACCCACGATACCTGTAAGGTTTTATCGCGAATTTGCTCCAGGTCAGAAGTAAAATAATTTGATTGAATAGAGGGTGTTAAATAAGCTGTTAATTGTTTTTGTTCGACCTCACTATTGGTCCCAACCACTTGTAAATTGGCAACACGTGCATCCGTCATGACTTTATAAAGACCAACTATGCCGATCACTAAAAAAACTATGGCAACCAACAACAAGCCCCATCCACCAAGGTGAATGAATTTATCCTTGGTGCTTGGTGGTTTCTCATGTATCGAGGTTATTGCAGCCCGTTTAGGACGCATTGAAGCAGGTAGTTGCGCCATAAATTAATGTTTTTCATCCGATAATGTTTGCTCAAGAATAGCCATACAGAGCCTATCAAAATCATAACCTACAGCATTGGCTGCTTTGGGGACCAACGAATGGCTGGTCATACCGGGCACAGTATTGACTTCAAGTAACCAGAAATTGCCCTGCTGATCTTGCATGGCATCGATACGCCCCCATCCCCATGCACCAACTGCCTTAAATGCTTGTAAGCATAGTGCTTGTAGTTGTTGTTCTTCGGTACTGCTCAGACCACATGGAATGCCGTATTCAACGTCATTACGTAAATATTTCGCATCATAGTCGTAAAAAGCAACGTCCTGTGGTGGGCTTAGACGAATCACGGGAAGTGCCTGCCCATTCAACATGGCAATGGTAAACTCTCGCCCTGTAATCCAGCGTTCGGCCATCACCACCGCATCATGTCGCACCGCCTTGGCAATCGCCATGTCAAAGTCTTCAATTTTTTCAACTTTACTCATCCCGACACTAGAACCTTCGTGCACAGGTTTAATGATGAGGGGTAAACCTAGATCTTGGACAATTGCAGCGGCATCTTGATCAGAACTGACCATACGATAAGGCGCTGTAGGCAAATCAGAACCTTGCCAGATTTGTTTGGTTTTGATTTTGTCCATACCAATGGCCGAACCTTGTACGCCTGTACCGGTATAAGGAATATTCAACCATTCTAAAACACCTTGTATCTGACCATCCTCGCCACCACGACCATGCAACACAATAAAAGCACGATCATAGCCAACCAGCTCAGTCACACTGCGCAACGCAGGATCAAATGCTTCAGCATCAACGCCTGCACGCAATAGTGCTGCCAATACGGCATTTCCGCTATCGAGTGATACCTCTCGTTCAGCAGATTTACCCCCCAACAACACTGCAACTTTACCGAATCTAGCAGGATTTGACACGTTGATATCCTTAATCTATTACCCAAATCAAAAAATTTTTAGCAAAATTTAAAAGTTATACACTTTGCTATATGGATGCATTGCCCTACCAATGCATTTATGCTTTTAAGAATAATCCATTTTGTGCCAATTCTAAAGAAATTGCACCGACATTCCCTGCACCTTGTGTAAGTAATAAGTCATTAGGTTGTAACACTTTTTGTACGACATGCTGTAAATTTTCATCTACAGGATCAATCAAAATCGGTTCAACCGCACCACGCAAACGAATACTACGTGCTAAAGCGCGACTGTCTGCACCAACAATCGGTTTTTCACCAGCAGGATAGACCTCAAGCAGCAATAACTGATCAACTTGTGACAATACGTCAACAAAATCGTCGAAACAATCACGGGTACGCGAAAAACGGTGTGGTTGAAATAATAAAACCAAACGTCGATCGGGATGGCTTTGGCGTGCCGCTTTAATCGTTGCTTCAACCTCTTTGGGATGATGACCATAATCATCAATCAGTTTGACCGTCCCCTCTGCTAATGGATATTCACCCTGCACCTGAAAACGTCGACCAACACCGCTAAAGCCTTCTAAGGCACGGCAAATTGCTGCATCTGAAACGCCCTCATCTGTGGCAACACCAATTGCAGCCAAGGCATTGAGGACATTGTGCAAACCGGGCTGATTGACGGTAACGCGTAATGGCTCACGCTCTTTACGCAGCACGGTGAAATGCGATTGCATCCCATTTTGTACCACGTCTATGGCACGAATATCATTATCTTCATTAAAACCATACGTTAAGATTGGACGTGCAATACGTGGCATAATCTCGCGAATATTTTGATCATCGCCACAAACCACAGCCAGACCATAGAATGGCAGTTTATGTAAAAACTGGATAAAAGTATCTTTTAATTTATCAAAGCTACCGCCATAGGTGTCCATATGGTCGGCATCAATATTGGTCACAACCGCCGCCATCGGCTCAAGGTGTAAGAAAGAAGCATCGGACTCATCTGCTTCAGCCACGATATAGCGACTTTCACCGAGCGCCGCATTTACACCGGTCCGATTCAGCAAACCACCAATCACATAAGTTGGATCAAGATTTTCTTCTGCCAACATACATGTAATCAAACTGGTCGTGGTGGTTTTACCATGCGTCCCTGCCACAGCAATCCCATGGCGATAACGCATCAACTCCCCCAGCATCTCTGCGCGTCGTACCACAGGAATGCGTTGCTCAATGGCGGCTTTAATCTCTAAATTTTCTGTATCAATCGCAGTCGATACCACCAAAACATTGGCGTCTTTGATATTTTCTACCGCATGACCGATATAAACTTGAATACCATTGGCTTCTAGCTGTTTGGTGGTTTTGGATACCTTAATATCTGAGCCAGAGACTTGATAGCCTTGGTTTTTAAGAACTTCGGCAATACCACACATGCCCGCCCCGCCGATCCCGACAAAATGGATATGTTTAATACGGCGCATTTCTGGCACTTTAATAAGTTTTTGGGTGGCATTGCTTGGGGTTGAAGTTGGCATAGTCTACTCTGGCATCAAATCTAAAATCAGTTTAAAGCTTGAATTAATTTTGCAACGTGTTCAGTTGCATCGGCTTGAGCATGCTGGCGCGCTTTTACCGCCATTTCCATTAAAATCGGACGACTCATGATATTACCCAGTTGAACAGCTAAACTGTCTGCACTCATACTGGCTTGCGGGCAAATTTTGGCTGCACCCGCCTTGGCTAAATACTGTGCATTGGCAGTTTGATGGTCATCGACTGCACTGGGCAAAGGCACAAAAATAGCCGCAACACCCGCGGTAGCGACTTCGGTCACTGTCAAAGCGCCTGCACGGCAAATAATTAGGTCAGCATCTGCATAAGCTTGTGCCATATCTTCAATAAAAGCCTGTACTTTCACTTGAATATTGGCTGGTGCTTGCGCATAAGCTGCTTCGGTTTTCTCCACATGATCTTGACCACATTGATGCAAAACCTGCAAAGGCTGTGCTAAGTGTGACAATGCCTGTGGCACGCATTGATTCAATGCTTGTGCACCCAACGACCCACCAACAATCAGAACTTGCAAGGGTTGCCCTGCATCTTCACGCTGTTGATAACGATAACTAGGGTTGTAAATATTGATAATTTCTCGACGTACAGGGTTGCCTGTCGTCACCAACTTATCTGATTGTGCAAAAGTATTTGGAAATGCCTGACAAATCGTACTTGCCAAACCTGACAATTGCTTATTGGTAAATCCTGCAACAGCATTTTGCTCATGAATTAAAATTGGAATGCCTAAAATACGCGCCGCCAAACCACCGGGACCTGCAACATAGCCACCAAAACCTGCTACAGCTGTCACTTTATGCTGTTTCATATAACGCACAGCTTGTAATGTTGCCTTAAGAATTTTAAATGGTGCGGCGAGTTTACGTAGCAAACCGTTGCCACGGATCCCCTGAATATTAATCCGATAAATTGGAATATCGTGTTGTTTTAATAATCGATTTTCCATTCCTGATGGCGTAGCAAGCCAAGAAACCTGAACACCCTGCTGCTGAAGTTGTTTTGCCACAGCCAGCGCAGGAAAAACATGTCCACCAGTACCAGCCGCCATAAACATAACGTGCTGTGTTGCATTTTTTTGAAAATCGGTCACGGTTTAGTTCTTCAAAATTAAAGCGAATGTTAAAGATATATTTATCTCAAACCGCTAATTGTAATCTCAAATAGACCTAGAGCAAAGGTTAATTACTTTTTTTCACCAAGTGTTTTCAGTTTAGCCTTTATTTTGATTTATAAGCCTGATTCCGCTATCAACAAAGACTGCCTATTGTGCATAACCAGTAGATGATCTTAACTGATCACGACCAGATCAAAAACCAATCAAAATCTACGCAACACCAAGCTGAAGCAGATCGAGAGCAAGTCAGTCAGAAAGAGCGCGTGCTCAGTCACCACACGCTCTTATGCTCTTCAGCACTTTATACTGTTTTAGGACGACCGGCCTCTAATACCGCAAACAAATCATCGGCAATAGAGGTGCCAAACTGTTTGTCAATTTCACGAATACATGTTGGGCTGGTGACATTAATCTCGGTAACGTATTCACCAATGACATCTAACCCAACAAAAACCAAGCCTTTTTCTTTAAGATAGGGCGCAACCTTGCTTGCGATCTCTCGGTCTTTGTCTGTTAATGGGCGTGCCTCACCTAAACCACCAGCAGCTAAGTTACCTCGCACTTCACCATTTTGTGGAATTCGTGCTAAACAATACGGTACTGGCTCACCATTAATCATTAAAATTCGTTTATCACCGTCTACAATCTCAGGAATATAACGTTGTGCCATAATCGGCTGTTGCCCATTTTGACTCAGCATTTCTAAGGTTGAACCAATATTGGGACCATCGTGAAAGAGACGAAAAATGCCCATCCCTCCCATACCATCTAAAGGTTTTACGATCACATCTTGATGTTTATCGATAAAAGCACGCAATAAACTTTGTTGTGAGCTCACCAAGGTTGGTACTTGTAGTTCGGGGAACTGTGTGGCAAATAATTTTTCATTACAGTCTCGCAGGCTCTGCGACTTATTGATCACCCATGCCCCTTCACGCTCAGCCTGTTCCAATATATACGTGCTATAGACAAAGTTCATATCAAATGGTGGGTCCTTACGCATCAGAATCACGTCAAAACTCGCCAAAGACTGTGCTTGTTTTTCGCCTAAAGTATAGTAATGCTCAGTATTTTCAAATACCGCTAAAGGCGCAATTAAACCAAAGGCCTTACCTTGGTCAATATATAAATCTTGTTGTAATACATAACCCAGTTGATGCCCACGACGTGCTGCTGCCCATAGCATTGCCATGGTGGAATCTTTCTTAAGATTGACCTGTTCAATCGGATCCATTACCACTAATACGCGCATACGCTCACTCATTTTAAAGCTTTGGTCAGCCAGCAGTATAACGGAGAACATATGATCTGTATGGCTTTTAATTACATATTGATCTAAGGAAAATGCAAGAGCAATCAGCACTATAGCTTCGCCGAATAGCTAGATTGTATGCAAACAAGATACGAGAGAACATCCAATGAAATTGCCAGATAACGATGACATCACCATGATGGCATCACTGTACATCACGATCATGCCAATGCATTTATTAAAAAATCAGCAATTTACTGCTCATTTGTAGGCACTAAGATTAGCTCAGATACGCTCAAGGGATCTTCCGGTAAATCCAATTGTACTTGGCACGCTAAACGCCCTTCTGAGTGGGTCAACCTAAAATATCGAAAGCGCGCAACAACAGCAATTGGGCGACCGATGGCAAAGTCATGGTCGATTAAGCTGTTATATAGTGCTTGTGCATAGTGGGTATCGAGGTCCGTCAGCAGTATATGTCTATACCAGACTTGAATCACGGGGAAATACTGTGACGGTGTATAGAGCAACCAAACCGTATTATAAACTTCATCATGCTGTTCATTGAGCATAAGGTTATTTATTAATTTTCGTTGTACATCTGCGTTCACAGTCAAGTGATAGCAGTATTGCTGCAAAGTCCCTAACTGTAATGGATGCGTATAAAAAAAGCGTCCTCGCGCCATCCGATAACCACGCCATCGATAGCGATCAAATTGCAACAGCAAGACGCATAAAATTACGCCAATTACAACAATAAGCCAAAAATACATCGCATCATGCGTCCTAGCTTGGCAGTGGAAGCGCTTTTTGGGATTGAAGTGGTAAAATAATCAGCCACTTCAATCTATTGATAGCAAAATATATCGCTTAAACACCATATTTAACGCGATAAGCTTGCATATTTTTGAGTGCCTGTTGATCACCTTTTTGCTCAAGATATTGCATAAGATCTTGCATGGTAATCAGTGCGTGCACAGGAATCTCTAACTCTTTTTGTACTTCTTGGATGGCAGATAACTGACCTTGCCCTCGTTCTTGGCGATCCAATGCCACTAAAACACCCGCAATGCTTGCACCGGCATTTTTCAAGATGCTGACCACTTCACGAATGGCTGTACCCGCGGTAATCACGTCATCAATGATCCAAACTTTTTTCGCTTCAACGGATGCGCCAACCAACACACCACCTTCACCATGGTCTTTGGCCTCTTTACGGTTAAACCCCCAGGGTACGCTCACCCCATGATATTGTGATAAAGCAACCGCTGTCGCAGCAACGAATGGAATACCTTTATAGGCTGGTCCAAAAATCACATCGACGCTGTTACATTGTGTTAACTTATTCGCATATCCTTGTGCTAACAGCGATAATGCTTCGCCATCATTGAGTAAACCCGCATTAAAGAAATATGGGCTCACCCGACCCGATTTTAGCGTAAACTCACCAAACTTCAGCACACCGCGCGAAAGCGCGAGTTCAATAAAAGCTTGCGTGTTAAATTCAACAGGTGATGTCATGCGGTGCTCCAGAAAATTATGAATGAGGTTATGACTGCGAATGATACCAAAGAGTAGCTATCCGAGTGATCAAAAAGTTTTAAGGGTCGTATCTATAAACGTCAATGGATTACGCGCATCAGTCAAAAAAGGCTTGCTGGACTGGTTAGAACAATCCGAAGCTGACGTGGTCTGTATGCAAGAAAGTCGTATTACCCACGAGCAATGGAATGATCATTTTAAACCCGCTGGCTGGCATACCCATCTATTTCCTGCAGAGCGTGCAGGTTATGCGGGAACTGCCATTTACAGCCGTATTCCTTTCCAGAATGTCCGTAATGGTTTAGATTTTGAATTAGCAGACAGTCAAGGTCGCTTCATCGCCGCAGAGTTTGATCTGGGTTTAGAGCAGCCTGCATATATCTGCTCATTGTATTTACCATCCGGTTCTTCTGGGGAAGAGGCGCAAGCCCGTAAAGATCAATTTCTCACGGTATATGCCAATATCCTCAAGCAATGGCGTGATGAGAATAAATCCATCATTGTCTGCGGTGATTATAATATTGTGCATAAACGGATTGATATAAAAAACTGGTCCGGCAATCAAAAATCTTCCGGTTGTTTACCGCATGAGCGCGCTTGGTTAGACCATATCTATGATGATCTTGGCTATGTCGATACTTTCCGTGAAGTCCGCAAAGAAGCCGAGCTCTATTCTTGGTGGTCTAACCGTGGACAAGCACGTGCCAAAAATGTGGGTTGGCGTATTGACTATCATGCCTGCTCTCCAGACTGGAAAACGCGTGCAATCAATGCTTGGGTTTATAGAGAACAATGGTTTAGTGACCATGCACCGGTCATCATTGACTATGCTCTAGATCAATAACAAAAAATACCAATTGAAACATTAAGTGAACACTTGTTCACTTAATATCAGATTTTATCTCACGTCAGTTGCCGTATTTGCGGATGTTTATTCATGCCTAAGGGGTGCATTATATGCATACGGCACAGGGACACTGTCAGGATGACAACAAAGGGATAGGACGCCGAAGGATGAATAAATAAATACCTTGGTATTTATTTTAAGGATGTGACATTGGACGTTGGACTGAGACCCGCATGATCAGGATGATTAAATGCGGGTTTTCTCTATGAGATATTTTATTTTGCAGAACTTTATAAAGCTGTTTACTCAAAGCTGTCAAATTTTGCTATACAGCAAAATAACCCACTACAACGATTTATGCCCTACAGCAGATTCAGCCTGTGAATGACTTAACAATCACCAGCGATTGACTTAGTATGATGCATGATCTGGTTATTCTTTTCTTTCACCTGAGTAGGTCAATACACTATGTTGGTTATTTACGGTATAAAAAATTGCAGCACAATGAAAAAAGCCTTTGTATTACTTGATGAATTAGCGCTAGCCTATGAGTTTCATGATTATAAAAAACAAGGAATTGATGCAGAGACCATTAAAAGCTGGATTGATGTTTTAGGTGCCGATGTTGTGCTCAATAAAAAAGGAACCACATGGCGTAAATTAAGCGCAGAACAACAGCAGCAAGCTTTACAGAGTGAACAGGCACTGATCGCGACATTGGTTGAACATAGCAGTATGATTAAACGCCCTATTGTTAAAACAGATACAGGTTTTATTGTTGGTTTTGATGAAGCACAATATCGCGCTTTAAAATAAACCACAAATGCCACCAAAAAATACAGCCCGAAAATAAACGGGCTGTATTTTTTTAATTTATCTTTAGCTCAATCTATATTTAGGCAGATGAAGCCCAAACTACAACTGCGCTCAATAAAAAATTTAGTTAGCACGAATCCATGTTTGATTACGACCGAGCACTGATACGCCAATAAAGCCACGAAGATTAAGTTTATTACCAGCAAGCTCACCTTTTAAGCTATAGGTTTTACCAGTTTTGGGATCTAAAATCGTACCGCCATCATATTTATTACCACCAACATTTTTAAGGTTTTTCACAATAGTGACGCCTTTTAAAGGTTTATTTTTATAAGCGCCTTCGCATTTGGTACAAGCATTTTCTTCACCTGCAACCAAAATAGATTGAATAGTTGCTGTTAATGTACCATTACTTTGTTCGGTAAATTTAACCAAAGCACGTGGTTGCTTTGTTTCATCGTCAATCGTTTTCCATGTTGTACCATTTAATGCATCTGCAGCATTTGCAAATACTGAAGCAGCGAGTAGACCAAGTGTCAGTGCTATTTTTTTCATTTTGATATCCCTAGTTGTATTTGAATTAGATAGTATTAAAAACTCTGCTAAATTTAGCAAATATTCAATGTGACTATTTAGTGTACGTGAATCCTTATTTTATTCAGAATAATCCTTTCAGCATGCCCTTAGAACAACGGTTGCTATTCCAAATATTTTTTATTCACTGCCCCTTGCAGTTTATGTCAAAAATAGTCTGGCGCATACTGTCTCCTCAAAATTTATTTTAAGCTAATTTGCCAAAGATTATGTTGTACCGCACTCGAGCATCGGGCATTTATCTCATTTATATAATGCTCTGAACTCACGTCCAATCACGCAGCTCATAACCACCTAATCAAAAATATGACGATATTTATATACGACGACGATAGGGTTCATTAATTTCCACAAAACGATGCTCTTGTTTGGCTTCTTTGATCCATTGTTGTAATGCAGGGACTGTTAGCACTTGCTGGACATAAGCTTGTGCATCCTCAGACAGCGGTACTGCATAACTCAGACAACGCAGAACCATCGGCGCATAAAAAGCATCTGCTATACCAAATTGTGGTCCACATAAAAACCCATCACGCGTTGGTCGTGACGACCAAATCGCTTGCATACGATCCAGTTCTTGCTGTAATGCGGCATTGTCTTGACAATATTTTGCCCCAAGCTCGCCCAATTCAGCTTCAATATTCATCGGGAAATATTGCCGAAAGACATTAAATCCACTATGCATTTCTGCTGTAATGGATCGTGCATATGCACGCTGTGCAGGATCTTTGGGCCATAACAAACGATCTGGATAACACTCGGCTAAATATTCACAAATTGCCAAGCTATCTGTAATGATGAGATCTTTATGCTTTAGAATAGGTACTTTACCGACGCTACTTAACGCTAAAATCTTTTGCTTAAATGGGCTCTGTTTCTGAAAATCATCAAAAAACACCATATGCTCGTAAAAAGGTATTGCCGCTGTTTTTAACACCAACCACGCTCTTAAAGACCAAGAGGAATAGTTTTTATTGCCAATGTAAAGTTCTAGCATTGTAATGATCCATTTACTGAGTAGAAAAAAAGCAGCCTACGGCTGCTTTAGCAATTTAGAATAAGTAAGCAAAGCCCAATCCAGCTTTATAATCTCGATCATCTCCATTCAATTGCACCGCAATACTGGCATCCAATTGTGCTCGATCATTTAGACTATAAATTAGCCCTTGTCCTAGAGAATACTGGTAAGCTTGGCTTTCTTGCTTGCGATAAACAAACTCTGAAAAACCAGAGAGTTTGCCTGCGATTTTATAATTAATGTTTGGAACAGCAGTTACAGACCAGTCACTATTTTGCACTTCATAGTACATACTGATGCCAGTATTGACTAAATCATTGAACTTATAATCTAAACTTGAACCAACTGTATAGATATCGTCATGCGCACTAAATTCATCATTGCCTGTAGCAATCTGTGCTCTTGCCAACACCGCCATAGACATTTTATCGTCATTTAAATCAATGGCTTTTTTTAGAGCAATACTGACATCACCATTACCAGACTTTTCATGGGTCTGACCACGATATTTGGTTTGTGACCATGCTGGACCGTCCCACCCCAATTGTAATTCCAAGCCAGATGCTAAACCTGTACGCAATAAGACATCGCCATTAAGCGTTAAATTCTTCTGACGATCACCTTCTAGCGTACTTTGTTGATAATTTACACTCGGCAAACTCTGTTCCCAAGCCAAACGCCCCACAGGCGTAATCCCTGTACCAAAGCCAGTTCCGGGACGATCAAAAGAAAAATCATTGGCTAAGACCGCCATGCTGCTTGAACAGCACACCAACAGCATTGTTTTTTGCAAAAGTTTCATTGTTAGACTCTTATTTAAATCAATTCCTTGGTCATCTTGCCACCATGTTCACGCAATAAGTGCAAGGTTTCTTTTTCTTCAGCCAACGCCTGTTGCCAATCAATTTCATCAAAATCACAATCAAAGAATAAATCGCTAATTGAACTTAGAATCGTTTTATCTTCATCGTCTTTGCTGTTGGGATTGACGCCCAGCTCAAGTAATCGTTTGACAGCTGGTACGCATGCAGCACTTGCCGCGTCCCACAAGGGTCCATAGCATTCTTCGCAATCCCAAAGATGCACATTAACTTTGGCAGCAAGCATTGCTTCCAAAATATCCAAGTGTACTTGTAAACGTTGCTGTTTTTCATCTTCCGAAAACGGTTGACCCGCCTCATAAGCTTCACATACGGCTTCCCACCATTTAAATAAGCCATCAGACCATACTGAAATTGCTGGTCCTAGCTCAGCATCAATGATGTTTGGATCCAAGCCCTCTGCTAATCGTTGCTGTACTTGTGGCAGATCTAAGTTTTGAATGGCTTGAATAAAATTTTCTTGCTGTGCAGTTAACATCGCCTATGCTCTCTCGCTGTCATTGTTGTATTATGCCGAAAAAATACAAGTATTTTTAGATATATCGTCTATTATAAATTTTTAAATTGTACTTTTGGGAATTCTGAGCGAATTTCAGCTGCAACAAAAAAGCCCCGAAGGGCTTTTTTTAGATTTCATCGGCAAGCTCTAATTGCCCACCACGCGGGTTTTCTTGTTTCTCTAAGACATGTTCTAGGCTGCGTTTTACACGTTCAATCGCGCCATGTAGAGATAAGTCGATATTTTTGGCTTTATGGGTCACTACAACAGGTTTAATCCCTGCAGCTTTGACTTCGACCATACAACGTATATCGTCTGCGCCGCCTTTATCACCATTCTCATCACTAATATGCACTGAGAACTGGGTAATGCGTTCAGTATGACGCTGAAATTCTTTGGTTAACTCTTCACGCACATAGCTAATCAAACGCTCACTATTTTTAATGTTCTTGTCTGTACGGATTTCAATGTTCATAAAATATCATCCTCACATTTTTATACCAATGAAGAGTGCAAAACCGAATAGATATCGGCACACTTTTTATCATGCTGTTGCTACAGCGTCTTAGAGACCAGCATCACTGTGTTAAGCCTGTTACATGATTGTGGTTCATCTATTGCATGTAATCAGTTGTTCACATTGTTGTTGGGGTCTTTTCAATATCGGATGTTCATGAAAAATATGCAAGCACAATTTTAAAAACATTATGAAAATTGACAAGTTTTTACTTTATTCATGTTTTATATTAATTATTGTGCTAATTTAAAAGCTTAGCTTAATTTTTTTACCCAGAAATCGCATTATTTTTAGCCAATTTCTACTTATTTCGGACAGGTCAAAGATATACTCATGATGCAAATATAACAATAAATATAACAACAACCTTTCAAGACAGCGATGAAGGTCAGGGCATTGGTCGCTTTTTATAGAATGCCAGCAGTAATTTCCTAAAACATATCGACCATAAAGATTGAATAAGAAAAAATCAGTAAAAATGGGCTTTATTTTTATTTGATAATCAGTATTCTTTAGCGCTTTCTCTGGAGGTGATTTAGAATGAATTTTTCTCGCGCATTGCTCTCGACGGTTATATTCTCGGCAACAACAACATTATCTGCTGCACCCGCTTGGCAAGATTTTAGTGTCACGGCACTATATGGTGAACATTATAAAGTCGTCGACCCACAACAAACCACCATTACCTTAGAATATGCTGGCAAAGCAAAATACGCTGATGTATTTTTCTTTCTAGATCATTTAAAAGGTGGTGATGATCATAAAACAACTTACTTTGAATTATCTCCGCGTTTTAGTTTAGGTGAAATAACCCAAAAAGATTTAAGTTATGGTCCAATTAAAGATGTACTTATTTCTACCACATGGGAAAGTAACCATGATGACTTTGACAATAACTTTGATAACTTCCTTTATGGTTTCGCTGTTGACTTAGATGTGCCTTATTTTAATTACTTCAATCTCAACTTTTATCGTGCCCATAATGATAAACAAAAAAATGACTATCAACTCACTGCAAGCTATGCACTACCGTTTAACTGGGGAAGCCAAGATTTTCTAGTCGATGGTTTTCTGGATTGGTCTACTGCTGAAAAAGATCATCCCAGTGAATTAAACTGGACTACGCAATGGAAATGGAATCTTGGTAAAAATATTTCCCCAGATACGCGTTTATATTTGGGTATAGAGCATTCTGTTTGGAATAATAAGTTTGGTATTAAGGGGCAAGATGAAAATAATGTCAGTGCATTGCTGAAATACCATTTCTAAATTGATCTAAATTAAAATAAGCTCACAACATGGCAAATATCGCCATGTTGTTTCTTTCATTTAAGGATCGTGCTTTATGCCTATGTTTCACCATAACGATTTTATTATTAGACCAGCACAAGCAACCGATCTAACGGCAATACAGCAAATTATTAATACTGAGATCGCCACAGGCACGGCGAACTGGGGTACGATCAGCAAAAGTATGGCACAACTCGAACAGTGGTGGCAGCACTTACAACAGCACAACTTCCCGCTTTTGGTGGCACAACACAAAGAACATCAGACCATTGCTGGTTATGCAGACTATGATCACTTCCGTAGTTTAAGCGGCTATAAACAAAGCGTTGAACATTCGGTGTTTATTCATCCTGATTACAATCGCCGCGGTTTGGGAAAAGCACTTTTAACAGCACTTTTATATGAAGCACAACAACATGACATCAAAGTGATGGTTGCAGCTATTGACCAAGAAAATGTTGCGTCAATTCGGTTACATCAGCAACTCGGTTTTGTTCAAACAGGTTTAATGCCCAAAGTTGGACAAAAATTTGGACAGTGGCGTGATCTGGTATTGATGCAATATACCTTTGAAGACGTTAACCCACTTTAGCAAGCTAAGTCTTATTGGTAACATGAGCGACATGGGCAACGAGCAAATTATCCTCTACGCAACAAACAGCAGTTTTAAGAAAATATTCAGTCAATCATTTAACCATAAAAAACGCCATAAAACCCTATGCTAGGTTTTATGGCGTTTAGTCTATCGCTTTGCTGTATTAGATATCAGACAAGTCTATGCCAATACGTGCAGCAACTTCTTCATAGGCCTCAACCACGCCCCCTAGACCCTGACGGAAACGGTCTTTGTCTAGTTTTTTCTTGGTGTCTTTATCCCATAGACGACAACCATCTGGAGAGAACTCATCACCCAACACAATGCGATCGTGGAATACACCGAACTCAAGTTTGAAATCTACCAGAATCATATTACCTTGCTCAAATAGTGCTTTAAGCACGTCATTCACTTGGTAAGTCAGCACTTTCATTTGCTCTAATTGCGCTGCAGTTGCCCACCCCAATGCAATAGCTTGTGATTCATTGACCATTGGATCGCCCAATGCGTCATCTTTAAAGAATAACTCAAATGTAGGCGGTGTAAGCTCTTTGCCTTCCTCTACACCTAAACGGCGACACAATGAACCAGCTGCATAGTTACGAATCACACATTCAACTGGAATCATTTGCAATTTTTTCACCAACACTTCTGTTGGAGAAAGGAGTTTTTCGAAATGCGTTTCGATACCCGCCTCAGTAAGTTTATCCATAATAAAGGCATTAAAGCGGTTGTTCACCTTACCTTTACGATCTAGCTGCTCGATTTTCTCACCATTGAAGGCAGATGCATCGTCGCGGAAGACTAAGATCAGGTGGTCTGCACTATCTGTTTCATAGACGGATTTCGCTTTACCAGTATAGAGCAAGTTTTGTTTCAACATGGGCGGGGACCTTTTGCAAAAAAAAAAGCCTAGTACGACTAGGCTGGCCAATTTTGGTAGATTTGAGTTAATAACTCAGTGGCTTTGCTCTGATCAGCAAAACCACTATTGGTATTAAAGATAGCAATATTATTGCTAGAACCGGCAGGCAGTAAGCGCACAATATAAGCTTGATCATCTACCTTGATCGTTGCCTCATAAGCACTATCATTGCGCGTCACCACAGGCGCATTGATACTACTCAGTGTGGCAACGATATATTTCCAAACTTCATCCGCACGACCATCGATTTTAATCAATGGATTGCCATTGCCATCGGCGAGCATTTGAGGGCGACCAACTGCTTGTGCTTGCAGTGCCTGAGCAACCGCAGCTTGACGCTCAACAGTTTCCTCTGGACGCGGCAATTCAAAGCGCTTACCGTTTTTATTTTCTAAAATCGGAGCGTGTTGTAATGCCAATGGATCAATCACAGGGGCAGGATACAATGGTCTTGCTGGTCTAACTGTAAAACCTTCTGGATACTGAATAGGCTCTAAGGTCTTCGTATTTTTATACTTCAAGGAACCATTATTTAAGCCCATGGATCCACAAGCAGTTAATGTCATCGCTGCTAAAACAGCGGTTAAAGCAAAACGTAATTGCATCATAAATAGCTCTTATTAAATGAGACCCGCGGCTTGTAATTCAGCACGCACAGTTTCACGATATTGTTGTGCCAAAGGAGTCAAAGGTAAGCGAATGCCTGTTCCAATACGCCCCATTTCATATAAGGCCCACTTTGCAGGAATCGGATTCGATTCACAAAACAAGATGTGATTTAAATTTGTAACTTTGTTATTAAGTTGCTCTGCCAAGGCAGCATTCCCCGCGATTGCGGCGGCACACACTTCACTCACCTGTTTCGGTGCGACATTGGCAGTCACCGAAATATTACCTTTCGCACCGGACAGCATCAAACGCCATGCTGTTGCATCATCCCCTGAATAAACCGTCATGTGTTTATCTTGGAGTGCGTCCAATAATGCTTGACCACGAGGTACATCGCCGGTGGCATCTTTTACACCAATGATATTGCTGATGTCGGCCAGACGCACAATCGTTTCATTGTGCATATCCACGCCAGTACGACCTGGAACATTATATAAAATGATTGGTAGATCAACTGCTTCCGCAATGGTTTTATAATGTTGATATAAACCTTCTTGCGTTGGCTTGTTATAGTATGGGGTAACTAAAAGTGCGGCATCTGCGCCAAGTTCTTTGGCTTCCTTGGTGAGCTCAAGCGCTTCATGTGTTGAGTTTGCACCAGTACCAGCAATAATCGGAATACGTTTGTTGGCGACACGAATGATTTCCTTAATCACTTGTGTATGTTCTGCCATACTAAGCGTAGAAGCTTCGCCGGTTGTCCCGACAGCAACTATACTATTAGTGCCTTGTTCTATGTGCCACTCAACCAGCTTGTCCAGGCTCTTCCAGTCAACGCTTCCATCTTCTAACATTGGTGTGACGAGTGCGACAATTGAGCCTTGAATGGTCTGTGCTTGCTGAGTCATTTTGAAAATTTATCCTATTGATCCATCCATTAAACATACAACAAATACAAGGGATGGTGTAGCATTTTGATTTTAAGCAAAATTAATTCATGTTTATGAATTGCATATTGCGTATGCAAATTATGACTGATTCAGCGATACAGAACAATATGCTTTGGTCCAACTAAGAGAAATCTTTCTAAAATCTAACTCAATCTCCATAATTGTTTAGATTTCTCAAGACAATACACAAATTTATCGGAAATCTTGAAACAATAGAGATCCTAACCGAGCACATTCAAAGCGCTCGTCATACTCGCCCTCGCTGGCATTGATGAGCTTTGCGTATATTTGCAGCAGTCGGATTAAAGGTTAATATTCAATTCATTCGCAATTTGGCAAGGACCGAGCACCATGCAACACGCAGATCGTGCACTCATTGTAGTTGACGTACAGAATGGTTTTACTCCAGGCGGCAATCTGGCGGTGGCACATGCCGATCAAATTATTCCTATCATCAACCAGTTGGCACCACACTTTGATAATATCGTGATTACCCAAGATTGGCATCCCAGTGATCACATTTCTTTTGCGCATCAACATCCAGGCAAGCACGCTTTCGAAACCATTCTGCTAGATTACGGTCCTCAGGTTCTGTGGCCAGAACATTGTGTACAAGGTAGCCATGATGCCGAGCTCCATCCGGCACTCCACCTGCCGACTGCGCAATTGATTATTCGCAAAGGCTTTCATCGGCATATCGACAGTTACTCAGCATTTTTAGAAGCAGATCGTAAAACCACGACGGGCTTGGCAGGTTATCTACGTGAACGTGGCATCCAAGATGTTTATATTGTGGGGATTGCGACCGATTTCTGTGTGGCATGGACAGCAATGGATGCTTGTAAACTTGGCTTTAATAGCTATGTGATTGCCGATGCAACACGGGGGATCGATTTAAACGGCTCCTTACAACATGCCTGGCAAGAAATGCTGGCACAAGGGGTACAACGCTGTATGAGCCAACAGTTTTTAAAATCATCTAGCGCTTTTTAAGCTTTTATTGAAACATATGTTGAAACACACATTTTAAGATAATTTAGCCTGTGAACAGCTAATGCTCTTTTCATTTGGGCACAATCGATTCACTTAGGCATTCGGCAGCATTTTCTTTCACTTTTAGCCAGACCCATTGCTATGACCTCATTTCTTCGTTTCTCACAGTTTATTCAAAAAACATTTGCTTTATGGGTCATGTTATTTGCCGTAATTGCACTGATTATTCCTGACGCCTTTGTCTGGCTCAAAGCATATATGCCGTGGATGCTTGGTATTATTATGTTCGGTATGGGCATGAGTATGACCTTTAATGACTTCAAAGGGGTAATTGCCAGTCCCAAAGCCGTCGCGATCGGGGTATTTGCTCAGTTTATTATCATGCCGGGTCTCGCCTATATATTATGTAAGCTATTTCAATTACCCGCAGAAATCGCCATAGGGGTTATTCTGGTGGGTTGTTGCCCTGGTGGGACAGCATCCAATGTCATTACCTATATGGCCAAAGGCAATACCGCGTTATCTGTTGCTTGTACTACAATTTCCACTATTTTAGCGCCAATACTCACACCGGGTATTTTCTATCTACTTGCTAGTCAATGGTTACATATCAATGCCAGCGCCATGTTTATTTCGATTTTACAAGTCGTTCTGTTCCCTATTTTCTTAGGATTAATTGCACGGACATTATTTAAAAAACAAGTTGAACACTATATTCAGGCGATGCCATTGATTTCAGTTGTGGCGATTATTGCCATTGTGGCTGCCATTATTGGTGACAGTAAAGCAGCAATGTTGCAATCTGGTTTACTGATTTTATGTGTGGTGATATTACATAATGGCTTGGGTTATCTTTGTGGTTATACACTCAGCCGTTTATTGCGATTAAATTATCCAGATCGTAAAGCCGTAGCGATTGAAGTGGGAATGCAGAATTCTGGGCTTGGCGTCACCTTGGCGGCAGTACACTTTGCAGCCTCGCCCATTACCGCACTTCCCAGCGCAATTTTCAGTCTATGGCATAATATCTCTGGTCCCATGCTCGCCACCTACTGGGCGAGTAAAACGGATCCCGACAGCAGCAAAGAAATAGTCAGAAGAAATAGTAATCAAAAGTAGCAAATCATTTGGGATTATACAGGCGCGTCAATGCTCAATGTCTTAGCCGACACGGCTTATATACACGACATAGAATGCGCCTGATTATATGACACGTCTATATGACGGTTATACCTGTAGAACGTTATTCTGCTAACCAAGCCAAGCCTTGTGTTGTCAAATACTGCCAAAAGCTCTGTTCATCCCAAACTTCAAAGCCATGCTGCTGTAATAATGCTGCGGTAACACCAGCACCTGAGCGAAGTTGCCCACGAAAATGACCATCATAAATGTGTGCTGTCCCACAAGAAGGGCTTTTTGATTTGAGTACAATATGGGTGACTTGATGATATTGGGCCAGTTGCAAGGTCAAATATGCCCCCTTTACAAAGGCTGCACTGACATCGACGCCCTCGCAATCCAAAACCCGTGCACGAGCATTCAATACATCGCTGCCATCACCGCCTACAATTTCTGCAGCTGCACGTGGTGTTGCCAAACCACCAGCCTGTTCTGGACAAATCTTGATAACCTGTTGCTGTTGCAACAACTGCTGTAAATATTGCTGTGCAGCGTGTTGCCCATCATAACGAACGCGATCACCTAATAAACAGGCACTGATTAAAAATTTCATGCTTAGCATTTTAACGTTTTGATGGCTCATATGGAAAACTAGACAAATTCAAACATGAATTGCAATACATTGTAAAATACCCAGAGCCTCTTAGATGCATAAATTGCGCTGTTTTATTTTGTAGTAATATTCAAAAAAACTAAAGAAACAAAACAACTATACGCTATGATTCGAAGCTTAAATAAAATTTTCTAATTGACGCTTCTTATATTTTGGTGAATTACATTGAAAACGGTTTCCACAAAACTTTTAGTATTAGGCTTTATATTACCTCCCATACTGATTAGCATATTATTCATTGTCATTTTTGTTCTGGCAACATTTTCTGGTTTACTCGGTGAACCGATTCAGTCTTTTGCTCAGTTTATTAGCTTATTTAATACTGAACAGATGACATTATTCACCAAACAGATCATGAGCATTGTATTATTTGTCTTGGTGACAGCAGGTCTACAATCTGTACTATATAGCATATTTATGAATTTTTGGATTCTCCGTAAAGTTCAGCATAAAACCAACGCGATCTGGAGCAGTGCTATCTTTGGTGGTATTGCTGCATGTATTCCATTCCTATTGCTCGGTCTTATACTTTTCAGTGACCGTAGTACATTCAGTGAGATCATCAACTTTATTTTTTTCCTCATCATTCCTTTACTATTTGGCATGCTGATTGGTCTCATTTCCGGATTAATTTTATGGAAGCGTAATCAAGCTGAAAAATTGGCGCGAGCGACAGTTGAATCGCGATAAGTTTATAGCTGGCAATATATACCCCCAAATATAAGCAAATATAATCTACTCAACAAAGTGCTATCTCAACAGCACATATTCATTTGATATTCCCATATGACCGTAGTTAAAAATATCTACGGTCATATTCAAATAACCAGTATGGTCAGTACTTTAAATCTGATTTTATCTCTATAAAAAACCTGTCATTAATACTTACAATTTATATGCTGCATTGATCTGAACATTATTGAATAGATATGTCTATGATATAGATCTGTTATTTTATTTCAGTCTGCGTTCTATTTAAATCTACTCTATTTCGATTTAAATTTTGATCCTGAATATATCCCAACTCCCACTGCCAAGACATTTAGTATTCTGGAATTCATTATGTTTAAAGTGAAGCAATCACAACATTGCGGCAAAAAAATTTATCTGGCATTACTCTGTGGCTTTTTATTACAAAGTCCAGCCTTTGCAGCCCAGCCTAGCTTTGATTTTCCCACACCAACGCAACAGCATAGCCAGCCGTTTTCGTTACTCAAAAGCGTTGCCATTGATGCACAAACACAATTGGCAACACGCTATAAGCCCGGTGAAGGTACACCAATCGTTTTTGTACATGGCTCTTGGGATGATCATCATTCTTGGTTAGCCGTCGCTGAACAACTGGCTCAACAGCTTAAAAATCCAATTATTCTCTATGATCGTCGTGGTCATAGCGCCTCCACTCCCGATCAAGCCCAAGGTACGATCACACAAGATGTAAAAGATGCAATCGCATTAACCAAAGCACTGGGGTTTGAGCAAGCGCATTTTATCGGGCATTCATATGGTGCCAATATTGTTATGCAACTTGCGGAGCAATACCCTCTCGTTGCAAAAAGCATCGTACTCTATGAACCCCCGCTATTTGGTTTATTAAAGGGCAAAGCACAATATCAAAACAATTTACAGCAGGTACAGACCGCGATGCAGTCTGCAAAACAGTCTTTAGAACAAGGTGATATCGAAAAAGGCAGCATTGAGTTTATTGAGCAAGTTGCCTTTGGTGCCAATAGCTGGCAGAACCTTTTTGATGAGCGTGCCAGAGCAACCATGCTAGCGAGCTATCGTACTTGGTTAGATCAAGCCAATGATCCGGAACGCTTAAATCTAAAAGCGGAGCCACTCAACCAATACTCGGGTCGTATTAGTATTTTATATGGCACTGACTCTATTGCAGCTTATCAAAATATCATTACTGAACTTGATCATGTCTTAAAGCAGAAAAAATTACTCGCCATTCCTGGTGCTGGGCATGGTGGTTTAGTTTCACATAGTGATCAGACCACGCAAGCCATTGTGCAGCATTTGCGCTAAATCCTGCAATTTCTGTAATAATTTCTGCAATAGAGTTGTTATAGTCGCCTGAACACTAAAACACTCAGACTTTATTTACCCAAGTCACGGCATTTGTCTAAGACCACTATAAAACAAAACCCGACACTTGGTCGGGCTTTGTTTGAGTAATAAAATCTATGAACGTCTTAGACGACCAATTTATTCAACAGCACCATGCTGGATGTCAATCTCAGCATGCAAGGCCAGAGGTTCTGGCAGAATAATGGCTAATTTTTGACATAATGTACTCAATTGCGCACTATCCTTCGGCAACAAAGTAATATGCCCTAACTTACGTCCAGCACGTTCGGTCTTGTTATACAGATGCAAATGCGCACCGTCTAAAGCCAAAACTTGTGCTGAATCTGGGTATTGTCCAATAATATTCACCATTACCGTCGGGGCAACCATTGCAGTTGAGCCCAAAGGTAGTCCAGCTACCGCACGGATATGATTTTCAAATTGTGAACATATGGCGCCTTCAATAGACCAGTGACCAGAATTATGCACGCGTGGCGCCATCTCATTGGCCAACAAGCCTTGTTCGGTCACAAACAGTTCTAAGGTTAACACCCCTACATAGTCCAAACGATCGAGCAAACGACAAATATAATCTTGCGCCACCAATTGCAATTCGGCACTGTCAGGCGCTGGCACAATCGAATGCGATAAAATGCCATGATGATGATGGTTTTCAGCCAAAGGCCAGGTTTTTAATTCACCATCTTGTCCACGTACCGCAATAATGGACAACTCACGCGAAAAATCAACAAAGGCTTCAGCAACCAAATGTTGGGCAGGACCGAGCGCTTGCCAAGCCGCCTGAATATCAGCCCTTTCACGCAGCACAAACTGACCTTTGCCATCATAACCACCTGTGGCGGTTTTTAAGACCAAAGGGAGTCCCAACTCAGCCACAGCTTGTTCTAAGTCAGCTTCACAATGCACCGCACGATAAGGCGCAACAGGAATAGCCAATTCATCGAATAAGGCTTTTTCCAGCAAACGGTTTTGTGCCGTAGCCAAGGCTTGACGCGGCGGATATAAAGTTTGCGTTTGAATGAGTTGGTCGACATCAGCTAATGGGGTATTTTCAAATTCAAGGCTGAACACATCAGCACTGGCAATGAACTGCTGTAAAGCATCTGGCGCTTGGTTTGCAATAACTGCACCCAATTGTGCAGCAGGACAATGCGTATCTGCTTCATAAAAGCAACATTGAATATTTAAAGGTAAAGCAGCTTGTGCCATCATACGACCCAACTGCCCACCACCGAAAATGCCAATGGTTTTATTCATGAGCTTTGCCTTAGTTTAGTTCTGACCTGGAATATTATTGCGTGCAACTTTTTCAGTTTGCGCAGCACGGAACTGGGCAACTTTCTCAGCAATTTCTGGGTGTGTTAAGGCTAAAATTTGTGCCGCCAATAATGCAGCATTACTGGCACCAGCAGGTCCAATCGCCAAGGTACCCACTGCAATACCAGCAGGCATTTGTACGATAGACAATAAAGAATCGACGCCATTTAAAATAGAAGATTTAACAGGAACACCCAGTACAGGGAGCGCTGTTTTTGCGGCACACATACCAGGCAAATGGGCAGCACCACCGGCACCTGCAATAATGACTTGTATACCACGCGCCGCGGCAGTCTCAGCATACTCAAATAAACGATCTGGCGTGCGATGCGCAGAAACGACTTCAGCTTCAAAAGGGACACCAAGTTGCTTGAGCATATTGGCAGTGTGTTCTAGAGTCGCCCAATCGGATTGGGACCCCATGATAATTCCAACTAATGGTTGAGCTTCAGCTGCTTCGACCGCATTCATTACGAGTATTCCAGAGATTTAAAGAGGGAAAATCTTGACGGGCGTCAAGTTTTAAATGAATTAGAAGCTCGCTATTATAGACTGAAAATGAAGCACAATAAAATTATCATCGATAATTTCTTTATTATTTTATCTCACCTATTGAAATGGCAAATGAAATGACAAACCCAATATCAAGCATGCTAAGTACTCAAGCAAAATCTAGCCATAATCCGACTAAAACCCAACTAAAACCTAACTAAAATAAAGCGAGCTCAGTCAATCAACCAAACTCGCTTTTCATCAACATCGCAACCATGGTGATGCTTATTATTTTCCAACTTGATCTGGTGCATGCTGCTGAAGACTGGAATGATTTTTACCACGTAAAATTTCAGTACGCATTTCTTGCACTAGGTTTGCCAAATCGCTATTTAAACCATTGACCATGAAGGCGTGGCGCGTGAGGACACTGCTTGGGTTTGGCATCGCCACCAGTTGGTATTGCTCACAAATTGTTTTAAGCTGCTCATTGCTCAAATATAATGCCATTTCTTTGGCGATCAATTGTTGTGTAAGGCGTGCCGCAGCTTGAGGTGCATTGAGCTGCATGACTTCAACAGCCATTGCAACCCCACAACGCGTTTGCAGTACAAAACGACGTTCTTCACGATAACGCTTATATAAAACGTCGGATAATAACTGAAAAACCGAACCAATCAGTAATAAACATGCAACCGCTTGTGGATGCGTTATGGTCGCAGAGAGCATGGCACCTTGTTGATTAAACTTCTGCTGCACCATAATGAGTTTTGGATCAAGCTGATAATACTGGGTACATTGCTCAATACTTTTTTCGAGAAAAATCTGACAAAGATTGAAGTATGGAATAGACACCGATTGGTTCACGGTTTTCAACAACTGTTTTGGATCATAATATTGGATATTAATCGCCACAATATCTTCGCCAGCCACAGCTTGATCGGATAGTTTGCGCTCCAGTGCTTTATTTTCCTGCTGTTGTTGCTGTGCCTGCGCAATCGCCAAAGCTTGCTGATTTTTCTCTGCTTCTAAAGCCTCAGTGAGTTGTATGATTTCATGTTTGAGGCGAGCTTCTTGGTTCATACGCGCTAAATACTCGCTACGTGTTGGGCGTGCAATAGCACGATAAGCCAACCACAATAAAGCATGAATCAAGAGTGAAACAACAATAGCCCACCACTGGCTCCGTAAGATTTCACCCGTACTGGGCTTAATCAGCGTAACTTCTACACGACCAATTTTCTTCTCGTTTAACAACGCATCACGGACAAAGACTTCTCCTTCACGTGTTTTGGCAAGACCACTCGTCGCCAATACCTGCTGACGAGCATCCAAAATGCGAATGGCTGCTACACTTGGATTCGTTGCATAGCGCTTTGCAATCAGAGCCAAAGAAATTGTATTGGCTGATTCGAGTTCAAGCATACTATCTGTGACCAATTGACTGGTCATGAGCTGACCTTGATTGGTACGATTTTCCTTAAGTTGGTGCGTAGTCGCGACCACCATCAAGAAAGTGTGTAATGCAAAGCTTATAATCAGTAGGCTAGCAAATAGCCCTTGTCGAGGCGCATTCAATTTAAACTTCCAAAGAAAATATATTTAATTTCGATTATGATGCTCACATTAGTTGTCGCGCACACACGAGTCAATTCATGCGAGAAATCATTCATATTTCATTCTTAGGGCCAAAGCAACCGAGCCACTGTACACGCGTTATGCAAGCACTTTCTGCATATCGCCTAGACATTTTAGATTTTGAACAAAAGATCAGTTATGGTCAATTGAGCCTGAGCACTGTCATTGCATTCGATCATGCTGATAGCAAAGCACAGCTTATGAAAGAACTTCCAATTTTAGCACAGGATCTAAAGCTAACAGTGCAACTCACCCCAATTTTAACCACTGAATCTATATCAAAAAATATGAATAATCCGCAGCAATACTATATCGTTACCGCCATCGCAAATCAGCTCAGTGCTGCAGAAATTGCAAAACTCACACAAATGCTTGAACAGCTTGGCGCTCAGATTGAACAAATTACCACTTTATCAGAGACAGATACTAAAAATCCTCTGATTCCTAAAGACTTACGACGTCACAGCCTACAAGTTAAAATTTCTGCAACCCAGCTAACCTTTGATGTTTTACGTCATGCATGTTTAGCGCTTGCAGATCAACTGAGCATTGATATTGCAGCGCAAACAGATGAGATCTATGCTACAGAGCAACGTTTAATCTGTTTTGATATGGATTCCACCCTCATTGGGCAAGAAGTGATTGATGAACTCGCCAAGGAAGCCGGTATTGGCGCACAAGTTGCTGAAATTACCGAGCGTGCCATGCAAGGTGAATTAGACTTCCAACAAAGCTTCCGTGCCCGTGTTGCGTTGCTCAAAGGACTAGACGCGGCGGTTTTGCCTAAAATTGCAGCACGTTTAACCATCAATGAAGGTGCTGCACATCTTATTGCAACGTTAAAAGCTCGCGGCTTTAGAACAGCTATTTTTTCAGGTGGTTTTCAATACTTTGCAGAATATGTACAAGCACAACTGGGAATAGATGAAGTGCATGCCAATCACCTTGATATCGTCGATGGTGTACTGACTGGTGAGGTTCAACATTCTATTGTAGACGCCACACGTAAAGCAGAATTATTACAACATCTTGCAGATAAGATGCAGATATCTTTGGCACAAACGATTGCTGTAGGTGATGGTGCTAACGATCTCGCCATGCTCTCACATGCAGGTTTGGGAGTAGCTTTTCGAGCCAAACCTAAAGTACGACAAAGTGCCGCACAGGCCATTTCTCATATGGGTCTCGATGCGATTTTATATTTACTCGGTATACATGACCAGGACCGTACTGCAGCTTAAATTCAGCGCGTAGGTCAGCAGCTTAGATACAACTTAGATGATGTTTGAACAGTAGAATAGCCTTGCGCTGGCTGTTTTTCTCTGGATCAACATCATCTGCACTGCAGACGCAGACCCGCAATTTTATCTGTTTGACGCGCGAATTGAATAAGGCTTAAACAGCGGTCAAGTGCCCTAAACACAAAGTGTTGGTAATTTAAAAAAACATAATACCTTGTAAAAGAATCGCTGTATTTTAATGTAATGACACGCCAAGATTGTATTTGATTATGCTGCAACAGAATTAAGCTTTTAAATAATGTAATTACAATTAAATATTGCGTCATGCTGTGTCGTATAGGAAATAAAAGGCTCTTTTCTTCTGTAAAAAACCCTCCATAATGCATGCATAAAACGTGATAAAAGTTCGAATAAACAACTGCAATAATTCTCAGTTAAAAATTCGAAGCATGGTAGGTAGAGCCATCATCATGATTGACGGAGGTTTTTATGACAACAACGATCTTTACATCAATTTTAGGATTTAGCCTAATTGCTGTAGCGTTATCGGCTATTTTCTTTTCGCCTTATCGTCATTGGTTAGGATTTATGTTTGCGGGTATGCTGTTTTGGGGGCTCTTAGAGACTGTACGTTTTAGTGTACAAAACCTTTTTGACCTATCACTCGCTTTGAGCTATTTAACAGCTTTTAGTGTTGCCATGTTAGCTTTAACAGCTTATTTGCTACACGAAGATAAACGCTCACAAAAAGCCTTAGCCAATCGCCGATATATTGAACATACACCGGTGTACGATGAAGAATAAGATATTCAATTTATAATGAACAACATCCCCTATCCTCGCTCGTACTTGGGAAAGATGTTGTATTATTCTTTCAGTCACCCCGAATAGGTGACTGTTTTATAGTAAAAATTAACCTAATCACACTGCTCACTGTGATCTCAATTGTTAGCTCAATATAGCTTTGATGAAAATTGTTATTTTGATGAAGATTGTTATATTGAAGTGACTATGCGGAAGTGTGTTGAAGATAACTATGTTGAAACTTACTATGCTGAAGGAGCAATAATTCCCTATACTGATAAAGGGCATAAATCATAGACGCATAGAAAACTATGGTGTGTTGTTACAAAAATTTGTTCTATAAAGCTATCATTTTATAAAAACAAGATATGGTACGATGGTGGCAATCTTGAAATCATAACAATGCTGAGATGATGCCTATGAAATTCCCTGCAATTCCTGTTGTTAAATTGCCCGTGATTGATGCAAGTACTGATCCACTTGACCTGCTGGTCTTGGGTTTAGCATTACGTATGAAACAACTTGCACGTACTAGCCCTAAATTTATTGAACTCATTCATGATCGTCAGTTTAGAATCCAAATTGGCTCTGCAGACGGTGCTGCACGGCAGATTATTGTCGATCACGGTCAGATCGCAACTACGCCAGATCAAAGCACAACAGCTGATTTTAGCTTACAATTCGCCAGCTCAGAGCAAGGGGTAAAAACCTTGGTCAAAGGCGATCCAACAGCATTTATGACTGGAATGCAGGATGGTAGCATCAATATGGAAGGGGATTTTGGTCTATTGGTTTGGTTTAACCAAGCCGCCAAACTCATCCCACCCAAGCTCCCTCAGCCCGTTCAGCAAAAAGTTAAGCAAGTGCGTAAATTTATTCAACAACGCCTAGCCAAATAAAACACTGCTGGATGTCAGCGCTCAGATTCACGCATCCAATAAAAAAGCATAGCCCTCGGGCTATGCTTTTTTGCTAAGACTTATTGTTATCACTTAGAATGCGTAACGTACACCTGCGACAACCATATTCTTTTGATTTTCACCGCTACGGTTTTCACCCCCCACGATGTACTTTAACCAGCCTGTTGCTTGTGGGTTGTTAAAGAGATCATGTGTCAGTTGAACGGTAGCATGGCGGAATACAAAATCTTCTGTGGTATTGATTAAACCACCATTTTTACCGCCTTCATATTTACCGTTATCTTGGAACCAAGAGAAACCAGAGCTCAAGTTTGCGGTAAAGCCTTTCGGTAATGGATGCTCATAACCAAGTTCGACATAGGTATCCCCTTGGTTCATATAGATTGTGTCATTTAAATAAGACTGCACACTTAAAGACACAGCATTACCAATATCTTTGTTCACTGGATGATTTAAAAAGACACCAGCTTCCACACCCGTACTATTTTTACTACCTGGGTATAAATAGGTTGCCACTTGTAAATCATAGCTCAAGTCATTGTATTTATTTGCATAACCCACAAAGAAATCATGCTCATAAAAATCTGCTGCAGAACGGCTTACATTTGATTTCGCTTCTGCTTTTTGCAATGCTGTCAGTGCATTATTGTTGTCAATATTCTGTTTTTCTTGCGTTTCAGCAAAAGAATAACCCAGTTTAGAGACCCAATATGCCGCATATAAACCTTTATAACTACCGTTTAAATAACCTTGAATCACGGTATCGTCATTTTCTGGACTCTTGGTACCACCACGTGACACATAGGCAGAAACCGCGCCAATCCATCCAGATACTTGAAACTGGTCATCCTGACTCGGTTGTGCTTGTTGTGGTTGTGTTGTTTGCTCAGCTGAATCTGAGTGAGCGTAGGCAAACATAGGGCTCATCACAGCCAATGCACCTATTAAAATTCCTAGCTTTTTCATAAAAAAATACTGAATTAGTTGTTGAGATCGGATTATAGTCATATTTTTGTAAAGTTTGAAATAACTACAAAATATTAAGTTTAGATTTACATCCTTAAAAAAGTGAAAAAGCCAATAATTTTATTGGCTTTTTCACAACTTTTTTCAAGATCAATAACTTATCAAAGTTAGCGCCGATTATTTTTTAGCAGCTTCGATTGATTTTAAAATCTCAGCTTTTGCAGATTCTGCATTTTCCCAACCGGTTAATTTGACCCATTTACCTGGTTCTAAATCTTTATAGTGTTGGAAGAAATGTTCAATTTGTTGTAATAGCAATGCGGGGAGATCGCTATATTCTTGTACATCTTTATACAATGGAGATAATTTGTCATGTGGTACTGCAATGAGTTTCGCATCGATACCGCCATCATCTTCCATGTTCAGTTTGCCCACAGGACGACAACGAATCACTGAACCAGGGACTACAGGATGCGGTGTAACCACCAAGACATCAAGCGGGTCACCATCTTCTGACAATGTGTTTGGAATATAACCGTAGTTCGCTGGATAGAACATGGCTGTACCCATAAAACGGTCTACAAAGAGCGCGTCAGAATCTTTATCGATTTCGTATTTGATTGGCGCTGCGTTTGCAGGAATTTCAATCACGACATAAATATCATTTGGTACATCTTTTCCCGCAGGAATATCGTTGTAGCTCATAAAAAACTCTTTCGGCTTAGGTCTAAATTGGAATTTTTGCAATTATAACGCTTAATTGCATTCACATACTGCTATTGTACAAATTGCAGTGCATTTTTTAAATTGTCAGGATAAAGCAGATTTAATCTGTCAAACTATCACATAACCATTCAAGTAAATCATGCAAGATGATGATCTATGGAAATAAATTTATTCGTGCTCGCACACCTTGTCTAATTTCCAACATGCTTCTTATAAGCGTGCTATTGAATCTGTTTGAAGTCAGCATCATTACAGAAATGCCGCAGAAACAATCTCAGAAACAATCTCAAAAACAACCTTAGAAATGATCTTAAAAATAATTCCTAGGGTAATCGCACAGCAGAATCATTAATAGTAAACACCTTTCAATACACAAACCAGTAGCACGATCGGACATGCCATTGATAACAACCAGATTACTGACCTTAAACGGTCTAAATTGGCTAAATAGCAAATCCCATAAAGAACTCTAAGAATAATATAGGTTGAACCCAATAACATAATGAGGTACTGAGAGGTCACCATATATTCAGCCAATAAAATGGACGCAATAAAGAGCGGTAAACTCTCAAAACTATTTTGTTGTGCTGCATGGGCACGCGCTGCAATTCCTGTGGTATTTGCCAAAAACTGTCGAGGATTTTTATTATCTTGAGGCTTAAAACCACCCAGTAACTTCGCCAAAATTGCAAATACATAAGGTAATAAACAGGCGATAAGTATTAAATAAACGATGCCATCTATACCAGACATTGAAGCTTACTCTTGCATTTCTGAATATGGCTTATCATAGCACGCAGACCATGACTGCATAGTCTTATTGCACAGCAATTTGATTTTTAAACAGACTGCTTATAGTATCGCTGATGCTTATCGTGACACTGATGTGTGCCTTATTTATCCGCTGAATGGAGCGACTATGAACAATCCAGATCAAGAAAAACTGTTAGATGCTTTAGCCTTACAACAAAAACGCCAAAAAAGCTTGAATCGTATTTTATGGATTGCACTGCCGGTCATTGCCCTACTCATCACGGTAATTTGTGCTAACTTCAATTGGCCTTCGACCTTGGGCACATTTATTGCACTGCTGATTGCTTTTTATGTCGTGGCAATTTACCAAAAGCTCAATCTTTATTTCTGCTTATTTCTGGTGATGATCTATAGTCTGGTCGATATTTATCTGAGTTATCAAGGTTCTTTTCCATTGTCTGCGGTCGGTCGCCAAACAGCAACCATGCTGGTCTTTACAGGAATTATTGGGGTGAGTCGTCCAATATTAGAACGTTGGATGATGCAGAATAATAACCCAAATAACCAATAAGTCAGCTTTACATAGCAAGGTCTTCAAGCAAGGATAAACAAAAATAAAAAACGCCAAATGATGCTTTGGCGTTTTTATTTTTTAAAATTTTACGACAGCTTACTTACGTAGATCTTTACGTAGAATTTTACCCACGTTAGATTTTGGTAATTCATCCATAAACTCCACATAACGCGGACGTTTATAGCCTGTTAGGTTCTCTTTGGCATATGCCAACACTTCTTCAGTTGTCAGAGATGGATCTTTTTTAACCACAAAGAGTTTTGGTACTTCACCAGATTTTTCATCTGCCACACCAATCGCTGCAACTTCCAATACTTTTGGATGTGTTGCAATAACTTCTTCGATTTCAGATGGATACACATTAAAACCGGACACCAGAATCATGTCTTTTTTACGATCTACGATTTTCACAAAACCGCGATCATTCATGATGCCAATATCACCAGTACGGAAGAAACCATCACTGCTCATGACTTTCGCCGTTTCATCAGGTCGATTCCAATAACCTTTCATGACTTGTGGACCACGAATCGAAATCTCACCCTGTTCACCAATCGCTAGATGGTTACCTTCATCATCCAAAATAGCGATATCAGTCAATGGTAATGGAATACCAATCGTGCCACTGAACTCTTCAGATGCTGGTGGATTAACACTGGCAACCGGTGATGTTTCAGATAAGCCATAGCCCTCGATAATCACCGTGCCTGTTACTTTTTTCCATGCTTCCGCTGTAGATGGCAATACCGCCATCCCCCCGCCCATGGCAATTTTCATATTGCTATGGTCAAGTTGCTTAAACTCTTCATTATGCACCAAAGCATTAAAGAGTGTATTGACTGCTGGGAAGAAGTTTGGCTTGTACTTACGTAATTCTTTAATGACCGCAGGAAGATCACGTGGATTCGGAATCAAGACGTTCGGCTGACCTTTATACATACCGTACAAAGCACAAACCATAAAGGCAAAAATATGATACAGCGGTAAAGCACAGAAAATACGGTCTTCAGGTGAACCATCGCCTGGACCAAATTTACTTTGGAAAATAGCATCACACTGCAACATATTGGAGACCAAGTTGCGATGTGTCAGCTCCGCACCTTTTGAAACCCCTGTGGTACCGCCAGTATATTGTAAAACGGCAGTATCACTTAAGGTTAATTGAGGACGTTTATACTGATTGGCACTGACTTTATTGATGGCCGTATTGAATGAGATATGTCCTGGAATATCCCATGCTGGAATTTGTTTACGCACTTTACGCAATACAAAATTGACCAATGTTCCTTTCACTAAACCAAGCATATCGCCAACAGAAGCAACGACCACATGCTTAACCGGCGTTTTTCCAATAATGGACTGATATACTGCTGCGAAGTTCTCAATAATCACCAGTACTTCAGCACCTGAGTCATTCAACTGATGTTCTAACTCACGTGCGGTATAGAGTGGGTTAACGTTGACCAATACGAAACCGGCACGGAAAACACCCACAGCAACAACTGGATACTGTAGAACGTTCGGCATCATAACCGCAACACGTGTTCCTTTGGCTAGCCCTAAGCTTTGGAGATAAGCAGCAAACTTACGACTCGCAATATCTAACTCATCAAAAGTTAATGTTTTATCCATGAAGATAAAGGCATCACGCGAGGAAAACTTTTTAAAATTTCGTTCAAAAATGTCAAGAAGTGAAGTGTTTTCTGCTGGTAATTCTACCGTCTCTGGAATACCCGTTTTATGATATTCAGCAAACCAGATTTTTTCCATAATGCCATGATCTCCAATCAGTAATCCCTAAATTTTAAAGCATTTTTTTCGCTATACATGATTTTATTTTGGCGTAGTGTGCTTGATTCCGCAGCATTTTGCACCAATTTAAAACATATATAGCGTATTTAATAGCAATATTGCTAGCTTTATCTTTGAATACACAGTTTATTTACTTTTTGATAGCCACGCGGTAGTAGCTGTCCTTTGCTCGCTCTTTTTCCGATATATTGCTCTAAATCTGTGCCTCTTAACTTGACCTGTTGTTGCCCTGCAACCACAATCAAGGTCTCACCCAAATCTAGCGCTTGTACATAAAGAATCTGTTCCTGATCTGCCAGTTGCATTAACTTATTGCCCTTACCTTTATTGAGTACGGGTAATTCCTGCAAATCTAAAATGAGCATCCGCCCTGCCGAACTCACCAAAGCAATATGCGTTGTTGCGGCATTTAAGATATGGAAAGCTAACAGCTGTGCATGCTCAGGAACCGTTAAAAAAGCTTTACCGGCTTTGGCATTGGTATCGAGATTATTGGCCTTACTAATAAAGCCATAACCAGCAGTGGTTAATGCAAATAAATCCTGATCATCATCGGCAATCAAGACCTGCACAAAACCCACACCATTGCTTGGATTGAGCCTTGAACTCAATGGTTCACCCAAACTACGTGCTGAAGGCAGTGTGTTGATTGGCAAGGCATAACTACGCCCCGTTTGATCTAAAATATAAACTTTTTGATTGGACTTGCCTTGTGCATGACTCAGATACTGATCGCCAGCACGGAAATTGAGCTGTGTTGCATCCACATCATGCCCTTTGGCACTACGAATCCAACCTGCTTCAGATAACACCACGGTAATCGGATCTGCTGGCAGCAAATCTTGTTCTTGTATCGCTGTTGCTTCTGCACGTTGCACAATGATTGAACGACGATCATCGCCAAAACGTTTGGCATCATCTTTTAATTCATTGATAATCAAGTTTTTTAATGACTCTGGATTTGCCAGTTGTTCACGAATAATGGCAGCTTTGGCTTCTAGTTCATCTTGTTCACGACGAATTTCCATTTCTTCTAATTTCGCCAAATGACGTAATTTCAACTCCAAAATGGCTTCAGCTTGAATATCATCAATTTGAAAGTGCGACATCAAAACTGGCTTAGGTCGATCTTCTTCACGAATGATAGCAATGACTGTGTCGATATCTAAATAAGCAATCAGCAAACCGGCCAAAATATGCAGACGTTTCTCGATCTTATTGAGATGATACTGCAAGCGGCGCGTCACGGTATATTTCCGAATTTCAATCCATTCTAATAAAATACGGCGTACAGATTTGACCTGTGGTCGACCATCTGCACCAATCATATTGAGATTGACACGATAGCTTGATTCTAAATCAGTGGTGGCAAATAAGTGACTCATCACCATTTCTGCATCAACACGATTAGAACGCAATACAATGACTAAACGCGTCGGATTTTCATGATCAGATTCATCACGTAAATCAGCAATCAAAGGGAGTTTTTTGGCTTGCATTTGATCAGCAATCTGACTAATGACCTTAGCCCCAGAAACCTGATACGGCAGTTCATGGATGACGATTTCATTTTTTTCGACTTTATAAACCGCACGAACACGATAGCTTCCTCGACCAGTCGTTTGTATTTTCAACAAATCTTGTGGTGAAGTCACGATCTCTGCATGAGTCGGCAAATCGGGTCCGGGTATATATTCGGCTATTTTTTCATCCGTCAAATTGGGATTGCGGATTAAAGCAATGGTGCCTTTGACGACTTCACGTAAATTATGTGGTGGAATGTCGGTCGCCATACCCACAGCAATACCGGTGGTACCATTCAGCAAAATATTCGGCACACGCGCAGGTAGCGTCAAAGGTTCTTTCATGGAACCATCAAAGTTATCTTGCCAGTCACTGGTGCCTTGACCAAGTTCAGACAATAATAAATCGCTATATGCTGATAGCTTTGCTTCGGTATAACGCATGGCAGCAAAGGACTTCGGATCATCTGGTGAGCCCCAGTTGCCTTGCCCCTCGATAAAGGGATAGCGATAACTAAATGGCTGAGCCATCAACACCATTGCTTCATAACACGCACTATCACCATGTGGATGATATTTACCCAAAACATCACCCACTGTACGTGCTGATTTTTTGGGTTTTGCTGTTGGCTTAAGTCCCAACTCGCTCATGGCATATACAATACGCCGCTGTACTGGTTTTAGACCGTCACTAATATGGGGCAATGCACGATCCATAATGACGTACATTGCATAATTTAAATAAGCTTGTTCAGTAAATTCTGCAACAGAACGGTTTTCTGTGGGATGATGCGCGAGGCTTGTCATACAACCGTAAATCCTAATTCAACGTTTTGTTATAAAGTTATAATGCTATGACGCGATATACGCGAACACAAGAGCAAATCAAAAATAGCCACGACAAATTGTGACCTATTAAAGAAAGATCGCTTTTTTGTTCATCTTTAAATTGTAAATTACATTCTATTTTGCATAATAAATAGACTTAATCAAGCGCTGAACAGAATAAAAATAACATGACATGCTCTGCAGCGGATCCCACGCGACAGACCCTCTTTAACCCTATTTTTTTCAATGCTATTTTTAACCCTATTTTTTCAGTCCTATGCTTCGACCCTATTCTGCAACGTTATGTAGCCTTTGGCAAAATAGGTCGTCTATTGCAAAATCTGACCTTTGGTTTCAGTTCCTAATAACATAATAATCAAAGCAATCGCGCACAGTACCGCAGTGAACATACTAAAAACCAATTGGAAACCATTGCTAAAGCCCATCAACTGTGTGACCACCAACGGTGCCACAATACCGCCAATCCGACCAATCGCAGCAGCCCAGCCAGAGCCAAAAGCCCGAATATGACTTGGATATTGCTCGGGTGTATAGGTATAAAGAACCCCCCATGCTCCTAAGTTAAAGAACGATAGGCAACATCCCCAAAACATGATTTGTGCAACTTGTGTAGCTTCTCCAAAGAAATATGCCGATACAGCACACATGGCAATAAAACCGGCTAAAGTCTTCTTACGACCTAACTTTTCTACCAACCATGCGGCCACCAGATAACCTGGCAGCTGAGCCAAAATCATCAAGAGGACATATTCAAATGACTGTACGATGGTATAACCTGCTTTGACCAATAAACTGGGTAACCATGTAAAAATTCCATAATATGAATAGACGATCCCAAACCAGATCAGCCATAACATCAGACTACGTCGTGCATATTCTGCAGACCATAATTGTTTTAGGCGTAATTTTGGCACTTCTTTCACAACAGGCACAATGATTTGCTGGTGAACAGTTATAGCTGATTGTTTTTCAATGCTTTGTAAAATACGATGCGCTTCATCCACACGACCGCGATTAATCAGATAAGGAATCGATTCCGGAACTTTTCGGTAGATCACCACGGCATACAGAATCGGGATACCCCCCATCAAAAATGCCGCTTGCCAGCCATAGCTCGGAATCACAAAATAAGCAATCAATGCCGCCAAAAGCCAGCCCAAACCCCAAAAGCTTTCCAGTAATACAATGAAACGCCCCCGCACATGGGCTGGAATATATTCACTGACCAAAGTCACTGCCACAGGCAATTGCCCACCCAGCCCTAAGCCGACAATAAATCGTAACACCAGCAAACTGCTTAAATCTGGTGCAAAGGCAGAACATGCCGTCGCTGCACTATAGACCAACAAGGTCAAGGAAAATACATTGCGTCGTCCCAAACGGTCAGCCAAAGCACCAGAGAGTACCGCGCCAATCGCCATGCCGACAAAACCAATTGAAACAATCCAGCCTTTATCTGCAGCACTCAACCCCCACTCACTGCCGAGCTTGGTCAGGATAAAGGCGATTAAACCAGTATCCATTGCATCGAACATCCAGCCTAAACCAATCACCCACAACAGCTTGTAGTGAAATTTACCAACCGGTATGGCGTGTAAACGCGCAGTTAAATCCATGAAATTGTTCTCAATCGCAAAGGGGCTCAGGTCTGCCTTTGTTAACTTTCATCTTTTGATGATGCAGAGTGTTCATCATCATCTTGATAGATAAACTTCGGCATCTCTAAACCAAAATAAATCGCAATACAACGTAAACTAAAACCAAAAATCAAGGTTGAAATAATGGTAATCTCTTGGCTAACGCCCAGATAATCACAACACCAATAAAAAATGACTGCCACAAAAGAAATACTGGCATACAGTTCTCGTCGGAATACCAAGGGCACATCATTACATAGAATATCGCGCAGAATCCCACCAGACACCCCCGTAAGAACGCCTGCGACGGCAGACACGACAAAGCCATGCCCCATTTGCAAAGCAATTTGACAGCCAATAATGGTAAAACCAATTAGACCCAAGGCATCAAGAATCAGGAAGATAGAGCGTAGATGACGCATCCATTTGGCAATAATAATCGTAAAAAATGCTGCTGCACAAGTCAGCACCAAATACTCAGGATGTTTTACCCAAGTCAGTGGATAGTGCCCCAATAACACATCACGGACTGAGCCCCCACCCAATGCGGTCACACAGGCAATCAACATCACGCCAAACCAGTCCATGCTGCGACGACCAGCAGACAGTGCACCTGTCATTGCTTCAGCCGTAATCGCAATAATATAAATCACCAATAACAACATGCTCGGTGTCATCCATGCTGAACGTTAATCAAAAATAGTCACTATTTATATTAAAGTTAATATAATAATCAAACTAAAAGTATAGCTTTAAGCTGTTAAAAATACTGCACAACAATGCTTAAATTTTTTATTACTCCCACAAATACATGGCTGTTTTTGTGTCCGCTGCTGTGTCACGGTAGGATCGAGAAAATACCAGCGACCTTGCTGCAACACAAAGGCAGAGCGCTCATGATGTAACTGTGCATGTTGACCATCATGATAATGTGCATTGAAACTGACAAACGCATGTCGCTTATCGGGATGTGCTTGCTGCTCTAACAGCTCTAATGCCAACCAACGATTACGCTCACTCCATTGCTGAATCGCCGCGCGATCTAAGGCTTGTTGCTGCCCCAAAGCTGTGGTGTCACAAATATAATCGACCAAACCCAAGGCATAGGCACTATAACGTGAACGCATCAATTGTGCCGCACTGCTCGCATGTTGTTGTCCTAGATGTAACACCTGACAACACTGCTGATAACTTGCATGACCACAAGGACAAGCCTTTGATGACATAAATTTACCTCTATTTCTCTAACCGAAGCACTGTTGCAGCCCGATCATCGTCTAAACGCATGATTTGCCAATAGCGCAATTTTGCCAGTATCGTAATACAAGCATGACCGTCGATTCTTAATCCAATACTTGACTAAACGCTTGACCAACGAATAAACCAAATAACAAGCCAAATAATAAACCAAGTTTAAGCGCATCCAGATGCACGACTATACGATATGAAAAAACCAATCAACGCCAAGCTGATTGGTTTTTATAATGTCTAATGTCGCGCAACAGACTGAGTCTGCTTGAAGCTTTCGTCTACGTTAGTCTGTGGTCTGATGTGCCTTTACTGCGGTCACATGGACTTTATCAATCTTATGACCATCCATAGTGACCACTTCAAAGATATAACCATCAACTTCTATCTTTTCACTATTTTCCGGCAAACGCCCTAAATGGAACAGAATATAACCCGATAAAGTTGAATACTGCTCTGCGTCATCGACCAAGTCTTTGCCCAGCAATAAAGAGACATGGCGAATATCCGTTGAGCCTTCTAGGATGAGCGAACCATCTTCTAGGCTTTCTGCCGTCGCTTCTAATTCGTCCTCATCGGGGAACTCACCGGCAATGGCTTCCAACACGTCGATTGGTGTAGCAATCCCTTCAATTGAACCATATTCATTAAGGACGATGGCCATTTGCAAAGGTGCTTGACGTAATTGTTCAACCACCATCAGCACTTGCGCATTTTCGTGCACAATCAAAGGCTCGCGCAAATGCTTGGCAATATTCAGCTCACCATGCTCAATAAAATCATTGAGCACTTTATGGGTTAACACAATCCCAGCGAGATTATCCAGTTCACCATCGGCGACGATTAAGCGTGAATGCGTCATGCCCATCAAACGCTCTTTGAGAACTTCTGGATCTTCTTGTAAGTCCAACCATTCCAATTCAGGGCGTGGGGTCATCACCGACTTAACTGGACGTTCTGACAAGCCCAATACCCCTTGTACCATCACACTATGATAAGCACCATTTTCAGGGTCAAACATCTTATCGGCCAAGGCTTTTGCCGCCAAAACGTCTTCAGGTTGCTTATAACTATTGTCTTCCTGTTTCGACCGACCTCCCAACATACGTAATACAGCTGAGGCGGTACGGAAACGTAAATCGGTTGTGGTCACGGTCTTGGCTTGGTTTTTGCGCATGGTCTGGTTCATAAACTCGACCAACACCGAGAAACCAATAGCCGCATAGAGGTAACCTTTTGGGATATGGAAACCAAAGCCTTCCACTATCAAGGAAAAGCCAATCATCATCAAAAAGCCCAAACAGAGAATCACAACCGTTGGATGCTTATTGACGAAATCCATTAATGGTTTAGATGCCCAGAGCATGATGCCCACGGCAATCACGACCGCGATCATCATCACTGAAAGCTCTTTGACCATGCCGACAGCGGTAATCACACTGTCTAAAGAGAACACGGCATCAAGCACGACAATCTGCACAATCACCATCCAAAACGCAGCATGGACAGGGTTTTCTTCTTTGAGATGCTGTTTGCCTTCAATGCGTTCATGCAATTCCATGGTGCCTTTAAACAGCAAGAACACACCACCAAACAGTAAAATCAGGTCTCGTCCAGAGAAAGGATGCGAGAAAATATGGAACAAAGGCGCGGTTAAAGTCACCACCCAAGCAATCGATGCTAACAGCACCAAACGCATACCTAGAGCTAAAATTAGACCCAGAATTCGCGCCGTATTACGCTGTTGTGGTGGTAATTTTTCCGCCAAAATCGCGATAAAAACGAGGTTATCAATCCCTAAGACGATTTCTAAAATCACTAAGGTTGCTAAACCTACCCAAGCAGAAGGATCAGACATCCATTCTAAGAACATTGATCATTCCCCCATGGCGCGATTTGACTACGTTGTAAATTAGACGAAAATTCAAAAATAGACTTCAAAAATAATTGAACTGTTATTATTTGATAAGACGGGATATTCTTTAAGTGACAACAACCACTACTCATAAATGATGCTTTTATAGCCAAACATGGCTAACAGTATAGGCAAGATTATTTCGAAATTCATCATTTTTCTTTCATTTGTCATCGTCTTTTTTTATTCATCTTTGAAACTTATAGTACAGTGCAGTCTAAGGCTGCAAAAAGTGAGCTGCCCCCTAGGTTTCTCGGGTCTTTTGCGTACATACTCTACGACCCTACTACCGACTTACTACTCACAACTAGACTAGATAAAACCCTTGCTCATTTTTTGTCGCAAATTTAGCTCATCGATAGCAGGTCATCCAAGAGATCATCTCAATCGCGCAACAGAACATCTGCAAAAAGCCCACAACGCCTATAGAGCGATTAAAAATTACATGTTAGATTCAAATAAGGTTTAAACATTCATGACACAAAACGTAAAAAAGATTTATTCAATGAGCAAACAAGATCGCGTTCAAACCACCCAAGCACTAATTGCCGTTTACTGCGGTTCACGCCTCGGTAATCAACCTATTTATCGCCAAGCCGCCATCGAGCTGGCAGAAAATATTGCCAGCCATGGCTTTGGTTTAGTCTATGGCGGCGCCAGTATCGGTCTCATGGGACAAGTCGCCGACACCGTGATTCAATATGGCGGTGAAACTGTTGGTGTAATTCCAGAGTTTATGTTGGACTTTGAAATTGCCCATCAAAAACTGACTGAACTGCATATTGTACAGTCCATGCATGAACGCAAAGCCTTAATGGCTGATCGTGCCTGTGGCTTTATTGCCCTGCCAGGCGGTCTTGGAACTTTCGAGGAGATTTTAGAAGTCGCCACGTGGGGGCAGTTGCAGCAACATCAAAAGCCTATGGTGCTCTATAATGTCAACAACTTCTATGCTCCCCTCATTGCACAGCTCGACCATGCGACCGCAGAAGGCTTTCTACCGCTTGAGCATCGACAAAAATTGCTGGTGTGTAGTGATATTGCTGAAATTCTGGCTATCTTCCAAGCAGAACGCCAAGCTATTGCCGCATATTGATGATTAACTTTTGATCAACGGCAATTAATCATCGTAACAGGATTATACGCTAGAGATCATCAAGGGTTGTCACAATTACTGCGCATCGTCAGGATGGTTTGCCCAATAAAAGGAGAGTAATTGCGCGATGACGACGACACAAGTTCATCAACCGCTGCAAGCACAGTACCGCCTACTGGTCATGTTGGTCTCTGTGGGTTTCTTTATGCAGGGCTTGGATACCACAATTATCAACACCGCATTACCAGCGATGGCCAATAGCCTGAATGAGCATCCGCTACGCATGCACAGTGTGGTGATTAGCTATGTGCTCACTGTTGCTGCATTTATTCCACTGAGCGGTTGGTTGGCGGACCGCTTTGGTGTACGCAATATCTTTTTGGCTGCTTTAATTATTTTTAGCCTATCGTCATTGGGCTGTGGTCTATCCAACAACTTAAATCAACTGATTTTTTTTCGTATCTTACAGGGGCTGGGTGGTGCGCTTTTAATGCCTGTTGGTCGTTTGGCCCTGCTGAAGATTATTCCACGTGAGCAGTTTCTCGCCGCCATGAGCATGATGAGTCTGGCTGGCATGCTAGGACCGCTGATGGGTCCAATCCTAGGAGGCTGGTTGGTAGAATTTACCACATGGCATTGGATTTTCTTGATTAACCTACCAATTGGCTTATTGGGCGTCATGATTAGCTTTAAAGCTATGCCCAATATCAAAGAAAGCAAAGTGCTCAAATTCGATTTGAGTGGTTTTATTTTACTGGCAATCGCGATGGTTGGACTCGCCATGGGTATCGAGAGTCTGTCTAAACCACAGCATGCTTTATATAGTACTGCGGCATTAATGGCTGCCGGGTTGATCGCCACCATTCTCTACGCGATCCATGCCCACAGCCATCAAAATGCCTTATTTAGAGGTCGGCTATTTCGTAATAAGATGTTTAGCTTAGGGGTTTGGGGAAATTTATTTGCGCGTCTAAGCTCCAATGCTATTCCCTTTCTTGTGCCACTCATGTTGCAAGTTGCCTTTAAAATGGAACCCTTGATGACGGGTATTATATTGACCCCAATGGTACTCGGTTCGGTCTTTTCTAAACCGATTATCCGCCCCATTATTCAGAAATTTGGTTATCGGAATTTTCTCATTTTCAATACACTGCTGTTGGGCAGCTGCATTATCAGCTTTAGTCTATCGACAGCAGAAACGCCCTTTTGGCTACGGGCTTTGCATTTCTTTATTTTTGGTATGCTCAATTCCTTACAATTTGTCAGTATGAATACCTTTACTCTCAAAGACTTGCCAGCACATGACGCCAGCAGTGGCAATAGTTTTCTATCCATGATTATGATGCTATCGATGAGTATTGGCATTGCCTTAGCCAGTACCTTGCTCAATATTTTTATGGCACATTATGGTAGTGATAGCAGCGATCAGATCACGTTGGCATTTCATTATGCACTGCTCTGTTTAGGTCTGTTAAATATGCTGACAGCGCTGATTTTTATGCGTATCCCCAAACAATATGCCTAAAGCAATGACATTCACTGTGGGTTAAAAGCATCAGTGATACAGAATCAGGATGAAAATAATCACCATGAGCGCCATCATGTCAGCCTACAGGTTCAGCAATAGACGCCGTGCATCAAGGGAAAAAACCAAAGCTGATGCAAATCAACCCGCACATCCTCCTAGATTCACTCAGCGCTTAGCCTATACGGTGATGTTAATCCTGTGCTGTAGTGCTTTATATGCAGACCATCCGCATAGCACTGCGCAAGATTTTAATTTTCAAATTCGTGGTTTTGATGTTTCTCACCATCAAGGTGCCATTGACTGGTCACGGGTCTCGCCCCAGCAATATCAATTTGTTTATCTTAAAGCCACTGAAGGTGCAGACTATACCGACCCACGTTTTCAAGCCCATTGGCTCGCCGCCAGAGAACGCGGCTTATATGTCGGTGCTTATCATTTCTTTCGTTTTTGCAGCAGCAGTGCCGAGCGGCAAGCCCAGCATTTTATCGCGACCGTACCCAAAAAGAACAATGCTCTGCCACCAGTGATTGATGTTGAATATGACAGTCGATGCATGGCACAACTGACTCGGCAACAAGTGCTGCAAAAAATGCGAATCATGCAAAAATTATTGCAACAACACTATGAAAAACAACCGATCTTTTATAGTAGCGCAAAGTTTTATACCCTGTATTTACAACAGCATTTTGCGCATGCTCCAATTTGGCTGCAAGATTTTAGCGGCAATACTCCCGCTGAGACACAAATCGTTTTTTGGCAATATAGCCGCCAAGGCAAAATCTCAGCGATTCAAGGCACAGTGGACCTCAATCTCTTTTTGGGTAACAACGCACAATGGCAACACTTTCTTCAGCACAATTCAATAGAGATGCCAGCAACAAGACAATAGCTGTCGCACATAAGCGCTAAGATACAGAAATAACAAACCATTTCAGCTAAAATACCAGCCAAAGACTGGCACTTTACTGGCATGAATGGGGCAAGGCTTGAGAAGAATTATTCACATCGACATGGATGCATTTTATGCATCGGTAGAGCTACGTGAACATCCCGAGCTGCTACAACAACCTGTGGTCATTTCATCACAACATCCCCGTGCTGTGGTGGCTGCCGCATCTTATCCTGCGCGTGAATTTGGCATACGCTCAGCCATGTCGATGGCGCAAGCGCGGAAACGCTGCCCCCATGTTGTTGTGATTGAGCCTAATTTTGATAAATATCGCGCAGTCTCTCAGCAAATCCATAAAATTTTTCAACGCTATAGTGATTGTATCGAACCGCTCTCCCTCGATGAAGCTTATCTCGATGTCAGTGATTGTTTAGCAACGCGTGGCAGTGCAACGGCCATCGCGATGCAAATTCGTGCAGATATCTGGGCAGAAACAGGCTTAACTGCCTCTGCTGGTGTTGCACCAAATAAATTCCTCGCCAAAATTGCTTCGGACTGGAATAAACCCAATGGTATTTTTGTGGTCAAACCACATCATATTGCTGACTTTATCCGTCATCTGCCACTCAATAAAATTCCTGGTGTAGGTCGGGTCACTTTTGCAAAACTCAAAGCGCTACAACTAGAAACCTTGGGTGATCTGCAACAACATGACGTACTATTTCTGGAACATTATTTTGGAAAATATGGCAGACAACTCTATCTTTATGCCCGCGGAATCGATGAACGCCCAGTAGAAGCATATCGGCAACGTCAGCAAATTTCCAAAGAAACGACTTTTGATGGTGATTTAAGCCTAGCGGAATGTTATCCCTATTGCCCGGCACTGATCGACAGCATCTGGCATAGCTTGCAACAGAAACAATTACAAGCCTATGGTGTGAGCATCAAGCTCAAACAAAAAAACTTTCAGACTATTCAACATAGTAAAAGCTTTAAACAGCCGCTACAGCAACTCAGCGAGTTAGAGCTCGCTGTGACGCAGCTTTTTACTGAACTGCAAGTGGATCCACAACAGCAATATCGTTTAGTGGGTATCGGTGTTTATCAGCTACAAGCCAAACAAAATCAGGCACAGCTTGCTTTATGGTAAAGCCAAGCTCGACACAAAAATATTCAGGCTACACTTGGCTTGCTACGGAAATGATGCTTTTTCATATGTTCAGTGCTAGCACTTTCACGTAAACTGAGCGCAAAACAATGTGAGGATGATTATGGCTGTGCAACGTTTACATATCGCAAAACGCTTTTCCGAAATTTCGATCAGTGGCAATCTAGTACATTTAGCGGGGCAACTTGCCGCAGATACCAGTGCAGATATCCGCTCACAGACACAACAAACACTCGATATCATCGATCAGTTTTTAGCAGATGCCGGCACCGATAAAAGTCACATCATGTCGGTGATGATCTTTTTAAAAGACATTGACCATGACTATGCGGCAATGAATGAAGTTTGGGATGCTTGGTGTGCCGATATTGCAGCGCCACCGCGTACTTGTGTGGAAGCCAAACTTTATGCGCCTGAAGTGCTGGTTGAAATGACTGTGGTAGCGGTTAAGCCAGACTAAGAAAATCCAGTGGATTCATCGTAATAGCAATTTAAAAGGGTCGACTTTGTGGACGCAAAGCCGACCCTTTTAATCATTAACCACCCATGAACTGTCGTCATTATCCAATCAAGCTAAGGCAACATATAGCAGGCATATTCACCCTTAGTCAGATCGAATCGCTGACTGTAGAAAATTAAATACGAGACAGACGTAAACGATTTAAACGCTGCTGCATAGACAGCTGACTATCGCCAAAGTCATGCTCAATATAGTGAAAACCTTGCTCAACAGCTTTGATATCTTGCATAAAATCACGTTGTAGCTGTTCGACTTCAGCATTTCCTTCATAGCGCAGTACACGATAACCCGCCATACTCAATATATCTTCACGATAATGTGATGCTTTTAAACGCTTCATCAAATGCGCATCTTGTAATAACACCACAGCCACAGTGCGATAATTTTGATCCAACACCACAAAATCTGCCGTTAACTCCTGATATTTACGTCGGGTATGCAAATACTTGGTGGTCAATAAACTATCGAATGGCACTTGCGCCATAATATGCCATTCTGGCAATAACTGTTTGAGACGCATATAGGTAACTTGCGTATTGGCATTTAAAATAGCTTTCTGCCGTAACGGGCTGTCTTTTTTGCTTTGGTTTAAGCCGCGCTGATACATCCAATAGGCGATCAGTAAGCAGATACTTAAACTTGTTATGATGATTATGTCCATTTCTCATCCCTTACCTTCATGTTTTAATAATTGCTCATATTGGATCTACATTATTGTTTTAATCCATGATGCGCTTGATGTATTTAATAATCATTAAAACTTTCCAAAAACTTGCCATCATCCATCGCATTAAAACAATAAAATGTCCTGTTTAAAGCTTTGTCCATACAGTGTATTTCACGTTAAATTTTAAATATATATCCGAGATTCCACCCGCTTTTTTTACCATCCGATGGAAGCATTTATGTATTTAGTTATAACGAGATAATCAACAAAATACAAGAAGCCTTTGCCAAAGTACTTGGTCAAATTTATGCAAAGCATTGCTTTAAATTAAAATATAACATTCATGTAATTTCATAACAAAATATTGCACTTTATTGATATGTATCTCTTGTTATTGTTTTGCAGTACGGCTCAGCACAAAATAAGCCGATGATTCTATATTATAGACAACTAAAGTACGATATATCGATGTACTTCACATGCTTGGTATGATCACAACAACACTCTATACTACTGATATTATAGAAAATATTTTAAATGATGGATTTTAAAGCACCCAATTGGAAAATGTATGATGTCTTTTGAACTACTCTTGAGTTTTTTACTCACCACTTTACTGTTTGCCTACATACCAGGACCTGCCATGCTATATAGCGCAGCGCAAACATTAGCCCATGGTAAAGCTGCTGGGCTGATGGCGGCTTATGGTATTTTCCTAGGAGGTTGCGTACATATATTGATTGCAGCTGTTGGATTGACTGCAATTTTTCATATTTTCCCGCTGATCTATGCTGTATTAAAATTTGCAGGTGCCTGTTGGTTGCTCTATCTGGGGATTCAATTAATCCGCAATGCTCGAAACACCAAAGCTTCACCCTTGCTCGCATCTACCGGCGATCTCAAAACCAAATCACTAAAAGAAAGTATCTTGGTAGAAGTGTTGAATCCTAAAACAGCTATTTTCTATGTCGCTTTCTTACCACAGTTTGTTGTCAGCAGTGCTAGTCTACCAATCTGGGCGCAATTGTTAATATTGGGCGTCGCGGTCAATATGATCTTTGTCTCAGCTGATATTGTTTGCGTCTATATGGCGAGCTGGCTATTACAAAGAATAAAAAGCACGCCATCTCTACAACGCTTACTCAGTTATATCAGTGCTTCAGTATTCATAAGCTTGGGGCTATGGGTGATTAAAAGACCAGACTAATTTACTGCAGCCCAAGCTCCTCATGGCAAGTGTATAGCACACACAAAGACAGTGCAGCTTGATGATCTTAAATTTGATCGCATGAATCGGTATTAGACCCCAGCCCAGATCATTATGACTGCAATACTGTTCATCATAATATGCAAGAAGATGCTATAGCGAATATCTCGCGTATAGAAATAAGTCACCCCGAAGATTGCACCAATGCTCATATAGTAAAAAAGTGCAACTGACAAAGCGAATTCATGCATCAAAGCAAACAATAGGCTACTGCTGATAATCGCTAAAATATTCCAAAATAGATGTGAGCGATTAAAAAAATAATTGGCAAAGATCCCACGAAATAATAATTCTTCCAATATCGGCGCCATTAATACTGTTGTTATGGTCATTGATATCGGCGTCTGGCGAAACATTTCTTCAATTAGGCGCTGATTTTCAGGTGTTCCCACATGCAAAATATCATCAAAGATATAACTGACCACGCCACAACACAACGCCATACAAAACATAAAATAAACAAATTTCTTGTTTATAGCCTGACGATGAAAATGATTGGGATTAGAGACTTGTAGTTGTTTACGGTAACGGCGATAAAAAAAAGAAATCACCAAACAGCATGCTATGCTTTGTAGCAACGCAATCTTAAAATCGTGCTGAGTGATCTGCTCCTGCGGATAAATAACATAAACTAAATCTGTTGCCAGCATCAAACCCAGAAACAACATAAAATAAAGCATACGTTGCGCATAGTTTTTTATAAAAATTAAAATGCTTTTCAATTGCCACCACTTCAAGTTTTAGCCTGTCCTATCCCATATCTGGAAGTATTTAAAATAACATACGTCCCTGCCATACAATATCTGACGCTGAGGGCTTTATTCAACCGACGTATTGCTTTTTTCTTTGCCCGACAAACTTCTCTACCCTACAAAATAGCCCAATCTTAAGTCTTGGGCTATTTTGCGGCAGATCGAACATAGAGCGGTCGAACGCATGATATTATTTTTATTAGGATCATTTTGCCTTAGACAATAGACGCAAACCGTTGGCAACCACAATCAAACTCACCCCCACGTCCGCAAAGACTGCCATCCACATACTACCGAGCCCCCATAAAGTTAATGCTAAAAATACAAACTTGGTGATTAAGGCTAAGCTAATATTCTCAACCAAAATACGATGGGTCTTATGTGACAAAGCAATAAAATCGGGAATCTTACCAAGATCATCATCCATAATGGCGACATCTGCTGTTTCAATCGCGACATCCGTTCCCATCGAGCCCATGGCAAAACCGATATTGGCACGCGCCAAAGCCGGTGCATCGTTAATACCATCTCCCACCATACCGATATGACTGGTCTCGGCATAACTCGCAACAAGATTTAATTTGTCTTCGGGTAATAGATTGCCCTTGGCTTGATCGATACCAACCTGCTGAGCAATGACTTCTACCGTATGGCTATTGTCACCACTAAGCATCATGGTAGAAACCCCCAATGTCGCCAATGCGGATATGGCTTTACGGCTGCTTTCTTTGACCGTATCTGCCACAGCAACCAACGCTAAAACTTGCTGATCTTTGGCAAATAACACAACTGTTTTGGCTGCTTTTTCCAAAGTAGCGATCTGTTGTTCTAGTTCAGGTGAACAATAATCCAGCTCATGGATTAAGCGATGATTCCCCAACCAATAGGTCACACCATTCATTACACCACGGGTACCACGTCCCAACAAAGCAGTGAAATCATCAACATCCAAAAGCTTTAAATCATCTGCCGCAGCTTGAACAATCGCCTGAGAGACAGGATGATCTGAGTGATGCGCCAGACTGACCAATAATTGTTGAATATCATCTGGCTTACCATGCAAAACCTGAAAATCAGTTTGTTGTGGTTTGCCATAAGTAATGGTACCGGTTTTATCAAAGGCAAGATATTTCAGTAAACGCCCTTGCTCTAAGTAGACACCACCTTTGATTAATATGCCACGGCGTGCCGCCGCAGCTAAGCCACTCACGACCGTTACAGGGGTTGAAATCACCAAAGCGCATGGGCAGGCGATGACTAAAATCACCAAGGCTTTATAAATCCAATCTAACCAAGCCGCGCCGAATATTAACGGTGGCACAATCGCGATAAGCAAAGCACCCAGAAAGACTAGCGGGGTATATACTCTGGCAAATTGATCGACAAAGCGCTGTGTAGGTGCCTTTTCACCTTGTGCTTCTTCAACAGCATGGATAATACGCGCCAAAGTCGTGTCATTTGCAGCGGCGGTCACACGATATTCAAAGGCAGTGGTGGTATTAATGGTCCCTGCAAAAACACTATCGCCTTCTACTTTATCAATCGGGATGCTTTCTCCCGTGATGGGTGATTGATCAATACTGCTTTGACCTTTCACAATCACACCATCTAAACCAATTTTTTCACCAGGTTTGACCCGCACAATATCATGGATTGCCACTTGATCTGCATCGCGCGCTAACCATTGCCCATCGGGCTGTTGCACCGTGACGCGATCGGGTGCCAATTGCATCAATTCACCAATTGCGTTGCGCGCCCGCGCCAAAGAACGTGCTTCGATCAATTCAGCAGCGGAAAACAATACCATGACCATTGCTGCTTCGGGCCAAGAGCCGATTAGAAATGCTCCTGTTACCGCAATACTCATCAGAGCATTAATATTTAAATTTAGGTTTTTAACAGCAATAAGACCTTTCTTATAGGTCTCTATACCAGATAAGCCAATTGCAATTAAACTGACCAATAAGGTAATCCAGACCGACCATTGCAACCAATCCCCTATTTCAGCCAACAACGCAAAAATCCCCGCAATTGCCAATGGCCAAAGTGGTTTGGTCTTTGCTTCGCTATTTTGCTCGAACTGTCCAGCAGCATTGGCACTTTCTGCGTCAAAACCCAAAGACTGAATTGCAGCAATAATCTCTGGCATAGCCGCGGGCTCATGGACTACGGTCAACACCCGTTGCATTAGATTAAACTCAAGGCTTTGCACACTCGACATATGACCGAGTTTTTTACGAATCATGGCTTCTTCGGTGGGACAATCCATTTGCATAATACGCAGTTGACTACGCAAATAATCTCCGTGTTGTGTTGCTACAGCCAAAGCCGTCAAGGCGCTTGCGCCCTGTGTATGGTCATTATGTGTTTGTGATTGCCCACCGGAACAACACGAAGACTGCTTTGGAACAGTGCTTTCACCGGAACAACACGAAGACTGCTTTGGAACAGTAGCTTCACCTGAACAACCACAACCTGAGCTATGCTCTTGTGCCGTTGCATCAACAACAGGCTTGGATTGATGAGAACAAGCACTTGACTGTGTATCACCCAGTTTCTGTTCAGCTCTAGCGGACTGGGGATCGACAACGTGGTCGACGCGACAGCAAGTATCTTGAACATCATGTAATTCAGACTGTTGATCTTTATTGTTAAAATCTTTGCTCATGATTCATCCTGAGTGATACTGTAGCGCTATTAAACACCCTAAAGTAACTCCAGACTCAAGTATAAAAGGGAAAAATTATGAAAATTGGTGAAATGGCACAACAGGTCGGTTGTAGTGTAGAAACTATTCGCTTCTACGAAAAAGCAGGTTTATTACCCAAAGCGCTGCGCAATATAGAAAATAACTATCGCGATTATCAACACGTTCATTTGGAACGTTTACGTTTTATCCGTCGTTGCCGTTCTTTGGGCATGACGCATGATGAAATCCGCACCCTACTCGATGCCAAGAAAAATATCGATGGTTGCCATGCTATCAATGATGTGATCGCCATGCACCTTGCCCATGTACAACATCGTTTACATGAACTACAGGCTCTGGAGCAAGAGTTACAGCGCTTACAACAACAATGCCAAGGTTTTGATGGTGTTGAAGATTGCGGCATTTTACGCGCTTTAGAAAGCGAACATATTCCCCAAACGATTGATGCCCATGATCATGTGCATGATGCCAATATCTGTCGTGGACATTAAAGATCTGTACATAGCAAACGGGATACTCGCCGACTGAGCATCTATTTCATCTCTTATTTCATTGATTGCTATTTCATTGCAGCTCTATTCATTGCGCCGTGATGTTCTTAAGTGGCACAATGCTTTCTCTTGCTATGTGGTTTCTGGCTGATTCAGTTTCTTTAACGTCAATGCTGCATATAGTCCGCAGAGCAATACCCCACTCATCACCATGACGATACCCTTCCAACCAAGGTATTCCCAGACCAAACCACTGGCGCTGCCCAGCAGACTTGAACCTAAATAATAGCAAAATAAATATAAGGCTGAGCCCATGGCGCGGTATTGTAAGGATTGCACAGCAACCCAACTACTGGCGGTAGAATGCGCCGCAAAAAAGGAAAAGGTAAAAATAAGTAAGCCAATCAACGTAAAAGTGATCGATGGAATCAGCATAATCCATAAGCCCAATAACATGCTCAGCAACATCGCAGGCAATACCCCATCACGACCAAAACGACGACTCCATGCAGCGGCGCGTGGTGAGCTATAAATGCCAGACAGATAAGCAATCGAAATCAGACCAATCCATGTCTGTGATAACTGAAAAGGCGCTTGCAGCAGATGGTAACTCATATAGTTAAAAATGCTGACAAAGCAGCCCATCAAAATAAAACCTTGTAGGAACAAAAGGCGTAACTTTCGGTCTTGCACATTTTTACAAAAAGAATGAATCAAACGTGACCAACTCAAAGGATATGCTTTGAAATGCTTGGACGCTGGCAATAATAAACAAAACACCAGCGCTATGACTAAGTTCAACACAGCGATGCTGAGTGTCGCAACTTGCCATGTACTAAAGTCCAGCAGCACACCAGCAATCAGTCGCCCACCCATCCCCCCAATGGCGGTACCAGAGATATATAAGCCCATTGCCAATGCCACGTCTTTTTCGGCAATTTCTTCGCCGATATAGGTCATGGCAACTGCTGCAACACCACTAACCGCCAAACCAACCCCCACGCGTAGCGCTAGGAAAAAAGACCATATTGGAAATAAAGCACTCAATAACAATAGGCTAGCAACAATAAATAGCGCAGCGACCATGATGGATTTACGCCCATAGCGATCAGAGATTTGCCCTGCAAAAATCAAACCCAAGGCCAGAGCAATCGTAGAGCTAGACAGCGGGAAACTACTTTGGGTTGCTGAAATATGAAAATATTCTGCCAAAAATGGCATCATCGGCTGTACGCAATATAAGCTGGAAAAAATTGCAAATCCAGCAAGGAATAAGGACAGCAAAATAGCATGAAAGGCTGGTGAACCATAGGCTATACGCTCGGTCGATGCAGTTGCTGCGGACATCCTGACTCCTTATCTGATCATCAATATCGCATCATCAATTGCTTGATATTAGCAAACCGATACCCTCCATACAGGTTATTACCGATATTTTCCATGAAGATAAGCTTCAGTATTGTCAGGCTTAATCATCTAAATACCCAAAAAAATCCCCCAAGTACACGACTTAGGTTCCACGTGAATCCACCCATCAACATATGATGCCATCGCCTCATGGGCTACAAACAGTGTCGGCAATGACTTACACGGTATGATGAAATAATCTGCTGCAGCGGGTGTAAGGCTTTGATTAAAATGTTTGCATAATAAGTATAAACAACTCAATAAATACCAATAATAAAACAAGATACTTGCAAAAAAATACAGCAGGAAGCGCACGATTATTTGTGATGTGGAATATAAAAACGCTCTTAACAGGAAGTTAAGAGCGTTTTTATATGCTGCGATTTTCCGATGCAACTTTTCATCTATAAGCGAGAATAACCTGATGGCGCGGCATGTTTGATGCTGGCTATTTTCCCAATCCAACCTTCGCCATCACCCAGCCAGCATCAAAGCCTGCCGACAGAATCACCAAATCGACACAACTATTACTATCTTTTCGGGCTTTGCCTTGTTATCGTTGCATGCAAATGAAATGTATTACGACAACACCATCAAACAATAAACTGATGTGTCTAAAACGTAGTGGAGTAAACACACATGCATCTGCATATTTTGGGAATTTGTGGCACCTTTATGGGGTCTTTGGCATTATTGGCACGTGATCTGGGGCACACGGTAACTGGCTCAGACCAGAATGTTTATCCACCGATGTCAACACAACTCGAAAACGCAGGCATTACCCTTATGCAAGGTTATGACCGTGCACATCTCCAGCCTCATCCTGATTTAGTGATTGTCGGGAATGCCATGAAGCGTGGCATTGATGCGGTTGAATATATGCTCGATGCAGCGATTCCCTATACCTCAGGTCCGCAGTTTCTCGCCAATCATGTTTTACAAGGCAAACACGTCTTGGCGGTCGCAGGTACTCATGGTAAAACCACCACCAGCACCATGCTGGCTTGGGTTTTAGATCAAGCAGGTTTAGCCCCTGGCTTCTTGATCGGTGGTGTTCCATTAGGTTTCAGCCACAGTGCACGTTTAGGCGATGGTCAATATTTTGTGGTCGAAGCTGATGAATATGACTCGGCATTTTTTGACAAGCGCTCTAAATTTGTACATTACCAACCACGCACAGCGATTTTAAATAATCTAGAATTTGACCATGCCGATATCTTTGATGACTTGGCAGCCATCCAAAAACAATTCCACCATTTAGTACGTACAATTCCAAGCCAAGGTTTAATCATTGCGCCCTTAAGCGAAACAAATATCGATGAAGTCTTGGCGCAAGGTTGCTGGACACCTGTGGTGCGTACAGCAATCCAAAGCACCACAAACCCTGACCATCCGGCACAACCCTTTTCACAACTTGATGGCTCGCGACCAGACCTTGCTCTATATGCGCAGTTACTGAGCGCCGATGGTTCACACTTTGAGGTTTATCATCACGGTCAATTACAAGGCGTGGTGCAATGGCACATGACCGGTCAACACAGTGTTGCCAATGCTCTGGCGACTATTGCTGCAGCACAGCATGTCGGTGTCAGTGTTGCGGATGCTTGTCAGGCATTGTCAAACTTTGGTGGGGTAAAACGCCGCATGGAGCTGCTTGCTACGGTGGCGGGTATTGAAGTGTATGATGATTTTGCTCACCACCCTACGGCCATTGCCACCACTTTAGAGGGTGCCCGTCAACGCTTACAACAGCGTAAACTGTGGGCCATCATTGAACCACGCTCCAACACCATGCGCATGGGTGGGCATAAAGAACATTTAGCGGCTTCAGCCGCACTTGCCGATCACGTCATCTGGTATCAACCCGCTGGCTTAGACTGGGATTTACAACCTGTCGTCGCTGCAGCCCGTAATCAAGCTGAGGTCTGCAATGATATCGAGACCATCATCGATAAAATCGTACAAAATGCGCAAGCTGGCGATGCTGTGGTGATTATGTCCAACGGTAGCTTTGCTGGACTACACCAAAAATTACTACAGGCATTACAACAACATTATGATGCATGATGCAGTCTAAATACGCTCTCGTGCTGAGGCTTGACTAAGCCAAGGTCAGATCAAGCTGTGTTTTCAGTAAAGTGTTCTGGACAATTTTAGCGTTTAAAGTTTGCGGCAATGCCTAACTGTACTGCCGCAAAAGTACAGCATGCCCGCTTTTGTGCCTGAATCATCACATGGCAGCATGCGGGCAAAATCACCTTAACATCTGATTATTTATAAAAATTATGTGTAGCACAGCATCGGATTGTATCGCCTTGCTTGTTGTTTTGATGTAACATCATAAACATTGCAGGTCATCTGATTTAAGGAGTAGAAGGTGAGTTATTATCATATCATTCTAGAGGTCAATGACCACATCAGCACCATCGAGCAAAGTCGTGATATCGAACTATTTGATATTACCGACTTACAACCCAGCCTCTATGCAATTTTATTGCCCTATTTTAATGAGCAAATGATTGAGCTTGAAGATGAAAATATTGAATTCAGCGATATTCTACATCTTGAAATCAAGCAAACTTTATTGCCGATTCAGCAACTGATTGAAGAAGAGCAAAAGCAATTGCCGAGTGATACCGATATCACCATTACTGCTTATGAAATCTTTAACAACCGTGACCATACCATGGATGTCACCACTGTTGTGCTTGACCTACTTGAGGCAGCCAAACTCGATCATGGCGAGATCGAATAAAATTCAAATCAATATGCCCTATCTATTGGTGCTCGTGTCTAGTCATATCTATGCTAAATGACCACGATACCATCAAAAAAAATCCCGTCATAGCATCGCATCCTGACGGGATTTTTATTGCAAAATTGACTGATAAAACTTAAGTCAAGCAAGCGCTGGCATAATCGTTATTGCATCATTTCCTTGGCTGTTTGTTCACGGAAAGCTTTCAAAATTTGCTGTCCGGCACGACCCGTCGGTTTTAAACCGAGTGATTGTTGCTCCTGACGAATAGCCTGTCGTGATTTATCACCAATCAAACCATCTACCGCACCGATGTCATAGCCTTTGTTGAGCAAAAACTGTTGAATTTCACGACGTTCTGCACGTGACGTTCCTGCATCATCTGTCGGCCATGCGGTCACAAAAGCTCCTTTGCCTTGTAAACGATCCGATAAATGTGCAATGGCCAAGGCATAACTTTCTGCCGCGTTATAACCATAAATGGCATCAAAGTTTTTAAAGACCAAAAATACCGGTCCTTGTGCACCACTCGGTGCCATTAAGCCAGCCGATGTACTGCTGCTGAGTGACCCTTGCATCAATGGGCTGCCATCTACACGCTTAACACCTTGATTGACCCAATAACTCAAAGGCTTTTTCTGACGACGACCCTCGCCAGCTGTGGACATTCCAGCTGGAATCTTCACTTCAAATCCCCACGGCATACCCGTTTGCCAACCGGCTTTGCTTAAAAAGTTCGCCGTTGAAGCCAAGGCATCTGCAGTACTTGACACCAAATCACGACGACCATCTCCATCAAAGTCAACCGCTAAACGCTCATAGGTCGATGGCATAAATTGGGTATGACCAAAGGCACCAGCCCAAGAGCCATAGAGTTGATCCATACGCAAATCACCACGTTGCAAAATACGCATGGTGGCAAAAAACTCACCACGGAAATAACTTTGCCGACGCCCTTCACAGCTCAACGTACCCAGCGCTTGTAATAATGGATATTTTCCAGAAATGTCACCAAAATTACTTTCTACTCCCCAGACGGCAACAACCGTTTCGGCAGGAACGCCGTATCGAGCAGCAACACGGTTCAAGACCTCACGGTGTTGTTGTAACATCGCCTGCCCTTTTTGCACACGCTCATCATCTACCAGACCGGAAAGATAATCCCAAATTGGCGTAGAAAATTCGGGTTGATAATTCAGCTTTTCAATGACGGAATAATCTGGCTGTAAATTTTGGGTATAAAGATCATAATTGGCTGCAGATACACCCGCAGCAATCGCTTGGCTACGTAAACTGGCTAAGCAACTTGGAAAAGAACGACTCGGTGTATAATTACTGTTATTTTTGACAGAACTTGCAACTGGATTTGCTGTCGTTATTGCTGTGTTTTGTCCGTTAATTACTAAGTCCGCATGTGCCTGTGTAATTCCGAGCACCGCAGCAGCAAATAAATAAGATAAACGTTGCATAATATTTTCAGCCCTTTTTTTAAATATACCAACCAACATTGACAGCATAGCTGAATCTTGGGTCGATCATCGTGTTATTTAACTTCTAAATAACAATAAGCAGCAACTATTCTACGCCAGATTGTGATCACACAGCCGACATTGAGCAAAAGTAAAGCCAGCAACATACTATAATCATGCTGCCAAAAATACTGTTCTAGTGCCGCAATCATACATACTAAGGTTAATAAAGCCATGCGATGTTGTTTCGCCATAGGCCCACTAAAATTGGCTGGTGCTCCCATTGAAACCGCTAAGGTTCGGACATAGGCAGTAAATACCGCCAATAATGCTGCACACCAGCCTAAGCTATCACCAAAACCCACCGCTGTTAATGAATAACCCGCAGCAACAATAATCAAGGGATCGGAAATGCGATCTGGAATGTCATTAAATAACTCACCTGATGCAGTTGATTTATTGCCTTCAATCGCAACCAAGCCATCAAACAAATTGCACAATAAACGACCTTGAATAAAAATCGCAGCAAAGACATACAGTACGACTTGATTGATACCATGAAACGCTGGCACTAACAGTAAACATAATGCAGAGAAAGCAGCAAAGAAAATACTCAAGATAGAAATTTGATTGGGCGTGACGGATTTATGGGATAACCAGCGTGCAATAGCATTAACCAAACGATGTTGCCTAACTTTTAAGGGGCGGCGGTTTTCCAGCGCATCCTGATGCGTTGCGGATGCATTTTGTTGGTGGAGATTTTTTGCAGCATCTATATCCTGCTGAGAATCATTCTGCATGCTATACCTATTGGTTACTCTGAACTTGTTTATATAATTTGAAATTGGTAAAAAAAGCAAAAAATAATGCCACCGTTAAAGGAGGTGCCACGGTTTTTAAAATACTCGGCGTTGCAACAAGTAAATGTATCGTGATCAAACAAGCCCCCGTAAAAAATACCGTACAGAGTGGCGGTAAAATTAAACGACTTAAAGGTGCTTGATAAAAGTTAAACTGTTTTTCGATCAAAATAGTTATGCCCAAAGTAATCACAAAACTACTCAACCCTTGTGCCAACGCTGAGGTCAATGCAACACGATAATCAGCCTGCTGTACATTGATATAAAAAGACCAACTTCCCCAAAGCAATAAAGCAGAGGCTGCCGACATGAAATTGTAGCGACGGGTATTTCTGACTTTGCCGTTCATACGATACTTAACCGTAATTTTTCAAATTCTTGTTGAGCAGTATCCGGTAAAATCAGCAAAAAATATACGCAAAATTTTTCAGTGCTCTCGACAGCACAATATAAAAAGTTATCCACAACGCAGCATGACACCACATAACAGCCGTTTTGAATTTAAATTCAAAACCTCAAAACCAAAATATTTTAAATTCAAAATAAAAGAAAATAGTTATCCACAGAAGCTTTTAAATTTAAATTATCCACCACCAATATGCTTTGCTATATTTGAATTCAAAACTACTTTCATCTTATTTTTGGGATGAATTTAGCTCTAAGATCCCTAAAGTTTAAATTCAAATATGCGCCATCCGATAACCGCCTTTGAATTTAAAAATAAATCGAACTTTTTTAAATTCAAATACAATCAGCCACCCCCTGAGCCCAGATTCAAGCAAATCACTGCGAACGATTTTAAATTCAAAAGCGCGCAAGCTCGCACAAGCATTTTTGAATTTAAAAGGGCTTTGCGCGAGAAACAGATGCTTTGAATTCAAAAACTGAATCGACTGCTTGGTATTTTTAAATTCATTGCTTTTAAATTTAAAAATAAGCCAATGGGACATTTGAATTTAAAGTTACTACTTTGCTCTATCGACTTTGCTCTATCGCTGCGCCAGTGAGTTTAAATTCAAAATTAAGATCTTCAGTTTTGTGTCATGTTTTTTTGAGCAGCGTGCTTGCTGGTTTGCTTGCGGATTTTAATGTTTATGGGATTAAATGAATGTTCATGGGGTTAAATCAATGTTTATCGGATTAAATGTTTATGAATATTTATGGGCTTAATTTTAATATTTGCCGTAACGATTAATCTTTGCAGTAACGATGCGTGCATGCCATCGCATTGATCATATTAGATCAATGCTTGAATCGATTTCTTTTTCCATACCCACTGATAATATATGCCTTGCATCATACTCAGGCAGACAAAAGCCAGTGCATAAGCATACCAAATGCCTTTTAGCCCCCAAATACTACTAAACCAATAGGCGCAAGGTACTTCAATCAACGCAATCGCAACAAGATTAATCAGCATAGGCATATTGACCGTGCCACTGGCACGCATAATCGAGGCGAAAATTGCGGCTACACCAAAAAACAAATAGGACCACAGCACAATAAATAATAATTGACGCCCAACATCGACCACGGCAGGATCGGTAATAAATAAAGCCATGAGTGCCTCAGCACCGATATAGGCCAATATAATCAAACCACCTGTCATCAGTAGATTGACGCTCAACGCAGTTCGCGTCACCTTACGCAATAAATCTTGTTTGCCCGCACCAATGGCTTGTGCGGCAAAAATAGAGGCGGCAATGGCAATGGAGATCGCCGGGAATTGAATATAATTTAACACTTGATTCACTGCACCATATGCTGCAGTGGCATGCACACCATAACGATTCACCAAGCCAATAATCACCAAGCCAGCAATAGAATTCGTCACCATCTGTACACCAGTGGGAATACCCAGCTTTAAAATCAATGCTGACCATTCTGGTTGATAACGAATCTGTTTTAATAAAGCACGATTCATTTGTAGTGCATGTTTTTTATATTTGAGATAAAACCCTAAAAAAACCAATACAGCAACATAGCCAATAATCGAAGCAATCGCCGGTGCAATAATCCCCAACGCAGGGAAAATCCCATAACCACGAATTAAGGTTGGTGTCACCACGACACCAATTAAACAGGTTAAGCTTAGGGCAAATAATGGTGTGGTACTGTCTCCCACTCCACGCAGTACCGCAGTAAAAATCATATAGACAAATAAGATTGGGCTCGCAGCCAGCATACATCGCACATAGGGCAATGATAGGTGCATCACTTGCTCACTCACGCCCAGTAAACGAAGTAAGTTTTCGCTAAATATCACCCCAAATATGGCAATAAATAATCCACCGATCAGCGTCAGAAAGAGACAAGCGCCCACCACAGCACTGACTTTTTCAATCTGCTTGGCGCCCCACGCCTGTCCAACTAAAATCGTTGCCCCTGCGGATAGACCAATAACAAAGGCAATAATACAAAATAGAATGGGAAAAAATACTGAGATGGCAGCTACAGCGTCGACGCCTAACATCTGCCCGACAAAGACGGCATTCAGCGTTCCTGACATATTTTGCAGGATATTTGTCGCAATCAGCGGTAAGACAAAAATCAGAAAAGTCTTATAAAAATGTGTTTGTTGTATGGTTTGATCACGTGGTGGCATGCAGTTTAAATCCAGAACAAAATATTCAATGCATCACTGCATTATGATTGTTTGAACAGCAACGCGACCTATTCTGCGTTATCAGCAACAACCGATTGAATAACACCCCAATGCCAATATGTCGATATCAGCATATGATGGGCAGCGTATTATACTGGGAAAGTGCAAAGATCAGCTTTTTATCCCCCAGCTTATTGAACATTTTTTCAAAAACTCTTCATTCAACTCAACCGTAAATTAGAGCCCATACACATATCTTATTGAAAGTTAAACAACTGTTAAGACTTTATTTGAGATTGTAATCAAAATATAAAATTTAAAATATTGTTGTTGAGCATAGCATGAAATGTATGCCTATCCGTCGCTGCAAAGCAAATGGCTTTGCTGCTTCATAACATGACCCAGTACATCACAAAAAGACCAATAAAAAATAAACAGCATGCTGGCAATGAAAGATGCCGATGAAAGTAAAAAACAATGGTAATCATTCTCAAAAAAATAGGTTAGTATTTAGGCTTTATATCGCTGATCGTGCAGGGGAACTCACCTTGAAAAAAAATATTTTATTTTTATCTCTTATCGCACTGCCAAGCTTTGCATTTGCAGAAGAACTCATAGAATTACCAACCATCGTCGTTAAAGCAGATTCACAAGAAACAGACGTCACAGGCAAGCTTAAGAAAAAAGCCACATTAAATATTTTAGGTGAAAAAGATGTGATGGACACACCTTTCACCATTCGTAGTTATAGCGAACAAGCCATCCAAGATGCCCACGCCTTATCCATCATGGATGTGCTAAGAATTGACCCAAGTATTCGCACCACCACCAATAATGGTCACCTCAATGAAAACTTCAGTATGCGTGGTTTTAATGTCACCTGGGAAAACTATAATCTCAATGGTGCCTATGGCATGGCGCCGACAGGTCGTGTCACCACCGATATTCTCAGTTCCGTTACGGTGTTAAAAGGACCCAATGCCTTAATTGCAGGAATGTCTCCGGCAGGTGCGGTCGGTGGTGTGATTATTGCCAATACCAAACGTGCAGACCGCGAGCTGAGTCGTGTTTCTGCCAATTATGATACTGAAGGCTACTACAAATCTGGTTTTGATATCTCACGGCGTTTTGGTGAAGCACAAGAATTCGGTGCCCGCGTGAGTGCAACCTATGGTCAAGGCGAACATGTAGTCAAAGGCATGGAAGATGAAAATGTCTCTGCAGTCATTGGTTTAGACTGGACCACGGATCAAGCCAAAATTAATCTAGATGCCTATTCGGTCAGTGATAAACGGGATCATGGCTCCCCCGCCATGGTGTCATTTAGCAAGCTGGGCAAAGTATTAGATGCGCCCGATGGGAAAAACAATTACTTCCCCAATTTACATGGTCGACAAAGCGCACAGCATATTGGTGTATCGGGTGAATATAAAATTTTGCCCAACTTAAAAGCCATCGCAGGGCTCGGCATTGCTGAGCAAAAATATAAAGGTCATATCTTTGGCACGCGTATGATTATAGAAGATGCACAAGGCAAAGCGAGTTCACAGTACTATCGTGTCGGTTCCAATTATACCAATACCACTGCCAATCTAGGCTTAGAAGGGGTATTTGATACTGGAGCACTCCGACATACAGTCGGCGTACGTGCTGATTATTTAAAGTCTAAAAAAGATGCTCAAATTGAGCAAGGTCCAACCCCCTCACAGTTTTTCACCAACTTATATGACCCACGTAATGATGGTACCCAGATGCCAGCCGAGGCACCCGAATTGGTACCACAAGCCAATAATCAGTTTATCAGCTATACCCTCACGGACCAAATCACCATGTTGGATGATAAATTGCAGTTTATTCTCGGTGCGCGCTATCAGGACATGGACCTAAAGAATCCTTTAACTGGTATAAAATATAGCAAAGCGAAGATTTCCCCCAGTGTTGGCGTGGTGGCAAAACCATTCGGTGATGACCTATCTTTATATGCCAGCTATGTTGAAGGGCTCAGTGAGGGTGCAACTGTAAATACGCTCAGCGATGCCAATTATGGTCAAACCTTTGCCCCTTTTCAAACCAAGCAATATGAATTAGGTGCTAAATATCAACAAGGTTCTTGGCTACACACCTTAGCACTCTATCAAATCGAAAAACCAAGTACATTAACCGATACAACTTACCGTGACCCCAATAACAGTGCGATTAAACAAATCACGACCGATGGAGCAAAAACCAAATCCAAAGGCGTTGAATATGGTTTCTCAGGCAACATCATCGATAACTTAATCATCTGGGGCAATCTGGCTTATATTGATGTTGAATATAATAAAGGAGCGCTTCGTGGCGTCAATTTATCGGGTAAAACGGTAGAGGGTCAGCCAGAATTTACAGCAGGGCTCGGTCTTGAATACCATCTACCAGTATTGGATGGCTTCAGTGTTAATGCGCGCGCCACTTATGTCGATAAACAGTATTTAGACAATACCAACACCTTAGAATTGCCAGATTATACCTTGCTTGATATTGGTGCTAAATATGCCACGCAAATCGGTGGGGTCGGCACGACTTTCCGCGCCAATATTGACAATGTCACCAACGAAAAATATTGGGCTGGGGTATTCCAAAGTGGCTTTGCGACCATTGGCGAGGGACGTACTTATAAATTGGGCGTCACCTTTGATTTCTAATGTCTGGTCATGTCTGACTATTTGACTTTTGATATCCGCGGTTTGTAACACAGCTGGTGATGCAGCACCATGGCATGGACAGCAATAATGGGCGTAAATATATTGTTTGCGCCCATTTTACTGAAAACAACATGATGTCGAGAGCTAGGCTTAGCGACAGTGTGACAATATTTCACCCGCTCGTACAAGGGTCTCATCTTGCTTGGCAAAACATAAACGAATCAAGGTTAAAGATGGCGGTGGCGTCTGATAAAACGCTGACACCGGAATTGCGACCAGTTTATGCTCAGTGGCTAAATATTGGCACATCTGCATCGCATCGAGCTCTGGCTTGAACTGTCGATAATCTAAGTTTTGAAAATAACTGCCTTGGCTCGGCGTTGCTATAAAAACTGAATCTTGTAGCGCAGTTAAAAATAAATCACGCTTATGCTGATAGAAAGCACTGAGTGCGGCAAGATGTTCAGGATATTGTTGCATAAACTGTGCTAAAGCGATTTGCATCGGGTGTACCGCGCAAAACTGTGCAAACTGATATACCTTACAGAATTGCTGCAATAAAGCAGGTGCGGCCACACAGTATCCCGTTTTCCACCCTGTGACATGAAAGCTTTTGCCAAAAGATCCCACCACAAAACTACGTGCTCTTAATGCGGGAAACTGCAGCGCAGATAAATGTTTACGTCCATCAAAAACAATATGCTCATAAACTTCATCGGATAGCACCACGATATTATATGCTGCGATCAACGCAATCAATTGCTGCCAATCTTCTTCACCCCATACCGTCCCAGTTGGATTGTGCGGTGTATTGACAATGATCATGCGGGTATTGTTATTGATGGCTGCTTTTACTTGATCCCAATCGACGGCAAAAGTCGGGGGTTGCAATGCAATATGTACGGCTTTGCCGCCAGCAAGTTCAATACTCGGTGCATAACTGTCATAACTTGGATCAAAAACAATGACCTCATCACCTGCTTGTACACAACTCTGAATCGCACAGTAAATGGCAATGGTCGCACCTGCGGTAATACAAAGCTCTTGTTCGGGGTCTAACTGAATCTGGTCACGTTGTAAAAACTGTACAGCCAATTGCTCACGTAAAGCCAAAATACCATCACGCGGTGGATATTGGTGCTGCCCATCCTGAATCGCAGCAATCAAATGTTGTAATAATGCGGCTGGTGGTGCGAAGTCAGGAAAACCTTGTGCCAAGTTCAGTGCTTGTAAACGTTGTGCCAAGGCTGTCATCTGACTAAAAATTGTGGTGCCCTGTCCTGCCAGTTTATTGGCTAGTGCAATTTGCATATTCGCTCCTGCTGTCGACCAGATAACTTTTATGTGTAATTTGTTATCAAGACATGAAAACAAAAATTTATAACAGTGTATCCAGCACAGCCCGGATAACTCCCAAACTTAAACCAATAAATGCACCCACCACAACGCCATTCACCCGAATCATATGCAGATCACCACCGACTTCACTTTCAATTTTATCGATCATTTCAGTCGAGTCCCATTCATGAATGCGTTGGCTAATAAAAAGAATAATCTTCTCACTATATTGATCACTGAGGTTGACTGCCAAGGCACTCATACGCTGATTCAGTAGCTCACGCACCGCCTGATTGCTCATCAAGTTTTCACCTACTTGTTGAATAGCAATATTGAGGTTTTTGGCAATACCAGAATCTGTTTTTTCTAAATCGCGCTTAATTGCATCACATAAGATCACCACAGCGCCCGAGACAAAGTTTAAAAAAGCCTGACTATCGAGCAAAGCATTTTTGCTGTCATTTAAAGCCATACTTGCCGAACTGTTTTGATCAGCCAAAGCCTGCATAAGCTGGAGTCCCAGCTGTTCAATCTGCTGACGCATGGGATGCTCTGGATCTGCCAACATCAACTCAATTTTTGCCAGCACGGAGTCCAAAGTGCGTTGCTGTACATCAATCCCGATCCAACTTGCCCCTTTGGCTAATTTCCACACCCCCAACTCCTTAAAGAGTTGCCGCACCAAGTCTTGACTTTGCGCTGGATGCGTAAGCATCCATTGCTGAATAACATCTAAACCGCGTTGTAAAACATCTTGATGGAAATCATTTTCCAATACGGCACGCAGCATCTCACTCGCCATATGGTTGATTTGGGTACTACGCAACCATTGCACGCTATTGCCTTGCACAAAATTGGCTATTTGTTGTTGCCCGACAAAATCAAAGAGTTTGGGCAAACTCTGCTGTATAACAGCCACCACCTGTGCATGATTGCTCGGAGTTGCCAGCCATTGCCCCACTGCCAGCGTAAGATCTGTTTTGGCCAAACTCTGCTGCACGATGTGTGGCGATAAAAAATTTTCCTGTACAAAACGCCCCATCGATTCGGCAATGCGTGCTTTGTTACGCGGAATAATCTCAGTATGGTCTTTTAAAAAATTGGGAATGGGAATCTTGCCAAAAGGATTGCGAAATAACACGGTGATGGCATACCAATCGGCTAATCCACCCACCACGCCTGCTTCTGCGCCCAACATTAAAATATGCAACCACCAGCCTTGTTCGGGCCAGAACTTACTGACCACGATTAAGCATAGCCAAAGCAACACTGCGCACATTAAAGCGATGGTGGCAAAACGTTTACTACGCTGTAAACTGAGAGAGGGAGAATGGTCTGTCGTAAACGAATCGGGCATCACAAGATCCTAAAACTCAACATGGCTCAACATGGATTGTTACGCTATTTGGCTGCAACGGGAGTCGGCTGCAAAACTTCACCACTGCTATTCAACCCATATTTAGCGCCAAGACTCTTTAGAATCAAACGTGCATCAAATGCTTCTTTCGGTGCAGTTTTTTGATCTTTATAACATTCAATGCTATAGCTAACTTGTGTGGGTTCAATCGTGACCACCTGCGGCATATTATAAAATGGGTCATAAAAAGGATAATGACGATAATAACCATAAGGTGCGTACAGTGGTGCTGGATAGACCACTGCTTGGCGTGGCGGACGCGGTGTAGCATTGCTTGGCGTGTCTAATACTTTAAAATATTGATAGCCATTTTGTACCGCTACTTGTGCCGCCTTGAGTAAGGTAATCTCTTCGGCAGTGGCAAAGCTCATGTCTCGTCGTCCTTCAAAACTGACACGAAAACTCGAGGCATTTAATGGATAGGTTTCATATTTACCAAGCTGGTCATACGTAAGAGGCTTGCTTGGAAGAGATGCACAGCCCGTTAGCCCTGCGCCCAGTACGATCAACAAACTCAAACAGATGTTTTTCATGCCTAAACTCCTAGACCTCAATAACAGCAGTATACTGCGAGGTGGGTAAAATCTAAAAGATGCCCACTGACTTTAAAGCTAAAGCTCAGGTCATCCACTTTTTACACGACAGATCAGGCTGGATGAAAAGATTCACTCCAACCCAAAACCAAGACATTCACATACATCATATGCCAACCGCTAGCCCACCCGATGCATCGGTAAACATCATGAGACTGTCTATTTGTCTCTATTCTTTTATACATTTACTGATATATATCAGTATCAGAGCACAAATTACAAATGTCATATACAGTAACTTTGTGCTAAATATTTGCCATTATAGAAGTTATACTTATTTACAATACATCGTTTAATACGCTGCAATTGTAAAAATCACAGTATACTTAGCAGCGCATATTGCTTATGTTTATGCGTATAAAAGACTTCAGAGAGCCATCATTATGTGTCAGCCAGAATCTACCTCCACCGCTTTAACCCCGACTTGGCTCGATGGGTCATTCTTTCAAGGGATGTTACGGGGAATAGAACGTGAAAGCTTACGCATGCAAAGTAATGGCTACCTCTCACAACAAGATCATCCTGCAGCATTGGGTGCAGCACTGACCCATCCACACATCACCACAGACTATGCTGAAGCCTTGATGGAGTTTATTACACCACCTCTCGACAGCATTGAAAAAACACTCGATTACTTGACCGATATCCACCGTTTTGTCTTTCAACATCTGCCTGAAGGTGAAAAACTTTGGCCCTTATCCATGCCTTGCATGCTCGACAACGATGAAAATAATATTCGTCTTGCTCAATATGGTCGCTCCAATATCGGTCAATTTAAAACTTTGTATCGTCGTGGTTTAGGTCTACGTTATGGTCGTCGCATGCAAACGATTTCTGGCGTACATTACAATGTCTCATTTCCAGATCATCTATTTGCCGCACTGCAACAACAAGAAAGTGATACACGCCTGAAAGAACTCAGCTTACAAGACTATCGTAGCCATCGTTACTTCGGTCTGATTCGCAATTTTATTCGCCTCAGCCCGATGGTGATGTACTTACTCGGTGCCAGCCCCTCAGTATGCAAATGCTTTTTAACAGGTCGTGAGCACCATTTATTGCCTTTGGTCAGAGGAACCTTATTTCTGCCCTATGCCACAGCCTTGCGTATGGGTAATTTTGGCTATCAAAACTCAGCACAAAAACAATTGGGTATTCACTATAACCACATCAAAGGCTATGTCAGTGAATTACAAAAAGCGGTATATACACCCTTCGCACCATTTAGTCGACTTGGCTTAAATGATGAAAATGGAGAACCGTTACAGATTAATGACCATGTTTTACAGATTGAAAATGAATACTACAGTATCATTCGCCCCAAACAAGTGCCTTTAGACGGTGAAACTCCTTCTCAAGCACTTGCACATCGTGGTGTCAGTTATGTGGAATTACGTGCGGTTGATGTCAACCCCTACAGCCCGATCGGAATCGATGAATATAGCGCGGCTTTCTTAGAAATTTTAGCCAGCTATTGCTTAATCACTGACAGCCCTATGTTAGATGAAGAAGAACAGAACCAGATCGAACGTAACCAAGCAGAAGTGGTCAATCGTGGTCGTGCCCCCAATGCCAAAATTCTTATTGCAGAACAAAGCATTGGCTTAGACCAATGGATTGCACAGCATCTTGAGCACATGCAACCTTATGCAGAATACTTAGATCAAGCCTATACAACTGATTTATATAGCACTGCTCTACAACGTATGTTGCAACGTAATCGTGATGTGGATGTGACGCTTTCTGCTCAGGTCATTCATGACACCATTCAGCACGGTGGCACATGGAGTTTTGGTAGTTATATGGCGCAACAACATGTGCAGTATTATCAAAGTCTGCAATGCAAACCAGAAATACAGACTTATTTTAATGCGCTCACCGAAACTTCTTTGCAACAACAACAGCAACTTGAAAGTGATCATTCTATAACTTTTGAACAATATCTTGAAAAATTTAGATAAAATCTAAGAGGCTCTCGCATGCAATGGCGTAATTATCGATTTGTTAGCGGTATTTTATTTTTAGCAAGTGTCATCGGTATGGCCTTTGCCCTATATTTAGAGCACGTAAAAGGCTTAGATCCGTGCCCTTTGTGTATCTTCCAACGCATTGGTCTGATTGGGCTAGGCTTTTTCTCATTATTGGCGTTCTTGCACAACCCCAACAGCAATGTTGCCAAGCGTGTGTACGCTGCACTTGCTAGTATTTCAATCTTATGGTCTTTGGCGATCGCAGGACGTCATATCTGGATACAAAGCTTACCACCAGACCAAGTACCAAGCTGTGGACCTGGACTTGACTATCTTGTCAGCGCACTCCCATTACAAGTCGTATTCCAAGAAGTACTCTCTGGTTCAGGAGAATGTGCTGCCATTGACTGGCAGTTCTTAGGGCTAGCCTTACCAGTCTGGTCAAGTGTCTTCTTTGCAATCCTTACACTGATTGGTATTTGGCAAGCGCTACGGTCTTATCCGCGTTAAAACGCTTTATACAGCGTTTTGATCCTTGTGCTCTGCAAGTACGACATAATACCAAGTAACAACCATACCAAGTAAAAACCGTATAGTGCGTAGCTATACGGTTTTTACTTGGGCTAAGACTTTAAGCTCATGACTTTGAGCTAATGACTTTGAGCTAATGACTTTGAGCTAAGATACGGCGCTTTCAGTATAGTTGTTTTTGCCTGTCACAGGTGCAACATATTGATGGATACAATGCAAAGCTGCAGGATCTTTTTGATCTTCAGACGGATAAAACCATGTACAAATTTGTTCTGCAATTTGTGGATGATGCTGCAATTCAAAATGATTCAAACCATAAAAAATCGCCTTATTGGATTCAGGCAATTTCAAACGAAAACGTGGATTGGGATGTTCACCCAAAGCACTTTTTACACTCACTAAACCATCGCCTATAATCTGTAGCGGTCGGTTATTTTTACTTTCAAACTCTAAAGTGCCTGCCACCAAGTAAGTATTGATATGACTAGGCAAAGGTGCTGGCTTACGATTGTCATCGATCAGACCAATACGGGCTTGGTTATATTCCCAGTCATCATCCCGCACACTGCCATAACGTAAATCTAAGATGCCATTACTACGAATATTTACGATGTAACTCAATAGCTTAATAATAGGCAAATGACCTATTTTTTCTTGTAAAGCATAGCCAAAACGTTCTAAGGCGGCACCATGATGCGGTGATCCCAAACACACGAGATTTTCGACTCGATGTATCCATTGCTGTAGATTTTGCTTGCCATAAAATAATGCACTGCGACAAACCAGCCCCCCCATACTGTGTCCGATCAGATCAATACTGCGAATATCAGGGTTTTGTTCAACCAATTCATTGAGTAAATATGCAAAGCTGCGACCATTGGCAGAAATACGGCGTCCAGTGTTATAGCTCAGATAAAGCATATGGTTATTATCACGCTGAGCCAGCAACTTTTCGGCAATGCCACCTGTGGAATGGTTCCAATCTAAATGGGTCATGCACAGACCATGCACAAAAATCACCACACGACCTGCCAGATCGCCCTGCTGCACCATACCATAATGATCATAGAGCACCATCGGCACAGCCAGCGGATTTTGTTTGGCATGTAAATAATCCCCCAATAAGCCATTGAGTGCTCCGAGCAGCACTTGCGCAATTGGGCTAATCGGTTTGTGTTGCAAATCGGGGAATAGATTGATGAGGCGACGCAAACTGGGCGCAACCCAATAACGCCCATAACGTTGCAAGTTCACATAACCTGCGCGGTGGAAACGTTGTACTTTCTGCATTTTTTGGAATTTTCGGGTCTTGCTACGACTCACACCAAGTACCTTGAGCAACACATCGCGCTGTAGCATTTCAATCACATCTCGCATAACACTGCTCACTGGCGTACTGACCAGTTGGGCAATGCCTTCTAATAGATCTGCCTGACTCAGGGGGGTGTTGCGCAAAGTACAATAGCTTTCATGCAGTGGTGTTAAACTCGGCATCTGTAGATTACATCCTTAATATCTCAATAGCATCACATCTGTTTCTTGTTTTAAATCATTGCATTAAAAAAAGCTTTATGATTTATAGTCGGTTTTTTGCCTGTTATTAACATACTGCTTGTTGCCGCTGAAATCCAATATATTGTTTAACAATTTGAATAAATTGTGTGATGTTATAATGGTTTCACGTATATCGCCGTCCTAAAATACGCGATAAACTACTGAACATTCGCAATCTCGCAGCATGGGATGCGAACAAAACTAAAACAATAGCGCCAACACTCGGTTTCCCGCCCAGCGCGTGATGGCTATAGGCACCCTATGCATATTTTGTATTTACATGGCTTTCGCAGTGGCACACAATCCATCAAAGCACAACAACTCAAAGCCTACTGTGCCAAGCATCGTCAGTTTACGTTTCATTGCCCTGATTTAAATGCACCACCACGCCAAGTCATCGCCAAACTTGCCGATATCTTGATGACCTTACAAGCCCAGCAACAGCCTGTAGCCCTGATTGGCAGCAGTCTGGGGGGCTTCTACGCGACGTATTTCGTCGCAAAATTTCACCTTCCTGTTGTTCTAATCAATCCAGTTGTGCGACCATGGCAGGTCTTTGCACAGCGCTACAATTTAGCTGATTTACCACTTTATATCAGCCCACAATGGCAGCTCGATGCAACCCAACTACAAGACCTCAAACTACTCGCGATCAATCGCTTAGCAACTGATGCCAAAGTGTTATTACTGATACAGCGAGGTGATGAAGTCTTGGATTATCGCGAAGCAGAGCGGTATTATAGTCAAGTTCCCCACAACAGCTTAATCATCAGTGAGTTAGGGGGAGACCACAGCATGTCGAATTTCTCAGATAAAATTCCCATGCTGCTTGAGTTTTTATCTTACTCTGTACAATAAAAGGAACAGTTATAACGTGTCTCAATATACGGCTCAGTCGCTTGAAGTACTTTCCGGTTTAGATCCTGTACGTCGTCGTCCTGGCATGTATACCGACACTTCTCGTCCCAACCACTTGGCACAAGAAGTGATTGATAATGCAGTCGACGAAGCACTAGCAGGCTATGCCAATACGATTCACGTCACAGTTCACCAAGATGGTTCGTTGTCTGTAGAAGACAATGGTCGTGGTATGCCTGTCGACATTCACCCCGAATATGGTCAATGTGGTATCGAAATCATTATGACCAAGCTACATGCTGGAGGTAAATTTAGTACCGATAACTATCAGTTTTCTGGTGGTTTGCATGGAGTGGGTATTTCTGTCGTCAATGCCTTATCTACACGAGTTGAGGTAGAAGTCAAACGCCAAGGCAATCTTTACCAAATGCAGTTTGAGCAAGGTGAAGCCACAGGACCACTCAATGTCCTCAATGGCAAAGTAGCCAAACGTGCGACAGGGACGCGTGTGCAGTTTTGGCCTGAAAGCAAATACTTTGATTCGCCTAAGTTTGCACTCAAAGCACTAAAACACAATCTAAAAGCAAAAGCCGTCCTCGCCGCAGGATTGCAAATCAATTATGTCGATGAAATTAATAACGAACAAATCACATGGCAATTTGAAAACGGTCTTGTCGACTATCTGATGGATGAACTGGCTGGTCGTGAAATCTTACCGCAACCCGCCTTTGTCAGCAGTGGTGAGGCTGAGCGTGCCAGCGCACAATTTGCTATTTGTTGGAATCTTGAGTCTGGTGAGCAAATCCATGAAAGTTATGTCAACCTCATCCCGACCGCACAAGGTGGAACACACGTCAATGGTTTACGGGCTGGGGTAACGGATGCAGTTCGTGAATTTTGTGATTTGCGTAATCTATTACCGCGTAATCTCAAACTGTCTGCGGAAGATGTCTGGGATGGCGTCAACTTTATCTTGTCCTTAAAGTTTCAAGAACCGCAATTCTCAGGTCAAACCAAAGAGCGACTTTCTAGCCGTGAAGCCTCAAACCTCATGCTAAACATGGCCAAAGATGCTTTTGCTTTATGGTTGAACCAAAATGCCGATGTTGCCATGCAATTGGCTGAGATGGCGATTGCCAAAGCTGGACGCCGTCTCAAGGCAGCAAAAAAAGTTGAGCGTAAAAAGATTGTCTCTGGACCCGCTTTACCCGGCAAATTGGCGGACTGTGTGGGTTTAACCCGTGAAGACTCAGAACTGTTTATTGTAGAAGGTGACTCTGCGGGTGGTTCAGCCAAACAAGCACGTGATAAAAACTTCCAAGCCATTATGCCGATCCGCGGTAAAATTCTAAATACTTGGGAAGTCGCTTCCGATGAAGTGCTTGCCTCACAAGAAGTACATGATATCGCCATTGCCATTGGGGTGGACCCTGGTAGTGAAGATCTTTCCGAACTGCGTTATGGCAAAATTTGTATCTTGGCAGATGCCGATTCAGATGGTCTACATATTGCGACCTTATTGTGCGCATTATTTGTCAAACATTTCCCCACTTTGGTCGAAGAAGGGCATCTATTTGTTGCAATGCCGCCGCTATTTCGCATCGATGACAACAAAGACGTGCACTATGCGCTTGATGATGAAGAATTGGAAAGTATTCTAAAACGCTGCAAGAGCAAAAACCCACAAATCACACGCTTTAAAGGGCTGGGTGAAATGAATGCCGGACAATTACGTGAAACCACCATGGACCCTAATACACGACGTTTAGTGCAATTGGATTTGGATGATATCCATCTAACTTATGGTTTACTAGATAAACTACTCGCCAAAAAACGCTCTGCCGATCGTAAGCATTGGTTAGAACAAAAAGGTAACTTAGCTGAGATTGTTGCTTAATACAGCTTGCGCACGTGCTATGCGCTGTTGTAATCGCGACATTTGCTTTAACACGTTTAGAGGAACCATGATGTTTCAACATATTCCCCCTTATGCGGGTGATCCAATTCTATCCTTGATGGAACAATTCAAAGCCGATCCCCGCCCTGAAAAAGTCAATCTCAGCATTGGTTTGTACTACAATGAAGACAGTATCGTGCCGCAATTACAATGCGTCATTAATGCCCAGCAAGCCTTACAAGCAGAACAAAACCAATGTAAGCTTTATTTGCCGATGGAAGGTTTACAACCTTATCGTCAAGCCATTCAGCAGTTACTCTTTGCTCAAGACAGCCCAGCACTCGCAGCACAACGTATTGCGACCATTCAAACCCTAGGTGGTTCAGGTGCATTAAAAGTAGCTGCCGACTTTCTCAAGCAATATTTTCCAGAAGCTGAGGTTTGGGTCAGCCAACCGACATGGGAAAACCATGTGGCAATTTTCCAAGGGGCCGGTTTTAACACCCATTTCTATCCTTATTTCGATGCACAAAGTGGTAGCGTCGACTTTGCTGCGATGTTGCAATGCTTGGCTCAATTGCCTGCACAGTCCATCGTCTTGTTACACCCTTGTTGCCATAACCCAACGGGTGCCGATCTCAGTCCGGAACAGTGGGATCAAGTCATTACTGTACTCCAACAACGCCAATTAATTGCCTTTTTGGATATCGCCTATCAAGGTTTTGCAGCAGACTTAGACCAAGATGCCTATGCCATTCGTGCGATGGATCGTGCGGGTCTCAACTTTATTGTCAGCAACTCTTTTTCTAAAATCTTTTCTTTATATGGCGAGCGTGTTGGTGGTTTAAGTATAGTCTGTGATGATGCGACTGCGGCAGCTGCAACACTAGGGCAGCTCAAAGCCACTGTACGTCGTATCTACTCTAGTCCACCGACCACTGGAGCGGCATTGGTCAACCACATCTTGCACGATGCAAACTTGGCTCAACAATGGCGAGATGAAGTCAAAAGCATGCGTGATCGCATAGACCAGATGCGTCACCGTCTCTACCAAAAACTGAGTCAGGCATGTCCCAAGCATGATTTTAGCTATTTGACCAAACAACACGGTATGTTTAGTTATACCGGCTTAAGCCCAGCACAAGTCGATACCTTACGTGAACAACATGCAATTTACTTGGTAGGCAGTGGTCGAATCTGTATTGCTGGTTTAAATGACCGTAACCTCGATACCGTGGCACAAGCCATTGCCAGCGTACTATAAACCGGTTTATAGCTCTGTGCCGCAACTGCAATTTTATGCTTTGGAGGGTCTACTCATCGCGGTAGACTTTCATCAAAAGCATTTTTAGTAGATACCTGCAGTGGTGTATCGCCCAATGGTGTATGGTCCAGTGGCTTATGCACCATTGCTAGTTTATCTGCCAAGTACTGGATAAAAACACGCAGCTTCGGCGCCAAATGCCGTGTCGGTGGGTAAAGTAGCCACGCACCACCACTATAATAGGTTTTAAAGGTCCAATCGGACAGCAGTAACTGTAAATCACCTCGTTGTAAGGCTGGTCGCGCGACAAAATAAGGCAAACTGGCAATGCCTAAGTGTTGTAAGGCAGCATCTAAACGAATGCCAGTATGGTTAGCCGCATAACGCCCCCGCACAGCCACCGTAACCGACTTTGTTCCCTGTTGAAACTTCCATTTTGAGTCCATGGCTTGCTCGCCTAAATAAATACACTGCTGCTGTTTGAGATCATGTGGATGTTGCGGCACGCCATGCTGTGCCAAATACTGCGGTGTTGCACAAATCACATGCTCTATCTCCATCAGCTTACGTCCCATTAAACCGCCAGGTGGCTGGTCGGTAATGCGAATCGCCAAATCTACGGCATCGTCGATTAGATCGATATAACGATCTTCTAGCAATAACTGCACATCAATCTGCGGATATAGATTTAAAAACTCAGGCAAATGCGGATGAATCATAAAATGCCCGACCGCTTTGGGGACACTCATACGAATCAGCCCCTGTGCCTCTTGTTGCCATGCCGATGAACATTGCATCACCGCCTGAGCGGCATTGACCATATCGACACAGCGCATATAGACGTGCTGACCACTTTCACTCAATCTTAATTTACGCGTGCTGCGTTGTAATAGCCGTGTTGCCAAGGCACGCTCTAAACGGGAGATAGCACGACTCACCGCAGATGGTGTCGTACCCATCTGCCGTGCCGTCTCGGAAAAACTTCCTGTCTCGACAACTTTGACAAAAGTTGCCATTTCATGCAGCAGCATCGCGTGTTGATTTGTGCTCATCAGGCAAAAGTGATTTCTATTTTAGAGTGATTATCACTTGGTACATCTAGAAATACAATCTATGCTCGCTTTCAGCATGAGATACTCAACAGTATGTGGCAATTGTACGGACAGGAATTCTTTAGCTTAGCTGTAATCCATTTCTTGGCAGTGATTTTACCCGGTCCTGACTTCCTGATTACCCTACAGCAAAGTTTAAAATATGGTCGCAAGCACGGCGTCATCACGGCACTGGGAATTGGTGCGGGTATTTCAGTACACGTTCTCTACACCCTAATCGGTGTAGCGATCTTATTTCAAACCCATGCTTGGCTCATGGCGAGCCTACAACTACTTGCCGCGGCCTATCTCTGCTATTTGGCACGGCATTGTTTAGCCAGTAGCACCGCACCCAATACAGCAACATTGGCAACCGCAACACCGTCGCGCGTGCCATCTTGGCAGCGTTCTTTTCTGACTGGTTTCTTCTGTAATGCATTGAATCCAAAAGCAACGATTTTCTTTCTAGCAATTTTTAGCAGTATCGTCAGCCCACAAACACCATTAAATATACAAATTGCTTATGGTGCTTGGATGTGTAGTATCAACGCATTGTGGTTCATTGTCGTCAGTTATATCTTTACCCAGCAACAAATCCGCCAGAAATTTTTGGCTTATAGCTGCTACATCGAGCGCATCATGGGTGGATTATTGATGCTGATTGCACTGCGAATTGGCTATGTGGCATTACAAAGCCTGTGTGGCACTGGCTAAGGTTTTTATACGGGCTATCCCCGACTTAGGCGCTCAATGACATCAACCTCGACGCATAAAACTCGAAACACAAAACTCGAAACACAAAAAAAGACCTAGCATCGGCTAGGTCTCTTTGCATCACTTAGGCATGGCTATGCTTTATTTAAATATTCAGCTTCATAGGCCAATGCTTTTTTCTCATCAAATTGTTTTTCCCACTTACTGATCACCAGCACTGCCAAGGCATTGCCGACAACGTTCAGTGCGGTACGTGCCATATCCAAGATACGGTCTACACCAGCAATAAATGCCAAACCTTCTAATGGGATACCCACCGTATGCAAGGTCGCCAACAACACCACAAAAGACACCCCAGGCACCCCTGCAATCCCTTTAGAGGTAATCATTAAGGTGACAACCAAAACGATCTGTTGGGTAATGGAAAGCTCAATCCCATATAACTGTGCAATAAAGATTGCCGCAATACTTTGATAGAGCGTAGAACCATCTAAGTTAAAAGAATAACCTGTTGGAACCACAAAACTGGTAATCGCTTTCGGTGCACCATAAGCTTCCATTTTTTCCATAATACGCGGTAATACGGTTTCGGAGCTGGCGGTAGAGAAAGCCAAAATTAATTCGTCTTTGAGGATTTTGATCAAGGTAAAAATGTTAATACCAAATAGTTTGGCTGTAATACCCAATACCACGAAAGCAAAGAAGAAAATCGCGGCATAAACCAAGACCACTAATTTAGCCAGTGGAATTAATGATGCAAAACCAAAGTTCGCAACCGTCACAGAAATTAAGCCAAATACACCGATCGGTGCATATTTCATAATAATGTTTGTTACGCGGAACATGGTTTCCGATACTGCAACAAATACATTGAGTAAGGGTTGTTTATGTTCCGTTGGTAAAGAAGATAGCCCCACACCAAATAATACGGCGAAGAAAATAATTGGCAGCATTTCACCATGCGCCATGGAGCTAATAATATTGGTCGGAATCAGCGATAAAATAGTCTGAATAATACCGTGTGCTTCAGACTGCACGGCTTCTGTGGTTTTTTGATATTGAGAAATATCTGTCGCCACCAAAGCCGACATATCAACACCAACACCAGGTTGGAAAACATTCGCTGCAATTAAACCAACAAGAATGGCAATCGTCGTAATAATTTCAAAATAGACAATTGTCTTAAAACCCAAGGTTCCTAAACTCTTTGCATCACCAACACCGGCAATACCTAATATAAGTGTTGCAAAAACGATTGGAACAACAATCATCTTAATCAGGCTAATAAATATCTGCCCTAATGGTTGCAATACATTAAGCACCATAAAGCTTTTAGCCTCAGGCTGATTATGTAGGATTGCACCAACAATAATCCCGAGAATCAAAGCGATTAAAATTTGCCATGCCAGGCTAATTTTAAAATTTTTCATAAGAGAATCCTTATGCATCGCATATATTTAAAAAAATATGTGAGAGAATGAAAGCGTGCAAAAATTAAATATTTCCATACATGCCAAAACTTCCTAATCCAATCGTAAGGTTGGCATAGGCTCCAAGCTATTGTTAAGATAGCTGCTTAGAACAAAACCGACGCAACATACTGTTTGTTGTATATCGTCGGGCGCGATTGTATTCAATTACAATCTCACTAAACAATATCTAAACAGTATCTCGATGTTTAGAAAATATACTGACAAGCAAAATATTTCTGGTTTCTATAAATAAAAACCCTTTAAAAATTGCAGCACTAAGCCTGCAATCTATTCACTTTGCACATTCAAAACACGCTTCCAATTGAACAATTATTAATCCAACACGCAGCAAAATATATGTTTCGCCATGTGAATCACGAAGATTTTGGCAATATACACCGCATGGGAAGATATGATTAACCGTACAAAAATAATCTGACTAGTTGGACTACTCTAGATCACTCAATAAGCAGAATGCTTCATTCTCATTGGCTTGGTTTATTTACCGATCTCATCGATGCCTGACGGATCGCATAGATAAACGTCATGTCATAAACATGCCGTTAAAATAATATCTGACCGTTATAACATCAATGCGTTATATTTTAACGAAGACCTAAAAAAGGTAAATAAATATTGCAATTAGAGTTTTCAGCTTAAAACCTATACCGTAGTTTTAACCTTAATAGCGTACTATTATGGTCTTGGTTTTAATCAAAAAACCGTACTACTGTATATATGCTATAACATGGATGGTATGCGCTTCTGATCAGTTTATAAAGTATTTTTTTAAATATTCATCATCATCCAAAGCCATCTCATGCTATCGCTATTCTAAATGGGATTTATTTTTGTACTGCATTATCCGGTACACCCTCATCCAATAAAACATGTATGGGGCGTGTAAAAGAATGAATTTGACCTTGATCATCGACTAAGGAAAACTGTACCTGCGCTGTGCTTAGAACCGACGACAACTTGCTGGTTACCTTGGCAGAGAACAGATAGTCTTTCTGACTAAATGGATAACTCATCATATCCATGACCTGTTGCGCAGCAAAGCGTTGTGACGGCAGCAGCAATTGTAGATCCAGAAATGACGCATGATAGGCCGTACGATTATCACAGCGAATCAACCACTGACCTTGATGTTGTATCAGATAAAATTTTAAATGTTGCGCAAGATCGCTCAGCGTCATTTTAGCCAAGGTTTTGGGTCGATAAAAAATTTTTAACTGCGTATTCATCGCCAAACTCAGCCATGTGCTTTGTTCTGTCATTGCGGTTTTGACATAGGGCATTTCATATAAATTTAGCCAAAAGACTGATTCACGATCTTGTGCCAACAGCTGATCATTATAAATAATACGTATGCTCTGTATGGCATTGGCCGACATCTTTGCCAAAGGAGGCACAACCAAAAAAGGCATATGGGGCGTTTCTGGATCAGCCGCACCCTGATCCACCCAAGTCTGCAAGAGGATGGGATAGTGATTGGTATTGACCAGCATCAAATGCTGATATGTTTGCGGGGCTTGAAAAAGCAACCGTGTTTTACTTGCCAAGATTCCTGCCTGCACATGACTGCACAGCATCATCATAGCGAGCCCCGCAACAAGACAGATGTTTATACGCATGCAATGCTCTCCATTTTGGGCTTCTCCTAATTATCTGGTCTTTTACTGGCGTTGCCCTTAGACAAGTGATCATTGTACTTTCACCAAAATATAGGCTGTTGCAGAGACCTTGCCAGGACGTACTGGCGTTGCCAGCGGCAGTTTTTGCAAGCGCGCCGTATAATTTTGCACATAATAGCGATAGCCTTGCTGGACGCTGTCTTGCTGCTGAGCACCGTCCAAGACCGGATACCAGCCAGCATCTTCACCACCCCCCACTGCCGCAGGATGCCCCACAAAAAACATATCTTGCTGGCGATGTTGCTGTCTTAGAAAAATACCAACGCCCTGTGCCATATGTGCATCATCATATTGATCTGATAACAATGCCAAGACACCATTCTGAGCATTGACCAGACCCAAGCGCTGTGCGGTTTGATACGCAGCATAAGAGACTTGAATCCCCACTGCGGTTTGTAAAGGTGCCACACCTGAATCAACAAAATCGGCACATTCAATGCTGACTTGAAAATTAGCCGCAACACTATGATTCGCCTCTAAAGCATCACGGCTTATCGGTGCAAAAACAATAACCGGTGTGGCATGGCGCACCACACAACTGGCCTCCTGATGCAGCACATTATGCATTTGCATGCCATAACTCAAACCATTATTGACCGCTAAGAAACGATGCTGTAATGCAGCATCCTCTCCCAATTCATCACTCAGCAAACCCGGACCACGTAACTGAATATAAGCATTGGCTTGCTGACAAAGATAAGGTCCTTGCAAGATTTGCTGATTATTGGGACATAGACTCAGGCTTTGTTTTAGGGTGCTGACACGATAGATCTCCGCAATCAAAGGAGGAATATCCATCAGACGGATATGAATTTTGCCAGAATCAAGCTCTAAAAACTGACTCACCGCAATGCCTTGGTAACGTCGACTGAGACTGATCCCTTGCATGCTGAGCTTGAGTCCAACATTTTGAAAGTAAGTTGCATAAACTTGTGCCAAACCATCAGTCAAGCCGACCTCATCTTGACCACCAGCGCCATCATCTGCATTGGTGGCCACCAAAAATAGCAGGTCTTTCAAGTCACTCTTATCACAAATCCATAACACCGTATTGGGCGTCACGTTCGCAGCAGTATAGTCCGTCGCCGGGACCACCACACGATCGATCAAACTCCCCACTGGCTGTAAATAGGTCGAACTCAAATAAATACTGCCAAAACGAATCGGGATATTGTTGCTCTGACTATTGTCTAACGCACCCGTACTATGACATAGCGCAAAACTTTGTGTGCTATAGACAGCACCACAGAGCAACATACTGCACCCGATCAAAGTTTTCATAATGTGCTGGCAACACCCCCGATAAACTTGAGCGAGAACAGCTATCAGGCGATGGATGAGGGATATAGGTGTGCTCACTGCACTGGTTATGCTAACGCGACTACTGGCTACTTGAGTTGCTGCGTTAGCGCTATGCATTGTTGTGACTGTAGCGGTATCAATGATCACTATACGGCTCATGGCAGCCCCTCCGACTGACAGTTTTTTTCTAGGCGGATCATGTCTTGTGCCCATTCCAATTGTTTCGCGGTTAACGCATAGGCAAAAGTACATTGCTGTGTTGCATCATCGCCCCAACGTACGCGTAGCGCGCCCTCTCGTTGTGATACTCGCACATACATCTGCCCACTCTGACCCACCATGCCCAGCACATGACCTGCAGCGTCAATCACTTCTGCGCCCAGTGGAACAAATTCACCAGAAGGCAAATGTGTTTGGATAAACAAGGGATAACCTATTCGTGTGGCAAAATTCACTTTAACGGTCGCACCGGCATAGGGCGCAACACGGTGCTGCTGGCTCAATAACTCTACACGTTCAGACATACCAGCCGGATCAAGTATGATCTCGTTATAACGATAAGGAGTAATTGCTGGAATCAGAGCATAGCCCGAACGGTTGATACGGGTTTGTCCACTCATCACACGTGCTCCACGTGCGCCAGGTGCTGCCACCAAGACAAAGCTATCGCCCAAATATGGACCTAAGGTGATTCCGCCACGATGCACAGCCAAAGCACCTTGTACATTGCTAGAAACTTGCCAAGATTGCGGACTCTTGGCGATATGCAACCCTGTTGCAACATAGGCAAAACGCTGAGCAATATTGGCCACCCAAGTCGGTTGTGCCTGATAAGGCTGTTGTTGTACACCAATGCTATAACTCAAAGTACGCTCGGGACCCAGTGTTCCTGACAAGCTGGTCTGATAACTGGCGGGTTGATGTTGTCGCTGACTATAATTTAGCCCAAGGTTTTTTGCAGCATAGCTTTTCGCTCTGCCCAAGCTATAACTCAAAGACACATTCAATGTGCTTTCTTTGCCGGTACTGCCCAAACTTAATCCAGTCCTAGAGGCTTGCCGTATAGTTTGATAGGGATCTACTATATTTTGATGCAATAACGACACATTAAAACTCAAGCCATTGGCAAAGGTTTTGGCATAGCCCAGCTGAAACTGTACATCATGATGTTGCCGATCACGTGCTTTTTGCGCTGAAGCAGACAAAAATAACAGCCCGAATTCAGCTAAGTTTTGGTTGAGACTCAGCTCATAACGCAGATGTCGTTGTTGCACTGGCAAGACTACAACGGTGTCTGCATCTGTCTTTTTCCTGGGGCGGTCTATCACATCATTCAGATCTAAATACCCCTGACCGCCATAACGATAAACCGCCATATTGAGTGTGGTATCACTGGTAGCTATTTTTTGACTATAACTCAGTTGTAGCATGTGCCCATGCTGTGGCTGTGGTTGCTCAATCAGCTTGGCTTGTGAATGGGTAAAATTAACCGCAAAAGCGCCCCACGCTGTACTATAGACTGCACCCGCCGCAGTTGCATAATAATCCCGCGCTACACGCGCCCCCACATGTACGGTGCTGCGATTACTCACACCACGCTGGTAAGTCAGATTGCTAAAAAAGCGTGGCTGCTGTCCTTGTCTGGTTTGCCCCACATCCCAGTGATAACGCGATGCACCAGGGCGTAAGGACTCTGGCATCGCAGCAAAAGGGACTTTGATATAACGCAACTCGCCATCTGCTTCCTCAATCACCAGCAAGAGATCGCCATTAAAACTCGTAGGATATAAGTCTTGAATCACAAAGGGACCCGCCGCAACGGTAGTCTGATAAATTTCCTTTTGATTTTGTACAATAGAAATCTTGGCATTGCTCTTGGCAATACCCTGCACGACTGGCGCATAGCCGCGCATCGACTCTGGTAGCATTCTTTCTTCTGAGGCTAGATTTATGCCATAAAAAGCCATACCCGAAAAAAATCGCCCAGCACTATAAATCTCTCCCATATTGAGCACACTTTTAATGCCCGCCAAGGGACGAGACACAACACGTCGAATATTTGCCCATTGCGTCCCCATGGTTTGGCTATACTGTATATGGCTTTGCTGCCGATATTGCCATTTACCTACATTAAAACCAGTTTGTAGCGCGAGATAAGCTGCCCGATATTGTTGTGCTGCCTGTGATTGCTGCTGATGTATCAAGCGACTTTCATAATAGTGCCCAGCATAATTAATAAAAAAAATACCTTCGCCAGCATCCCACATGGCTGGATCAACATAGCCTCGTGGTACAGCACGCAACTCACTTTGTGGAATAAATACATCTAGGCGTAATTTGCCGGAATCAAATTCTATTCGTGTTCCCGCCACATAATCTGCTAAAAAAATACAGCCCTGTGACTGTGACTGTGACTGTGACTGTGACTGAATGATATCGATATTCTTTTGTGCCAAAGCAAATTTACGCAAGGTCGGTTCATCAAAACAAGGCTCGATACGCTGAGTGGTCTTTTGCACAAATTGCACTTCTAAACGCTCTAACAGTTGCCCATTGAGATAGACATCAACTTTATATGGTCCAGCCATGACACTTTCCGTCTGACTCATGCGTTGTAGTAGCGCCTGATGGCCGGCCGAACGCCCAGCAAAAATATTGGGATCAAAAATATACTCATCTTCCTCAGGCATGGGCGCTGCGGCATAGAGCATACTGCCCACAGCATAAAGCAATGCGCCACTGAATAGTCTCGCCAGTGGCTGAACCATTTCTGCGATCACGATCAAACACATGTCCCACCCACTGCATTAGTCTTGCAACGGCAACTCATGCTCAATCAAAACACCATAATCATTCACCAAACTTAAGCGTATATGCTGTTTGTCCACCAAATTGCCTGCAACAGGCCATTGCACAGTGCTTTTCGGTGCAATAATTTCATTTTCTTTAACTACTAACGCTTTAGCTACACCTTTGCCCATAAGATGTTGTGAAGCCACGAGGCTAAGGCTTTTAACATTGGCGAAATAAGCACTGTTATTGTGAATTTGTAAGACCGTCTGTGTATCCTGACGATGCAGCTTAAATTGCAAGTGCGTACTCAACTCACTCGCCTGACCAACAATCTGCTTTGGACGATAAAAAACTTTAATACGGTTTTTAAAGACCACCACCAAACGATTGGCATCGCTGGCACTTTTCTTTAACGCCGGCGTCTCTGAAAAATTCATATAAAATAATGATTCTCTATCCTGCGGTACTTGATCCTGCCCCAAAAAACGCAAACGCACGGTTTGGACAGCATCGGGTTGTATCCGAAAAATCTGTGGCCCGACCACAAAAGGTGCGCTGCTATTTTCAATATTTAAATTTTCATCGCCCTCGTCTAACCAGATTTGCACCAAGTTGGGATAACTATCTTTGTTCTGCAAATAAATGGTTTTTTCTTTTTGACCATCTGCAAAAATGATCCGTGTCCCTGTGAGTACCACACCTGCCCATAATGGCGTACTATTTGCAGCCACCATGATTGCTGCGCCAATCAAGCTACGCCAGCCGAGTTTCATTATGCATCTCCTCACGCATACAACAAAAGATGAGCTGCCACCTTAGCAACAGCCCAAGCTATGATTTATTTACAAACTATTGATAACTAAGGGTATATTCAACAACAGACGTCACTAGCCCCGCTGTTACGCTACCTCCTTCAGCGATATAGCGTGCGCCAAAATCATAACTCGCACTGGTTGCTCCATTCTTAAGCACCAAACCACTCACACTGGTCGGTCCATTTAAACGTACTGCGGATGTTCCGGCTGAGTCTGCCGTAATTTGAATGGCTACATTCTTGGCCGCATTATTGCCTGCCGCGGCATTGCCTAAATTGCCACCAGCGGTTACATCTAGACCTAAGAATTTGGTTTTAATGGGTAAATCAGCTTTAGGTGCGGTACAACCTTTGATGCTAATTTTAAAAGGGGTTAAACCAGAAGTTTGTCCAGCAGTCGCTAAAGTATTGGCAGGAACAGTTGGTAAAAGCACAATGCCGTTGGTATTGCCTTCAATAGAGGCTTGGCAGGTTTGATCTGAAACCTCACCATAAAAGGTTACAGCTGTTCCAGCAGCAGATAGCGTGGCAGATGTCAGTAAACTGGCGGTCGCCGCTAAAACATAATTTATTAATTTCATATATTCACCATTCGCAAGAGCCAAAATTATTGAATTGATCTGAAATCATCATCCTTCTTTATTTCTAATAGACGCTTGTTAAGTACAGGTTAATAATATAAGAAAGACATCATTCCCATGATATGCAGATCAGTCAAAACACTTCACTCAAAAATCATGTAAAATAAAGCGTTTTCATTATTTAACCCAAGAAAATATATACAAATAAGGTGTCTTATTTACCGTCAACAGAAAGGATGCTCAATAATAAAAGTCAGTTTTATTTAGATCTATTGTTAAATAAATCTTTACAATAATAACACAACTATTGTTCAGCTGTTCTACACAGTAAGTTAAAAAATCGCATTTTTATTCTTTTATTTTTGCTAGGAAAATCACTGTTTTACAGCATTAGATTTGATGCAACACGTTCGCTTTTAAAGATGCCAAACCAACAAATGCGGCAGCGGCGGCATCCATGTGTCCTTGTTGTTATGTAAAATATGTAAAAAAGCAAACAGCGCCGATGCGCTGTTTGCTTTTGCTCATTCTCGTGTGCTTAAGCGTATATTTAAGCTTGGGCAGGCTGTTCAATATTGGCTTCCAAGAACCACAGATACTGGTCTAGATCTTCGAGTGCAGCATGGAAAATATCTTCAGAGATTGGATCTTCAATTTGATCTATTGTTTCGCGAATATGGTTCGCTACCACCGCATAACGATCGGCAAGTTCTTTTAAATGATCTTGCACATCATGAATTTCAGCTGGATAGGCTTTTAAATGCGTGCTTTTCGCCACTTCTTGCGTCGTACCCAAAGCAGTGCCACCGATTTGTACAGCACGTTCTGCCACATTATCTAAATGGGTAATAATCGAGGTTCTAAAGGTATCCAGCATTTCATGTACGGCAATAAAATTACTGCCACGCATATTCCAATGCGCTTGTTTGGTTAATAAAGAAAGATCAATCAGATTAGATAAAGTTTGATTTAAGATTTGCACGGTTGCTTCTTTGACAGCATCATCGAGATTATTGCGGGTATAGACTTTCAAATTTCTTGATTTACTCATGATTAACCTCACTTTTTTTATGATAAAAAAGCATAGATGACTTTCTGTGAAAATTGAGTGTTTTTTACACTTTGATAACATTTTAAAATTTCTGTAAAAAACGATTTCTGCCAAAGTGCAATATTGTGGAAAATTATTTTAAGTCTTTTAAATGTATGATTTTATGCTTCATGAATTGCTTCACCCCTCTCTCAAATAGAAACGCGCACTATCGTGAATTGATAATGCGCGTTTAATTTAAAACTGCGTCTTAATAGAAAATGCCACTGTTCTTGGATCACCTAAATATTCTTTTTTCCCCCAATATGTTTTATTGGTTAAATTACTGACATTAAGATTAAAAGTCGTTGGATAACCGCCAATATTGCTACGATAGCGCAGCCCCATATCAACTAAAGTATAGGCTGGTAAAATATCAGTATTGGCACTATCAGCATATTTTTTCCCAGTATAATATGCGCCGGCAGTGATGGCTAAACCATCAAGCCATGGCAACTGATATTCAGTATATATTTTTGCCATTCTCTCTGCAGCTTCAGTCGGTTTGTTTCCTTCAATTTGAGCATCACTTGCTTTTTTAACATCTAAATCCATGATAGTACCGCCAGCCACTATCACCCAACGATCGCTTAGTTTCCCTGTAATACCAAGTTCTAAACCTTGATGAATTTGTTGACCATCTTGGCTATAGTTAATTTTTCCATTACTTGCTTGACCTTCAAACCAATTGGCTTTTTCAATTCTAAATAATGCAGAGGTCAATAATAATTTGTCATTCAATAAACTAAGTTTCGCACCAAGTTCATACTGTTTACTTTTATATGGATCTAATAATTTACCCGGATCATTATAATTCGGATCATTGGGTACTTGATCACCTTGTTCTAGATTTTCAATATAGGTGATATAGCTAGTAACATTTTCATATGGCTTATAAATAATAGACATCGTGGGAGTTAACTCAGATTTCTTATATGTATAAGATGATGGATAAAATGTACTATTAATCGTCGCATAGTTTGCACCTAATAATGCACTCCATTGCGAGTTAAATACAATATCGTCACCCATTAGTATATTTCTAAATTCAAGCTTATTTCTGGCTTTTAAAGGTTCTTGCCCATAACTCCCAATATTATTCCAGTTTGGTTCTGGCACATCTTTCAGCTCATTCAAAGGAATATCTTGATTAAAATCCAATTCTAACCAGTTGTCTGCGCGACGATAATATTTAGATCGCTCTAATGAATAACCTACCGTTAAATTATGTTGTATGGATGCTGTTGCAAATTCAGAATCTAGATAAATACTACCACCTGCAGATTTTGTTTCTTGCCAAGCATTTTTAGTGATTGATGAACCCTTCCAATAATTAATCGCATCAATGCTCACCATTCCATTATCTTTTAAAACAATACTGGTATTATCTCCACGATGTTTCATTTTTTCATAAGATAAATTTGTTCTTAAAGATAGATTGTCATTAATTTTCCACTTGCTATGGTTTTCGATAATATCTGATTTTACTTGATTTTCTACCCAGCTTGGCGAATAGCTTTTATTCTTTTTAATTACTGAACGATCAACTATTGAGTTAAATACGGTATTCCCACCCTGTTCAAAAGCATCTTTATGCGCATATTTAATATCTGTATAAAAGCGATCACTTAGCTTCCAGTCGAGCACCAAACTGATACCTTTTTGTTCGATATCAACTTTCGACGGGTTTTCTCCATTCTGATAGAGCACATTGATTCGATAACCAAAAATATTCTCTTGATCAAATTGACCGCCTAAATCTAAATGCCCAAAGTAAGAAGATCCTCCATAACTTCCAACGGATAAATTCATTAACTTTTCTAAGGTAGGCTTTTTAGTTATATAGTTAATAGCTCCACCAACTTGCCCACCGCCATATAGGAACCCCGTAGCGCCATTAATAATCTCAACACGGTCAATATCTTGCATCATAGGGCTCGTGGCATAGCCCATAGAATGAGAAACACCATTTACCAAAGTTCTTGGGTTGAATCCTCGAATAACAGGTACATATAAATCACTCGCGACGGATGATCTAGCGGCAGTTTCTTGGGTGGTTGGATTTTTTTTGAAAATTTGATTCATATCTTTCGCAATCGAATTTTCAATTAAATCGCTTGAGATCACACTGACAGAATACGGCGTATCTTTTAAAGCCCGCGCTCCCCATATGCCTACATCTGTTATTTTATTGACCAAATAACCATCTCCAGCATGACCTTGTTTTTCAGCGCTCAATGTAATCACTGGCAAGGTGGCGTCATCAGCGCCAAGCTCAGCCGAGGCAACTTGATTTTTCTGCGCTTGTAATTGAATGGTCTCGAGTTGCACAACGGCATGCGTGCTATTGTTTTGGAGCAACGTATAAGAACCATCTGCACGACGCTGTGCTTTTAATGCTGTACCTTGTAATAACTTCTCAAAAGCTTCAGCAATGCTGTAATCACCCTGTAGCCCTGCCGTTTTTAAACCCTGTAATTTCTGATGATCGACAGTAAGCTGAAGACCCGACTGTAAAGAAAAGGCAATCAAGGCCTGACTCAAATTTCCAGCAGCAATCTGATAATGCTGTTGTGTGCTTTGTGCATAGCCCACCATAGGCAGCGCCAATGTCATTGTTGTCAATATGCCGCATTGGATTGCCAGCACCAACGGCTTGAGTGCGCTGGATTTTTTTCGCCCACTTGTATTCATCATCATCTTCCCAAATTAAATGATCTATACGTTAAGAGACGAATGAAAAGTTTTTGTGCACAAAAAAATTGCGATTTGATGCAAAAAAACTTTTAAAGCCATGTTATGACTTAGATTTTTTATTGAGTCTAATCACATACGGAATCTGTCGGTTAAGCTCTAAATTGAGTTCTTGTGCCAATTGTGCCAATGCGGCATCGACATCTTCCAATGTCAAAGTTGCGGTTACTTTGATGCCCGCTAGGGCTTGACGATCAAAACTGATTTTAGCGACTGAATACATCGCCAAATAATCAAGTAGATCAACCAGTTCTTCTTGTTCTGCAACCAAGATATGTTGCTGCCATGCCTGTTGTAATAACGCGGTATTAATCTGAATCGGCTGCTGTGATTGTATGCCTTTATCATTGATTTCAATACGTTGCCCAGCAATTAATGTGGCTTTATGTTGTGGTTGTTGACGCCCCCACACCGCTGTTTTAGATTCCAACATGGTTACAACCGTACTTTGCCCATCTTGCGTCACAATAAAACGCGTACCCAAGGCCTGTACCGTGCCATGTTGAGTTTGTACCATAAAGGGTCGCTGGGCATCTTTGGCGACATCCACCAAAATATTCCCTTGTAATAACTCAACTATACGTTGCTGCGCATTAAACTTAACATTATAAGCCGTCTTGCCACTCAAACGAATCTGACTTTGATCTGCCAAAGTTTGCTGTTGCCACGACTGCGGTGCATTACGTTGATCCGCGGTCCAATAGCCTAATGGTGCATACTGTAAAGCCAAGAAAGCCGATAAACCCGTAAGTGCCACGATAGCCAACAGCCCTTTATACAAATAATGCGTCTTGTGCTGTGGGCTACGACTGAGCACCTGTTCAAACATGGTTTTGGCATGTTGTGCATCGGGATAATAGTGCTGTAACTGTGCAACATCCCCCAACAAATTTTGCATGCGTTGTATGGCTTGCAGATGGCGCGCATCTTGTGCGAGCCACTGGGCAAAACGTTGCTGACAGTCTGCATCAGGTGCATCATCCATGATGACCAACCATTCTGCTGCCTGTGCAGCAATCTCTTGGTCGGTTGTGTTTGAGACATTCGGCATTATCGTTTCAACATGGTATTTTCAACTTCAACTTATGCGCTCTGATATTACTGCTCACTGATATTACTGCTCTCTGATAATAGCATCACAGTGCTGGATCGCGTGTATCAACGCGCGCTGTACTGTGCCACGTGACAGGTTTAAACGCGCTGCGATCTGTAATTGGGTCAGTTCATCTAAATAACGCAGCAAAAAAATCTGCCGCACTTGCGCATCTAACCCCTCTAACATACTGGCTAAACGCTCTAATAATTCGATGGCACATAAAATATTTTCTGGTGTATTGCAATCACTGTCTTGTTGATGCGTCGCTAGATAATCTAAATAGGCTTGTTCGATATATTTACGACGCGCTTGATCGATAATAATACGTGATGCTGTCTGAGCTAAATAAGACTTAGGATGCTGAATCTGTTCAACCAAATTACTTTTTAATAATTTAACAAAGGTGTCTTGTAATACATCTTCAACATGACTGTTTTGTTGTAAACGATTGCATAGCCATACGTATAACCAAGCATAATGCTCTCGATATAGCCGCTCGAGCATAGTGGTCTTCTCAGTATTACAAGCAAGATTCATTGGTTTTCATCAAAATACCAGCCATTACCTGCCTTATAGTATGATAATGAGAATTGTTTGTATATTGCTTTATACATGGCCGTAGCGCTGGTCAATGGATTATGCCAGCGCGACTTGTTCATAGAGATGCTATAGAGATAGTAAAGGCTATCACAGCCGATTAAGATGATAATTTCATCAAAATCAAACCGCCAACAATGAGTACAGCCGCTAAAATACGCATAGGGCTAACGGCTTCGCCTAAAATTAAAATACCCACCACAAATGCCCCCACCGCACCAATACCAGTCCAGATGGTATAAGCCGTGCCTAAGGCTAATGATTTCATTGAAATAGATAAGAGGGCAAAACTAGCAATCATGGTCACGAGGGTTAAAATGCTATACCCCCAATGGCTAAAACCATTGGATAGTTTCATGCTATAGGCCCAGCATACTTCCAATAAACCGGCAATAATTAATAAGATCCAAGCCATCAGGCTCTCCTTCATCTTAAGAGCCAGGTCGTCCTGGACAAAAAAATTAACCCGTAGGCTGAGGTCGTCCCCACATCATTGTTGTGCAATCTTATAATATATTTTCTAAGAACTAAAATACCAAGATGCTTTTAATCTAATCATGATTTAGCAGATGTTAACCCAGCGACTCAATCAGGAGGCTGGGTTATTTTAGACCATTAGAAAGTCACTTTTAATGTTGCGCCAATGGTTCTTGGTTGCCCTAACGTAGCAAATAAAACCCCATTTTGCCCACTATTGACATTGCTTACATAGCTTTGGTCGGTTAAATTTTGAGCCCAAATAGAAAAGTCGAGTTGATGATCTCCAATATTATAAATAGCACCAATTTTGGCATTTAGTATGCCGTAGGCTTTGATTTTACTCTCTTCGGAATTATCGAGATTGCCATATGCCCAATCTCGCCATGCATAACCCCCAGCTATATAGGGTTGCCAGCTATTTTTAAGTTCAAAATCATAGTGGAAATTTAAGTTTGCAACCCATGCTGGTACACCATAAACACGTTGCCCAGTTAAATCTTGATAATTAATGCCGCTAGGAATCGCTAAAGTAGCTGCGGCGGGCGCACCTTGATATTGCGTATATTTAGCATCATTCCATGAAGCATTTACATTCACCGCTAACCCTTTTATCGGTCTTAATGTTGCATCAATTTCTACCCCGCGGCTACGAACTTTCCCAGCATTGCCAAGAATACTGACTACGCTAGATTCTACTTGTTGCATCCCTGTAGTTTGATAATCTTTAACATCGATCCAAAATACATTGCTATTCAGTTGTAAACGGTTATTCCATAGGGTTTGTTTTAGACCGACCTCATAATTATCGGCTTTTTCTGGATTAACTTTTAAGGAATCGGCTCCAGCAGTGGGTGCCGTGGCGACGGCTAAATTAAATCCACCCGATTTTTCGCCATGTGAATAAGTAGCGTAAAATAAATTGTTGGGGTTGAGTTTATAACTTGCAGTTAATAATCCAGAATAACTGGTATTACTCAGCTTGAGCACCCCAGAATCATAGGCACCGATTTGATTATTGAGAACCGTCTGAAAATCTGTAGGCGTGCCCCCAGTGGGTGCAAGACGATTTACACGCCCTTCTTTATCTTCATAAGTTAATCGAGCTCCTGCAGTGAGATCGATTTGAGCTGTTGCATGCCATGTACCTTGACCAAATATCGCATAACTCTTGCTGTCAACATAACCATAGCCATGACTTTCACGGTTATTTAAAATATTTGCTGTACCATTTTCAATAGCGGGTCTGAGCGCAGCATTATGATATAAGCTAAAGGCATCAGCTTGATTACCATAGATTGTATAACTATGATTTTTTAGGTTTTGCTGAAAATAATAAAGTCCTGTGACCCATTCCCACATATTATTTTTTGCAGAAGATAATCGTAGCTCTTGAGAATACTGTTTATCCTTGACAGAGACACCATTATTTCTAATTGCATCTGCACTGGTATTATCATGATTTGTGGGGGTGAAATTCCAGAAACGATACGCAGAAATAGCTGTGAGTTTCTTGCCACTTTCTAAAATCCAATTTGCTTCTACAGAGCTTCCTCCTTGATCAACTTGCATACGTTTGGGGGAGTCAGATGCAATTTTTAAATCTTTATAAAGTAGATTTGTAGACTCAGCGCCAGCTTGGGCGGTATTGTCTAGATAGCGATTATAATTTTCACCGTATAAAGGGTGATGAAAGCTAGGTCCTATATTATAAAGTAAGGTAGTCCCTTGTTGATCATCTTCTTCATGATAATCCGCTATCCAACGCAGGTTAAATCGATCATTGGGTTGCCATAATAATTGCCCGCGTAGTCCTTGCCGATCAATATCATTGAGTTTAGCACTATGGGGCTGATATATATTTTCAATAAAGCCATCTTGCATGGTTTTATAAAAAGAGAAACGTCCAGCAACTGTTTCTGTTAGTGCATTAGATAAACTCCCCTTTGCTTGGACATAGTTTCTATCGCCAGCAGAAATTTCGACGGTATGGTCTGGGTAAAATGAAGGGGCTTTAGATGTAATATTGAGTAAACCTGCAGTTGTATTTTTACCAAATAAAGTACCTTGTGGACCACGTAATAATTCTAACTGTGCAATATCTAAAATATCGAAAACCGCCATACCGGGTCGTCCTAGATAAACATTATCTAAGTAGATGCCAACACTTGCCTCTAAGCCATCACTTGCAGGATTATTTCCTAAGCCACGAATTGCAATACTGGACTGTCTAGGGTTTTGAAATGCGACATTCAGACTGGGTAATGCTTGTTGTAAGTCTTCTACTCGGCTTAAACGCAGTGATTCTAATGTTTTGGCATTTAGAATACTCATCGGTGTTGGAACATCTTTGGCTTTTTCCTCTCGACGACGCGTTGTTACGACAATCGTTTCTAATTGTTTGATGTCATCAACTGCCACATCTTCAACGTTCACATCTTCAACGTTCACATCTACAATTTTGCTATGATCGATATGACTATGCTGAATCGCCGGTATTTCTGCAACAAGTTGTTTGGATTCATCTGCTGCCAGCAGATATGTTGAAAAAGAAATTGATACACCCATGGTGATCATCATAATTGAACGAGAGAGCATGCTTGATCTTACAAAATGTATTTCTGGCCTCACTTTATCATTCATCATCGTCTCCAAAATATATAAGGTAGAATATATAAAGGTGATTGAGATGATGCCCTTATATATCTTGGAAAGATTATAAAAATATCCTACTATTCAATCTGTCTTTAAAGGTTCAGATTTACTTGTTTATATTGAATTATTTATAATAAATTATGATTTTTATATTTTGCATAAAAATATTCATGAATAGTTATAATAGAAACCTCCGCCTATAGACTCTATTTACAAATCAAAAATATATTTTAGCTTAACCATCACTATGATGAGCAAATTATAAAATCTTCAGCAACATTACTGTGCCTTCCATACATCTTTATAATTTAATTGCTGAATGCTCTTGTTAACAAAACGAGGTTCTGCCCACTGATCTACATTAAAATCAGATTTAATGAGTTGTATTTTAAATGCTGATTGTATGCCAACCTTAAAATGATTTAAATAATAATCATCAAGTAAAGGTGAGTACACTTCATTTAGCGTTATATCTTTAAAACCTAAACGATATAGGTCTTCAGGATAATTTGCATTATTTGCCACCAGATGAATAACCGCATCTCGATGCTGTGCTAAAGACACATGATGGGATGCTTGTACAATGATATTAATGATCCTTTGTACAAGTTCTGGATGTTGTTCAATAAATTCTGATCTTCCAATAAATGCACTTTGTGTTGTGCCAAGTGAACTTTTTGTATCTGCTGAACTAATAGGAATATCGACCAACCCCTTTTGCTGTAAGGCTACCATCGGCAATGCACCCCATGCAGCATCAATTCTTTTTGCCACTAAAGCACTATTCATTGCTGAAAAATCGAGGTTAATCAGTCTAAAATCTTTTTCTGTATATCCATAATAATCCAGCACCTGATTAAATGAGAGCTGTGCTGCGGTACCTTGCCAGACCGCGATACGTTTACCTTTTAAAGCGGCTAAATCGGTATAACCATGGTCAGGTAGTACAGCTAAATATCCATGTATTTTTCGACCAGATGCGAGTAATAAACGAGTATCAATTTTATTTGCTTTGCCAATAATTGCGGCAAAATCACCTAAAAAGGAAAAATCTAATTGATTATTTACTAATGCTTCATTTATTGCCGGTCCTGCGCCTTTAAAAAAACGCCATTCAATTTTAATATTATCTTTCTCAAACTCTTTTTCTAGTAGTTTGTTGAGATAAATATAATCAATTAAAATTGAACCACTACTCGCATTTGCGCCAAAACTCATATCTGGTGTAGCAATCTTTATTACTTCTACATCTTTATCTGAGGTCTGATTACTTTTAGATGTGTTTTTATATTGCAATAAAAAAATTAAAACCAATCCTATAAACATCATGGAGAGTATAATGCTGTATTTTCTATTAAATATATTTAACATAGAACCCTCAATGATTGGCTTTAATTCAGAAATAATAAATTCATCCGTTAATGTGAATGATTTTTTCGATAAATCAGTATTTACTTGCATATAGTGTAGATTTAATAGCATATATTCTGTCTAAAAAGTTACACAAAAAAATTTAAATAAATATATGCTTATATTTTTTTGTTATATTTTTCTGGTTTTTAAAACGATATAATCCATTTCTATTTTATTGTAGATGAGTAATCTAGGGAAAATTTATGGTCGTAAAATGAATGATGAATATTCTATAAGTGCATCACCTAATTCATCTCTTCAGCTGTCATTTCAAGCAGAAGAACTTTTTTCTGGCATCGCACTAAATCATGCATCTCCAAATTATAAGCAAATTGCTAAACAAATTTTAATGCATCATAAATTCATGCAATTCTGCACAGATCAACAAAAAAAACAAATACTCGAAAATATTACAATACAGCAGTTTTATCCAAACCAGATTATTTCTGCTCAATATGAAGATTGTGATTATATTCAACTGGTACTCGAAGGAACGATACGCGTATGTACTTATACACTTGAAGGTAAGCAATATATTAATCGTTTTATTCCAGTAGGCTTACTGAGTAATATCGTACCCTTAGTTACTCGTTGCCAATTTCAACGTCACCAGATTGCGCATGAATTTACCACAGTTGCTAAAATTTCAGGACCAGTATTTTTATCAATTCTGAAAGAGAATGTAGAATTACTTTATTACATTTTTGAGAGTATTTGCCACCGTAGTTTAACTTTTTTTGATGATCATCTTTATCAAAATACTCAGTCATTGCGTATACAACTGGCAAGACAATTGGTTGAGTTATCTAATCTTTTTGCATTACAACTCGAAGATGGTATTAAACTGAAAATTAGACTGTCTCAGGAAAATTTTGCGGATATTTTACAGACTACACGACAACGTATTAACAAAGAGTTTTTATGGTTGGAGCGTGAAAAAATTGCTATTGCCAAATACAATCAAATTCATATTTTAGACTTTAATAGATTGCAGTCATTGACTAAGATTAAAGATTAAATATCTGCTGCCCCAGATTAAAGATATATGCTGTTCATGGTCTTTATTCAGATGCAAAGATTATAAAGCAGTATGATTTTTGAGTTTTTATATCCATAAACCATAAGCATATGGTTTTTACTTCCTTAATGTGTCATAGCATATACAGAGTTTACAGCACGATCTCCTGAAAATAACGTTTTTTAGGAGTTTACATCTATGGCTCATTCACTCGACTCACAGCACCCCAATATACTTTTAATTGTTGCAGATGATTTAGGCTTTTCTGATATTGGTGCATTTGGAGGAGAAATACGAACACCACACGTAGATAAACTTGCTTATGACGGTTTACGTTTTACGAACTTTCATACGGCTTCAACCTGTTCGCCAACACGTGCCATGTTGCTATCTGGAACAGATCATCATCTTGCAGGTTTAGGCACGATGGCTGAAGCAATGACACCAGAGTTACAAGGTAAAGCCGGTTATGAAGGATTTTTAAATGATCGCGTTGCGGCTTTACCAGAGTTACTCGCTGAGGCTGGTTATTATACGGTGATGTCTGGTAAATGGCATTTAGGTCTAAAACCGGAAAATTTTCCACAGAAGCGTGGTTTTGAGCGATCATTTGCATTATTGCCTGGCGCAGCAAATCATTATCTTTTTGAAGCAGATATTCCTGAAGATCAAGAGCCTGAAATTTTTCAAGCAACAAAGGCTAAATTTGCCAAAGCCAATATTCCATTTTCCAAGATTCCACGGTTTTTAAAATTTACACGTGGTATTTATGCTGAAGATGATCAGTTTGTAGAGCAGTTACCTGCTGATTTTTATTCATCAGATTATTTTACTGACCGTTTGTTGGATTATTTAAAGGACGATTCAGCGCGTCAAGGACGCCCATTTTTTGCATACTTAGCATTTTCTGCACCACATTGGCCATTACAAGCTCCTGCTGAAGATATTAAACGTTATCATGGGCAATATGATCTAGGTCCCGAGCATTTACGTCAGCAACGCTTAGAGCGTTTAAAAAAATTGAATTTAGTGGAAGCAACCAGCACAGCGCATCCTATTTTCAGCACCCATTTAACTTGGCAACAGCTTTCTGATCAACAGCGTGCGCACTCTGCCCGAGCGATGGAAATATATGCGGCCATGGTTGATCGTATGGACCAGAATATTGGTCGAGTGATTCATTATTTAGAAGAACAAAATGCCTTAGAAAATACACTTATTATATTTTTATCAGATAATGGTGCTGAAGGTGCGCAATTAGAAGCTTTGCCAGTATTTGGTCCAGATTTGACGCGAGTGATTGCAAAGTATTATGACAATAGTTTAGAAAATCTTGGGCGTGCCAATTCATATGTTTGGTATGGTGACCAATGGGCACAAGCAGCAACCGCACCATCTCGTTTATATAAGGCACATACCAGTGAAGGTGGGATTCGAACAGTGTCTTTTATCCGTTTTCCAGCATTTAAACGTCAAAAACAAATTAGTCATGAGTTTTTGACAGTTATGGATATTTTACCAACGATTTTAGAGACATTAAATATTCAGCATCCAGTCGATCAATATAAAGGAAGAGATTTAGTTCCATTAAGAGGGAAATCATTTTTACCATATTTACAGCAACAACAAGATTATATTCATGACCAAAATCATATTACGGGGTGGGAATTATTTGGTCAAAAAGCTTTACGCAAAGGAGAATGGAAAGCTCTCTTTATTCCAGCACCGAATGGTCCCAATCGATGGCAACTTTATCATTTAAAAACAGATCAGGGTGAAATACACGATTTGGCTGAGCAATATCCTGATAAGTTAAAAGAATTACTCGATGATTGGAAAATTTACGTCAAAGAAAATGGTGTACTTGAAGATATTCCTAATATGCGTACGTTGATTAAGTAGCCGTAGACTAAAACAAGTCAACGCGCATATGACTCAGCAAGCATATCTGCGTTGCTGACTGATCATATGGTGATGGGATCTGTCGTACAACTATTATTCTGCACAAAATGCTTGGTACAAAGCCTGAATTGTTGCTGTCATTTCTTGTTCGGTCAATGCTGCAAAGCCAAAACGGATATAAAAATAGTGCGATTGATCTGCCACGGTCGACCCAAAATCATATTCAGAGTCGATATGCAGTTGTTTTAAAGTTGCTGCAAAATGAGGCTGATAGGCAAAATTAAATTTAACCCACAATGCCATTCCTCCTGCAGGCGTTGCAATATCAACCTGTTGTTGAAAAATTTGTTGAAACATTTGCAGCGCAAAATTACGGCGGCTCTGATAAATTTTACGCATTTTTCGAGTATGCCGTTTGATTTCGCCCTGTTGCATTAATTCGGCAATAGCAAGTTCAGTAATGGCATTGCCCTGTTTGTCAATCAGTAAAATCTGCTGTTGCATGGCTTGAATGATATTGAGATCTGCCACGACGTAACCAACTCTTAAGCTTGGGGCAAACACCTTGGACAGTGAACCGATATGAATAACTTTTTCTGCAGCAGGTAGGCTGATGAGCGGTGGAATAGGACGACTGTCATAATGAAATTCATGGTCATAATCATCTTCGATGATATAAAAATCATGTTTTTGTGCAAGCTCCAACAGTTTAAGTCGTCTGTCCATAGACATCGAAACGGTGCTTGGATACTGGTGATGTGGCGTGGTATACAACGCGCTAATCTTGTGGTGTTGTAGAATGCTCGCGAGGTGGTCTGTATCTAAACCATGTGAATCAAGCCGTACGCGAATGACCTGATAATCATTGGATAAAAAGGTTTCTACGGCTGGTGGATAGGACCATTGCTCCACCACAATCACTTGATGTTGTTGTTTTTTCTTCAGTATACGTGCAGCAAGGAAGATGCCCATCTGACTGCCGCGAACCACACAAATCTGCTCTGTAGAGGCTTGGATAAACCGTTCCATCGACAGCATTTTTGCCAGTGCTTCACGTAATTCTATACTGCCTTGTGCATCACCATAGCCCATGATTTGCTGGCGTGTTACCTGAATCAGGGCATGACGATAGGCACGAGAAAAAAGCTCATAGGGAATCAGCCGTGTATCTGGAATACCATCATTCTGAATATGATTGGCGATAGCAGCACCTGTGCTATGAGTTAAAGATGGCGCGCCGCTAGATCTGGGCAGCGCAGCTGCTTGGCTTGGTGCTGCTTGGTATTGTGCTTTTAAATCAGGCAATTGCTCTGAGACAAAGGTCCCTTGTCTGGCTTTTGAGAGCAACCAGCCCTGCGCTTCTAAGTCCTCATACACAGACTGTACCGTTTTGCGATTAATACCCAGTTCAAGTGCCAGAGTGCGCGAGCCTTGTAAGCGCGTACCTTGTGGTAAACGCCCCGATAAAATGTCTTGAATGATTTGATTGGCAAGCTTTAAAAAAAGCGTTTTCTCGGTACGCTCTGCAAGATGTAATCGTATTTTCCATGGTTGTTGCATTTTATCTGGACCATATAAGTTTTATAAACTGGATATTTTAAACCAGCCACAGATTTCCTATTCTGCCGCTGAACCAATGACAAAGCAACAACGGTAGAGGAGGTTTTATGCAAACCGCACAGCTTGATAAAAAACAACTGATGGAAAATGCTCAGCGCAGCATGCAGCAACTGTTTCAGGATGAAGACTATAGTGATCAGCAAAAACTCGCCTTGACCTGTCGTATTTTATTTGACCATGGTCATGATGCTGGGCTGGCTGGGCAAATCACTAGCCGTAGCGCAAAAGGCAATACGTTTATTACCCAGCGCTTTGGTTTAGGGTTTGATGAAATTACTGCAGCTAATTTATTAGAAGTAGATCAAGACCTTAAGCCTTTAAATGGTGAAGGTATGGCCAATCCAGCCAACCGTTTTCATACTTGGATTTATAAAGAGCATCCTGAGGTGAATTGTATTATTCATACGCATCCGACACATGTGGCCGCATTGTCGATGTTAAGAGTGCCTTTAATTGTTTCACATATGGACACGTGTGCCTTATATGAAGATTGTTCTTTTGTGGAAGATTGGCCAGGCGTACCTGTGGGCAATGAAGAAGGCATTTTTATTTCTGCAGCATTAGGCAAAAATCGTGCAGTTTTATTGTCGCATCATGGGCAGCTGGTCACGGGAAAAACCATTGAAGAAGCATGTAATTTGGCGATTTTAATTGAACGTACTGCGCGTTTACAGCTGTTAGCGATGGCAGCTGGACAAATTCAACAGATTCCTCATGATTTGGCGAAAGAAGCACACGATTGGGTTTCTACGGACAAACGCAATAAGGTCAACTTTGCTTATTATGCGCGTCAGGCTTTACAAAAACATGCAGATTGTATCGAGGGTTAAGTGATGAAATTAGAAGGAATTATTGCTTATCCAGTGACACCATTTAAAGGTGCAGAGCAGGTGCTTGATTTGGAGGCATTGCATATTACGCTCAATGCGTTATTGGAACAGCAATGTGATGCGATTGCCCCATTGGGCAGTGCTGGTGAAAGCGCTTATCTGTCTTGGTCAGAATGGCAAGAGGTGGCAAAAACCAGCATTGCAGTGGTCAACCATCGCGTACCGGTGATCTTGGGTATTTCTGAATTGACCACAAACATGGCCATTCAAAAAGCCAAAAAAGCTGAAGAATTGGGTGCCGATGTGATTATGGTGATGCCTATTTCTTATTGGAAGTTGAGTGATCAGGAAATATATGAGTATTATCAGCAGATTGCGGCTGAAACTAGTTTACCGATCATGGTTTATAATAACCCAGCGACCAGTGGCGTGGACATGTCCCCTGAACTGATCAGTAGAATGTTCCAAGAAATTGATAATATTTGTATGGTCAAAGACAGTACCGGTGATATTCAGCGTATGCATAAATTTTATGAGCTGAATCATGGTGAATTACCATTTTACAATGGTTGTAACCCGCTGGCATTGGAAGCTTTTTGTGCTGGAGCGAGTGGCTGGTGTACAGTTGCACCGAATCTGTTGGGTAAATTACCCAGCCAACTTTATCAAGCCGTGATGACGGGTGATTTAGAACAAGCTCAGGCATTGTTTTATAAACAGCTTCCAGTATTACGTTTTATTGTACAAGGTGGCTTACCCAAAACCATTAAAGCGGGTCTAAATAGCATGGGCTTTGCTGTAGGAAATCCGCGTAAACCTTTACAAAAAGCCAGCCCTGCTCAGCTAGAGCAGTTGCAAGCATTAATAAAATCTGCCACAACGGCTTAACCGGTGCGACAACTGCTATGGAGGCTTATTGACATCGATATAGCAGTTGTTGTTTTAATCTAAATGCTGTTGCATATCATCAATAATGATAAGACAAGGGAAGGTTGATGCTAAATATCGCGACCCAATGGGCAATTGTTTGCAGTGGTATATTTTTATGGGTGGGTATGCTGACCGGTGTTTGGAAGTATATTCAAATCAGCAAAAGCGAACGCGCGCGCGCGCATTATTATGTCGATATTGCCCATCGCAGTAGCTTATTATATGCCGCAGCGTGCTTAATACTGGCAGCACTCAGTCAATTTAGCGTGCTAAGTGATGCTATGGCATTGCTATGTGTTTTATGCAATATATTCTTTTTTAGTAGTGCGGTTTTGCTTTATATCGTACATGGCTTTTTACAAGATACCAGCAATCAATATAAACAGCCGCATCGTTTAGGTACTTGGATCTTGCCAGCTTGGTGTTTGCGCTTGGCAATGTATGCGTTGATTATAGTTGAACTCGGTGCGACAGCCATTTTACTGCTGGGGACGATATTATGTTTTCTCACTTAAGATCATAAACAGACTAAAACAACAGCATATATGCGCTGACAGGCTTTGGTTTGTTGCTCGATATTTTTTTGCTCGATATCTCGATATATTGTTTTGTATTGAGTATAAAAATACTGGCAAAGAGATAATGTTATTGACTACAAGTTAATTTAAACTCAGCATCATACATTGGACATTATATGACTTTGGTCAATCTGGGGTAAGGGAAGGATGTTGAACAAAAAATTAAATTTTATGATGGCCATCAGCATGATGGGGTTAATGGCTTGTACCAAGTCGAATCAAACAGAACAACATACTACAACTGAAGCCAGTGCGGTTCATGCGGCTTCTGCCACAGAAACGACAGATGCTCATACTGAACAGTTTGATCTTGCAAAATTACCTGTTTCAGATATTGCTTTGGGGGAATTTCCTTATATTAGTCTACCCGATGGCTATGCTTTTCATGACCAAGTAACGCTTAACTTTGAAAAGACACCTTTTTGGACAGGTCAAGATATAACCTTTGTTGAAGGGCGATTATTGAGCGCCCAAATCCGCCAACAAGACAATAATACAGCAGGGAGTTTCTTGGCATTACAGCGTAATTTAGAAAGCGTTATTCAGCAATTGGGGGGTCAACGCATTAGCCATAGTAAAATTTCTGCACAAGCTCTGGAAAAAATTCCTGAACAATTTAAAGTTAATTATGTTGCAGGTCTAGGTGATATTTATAATAACCCGACGGAAACCTTTGTCATTAGACAAAAAGATAAAAATATTTGGTATCAGCTGACGCAATCTGGCAATCATGCAGGGTTATTGGTGGCACAGACTGAAGCGCTACAGATTACAGCCAAGATCTTGAGCTCTAATCAATTAAAAACCGCATTAGATCAGGATCAGAAAGTCAATATTCAGGTTAATTTTGAAACTGACAAAGCCGATATTATGCCAGATTCGCAAGCACAAATTGAACAAGTGATTCAATTATTAGAAGATAATCCAGAGCTGAAACTTAAGATTCATGGTCATACTGATCATTCGGGAGATCAACAACATAATCAGGTGTTATCTGAAAAACGCGCACAAGCGATTGTGCAGGCATTAACAACAGGTCATAACATCAATCCCAATAGATTATTAGCCAAAGGCTTCGGTGATACTCAACCTCTAGCAGATAATACCACTGCAGATGGTAAATTTCTCAATCGTCGAGTTGAGTTAATCAAGGCGAATTAAATCCAATTCTCTAAAACATTCACATATTGGTGAAAAAGATAGTCAAAAAATAAGTAATAGTTGATGGGATTATAATTGTGCACATGATCCAATCCAGTTTTGGCTAAATGAACAAACCCTGCTGAGTAAAAGCAGGGTTAAGAAAAAACCATTAAAACTTATAAGTTAAACTCGCCGTGATATTACGGTCATCTCCCCATGTATTAAAAACAGAAGCTTTATATTTTTTATTTAATAGATTGTTGATGTTTAAACTAATTCCAATATCATCGTTCATTTGATAACGTGTCATTAAATTAACCAACCAGTACGCCTCTTGACGTGTATAAGCCATAGTAATAGGATCATTTGCCCATGGAGAATAGAACTCACTTTGCCATTGTACCCCACCCCCATGGTTAGTTTGTTCCATTGATAAGTGGTAAATAATTTAAAGGTATCTTCTGGTATTTGTGTGTTTAGCGCCTTACCGTCTCGATCTTTGGCATCGGTATGCGTATAACCGGCATTGATATTCCAGTTGGGTAATACTTCACCCGAAACAGAGAACTCATAGCCTTTAACTGTCACACCATCAACCGCTTTATAGGCTTGTTGCGTTGTCCCAGCAATAAGTTTATCGCCATCTTGAATAGCATAGTTATCTTGTTGCATATCAAAATATGCTGCCGCCAGATTTAAACGTTCATCATAAAAATCAGCTTTAATCCCCACCTCGACATTATTACCTTCTACAGGATCAAGAAAATTATTATTCACATCTTTACTAGATTGCGGGTTAAATATTGAGGTATAGCTACCGTAAATTGAGAAATTTTTATTAATATCAAAAATCAACCCAAAATAGGGCGTCAATATACCAGATTCTTTTTGTTCACTACCTTCGGTCTTACGTTCCCAATAACTCAATCGTGAACCCACAATCAATTTTAAAGAATCTAATAATTGCAACTTCGCAGCAGCAAATGTACCAAGTTGTACTTCATCGACAATATAACGTTTTCCACTTTTTTGAAAACTCGCTGGTTTGGTCATATGACCATTCCAACCGGTAACGGGTACGATTACTTTAACCTCTCTATAGTAAGGATTGTCCGATTTAGTGCTATATCCATTTACGCCAAAACTAACGCTGTGTTGTTGTCCAAATGCATTGAATTTGCCAGATGTATACACATCTAAAGCATGTACCTCTGGAGAAGTCTCATTTCGCCCCATCACAACTAACATTTCCCCTGGCTGGAGGGTATAACCATCCCAAGTTGTATACGTTGAATCCATTACGATTGCCGAACCTGCTCCTCCAAATTCCTGTTCTTGAGAAACTTTAGAAAAACTATAATTGGCAATACCTTGCCAGTCATCATTAAATTGATGCTCTAATCCTAGAAAAATATTCAATTTCTCTGAATCAAAATATGACCAATCTGTGGTTCGATTATCCTTGCGACCGTAAATCGTCTGTGGTTGAGGCGGAGTATCTTGCGTTACAAAAGGAAAGCCCCCTAATTCAGAATCATCCAATTTAATTTGTTGTAAAGTAATGGCACTGGTGAGTGTGGTTTTTTCGGATAAATCTACATCTAAGGCACCATAAAACAAAGCATTTTGACGATGATAACGCTCTTGTTGGTTACCGCCTTGTTCATAAACTGCTACCGCACGACCACGAATTGAGCTGTCGTTATTTAAGCCGCCACCAATATCAACTTCACTACGATAATTATCCCATGATCCAGCTGATACGCGGACTGAACCACTTAAGTTTTCAGTTGGACGCTTACGTACATAATTGATACTACTACTCGGATTCCCTGAACCACTGGTTAAACCTGTCGCCCCCCTAATGATTTCAACACGTTCATAAATACCGGTGTTTTCCAGACCAACCCCGTTTCCGACGCCACTGCTACTTCCACCAAATGATGCTCCAGATGTTGGAATACCATCACGTTGGTAGTTATTAATCACAAAACCACGAGAAAAATATTGCGAATTGCCAGAACCTTCCTGACCTTGTTTAATACTAGTTATACCTGGCGTCTGCGCTAAAATGGCAGCAGCACTGGTAAGATTCTGATCTTCGATTTGCTGACGCGTAAAAACAGTTATACTTTGCGGTGTTTCTTTTAGTGTTAAAGCCAGTTTTGTTGCTGCTGTGCTGGATTTAATCGTATATGATTTTTCATCTTCTGCTTTTACGGTAATCACAGGTAACTGTGCTATGTTCTGATTAATGTCGTTATCCGTACCCATATCATGGGCTTGCGCTTGGGCTGCAACAATAGAAAATTTATGATCTGCAATTTTTTGAATTTGTAAGTTTTTGCCTTTTAATAATTGCTGTAGTGCTTGTTCAACAGTGATCTTTTGATTTAATGCATCAGACTGATAATTATTTACAGCTTTCGTCACAAATAAAATTTGTGTACCACTTTGCTGTGCCAAGCTTTGTAATGCCAAATCTAAACGTTGCGCAGGAATCTGCAAAGAGTAGCTCGTATCTGCCCATGTTGGATTTCCATATAATGCGGCAGCTAATATCAACGTGATACGTGTTAAACGTAAATTTAATGTATGTTCGATCATTGATTTTTCCCCGAGATATTCGATTTATCGACACATTTTTGCGCCTATATTTTGTATGTCGTTTGGGGAGTCACAGTTGTACACTACTTTTAAAAATATTTTAAATTTTTCTCATCAGCCCTTTTCTTTCCAATCGTTCGAATAAACAGCCAGACAGAATGTCAAATCTATTTTTTTGCAATCATAATCGAACCATCCGCATGATCAATCAGTCTGACGGGTGCAAAATTGGGTAAAGTGCGTATTAATTGCATACGCTGTGTTAAATCTGCCTGACCAGAAATTTGTAGTTGCGCAAGTTCATCCGATTGAATACTGACAGGTAAATCACCATAGCGTTTTAATTCGACGAGCACATCTGCCAGTGTCTGATTATTAAAATAGTAATATCCCTTTTGCCATGCGATTAACTGTTGCACATCCTGTGATTGTACAGCTGTAAGTTGTCCTTGTAGCGTCGCAATACTCTGCCCCGTCATTAAAATTGTGGACTGTTGTTGATCCGCTGACCACACTTGAACTTGCCCTTGTACCACTGAGATTTGTGCATCATGTTGTGTTAGTTTACGCACATTAAAGATGGTGCCAATATCTTCAATCCGAATATCACCTGCTTGGACTTCAAAACGGCGCTCTGCCCAAGCGAACCACTGATGCCATACTGCATGTTGCACCTGAAAGCTTGCTTCACCTTGCTGTAATTGAACCGTTTTAGAAAATAGGCGGTAATTGACTTGTAATTGTGTGGCGGTATTGAGTTGAACTCGACTGCCATCTGAAAGCACATAATCTTTCAGTTCACCCACGTCTGTACTGAATAGCTGTTTTTCATAAATTGGATTCCACCAATATACTCCACCCAATGTCGCTAAAATAAGCAGGGATAAAATCTTTTGCTGATGTCGTCGTTGTTTTTTCTGCCGTTCTAAAGCCGCCTGAATAATTTCTTCGGGTTGAGGAAGTTGTGCAATCAGTGCATCTTCAAAAGGTTCTAATGCTCCTTGTATCTGTCTTCGTTTTTTGACCCGTTCTGAATCCTGCTGTCGTTTATTACTCATCGTGCACCAATAAAACAGGTAACATTATTTTAAAGGCTTTTGCCAGATAGCGAGCCACCATACTTCTTGATAAATTTAGCTGTTCTGCCACCTCATGTTGAGGGTAATGATGGAGTTGCGTCAGAATAAAAATATCACGACAGTTTTCTGGTAATTGCTGAATTGTTTTTAATAGAATTTGTTCTCGTTGCTTTTTGACAAATTGTAGTTCTGGTGAGGTGAGCATGTTGCCATGTGATCTCGCATAATCTTGTGATTCCTGCAAAGAATCCACCCATTCTTGGTTATGCTTTTCTTTACGATAAAAATCTATTGCAACACGCAAACAAATGGTGCGTAAAAAAGCCATTGGACTTTGAATTTCATCAGACTGTATTGTTTTTTTTAGAATCCGAATGCAGGCTTCCTGTACCACTTCCTGAGCAAATTGGCGGTCACCAAAACGATAGCTAATATAATTAACCAGATCGTCATAATACATGACCAATGCCTCAATCAAAGTTTTTTTTTTCATTTTGATAGGGATACAATGCATATAAATTTGAATGAGAATTATAATCAATTATGATTGTATATACAATGCAGTTTCATGCTAAGCAACGGTATTTGTGCAAATCGCTTTGCCAGATATTTTTATTATATTTCAAGCTACTACCTTTTTAAGGCAGAGCTATATTTTTATGGGAGCATCGAACTGAGTAGACCGGATCGAATAAACAGAATGATTCCGTAAATTTGCGCGCCCATCAAACTTAGTCATTGAATGAATTGCATCGGTAAAAGAACATCGTTAACATTGAGAATCATTATTATTTAACAAATGTCAGTCCGACTATGGCAAATCTTGTTGAACATCTTTATCAAGATCACCACCAATGGCTTTATCAGTGGTTGACTAAGAAAATGCCCAATCAGCAGTTTGCTGAAGATATTGCTCAGGATACTTTTGTTCGCTTACTGAAAAAGAAAAACCCCATTGATCCCAGAGAACCACGTGCTTTACTGTTAACCATTGCCAAAGGCATGGTGAGTAATTTTTATCGCCATCAAAAAATAGAAAGCAGTTATCTGGAGTTTATGGCGAGTTTACCGGAAGAATATGCACCAGATCCTGCAACGCAGGTGATGTTATTAGAAGCAGTGATTGCATTGGATCAGCGTTTAAATGGTTTAAAGCCAATGGTCAAACAAGCATTTTTACTCACGCAATTACAAGGTATAAGCCAAGCAGAAACCGCCAAACAGCTCAATATTTCTATTGCCACGGTGCAGCGTTATATTATTCAGGCATTACATCAATGTTGCTTTAGTGATTTGCTGTAGTTTATGCTTTTATTTCCTATGCACATGGTTTAAGGGATGCCCAATAAATCAATTCTGCCAGAAAATAGTGCAGCCCTTCCGCTCGAGATTACCCAACAAGCAACAGAATGGTATGTACGTTTGCAAGACGATCAATTTAGCGAACAAGACTACGCCGAATTTCAATGCTGGTTGCAACAAGATTTACGCCATCAACAAGCATGGCAATGTTTGCAGCAATTTGGGTTATCTCTGGCAAATATTAAACATCCTTTATTCGCCCAAGCCATGGCTGCCATTGAGCAAAAAGAGCATGCTCGTCCGCATTACAGTTTAAAATCATTGCTTGGGCTATTGATATTTACCGGCGCTATTTGGGCAGTATACCAAGCACAACAGCAGCAATTATGGCAACAGTGGCAAGCAGATTATAAGACCAAGGTTGGACAACAAAAACAGATTGAGTTGGCAGATGGTTCTAAAATTATTTTAAATACCAATAGTGCGATTAATGTGCATTATGACCATTCCCAACGCCAAATCGAATTAATCAAAGGCGAGATTTATATTGATGTTGGGCAAGATCTACAACATCGCCCTTTCTCGATTCAAAACCGTGATGGCATTATGCAGGACATCGGCACGCGTTTTCATGTACGGCAAAATCATAACCACACCCTCCTTGCTGTCTCCGATGGCGAAGTAAAAGTGACCACCAAGTTGTCGCAGCATAGTGTGCATGTTTTGCCTCAGCAGCAAGTCCAGTTTGATCAACATCGCCTAGAAAATATCACGCCACTCAATAGCCAATACACGGCGTGGACACACGGTACACTCAGTGTATATAGAATGCCGTTGATTGAGTTTATCAGCGAATTAGACCGTTATTCTCCTACTAAATTGCGTTATGACGACAGTATTCAACAGGCTGGATTAGAAGTTTCTGGGGTATTTCCGATACAAGATCCAGAGAAAGTTCTCCATTCACTTGAACAACAATTACCGATTAAAGTTGAAGCGGAGTTTTATTATTGGAAAAAAGTTTCTCTGGATAAAAAATAAATTTATATATAAATCATTATCTTGAATTATATTTTGCAATTTTTTTGAATTTTTTTTTAAATTTATTGAGGTGTTTGCGATGGCTTAGGGGGCATAGGGAATGAGAGAACAGTTTTACCTATGGGAATCAATCAATGAAGCAAACAGGGTTTAAAGCAAAGACGCTTGGTGTTGCGATCAGACATAGTTTTATGGCGTTATCATTATTGGGAATTGGGGTGAGTAGTATATCTGTACATGCCAATACCGAACTGCGACAAGAGATTCAAATCCCTGCAGGGTCGTTGGCACAGGTGGTTCATCAATTTGCCGAACAGACCGGTATTTTATTGCACTATGATGCCCAGCTTGTGGATGCCAAGCGTAGTGCCGGTTTAAATGGGCATTATGATATAGAGACAGGTTTTAGGGCGCTGCTTGCCCCTCATGGTTTACAACTGCATAAAACAACAACAGGTTATAGCATTGTTGCCATAGCATCGACATCGCCGCAAGCTGGTGAGATGGTTCAATTAGAACAAATCGATCTTTATGCAACCCATTCGAATACACAGCCTGCTGCAGAACTGCCAGTGATTACCCTAAATGCAGATTCAAGTACCACAGAAGGTCGTAATTCCTATACAACCCATAAAATGCGTACCGCCACCAAACTCAATTTATCTATTCGCGAAACACCGCAATCGGTCACTGTCATCAGTCATCAGTTGCTCGAAGATAAAAAAATAGATGATTTTGATACTTTGATGAAAAATGTAACCGGTATAAGAGTAGATAAAGGCGTCTTAGATAGTCGAGCATCGTATTGGTTAAGAGGTTTTAGCCTTGATTATTATCAAATGGATGGTATTCGCATGGCAATCAATGACCTCACGATGAATAACTATAATATGGATAAATTTGATCGAGTCGAAATTGTAAAAGGTGCCAATGGGCTAACAAGTGGTGCTGGGAACCCTGCGGGTGCCATTAATATGATCAGAAAACATGCGAATGCAAAAGTATTTCGTGGTGATATCGATCTCAGCGCAGGAACATGGAATACTTATAAAATTAAAACAGATATGCAAGCACCCTTGGATAGTGAAGCCAATATAAGAGGCAGACTGGTGCTCAGCCATAAAGAGACCGATACCTTTAAAGATCGGGTACATAATGAAAATGATTTGATATATGCCGTTGTCGATGCAGATCTTAGTGATACTACCCAGATTTCAGCAGGTGCCAGCTATGAAAAAGACGATTTAGATGGCGATTCAAATAACTTACCAGCCTTTTATAGCGATGGAACGAAAACAAATTTTAGTCGCTCTAAAAACTTTTCACCGAGTTGGAGTTCTTGGGATACCGAAAGGTATTCCTACTTTTTAGACCTTAAACAGTATTTGCCCAATGATATATTGCTCAACGTCATTTATACCCATAATGATATTAAAACCAAAGATAGGCTAAATGGTTATTTAACGGTGTGGAATGGTCTAAATAAAGATGGTACGGGATTAGATTATAGCTGGATGTATGCACCACAGGATATCCATGAAGACAATATCGATATTTACGCCGCGATCCCCTTGCAACTGGGCAATAGACAACATGAAGTCATTGCTGGATTTCAATACAATAAACAAAAGACTAAACAAACATGGAAAGGTGATGGGGATATTCCGATAGAAAATTTTCTCACACAAAATGGCAGTGAAATAAATAGACCGATCACGACAACATCTGTTCCTGGTTTTATCAGTGACAGTCAACAAAGCGCTTTCTATCTAACGGGTAAATTTGAGCTTCGCAATGACTTAAAACTCATTCTTGGTGGGAGATTAACAAACTATGATTTTAATGAAGTAAGTTCCAGATTTAACCAATATACAAAATACAATTTTAAAAATGAGTTCACACCATTTGTAGGCTTGGTTTATGATTTCAATCAAAATCATTCGTTTTATGCGAGTTATACCGATATTTTTAAACCACAAAATGCCAGAGACCAAGAAAATAAGCTTTTAGCCCCAGTGCTCGGACGAAACTATGAGCTAGGTATTAAGGGTGAGTATTTGGACAAAAGATTAAATACTTCACTGACTTTATTTAGAATAGAGCAAGACAATTTTGCAGAAGATACTGGGATAAAAAACCCATCAGGTAATAATATTTATGAGTCCAAAAATGGTGTTGTTTCAAAAGGTGTCGAGTTAGAAATATCTGGGAAAATTACAGACCATTGGGACTTAACCGCAGCAATTGTAAACTTTGAAGCAAAAGACGGCGATGACAATAAGTTCAATACCAGAGCACCCAGAACTAATCTCAATATTTTTAGCAAATATCGTATCAATGATTTTAGTTTTGCTGCGGGCGTCAATTGGAAAAGTGATAGTTATATTGGTTCTGGAAGCAAAAAAGTATCGCAAGATGCTTATGCAACCGTCGATCTAATGGCTTCATATAACTTTTCTAAAAATTTAACCGCACAGCTTAATATCAATAACGTGTTTGATAAAAAATATTATTCTGGATATTCAGCCAATGCCTATGCTTATGCAGACCCCATGCATGGCATCTTCAGTTTGAAATATAAATTTTAAGCTTAGGGCATTATATGATCTTATGCTCCATCCGCTGCTGGTACAGGCAGAGGATGGGCTGATGTTTTGCTTGCTACAACCTGCTATAAGCTGCTAAAAGCCAAGCTTGAAGAGCATAGTCCATCGTAAAAACTGCAATTCTTCAAGGGTTAAGCCACAGCCATGGCATCCACCGCCAAGTTGGCTAAACTGGGTTTGGCAGGTTCGACACCAAGCCCCAATTTGGCAAATAGCGCCTGATCACGGCTCTCACCTGCATTGGCTGTGGTCAGAAGTTTCTCACCAGAGAAGATCGAGTTGGCACCTGCCATAAAGGCCATGGCTTGCTCACTATCGCTTAAAGACTCACGCCCAGCCGAAAGCCGAATATAACTTTTCGGCATAAGCAAACGTGCCACAGCAATGGTGCGAATCCATTCTATAACATCAAGCTTTTCGACATCTGCCAAAGGCGTTCCTGCAATGGGCACCAATAGATTAATAGGAACCGACTCTGGATGCAGCGGCAAAGTTGCCAGTTCATATAATAGCCCAATGCGATCTTGACGATTTTCACCGAGCCCGACAATACCGCCACTACAAACTTTTAAGCCTGCATCGCGCACATGACTGAGCGTATCGAGACGGTCATCAAAAGTACGTGTGCTAATAATATGAGAATAATATTCACGTGAGGTATCGAGGTTATGGTTGTAATAGTCCAGTCCGGCTGTTTTTAATCTCTCAGCTTGCGAGGCATTGAGCATGCCCAGTGTCATACAGGTTTCAAGCCCCATGGCTTTGACCTGTTGAATCATGTCGAGCACATAGGGCATATCACGTTCATGTGGATTACGCCATGCTGCCCCCATACAAAAACGTGTTGCGCCTGAGGCTTTAGATTCTTGCGCTGCTTGAATCACTTTCTCAATGGCAATTCTTTTTTCGGTTGCGAGTTTGGCATCATAATGCGCCGATTGCGCACAATATTTGCAGTCTTCAGGGCATTTTCCTGTTTTGATAGATAATAAAGTACTGACCTGAATCTGATTGGCGGCAAAATATTGGCGATGTAATTGTTGTGCTTGGAATAATAAATCCATCAAAGGTTGTTGGTAGAGTGCGTGTATTTCTGTACGTGACCAATCATTGCGAATGTCCATCGTGCTCTCCCTTATTGCATTGTTTTGGGTGAATTGTTTTGGGTGAATCGTTCTAAAACAGTGTTGCTCCAGATGCCGAGATCATGGGCCTAGATGCTGCATGATGCAGTGCCAAGCCCTGATCAGCGCTATGGGTTTAATCAAATATTTCTACATGCAAATTGAGTTCCAATCGCATAATTTCTTGCAGTTTAAATTTTTGCGCCTTGCCCGAGGCTGTGAGTGGAAACTCGTGAAAGAACTTGATATAACGCGGCACTTTATTATGTGAAATATGCAGTTTACAGAAGGCACGAATGCTGTCTTCATCGCTGCTGTGCTGTTCATGCAAAATAATACAAGCACACAGTTCCTCGCCATAGCGAGGGTCAGGCAAACCGATGACCTGTACATCGCATACCGCAGGATGGCTATAGAGAAAATCCTCGATTTCTTTGGGAAATAAATTTTCTCCACCACGGATCACCACATCTTTGATACGACCTTTGATTTTGACAAAACCGTCTTGATCCATTTCTGCGATATCACCAGTATGCATCCAACCCGCAGCATCGATCACTTCTTGGGTTTTTTCATGATCATCCCAATAGCCAGCCATGACGGAATAGCCGCGCACACACAGCTCCCCCAATGTTCCCCGTGGAACAATCTCGCCGTGTTCATCGACAATTTTAATCTCGATATGTGGGTGGACATGACCGACCGTACTCACGCGTTTATCGATTGAATCATTGATATAGCTTTGGGCACTGACGGGTGAGGTTTCCGTCATGCCATAGCAAATCGTGATTTCAGACATATGCATCCGCTCAATGACCCGCTGCATGATTTCTCGTGGACAGGGACTCCCCGCCATGATGCCTGTGCGTAAGCTGGACAGATCAAATTGATCAAAGTCTGGATGTTCAAGCATGGCAATAAACATAGTCGGTACGCCATAAGCTGCGGTACATCGTTCTTGTGCAATGGTTTGCAGCGCAGCTAAGGGATTAAATACCGCAGCTGGATAGACCATGGTTGCGCCATGGGTTATGCAGGCTAAGTTACCCATGACCATACCAAAACAATGAAATAAGGGCACAGAAATACAAACTCGATCTTGTTCGCTGAGGCGAATCCCCTCCCCGACAAAATAACCATTATTTAAAATATTATGGTGCGTCAACATGGTGCCTTTGGGATTCCCCGTAGTACCAGAGGTAAATTGAATATTAATGGTTTGATCAAACTGTACTTGTTTACTGAGGAGATCGAGTTGCATCAGTTGTTCTGGATTGGGTGGGCTGAGCAGGTCTTGGAAACGATGTATTCCACGATGCACTGTGGCATCAATTTTAATGACATGGCGTAAGTGCGGTAAGCGACTGGCATGTAGGATGTTGTGCTGGCTATCTGCCAATTCGGGGGCAATATTGCTGAGAATTTCTTGATAATCCGTACTTTTAAATTGACTGGCAATCACCAAAGCTTGGCAAGCAACTTTGTTCAGTACATATTCAAGTTCATTGCTTTTATAGGCGGGGTTGAGATTGACCAAAATAATCCCAGCCTTAAATGCCGCAAACTGGGTGATGGTCCACTCCACACAATTGGGTGACCAAATCCCTAGGCGATCACCTTTTTTTAAGCCTAAAGCCAGTAAGTTGCAGGCTAAGGCATTGACCTGTTGTTGTAGCTCGCGATAACTCAAGCGTTGATTTTGATGGACACTAATGATCGCCTCTTTGTTGGCATATTGCTGACATGCCTGATCAAATTTCTCGCCAATCGTCATTCCCAGCAGGGGTTGCGAACTTGTTCCTGAGGCATAACTCGGTAGTGGTTGCATAGAATCTCTCTCCTTGATTCTTTTTTCATTTTGGTTGTTTAGCTCTTTAGGCTTGCAACGCCAACTACCTTTCTCAACTGCTTTTTTTTGTGTTATGAATCCTGACGATCTGATCTTTTTTGCACAGCAGCAACACAAAAATCAGCAATTTGTTTGGAAAAGTAGTCTTTGTAGTCGGGGTCAAATTTGGTATTTTGCGCAGGGTCTAAAGGTTCAATGGCCACAAAGGTCATGGCACCAACCACGCATAATGCGCTGCTGTTTAGATCGTCAAAATCAAACGCAACACTTGCTTTTCCATCTGCAAGTATTTTTTTAATGCTTTTTTTAATCAACTGCTTCACACGAAACCGCTCCAGTTCAACATGAGAATCTAAGGGTTCGAACATCAGTGAATAGGCCAGTTGAGGGCTATTTAAAGCCCGTTTTACAAAAGTCGCAACAGCTTTATGCAACTTTTCTGCAGGCTGCAGCGCACTGTCTGCAATGCTGTCTATGACTTGTAGTTCGGTTGTGATGGCATCTGACAGGACTTCAACCAAGACCTGACTTTTGCTGTCAAAGTAACGGTAAACCAAACCACTTGAAACCCCAGCACGTTCTGCAATGGTCTGTATTTGTGCGTCTTTAAATCCTCCCTCTGCGATTAAGCTTCTCGCAGAATCTAAAATCGCAAGGCGATTTTGCTCCATGCGCTCTTGCATCAAAGATGATCGTTTATAGCTCATAATTTTATTCTCCACCAAACAAAATGAATTGTAAATCATTTTATGAATTAATATTCACTTTTTTAAAAAATCACTGTAAGGTATCCATGAAGTCGCCATTGCATTGGCATAGGGAACAACAAATATAACGAACAGGATGAAATCGTATGAACCTACACAGTATCAATTTTGGTCTAGATGAAACACTGCTTGCACTACGAGATTCAGTTGCTGCATTTTGTGCCAAAGAAATTGCCCCCATTGCCCAGCAGGTTGATCAAGACAATTTTTTCCCTGCCCATCTATGGAAAAAGATGGGCGATATGGGCTTACACGGCATGACCATTTCAGAAAACTATGGCGGAACCAATTTGGGTTACTTGGCGCATATTATTGTGATGCAAGAGATCTCTCGTGCCTCTGCCGCCATTGGTTTGTCTTATGGCGCGCATTCTAACCTATGTATTAACCAAATTAATCGTAATGGCAGCGAACAACAAAAACAAAAATATCTGCCCAAATTGGTTTCAGGTGACGCTGTTGGTGCGTTGGCGATGTCTGAACCCAATGCGGGCTCGGATGTGGTCAGTATGACGTTACGGGCGGAACAAAAAGGTGATTGCTTCATACTCAATGGCTCCAAGATGTGGATTACCAATGGCGGTGATGCTGATGTATTGGTGGTTTATGCCAAAACAAATCCACAAGCAGGTGCCAAAGGCATAACGGCTTTTATTATTGAAAAAGGTATGCCGGGCTTTAGTCATGGTAGCCATTTAGACAAATTGGGCATGCGTGGCTCCAATACCTACCCGCTGTTCTTTGACAATGTTGAAGTGCCAATGGAAAACGTCATGGGTGGTGTTGGCAATGGTGTCAAAGTCTTGATGAGCGGTTTGGACTATGAACGTGCTGTACTCAGTGGCGGACCACTCGGCATTATGGATGCCTGTTTAGATATGACCATCCCCTATTTACATCACCGTGAACAATTTGGACAGCCATTGGGTGAGTTCCAATTGATGCAAGGCAAATTGGCAGATATGTACTCGACATGGCTGGCATGTAAAGCACTGGTCTATGCAGTGGGTGCTGCCTGTGACCGAGTCGATCATGATCGTAGCCTGCGTAAAGATGCTGCCAGTGCCATTTTATATGCTGCCGAAAAAGCCACTTGGATGGCTGGTGAAACCATTCAAAGTCTTGGCGGCAATGGCTATATCAATGAGTACCCTGCAGGTCGTTTATGGCGTGATGCCAAACTCTATGAAATTGGTGCTGGTACTTCAGAAATTCGTCGCATGCTGATTGGACGTGAACTTTTTCATGAAAATAAATAAACGCAGATTCATGAAAGTAAATAAGCACGGATTAGAGGAATGATGAGCATGAATCAATTACACAGTACCTTAAATAGTCGTAGCGAAGACTTTAAAAATAACCAATTGGCGATGCAAGCTTTGGTCGATGACCTACAGCAGTTGGCAGGAAAAATCACCTTGGGTGGCGGAGAAAAAGCACGGCAGAAACATCTAGACCGTGGCAAATTATTGCCGCGGCAACGGATTGAGCAGCTCATTGATGTTGGGACAGCCTTCTTAGAAATTGGACAACTGGCAGCCTATGGCGTGTACGAGGATGATATTCCCGCAGCAGGTGTAATTGCGGGTATTGGGCAGGTCAATGGCATTCCCTGTATGATCGTGGCCAATGATGCCACGGTCAAAGGGGGCACGTATTATCCCCTTACCGTGAAAAAACATTTACGCGCACAGGAAATTGCCGAACAAAACCGATTGACCTGTCTTTATCTGGTCGATTCAGGCGGTGCCTATTTACCATTACAAGATCAGGTTTTCCCCGATCGTGATCATTTTGGTCGTATCTTTTATAACCAAGCACGCATGTCCAGTCAGGGCATCGCTCAAATTGCAGTAGTGATGGGAAGTTGTACTGCCGGTGGGGCTTATGTACCTGCCATGTCAGATGAAACCATTATTGTCCGTAATCAAGGCACGATCTTTTTAGGCGGTCCACCCTTGGTCAAAGCAGCGACGGGTGAAGTGGTCAGTAGTGAAGACTTGGGCGGCGCCGATGTACATACTCGCCTTTCTGGCGTCGCGGATCACTTGGCTGAAAATGATGAGCATGCACTGGCGATTGCACGTCAGATTGTCGCCAATTTAAATTTAAACAGTAGCGCATTGCAATCCAATCTACATGCACGCGATATCGATGAACCTCTATTTGATGCCAAAGAGCTCTATGGCGTGATTCCCAGCGATGCACGTAAACCGTTTGATGTACGCGAAGTAATTGCCCGTATTGTTGATGGTTCACGCTTTGATGAGTTTAAGGCTCGTTTCGGTACAACCCTGATCACTGGTTTTGCCCATTTATATGGTATGCCGGTGGGCATTATTGCCAATAACGGTATTTTATTTTCAGAGTCTGCCCAAAAAGCTGCGCACTTTATTGAGCTGTGTACTCAGCGCAAGATTCCTTTGTTATTTATTCAGAATATTACGGGCTTTATGGTTGGACGCCAGTATGAAAATGAAGGTATTGCCAAACATGGCGCTAAATTGGTGATGGCTGTTGCGACCGCCAATGTGCCGAAGATTACCTTGATTATTGGTGGTTCTTTTGGTGCGGGCAACTATGGCATGTGTGGTCGGGCCTATTCACCACGGTTTTTATGGACTTGGCCCAACGCACGGATTTCAGTGATGGGCGGAGAACAAGCTGCCAGTGTGTTATCGACACTAAAACGTGATCAGATTGAGCAAAAAGGTGGGCAATGGTCTGTAGCAGAAGAAGAGCAATTTAAACAGCCTATTCGTGAGCAATATGAGCAACAAGGACATCCTTACTATGCTTCAGCACGCTTATGGGATGATGGGGTGATTGACCCTGCACAAAGCCGTCAAGTTTTGGCACTGAGCTTGGCAGCAAGTTTGAATGCCCCGATTCAAGCAACACAATTTGGCGTATTCCGAATGTAGAGGTGTTTATGCAGACACAAATGTTACAACTCGAACAACAGGGCGCTGTTGCCTATCTTTGGTTAAACCGACCTGAGCTGCACAATGCCTTTAATGCCGAACTGATTGCAGCATTACATCAGCAATTGCAGATGCTCAATCAACGTGATGACATTCGTGTGGTGGTCTTGGCTGGGCGTGGCAAAAGTTTTTCAGCCGGTGCCGATTTAAATTGGATGAAACAAGCTGGGCAAGCCGCAAGCGCAGAGAATCAAGCCGATGCATTTAAACTAGCTGAAATGTTAGCGACATTGGCAACGTTGCGGCAACCCACCATTGCACGTGTACATGGTGCGGCATTGGGCGGTGGTCTGGGCTTAGCAGCGGCTTGTGATATCTGTGTAGCCAGTGCTGCTGCACGTTTTGCCACCTCTGAGGTCCGTTTGGGCTTAGCACCTTCGACCATTAGCCCCTATGTCATTGCCGCAATAGGCGCACGGCAGGCATCGCGTTATTTCCTGACCGCAGAACGTATTTCTGCTGAGCGTGCATATGAGATCGGTTTAGTACACGCCTTGAGTGATGCGGAACATCTCGATCAGACACTTCAGCAGTTGATCAAGGACTTATTACTGGGCGGACCACAGGCACAGCATGCCTCGAAGCAATTGATCCAACAGGTTCGTCAGCGTGACGTCGATCGTGATTTATTACAATACACCGCACAGCATATTGCCGCATTAAGACAAGGTGCAGAAGCCAAAGACGGCTTGCAGGCTTTTCTCCATAAACAACAGCCGAGATGGGTTATAGGCGAGTAATTCGCTCGCCAGAACCAAGACTCTCGCCAGAAAAAAAGATTAAGGATGATGCTATGTTTAAAAAAATTCTCATTGCCAACCGTGGTGAAATTGCCTGTCGTGTGATTCGCACTGCACAAAAGTTGGGCATTGCCACCGTTGCGGTATATTCAGATGCCGATGCCAAGGCACAACACGTCCTGCTTGCAGATGAAGCGATTTATATCGGTGAATCCCCTGCTGCACAAAGTTATTTACAAGTCGAACGCATTATTCAAGCCGCTTTAGACACAGGCAGTGAAGCGATACATCCAGGTTATGGCTTTTTATCTGAGAATGATCAGTTTGCCTTGGCCTGCGAGCAACATCATCTTTGTTTTATTGGTCCGCCAGTTGCAGCAATTTTGGCGATGGGTTTAAAGTCGACCTCTAAAGCCTTGATGGAAAAAGCTGGTGTACCGCTCACACCTGGTTATCATGGTAGCAATCAAGATGCTGATTTTCTTAAGCAACAAGCCGATGCCATTGGCTATCCGCTCTTGATCAAAGCCAGTGCCGGAGGTGGCGGTAAAGGCATGAGCTTGGTTGAGCATAGCGCAGACTTTTTACAGGCTTTAGCATCATGCAAACGGGAAGCTAAATCGAGTTTTGGCAATGATGATGTTTTGATTGAACGCTATGTCATACAGCCTCGACATATCGAGGTACAGATATTTGGCGATCGCCATGGCAATTATGTGCATTTATTTGAACGTGATTGTTCAGTACAACGTCGCCACCAAAAAGTGCTAGAAGAAGCACCAGCACCGCAGATTGCAGAAGAAAAATTAACCGTAATGCGTCAGGCCGCAATAGATGCTGCACGTGCGGTGAACTATGTTGGTGCCGGCACGGTCGAGTTTATTGTGGAACAGGACGGTACAGCCTATTTCATGGAAATGAATACCCGTCTACAAGTGGAACATCCTGTAACCGAGATGATTACGGGTCAGGACTTGGTTGAGTGGCAATTACGGGTCGCCTACGGTGAGCCACTGCCCAAACTGCAACATCAACTACAGGTTCATGGTCATGCCTTGGAAGCACGTATCTATGCTGAGCAACCCGATCAAGACTTTTTACCAGCCATTGGACGGATCGACTATTTACATTATCCAGCACAAAATGCTTATGTACGTGTAGACAGTGGCATTGTGCAAGGCGATGAAATTACGACCTATTATGATCCAATGATTGCCAAGTTAATTGTCTGGGGTGAAAACCGCGAAGCAGCCTTGGTACAAATGCAACATGCACTCAGTCAATTTCATGTTGAAGGGCTAGGCAATAACATTAGTTTCTTGCGCCGTATTATCAGTTGTGATGCTTTTCAACAGGCTAAGCTCGACACCAATCTCATCCAGCGTGAACAACACTTTTTATTTCAACCGCAACAGCGCCATGCGGCTCATTGGGTGACTGCGGCATTGATCGAGTTACTCTGCCAGTTCCAGCAACATCGCAGCACACAACACCCCTTATGGTTGGCACAACCATTTTGGCGACTGAATCACGTGAGTCGTCATCGTATGGTCTTTCAGGATGGTCAACGTGAGGCTGAAATCTATTTGAGTCCAACTGCGCATGGTTTTATCGCAGAGTATGGCAAGCAGCGTTTCCAGATTTCGGGGCAGTTGCTCGATGCCAACCGCGCCAAGGTACAACTAGATGGTGTCCAAAAAACCGTGGCATTTCATCGTAACGCTACAGCAATTACGCTCTTTGATGCGGGCGAAAGTTATGGTTTCCATGCTCTAAAAGCCAACTATGGTCAAGGCGATAACCAAGCCGCAGAAGGTCATTTAACAGCACCTATGCCTGGTGTGGTTACCCAAGTCTTGGTCAGTGCCGATCAAGCCGTGAAAAAGGATGATGTATTGCTTACCCTTGAAGCCATGAAAATGGAATATACCATTCGGGCACCACAGGATGGCGTGATTGCAGAAGCTTACTTTCAGGTTGGTGATCAGGTCATGGCTGGTGATGAGCTCATTGCCTTTGCAACGGCGGAGGATGTGGCATGAGTGAATCCGTTAAAATTGTAGAGGTTGGACCTCGCGATGGCTTACAAAATGAAAAGCAAAACTTAACCGTAGCGCAGCGCTTGGCGTTTATTCAGGATTTAGTTGCAGCAGGGTTGAAATATATTGAGGTGGGATCTTGTGTATCCCCCAAATGGCTGCCGCAAATGGCGCAAAGTACGGATTTATTTCAGTTACTTCCTACTGATACTGATTTACACTTTAGTTTGCTCACCCCCAACTTAAAGGGCTTTGAGGCTGCCGCTGCAGTAAATTGCCCTGAAGTGGCGGTATTTACTGCAGCATCAGAAAGCTTTACCCGTAAAAACATCAACTGCTCCATTGCTGAAAGCTTTGAAAAATTTGCTGACGTAATCCAAGCCGCCAAGATGAAAAATATGCGAGTGCGTGGTTATGTATCGTGTATGGTGGATTGCCCCTATGCAGGAGCCATTGCACCCGAACAAGTTCGTGATGTGGCAAAGCGTTTGTATGATATGGGCTGCTATGAAATCTCCTTGGGTGAAACCATCGGTACAGCAACGCCAGATCGGGTGGCCAAGGTCTGGGATTGCTGTCTGGCAGAGCTAGATGCAGCTGTTCTTGCAGGGCATTTTCACAATACCTATGGCATGGCGATAGCAAATATTTATCAGTCTTTACAACAAGGTATACGTATCTTTGATGCCTCCTTAGCAGGACTGGGTGGCTGTCCTTATGCCAAAGGGGCTTCGGGCAATGTCGCCACCGAAGACGTCTATTATTTACTCAGCCAGCTGGGCTATGAAACTGGTATTGATGTAGAGCACTTGATGCTAGCAAGCCGCAATATAAGCCAGACCTTACAGCGTAAAAGTTTATCGAGCTATGCCAATGCCTATTGGGCACAATAATATGGTGCAAGATGGCTGAATATGACGAAGTCTATGGACTAGCTGTACAGGCTGGGGATAATGCACTAAGCCTAAGATGGCGAGGCATGGACCTATGGCAAAAAACACACTAGATCATAGTCAAATTTTCCAGTAGGTCATTTGTTTAAATATTAGAATATCGTTAGAATTGAGAATCGTTATTATCTTAAGACTATGATCATGTCTGGTACTGAGGTTGAGCATCTCTATCAAAACCATTATGCGTGGTTACATGCATGGTTAAAAAAGCGCCTAAACAATAGCCATACCGCAGCAGATTTGGCGCAAGATACCTTTGTGAGAATTTTAAGCAAACAAGACAAGCTATACTTTGATCGACCACAGGCTTTATTGACCACCATTGCTCGCGGTGTGCTGGTCAATTGGCTACAACGTCAAGCCATTGAGCAGGCATATTTAGAGGTCTTGGCGGCACAACCCGAGCAATGTCTGCCCTCTCCTGAACAACAATTACAAAGTATTGAATCTTTAGCTTTAATTTTTAAAGTCTTGGCAAGTTTACCAGAACGGCAACAGCAAATTTTTATTTACTCACAGCTTGAGGGTATGAAACAACAAGAGATTGCCCAGCGACTGCATATTTCGGTACGCACCGTGATCCGCGATTTATCGCAAGCGCTAACGCATTGCCTCAGTGTAATTCACCAAGAACTACCATGAAAGCAACCGATATTCCTGCGCAAGTTTTTAGTCAAGCTGTGGAGTGGTTACTACGCCAGCAACAAGCCCCTTTCAGTGCAGATGAACAGCAAGAATTTCAACAGTGGTTACAGCAAAGCGAACAACATCAACGTGCTTGGCAATGTGCCGAATATTTAACCGAATATTTAAATAACAGTCTAGATCAGTTGGCACCACAACAGAGCAGCAATGTTTTGCAAAAAGCAGGTCAGTTACAACATCAGCAACTGTTGCGCCTCGGCAAATTGCTGTTATTGACGGTGGTGGTGAGTGGCTTGGGATATTGGGGCTGGCAGTCAGATTTAGCTTATGCGGTATTGGCTGAATATCGTACCCAAGTTGGGGAACAAAAACTGATTCATCTCAGTGATGGCAGTCAGGTCTATTTAAATACCGATAGCGCGATGGACACGCAGTTTAATCCGCAACAGCGTTTGTTAAGTCTGCATTATGGTGAGATTCAAATCCGCACTGCCAAAGAGCATCGTGCACAAAAACGACCATTTCGTGTGCAAACGCCATATGGCACCTTGGAAGCCTTGGGGACAGTCTTTAATGTACAACAATTACAGCAGCAAACTTGTGTGGCTGTTTTGGAAAGTGCAGTGAAGATTAGCCCCTTGCATTTAGCACCGATCATTGTGCGGCAGAATCAGCAAATTTGTTTTAATCAGTCAGCTTATCAACCGATACAGCAAATCCAACTCAATACCCAACAATGGCAAAGCGGTTTATTTAGTGCCTATGATCTACCCTTGCCTGCTTTTGTTGAACAAATGCAACGTTATCATCGGGCTTATTATCAGCTAGATCCTGCGCTTGCGCATTTGACAATTTCTGGTTCTTATCCGCTCACCGATCCACAAAAAACTTTAGAATTATTACAACAGACCTATCCGATTAGCATCGAACAGCACCTCAAAGGTTATGTCATTCGTATGCAAAAGCGCTAAATCGACAGATATTCCTATGCTTTCTACCAGCGCTCAGCTTTATTTTTAAAATATAAAATTAATAATATCAATTATTTATGTACTTTATTGCTTTGACGATGTCACTTTTTGCATTTTCAACTGGTAATCATAATGAAGAATTTAATTTTAAAAATTCACCGAAGGAATAACAAAGATGCAGCCACGCTTTTTAAGGCAAAACAATACACTCAGTCGATGGATGCGTAGCATGAGCTTGAGTGGTGTATTGCTCACGGGATTGACACCTTATAGCTATGCTGACAGCGTCAGTGCCGCTCAGGTGTCGCAGTATAACATTCCGCCCCAAGAGTTGGGCTATGTACTGGCGACCTTTGCTACGCAATCAGGCATTGTCTTGTCTTTCGACACACAGTTAACCAAAGGTCTGCAAAGCGCTGGCTTACATGGACGTTATAGTATCACGCAAGGTTTTGAAAAATTACTCGAAGGTACGCATTTACAGCTATTACAACGGGCTGATGGTACTTTGGGCTTAGTGCAAGCTGCCGCGACGCCTTTAAGTAAACCTGCGGTACTCATAGGTGAATTGAAACCCATTGAATTATATGCCAAAGCAAACAAGTCCAGCCCGCAACACAAGGCTATTGCTGAATTACCTGTGATTCGCTTACAAGCTGATGTAGCACAACCCAATAAAGTCAACTTTGCTAAAACACAGCAATCCATCAAAGATATTCCCCAATCCGTGACTGTAATCAATCGCGAGCAGTTAGATCAGCAAAATCTCACCGATTTAGCCAGCGCCATGGATAAAGTGAATGGTATAAATGTGTGGCAAGATTCAGTATTTACCAACTCATTTATTTCACGGGGCTTAGAGGTTTCTAATATACGGGTAGATGGTTTATCCAGTGCCTTAACCTTGCAGGATTTATCTCAGTTTGAGCAAATTGAGGTATTAAGAGGTGCTGATGGCTTATTTAATGGCAATGGTGAGCCTAGTGCAACTGTCAATTTGGTGCGTAAGAAACCGCTAAAGCAAAATCAAACCCTCCTAGAACTCTCTGCTGGTAGTTGGCAAAATTATCGTACATCGATTGATATAACTGGACCTATTGCACAAGATGGTGCTTTACGCGGGCGCTTGGTTGGGAGTTGGAATGATCAGGACTTTTTCTATGCTGTGGCTGAGAAAAATCGTTATTCAATTTACGGCATCTTAGAATACGATATTTTACCCAATACCACTGCATCGGTTGGTTTTAGTTATGACAAATTAAAAGGTAAACAAGACTGGATTGGTTTACCACGTTATATTGATGGTCGTGATATTGGTTTTAGTCGTAAGACCTCTTTTATTACCAATTGGTCAAATATTGAAGCGGAAAGCACGCAATATTTTGCGGGGATAGATCATCATTTTAATGATAACTGGCAGTTAAAATTCAATATCTCAAAAGAACATATGTTGAAGTTGAATGAATATTCAAGGTTAGCCGGTTCTGTTGATCCAGTCACCAATAGCACCTCATTGTCCTATATTAAAAATGGTAGCGAGCCTGATTCTTGGATCGGTGATTTAAATTTACAAGGTCGATTTAATTTATTCAATCAAGAGCATAGTGTGGTTGTCGGAATAGATTATCTAGATAAAGAAGATCCCTTTCACTATATTAGTGGTGAACGTTCTCCGGTATATGAATTCAATATTTTTGAATTTGATCGAGATGCTGCGATTGCACGACCGATTAGTCGTGATTATGCACCCAGCCGTACAGTTTATACCCAGCAATTGGGGTATTATGGCACAGTAAAATGGCAGCTAGCCAAGCCCTTAAAGTTGATCACAGGGGCGCGTTTAAATAATTATAAATTTACACAAAATAATGGTTTGGGGCAGCGTACCGCACATTATGTCGATAAAAATGTTGTTATTCCATTTGTGGGCTTAAGCTATGATTTAACAGATCAATGGCTCGTATATGCGAGTGTGGCAGAAACTTTTAAATCACAAGCAAATTTACTTGATGCCGAGCATAAACCTCTAGAACCGATTACAGGTAGAAACTATGAAATTGGTATCAAAGGTGATTTATGGGAAGGCAAAGGTAATTTTGCTTTGTCGACCTACCGTACCGAAAGAGACAATCAAGGCAACTTACTTTATAAAGAAAATATAGACGATGGGAATGGCAGTAGCTGCTGTTATATTGGCAATAATAATGTCGTAATGAGCGGTGTCGAGTTAGAATTAAGCGGCGAAATACTCCCTCATTTAACCGGTTCCATTGGCTATAGTTATTTTAATAACCATGATGACTTTAAAACCATTTCTTGGCGAAAAATTACCTTACCCCGCAATACCTTAAAAGCATGGTTAGATTATAAAATGCAAGATTGGACGGTCGGTATTAATGTCGCTGCACAATCTAAGCAATATGCCACAGGGTCTACGCCCACCCATTATGATCAAGAAACCGGAAAATGGGGGGCTCCATACGTAGATTATCAGTTTAACTCGCCGGGGCGTGCAATTTGGGGCGCTCAACTGGGATATACGGTTAACCCACATTTACGGGTAGATTTTAGAGTCAACAATATCTTTGATAAGGTTTACTGGCAAACCATCGGCGATGCCAGTGGTTATAACTGGTATGGTGAACCGCGTAATTATATGTTGACGCTCAGAGCAAAATACTAAGTATTTGCGATCAGACTTTTTAAAATACAGCTTTGCGAAAGAGCCTTAAAAATGGCAATGGGTCAACTGTGAGATGTTGGCCCTTTTTTTATTATGACGCTGTGATTGTCTTGTACTCAGTATGATGCGTCGACCAATCCGCAACTGGTACTTAAAAAAATACTAAAAGTGTATCTTATGACCAGACCAGAATAATGCATAAACTTTGCGCTTAAACCATTTATACATTTAGGTAGGAGTTGGGTTTATGTCGCGTCAGCATCATTCTCCTTGGTCATATTATCAAGATTATATGCCAGCAGTCGTTGCGGGTTTAATTTCCGTAATCGTCAATTATGGTGGTACTTTTATTTTAATTTTCCAAGCGGCACAAATAGCAGGTTTAAGCCCTGAGCGTACGGCTTCATGGGTCTGGTCAATCTCGATTGGCGTAGGGGTCACGGGTATTTTACTCAGTTGGCGCTATAAACAGCCGATTATTACCGCATGGTCAACCCCTGCTGCTGCCTTTTTAATGACAGCATTGGCAAGCGTGCCCTATGCAGAGGCTATTGCGGCATATATGTTATCTGCCTTGGCTTTTGTGCTATTGGGTATGACAGGATACTTTGCAAAACTGATACGATGGATTCCAATGAGCATTGCCTCGGGTTTATTGGCAGGGATTTTATTGCAGTTTGGCATTGCAGTATTTGCCAATATCAGTGCAGATCCATTATTGGTGATTACATTATTTTTGGTTTATCTCATTGCCAAGCGACTTTCAGCACGTTACGCCATCGTTGCTGTTTTAGGGGGCGGTTTAATTTTATTATGTTTACAGTCTGCGATAGATTTATCTGCTTTTCATTTTGCCTTTGCCACTCCGGTTTTTACTGCACCGGTATTTAGCCTACATGCGCTATTGAGTATTGCGCTGCCCTTATTTTTAATCACTTTGACAGGACAATATATGCCTGGTCTTTTACTGTTGCAAAATGATGGCTATCGCAGCAATGCCAAAGCAATATTTACCGTAACGGGCTGCGGTTCTTTGCTCATGGCACCTTTTGGCTCACATGCATTTAATTTGGCGGCAATTACTGCGGCAATTTGTACGGGAGCTGACGCACACCAAAACCCTAAAAAACGTTGGGTTGCAGGCATTACTGCGGGTTTGTTTTATATTTTGGTGGGCTTATTTGGTCTCAGTTTAGCCGCATTATTTAGTGCTTTCCCGAAAGCATTTATGAGTACTTTGGCCGGTTTAGCGTTATTGGGCACGATTGCAGGAAGCTTGGCGAATGCTTTGCAACACCCCCGTAATCGCGAAGCTGCATTGATTACCTTCCTCGCAACAGCCGCAAATATCAATTTATTCGGTATTGGTGGTGCATTTTGGGGCTTGGTCTTTGGTTTAGTGGCTTATGCCATCTTACAATTGAGTGATCGCAATCAAACTCAATAGTACCCTCGTCATCATAAAGAGCGCGCAAAGCAAGAGATTAGATCAATATGATGGTAATGGATACTGAAACTGCCATGAATGTTGCTACTACGTTGCTTGATTTTGAGCAAAAGCATTGCGCTTTTTTTGACACTATATTATTGTCCTATGACAAAGTTTAAATGTCATAGGATTTATAATGAATCAATACCATACCCCCAATAGTCTGCGAGAGCTCCAGCAGAATATTGAAGCGATTCAGCAGCATATTGCCACAATATGCCAACGCGTTGGACGAGATCCAGCACAGGTGCGTTTATTGCCTGTGACCAAGACTTTGCCGGCGCAACGGGTTGCACAAGCTTATGCAGCAGGCTTGAGCTGCTTTGGTGAAAACAAGGTTTTGGAGGCCAAAGGCAAATATGAGGCGTTACAACATTTGCCGATCCGCTGGCAGTTAATCGGTCATCTACAAAGTAATAAAGTGAAATATATGACGAAATTCATTGATGAATTTCATGCACTGGACAGCTTGAGATTGGCAGAAAAACTCAATCAACGTTTATTGCTTGAACAAAGGCAGCTCACTGTCTTTGTTCAGGTCAATACCTCCAATGAGCAAAGTAAATTTGGTGTCAGACCTGAACAGGCATTGCCTTTGATTGAACAATGTCAGGCTTTTTCACAACTCAATATTGTCGGTTTGATGACCCTCGCCATACATAGCCAAAATGAAGTTGAAGTGCGCCGTTGTTTTCAAAGCTTAAGACAATTACGTGAGGAGATTCAGCAGCATTACCCCAATGTACAGCGTTTATCGATGGGAATGTCTAGTGATTATGAGATTGCCCTTGAAGAAGGCGCAACTGATATCCGTGTAGGTCAGGCTATTTTTGGTGCCAGAGCATTGCCAGACAGTTATTACTGGTCGGAGTAAATTGAATATGACAGCAACTATGCATACAGCTTATCAACTCAGCATTTATAAACATGGCAAGTTATTAGGAAACTTTCAGAGTGATACACCACAAGCATTACAGGATATGCAGACCGTGTGGCAATTGCTACGCCATCATCCAGCTCTACACTTTGAATTGTTGCAAGTGATTGAAGAGTCACGCCTACTGATGCAAAAAGATGGCGCACTACAGCTCTTAGGTCATCAATATCGTTATGTTCCATGTGCACTGACACAACTGATAGAGGAAGCATCATGCAGCATTTAATGCCAGTCTATCGTCCTTTAGACTTAACATTGGTCGGTGGCGCAGGATGTGAACTGTGGGATCAACAGGGAAAACGTTATTTAGATGCAATTTCTGGCGTTGGCGTAACCCTCTTAGGTCATGCCCATCCACACATTCATGCTGCAATTGTGGCGCAATCACAAACGTTTTTGCATCTCTCCAATTTATTTGATCAACACTGGAATCATAAACTTGCAGCACAATTGGCACAGATTACGGGATTAACACAGGCTTTCTTCTGTAATTCTGGCAGTGAAGCCAATGAAACCGCCATCAAACTGGCTCGTTTATATGGTCATCATCAGGGCAGCACACAACCTAAAATTTTAGTGATGCACAATGCCTTTCATGGTCGTACCTTGGGTGCTCTATCTGCTACCGCCAATGCACAATACCGCCAAGCCTTTGGACCGTTATTAACAGGTTTTGAGTTCGTCGCTTTTCATGATTTGGCTGCAATCGAAGCCTATCAAGATGATCCAGATGTGGTTGCGGTGATGTTGGAACCCATTCAAGGCGAAGGTGGCATTCATATTGCCTCGCCATCTTATCTAAAACAGCTGCGCCAACTCTGCGACCAACAGCAATGGTTATTGATTCTGGATGAGATCCAATGCGGTATGGGGCGTACAGGATCTTGGTTTTATTATCAGCAAGCCGATATTCGCCCAGATATTTTGACCATAGCCAAAGGCTTAGGCAATGGTATTCCTATTGGAGCGTGTTTGGCAGAGCCGAAAGTGGCGCAGTTATTGCAAGTGGGTCATCATGGTTCTACCTTTGGTGGTAATCCCCTTGCCTGTCGTGTTGCCTATACGGTTTTACAACAACTAGAACAGAACTATCTATGCTTGGTTGCCCATAAAGGACAGCAACTGCTCGAACTACTGCAATCCAAACTGACGGGGGTTAAAGGTGTGCAATCGGTACGTGGTGTGGGATTGATGATCGGCATCGAACTAAGTCAGCCCGTGCCACAACTGACCCAGTTGGCCTGTGATGAGTACGGTATTTTGCTCAATGTAACACAGGGCAAAATTATTCGCCTACTCCCGCCATTGATTATCTCAACGCAACAAATTGCGTATTTAGCACAACAAGTCGCTGCCCTGATCAAAGCCTTGCCACTACGCTTAGAGGATTTACAATGAAAAAAGTATATGCTATTCAAACCCTTGCTTTTGAAGATCTAGGTAGTTTTGCCGCTACTCTAATGGAGCTCGGTTATGAAATTCATTACTTACAGCTGGGTGTAGATGCGTTGCAACCTGCCTTGGCATCCACCCACCCCGTGATTTTATTGGGTGGTCCGATTTCGGTATATGATCAGGTTAATTATCCCTATGTGTCTGACTTAATTGCTGCATTACAGAGCAGACTTCGTGCAAATTTACCGACGCTAGGAATTTGTTTGGGCGCACAGTTCATAGCCGCTGCATTGGGTGCCAAAGTGTATGCAGGCCATGTTAAAGAAATTGGTTGGAGTCGTTTGTCTATCAATAATCAGGGGTTCAACTCACCTTTGCGTTATTTAGATGACGTCGCTGTTTTACATTGGCATGGTGATACCTTTGATATTCCGACTGCTGCAAAAAGACTTGCTGGCTCGATCTATTATCCCAATCAAGCCTTTGCTGTTGGATTAAATATACTGGCTTTACAGTTTCATGTTGAGCTTGATCTAAAGCAGATAGAATCTTGGTTGATTGGACATCATCATGAACTGCATAATGCACAGATTGATATTTTAACTTTACGTCAGGACAGCCTGCGTTATGGGAAAGCATTACAAGATCAGGCGCAGCGATTATTACGTGACTGGATTGGTAATCTTATTCCTGTGCCAACGCAGCGCATAGAATAGAACCGCATTTATGAATATTCGTGCTAATAGTGCTCAAGACATTCAAGATCAAATCCGCAGCCGCATTCAAACAGGTCAGTTGCAGCCGGGTGATTATTTACCCAGTGTGCGTGAATTAGCTGAACAGATTGGGGTGAACCGTAATACGGTTGCAGCAGCGTATAAAAGTTTAGTCGCAATGGGTTTAGTGGTGTCTAAAGGACGTTTAGGAACACAAGTGAAGTCTTATAGCCCATCACGTTCACACGAAGGCTTTCAGTCTTTGGACAAAGATCATGTCGACTTAGCCCATGGAAATCCAAAACGTGAATTGTTGCCTAGCTTGGCGCACATCGATTTAAGCAGTTTTCAAAGCGCATTATATGGCGACAGTATTTACCATAATAAATTATTGAAATATGCGCGTAAGAAGATTTTCTCCGATATCCCCCAGCCCTTTGCTGTGGATTTTTGTCATGGTGCGGTCGATGCTATTGAACGGATTTTAACGGCTTATTTGGTGCCATCAGATAGTATTGCCGTGGAGCAACCCGGCTTTATCACCAGTATTTGTGCAATAGAAAACCAGCAGTTTAAGATGCAGTCTTTTACTGTCTCTTCAGAGGGTATCGATTTAAAATCTTTACAGCAGGCTTTATTGGCCAATGTACAAGCGATTTTAATTACACCACGTGCACAAAATCCTACAGGGTACAGTTTAAGTATTGCGCAAGCACAGCAGATTAAACATTTACTCTCAGATTATCCCAATGTTTTAGTCTTAGTAGATGATCATTTTTCCTTATTATCAGCACAGCCTTATCAACATATTATTCCTGCATCGACCAAACACTGGGCTGTGATTCGCTCGGTATCTAAATATCTGTCACCTGATTTACGCTTTGCTTTTGTTTGTTGTGATGCTGAGACCTCAGAACGATTGCACCGTAAGCTGAACGCAGGCTCAACTTGGGTGAGTCATATTCTTCAAGAAATAGTTTATCGTCTTATCAATCACCCACAATTTGCCAAAAATATTCAAGTCGCCCAAACCTATTATCAGGCACAGCATCAGCAGTTATTGCAGTATTTACAGCAAGCAAAAATTCCCTGTGCGGCACAGTATGATGGTTTAAATATTTGGCTGGCTTTGCCACATGCTGAGAAAATTGCCAAGGTATTATTACAACGCGGTTGGATGGTACGCGCTGGACAGGATTTCAAAGTTGATCAAGAAGTTGCCGGTTTACGTATCAGTACTGCCGATATGACGGAGGCACAGATGCAACAGTTTTGTCAGCAGTTACAACAGATTTATGAGGTGATGGTGCATCTTTAATTTCGTCTATGGAGTTTAGTCTATGTAATTTCGTCTATGGCTTCATTCTCCAAAGGGATTCATTGCAATCATCATTGGGAGACCTAGCAATGATAAGAAATTACTACGAGAGCTTTTTACGTTTTTACTTTCTTCTGCTAATAACTTTTTGAATTCCGAATTAAATTTCAGACGTGAGTATTGTTCTAATACTTCTATTCTGTAATTTTCCGGTAAGGTAAAGAACTTGTCTCCAACGACATCACATGATGCACCTTGTTGCAGCAAAATGATCTCGGGCTCATTATCGTCAAGTATATGACCGTTCATATGCATGCATATAGCATCTTTGACAATATTGCTTTTATTTTGGTCGTAATCTAACTGCTTGGCTTTTTTGTCAAATTGCAGCGCACTTTCATATGTAAAACATCTACAATCTTTTGAGTTTTTATGGGTCTCTGTTAGCCCAATGTCATGATACAAAGCAGCCACTAAAAGTATTTCAGGATCATATTTACGTTGATCCTGAAGACCAATCGCTGCACCCCAAAAATATGCCCGCCAAGAGTGATTGATGAGCGTAGTAGGCGCTTTTTCATTTAACTCATTGATTGCTTCTACAATAATCTGAGTATCGGGATACTTTTATATCTTTAAGACGAATGTTGCTTTTTGAATTTCCGATATGAAGTTGCGATTTTATTACACCCAACATACTCGGTAATAGAATTTCATTGAGTAGGCTGATTTTTTCTTTTGTGCTGAGATGCCCATCTGTTGATTGCATCCATTCAAAGCGACCAATTTTATTATTAGACATTTTTATCTCCAGAATAGCGTATTTAATCTAAACCAATTCATACAGCTCTGTCTGTCAATATTATCTTTAAAAGCCTTTATTATCGTTAAAATGCTTTGCTGTATGAATAACTAAGTATTTTGTTTTATTTATTTTTATATTAAATTTTTTGTACCACTACGCGATGATGTTCATCGGATGCACAGCGTTGAACAGACGATACAACGCAAAATAGATGATGAAATAATATGATGAGAGCCCCACCAGAGGGTACATCCTGAAGAATCTCGGTGCCCTACGCATAAAAACCCAGCCTCCTGATTGAGTGGCTGGGTTATGATGTGGGATGCTGATATGTTCAGACCAGCACTGTAATGAGACAATAAAGTCTCATACTCAGCCCTTTCATAAGTTATTGATATTTATTTCATTATGAAACAATAAAGTTTCATACTAGATATTATCCATTATTAACAATTATGAATTTAGGAACAATAAAGTATCATACTAAATTGTTCCAACTCATGGAATTTGGATCTTGTTTTTAAGGCAATTCGGATAATCCGAGTTCTCTTAAAAAGGCATTATGGGTATCTTTAGATTGTTTAATTTCTTCAGCAATTTTTTGAAGATTTTTATTAACGTCTGTCAAATCAATCTCTTTTTCAGCTTCTGAAGTATTAATATATCTAGAGATATTAAGATTGTATTCATTTTTATTCTTTATCTCATCCAAACTTACACGTTTTGAATAACGCTCTTCTTCTTTACGATATTGATAGGTATCAACAATTCTCTCAATATCTTGTTCGCGTAAGTAATTTTGTTTTTTACCTCTTTCGAAGTAATCAGCAGCATTGATAAACAAGACATCATCAAATTTCTTGCAGCGCTTTAAAATTAAAATACATACAGGAATGCCTGTTGAGAAAAACAGATTTGCTGGTAGGCCAATTACTGTATCGATATGACCATCATCAATGAGTTTTTGTCGTATTTTTTGCTCAGCTCCTCCACGGAATAACACTCCATGTGGCAAGATAATAGCCATGACTCCATCATCTGCTAAAAAATGAAAACCATGCAAAAGGAATGCAAAGTCAGCAGCCGATTTAGGGGCTAAACCGTAATCTTTAAAGCGAAAATCTTTAGCTAAAGCTTCAGTCGTATCCCATTTCAAACTAAATGGTGGATTAGCTACAATGGCATTGAATGTGATTTTCTTAGATGGATTTAGCTCATTTAGAATATCCCAATCATTTGCTAAAGTATCACCATGGAATATTTCAAACTCAGTATCTTTTACGCCATGTAATAGCATATTCATACGGGCTAAGTTATAGGTGGTAATGTTTTTTTCCTGCCCGTAAATTTTACCTACCTTGCCATTATGCTCTTTTACTTGATTACGTACATTTAGTAATAATGAGCCCGAACCACAAGCAAAGTCTAAAATCCGATCTAAAGATTTTTTATAGCCAGTACTTGGGTCTTGACTATCTAAAGATACAATTCGAGATAAAATTGTCGATATCGGTTGAGGTGTATAGAATTCACCTGCTTTTTTGCCAGAACCTGATGCAAATTGTGCAATTAAGTATTCGTAAGCATCACCTAATGTGTCGTTATTTGTTGAGAAATTAACAAGCTTTTCTTCAATACTACTAATGATTGAGCATAGTTTAGTATTACGTATCTTGTAATCTTTACCTAATTTTTCAGAGTTAAGATTAATCTCAGAGAAGAGTCCATTAAAACTACGTGCGAAAGATTGTTCTTCAATATATTTAAAACCAGCATTTAATGTTTTAAGTAGATCTTCATGTTGAGTACGTGCAAGTTCTGCAATATTACTCCATAAGTATTCGGGTTTAATCACATAGTGAATTAAACTTCTCATACTATCTTCAAAGTCAGCCACATCTTCAGCATTATTGGCATACCAAATATTAAGTGATGTCTGCTTAACTAAACCATCATCATTTTTAACTGGCTTTGGATAATCTCGCCCAAGTTCTTTAGCAGCAGCTTCTTCATAGTTCGCAGATAAATAACGCAAAAATAGAAATGACAACATGTAATCCCGAAAGTCATCGGCATTCATTGAGCCACGTAATTGGTTTGCAATATCCCAAAGTAAGGCACCAAGTTTTTGCTGTTCCTGTTCGGTCATGACAGAGTTTCCTGTGGAGAAGCTATTTGAAGAGATGTAGAAGTAGTTGCCTGAGCAACCTCACCAATATTAGGTAATTGAAATGGGTAGCGTTCTAAAAACGCGTCTAAAATATTTTTAAATAACTGCTGGTTGTCTAAGCCCATTGCCTGAGGATCATAGACTGAATATTTACCATGACTAAGTAGATTTAATGCACGCGAGAAGAGAGCCTCATTTTCAATACCACTGATACAGGTTGAAAAATCTTCAAAGCCAAAGAAAGAAGCTGTTTTTTCCATAATACTTCGTAAAATATTAAAGTGGTAGGTATATAACCTTGAAGGCGTGGAATACGCAGCATCTTTTAATTCTTTTAACATTGCAACATGATAAAAGAAGGGGGTATCTCCTGTACTTTGTAATTGGTATTCATTGTTATGTCTGCTCTTATACAAGAAATAGCATTTATGACTATGTTTTTTTAACTCATTATTCATGATATTAAAAAAAAGACCATGATGTGTAGAAATTACGACCTTTACATAATCTTTTCCTTTACGGATTAACTTTGCCAAATCACTTGATAAAGCTATTACGTTATTATCATCTAGAGATGAAATAGGGTCATCAATATAGATATATTTTACCCAATCGTATGCTTCTTGCTTATCAATCGCTAGTTCGCAAATAGCTAAAAACGTACACCAAATAAATAGATTTTCTTCACCTCTAGATATTTTTATGTTATCTATTATTTTTGTAAAAAATTCATCTTTTCCTTTTAATTTAAACTCTTCTTTACGTGAAAAAGAAACTGACCATGCTTCATAATCAATACGAAAATCAAAATCTGCATATTTTTGTAAATGTACAAAAATTTTTTCTTCTAATGCAAGCTCTTGGAAACCTAAGAAAAATTTAGAATCCTTATTCAGATATAATTTTCGATCTGTATCTGTGTCTAAGTCATTATCCCATCGGAATAAATCTTCAGTAAAAGCATTGAAATATAGAGTATCTCGATTACCACTCGATCTATTTCTTCTGCTGCCTTTTTTACCCTTCTCTTTAAAATCCATTGATAAGCGAGTTTTTCCTGTTCCATTGTAGGCATACACTAGAACGAAATCTTTACCGTCATTAAGATCATTTCTTAAACGCTCAACAATTCTATTTATGCTTTTATACGGGTATACCTTTCTGTTTACAGACATTTTATATTTCCTCAACTACTGGAAATAGTTGTTGCATTAAACCTTTCTTATGTCTTTTAAGTTTATCAATATAATTTTTTTGGTGAGAAATTAAATGATCGAGTGAAGTAAGACAAGAAGCAATTTTTTCTTGCTCTAGAAGAGATGGCTGCATAACATTTATTGATAAAAACTTATCAATAGAAATATTATAACGACCAGCTCTAGCACCCTCATTTACGATTTGCTTAATTTCACTTTCGTGAGTTTTTGATTCGAAGAAATATTCCCAAAAAACAGGATCTTGATTTTTTTCAAAACGAAAACATTTATAAATAGGTGAAACGATCCCACTTTCATAAAGAGAAAGTCTTTTAATCGTTCCATAAGTCGAATTCTTTGTAATCCGATCGTTATATACAAAATCATTTTTTTGTAAAACGATATATCGATCAGTATTATCCCCAGCAACTCTTTTTAAGAAATAATCGGCTTGGGAAACTAATCCGTGCTCATTGGAAAGAGATAAAACTTTAAGTTTATCTTCATTAGAATTTTTTTTCTTAACAGGTTTAGCAATTTGAGAAAGCTCAATGTTCTCCCATTCTTGACTAAATTTACCTAATCTTAATTTTGGTAAATTTTCTTTATCTTTAGGAAAAAGCTGTTGTAGCATGCCTGTTCTATGGTCTATATAAAGTTTAAGTTTAATTGATGCACTTTCTATAACTTTATCTAAAGAAGATAAACAATTTACAATTTTTCCTTGCTCTGAAGGAGATGGAAGTGCTATTTCTAATTTTTTTAGCTGGTTTGCATATAAATGCACAACAGCATTTCCTTGAGCAATTTTAGAAATTTCAGACTTCAAAGAACTATTGAGATAGTAACTTATAAATACTCCATTTTCATGACTTCGAATAATGTTTAAATCACCTCCTAATGCAATATCATCAAGCATCACACAAGATGCTTTCGCAATATCTTCATGAGTTTCCCCAGAGGATGGAATGATGACATCATTTTTTTTACTCAAAATCAGATTGTTAGTCGGTATATTAGTTTTGGATAAAACTTTATCGATGATTTCATTATATGTGGTATAAAGTTCACCATATCGAATACAGGGTATTACACCAGTTTCATCAATATCTGCTTTTGAAATTCCTTTACCCTTTAGGAACGTCGCAATATTAGCTAGGTTTTTTATCTCCCACTGAGCCTCTTGTTCAAATTCAGTAAATCTTAATTTTGGTAATACAGAATTTTCTTTGAAATCTAAAACTTGATTATTTGACATGAGCATCCCACCCAGAAATTTCACGCCCATTGGCACGTTTTTGCATTGGTTCAGTTAAATCCTGTATTAAAGCTTTACGAGTTTTACTACGGTCTTTCCAGCCTAAGCCAAGCGGAGAAAGTAACTCATGTAGTAGATCATTATCTAAAATCATGCGTGCAAGTGTCGCATCAACAAATAGTCTGAGAGCTTCAACTTCTAAACCATATTTTTCAGCAATCTCTTCAATTTCGTAGTCAGTTTTTTCTAGTTTGAATTGCTCAAAACCACGTTTGATATCTTCTTCACTGAGGCCTTCACCAATTTTCAAACTGTAGATATATTCTTTAATATCTTCAGCATCATCGACAAACTTAGCATCACTACTAATTAGATTGACCAGCTCTTCACGAGTCATACTCTGTTTTTCAGATGAAGCTTGACTGTAATCACTAATCAGTTTCATGATGTAGTCATAGTCAATCATTGCAGAGTTAAATAAGACAAACTCAAAATCAACTTGTTGTACTGTTTCATTTGAGACATTATCTGGATTGTCTTGCTTTGGTTTTAAACGCTTTGCTGTTTCCAAATAAACGGCTTGAAAACTTCGCAATTCGTCTCTAGGCATAATCTTATTGATAGATTCATTTTGCTCTTCAGTTAAATCAGTATATTGACTTAATTGAGTTTGTAAGCGTTGAATTTCTTTGAATTTATTAATAAATTCAGCTTTTGCGATATCGCCTTGTAAGTTAATAACATCTTCAGGGGTGGTTGGTAGCCCTTTTGATTGCATGAAAGTATCAAGTTTCTGTTTAGCAACAGCAAGTTTAGCAATTACTTGGGTCGCAGATTCAACGAGCCAGATTTCTTTAACATGATCGTCTTTTTCTAAGTTAGAAAATAATTTTACTGACTCATCGACAGCAGACTCCAAGCCTCTGAAATCGATAATTGTCCCATAAGGTTTAGAATCATTTAAGACTCGATTCGTTCGTGAAAATGCTTGAATTAAACCATGATATTTTAGATTTTTATCGACATATAAAGTACTAAGATATTTAGAATCAAAACCTGTTAGCAGCATATCAACCACAATTGTGATATCAATTTTCTGTGATTGAGGAAAAGCCTGACTATTTGGATATTTCTGATCTTTAATGCGCTGTTGAACATCCTGATAGTAATTATCAAACTGTGCCAAGCTATGGCTGGTACCAAATTGAGCGTTATAATCATTGATGATTGTAGTTAAAGCTTGTTTTTTTTCATTTGGCTTATCTAAGTTATCTAATTGCTCATTTGGTAAATCTTCAGATAACTGCTTTACATCAGCATCACCTTCGGCAGGGGGAGAGAAAACACAAGCAATATTTAATACTTGATAATCTGGATTGGTTTCTAATAATTCTGCTTGTTTTGCCTTAAACAAATGGTAATAACTAATTGCATCATTAATTGAGCTCGTTGCAAAGATAGCATTAAACTTTCGCTCATGAGTTGCGTGATGATGCTTATTAAGAATGGCTTCAACAATTTTTTCTTGGGTTATAGGATCACCCACACGAGCTGTAATAGGTTTATTTTGATCAACCTGAGTAGCACGAAAATATTCAATATTAAACTTTAAAACGTTTTGATCTTCGATTGCATGAGTAATGGTATATGCATGTAACTGTTGTTGAAAAATATCTTTTGTTTCGGCATAACTTGCTTCTCTTCCATCTATCCTTTGCACCGTTGAATTTTTTCCAAAAATAGGTGTACCAGTAAATCCAAATAGCTGTGAGTTAGGAAAAAACTTTTTGATTGCTTGATGATTTTCACCAAACTGTGAACGATGACACTCATCAAAAATAATTGCGATTCTTTTATCTTGCAGAGGTTTTAATTGTTCTTTAAAGCTTGGAGATTTTGAACGTGAACTCTTAGCTTTATTAAGATTGTCTGACTGATCATTTAACGCAAGCGCTAACTTTTGAATTGTGGTTACAATGACCTTATTACTATAGTTCGTAGAAAGTAGTCGTCGAACTAATGAAGCTGTATTGGTATTTTCCTCAACGCATCCTTCTTGGAATTTATTGAATTCTTCACGTGTTTGACGATCTAAGTCTTTGCGATCAACCACAAATAGGCATTTTTCAATATCGGGATTATCTTTAAGTAAAGTTGATGCTTTAAATGAAGTTAAAGTTTTACCACTACCTGTAGTATGCCAGATATATCCATTACCACGGTTTTGTTTAATCGTTTCGATGATCGCTTCAACGGCATATATTTGATAAGGCCGCATGATCAAGATTTTTTGTTCTGTCGCTACTAGAACCATATAACGGCTGATCATTTTTCCTAGTTTACATTTATTGAGAAACTTTTCAGAAAACTCATGCAAATCATTGACTTTACGATTGTCAGGATCAGCCCATTGATAAATTGGTAAAAACTGTTCGTCAGCATTGAAGTTGAAATGTTGCTCTTGGTTATTGCTAAAATAATAAGTTTGCTTTTGATTACTAACAATAAATAATTGCATGAACACAAATAGAGTATTGGTATAACCATTACCAACATCATTTTTATAGTCCACAATCTGTTGCATTGCACGACGAGGAGAAATATCTAAGGTTTTAAGTTCAATTTGAACTAAAGGTAAGCCATTAATTAAAATAATGACATCGTAACGATGATGACTATTCTGAGAATTTACACGGAACTGACGGATGACTTCAAATTCATTTTTACACCAGTCTTTTGTGTTAACTAGAGTGTAATAAAGAGGTGTACCATCTTCTCGGTCAAAAACATGCTGTTCTCGTAACCGTTGAGAACAAGTGAATACATCAGAGCTAATATTTTCTTGTAATAAGCGCTCAAATTCAGCATCTGTAAGCTGAACTTGGTTTAACTCATTAAACTTATTTCGAAAATTGGCATTGAGTGAGTCTAGATCATGAATTTCATTTTTTTTATATTTTAACTCTTCAAGCTTAGCTATAAGTGAATTTTCGAGATTGTTTTCGGAGCTAGACATGTTATTCCATAATATAAAAAACAGAGCTACTTCTTTTAGACAAACAATATATTGAGCATCTAACAGAATAATTAAGCTATTTTAATGCATCTAAGAGTATGTATGTACAAAATAAGTGATTAAGCCCATAACATTTTATGAAAGATCAAGTATTTTTTCCAAACGCTGCAACCATCCCTTAAATTCATCATCTGTTTCAGTTAATTCAATTAGATGTTTGGGATGATTCAACGTATAAGGAATTCCTAAATCTTGTAGGCTTTCAATAGATGGCCATCGAAGGGAGTTTTTAACAATTTTTTTAGCAATATCTTTAAAACTATAATTCCATTTATTGAGATCATGGATTTGTACAATCAATGTTGAGAGTGGTTTTGCGTTATCACTGGTATCAATTTCTAATATTGCATACCAGTGATTCTCAATAAAGAATCTAACCTCAAGTAGGCATCGATTGTTTCCGTCTAGTGTCCGATGCAGACGTGAACGTCCAACTTTTTGCAAATAGTGCAGTTTTTCTTCATATTTTAGATGATGTTTTAAGGCAAGTTGTTTTACAAGAAGTTTAAAAGCATCAAAACGTTGCATGTAGAGAGCGATCACGTCGCTGTCATCTTCTAATCCATTAAATTCGCCTTGAGCCCCATCTCCATTAACGGTTGGTTCACCTGTTCCAACACCGACTTCTTCATACTCAGTCACATCATCATATCCACCTGATCCGCTTTTCGTTTTTTTCTTCACGACTTTTCTCGTTTCACTAGGATTCGAAAAACTTAAGGATGTTTGAGGGATCTCTATTTGTACTAATTTCGAATTTGAGTCACCTTCAATATCATCATCTACCGAAGAATCATCTCCCCCTTGATTAGAGCCAGAAGAGCCTCCTCCAGAGCCTGTTGAATTACCTGATTTGAACTCAGGGCTTTCATAAAGAACGTTTGGAGGCAGAGTAGTCTTAATATTATGTAGATCAGTAATTTCAAAGACTAAATATTCATTGGTTGTAGAATCAAATCGACCAAGCATTTTGAGTGAGATATTTATTAGTTGCGGTGGCGTGAAGTGAAATTGCCATGATGTTTTTTCTTCAAATTGTTTAGCTTCTAATTTGAAGTAATGAGCAATACTTTCATAGGATTGCCTAGCATTTTCATCTAATAATATCCATGAGAGTAATCTGCGAATGCCCTCATTATTGAATTGACCTAAAGGAAATGTGCGGTGTGGTAGCACATGAATAACGGTCGTTTTCTGATCTATAGGATCAACAAAAAACTCTCTTGCTAAGATACCTTGATCAATACAGTTCCTAGCTAAATAGGCATTGTGAAAGAAAAGAACGCGTGCTAACTCAATCTGGGGTATACAGATATGCAGGAGGTCTGGGTTTTGTTCACTACCTCTATTAAAATCAAATTCAAAATAATACCCTCTATTTTTTGAATCAACTTTAACTTTCCAATCTTCATTTGATTGAATATTGATATTAATTTTATACCCACCTTTACGACATTGACCGTCACTTGGATTCAGACATCGACCTCTTGCAAAAGCTGGTAAATTAGATAGACGTGAGTGCTTGACGGATAGTTCAGAATCAGCATGGATTCCTAATTTAATATTCCAAGATTTTAAGTGATTAAATTTAAATATTTCACCTAAGAATGTAATTTTTGCATCTTCTGGGAAATTCTTAATTTTCATTAATTTAACCTTAAGTATTGTAATGCCATATTTAGAAATTTTGCCGTTTCAGAGGTCATACGCTCGTCACTCAAACCTGCTTTGCGTAAAATTCTCCAACGAGGTAAGTCTTGGCTTTGCATTTTTATTTCAATAAAAACTTGAGTTAACCGTCTAATTTGGTAGCTACTAATATCTTCGTTATAGCGTTTCAAAAATGATTGAGTAATGGGTAAACGATATAAATTTTTTTCAATAGTCGAAACATGGGTGATTTGTGAAAGCCACCATTTTGCAGAGCGTCGAGGACTATCTACATCCCAAATGAGCTCATTGTAGAGCCGAATAAGTTGTCTTGCATAAGTAAGATCACGGTTGTACCAGTCAACTTTAGCTCCCTGTGGAATAAAGCCCTGATGGAAGGTTTGATTTATTTTCAATAGCCAGTCTTTATCATTACGGTATAGCCAAGCATATAAGGCTTGATCTATAGAACGAGCGGGTTTAATACCTAATTCTTTGACCAGTTTTAGCCATTTTTCTCTATATTCAAAGTGGTTGGGGTGCACACATATATTTAAATTTTGACTATTATTGTCTTTCGAGTCTTTATTTAAATTTTTAACTTGTTCTAGAATCGCTGAAAAAGACCATTCTTTATTACTTAATGCTTCAATCACAACGATATGTTCCAGATAACTAAAACTTTTTCGGTGTTTTCTGAAGATACTTCGTAACCAACCTGTTTCAGATTTTAAGCCGCCTAAATTGTATTGTCCTAAAAATTTGGAAGGCCATCGAGCAATGATTTTGTCTAAGATTTTGTCGTGACTAATGTAGTTTCGACCACGTATACAATGATTTTTTTGAGCAAGCTGATGGTAGAACCTTGTCCATTGCTCATAATGAGGTGACTCAGAAGACGGAAGAGACAATAATTCTAATAATTTCTTTGTAATAAATAGGCTATCTGATGTCGCTTTCGACTGAATTTTCTCAGGGCACGTTTGGTATGTTGGTGTGATGAAATCATGTCGATGTAATGATCTTAGTTCAATGGTTGAGTCAATAAGTTCACCATGTATTGGACAACAAGCACCTTGTATTTGCCATAAGCGTGACCAATAAAGTTCACTATATAATTCTAACTGTTCTTTAAAACAGGCTGGGCAGTAGCGGAGTTTATGGATGGGTTTAAGTCGTGACACATTAACACCCAGGGCAAGATGAATTGAGCCTTGAGATACTTCAGCCATCCATTGTAAACACTGTTGCCGTCTATCCTCAGGTACAAAGGGGGCATAGATAGGGAAGAGCGTATGCTGATATGCAATATCCTCTAGGCTTAACTGATTGCTAGGATATTGGTTGATAATAGCGTTTAAGTGGCAAGGGAGATCAACTGTAGCAATAACTTTACGGTTTTGAAAAATTTCATCCAATAATTGTTTTGGACTGCTTAAAGCAAGACGGATTCCAGCCCTAGCCACAGTACTGTAAATGAGTTCATTCTGATATGGCAGAGGGAAATTTAGCATCTAACTCACCTGCTCAAACCAGCGTTCCATATTAAAAATAAGCTGAGTATGTTCTTTAAGATGTTGATAGAAATTTTGTTTCTCATCTTTTTGTGAGAATTGGAATCGTAAATCCTCAGTATCTAAAGTATGCCATTGATCTTGTTTAACCCTTTTACTTTTATTTTTAGGCTTTGGGTTAGTCTGAATATTTTTGCCTATATCATTCAGCCATATCATGACAATTGGCATAAGTTCTTGCATTGAAAGATGGGGATGTTGCTGAAAGGCTCGTTTAATAGTTGGTACTAAAAGTTCAGATTTAAAGTCTAGCCCAAGTAAAAGGTGATGTAAGCGTATAGCCTCTTTATTACCATTGTATTCACTCAAATCATCATACTCAGTAGATTCAGTATGCTTATCTACAATCATTTGTAATTTAAGAATTTGCTGATCGACTTCAGGAATAATTAGATCAGAAAACTGTATGATTTTTTCTGGATCTTTAGATCTAAGTGCATTGACCATTGGATGGATGGGCTTAAGTTCATCATGGTAAGTCTTTTTTAATAATTTAATTGTAATGCGTTCTAGACCAGATGTAATGGCACTAATTTGTGCAAGTATAAACAATTTGACAGCAATATCAAGAATGCCTTGGCTAAGATCATAAAGACATTCACGAATCTCATCAGAGAGATGCATATCTGCTTTGTTTAACCACTGATATTTCCATAAAGCATCGGTAAAAGCATTCCATTCAGATTTATATATGCGATTATTTAACTCAAGGTTTGGTTCATTTTTTATAGGTTCCCATAATACAGATCCAAATCCAGCAGCCCTACGGTTACCACGAAGATCATTAAATATATACCTTGCCTTTGGTGTACCTACCATGATGACGGGCAAACTAATCACATTAACGAGTGTGACAAAGAAATTTAACATTTTATCAGCACCGCCAGAGTTTTTGATATTAAGGTGCTGTATTTCATCAATAATAAGCAAGCCAATTGCATGAAAATTTGCAATCTGACGCATTAAATTGAGTAACGTTTCAACACCATGACGCTTTAAAGCGTATTTAGCTTCATAGTTAGTATCAAGAGCAATATCAACGGCTCTAAAGAAATGTAAGCACAAGCTTTTTAATGAACCGTCATGAGGACAGTCAATTTTTAAGTATACAATTTGGGTAAAGTTATACTTTTCGTGATAAATAACTTGTGGGTATACACTGAGAATATTATTGATTGTTGTAGTTTTACCGATTCCAGAACATCCGATAATACTCATACTTTGAGCTGTTGATCGAGCAGGCTCATACCTAAAAGCTGAAATATCTCCTTTCATTGTTCGCTCATAACCGTTCTGAATATGTTTGTTCAATTCTCCATTTGATATATTTCGACCGACATACCCTTGTCTTAACATAATTGAAAATTTTGTCCAAAGTTCAATATGTCGTTCAATTGGATGAAAAAAAATATTCAGTAATTGAGGAATAAGGTGTATACGTTGTGATGCTGGTAGAGATTGGTCTGTAATATCGAAATTTACTTTCCCTCTCAGTGCTTTGATAATATCAGGCGTATCCAAAATAGGGGGTAATGCTTCAATGAATGGATTGCCAGCATAATGCCCAATACTAGGTTGATATTCCTTAACAATGACTTTATTACTCATTCTATTCATCCTTATTCGTGAATAAAGTTATGGCTCATCATCTTCACTGAGTAAATCGTGGTATAGAGGGAAACGTAACTTTAAATCCTCATCAAGTTCGTCAGATGACTTCTTCCGCTTTGGCATAGGAATGACATTGCTCTGAGCATCTTGTGTGATTTTGGGTTTCATAACCGTTGTAGCAGTGTCATTAACAATGGAAGTCGTACCTTTCAATTTAGAACGTTCAAGCTCTTTTTCGTGGGTTCGATTACTCCTAATCTCAGAGATTCGACTTTTCTGGCTTTGAGTAGACAATGGTGTTTCGCTACTAGCTTGTTGAATAATATCCATGATTTTCTGCTCTAACTCAGATTGAGCTAAGTTGTTCTTTATATTTTGCTTTTCAATAGTTTTTTTCTGAACACTATTGATTTGCCAAACTTCCCAAAAACTATAGCCTTTAAATTCACGGGAATAGTCGGAAATCGTTGCTTCCCAATATTTCAGACTACTTTGTTCATAGAAAACATAAATTTTGTCTGCATTACTTGGATCATAGGCAGCATATAAAAACTTGGGTCGATTTATTGTATTTTGGCGGTGTAGCCAACCCTTTTCATATAATTCTGGGCAGGTATAAGTCACACCAAAAATTTTCAAACCTCGATTTGATAAAGTTGCCTTTTCTCTAGGCAATAATGCGACATAAACAGCCTTATCGGAAGCTGATCGTAGTTTCCCCGTACGATGCTGTATTCCCCAGTTCCATAACGCCATTGGGACGGCTGGTAGGTCATGTGGTAGATCGATATCACGATCATAATTGTTGATTTGGTGAAATTGGTTATATTTCAGTACTGATAAAAGAATAATTTTAGTGAATTCATCTAGATTAAGTGTTGCATCTAGACGGTAGTCCTTTCCACCTCGTTTTTTTGTGATTACATCTTGAACCACCCCTTTTGCAAAGGGTTTAAATTCAGCTTGTATTAATTTGAATCTGCTTTCAACAATTGGCTTTAGATCACCACGGTAGGGTGGTGCATTCTCAAGCCTTATCGAAAAACTTTTTTCTAAATTTTCAATTTGATGACCAAATAACTCGGCTCGGTCAGCCAAAATCGCATCAGGCAAGCCGATACAAGGCCAGTTTTCATAAGTAATATCTATTCCATACTTTTTGCATAAAGCGACTTTATCTGTAAAAGCGCAATAAAGTGCTTGTATACTTGTTTTATAAGAAGCATTTTCTAAGCCAATATATAAGCCTGTAACCATACGACTAAAGACATCAATGACGAAGTAAATTGTTGGTCGGCCAATTATTCGGCTTCGATCAAGATTGGAAACTAAATAAATATCAGCAATGGTGGCATCTATTTCATACCGTGAACCAGGGCCGAGAACTTGTGTATTTACTGTAGAATGGAGTTGGCGTAAATCTTTAGAATACTCAATGTCGTTTGATCGCTTCTGTAAACGAGTTACTTGATTGTATTCTCGGTGATAAAAATACTGAAATTGGCGTAGTGTAGGATATTCATTTTCAGGGGTATCTGGGTGAAGTGTGCGATATAGCTTTTGAAATTCCCGATGGGCATATTTTAAAGTATGTTTCTTATTTGATAATAAGTATTTGCTAATCGTGAGATGAAATAGGCGTTCAATTTCGTGTGTAATAATAGCTCCAGTACCTTCTTTGTAGAGGCGCTTTCTTCCTAATTTTTGACTTGCAACTTTTTTACTCCCTTTTGCACCTGAATTTTGGTAGTTAGGGATCAAAGCATTCGGTGTCTGCCCTCTTTGCCAGTATTGTCTAAGCAAGCGGTATATTGTCTGTTTGGTAGATTTCTTACTATTTATAATTTCATTAATTAGTGAGGATCGGGCACTTGGTATATAAAACTGTTCATGATCAACTATATTTTTGATTAAATTGTAATTTTCATCTCTTTTTCGTTGAGAAGTGGAATCTTTTTCGGGCTGTATGAAGGCAACATCTTGAAAGGGATCTTCAATTCGAAACACCTCAAAAGATTCAATGGCATGAAATAATTCCGTTTTGCTGATGATTTCAGGAAGTGCTTTCACATCATTGATATCAATCCAAACAATATGTTCAGATAAAATTTTGAGGATTCTAATCGAGAGATCTTGATACTGATATACATCATTGATTCGCAGCATAGCGAACCTCCTCCCAAGTCGTTAGATTGCCTAATTGAATATTGGGTGGGACTAAATCTTTGTAATTTAATTTTAGGTTGAATTTAAAATAACGTTGAGCAAAAAGTACACGTAATTCTGATAGAGATGTACCTATCTCAAGGTCATAAGATGAATCAATTTTTTTTGCTAAGTTAACCAAGGATAAATTTGGATATTTATGGAATTGCTTTACATAGAATTCAATTTGATCATACTGATTGATGTGATCATTATCTCTAATGGCAGGATATAACCATTTAATGTTGTCAAAAACAACTTTAGGAATTTCTTGTTCAGTGATGATTTGCCAAGGGATTTCTTTGCTTTGCCAATAACGTCGTTCGATTTCTAGTTTCTCAATTGTACGGATATCTTCAAGATCTTTCTGGTATTTAGCTTGTATGCTAAATCGAGGATTCATAGCGTCGGAACTAAATACATAAAAATCCGTACTCATTATCTGCTTAATGCCTCTAACGGCAGGGTGTGGAATACAAGTTAAATGGGCGATTTCTTCAGTTTGTTCTATCCGAAGAGGGAATTGTTCTCGTATATCTTGAATCAGAGGATTCCATTCTAAAATTAAGAAAATAGCGAGCTCTAAGTCAGAGAGTAGATGATGTGTCCGCTTCGTTTTATGGCCGTAAACTCGATGAGAGCGACCAAGTGATGATAGATCCCGAACAGTCAACCACGGTTTATATGATGATAACTCACCATCGCCTCGGCCATCTTTGATCCATTCTTGCTGTTGTTGGACTGAGAGCATAAAAAACACCTGTTGTGTTCATTTGAAATGAGCATAACAGGTGTTCATAAAACAAACAATCTAGTATGACACTTTTTTGTTTAGTATGATACTTTATTGTTTGGTGTGAGACTTTATTGTCTGACTACAAGCACCCATCAAACAAGCTTATACTTACTCGACCGTTACAGACTTCGCCAAGTTACGTGGTTGGTCGACATCGGTACCACGCAATACAGCAACATGATAAGACAAGAGTTGTACCGGAATACTGTATACGATTGGCGCAAGACGCTCATCAATAGTCGGTACATATACCACATGCTGGCGATCTGCTTTTTGAATACCGCTGTGTTCATCTGCAAATACAAACAACTCACCACCACGCGCCTGTACTTCTTCCATATTAGATTTGAGTTTATCCAACATGTGATCTTGCGGCGCAAGAATCACCACAGGCATATCGTTATCCACCAATGCCAATGGACCATGCTTTAGCTCACCCGCGGCATAACCTTCGGCATGAATATAGGAGATCTCTTTAAGCTTTAACGCACCTTCAAGCGCTATTGGAAACTCCGTACCACGTCCCAAGAATAAGCAGTGATTTTTTTCCACAAAAAGCGTGGAGAGTGCCAAAATATTACGGTCATTCTGCAGCGTATCGGTTAACACTTTCGGCAAATGCCATAAAGCCACAATAATCTCTGTGAGTACTTGCGCACTGATATTATGTTTGACCTGACCAATTTTCAGTACCAATAACATCAATGCAGCTAATTGCGTGGTAAAGGCTTTGGTTGATGCAACACCAATTTCAGGACCTGCCAAAGTCAAAAGATGGTGGTCAGTCTCACGAATCATCGAAGAGGTCGCGACGTTACATACAGCTAATGTACTGATATTACAGTGCTTCGCTGCAGCACGTTTTTGGGTATCGCGTAGCGCAGCAAGGGTATCTGCGGTTTCACCAGATTGGGAAATACAAACATAAAGGGTATCTGCAACAATGACTGGGCTACGATAGCGATATTCACTGGCAATTTCGACCTGACAAGGTAAATCAATTAATTGCTCAAACCAATATTTGGCAATCATGCCAGCGTGATAACTGGTACCACAAGCAATAATTTGTACTTGTTGAATACGCGCAAAATCGACCACAGCTGACGCTAAAAAATCTTCACGTAAGACATTGCCATTTAAAGCTTGCGATATGGTTTGTTGAATGGCTTCTGGCTGCTCATAGATTTCTTTGAGCATATAATGCTTGTATTCACCTTTCGAGGCGTTACTTACCGTTGCGTCGAGTTCTTTGATTGGGCGTTGTACTGTCTGACCATCAACAAAAACGGTTATGTGATCACGTGTTAAAAGCGCAATATCACCTTCTTCAAGATACATAAAGCGGTTAGTTACCGGTAATAATGCCAATTGATCAGAACTGATAAAATTCTCACCAATCCCAACACCAATCACCAAAGGCGAACCTTCACGTACTGTCACCAATTGATCAGGAAAATCGGTGTGTATAATACCCAGTGCATAAGCACCTTTGAGTTGAGGCACAATCTGTTGTACAGCCGTCAATAAATCTGCTGTAGTTTTTAATTGGTGATCAATCAAATGGGCAACGACTTCACTGTCTGTTTGTGAGCTAAAGTGATAGCCCAAAGCAATCAATGATTGTTTAATATCTTGATAATTCTCAATAATACCATTGTGCACCACGGCGACCTTACCTGAAACATGCGGATGCGCATTGGCTTCAGTCGGTTTACCATGTGTTGCCCAGCGGGTATGTGCAATGCCTAAAGAACCACTAATCTCTGCTTGCTCTACCGCTTCAGCGAGATTGGCAACTTTCCCCACACGACGTTCACGCAAAATATCACCATGATCGATTACTGCTACCCCAGCAGAGTCATAACCACGGTATTCTAAACGCTTTAAACCTTCGATCAGCACATGACTAATATTACGTTCGGCAACACCACCAACGATTCCACACATAAATTTATCCTCTTATTTCTTAGCCTTTTGGGGACGTTGATAATTTGTTTTGCTCAACTGTTTTGCACGCTCAAAAGCGAGCGCATGGGGTTCAACATCATGGGTAATGACTGAGCCTGCACCAACCGTTGCACCTTCACCTATATGTAATGGTGCGACCAATGAGCTATTTGAACCAATAAATACCTGATCATCAATAACCGTACGATGTTTATGGGCACCATCATAATTACAGGTAATGGTACCGGCACCAATATTACAATCTGCGCCGATATCAGTATCCCCCAAATAGGTAAAATGGTTGGCTTTAGACGCTAAACCGATCTTAGAGTTTTTGACTTCAACAAAGTTACCAATATGTACTTCATCACTGAGTACCGTGCCAGGTCTTAAACGTGCAAAAGGTCCGATTTGTGCTGCAACACCGACCTGCGCTTGATCTAAAATGCTATAAGCTTGTATTTTGCTACCCGCAGCAATATGGCTATTTTTAATGATACAACCTGGACCAATTTCAACGCCATCACCAAAGACACAATGTCCTTCTATCACCACATTGATATCAATCCGTACATCTTGACCAGCCTCGAGTTGACCGCGTAAATCGAAACGCGTTGGATCAATCAAATGTACACCTTGGCGCATCAATTGCTCCGCTTGATCATGCTGTAACTGCCGCTCTAGAGCCGCCAGTTGCACACGATCATTTACACCTTCGACTTCAAAAGCCTTATTGGGTTGAATCGAAGCGATTTGCATGCCATCCGCCAAAGCCATGGCAAAAATATCTGTTAAATAATATTCAGCTTGGGCATTGTCATTGCTGAGGCGAGGGAGCCATTGATGCAGTTTGGCATTGCTTACACAATATAAACCCGTATTAACTTCTTGGATTTGGCGTTGTTCTGCTGTGGCATCTTTATGTTCAACAATGGCTTGAATTTGTCCTGCTTTACGAACAATACGACCATAACCGCTAGCATCTTCTAAAGTCAGTGTCGCCAAACCAATGCCTGTTTCTTGTGAAGCCGCAATCAAGCGCTGTAAGGTGTCTTGTGTTACACAGGGCACGTCACCCGATAAGATTAAGGAGATTCCTTCAGTGGGCAGAACAGACAATGCCATTTGTACAGCATGCCCAGTACCCAGTTGTTGTGCTTGCTCGACCCATTGGATTGGTTCAGCTGCAAATGCCTGTTGTACCAGATCACCACCATGACCATAGATTGTGATAATTTGTTTTGCTTGTAGTTTTTTTGCAGTATCGACCACATGCCCCAACAAGGGACGACCTGCTAAGGGCTGTAATACTTTAGGCAAAGCAGAACGCATTCGCGTTCCTTTACCCGCCGCAAGTATAATCACACTTATCGTCATAACACACCTAGTTCTCAAATTGAGTTATTCTCAACAACTATTACTAACTAATTGAAATATATAAATACAAGACAATGCATAATGCTGCCCATATACCAGCAATTACATCATCAAGCATAATACCGAGACCACCAGCAACTTGGCGATCCACCACACCAATCGGCCATGGTTTCCAAATATCAAATAAACGAAAGAGGGAAAAGCCTATCAGCAGCCATGCCCAACTCATTTGATTGATATATATTAAAGGTAAAAATGTGATGGATTGACCGGCAAATTCATCCCATACGATACGACCATCATCGTGTACGCCCATGAGCTCGGCACTTTTACCACAAATATAAATTCCCAACACCGTCATGATGAGTATCAAAAGCAGGGCAGGATAGTAGCCAAGTGCCATAAAAATAGGCACAAAAAGTAAGGCAAAGAGAGAGCCAAAAGTTCCTGGTGCTTTGGGCGCCAAACCTGATCCAAAACCAACGCCACAAAATACAATACAGCGTTGTTGCCACGTCATGCGCTGCCAATTTATTTTATTCTGATGCAAAGTGCTGATATCCGTTTAGTTTTAATGATTGTGCTTGACCTTGATACATAAATTGCAACTGGGGTTGCGCAATAATCTGACCAATCACTGTGGTTTGTACATCGGGGTGTCGTTGCAGAAGTTTTTGATAATTTTCTTTGGATAGGGTGAAGCACAATTCATAATCATCCCCACCAGTCAACGCATATTGCCACTGCTCGACTAAAGGCAAGGCTTGCACGCGTGTACTCAAAGGTAACTGCGATAATTCTATACAAGCACCGCAATGTGATGCTGTTAATATATGTTGCAAATCTTGGGCAAGACCGTCAGAGATATCAATCATGCTATGGGCTAAACCATTGAGCTGCTGTCCCAATACACAGCGTGGGGTAGGGTAATCCAAACGTTGTTGTAGGGGATCACCCAAATGCTGTAAAGCAAATGCAGCATCACCCACCGTTCCACTGACAACAATCAGATCACCCACTTGTGCATTGGATCGCGTCACAGCAGTTTGCGGTGCAACCCAACCAAGTGCAGTGACACTAATGGTTAAATGCGGGCTTTGTGTGGTATCACCACCAATTAAGCTGACGCCATAGTGTTCACAACAAGCATAAAGCCCATCACTAAAGCCTTGTAACCATGCGTGATCAATACTTGGCAAACTCAGTGCCAACAAAATGCTATGTGGTGTGGCAGCCATTGCTGCGATATCGGAAAGATTCACCGCCACACTTTTCCAACCCACAGCATGTGCTGCTGTATCGGTTGGAAAGTGCCGCCCCGATATCAGTGTATCGGTACAAATCACCAATTGTTGTTGTGACGGTGGCTGAATCACAGCCGAGTCATCACCTATGCCTACATCGACGGCGTGTGGCTGACGATTGAAATAGGTCTCGATAATAGAAAACTCAGCCATTGCAACTCGTTATTTTGCTTGTTTCTTTTCGGCTTCACGTAGGCTCTCAGCCAAACGATCTAGCACGCCATTGATATATTTATGGCTATCGGCACCGCCGAAATATTTAGCCAATTCAATGGCTTCATCCAATACCACACGATAGGGAATTTCAAGATGCTGTTTTAGTTCATAAGCACCGAGGCGCAAAGTTGCTAACTCTACACCATCTAGTGCAGCGAGTTCGCGATCTAATACCGGTACCAATAGCGCATCTAATGCGTTATGTTCAGCAACCACTTGCGTCAGCAATTCGTGATAATAGTTTAAATCAACCTTATGCATATGATTTTCGGCACGGGTACGCGCTTCAATCGCATGAACTGGGTTATGGCTCATTTGCCATTCATAAATACCTTGTACAGCAAAACGACGTGCTTTGCGTTTTGCTGCGTAGGCTGCTTGCAGAGTCTGCGACATGTTTTTAAATCGCCTTTAACAAATTAACCATTTCAATTGCAGTCAATGCAGCTTCGCTGCCTTTATTGCCTGCTTTTGTACCCGAACGTTCAATGGCCTGTTCGATACTATCTGTTGTGAGTACACCATTGATGACCGGTAGACTATATTCTAAACCAACCACGCCTAAACCTTTGGCGCATTCACCGGCAACAAAATCAAAATGCGGTGTGCTACCACGGATCACCGCACCTAGTGCAATAATCGCATCATACTGACCTGATGCTGCAAGTTTTTTCGCCACAACAGGCAACTCCCAAGCACCTGGGGCATGCAGTACAGTGATTTGCTCATCTGCCACACCATGACGTTGTAAGGTGTTGATGGCACCATCCAACAAATGTTCCACCACAAAGCTATTAAAACGACCAACTAAAATCGCATAACGACCTTCGCTGGCATGATGTAGAAAACCTTCTATACGGCGAATCGCCATAGCAACCTCTTTATTTCTCAGGAGTTTGATCTGCGGTGACGTATTCCACCACTTCTAAGTTAAAACCAGATAAGGCATTGAAACGTAATGGCGAGCTTAATAGCTTCATTTTTTCAACGCCTAAATCTCTTAAAATCTGTGCACCAACCCCAATGGTTTGATATTGATGTGATAGTGCAGCATTGCTCTTGGCAACTTTCGGTTGATTGTGCTGTTCAAGGGCAGGACCCAAGTCTGACAATTGACCTTGCCCAATCCAGACCAATACCCCACGCTCACTTTGTGCAATATGATGCAATGCCTTATCTAAATCCCAAGCGACTGCACCATCGGCTTTATGAATCTTTAATAAATCACGCACTGGATTAAAACCATGTACCCGAACTGTGGTCACACCTTGACTGGGTTGACCTTTGACCAAAGCCACATGAACACTCGGATTACCCAGTTCTTGGTAGCGGTACATTTCAAAAGCACCATAATCTGTCTCGATATGTTGTTGATCGATACATTTTACAGTTTGCTCATTGGTCATCCGATAATGAATTAAATCTGCAATCGTGCCAATTTTAATACCATGTTTTTCTGCAAAGATTTCTAAATCTGGACGGCGTGCCATGCTGCCATCTTCTTTGATAATTTCACAAATGACGGCTGCTGGCTCAAGACCCGCCAAACGTGCTAAATCGCATCCCGCTTCAGTATGTCCCGCACGATGCAACACGCCACCAGGCTGTGCCATCAAGGGAAAAATATGTCCTGGCTGTACAATATCACTGGGCTTCGCATGTGCTGCGACCGCGGTACGAATGGTATGAGCACGTTCTGCTGCGGAGATCCCCGTACTAATACCTTCTGCTGCCTCAATAGATAAAGTAAAGTTGGTGCCATGCTGTGCACCGTTGGCTTCAACCATCAATGGTAAATTTAATTGCTGGCAACGTTCTTTACTTAAGGTCAAGCAGACCAAACCACGCGCGTGGGTAATCATAAAGTTAATATCTTCTGGGCGAACATGCGTGGCAGCAATCACGAGATCACCTTCATTTTCACGATCTTCGTCATCCATGAGGATAACCATCTTACCTGCACGAATATCTGCGATTAACTCTTCAACAGTATTAAGCGCCATCAATCTTCACCTTTGACTCAATTAACGGTAGACGTTTCAGCACATCTAGTGCGCTATAGTCTACCGCGTTTTGGGTTATTTTGCCTATGCTTATCGTAAGCTGGGAAACAATTTGCGAGAGATCATTTCTAGACTTTTTTGCGGCGCGATAAAATCTTCAATGCTGTCACCTTTAAAATCAACCTATACCGTTTCAAGCATTACTCTAAACCAATATTCTAAACCAATGCGCTCGACATTGCGCATTGGTTAGCCTTGACTCCTAAAAACAAAATATACACACCCCAATAAACATAATCCCGCCCAGACATAATCCAACTTAAACGGCTGCTTAAACCAGAGTAACATGAAGGGGACAAATACAATTAATGTAATCACTTCTTGGCTGATCTTGATTTGCCCCATGGACCATTGTGCCTGTGCTAACATCCGCGTTGCAGGAATCATAAAGCTATATTCAAATAGAGCAATACACCAGCTGAATAAGACGGCTTGCCACCAAGGCGCATCATGTAAAAATTTGAGATGCCCATACCAAGCCAAGGTCATAAAACAATTGGCAATCACTAACAATAACAATGGCAGCATTTTATGACCCAAATAAGTTAGCTGAAAAAGGCAAATAAACTAAGTTCTTTTAAGAGATAAGATTATCATTTTTAAAAATTAAAAAATCTGCCAAAACAAAAAAAAGCGGATGAATCGGAAATCCGCTTTTGGCTTGGTTGAAATAAAATCAACAATTCAAATATTTATGGTTTTGATACGGTATATGGTTTTGAGCCAGTTTTAAGCTTTGGTCAATTTACCCAATAAAGTAATAACATCTTGATAACGTGTTGGTAATACCCGTTGAATCACATCAATCATTTTGGCGTCATTACCAATTAATAACCGTGGTTTTTCAGCTTTTACGGCTTGAAGTATTTCATTCGCGGCTTGTTCTGGTGGTGTACGCAATAACTTATTAAAAGACTTGGCAGATTTATGTGGATTCATGCCCAGACTCCGTACACTGTCATTGGTTTTTGCTGCATTGGCAATATTGGTACGAATACCACCAGGATGGACACAAAGTGCGCTCACCCCACAGTTTTCCATGTCCAATTCAATACGCAGAGATTCAGTAAAACCACGTACTGCAAATTTAGTCGCATTATAAGCCGACTGAGTCGGTTGTGCGACCAAACCAAACAAACTTGAAATATTAATAATATGCCCATCACCCGTTTTTTTAATATACGGTAAAAATTCTTTGGTGCCATAGACTACACCCCAGAAATTAATATTAAAAATCCATTCCAACTCTTCGTAGCTCGCGCCTTCAACTGTCGATCCTAGCGCCACACCAGCATTGTTGAAAATCATATTCACAGCGCCATGATCGGCTACAGTTTGGGCAGCCCATGCCCGAACAGCATCACGATCTGCAACATCAAGTTGCTGATAAGTCACGTGTACTGCACTATCCTTAAGTAATTCTGCAGTTGCTTCCAAACCTGCCAGATTGACATCACTTAAAGAGAGATGACAGCCTTGTTTTGCCAGTTGTAATGCCAATTGTTGACCTATACCAGAGCCAGCACCAGTAATTGCAGCAACTTTGTTGTTAAAATTTTTCATAGTATACCTTTGATAGCGATCCGCTACGCTTGAAATGAGCCTGATGTACGAGCTTGTTGTTGCAACTATAATTTTGACAACAAGCATTGTCAATCCAAAAAGATAGTAGCGCACGTCAGCTAAAATCAGCATTACATTCAGACTGCATCTGCTTGCTAGGCAGCAAAGCAAAACGGATGAAAATTAGGTTTTATGTGTTGATATTGCTAATATGGCATGGATGATCCTTCAACCTGATCCAACTCGACCATGACTCAACAAGATTCCTCACTCAGCCCAAACACGCCAACTGCAACACCGAAAAGTAAAGAGCGGCAGTTCAAAGGTTTATCGCTTAGCGAGCGGAAACGGTTACGACGTGAAAAACTGATTCAAGCGGGAATAGAAGCCTATGGTCAACATGGCTTTTTCTCTGTCACTGTCAAAGATATTTGCCAACAAGCACAATTAACCGAACGCTATTTTTATGAGTCCTTCAAAAAGAGCGAACAGCTGTTCCAATGTATTTTTTTACAATTGACAGAAAAGTTACAAGATACGGTGCTGCACGCCATACAACAGCATCGCGGTGATCATCTCGGTATGATTCGTGCAGGACTCGATGCTTTATTTCGTTTGCTCATGCAAGATCCACGGATTGCCAGAATCATTTATGTGGATGCCATGCTGGTACAAGAATTACATAATCAAGCTACGCTACGGGACACCATGGCGCGATTTGATCAAATGATTGAAGCGCTCATCAATACAGGACTACCAGATAGCGCCTTAGCACCACACCATATCTCACTTATGGCAACCGGTCTAAATGGCTATGTCACGCAAATTGCGGTACGCTGGGTGATTGGTGGTCATCAATATGCCATCGAGGATGTGGTCGCATCTTGTGAAGTAGTTTTTATGGCGCTTTTTCATCAACTTCAACAGCAACAGTAAGCAACACAACAAATAGCCGCACTATAAAAACAAAGTATCCAGTCCACGGCACTACAATAGCGTTTTAGGCAAATTTTGCAGTTTGATGACCGTGCTTTGTCACAAATGATTGCAAAAATGCTGGGATTTCAGCTTTTGCAATGATATTGTCATAATTAATCTTTGTAATAAGCCTGTCATAAATATAAACAGCCTACTGTACTTAAAGGATATTACGTTGTGAAAGATGATTACATTTTAATTGTAGATGACGAACTTCCGATTCGAGAAATGATCCATACTTCTTTGGATATGGCAGGTTTTCAGTGTCTACAGGCAGAAGATGCCAAGCAAGCACACCAGATCATTGTCGATCAACGTCCAGCACTCATTTTACTCGATTGGATGTTACCCGGTGGCATTAGCGGTGTAGACCTATGCCGCCGTCTAAAACGTGATGATAACCTATCAGAAATTCCAGTCATTATGCTGACAGCACGCGGAGAAGAAGACCATAAAGTACAAGGTCTCGATGCGGGTGCAGATGACTACATGACCAAACCCTTTTCCACCCGTGAACTCGTCTCACGCATCAAGGCGGTACTGCGTCGTGCCAATGCCTTAACAGGTGAAAAAACCATTGATGCCAATGGCTTAATTTTAGATCCCGTCAGTCAGCGGGTCAGCTTTGGTGACAACATTCTCGATATGGGACCGACAGAATACCGTTTATTGGCATTCTTTATGACGCATCCAGAGCGTGCTTATACGCGTGCCCAGCTACTTGACCAAGTTTGGGGCGGTAATGTATACATTGAAGATCGTACCATTGACGTACATATTCGTCGCTTACGTAAAGTGCTTGAACCTTATGGTGTAGACCGTTTTGTACAAACTGTACGTGGTACAGGCTATCGTTTCTCTACTCGCGCAGATGTTGCACTAGGTTAAAACTGACTTCATGTATGAGCCTTATCCGGTCCCCGAACTAGCGCGTGACCATAAAAAATCACGCTATAGCAGTTTAAGGACATTTGCTAAGCAAGATCTCAAACTGCTTGCTTTTCTTTTGATTATTGCCGCTTTCATTGGCTATGGAACAGGTTACTTTCTGCTCTGTGCCGTCTTTGCTTTTGCTGTATTTTTCGCGTTTCAGCTCTATTCACTGTATTTGGTCAATGAATGGATTTCCAATCGTCCCTATGAGGTTCCACCCAATTTAAATGGGATATGGGGAGCATTATTATTCAATTTTTATCGAGCGCAGCGCCAAGAACGGGTTGTACAAGCCGAAATGGTCGGTTTAATTGACCGTGCACAAAGTTCTTTGGTGGCATTGGCGGAGGCAGTGGTCCTCACAGATGAGCTGCATCAAATCGAATGGGCCAACCCTGCGGCTGAAGCGTTATTGGGTATTCAAGCCTTAGATCGTGGACGTAATCTGCTCACCATTTTACGGCATCCACGTTTTATCGAGTATTTTAGTCATATCGATCAATATCCCGATGGTATTCGCGTCAAGCTCTCCATTGAAGATGAAAAATATGTGCAAATTAAATTGACCCGTTTTGGTAGCGAAAGTTTGCTATTGGTGGCCTATGATGTCACCCGAATGCAAAACCTAGAGCAAATGCGTAAAGATTTTGTCGATAATATTTCCCATGAGTTACGTACTCCCTTGACCGTGCTCAGTGGTTATATTGAAACCTTTACTGATCAAGAAGATATCAGCCCACGCTGGAAACGTGCTTTTGATCAAATGCAATCTCAAACACGGCGCATGAATGCTTTGGTCAATGATTTGCTCTTATTATCACGTTTAGAAAATGAAAAGCAGATTCCTAAAAACCAGATCATCGAAATGCCCAGTTTGATGAATCAATTATTTGATGATGCCCAAGCCTATAATGCCGATTATGGTCATACGCTCAACTTAGAAATAGACAGTCATTATGATTTGATTGGTTCAGATATGGAAATTGCCAGTGCGTTTAGCAACTTAATTACCAACGCGATCAAATATACCCCGAAAGGTGGCAGTATTACCATTGGTTGGCATGATGATGGTGAACAGGCTTATTTTAGTGTTGAAGATACTGGTATAGGCATTAACCCCAAACATTTACCCCGACTCACTGAGCGTTTTTATCGGGTAGACAGTGCCAGAAGCCGTCAGTCTGGTGGCACAGGTTTAGGTTTAGCCATTGTGAAGCACGTACTGATGCAGCATGCGGCGCATTTAGAAGTTGAATCAGTTGAAAATCAAGGCTCAGTCTTTAAAGCAGTCTTTCCCAAATCGGCATTATATTTTGTCGATTAAGCCGCTGCTCAAACCATGCATCGCCAGCCTGCATAGCGCTTGCTGGCGATGATCGAGGCAACTCAAAACCCAAATAAAAATAAAAGCAATCGTACTAAGCGAGGCGATGCCCTAGCGCTTCACCCATACGAACAGTACTGTTGGCTGTAAATGCTGCATCCCATTGCATGCGATGAGCTTCAAATAAAACAATCGCTGTCGAACCCAAATAAAAACGTCCCAGCTCATCGCCTTTGGCTAAATCCATTGCATGCTGTTTGAGTTCAATACAACCCGATGGTTTCACACGTCCTGTTGCAACAGTCTCGATTCCAGCCACAATCATGGCTCCCACCAAGACTACAGCCATACGTCCGAGTGCGGTATCAAATAGACAAACCATGCGTTCATTACGGGCAAATAAACCGGGGATATGTTCTGCCGTGGTTTGATTGACTGAAAATAATTCGCCTGGAATATACAGTGTTTCGGTTAATCGCCCAGCAACAGGCATATGCACCCGATGATAATCTTTCGGTGATAAATAAACTGTGGCAAATTCACCCTCTTGAAAAACTGCCGCCAATTGTGGATCACCAATCAATTGATCAACACTAAAGTGCTGGCCTTTGGCCTGAAAAATCGACCCTTGTTGAATCTGACCAATTTGTGAAATACAGCCATCTGCTGGGCTAACGATACTCTCGGCTGCGGTATCTATGGCACGAACACCCGCTTTCAGTGCGCGGGTAAAGAAATCATTAAAGGATTTATATTGCAGCGCATCACTTTGTTCAGCAATGCTCATATCAATGCCATATTTGGCTTTAAAGCTTTGAATGACAGCATTTTTAATCAGCGGATTTTCACTGGCCGCAAGTTTACCCACCAAACGACTCAAACGATGTTGTGGTACGATTTGCTGTGCACGAATAAAAACTTGTTCTTTTAAACGCGATTTAAGACTCAAAATGGTTGCTCTCCGCTGACTATCGGGCTATCGGGACGATTTCCCCATTCACTCCAGGCGCCATCATAAACCCGCAACTCCCATGCTAACAGGCGTGCAATAATATAGGCTAATCCCGAACGATGATGAGATTGACAATAGGTCACAGCAGCTCGACTCAAGTCTAAGCCACTTTGTTCTAGACCGTGTTGAATATCTTTTAAAGGACGCAATTTTAGATGATTTTCACGATTTAGGGCAGTACTCCACTCAAAATGGTAAGCACCAGGAATATGCCCACCTTTACGTGCAGCCAATCGTTGACCGATGTACTCATCCCAACTCCGACAATCCCACAATTGTAGACCACCCTGTACAACCTGTGCCTTAAGCTCATCATATTGGATACGATACTGCGGCAAAGCAGGGTACTGCGGATGAATCAATGGCTGACCGGATGGCATGACCGTCACAACACCATTGGCCACAGGATAAGCTGCAGCTAACCAAGCATGAATCCCACCATTTAACCAACTACAATTTGCAAAGCCTAAACAGTTTAAATTCCAAAGTAGGCGACCAGCCCATGCACCGCCTTCATCATCATAGGCCACCACATGACAGTCTGTGGTCAGATCATAGTCAGCAATGAATTTTTCCATTTGTGCTGGATCGGGTAATAAACCTGTTGCATCATCGCCTTGCGCCAATAACCGTGCTGGGGCAACATGCATGGCATGGGGAATATGCAACTGCGCAAAAACCGATGCACGGCTTAAATCAAGTATCCTTAATTGAGGGTGCCCTAAGCATGCAGCCAGCTGCTCCACCTCAATTTTAAAATCTAAATTCAACGCCTTCATCATCGATAATCACAGTTAAAATCATTGCTCAGAATATTAGCATAAGCCAATACAGCTCACGCAAATTGACTCACTATTCATCACATATATTGAACAAGATACTCAATATAATAATTTTCCATAATAATTTTTCCCATAATAACTTTTTTCGGTCTACTCGCTTTCTTCTGTTTCACTCAAACTAAAAACTTGCTTTAAGTAAGCCAAGAAAGTGCCATTGTCGGTCATGGTCTTACCTGGGCTATCAGAAATTTTCGCGACCGACTGACCATTACATTCAACCAACTTCAAAACAATATTCAGCGGTGTCTGTCCCATATCATTGGTCAGATTGGTACCAATACCGAAACTGACTTTAAAGCGGTCTTTAAAATACTGGTAAAGCTGCCAAGCTTTTTCAATAGTCAAGCCATCGCTAAAAGTAAGCATTTTTGTTTTGGTATCGATTTTTAGCTTACGATAATGCTGATAGGCTTTATCCCCCCACACATAGGGATCACCACTATCATGGCGTAAACCATCGAAGAGTTTGGCAAAATATAAGTCAAAGTCGCAAAGGAATGCATCCATTCCGACCACATCGGTCAGGGCAATCCCTAAATCACCACGATACTCTTGCACCCATGCCTCAAGTGCTGCTTTCTGAAAATTACGTAAACGTACATCCAAGGCTTGGAAAGCTTGGAGAAACTCGTGCGCCATGGTCCCGATTGGAATAATATTCAGCTCTTTGGCCAAATAAACATTGCTCGTCCCTCGGAAAATCGTCGGTACCGCTTGATGGAAAGACTGTACCACGTGCTTTTGCCAAGCAAAACTATAACGGCGACGTGTACCAAAATCAGAAACCAAGAACGGTTGATCTGGGTGCTGTTGCTGCGCGTACTGACCAATCAGTGCAATTTTTTCTTGTAGGCGACGCTCACCCTCAATTAATACTTCAGGGCTATGAATCCGTTGAAAATAAAGCTCATTGACAATTGAGAGCACAAAAATCTCAAACATCATCGCTTGAACCATCGGTCCTTCAACCCAGATGTCAAGACGTCCTTGAGCATCTAAACCAACTTGAATAAATCTACGTTTTAATTGAAATAGTTCTAAATAATCGACAAAGTCACTTTTAATAAAACGGAACTGGCGTAAATACTGTAACTCATCTTCTTTAAATTTTAGCTCACAGAGATAATCCAGCTGTCGGTTTAAATCATCTAAGATATCGCTGAGTGGATAAACCGTATCATCAAGATTTCGACAACGAAAATGATAGACACTATGCGCCTGTGGAAATTGATGTAATACCACTTGTAACATCGTGAATTTATATAAATCAGTATCGAGCAGCGAATGGATTATTGGTGACATAACGCAGACTGTTTTGGTTCAACTCTGGGCATTAAAGCATAAAATCACTGATAAGGACTAAAGTTTTCATAAATAATTCTTGTTAGCATCACCGATATACGGTCAGGGTACTGGCTGTGCTACGGATCATCAATCGCACGGAGAATACATAGACTTGACCTAAACACAGCACTTAGGTCTATACAATGCTAGTATTTACATGATTTAAAACAACGGTCTAAGAGGTTATTGTGCGGGCATTATTACAACGGGTATTGGAAGCCAAAGTGGTCGTCGATGGGCAAACTGTCGGGCAAATTGATTCGGGCTTAGTGGTTTTTCTTGGCATAGCACAACAAGACAACCTCAAAATCGGGCAAAAACTAATCGACAAAATTTTAAACTATCGAATTTTTGACGATGAACAAGGCAAAATGGGGCATAACGTCCAACAGGCTGCTGGTGGTATTTTATTGGTTTCACAATTTACCCTGATGGCGCATACCCATAAAGGGCTACGCCCAGATTTTGCTCCAGCCATGCCACCTGCTGCTGCTGAGCTTCTCTACCTGCAGTTAGTCGATTATGCCAAGGCACAATTTCCACACATTGCCACAGGGATTTTTGCAGCAGACATGAAAGTGCATTTGGTGAATGATGGTCCAGTCACCTTCAATCTAGAGGTGTCCACTGCATAATCCACTGATTCTGAAATAACCCGATAGCTTCTGAAATAACCCGACAGCGGTAGACAGCCAGCAGGTCTACAATACATCAGGCAGAGGCGAATAGCATTTGCGCTTATTTTATAAATATGCGATGCTACTGGCAGCTTATTATGTCATCGCCCAAAGCATTGACATAACAGAATTTAGGACAAGGGGAGTAGCCTCACCCAAACACTCAGCTCATCGCGATTATGCGCGCCGAGTGTGTCAGCTTATCGTCATTACACTTTTTTATAAAAGTCGGTAACTGAGCATCTTAAGACGATGTAGGCAAGACCTTGATCATGTTGAAACAGATGTTAATCCATCTGCCAACAGGTCAAGGTTTTTTTGTGGCCAGTTGTCAGATGTGGAGATAAGTATGAATACCATTGGCAATCCTTGGCTGTACTGCGCTTTTTTCATATTAGTGGCGGTCATGCTGTTAATCGATTTCTTCGGCTTTAAACAAAAATCATCACAGGCCCCCAGCCTGAAAAGTGCTGCAAAATGGAGCGTAGCGTGGGTTTCTGTTGCCATGCTCTTTGCTGCAGGACTTTGGCTGTATTTACAACAAACCGTTGGCGTCAATATTGCCAATCAGAAGACCATGGAATATCTAGCAGGTTATCTATTAGAAAAATCCTTAGCCATCGATAATGTCTTTGTCTGGTTAATGATTTTTGCTGCTTTTGCAATTCCACCAGCATTGCAACGTAAAATCTTACTCTATGGCGTATTAGGCGCCATTGTACTACGCAGTATTTTTATTTTTATCGGTGCGTGGTTTGTACAAGAGTTTTCGTGGGTACTTTATCTATTTGGCGCTTTCTTGGTCTATACCGGCTTTAAGTTTTTAAAAGGTCAGGCTGAAGAACAACATAATATCGAAGACATGAAACTACTCAAATGGTTACGTGGTCATTTACGGATTACAGCACACATGCATGGTGACCGTTTCTGGGTACGCCAAGATGGCTTATTGTGGGCAACGCCGTTATTTCTGGTGTTGGTTTTAATTGAAGCTTCCGATGTGATTTTTGCAGTAGATTCTATCCCCGCGATCTTCGCCGTCACAACCGACCCATTTATTGTACTGACTGCCAATTTAATGGCCATTTTAGGCTTACGTGCGATGTTTTTTCTATTATCAGGTGCCGCAGAAAAAATGCACTATCTTCCCTATGGGCTAGGGGTTATCTTGGTTTTTATTGGGGTAAAAATGCTACTGCTGGATATCGTACATTTACCGATTTGGATGTCTCTCAGCTTTATCGTGATCGTCTTAGCCATCACCACGTGGTTTTCTATGCGACACCATAAAAATCATAGCACCCCTTAAGCCAGCACACTGCTGTACCCAATGCTGCAAAGCTGATGGGTCAACAGCACAAATTGTATCAGTTGTATCAGCTAAACGCGTCTTAAACTCATACAAAAAAGCCCTAACATCCTGTTAGGGCTTTCCTGTTTTCGGCTGTAGCTATCACACAATTTGAGACGAGCATCCTGCATGATATAACATCTATCCATGTTTTTTCATCAAAGTAACTTCCTGTCACTGTTAAAAGCATCTTAGTGAAAAGCATGGCATGACAATAGTCGTTTTTATCTGTTGTTGTTGTAAGAAAAAACCGACAACTATCAACAACTAGTTTTAAACACATAGTACAACAAGCAACACGCGAGATCACCCGAAGATCATCTCGCTATAAAAAATATTTTTTTAGGCTAACTGGCACGACGGGTAATTAGGTTATAAATCATCAAGACCACGATGGCACCAATGATCGACGCAACAAATCCAGCGCTGGAATTTTCTGCATACCAGCCCATATAACGCCCAATATAAGTTGCCACAACTGAGCCCCCAATCCCCAATAGTGTGGTGAAAATAAAACCACCTTTATCATTACCAGGATGTAAAGCACGTGCGATGAGACCTGCAAAAAAACCGACGATAATTGCGATGATAAAGCTCATAAATGTTCTCCAATCAATTCGGTGCTGTTTATGATGTATACGATTATGATGAGTTGTTGCTAAGTAAGTTATAATTAACGATATTTCACTTGCTGGATAGTATAACTTAGCACAATCCTGTTCGTTTTTTGTTGATTTTTATGCGCTATAAAATATTAAAAAATTAATTGAATCAAGGCAATAGTCAAATTAAACCCTTTAATTATTGCCTTAATACTTGACCTAAATGCTCAAAATAATGAGATTTATAAACCAATTTCACCAATAAATGGCAAATGACGGTATTTTTGATCGTAATCTAAGCCATAACCAACAATAAAACGGTCTTCAACTTCTAAACCTAAAAATCGAACCGGTAAATCGATTTCGCGGCGCGAGGGTTTGCTAATCAACGTACACAATTCAATCGAATTGGGTCCACGGGTTTGTAAAATTTCTAATACTTTACTGAGCGTACGACCAGAATCGATAATATCTTCAACCACCAATACATCTTTGCCGCGAATTTCTCCATCTAAATCTTTTAAAATTCGGACATCGCCCGAGGAGGTCGTGCTCTTCCCATAGCTCGACACCGTCATAAAATCCAACTCATGTGGTTTGCTGATTTGACGGCATAAATCTGACATAAAAATGACAGATCCGCGTAATAATCCAATTAAAACCAATTCTTTATTACTATTGGCATAGTGGGCATCAATCTGTTGGCCTAGTTGTTTGACCTTGGCTTGAATTTCTTCAGCTGAAATCATCACTCTCATATCAACAGTCATGGGGAAGGTACCTAAACGTAAAATATCGACTTATAGAAAAATAAAAAAGGCGTTGACCTGCAACACCTCCATGATGGGCGTATTTTAGAACATATCCCTGTAGGATGCATCCCATTTACACCTTTTTTCAAATAACGCCCAGTTTTGCAAAGCTTTAATCTTCAAGAATCAGCAGCCATTATGCTGTGGCTGCCTTGTCATAGACTTTTTGCCCTAGCACATAGGTTGCCTGTACATTGCGATCATCCCCCATAATCATTAAGGCAAATAAAGCATCCTCAATGCCACGACTGTGCTGTTGTCTGAGCGCTTGTAGGGCTGTAGCCTGAAGATCAAGCACTACAAAATCAGCTTCTTTGCCCACGGCAAAGTTCCCTAAACAGTGATCTAAATCAAGTGCTTTCGCAGCACCTAAGGTGATGTGATACAGTGCTTCCAGCGCCGATAACTTATAGCCTTGTAGCTGTAAAACCTTATACGCTTGATCCAAGCTATGCAGCTGGCTAAAACGCGTACCAGCACCAATATCGGTTCCCACAGCCACTTTGACTTGATGCTGCCATGTTTTTTGCAATGGGAATAAACCACTGCCCAAAAACAAATTAGAACTTGGGCAAAAGGCAATGGCTGAATCGGTATCATGTAAACATTGCCATTCTGCATCTTGTAAATGCACGCAATGGGCAAAGACAGAACGAGAACCCGTTAAGGCATAATGATGATAAACATCTAAATAATTTTTATGCTCTGGAAACAGTTCTTTTACCCATTGAATCTCGTTGTGGTTTTCACTTAAATGGGTATGTACATAGACATCTGGATATTCGGCTTTGAGGCGACCTGCAACCTGTAATTGTTCAGGGCTAGAGGTTGGGGCAAAACGCGGTGTAATCGCATAAAGATTGCGTCCTTTGCCATGCCATTTTTCAATTAAAGCTTTACTGTCTCGATAAGCACTTTCGGCGCTATCGCATAACGCTTCGGGCGCATGACGATCCATCATGACTTTACCAGCAATGATACGCATTTGATAGCGTTGTGCGGCACTAAATAATGCATCAACTGACTGTGGATGGACACTGGCAAAAACCAGCGCCGTGGTGGTGCCATTTCTAAGTAATTCTTCAATAAAAAATGCGGCAATTTTATCGGCATAATCACGATCAGAAAATTTCATTTCTGTCGGAAAAGTATATTGCTCAAGCCATGTTAATAGTTGCTCACCATAAGCACCAACCATTTCTGTTTGCGGAAAATGAATATGGCTATCTAAGAAGCCAGGAACGATCAGTTGCTCTGGATAATGTTCCACGTGAAATTCTGCGCTAAGCTGTGCTTGCCCATCTTGCCAAGCACCACACCATTGAATAATGCCGTGCTCAATCAGCAATAAACCATCTTCAAAATAACGAAGGTTCTGTGCAATTTCTGCTGCTTGCTTTACGCTCTGTTGAATATCGAGTAAACGTCCACGAATGGCAACTTTATCATAAACATTAGATGCAACAGTGCTCATACAATTATCTCAAGATCATGGTAGCCATGAGTATAATCAAAACTCTTTGCCACGGGTACGTTTAGCACTGTGGAATAGTCGGAAAGACCTCATCATGTTGACCGGCTTCGAACCATATAACCATTGGACAATACAAGCTTTGGTCGATACAAGCTTTGGTCCATATACCCCTTAGGCAATACAAGCTTTGGACAGCTCAGCATATTAGAGCAAGTTTAAATAAAGAAACTTAGCTTAAAAGAAACTTGGCTTAAGAGATTCAGATTTAAAGACAGAGAGCAGCACGGTCTACAGCGTTCTAGGTTGCTGCTTTCAGCACAGCAGCCCTGGTCCCTAAACCTAGATATCTAAACTATTGTGATGCTGGCAGATGAGAGTTTTTCCACTGTTTTTCAAGCTGTTGTTGCTGTTGCTGACGCTCCCATTGCTGCCATTCCTCAACATGCTTGGGCTGTGGTGACTCATAACGTGGTTGACCATCAGATTCAGCCAGAGGTACGCTACTGCAAGCGCTTAGTAGTAGGGCAGCACTGCTGATACTCAACACTAAACTTCCAAAAAATAAGCGCTCTGCGCTAGATTTAGCCTTAGGTGCTGTTGCTGCTAAAGCTTTGGGCGCTAATTTTTCTGATCCAATGCTGCTTGCTGTAGAAGCTTTTAATGTTGTACCCATTGCAACCAGAACAGCTGGTCTAACCAATATGGTTGATAAAAATTTTTTAAAAGTGATTGAAGTTGGCATACGATCGTATTGCTCATCATGATTATCGTTGCGATAGTCTAAACCGAGCACATCGACATGCACTGTTGCTTTATTGAAATAACAGAATTGGAATCACAAAGTTGCAATAGCAACATGCAATCACAGAATCGACATAACATCGCTAGAATTATACAAGCACCAGAGCGCACGCTAAGCTAGGCTAGAAGCACGCTCTAAACGACGGATGGTATTATAATAGCTCTCTTCTCTTCATGATGGCTCACAGCGTTGATACTTTCCTAAACGTTGATAACCTAGACATACCGCCAATATCACCAATATCCCAGCCACAACGGCAACCCTAAAACCAACATCAATCCCCATAGCATCCACCACTTGCCCAGTAATCGCAGCGCCAAGTGCAACACCAATACTCAATGCTGCCAACAACCAAGTCATTCCTTCTGTTAAACGAGATGCTGGTACCATGCGTTCAATCAACGTCATCGCAATAATCATGGTCGGTGCAAAAAATATCCCCGCGACAAAGACCATAAGCAACAAAGCTACAATACTATTTGCCCAGAGCAAGGGCAGGGTTGTTATCGCTGTAGCAATTCCACCGCATAACAATAGACGGTGCAAAGGCATCCTAAGGTTCGTTGCACCAAATATTAATCCAGCCACACAGGAACTCAGTGCATAAGCAGACAAGACCCAACTGGCAGCAGCAGTCTGTTGCAGACTTTCTGCAAATGCCACGCTCATAATATCAATGGTACCCACAATAACGCCCATTGCGAGCATTAATAAAGCCAGTAATAACACATCCACTTGCCTAATGATGGCCGTCGTGTGTTGTGCCTGTTGGGCAGAATCAATTTTGGGTTCCGTATTTCGTTGCAATGCTAGAAAAATAATACCCGATATTAAAAAGATAGCCGCCAACAATGGACCAGCCTGCACAAACCAAGCCACAGATAATCCAACAGCAAGCGGTGGACCCACAATAAAACTTAACTCATCCAGAACAGATTCTAAAGAATAAGCCGTTGCTAATTCAGGTTGCCCACGATAAATCTGTGTCCAACGTGCACGCAACATTGCAGATAAACTAGGCATACAGCCAGTAAAAATTGCCCCCACAAATAATAGCCATTGTCCCAACTGCCAATAAGAACACAGTAAGATCAAACTCGTGCCAAACACACTGAGTAGGGCACTGATCATCAATATACGATACTGCCCATAGCGATCGACAAGTCGTGAGATTTGTGGTGAGAGTAGGGCATAAGCCAAAACAAAAGTTGCCGAGACCGCACCTGCCAAAGCATAACGACCATATTGTTGCGACAACATGGTAATCATCGCAATCCCTGTCATGGGCAATGCCATACGCGCAAGTAATCCGGCTAAAGTAAAGCCTAAGGTACCTTTTACGGAAAATAATGCTGTATAACGATGCAACATGGCACACCTCAAGCTTGTGGTTTATAACTGCTCTCGTCATAATACATACGAAGCGTATGTATAAAATCATATATACATACGCTTCGTATGTAAATAGCTAAATGCATAGATCCGAACATTGCTCAGACATCATAGGACAGTAAGAATAGGACAGTTAGATTATGGCGCGTCGTACACAGGCTGATATGCAAAAAACTCGTGTCACCTTATTACAAACTGCACGTAAAGTTTTTACAGCACATGGATTTAATGCTACATCTATGGATGATTTAACCGCACAAGCGGGCTTAACCCGTGGTGCGCTATATCATCATTTTGGTGATAAAAAAAGCTTATTTCAGGCAGTAATTATCGAAATAGATCAAGAAATGGATCAACGATTACAGCAGATTACTGCGCAACATACTGATCCATGGCAAGGCTTTTTACAGCGTTGTATTCATTTTTTAGAAATGGCATTAGAACCTGAAATACAACGCTTAATCTTAGAAGATGCGCGGGCGGTATTGGGTCAACAAAGCTTAGATGCCCAGCAATACTGCATAAGTTCGATTGAAAATATACTGACAACACTCATGAAGCAACAGATCATCAAACACATGGACTGTACAGCATTGGCACGTTTCATCCATGGCAGTCTCAATGAGGCTGCATTTTGGATTGCGCAAAGCCAAGATGGTCAGCAGACGCTAGCACAAAGTATCGACGTTCTAACACAGTTACTCATCGGATTACGTCTCGACCAAACAGCATCTGCTTCCAGAGCATCTAAATAAGCCGAATCAAAGCCCCAACTGTTGCCAAATATTTTGAATTTCAGTGGCAGAGTAAGCTCCCATCACGACATGACCATCGGCAAAAATGATCGCAGGCGTACCCTGTATGGCGAGGCGTTTGCCTAAGGCTAAATTACGTGCAACTGGGTTAGGGCAATCGGCAGAAGCTGTCGGAATCACGCCCTTAGCAATGAGTTGCTGCCAAGCATACTGACGATTGGGAGAACACCACACTTGCTGGCTCGGTATAACGGATTGATGTTTTATTGGATATAAAAAAGTATAGATGGTGACATCTTTCAGCTGAGATAAATTATTATCTAAGGTTTTACAATATGGGCAGTTCGGGTCAGAAAACACGATGAGCTGATGACGACCATTGCCACGGACGGTTTTAAGAGCATCAGACAAATCCAAACTTTTTACATCTATCTTTACTGCTGACATCTGGGTATTCGAACCAGCGCGGGTGCTTGCAACTAAGTCTTTGCTTAGATTACGCTGATCTTGCAAACGAATCATGGAACCCACCAAAATATGTTGCGCCTCTTCATCTAAGTAGATCACTTGCTGATCTAAAATACCGCTATATAGACCTTTGACTGGCGTGGTTTTTAAATCAGTGATTTTTACATTGGGATAGTTCTGCGTGAGTTTATGCTGAACACTGTCCACATCAGCATGCAGCATCATACTACTCGCCAATAACAAACTCGCAAATACCCCTTTGGCAACCATTGCTATTTTTGTCATTCCAACTTAATCCCCAATATAGAAGAATTGCATTGTAAATGACATCCATAGCAAAGAGATAGCAAGCAAGCATCGACTTTGTATCAGCCCTGTATCCACCTACAAATCATAAGAAACACGTAGAAACCTATAAAAAAACACAGTAAAGCACCAATCTTGGCAACTGCCTGAAGCCTATTTTGAGTATAACTTCACGTGGAACCGCTCAGATCAGACCTAGAAATTTAACAAGATCTATGTGGCGACTAAATGAGTGCTAATGATTTTACTCAGTTCGAAACTGCGGTTCGATATTTACATGTGCAAGCTCTGGATAATGCTGTAATAGATGCTGAATTTGATGAAAATCCTGCAAGGAAATTCCACTAATACGCAGCATACAAGAAAACTGTGCTTGACCAATTTTCCATAGATGCAAATCTTCTATCTGTAAACCAGTAGAAAACGCTTGTAAATCATGTCGAATACGTTGTACTAAAGGATGATCCATCTCGGCATCAACCAAGACTTTGCTGCACTGGATGATCAGCTGTATTGACCATCTCAAGACTAGAATTGCTCCAACAATGCCCAATAATGGGTCTAAAAACTGCCAACCAAAGTACAAACCCAACGTTAGACCAATAATAGCCAAGACTGAGGTTAAAGCATCTGCCACCACATGCATAAACGCAGAATGGCGATTTAAATCATGCTCTGGGTGTTGGTGTTGGTGTTGGTGTTGGTGTTGGTGTTGGTGTTGGTGTTGGTGTTGGTGTTGGTGTTGGTGTTGGTGTTCATGATGATGCACACTTGAATCATGCAATAACCATGCGCAAATTAAATTCACAATCAAGCCCAGTACTGCAATCACAATTGCTTGTTGATATTGAATTTCTGCTGGGAAGCATAGACGTTCTACCGATTGATAGAACATCAGCACCGCAACCATAAACAATAAAATCGCGCTACTAAAACCTGCTAAAACTTCTATTTTCCACGTCCCAAAGCAAAAACGTGGATCATGAGCATATTTTGCCGCAACAAAATACGCGCAATAAGCGAGCCCTAAGGCAATCAAATGTGAACTCATATGCCAGCCATCAGCCAACAAAGCCATTGAATGTAAATACCAACCACCAATAATTTCCAATAACATCATGACGGCGGTAAAGACAGCTGCATAAAACAATTTCTTTTGTAGTAATGGATTATGTTGCTGCCCTAATGCTGCAACGTCTGTACATATCGCGCTTATTGCGGGTCGATCAGCGTGTGCAACGTTTTGATCGTCACGAATGGCTTGTTTATCATCATGCAGAGTCATTTTATTCCCCATAAATACCCCCACCCAGTATAGAATTGTTTTTTTAAATATACTATACCAGAGTATATATTTTAGGAATTCAGCTATGAGCCACCTTCATCAAAATAAAAAAGTCTTAAACCGTGTACGTCGTCTAAAAGGGCAGTTACAAGCAGTAGAAAATAGCATGCAGCAAGCGGATAACTCTTGTATCTCGGTACTACAACAAGTTGCAGCCATTAAAGGTGCAATCAACGGCTTGATGAATGAATTGATTGAAGCGCATTTACGTGAACATGTATTACCGACAGAAGCAGCAATTGATGAAGAAGAATTGCAGCAGTTTATTAAATTGCTGAAACGTTATGCTTAAACAGACAAAATAATATAAATCAATTGACCTTTAAGCGTTTAAATCTTAGGCTTTTAAGCTCCTTCCAACCGTATCAGCGCGGCTATTGCTGAAGCGAGCACTTGGATTGAAAAATTGAGCAATGTCAGAGCAGCTATGAAATATACATTGTGGCAACCTTTTTTATTGATTAGCCTTGCGCTGTGTATCGGAACAATGGGGACTGCATTGCCTAGCCCCTTATATCCGCTCTACCAACAGCTTTGGCAGTTACAACCTAGCCATATTAGTTACATCTTCGTGGCATATATGTTTGGTTGTTTAGCCACACTGCTCTTTTTAGGGCGCAGTAGTAATAGTTTTGGTTTTGTCCGCAGCATTCAAATCGGTTTAGCTTTTGTTATTTTAGGACTGCTTCTTTCAGTACTGGCAGAGAATGCCTACCAACTGGCATTTGGGCGTTTCTTAATCGGCATCGCTTCTGGGCTGATTAGTACCTCTGCCATGTTAGGGTTAATTTATACCATTCCTCCCGAACACCAAACCTCCGCGCCACAACTCAGCTCAATCATTACTGTGGCTGGTTTTGGTATAGGACCGCTCTTTGGTGGCAGTATTGCACAATTTTCCGCGCATCCACTCATTAGCCCCTATATTCCCATCATTGTTGCGGCAATCTTTAGTTTTTTTAGCTTATTTCTAGTTAAACAACAAAGTTTTTATCGACAAAACTTTTCTATGGCACCGCATCTGGAGCTACCATCGCACAATACGCATCGTACTTTCTATATTGCAAGTTTTGCTGCATTTTGTGCATTTAGTTGTTTTAGCCTTTTTGCTTCTCTGGCACCATCCTTTATACGCGATATTATTCCTTGGCATGGTCCATTGGTCAGTGGTGCGACCATTACCAGTATTTTAATGATTTCACTGTGCATCCAGATTATAGCCAAACGCTTAGCTGCAAGAAGCTGTCTACAACGTGGTTTTTTGATGCTGATCTGTAGCTGTGCCATTCTACTCTGTAGTATTTTACTGCAACAAAGCTGGCTGTTTTTTGTCAGTGTGATATGTGCTGGTATCGGGCATGGTTTGAGTTTGATGGGTGCCTTTGCCACCATTCACCGCATTACCCAAAGCAACAATCGTTCAGCCGTGATGGCGACTTATTTATTCATTGCCTATTGGGGGACTATCCTCCCCATTATGGCGGTTGGCTATTTGGCTGATCTATGGGGTTTTCAGGCGGGCATTATTTTCTTTTGCATATTCACCAGTTTGATCTGTACCGTATGCCTTTGGCAGCAAAGCCTTGAGTACAATACCACGTCAAAATAGCAAAATATATTAAACCACACCTATTCACACTTATTTTCTTTTTCTGCACATCGCGTCTAGTGCAGCGTTCTATCTATATTTTTCTCAGTTTTTAAGCAGTACTTTTACAAAGCTAAAATAAGATTTTGAGCAATTCTTTAGCGCGATATTTTTTCCATATTTTATTCACAATATTTGTGTTTTGCTCAAGCGCTAAGCCTTGTTCTGGCTTAGTTATAACACCCAAAAACATAATAAAAATTATTATTTTTCAAATTATTAAATTTATCATTTTTCAAAATACAAATTAAAATATTAATGATAATTATTTACATTAATGATTAATAATGTATGCTTTGTGACTATTTGTAATAATGGCGCAATAGGAAATTTTAGATATGACCAAATCATATCCAGCTGTATCGCTGCAATTGATAAGTTTTAGAAAGAACCCATACCAGCAACTGTTAAAAAAGATGATTTTTACGGCAATGATGCTCGGTAGCAGTCCAATTTTATTTGCACAACAACAGGATGTATCTGTGCTACCGGTCATTGAGATGCAGGCACAGCAACAAGAAAAAGCTCTTAAAAATGGCAATATGGATATTATTAGAACTGAAAATGATATTCAGCCCTATACCATTATTAAAGCAGAAGACATTAAAAATACTGGTGCAACCAATGTCAGTGATTTAATAACCAAACTTTTACCGCAAGCCACCTCGATTCCCAATGATTCTGGTTCTGGTTTTACCGGAACAACCAGCCAAATTAACCTAAGAGGTTTAGGCGCAAACCATACATTAATTTTAATTAATGGTCGACGAGCAGCAGGTATGGGCAGTCGAGGAACAGCAGAAAGTACCGACCAACCCAACTTAAATAATATTCCATTAGAAGCGATTGAACGCATTGAAGTCCTGCCCACATCAGCTTCGGCAATCTATGGTTCGGGAGCCATTGGTGGGGTTATTAACGTTATTTTAAAACGAGATTATGTTGGTACAGATGTGACTGTCCGCTATGAAAATACATTGGGGAATGACCAACCCGTTAAAACCGTCAATTTAGTCACAGGCTTTGCCCTTGAAGAAGGGCGTACGCAAGTATTATTCACGGCATCCAAACGTGACCAAGACCCATTGTCACAGTTTGACAAAAAATGGCGCAATATGGGGCGTAATTTACAACTTCAGAATAACCCCAATTCAATTCATAATGCGTCTAGCCCACCTGCAGGGGATCTGGTCAACCTGCGCATTAAAAATAGCGATGGGAGTTATACTGCTGCGCATATTCCCAAGGGATGGGATGGTGATATAAATAAGCTTGGAGAGGGTTATGCACTTGGTCTTTCTGATCAAATGAGTGCTTGGTCTGGTAATACCACGCTCATCACAGAAAGTAAAACAGAAGCTTATAGTCTATCGATCAATCGTGATTTTACAGACAAGTTAAATGTATATTTAGAAGGCTCTTATGACAAAGAAGAGGGTAAACATTTAACCACACCACATGGCTATGGTGTCGTAACCTATAAAGCAGATAATCCGACTAACCCATTCGGTAAAGAGGTACAGGTTAACTTCCCCGTCAATTGGTCAGATATGGGAGAAAAAGCCTACCGACGTATTGAAAATGAGACCAAACGAGTAGCCACAGGATTTAGCTTTGACTTAACACCTGACTTTACGGTGTCTGCCGACTATGCTTGGAGCCAAGCCGACATTATGGTGAACTACCCAAGACGTGGCAGTAATAACCCTGGTGCCAAAGCTTGGACGGCGGATTTAAACGCAGGCTTAATCGAACTGATTAAAGATACCACAACTGAAAGTACAGATATTATTGCCAAATATTGGAATTATCCAAAAACTCAGACCCAATCAACTCTCAATGATTTTGCGTTGCGAGGAGCGGGCTCGATATATACTTGGTATGCAGGCGATATTAGTATGGCAACAGGACTAGAATATCGTAAAACCAAAACAGAAGGGTTTGCGGACCATCAACATGTCGATAACCCGTGGCGAAAACCCACGGAACGTAATATGGAAGCTAAAAGTGCTTATTTAGAATTTGGTATTCCATTGATTTCACCAGACATGCAAATACCTTGGGCTAAATTATTTGATGTTCAAATCGCTGGGCGTTATGAAGAATTTAATATTGATTCCAGTACACCTCAATATAAAGTAGATTCCTCAACCGGATATAACTCGGTTTTAACTGGCTATACCACCCAACCTAAAACCAAGTTTGATGCGATTACCCCAACGATTGGTTTTAGATTCGCGCCAAATGAGCAGATTTTATTAAGAGCGTCTTATAGTGAAGGCTTTATTGCACCAACTGTATCCCAATTAGCTGAAGCAAGCAGTAGCCAGACAACCAGTACTACACTCGTCGATCCTAAAACTGGAAAGATTATTAGCAGTTATGATGCTATTTCAGGTGGTAACCCAGATATCACCCCAGAATCATCAAAAAGTTATAATGCTGGTATTGTTTTAACACCTGATTTTATTCCTGACTTACGCTTGTCGCTAGACTATTTCCATATCGAAAAAACCAACAATATTACTGAACCATCAGCAGAATATATCTTAGCCAATGAAGGAAATTTTCCTGGACGTGTCACACGTGATGAACAGGGCAATGTCACTGCGATTAATACCCAGCCCTTTAATGCATTAGGTCTAAAAACCAGTGGCTTTGACACAGCTATTCATTATTCTTTTGACAGTATCTTAGGCTCATCAAACTTTAATTTGGGCTATACCTATGTAGACCAATATATTCGTCAAACCAATTTAAATGGTGGTTGGGAAAGTCAATTAGATGGTAGTGCTAGCGGCAACCCTATCCGACATCGTGCCAATGCCACCTTCACCTTAAAACCAAATGAAACATGGACCTTCGGTTGGGGAACGCAATACTACAGCGCTTATCATATTAGCAATGCTGCAGCAATTTTAAATCAAACCGGTCAAACAGCGGATAGCTTAAAAATCGGTGGGGAATTCTTCCACGATATTTTTGCGCGTGCTAAATTTAAGGTTCCTGGGGTGAAACAACTCAATCACGCTGAACTTGGTTTTGGTATTAATAACTTATTTGATACTTATACTTTAGATATGTCTGGCACAAACTATATCAGCCGTTATAGCAATGTTTTAGGTCGTAATTATTATCTAAATCTCAAACTTTCTTTCTAATCCATCTCATCCCGCTCCAGCACTTCATCACGATTGAAAAATAAGATGAAAAAATAAGCTTGAGCGGGATTTCTATTAAATTTTACTTGCCAATACAAAAAGAGCCGAAAATTTTACCCAGTAAATCATCCGCACTAAAATCACCAGTAATTTCACCCAAAGCATTTTGTGCTAAGCGTAAAGACTCGGCAACCAATTCACCAGCATGAAATACCGTCAGCTGATCATGTGCTTCAGCCAGATAATATTGTGTACGCTGCATTGCGTCTAAATGGCGCGTACGGGCGATAAAAGTATCTTCTGCAGGGTGAAAGCCAGCATGTGCAGTAACGCAGTCAATTAAGCTGTTTACGCCCAAATCTTGCTTTGCAGATACACGTACATGACGAAAGCCTTGATAGTCTGATAATGCCGGTGTCAGATTGGTTAAATCACATTTATTACCAATCAAAATTAAGCGTTTACGGTCTATATGCTCAGCAAAATAGCGCTCAGCCAACTGTAAAGGCTCTTCATCACCACTTAAATCATAAACCAACAATAATAAATCAGCTTGTTCGATCTCTCGAATAGCACGTCGAATTCCTTCTTGTTCAACAAGATCTCCCGTTTCACGTAAACCAGCAGTATCAGTTAAGGTGATCGGTAAACCGTTTAGGGTAATTTTCTCATGTAATACATCGCGGGTCGTGCCGGCAATATCCGTCACAATCGCACGTTCATTGCCAGCTAAAGCATTGAGTAGACTAGATTTACCAGCATTTGGCTTACCAGCAATCACCACTTGCAAACCTTCTCGTAATAACTGTCCTTGACGTGCAGAATGTTGTACTTGGCTTACAGAATGTTGTACTTGTTGTAATAAGCTCAGAATTTTGCCATCAGCTAAAAAGTCTATTTCTTCTTCTGGAAAATCAATTGCTGCTTCTACATGTAAACGCAAATGAATCAACTGCTCTAGTACAGTATTGACTTTATTGGAAAAAGCACCTTGTAAAGAACGTACAGCTGAGCGTGCAGCAGCTTGCGAACTGGCATCAATCAAATCGGCAATGGCTTCTGCCTGAACCAAATCCATTTTGCCATTTTCAAAAGCACGTAAGGAAAACTCTCCTGCTTTTGCCGCCACAGCACCCAATGCCAAGGTGCGTGCCAAGACAGTATTTAGAATTACAGGTCCACCATGCCCTTGAATCTCAACAACATCTTCTCCAGTAAATGACTGTGGACCGGCAAAGCAAATGATCAGTCCTTCATCCATCACTTGCTGCTCTGCGTCGTAAAAGCGACGAAAACAGGCAAAACGTGTAGCCGGTAAATCTTGTTGGGTGAGTGCGGCAGCAATAGAATAGGCTTTCGGTCCAGACAAACGGATAACGCCTACCCCACCACGACCTGGTGGTGTTGCAATCGCAGCAATCGTGGTTTGACTGACACTGTGGCTCATCATACTTTCCAATTTCATAAAATAAAAAATCCGCCTAAGATTACCATCTTAAGCGGATTTTATCAGCAGTTTCCTGACGCCTAATTGGCCACAGTATTGTCTTTATTTAAGCGTTGTTTTTCGACGCTCTTATTAATAAAGCCTTGCTGTAAGATTGTGATCGAGTTGTTCACAATCCAATATAAAACCAGACCAGCAGGGAAGAACAGCATAAACACTGTAAACATGATAGGCATGATTTTAAAGACTTTTGCTTGCATTGGATCGGCAGGTTGTGGGTTCAGCATTTGCTGAATAAACATGGTTGCCCCCATCAACAATGGCAAGATAAACCATGGGTCCATTGCCGATAGATCTTGAATCCAAAGAATCCAAGGCGCATGGCGTAATTCCACACTTTCCATCAACACCCAATACAAAGCCAAGAAAATCGGCATTTGTAATAATAAAGGCAAACAACCAGACAGTGGATTGACTTGTTCACGTTTATATAGCGCCATCATTTCTTGTGAAAAACGCATACGGTCTTCACCAAATTCTTCTTTCATGCGTTGCATTTCTGGTGCAATCACACGCATTTTCGCCATAGAGCGATAACTTTTAGAAGACAGTGGCCATAAGATCAGTTTCACCAGAATCGTCAATAAAATAATTGACCAGCCCCAGTTACCGACAATGTTATGGAAGAACTGTAAGCCCATGAATAATAATTTGGCAATTGGCCATAACCAACCATAGTCTACAGTTTGATTTAAACCAAGCGCTAGATCTTTTAATTCAGACTGAATTTTTGGACCAGAATAGAAAGTTGCATCAACAGTCATGGTCTTACCAGCAGGAACGTTGATTGCTGGTGAGGTAAAACCAATAATATTGCTATTATCTGCGGCTTTACGTGATTCTAATTTGGCCTGATAAGGCTTATCACCAAAATGCCCTGGTACCCAAGCACTAACAAAATAGTGTTGTACCACAGCAACCCATCCACCAGTTGCTTCAGTGGCGAGTTTTTCCTCACTAAACTTGTCGAATTTCAACTTATTATAATGAGAATCAGGCGTGCCCCAAGCTCCACCTAAGAAAGTGCCCAAGGTAAAAATACCTTGATCAGACTTACCAGGGTCTTCAGAGTTATCACGTTTGATTTGACCAAACATTTGACCTTGCCAATCTTGAGTACCGCGGTTTAATACCTGATAGCTCACTTTAATTGGATAGTCACCTGCTGAGAATGTGAAAGTTTTAATAATCTCAACGCCTTCGGGTGTTTTATAGACCAAAGGTACATTTAAGACTTTAACAGACTTACCATCTTGGTTAACAACCTTAGCATCTTCTAGGCTAAAACTTGCTTTCTCATATTCGTAATTTGGGCGTCCATTACGATTACTGTCTGGACCATTTAGACCAATTAAACCAGACTGCGCGACATAGGTACGCTGATGATCACTTTCCAGCATGACAAATGGCTGATCACTATTTTTGCTTTTGTCATGTGCAAGTAATTCCATCCGAACAATATCACCACCTTTCGGACTAATCCAAAGATGATAAAGGTCAGTTTTAACTGAAATCAGTTGTTGATTTGCATTGGTTGGTGCTGCGGTATTTGGCTGTGCAGCAGCAGTTACCTGAGCTTGTGGGACATCACTAGATGCCGCAGTGCTTTGCGCATTTGGTATATCAGCAGAGACATCATGGGCGACTGCAGCTGCTGGTGTTGCTGGCTTACTCGCATTGTCATGTCCATAGTCTTTTTGCCAAGCCAAAATGAGCAAATATGCGGTGACTAACATGGCCCCGAGGATCGCAAACCTGGCCCATTGTTGCATATTCATTACCCCAAATGGTTAGAGTGTTTTGGATTAGATAAACGTTCACGCAAGGGTACAGCAACAAGAAGCTTTTGAGAATCTATTTGCTGAAATGAAATAAAACGAATGGCTTTTTGCGGCACTGGATCATAACCATATCCCCCCCAAGGATGACAGCGACAAATACGTCGTGTTGCCAACCATCCACCCTTCCACGCACCATGGCTGCGAATTGCTTCAATGGCGTACTGTGAACAAGTAGGAATATAGCGACAACGAGGCCCTAACATCGGGCTTATCAAGATTTGATAACAACGAATTAACCAATGCAGAATACGAGCCATCGGTTTACTCTCATTTTTCAGAGGAAATTGCTATTTTATGGTGCTTTTTAACAAGACGCTGTAATTTCAACCAAGCAAATTGTAACTGCTGATGTAGTTCAGGATTAGGAATTGCTTCAATACCGATTTTAGGCATCACCACAATATCCAAATTATCAATTTGTTGTTGATGTAAGCGAAAACTTTCACGCGCTATACGTTTTATTCGATTTCTTTCATGTGCGCGACGTACTTTTTTCTTAGCGACAACAAGCCCTAAACGGCTATTTTGCTGTTTAGATGGGGTAGCTAAGAATAAGAAATGAGGTTGATGCACTTTAAAAAGCGCACCCTCAAACACACTTTTATAATCAGCAGCACAACGTAATCGAAGCGCCGTGCTGAAATGATAAAGTGTCATACCTCTTTCAATCGTACAGATAACTATTAATTAAACAGTTAAGCTGTGACGACCTTTTGCACGGCGACGAGCTAATACTTGACGACCAGCTTTAGTTGCCATACGAGCACGAAAACCATGAACACGCTTACGCTTTAATTCGGATGGTTGAAATGTACGTTTCATATCGAAACTCCAAAATGATCTTATCTATAAAGGTTCGCGATTGTATTGCGCATTGTTTGAACTGTCAATGTAATTCATAGTTTTTAACCCTTTTTGACTTAACTTTATACAACATTGCCATAATTTGCTGAGCGTTGAAGTCTGCATGATTTTTTGTCTGTTTTTCACACGATTTATAATTAATATAAAATATTCACATTGTAAGTATTAGATTTTTAAAGTAAATTACAGATATAAACAGCGTTAACAACAAGTTTATCCACATATAATAAAACGTCGAGATTTTAAATTTGAATTTATTTTACTGGAAATGAATTTAAAATGGTTATCCACAATTTTGAAGCCCTCTATAATTAAATTCAAATTTATAAATTTAAATTTATTATTATTAGGGGAGGGTTTTTCTGTGGAAATGATGTTTTTATTTAAAAATAACAATAGTTTGGGTTGTTGATATCTATGTTTGAATTAAAAGACTGGATTGTGGATAAGTTTATGCTATATTTTATCCACAGCTTTTGCTTAGAGCTATCCATAATGGCTTTAAATTTAAAAATATGGTGCGAGGGGTTGTTTTTTTACACAAATTCGCCCGAATTAGTCATGACAGATGTGGATAACTTGGGTAGAATGGCGAGCCCTCTTGGGGGATGGCTTTGAAATTGAATGGTATAAATAATGGGGTCTCAC